>NZ_POXL01000004.1:0-217621 GCF_003044645.1 Neisseria subflava
GCGAATCGAATTATACAGTACATTTAGCAAATGTCAACTAAAATTATCGAAAATTTTAACTAACTGTGTTATACTGTCTGCTTCGTTTTCTTCACCGCGTCAGCAGCGAAGAACCGAACTATACGCCCCAAAACAAAACCAGTCAACACCTTTCGCAAAATTATTTCTAGAAATTTAACCACCACCCTGTTTTAACAGGGTTTTTATTTTATAAAAAAACTCCAACAACCTTTCTACACAATCCATACATACAAAAAATACAAAACAAAGGCCGTCTGAAATGCTCTTTCAGACGGCCTTTTGAGGTTTCTATCTTTATATTTTAGTCGGCGAACTGTTTTTTCATTCGTTCGCGTCGCTCTTGTGCTTCTACGGACAATGTCGCGGTCGGACGTGCCAGCAGGCGTTTGAGGCCGATGGGTTCGCCGGTATCGGCACAGAAACCGTAATCGCCTTCGTCAATGCTGCGGAGAGTCGCTTGCACTTTATTGAGAAGTTTACGCTCGCGGTCACGGGTGCGCAGTTCTAAAGCGTACTCTTCTTCTTGAGTAGCTCGGTCGGCAGGATCGGGAGCGGATTCGTGCTCTTGAAGATGGCCGGTAGTGGTGTTTGCATTTTCAATCAGCTCTTCTTGCATTTTAACCAGTAGTTCGCGGAAGAAGGCCAATTGGTCGCTGTTCATGTAGTCCTCTTCAGGACCATCCCAGTTTAAAATATCTTGTTCTGTCAGCTTTGCCATGGTGTCTGCTTTCGGTTTGTTGTTAATGATTTAGATGCTACGGGTTTGCTTTTATTGGGTTTTCTTGAATTTCCGTTTTGGAAATTGGGCGAATCATATCATGTTTTACCTATTCATTTGTTCTTTATATTTCGATTTGCACTTTTTTGCACTACCTTACACCTAAATGTATTAAAGCGCTTTTTAGGACGTTGTATTTTTGGTCGTTAATACCTGCTGCGCTTTCAGACGGCCTATTGAAGCAACCATAGGTTGGTTTGCTGGATAAGTTGGGGAAACCATCGGGCCAGCCACAACCATAATAAGAGTGCCAACAAACTGCCTGAAAAATCGTATCGCCCTGCGCGTAAGAAGGAAAACGGTTTGAGCAATGGCTGCAAGATTCGTTCGATGGCATAAGTCAACGGCGAATAGCGGCCCTGTATGCTGGACACCATTCTAATAATCAGACCAATAAGTAATGTATAAGCCGCGGCTTTCAGCATATGGAGCGCGGCAAACCAGAAGTTTGCCAAAATCAGCTTATTGCTGATGGACAGCGCCGGTGAGATGAAAATAATGGCGATACAGGTAAGGTAGTACACCAGAAAACCTGCGGGCAGGCAGTACCAATCGGTTTTCTCGCCGCTTGGAAATGCTTTTTGCCAAGGTTTGGTCAGCCAGCCTGTTGCCTGTATGCTGAATTTGAGCAGAGGATGTTCTGCTGCCAATCCTGCGTATCGGAGCAAAAAGCGCGTGATACACAGGATGGCAATAGCGTCTGCCAATAATAAGAGCAAGTCGCCGCGCATGTTCAGACGGCCTTATATTGTTGCGCCATTTCTTGCGAACGTTTGACGCAGGCTTCTACGCCCTGTTCGATGGCTTCGGCAACGTGACGGGCTTTGAAGGTTTCGATGGCTTCGTGTGTCGTGCCACCTTTGGAAGTCACGTTTTGCTGTAATTGTGCAAATGCTTCGCCGGTCTGTTCGGCCAAAGCCACTGCGCCTTTAAATGTAGCAAGGCTCAGTTCGCGTGCGTCTTGTTCGTTGAAACCTTGTGCCAAAGCCGCATTTTGGAGCGCGCCCAAAAGATAGAAAACATAGGCGGGGCCGCTGCCGCTGATGCCGGTAATATTGTGGAGTTGATCTTCCTCGTTCAGCCAAACGGTTGTGCCGACAGAGCGCATGATGCCGTCGGCGGCTGTACGGTCGGCTTCTGAAACGCCTGCATCGGCAAACATACCGGATACGCCTAAACCGATTTTGGCCGGCGTATTGGGCATGATGCGCACGATACGGCGTGTGCCGCCCAGATACTGGCTGAGGGTATCGATGGACAAACCTGCCGCTACGGACAACACCAGCGCGCCATTCAAACGGATGTTTTGACAGGCTGCCTGCATGTCTTGCGGTTTAACAGCGAGAATGAGGACATCGTCCGCACTCAATTCGGGCAGGTTTTCAGAAGTGGCTACGCCCAATTCTTGTACCAGTTGCTCCCGTCTTTCGGCGCCGCGTTCGACAATGTGGACACGATAGCCGTCTTGTTTGACCAAACCGCCTGCAATGGCAGTCGCCATATTGCCGCCGCCTAAAAAGTAGATGTTCATAAATTTCCTTAATTTTTTAAATGAGATACATTTGCTGAGGTCGTCTGAAATACCGTTTCCATCATACCGACAAAATTTCAGACGACCTTTTCACCAACGGACGCTTTCGGGCAGTGATGTTCGGTATAAACCCTGTTTTTCCAAACAATCCAATCCTTCTTTTTTAAAAGTTTCCGCTAAAGGGCGTTTATCGCGGGTTTGCCAAGCTAGCCCGCAAGCTTCAAACTTTTTGATTTTCCTACTGAAATAATCATTAGCTGCGGTACGATAAGCATTATCGTCAATAGAATAATTCCCGTCCGCCAAACGCTTCCCGCGGAAATCCTCAATAGAAGGCGGCGGTTCGCCTTTAATTTCCCAAAAATCTATTGCTGCCGGCTTTTTGGGTTTGCACCAGCCCGATAAGGATTCACATTGATACCAGCCCATCAACCGACAACCCGTTAAGGTCAAACCAAGCAAAACGACCGAGATAATCTGTTTCATTGGCTGCCTTCTCCTTTTTGTTTTTGTTCCCGTCTGCCGAAAATCGCGCTGCCGATGCGGACATGGGTTGCGCCGCATTCTACCGCGATTGGCATATCTCCGGACATACCCATAGACAAAACATCTGCTTCGACGCCTACCGCATTCAACTCAGCCAACAGCCACTGCATAGTGTGAAACTGGCTGCGTAACTCATCGTCGCTGCTGTCGGCCTTGGCCACACACATCAATCCGCGTACTTTAATATTCGGCAACTTGGCCACTTCAAGGGCCAGCTCGACCGCTTCAGTGGGCGCTACGCCGTGTTTTGCTTCTTCCGCAGCGATGTTCACTTCAATGCACACCTGCAACGGCGGCATTTCAGACGGCCTTTGTTCGCTCAAGCGCCGCGCCGTTTTCAGACGGCCTATCGTATGCACCCAATGTGCGCGCTCTGCCACAAATTTGGTTTTATTAGACTGCACATCGCCGATAACGTGCCAAACAATATCCGGCAAATCGGCCAGCGTTTCCGTTTTCTCAAACCATTCCTGAATATAGTTCTCGCCAAAATCGCGCTGACCGGCCGCATACACTTCGCGGATATCGTCTGCCGGAAAGGTCTTGCTAACCGCTACCAGCTTTACCGCATCCGCAGGCCGTCCGGCAACCTCAGCCGCCTGTTCAACTGCCCGGCATACGTCCTGATAGTTTTGTTGCAATACCGACATGTTTTTCTCCTTTAACCCGTTCATCACTCGGCATTTTGAAAATTTTACTTGGTCGAACGGGTTTATCTATTTAAAATAAAGCGATTTTATTATTCTAAACCAAAACAAGGCCACATTATGCAGATTACCGACTTACTCGCGTTCGGCGTGAAAAACAAAGCCTCCGACCTCCATTTGAGTTCGGGCATTTCCCCCATGATACGCGTACACGGCGACATCCGCCGCATCAACCTGCCCGAGATGAGCTCGGAAGAAGTCGGTACCATGATTACCTCGGTCATGAACGACCACCAGCGCAAGCTCTATCAACAGGATTTTGAAGTCGATTTCTCATTTGAGCTGCCTAATGTTGCCCGTTTCCGTGTCAACGCCTTTATGACCGAACGCGGCCCGGCCGCCGTATTCCGTACCATTCCGAGTACCGTCCTGACGCTGGAAGAATTGCGTGCGCCGCGCATTTTCCAAAAAATTGCCGAAAATCCGCGCGGTTTGGTCTTGGTAACCGGCCCGACCGGTTCGGGTAAATCCACCACGCTGGCGGCGATGGTCAACTACATTAACGAAACCCAACCGGCCCACATTCTGACCATCGAAGACCCGATTGAGTTCGTCCACCAAAGCAAAAAGGCGCTCATCAACCAGCGCGAGCTGCATCAACACACCCACAGCTTTACCAACGCCCTGCGTTCCGCCCTGCGCGAAGACCCAGACGTGATTTTGATCGGTGAGATGCGCGACCCTGAAACCATCTCCCTCGCCCTGACCGCCGCCGAGACCGGCCACTTGGTTTTCGGTACGCTGCACACGACCGGCGCCGCCAAAACTATCGACCGTATTGTCGACGTATTCCCTGCAGGCGAAAAAGAAATCGTGCGCTCCATGTTGTCCGAATCCTTGCGCGCCATCATTTCCCAAACCCTGCTGAAAACCCGCGACGGCAACGGCCGCGTCGCCGCACACGAAATCCTGATTTCCACACCGGCCGTGCGCAACCTCATCCGCGAGAACAAAATCGCCCAAATCAACGCCGCCCTCCAAACCGGTCAGGCCCACGGTATGCAAACCCTCGATCAAGCCCTGCAAACCCTGGTCCGCCAAGGTACCATCAGCCCCGAGCTGGCACGCAGCAAGGCGCAAAACATCGAAAACCTCTCTGTTTTCTAAACCATACTCAGGCCGTCTGAACCCCATCATCCCGATTTCAGACGGCCTTTCAGCCTGACCGAATACCCGTTTTAAAGAGAATCATCATGAGCGACCTCGCCCCTCTGCACGACCTGTTAAGCGAAATGGTGCAAGCCTACTCACAAAAAAACCAAGCACCGCACATCCCCACCCCGGCCGAAATCGGCACGCATCTTCACCCCCTGCTCGACCGCATGTGTGAAGAGGCCGAAAAACGCAACGCATCCGACATCTTCATCAGCGCAGGCTTTCCCCCTGCCATAAAAGTCGGCGGCACCCTCACGCCCATGCCCCACAAAGCGCTGACCGGCGCGGACACCGCCGCCATCGCCGAATCCACCATGAACCCCGACCAGCTCGAAGCCTTCAACCGCGACTGGGAAATCAACTATTCCGTCCAATCGCGCAGCAACACGCGCTACCGCGTCAATGCCTACCACGAGCAAGGCCGCGTCGGCATGGTATTACGCCGCGTCAGCCAAGACATTCCCGAAATGAAGACCCTCGGTTTGCCCGAAAAGCTCCAAGAGCTTGCACTCGCGCCGCGCGGTCTGCTGATCCTCGCCGGCCCGACCGGTTCGGGTAAGTCCACCACCATGGCCTCCATGCTCAACTACCGCAACCAAAAGCTGCCCGGCCATATCGTTACCATCGAAGACCCCATCGAGTTTATCTACAAACCTTGCCGCAGCATCTTCACCCAGCGCGAAATCGGCATCGATACCGACAACTGGAAAACCGCCGTTCAAAGCGCCATGCGTCAAGCGCCTGACGTCGTCTGTATCGGCGAAGTCCGCAGCGAAGAAAGCATGGAATACGCCCTCCAACTGGCTCAAACCGGCCATCTGTGCGTTTTCACCATCCATGCCAGCACAGCCTCCCAAACCATCGAGCGCATCATCAACTTCTATCCGGAAGACCGACGCCAACAGGTTTTGATGGATTTGGCGTTAAACCTCGTCGGCATCATCGGCCAACGCCTCACCGTCAAGAAAAACTGCCAACGCACGGCCGTTACCGACCTCCTGCTCAACACGCCGGCCATGCAGGACTTGATTTTCAAAGGCGAATTGCTAGAAATCCGCGACCTGATGGCACGCTCCGGCAGCAACGGCATGCAGACGTTCGACCAAAACCTCTTCAACCTCTACGCACAAGGCCAAATCGAACTCAGCGAAGCCCTGCGCCAAGCGGTATCCGCCAACGATTTGCGCCTGCGCATTCAAATGCACGACGAAGGCAACAATACCGAACGTCTCTACGACCGCATCAGCGACCTCAACCTGATGACCTAATGGCGTAAGCCAAACAAGGCCGTCTGAACGGATGTGGAAATGAAATCAAGTATTTCCCCGTATCCGTTCAGACGGCCTTATCCTATTTCAAGCATTCTGAAACCGACTGAAAATCCTGTTAAAATCCAATCATTCATCTCATAACAAATAAAACAATCCAACCATGAACACCCCGCCGCTCAAACCTCTGATCATTGCCTCCCTGCCCGTCTTCGCCAGCGTGTTTATCGCCGCCACCCTCGTTTGGCACTTCGATACGCCTAAGCTCGTCATGCCCTTCGTACTCGGCATTATTGCCGGCGGTTTGGTCGATTTGGACAACCGCCTCACAGGCCGTCTGAAAAACATCGTCATCACCGTTGCCCTGTTTACCCTCTCCTCGCTGCTTGCCCAAAGCACCATCGGCACAGGCGTTCCCTTCATCTTGGCCATGACCCTGATGACTTTCGGCTTCACCATCCTCGGCACCGTCGGCCTCAAATACCGCACCTTCGCTTTCGGTGCGCTCGCCGTCGCCACCTACACCACGCTGACCTACACCCCCGAGACCTACTGGCTGACCAACCCTGTCATGATTCTGTTGGGCACTGTCCTATACAGCGTCAACACCCTGATCTTCCAAATCATCCTGCCCCACCGCCCCGTCCAAGAAACCGTTGCCAACGCCTACGACGCACTCAGCAACTACTTCGATGCCAAAGCAGACTTTTTCGATCCCGACGAAGCCGCATGGTTGGGCAACCGTCAAATCGACTTGGCCATGAGTAACACCGGCGTGATTACCGCCTTCAACCAATGCCGCGGCGCACTTTTCTACCGGTTGCGCGGCCAACACCGCCATCCGCGTACCGCTAAAATGCTGCGCTACTACCTCTGCGCGCAAGACATGCACGAACGCATCAGCTCCGCCCACGTCGATTACAGCGAAATGGCCGAGCAGCTCAAAAATACCGACCTCATCTTCCGCATCCGCCGCCTGCTCGAAATGCAAGGCCAGGCGTGCCGCAACGTTGCCGCCTCCCTGCGTAACAACAAACCCTACGCATACAGCAAACGCCTCGGCCGGGCCATGGAAGGCTGCCGCCAATCCCTCAGTCATTTTGCCGAGACCCATGCCGACAATGCCAACCTCCACAATATCCGCCGCCTGCTCGACAACCTTAGCAGCGTCGATTACCAACTGCGGCAACTGCAAAACGATGCGTCCCTTGCTGAAAACGACAATGCCGACACCCGCATCGCCGCCCTTGAAAACACCAATTTCCGCAATATCGGTGAAACCGTCCTCAGCCAGCTCAATTTCGACTCCGGCGTCTTCCGCCATGCCACCCGCCTCTCCATCGTCGTGGCCGCGGCCTGCATCATTGTCGAAATCCTCCATCTCAACCTCGGCTACTGGATTCTGCTGACCGCCCTTTTCGTCTGCCAACCCAACTACACCGCCACCAAAAGCCGCGTGTACCAACGTATCGCCGGTACGATTCTCGGCGTGATTGTCGGTTCGCTCGTCCCCTACTTCACCCCGTCTGTTGAAACCAAGCTCTGGATTGTCATCGCCAGCACCACCCTGTTCTTCATGACCCGAAGCTACAAATACAGCTTCTCCACCTTTTTCATCACCATCCAAGCCCTGACCAGCCTCTCGCTTGCCGGTTTGGACGTGTACCACGCCATGCCCATCCGCATCATCGACACCATCGTCGGTTCCGTTATCGCATGGGCTGCCGCCACTTACCTCTGGCCTGATTGGCGTTACCTCACCCTCAGCCACACCGCCGCCCAGACCATCACTGCCAACGGCCGCTATCTCGACGCCATCCTCGACCAGCTGCAAAACGGCAGCCGCGACGATGTCGACTACCGCCTCACCCGCCGCCAAGCCCACGAAAGCACCGCCGCCCTCAGCAGCACCCTGTCCGACATGAGCAGCAACCCGAAAAAATACCAAGACCGCCTGCAAGACGGTTTTACCCTGCTCAAAACCAGCTATGCGCTGACCGGCCACATTTCCGCGCTCGGTGCATACCGCGACCAGGTTCATCACGACGGCAGCGATACCTTCGCCCCATATGCCCGCCTGACCCACCACATCGCCGAACTCCTCAAACAAATGCCGCAGACCGAACCGGCCACCTTCAATGCAAGTATTGAAGCCATCCGACAGGAGTTTGCCGATTTGGAACAGACCGACAAAGAGCAGTCCCAACAAAACCAAATCCTCAAACACCAGCTCGACCTCATCATCCGCCAGCTTGCACCGTGTTATCAGGCATTGCACAGACAGTCGGATACGCAAAACGCCTAAACCGATAACACATTTCAACAAAATAAATAAGGCCGTCTGAAACCCGATTTGGATTTCAGACGGCCTTTATTCAGCCATCGAGATTAAAACCGATTACGCGCCGCGTTTTTCCAAAGCAGCGACGGCAGGCAACTCTTTGCCTTCCAAGAACTCAAGGAACGCGCCGCCGCCGGTAGAGATGTAGCTGATTTGATCGGTTACGCCGAATTTGGCAATCGCCGCCAAAGTATCGCCGCCGCCGGCAATCGAGAACGCATCGCTTTGGGCAATCGCTTCGGCCAATACTTTGGTACCGCCGGCAAATTGGTCAAACTCAAATACGCCGACCGGGCCGTTCCATACAACCGTACCGGCAGCTTTGAGCAAATCGGCCAAAGCAGCAGCGGATTTAGGGCCGATGTCCAAAATCATGTCGTCTTCGGCAACGTCGGCAATGTCTTTCACCACAGCTTCTGCATCGGCGGCAAAGGCTTTAGCGACAACCACATCGGTCGGCAGCGGAACAGAGCCGCCTTTTGCCGCCATTTTCGCCATGATTTTTTTGGATTCTTCCACCAAATCGTGTTCGGCCAAAGATTTGCCGATGGCTTTGCCTTCTGCCAACAGGAAGGTATTGGCAATGCCGCCTCCGACGATGAGTTGGTCGACTTTGTCGGCCAAAGATTCGAGGATGGTCAGTTTGGTGGACACTTTGCTGCCGGCAACGATGGCAACCATCGGATGAGCCGGTTGTTTCAGGGCTTTGCCCAAAGCGTCGAGTTCGCCCGCCATCAACACGCCGGCGCAGGCAACCGGTGCGGCTTGGGCAACGGCTTCAGTCGAAGCTTGGGCGCGGTGGGCGGTACCGAATGCGTCGTTGACGAACACGTCGCACAAAGAAGCGTAGGCTTTGCCCAGCTCCAAGTCGTTTTTCTTCTCGCCTTTGTTGATGCGCACGTTTTGCAGCATCACAACATCACCGGCGTTCAAAGTCGGTTTGTTTTCACGCCAGTCGTTCAATACTTTCACGTCTTTGCCCAACAGTTTGCCCAAATGCGCGGCAACAGGCGCCACATCGTCTTCAGGATGGAATTCGCCTTCGGTCGGACGGCCGAGGTGGGTCATCACGATCACAGACGCGCCGTTGTCCAAGCAGTATTTGATGGATGCGAGCGAAGCGCGGATACGGGTGTCGTCGCTGATGTTGCCGTCTTTGAACGGTACGTTCATATCGGCACGGATCAGAACGGTTTTGCCTTGAACATTTTGTTCGGTCAGTTTCAAAAATGCCATGATGATTCCTTTGTGATGGTTGGAAACGGGAATGTTTGGGATTATCCGCGAATGAGGGGCGACGGTAAAGATTGGCAACGGCCGCGCTTGATGTGAATCAGCAGATAAAGCCCGGGCCGTCTGAAACATTCGGCCAATCTTTCAGATTTTCCGCTATACTTTGGCGATTGATTTTCATTTTACGGATTGAACCATGTTACGCCGAATTGCTTTAATGCTTGCCTTCGCGCTGCCTGCCGCCTCATGGGCGCAGACGCTTTCTGAAACCCTGCCCAACGGTCTGAAAATCATCGTCAAAGAAGACCACCGCGCGCCTGTGGCCGTTTCGCAGATTTGGTACAAAATCGGCAGCGTGGATGAAAAACCGGGCAAAAGCGGCCTGAGCCACGCTTTGGAACACATGATGTTTAAAGGCACGAAAGACGTTCCCTCCGGCGAATTCAACCGCCGCGTATCCGAGCTGGGCGGGCAAAACAACGCCTACACCAACCGCAATGAAACGGTGTATTACGAAAACGTCGCCGCCGCCAACCTGCCCGAGATCCTGAAGCTCGAGGCAGACAGAATGCACAACCTCAACTTCAGTGACAAAGAATTCCTCAACGAGATGAACGTCATCCGTGAAGAACGCCGCCAGCGCACGGAAGACACGGCCGACGGCAAAATGTGGGAACAAGCCTATCTTGCCGCCTTTACCCAACCGTCCATGCGCGCCTCCGTCATCGGCTACATGAAAGATTTGCACACCCTAAAAGCCGACGACCTGCGCGCGTGGTACAAACAATATTACGCGCCCAACAATGCCGTATTGGTCATTGTCGGCGATGTCGATGCCAAACAAACGCTTCAGACGGCCGCCAAACTCTTTGGCGATATTCCGGCCAAAGCCCAGCCACCGCGCAACAAGCTCCATACCGAACCCTATTTACGCAAGCCTGTTACAGTCAAAGCCACTTCTCCGGTCACACACCAGCCGCTGATTGCCATCAACTTCCGTGTGCCGAAACTCCAAAAACTCGATGACACGATGCCTTTCGCCCTCGACATCCTTTCCGATATTTTGGCAGGCAACGCGTCCAGCCGTTTTGATAAAAACCTCGTGCGCGGCAAGCAAACCGCATTGAACGCAGGAACGCATTACGACATCATCAGCCGTGAAATGCCGCTGTTCAGCGTCATGGCTATGCCTGCCGAAGGCGTGAAAACCGATACTCTGATTGCCCAGCTGCGCCAAGAAATCAAAGACATTGCCGACAACGGCGTTTCCGAAGAAGAATTGCAGCGCGTCAAAACCCAGGCAGCGGTCAGCGAAATCTACGCCAAAGACTCCATGTCTTCCCAAGCCTCCATGATGGGCCGCCTCGAAGCGCGCGGTTTCCAATATACCGACGAACAAGAAATCCACCGCCGCTTGCAGGCAGTCAGCGCGCAAGAAGTACAGGCCGCCGCCCGGATGTTGACCGACGATCGCATGAGCACCGTCATCATCGAGCCGCAAAAACCTGCCGCCGCGCCAAGCAAAAAAGCTGCCAAACGCCGATAAACATCAGGCCGTCTGAAAGCCCATACCCTTTCAGACGGCCTTAACAGAAAGCCACAACATGAAACCCACCCTGTTCGCCCTTGCCCTACTCCTGCCCTTAAGCGTCCAAGCCGCCACCGACATCCAACGTTGGTGCAACCGCGACGGCACCCAAATCCTCCTTGTCGAACGCCACGAAAACCCCATCATCGACCTTGAAGTCAGCTTCAAGGGCGCAGGCAGCGTCGCCAATCCGGACGGAAAAAGCCAAGTTGCCGAATTTACCGCCTCCCTCCTGACCGACGGCACCCAAGAGCTGGACGAAGAAGCCTTCAATGCCGAAGCCGACAACATCGGCGCACAAATCAGCAGCGACAGCAATGCCGAAAGCGCATCTGCAGGCTTCCGCAGCCTCAGCAAAGCCGACATCCGCGACAAAGCCGCCAACTTGCTCAACCACTCGCTGACCCGTCCGCGCTTTGACGAAGCCGTTTTCCGCCGCCGTCAAATCCAATCCATTACCGGCTTGCAACAACAAGAAACCACCCCCGACTACACCGCCACGCGCGAACTGACCAAGCTCATCTATCCGAACCATCCCTACGGCAGCGGCGCAAACATAACCGTCGACAGCCTCAAACAAGTTAGTCTGGACGACATCCGCGCCTTCCACCGCACCCACTACGGCAAAGACAACGCCATTGTCGCCATCGTCGGCGACCTCAATCGCAAACAGGCAGAGCAACTGGTCGAACGCGTCCTCAAAGACCTGCCGGCCAAAGCCACCGCAACCCACGCCATCCCGCCCGTTCCCAAACAAACCGCCCAACGCCGCGACATCCCCTTTGCCGGCACACAGGCACAAATCCTGCTCGGCACTTCCCTCTTCAAACGCCATGACCCCGACTATTACGCCCTCATTGCCGGCAACTACATCCTCGGCGGCGGCGGTTTCGACAGCCGCCTCATGAAAGTTTTGCGCGACCAACACGGCTACACCTACGGCGTATACAGCAGCCTCGCCCCGGCGACAGAAGAAGGTACGTTTGCCGTTTCCTATTCCACCCAAAAGAAAAACACCAAAGTCTCACTGGCCGACACCCAAGCCGTCATCGAGCAGTTTATCGCCGAAGGCCCGACCGAAGCCGAGCTGAAACAGGCCAAAGCCAACATCGTCGGCGGCTTTCCCCTGCGCTACGACTCCAACGACAAACTGCTCAACTACCTGAGCCTGATCGGCCTCTACGACCTGCCCAACGACTACTTGGAAGCCTACCCAAAAGCCATCAACAGACTGACCGTCGAACAAGTCCGCGACGCATGGCAACGCCGCGTCAAATTCAAAGACCTCAACACCGTCGTTGTCGGCGCAGAATAAAACGCTTTAAAACAACAGGCCGTCTGAAAGATTTTTCAGACGGCCTGTTTTCATTCTGTCGGTTTGCTTACTTGTCATCAGAGGCCACTCTAATCAATAAAATATCGGTCACAATCAGCTGTTGTTGTACATTTATAATGAAAGCAAAGACATCATAAATAGCATTTCTATTACTGAAACCAACAAATAAAAAAGGCCGTCTGAAACCTTGAAACAGGTTTCAGACGGCCTTTTTTTAACCGGTTTATTGCTTACTCAACCGTTACCGATTTAGCCAAGTTGCGCGGTTTGTCCACGTCTGTACCGCGTGCGAGGGCGGCGTGGTAAGACAGGAGTTGCACGGGGATGGTGTGCACAATCGGCGAGAGTACGCCGACATGGCGTGGGGCGCGGATAACGTGCACGCCTTCGGTGGCGTTGAAGTTGCTGTCGAGGTCGGCGAAGACAAAGAGTTCGCCGCCGCGTGCGCCGACTTCCTGCATATTGGCTTTTACTTTGTCCAACAGGCTGTCGTTCGGGGCAATCACGACAACAGGCATGTTCTCGTCCACCAAAGCCAACGGGCCGTGTTTCAACTCACCTGCAGGATACGCTTCGGCGTGGATATAGGTAATCTCTTTCAGCTTCAATGCGCCTTCAAGGGCGATTGGGAAGTGGATACCGCGACCCAAGAATAGTGCGCTGGTTTTCTTGGCAAATTTTTGCGCCCAAGCGGCGATTTGCGGCTCAAGATTGAGAACGTGCTGAATGCTGCCGGGCAGTTGGCGCAATTCTTCAACGTATGCAGCTGCTTGCTCATCGGAAACCAGACCGCGTTGTTTGCCCAAGGTAACGGCCAAGCCGAACAAGACAACCAGTTGGGTCGTGAACGCTTTGGTAGAGGCAACGCCGATTTCTGCACCGGCGCGTGTATACAGCACCAACTCGCTTTCACGCGGCAGTGCGGATTCCATCACGTTACAAATAGACAGGCTGTGTTTGTGTCCCAAGGATTGCGCGTATTTCAGGGCTTCCATGGTGTCCAAAGTTTCGCCGGATTGGGAAATGGTGATGACCAATTGTTTCGGATCGGCAATCACGTCGCGGTAGCGGTATTCGCTGGCGATTTCCACGTCGGTCGGCACTTTGGCGATGGATTCGAGCCAGTATTTGGCGGTCAGCGCGGCATAGTAGGACGTACCGCAGGCAAGGATTTTGATGCTGTGGATATCGTCGAACACTTCGCGTGCATTCGCGCCGAAGTTTTCAGGTTCGAAACCGCCGTCTAAGAAGACTTCGGCAGTATCGGCGATGGCGCGAGGCTGTTCGTGGATTTCTTTTTGCATGAAGTGGCTGTATGGGCCCAACTCCAAAGAAGCCAAAGACAATTCGGACACTTTAATTGCACGTTCGGTTTGCGCACCGGTTTTGTCGAGCAGTTTTTCGATGCCGTTTGCGTTCAGCAGGGCGATGTCGCCGTCTTCCAAGTAAGCGATGCGGCGGGTAAAGGCGATCACGGCGGATACGTCGGAAGCAATAAAGGTTTCTTGGTCACCCAAGGCCACCAACAGCGGGCAGCCCATGCGCGCAACAACCATTTGTTCAGGGTTGTCTTGTGCGATAACGGCAATGGCGTATGCACCGTGGAAACGGGCAGTCGCAGCTTGAACGGCTTCAAACAGTTTGCCGCCGTTTTGCGTGTATTCGTGGTTGACGCTGTGGGCGATGACTTCGGTATCGGTTTGCGATTCGAAGGTGTAACCCAACGCTTGCAGGCGTTCGCGTTCGGCTTCGAAGTTTTCGATGATGCCGTTGTGGACAACCGCAATCATGCCGCCGGAAATGTGAGGGTGGGCGTTAGGCTCGGTTACACCGCCGTGGGTTGCCCAACGGGTGTGGCCGATGCCGATATGGCCGAACACGCCTTTTTCGCGTGCTGCATCTTCCATCAGCTGCACACGGCCGACACGGCGGACGCGTTTGATTTTGCCGTCTGTATTCACGGCGATACCCGACGAATCGTAGCCTCGATATTCAAGGCGTTTGAGACCGTCGGTCAGAAAATCGACTACATTGTGATTGGCGCGAATAGCACCTACGATACCGCACATATAAGTTCCTTAGTATCAAAAGTTTGAGAAAATGACTACTGCTCCGGCTCCCGAAAGCGGCAGTCGGAAAACGCCGTTTTATATTCATTGAAACGGCAAATCTGGGTTCAGACGGCCTGTTGTTTCTCAAGGCCGTCTGAAAGTAAATAAAAGACCGGCCTTACTTCTTATCGCCTTTTTCCGGACGCACCCAGCCTTCGATGACGGTTTGGCGCGAACGGGCGAGGACGAGTTTGCCGTCTTCGCAGTTGCGGGTAATCGCGCTGCCCGCGCCTGTCGTCACTTTGTTGCCGAGGGTAACGGGGGCAACCAGTACGCAGTTTGAACCGATGCGCACTTCGTCGCCGATGACGGTTTTGTGTTTGTTCACGCCGTCGTAGTTGGCAATAATCGTACCGGCGCCGAAGTTGGTTTTGCTGCCGATCTCGGCATCACCGATATAGGTGAGGTGGTTGGCTTTGGTGCCGTTGCCGATGGTGGCGTTTTTGACTTCGACGAAGTTACCGATGTGTACGTCGTCGGCCAGTTTGGCTTGCGGACGCAAACGGGCGTATGGGCCGATTTGGTTGTTTTCGCCGACTTCGCAACCTTCAAAATGGGAGAATGGGGCGATTTTGGTGTTGGCACCGATTTTGGCGTTTTTGATCACGCAGTTGGCACCGATTTCGACGTTGTCACCGAGTTCGACTTCGCCTTCGATGACGACGTTGACGTCAATCACGACATCTTGTCCGTGTTTCAGACGGCCTCGTAAATCAAAACGCGCCGGATCGCGCAGGGTTACGCCTGCTTTGAGTAATTCTTGCGCCTGTTCGGTTTGGAAGATACGCTCGAGTTCGGCCAGTTGGAGTTTGTTGTTCACGCCGGCGGCCAAATGGGAGGCGCGGACTTGGACGGGATGAACTTTAATACCGTCGGCAACGGCTTTGGCGATGAGGTCGGTCAAGTAGTATTCGCCTTGGGCATTGTTGCTGGAAAGGCTGTTCAACCAAGCTTCGAGTTTGGCGTTGGGCAAAACCAAAATGCCGGTATTGATTTCTTTTACGGCTTTTTGGGCGGCATCGGCGTCTTTTTCTTCGACAATGGCGGTTACGCTGCCGTTGCTGTCGCGGATGATACGGCCCAAACCTGTCGGGTCGTTGGGCACGTCGGTCAACAGGCCGACTTCGTCGCCTGCGGCTTCGAGCAGGGTTTCGAGGGTGGCTGCGTCAATCAGGGGGACGTCGCCGTACAACACCAGCGTGCGGCCTTCGGCAGACAGGTGCGGCAGGGCGGTTTTGACGGCGTGGCCGGTACCGAGCTGTTCGGTTTGTTCAACCCAAACGACATCGCGTTTGACGGTGTCCAAGACTTGCTCTTTGCCGTGGCCGATGACGACGCAGATGTTTTGGGGATTCAGGGAGGCGGCGGTATCAATAACGCGCTCAACCATGGGAAGGCCGCCAATGCGGTGCAGCACTTTGGGCATTTTGGAGTACATGCGTGTGCCTTTGCCGGCAGCGAGGATGACGATATTTAAAGCTGTCTGAGCCATGATACGGTTTCCGTTGTCGTTGTTTGAGGCCGTCTGAAAAGTGGGGCAACAAATGTTGATTGTTTTTCACTCCGTTTCAGACGGCCTTGGGGATATTGTTATTCGGTTACTGGCTGTTGGTTGGCAAATTGCGGTTTTTGCCAATGTTGGCCGCGTTCGCCGTGTTCAGCATGATCCGCTTGATTGGATTGGACGGCGCGGCGCTCTGGGCGGAACTGGTTGTAATTCATGTTTTTAGAATAAGTACCGTCCTGATAAACGATAGGCGTGCCGGTAGCATATTTTTGGCGTACGGCGGTACGGCCGGATTCGTTGGTGTAGGTTTCCCAAGAGCAACCGGCCAAAACGGCGGCGGCGGTCAGAATTAAAGCGAGTTTACGCACGATGTTGTCCTTGTTTTTAAATGTCGGCAATACCGTGTATTGTACTTGATTTTTCAAAACTTCACGGCAGTTTTGTGCAAAATTCAAGCAAACCCTGCATATCTTTCGCTATGCCGTCGGCAAATGGCAACGGATGGGCTTTTTCGCCGTACCAAACGGTCTTCATGCCCAAGGCTTTGGCTTGGTGCAGATTGTCGGCGCTGTCGTCCACCATAATGCACTGTTCGGGTTTAACGCCCAACAGGCGGCAGACGTTGAGATAGGCTTGCGGATTGGGTTTGTAGAGCAGGCCGAAGTCGTCCGTGCCGAACAAGCCGTCAAAATGCGCTTCCAAGCCCAACGCCTCAACCAATGCGCGGACATAAAATGAAGGCCCGTTGGAAAATACGGCTTTTCGCCCTTTCAGACGGCCTAAAACGTCATCAGTTCCATCCATACCCTCCACCTTTGCCAAAATTTGCTTAAGCGGGTGACTTTCACGCAAAAATTCATCGATATCGACTTCGGGATGGTGGATTTGCAAACCGGCAAGCGTCGCGCCGTATCGGTGCCAATAATCTTGGCGCAGGTGGGAGGCGGCTTCTTCGGAAAGCTTCAGACGGCCTGCCATGTATTCGGTCATGGCGCGGTTGATGATGTAGAAAATGCCGGCTTCGGCATTGTGCAAAGTATTGTCGAGGTCAAACAGCCAAACGGGGGAACGATTCATATCGTGCCTTGATATGCAGATTTTGTTATGATATTTCGTATTTTACCCACACAAAGGAAAGAGAATGAAACTGAAATTGTCCGCCCTCGCCCTGTTGCTGGCTTCGGCAAACCTGTACGCCCAAACCGAAGTGCGTTTGGCCGTGCACAAATCCTTCAGCCTGCCCCCATCCGTCATCGCACAATTTGAAAAAGCCAACGATGCCAAAGTGTCCGTCATCAAGGCAGGCAGCGGCAACGAAATGCTCAACAAGCTGATTTTGAGCAAGGCCAACCCGATTGCCGATGCGGTTTACGGTTTGGACAACGCCAACATCGGCAAAGCCAAAGCCGCCGGCATCCTCGCCGCCAGCCAACCCAAATCCGCGCCCGTAACCGCTTCCCTGCCCGATGCGCTGGCTGTTGATTACGCCTATGTCGCCATCAACTACGACAAAAAATGGTTTGAACAGAAAAAACTGCCCCTGCCGCAAACCCTGCAAGATCTGACCAAACCGGAGTATAAAAACCTTCTGGTGACCCCGTCTCCCGCCACGTCCTCGCCCGGCCTCTCCTTCCTCTTGGCCAACATCGGCGGCATGGGTGAAGAAGGCGCGTTCAAATGGTGGGCGCAAATGCGCCAAAACGGCGTGAAAGTTGCCAAAGGCTGGAGCGAAGCCTACTACACCGATTTCACCCAAAACGGCGGCGCCTATCCCCTCGTGGTCAGCTATGCCACCAGCCCGGCGGCCGAAGTCCACTACTCCAAAGGCAAATACAGCATCCCGCCCACCGGCAACCTCTTCCTCAAAGGCGGCACATTCCGCCAAGTTGAAGGCGCGGCCGTTTTGAAAGGTGCAAAACAACCCGAACTGGCGGCCAAACTGGTGAGCTGGCTGCAAAGCGGCGAAGTGCAAAAAGCCCTGCCTGCCGAAATGTGGGTCTATCCGGCAGTCAAAAACACACCGCTGCCCAAAGTATTCGAGTTTGCCCAAACCCCGAAACACAGCGATTCCCCCAACCGCGCCGACATCAACACCAAACAAAAACAATGGGTGAGCCGTTGGAGCAAAACCGTTTTACGTTAAGCTGAAAAAGATTAAGAAAGATTAAAGGCCGTCTGAAAAACCAAATCATTAGGTTTTCAGACAGCCTTGTTTTACAATAACCTTTTAAACAACTTCACACGCACACACAATTATGAATTTCGATCTTCAAGTCCTCTCTTCGTTCTCCGGCTGGGAACAACTCGCCCAAACCGGCATGTCTTTCGGTACCAACCTGCTGGCCGCCTTAGCCATCTTCTTTATCGGCCGCTGGATCGCCACGCGCTTGGTAACACTGATGAAAGCCGCGCTGACACGCGCCAAAGTCGATAAAACGCTGGTCAGCTTCCTCGGCAACGTCGCCAACATCGGCCTGCTGATCCTCGTCATCATCGCCGCACTGGGCAAACTCGGCATCCCGACCACTTCCGTTACCGCCTTGATCGGTGGCGCAGGCTTGGCCGTGGCTTTGTCTTTGAAAGACCAACTGTCCAACTTCGCCGCCGGCGCGCTGATTATCCTGTTCCGCCCATTTAAAGTCGGCGACTTTATCCGTGTCAACGGTTTTGAAGGTATCGTCCGCGAAATCAAAATGGTGCAGACCTCTTTGAGTACGCCGGACAACGAAGAAGTCGTCCTGCCCAACAGCGTGGTCATGACCAACAGCATCACCAACCGCTCCTCCCTGCCCCTGTGCCGCGCCCAAGTTGTTGTCGGCGTCGACTACGCCTGTGACTTGAAAGCCGCCAAAGCCGCCGTATTGAGAGCGGCAACCGAGCATCCATTGTGTGTTCAAACCGAAGAACGACCTGCCGTCGTATACATTACCAACCTTGGCGACAGCGCCATCGAAATTACCCTTTGGGCGTGGACGCAAGAAGAAAATCTCGGCCCGTTCCGATTCGCCCTGAACGAGCAAGTGGTTGAAAACCTGCGTGCCGCCAACATCAACATCCCGTTCCCACAATGTGATGTCCACCTCATTCAGCCGAAAGCCTGATTTCAGCTTTCAGGCCGTCTGAAACCTGGCGGGCCAAGCGCCCGCCCGGTTTTACCCTTTTCCATAAGGAGCCGCCATGTCCCATCTGCAAACCATCGCCGAACACCTGACCAGCCGCCGCCAAACCGTTACCTGCGCCGAGTCCTGCACCGGCGGCCTGCTTGCAGGTGCGCTGACTTCCCTCTCTGGCAGCTCGCAATGGTTTCATCAAAGCTTCGTCACATACAGCAACCAAGCCAAACAAGACCGCCTCGGCGTCATGCCCGACACCTTGCTGAAACACGGCGCGGTCAGCCGCGAGACTGTCTATGAAATGGCACGCGGCGCAAAAGCCGTCGCGCAAGCCGATTACGCCTTGAGTATTTCCGGCATCGCCGGCCCTAGCGGCGGCAGCGTGGCCAAACCGGTCGGCACAGTCTGGTTCGGCCTGACCACGCCCGAAGGCTCGTTTGAGCAAACCGTGCTATTCACAGGCGACCGTGAAGCAATAAGGGCGCAAGCCGTCGAATACGCATTGGCTTTCTTGGCGGAACATTTAGTTTGATAGAAAAAACTCAGGCCGTCTGAAATCTGGAAATCAGGTTTCAGACGGCCTTTTTATCTATTCAAACCATCGGCGGATTTATACGCCCAAAAGTTCTTTGCCGAGGAAGCTGCCTTTTTCGACACCCGGCAGGACGAAGAAATAGCCGCCGCCAAACGGGCTGATGTATTCCTCCAGCGGCTCGCCGTTGAGCAGGTTTTGCACGAAGATGAAACCGTCGGCAAGGTTGGCCTGATAGCAGATGAACACCAAGCCGACATCGAGCTGGCCGTTGGCGGCGAGGCCGCGCGAGTAGTTGAAGGCGCGGCGGTAGAGCAGGTGTTTTTTCATAAACTCCGGATCGCGCGGATTGGCAAGGCGCATATGGCTGTCTTTGGGCGTGATTTTGCCGTCGGGGTCTTTGGCGAAATCGGCGGTGTCGCCTTCTTTTTTACCGTCCATGGGCGCGCCGCTGTATTTGCGCCGGCCGAAAATATCGGTTTGTTCCTGCATCGGGGTGCGGTCCCAAAACTCGACAAAGTGGCGGATGAGGCGGACGGCTTGATAGCTGCCGTTTTTCGCCCATGCCGGTTCGTCCAAGCTGTTGGCGGCAACGCCCGTCCACAGGACTTGATCGGCGACTTTGGGATCTTCGACTTTGGGATTGCCTGAGCCGTCGCGGAAACCTAAAAGATTGCGCGCGGCAATGGCGCCGGGTTCGGCTTTAGGGAGCCAACCGTCTATGCTCCAACGGATCACGGCAAACTGGGCAGTGTTTTTGATGATGTCGCGCAGGGCGGCTTGGCAGGTTTCGGGGGAGAATGCGCAAATTTGCAGGCTGAGGTCGCCGTCGCACCAAGATTTTTGGAGTTTGTCGTTGGGGAAGTCGCGCATTTCCTGCAGGTGTTTCGGCTTTTTGTCTTTGAGGCCGAAACGGTCGTCAAAGAGGCTGCTGCCGACGCCGACGGTAACTGTCAGCCCGTCGGGGCGGAATTGTTTGCCGAGGATGCCGCTGCCTGCTGGCGGGAGCTTGTCGTCTCCGTCTTGGTATTCGCCGCCTTGGGTAAGAAATTCGATGCGGGCGGTCAGTGTGCGGAACAGGTTTTCAAGTTGTTTGGCGTCTTTGGCGGTAACGTCAAAGGCACACATGATGCCGAAGAGCTGGTGTGGCGTAACGATGCCTGCCTGATGCTCGCCGTAACACGGATAGGCCAGCTCGGAATGTTGGTTGTTTTGGGTCTCGGCGGCGGATTCGCCTTGTTTTTTACCGGCAAAATAACCGGCAACGCCGATGGCGCCGGCGGCAAGGGCAGTTTTGAAAAGGGTTCGTTTTTCGGGTTGTGCCGGTTGTTTGTTTTGGCTCATGGTCTGCTCCTTGGCAGGGAACGGAAAGATTGCAATCGTGTGAAGTAAGGTTGGTTTTCAAGCATATTTTGTGTGGACGACAATAAGATTCAGACGACCTTTCAATATCCAAAGGCCGTCTGAAAACGCGTTATCTTATTTCAAACCCAAAATGCCGCGCAGTTTGGCCAAGTCTTCTGCCAAGGCATTAATCGGCGCCTGCAGGGCTTTGCGGTCTTCTTCGCTCAATTTGTCGTACAGCTCGAAACCGTTCGGGGTTTTGTATTTCGCCAAAATGTCTTCAACCTGTTTGAAGTTGGCATCGGTTTTTTCCAACAACGCTTTGTCTTTGGCTTCGATCAGCGGACGGAACAAATCAACGATTTTTTTGGAGCCTTCCACATTGGCTTGGAAGTCGCTCAAGTCGGTATGGCTGTAACGGTCTTCTTCGCCGCTGATTTTGCTGCCGGCCACTTCTTCAATCAGTTCGGACGCGCCGCCGACCACCTTACCCGGAGGAAACGCCAATGCGTCGATTTCTTTTTGCAGTGCTTCGACATCGGTCATCAGTTTGGCTGCAATTTCCTTCACGCCGGATACGTCTTTTTCTACCCAAAGGGCGTGTTCGATACGGTGGAAGCCGGTAAATCCGGCATCTTTCGCACCGTCTTTGAAGTCGTCTTCACGCGCATCGATGACGGGGTCGAGTTCGCTGAAAAGCTCGGCAATCGGTTCGATACGTTCGTAATGGACGCGGGTGGCGGCAAACAGGGATTTGGCCTTTTCAATGTCGCCGGTTTTAACGGCTTCGGTAAAGGTTTTGGTTTTCGCCACCAGCTCTTTAACCTCGCCTTGAACGTAAGCTTTATAGTCGGCGAGCGGTTGGGACAGTTTTTCCAAATCCGCTTCGTTGGCAGTGTCTTTGAAGCCGCTGTCGGTAACAATCAGCTTACCGCGCGGATTAGTCAACAGGCCGCAAGTCATTTCGTATTCGCCCGGCAGCAGGGTAACGGTCATTTTGTCGGATAAACCCGGGGCGATGTTTTCACGCTCGTCCACCACCATCACGCCTTTCAGAATTTCCCATTCCAGCTTGCGGCCGCTGTCGTTTTTAATGTTGAACACGACTTGGCCGCTGGGGACGGTCAATTCCATCGGTTCGCAGGCAGTATCGTTCACGCCGATATTGACCGAACCGTCGGCATTGGCGGCAGCGGATGCGCCTGAAGCGGCAGGCGCGGCTTTTTCGGCTTCAGGCGGCTGACACGCAGTCAAACCCAGAGCCAGCATTACGGACAAAGCAGTCAGATTGAATTTTTTCATTTTACTTCCTTCTTATTTAGTTAACGTTTTTGCTGGCGCGCTGCCGCGCAAAAACCAAATCATGACGGGAACCAGATACAGCAGCCAAATCAGGACTTCGCCTTCGGTCGGATGGTCGGTATAGCCGAAGAAACCGCCGAGCAGCACGCCTAAAGGGCTGTCTTCATGCAAATATTTTGATGTATCAAAAGCGATGTCCTGCATCGCATTCCATACGCCTGCTTCATGCAGCGCGCGAAACGAACCGGCCAACAGACCGGCCGCCACCACAATCAAAAACGCGCCCGTCCAACGGAAAAACTTCGCCAAGTTCAGGCGCATACCGCCCTGATAAATCAGCGTACCGATGACAACCGCCACCAACAGCCCCAACACCGCGCCTATCGGCATAGACCATGTCGGGCTTTGCTGGAACACGGCCAGCAGGAAAAACACGCTCTCCAAACCTTCGCGCGCCACAGCCAAAAACGCCATGCCGACCAAAGCCCAACCCTGGCCGCTGCCGCGGTTCAAGGCCGACTGAACAGAATCCTGAAGATGCTGTTTCATCGAACGTGCGGCCTTTTTCATCCACAAAATCATGTACGTCAGCATGGCCACAGCCACCAGGCCGATGACGCCGACCACCAATTCCTGTTCTTTTTGTGGAATCTCGCCAGTAGCGGAATGAATGCCGTAACCAATACCCAAACACATGACCGAAGCCAAAAACACGCCCAGCCAAACCTTCGGCATCAGCTCGCTGTGTCCCGACTGTTTCAAAAAACTGGCAACAATACCGACGATCAGGGCGGCTTCGATGCCCTCGCGCAGCATAATCAATAAAGCAATCAGCATAAAAAAAACTCTAAAGTGAAACGTTCATTTATTAACGCATTTATAACGCTTTATGCTTAATAACGCAAATTATTTTTATTTTTTAATAACCCCATATTTATTAAGATTTTTTAAAATAGAATAACGGACGTAATCAATAAAAACTAAAAGGCCGTCTGAATTTTATTTTTTCAGACGGCCTTAATTTATCTAAGCAATTGTAAATAAATAATAAAAAAGTTCCATAGTATAAATTTCCCTATCAGTGATATTTTCAAAATTTATCAAATTTAAAAGGTTGATTTACAACAAAAATTAAAACCGCCTTATCTTTTATAGTTGGCATATTGCTGGTGCAATCAGCAATCCATTACATAACAAACGCATAACAAAGGAACCCTCCTATGCCACGTTTAAAACTCCACCAAATCGCTTTGGCTTTGGCCGTTTCTGCCGCGTTGACCGCCTGCGGCGAGAAAACGGCTCAAACAACCGAAACCCCTCAAGCGGCTTCTGCCGCGAGCGCTGCCGATGCTGCCGCAAGCACCGCCGCTGTTTCGGCCCCTCAAAATTCCGCCGATGTTTCTGCCGAAGACAAAGCCCTGTTGGAACGCGCGCAAACCGTGTTCAAACCTTTGCCTGATGCGGCCGAAATGCAAAAAATCCGTCCGTTTACCGAAGAGCAGGTCAAACTCGGCCAACAACTTTGGTACGAAACCCGCCTGTCCAAAGGCAACACCGTCAGCTGTAACTCCTGCCACAACTTGGCAACTGCTGGCGTAGACAACATGCCGACCAGCGCGGGCCACAAAAGCCAATTCGGCGCCCGTAACCCCCCGACTGCCCTGAATGCCGCCTTGTTGGGAAGCCAATTCTGGGACGGCCGTGCCGCCGATGTGGAAGAACAAGCCGGCGGCCCATTGCTCAACCCGGTTGAAATGGCCAACGCGACCGAAGCCGATGCCGCCGCCAAAATCGCCGGTATCCCTGAATACCAAGAAAAATTCAAAGCCGCATTCCCTGAAGACGGCGCGGTTTCCTTTAAAAACATCACCACTGCATTGGGCGCGTTTGAACGTACCCTGCTGACTCCGACCCGTTGGGACGACTACCTGAAAGGCAACGTATCTGCCCTGAGCGAACAAGAACGCAAAGGCGTACGCGCATTTATGGACAACGGCTGTATCGCTTGTCACAACGGCGTCAACTTGGGCGGTACCATGTTCCAAAAATTCGGTTTGGTGGATGGTCCTTACTGGAAACACATCGACGATCCTAAACACGACAAAGGCCGTGCGGACGTAACCAAAAAAGCCGAAGACGAATTCTTCTTCCGTGTTCCCGGCTTGAGAAACGTTGAACGTACCTATCCATACTTCCACAACGGCAGCGTTTGGGAATTGGATAAAGCCGTCAACATCATGGCGAAAGCTCAATTGGGTAAAACCCTGGCTCCGGAAGACACTGAAAACATCGTTGCCTTCTTGAAAGCCCTTTCCGGCAATGTTCCGGAGTCTGCCCGAACCATGCCTGAGCTGCCCGTCTCCCACGATGTCAAATCCCAACCTGACAACAAATAAGGGTTAGCATAAAACAAGGCCGTCTGAAAATCCGTTTCAGACGGCCTTTTTGCTGCCGGCCATATGGGCAGCTTTGTTTCACGATTGCGCACAATATGGTAATCTTGAGCCGATTTTCACCATACATCCGAAAGGAACATCATGAGCCTGATTATTGAAGACTTGCAAGAAGGCCACGGCAAAGAAGCCGTCAAAGGCAAAGAAATCACCGTACATTACACCGGCTGGTTGGAAGACGGTACCAAATTCGACTCCAGCCTCGACCGCCGTCAACCGCTGACCATCACTCTGGGCGTCGGCCAAGTGATTAAAGGCTGGGACGAAGGCTTCGGCGGCATGAAAGAAGGCGGCAAACGCAAGCTGACCATTCCTTCCGAAATGGGCTACGGCGCACACGGTGCCGGCGGCGTGATTCCTCCGCACGCGACTTTGATTTTTGAAGTCGAGCTGCTGAAAGTGTACGAATAAGCATTTGACGCTTCAAAAGACCGAGGCCGTCTGAAACCCGAAGTTTGGTTTTTCAGACGGCCTGTTTTTATCAAGATTCGGTATAATGCCCTCTTTTACAAGCAAACCATTTCCCAAGGAACCCCCATGCTTTTACCCGAACAAGTCAAAACCCTGATTGAAGGCGTTACCCCTTGCGAACACGTCGAAGTCGAAGGCGACGGCCATCACTTCTTCGCCGTAATCGTTTCCTCCTCATTTGAAGGCAAAGCCCGCCTCGCCCGCCACCGCCTGATTAAAGACGGTCTCAAGCCGCAACTCGAAAGCAACGAATTGCACGCGCTGTCGATTTCCGTTGCCGCCACGCCGGCCGAATGGGCGGCCAAACAGGCTTAATTCGGAATCAAACAAAAGGCCGTCTGAAACTTCAGACGGCCTTTTTGCATTCAAACCCAAGCAGCCCTCAGCTTCCGGCCTGCATCTGTTTTTTCGGGAAAAACTGCACCACGTTCTCTCCTTGCGGCAACACCAATTTCTTCACGGCATGGCCGTACACGGTTTCAAGCGTGATGTTCAGACGGCCTTCGTTGGCAAAAATCTTATCCACACATTCCTTAGCCGCTTGCGGATTGCTGAACTTCAACGCATTCCACAATCCCAAGGTTTCCATGTCCTGCCAAAACGTCCCGGCTTTTTTATAGCTCAATTCAAGCTTGGCCGTGTCGGTTACCGGATCGTAAAAGCCGTTGTCGGCGAGCATATCGCCCAAGTCGTGCATATCAATCAGCGTGGGCGCTTCGCATTCGATGCCTTCATGGTTCAGACGGCCTGTCAGCTCGGTCAGACTGTCGCGGCCAAAGTGCGTGAAAAACAATAATCCGTCGGTTTTCAAAGCGGCGGCCCAGTTTTTCAATACCGGCAAAATATCGTCGGCGCGGCTGAGGCTGAGGTTGGCCCACAGCATATCGGCGGCGGCTTCAGGCAGCGGCGCGGTCAGGGCTTGGCAATGTTGCGGAATGGTTTTGCCGGTCAGCTTCTGCCAGAAACCGCCTTTGCGCGCGGCGGCGGCGGTTTTCAAAAAGTCGGCATTCGGATCGTATTCTTCAAACACGGCGTCGGGATAACGCGCGGCCAGCAGGCTGCGGCTGATGTCGGCATCGGCACCAATCAGCATGATGCGTTTGGGTGCATTGCGGACCAGCTGCAGGCGCTCGTCGGTGTCTTGGGCGAGATGGCGGTGAATTTGCCAGCGTTTGTCTTGTTCGGTCATGGTGGGTCGTGTCAGCGGGCTTTGCCCGACAATATTCTGTTTTTATGGTTGATGTTTGTTTCAGACGACCTTTTCGACAAAATTGCGGTAGGTTTCGGCAAATTCGTCGGCATGGCTTAAAAAGGGCGCGTGTGCGGCTTTGTCGATAAGGACCAGCTCGCTGTCACTCAAATGACGGTGTAAATATTCGCCCATGCGCGGTGGCGTGATCGCGTCTTTCTGTCCAAACACCAGCAATGACGGCGTATGAATAAGCGACAACAGCGGACGCGCGTCGGCATGGTTGACCGCTTCAAGCGCGGCCTGTAAGGCGGAAGGCGTGCCGCAGCGCGCCAAATCGGGCAATACGCGGTTTAAGATTTCGCCGGAATGGGGCGTGTGCAGCAGTTGCAGTTGTAGAAACTGTTTAATATGTTTGGCATAATCCTGCTGAAATGCGCCGACCATCTTGCCCAAGGCAGGTTGTGCCAAGCCTTCGGGATAATCCGTGTCGGCAGTCAATCGGGCAAAACTTGCCGTCAGGCAGAGCGATTGTATTTTGTCGGGATAAAGCGCGGTCAAATACAGGGCAACCAATCCGCCCAGCGACCAGCCGAGAATGTGTGCCGGCGTGTCGATTTGTCCGGCAAAGGCTTCGGCAACGGCGGCAATATCAAACGGTTCGGCAAAAGGTGCATCGCCGTGTCCGGGCAAATCAAGTGCGCGGACGTCCCAACCGGCAGGCAGGCGCGGTATCAAATCGTCGAATACATGGCGGTTCGCCGCCCAACCGTGTATCAGATAAACTTTTTTGGCGGAGTGTGGCATGAATGTTCTTTCTTGGTGGCGCAGTTTGAAACAGCTCAATACGCGACGTTGCGTATTATGCCACGATTCCGTTTCAGACGGCCTTTGCCGAGGCTGCGCAAACGATTTGACGGAATATTTTATCGATGCGGCACAAAGCTGCCCTTTGTGTTTCCGCCATGTCGCGGGCGGGGCAGTGTGCGGCAGTTGTCAAAAAAAGCCGCCCGTATTTGATAGAATGTGGGCCTCGCTGTATTACGAACCGCCCGTCAGCAGCATGATACGCGAGCTGAAACACTTGGCCGATTTGGGCATGAGCCGTCCGTTGGCGGATTTGATGTGCCAAAACGCACCGGACTGGCTGGCGGCGGAACACTTCGATTTCGTCCTGCCCATGCCTTTGAGCAAAGAGCGGCGGCTCAAGCGCGGATTCAACCAAAGCGAGGCGTTGACGGATATTTTGGCAAAACGCTACGGCTGGACGCTACTGCCGCGCCACGCGGTTTTCAGACGGCACAGCGAGCCGCAAAGTACGCTGAAAAGCGACGAACGTCGGCGAAATATCAAGAATGCATTTAAAATCAAAACCGAATTGCCGAAGGCGTGTAATATTCTGTTAATTGACGATGTCTTTACCACCGGTTCGACTTTAAACGAATTGGCGAAAACGCTGAAAAAATCAGGCGCAGGTAAGATTTTTTGCTGGAGCTTGGCGCGTCCGCCAATGAAAAAATAGCTTAAAGTTTTTGACACCCATGGAACATTTCGGCATTATGCCACTCTATAAGTGATTGATTTATATGTTTACCATAGTTTTGTACCAACCCGAAATCCCGCCCAATACGGGCAATATCATCCGCCTGTGCGCCAATACCGGTGCCGATTTGCACTTGGTCAAGCCGCTTGGGTTTCCGCTGGATTCGTCCAAAATGAAACGCGCGGGTTTGGATTATCACGAGTTTGCCAAACTGACGGTACATGAGAATTTCGAAGACTGCCTCAAGGCCCTTGAAGGCCGCCGCATTTTCGCGCTGACCACCAAAGGCTCTACCCGCCCCGACGAAGTTTCCTTCCGCGAAGGCGACGTGTTGCTGTTTGGTCCCGAAACACGCGGCCTGCCTGCCGAGATTCTCGACAACCTGCCTGCCGGACAAAAAATCCGCCTGCCGATGATGCCCGGCAGCAGGAGCATGAATCTTTCCAATACTGTCGCCGTTATTCTGTTTGAAGCATGGCGGCAAAACGGTTTTGCCGGCGGCGTATAGCAGGCCGTCTGAAACCGCTGCGTTATCAACTCAAGAACGGAACCCGTTTTGACTTTTACCAAAAAAACCCTCCTTTCCTTAGCCGCCGCCACCATCGGCGTCCTTTCCATCAATGCCGCCGTCGCCGACAGCGTGGTCCGAGTCGAAAAACTGCATCCTTCTGCCAACCGCAGTTACAAAGTTGCCGGCAAACGCTACACGCCGCTGACCCAAGTTTCCTCTTTCAGCCAAACCGGTAAAGCCTCATGGTACGGCAACCAATTCCACGGCCGTAAAACTTCCAGCGGCGAGCGTTACAATATGAACGCCCTCTCCGCCGCCCACAAAACCCTCCCTATTCCCAGCTACGCACGCGTGACCAATATGCAAAACGGCAAAAGCGTCATCGTCCGTGTCAACGACCGCGGCCCTTTCCACGGCAACCGTGTCATCGATGTTTCCAAAGCCGCCGCCCAACAATTAGGTTTTATCAACCAAGGCACGGCCAACGTCAAAGTTGAGCAGGTCATCCCCGGCCAAACCGCCGCTCAAACCATTGTTTCCCCAAACAACAAAGAATTTTTTGTTGATTTGAAATCCTTCGGTACCGAACGCGAAGCACAGGCTTATTTGAACCAAACCGCACAAAGCCTGCCGTCAGACAGCAAAGTCATGCTGGAAAAACGCAACTACGAATACGTTGTCAAAATGGGTCCGTTCAGCAGCCAAGAACGTGCCGCCGAAGCAGGCGAACGCGCCCGTCATCTGAACCTGGCATCCGCCATCTGATTTCGTCCGCGTTACCTCTGAAGTTTGATACAATACAAGGCCGTCTGAAACCCGATTGCAAGGTTTCAGACGGCCTTTTTTAATCACAGGGGAACACCATGATCAGCAGGCTCACAGGCAAATTGATTGAGAAAAATCCGCCGCAGGTCGTTATCGACGTCAACGGCGTCGGTTATGAAGCCGACGTTTCCATGCAGACTTTCTACAACCTGCCCCCCGTTGGCGAAACCGTCCATCTCTACACCCAGCTTGTCGTCCGCGAAGACGCGCATTTGCTGTTTGGTTTCGCCTCAGCCGAGGAACGCGCCACCTTCCGCCAACTAGTCAAAGTCAGCGGCATCGGTGCCAAAACCGCATTGGGCATTTTATCAGCCATGAATGCCGACGAGCTGGCGCAAGCCATCGCCGAAGAAGACGTCAAACGCCTCTCCTCCTCCCCCGGTATCGGCAAGAAAACCGCCGAACGCATGGTGTTGGAACTGCGCGGCAAACTCGTATCCCATACCGTTTCAGACGGCCTGTTTGCCCCTGATGCCGTTGCCGACGAAAGCCAAGACATTATCAACACCCTGCTTGCCCTCGGCTACAACGAACGCGAAGCCAAAGCCGCCACCAAAGGCATTCCCAAAGGCACGGAAGTCGGCGAAGGCGTACGCCTGGCCTTGAAAAACCTGCTCAAATAAGGCCGTCTGAAACATGAAAACCGCCGTCCTGAGTGCCGCCTTGTTTCTAAGCGCGTGCGTCTATACCGAGACTCCGTACGGGCGCACCGCCGTCTTGGACCTGCCCGTCCACTCGCAAACCACCGTCAACAAAACCGTGACCATCAACGCCCCACCCGGGACGACCGCCATCTATCAAGACAGCGAACCCGTCCGTAATTACCCGGCCTATCCCGTTTATCCCCGCCGGGTTTATCGTTATCGATAAACAACGCCGACCGTTTGAAACCATATATTCAGACGGCCTGTTGAGAGACCAACCATGAAATACATCCTTCCCCTGCTTTTACTCCTGAGCGCCTGCACACCGGACACCAAGACCACGGATGCCGCATCCGCCCCCAAAACACACGGCTTCGCACACCGCCTGACCGAAGGCGAAAAACTGCTAACCCAAGCCCTCATCAAACAAGACCTCGCCGCCTACTTCAAACACGAAACCGGCGGCGCATTTGCCGAACAAGCCCCCTTATTCTCGGCCCAACAACTTGCCGAACAGAAAAACATCCCCAAAAACGATGCCATCGGCGTTTACGGCAAAATCATCAAAACCCAAGGCCGCACCGCCTGGCTGCAAACCGACAAGCAAACCCTCAAACTCGATTTGGCCGAACCGCTGCAAGAAACTCAAGGCGAAGTTACCCTCGTCTGCCAACACGAAAACACCGCATTCCAAGACTGCCAAACAGAAGAAAACTTCGCCCGACGCTTTACCGAACAAATTTTCTCGGCGGTCGAGTCCGGACGCGTATCCGCCCAAACAGACGCACCGGCCGAAGAAATCATGGCCGGCCGCCTCATCCCGTTTTTAAGTGCCGCCAGCGACTTTACCGGCAACTTTAAAGCCTGCGCCACCACCATGACCGAATACTGCACCAGCCGCCTGGCACGCGAAATGCCTGAATCCGCAGTCCGCAAAAAGGCACAGGAATTGGGTTTGACCGAAATAGCATTTAAAAAGAAAAAATAAATATTTAGGCCGTCTGAACCCTATGGCGGCTGTGTTATAATCCGCGACTCATACAGGTCGGACAGACAGTCGCCGCGTATCGCGTAAGGCATACGGGGAGGAAAGTCCGGGCTCCACAGAGCAGAATGCCGGCTAACGGCCGGGCGCGGTAACGCGACGGAAAGTGGAACAGAAAGCAATACCGCCGATGATTGCCTTCGGGCAAAACAGGTAAGGGTGAAAAGGTGCGGTAAGAGCGCACCGTGCATTTGGTAACAAAGCGCAGCAGGCTAAACCCCATTCGGAGCAAGACCAAACAGAACGCAATGACGCTGCTCGCCGAGCGTTCGGGTAGGTTGCTTGAGCACACCAGCAATGATGTGCCTAGAGGAATGACTGTCCGCGACAGAACCCGGCTTACCGTCCGAGCTGTATGTCCCCATACCGCGGCAGGTTTTAAAAACCTGCCGCATTTTTATAGAAATAAAAAGGCCGTCTGAAACCTCAATCTTGGTTTCAGACGGCCTTTTTTTAAACCGCTGTTTATGGACGGTATTCCGGTTTCATGCCGTTGGGCAAGAGCTGCCATACATAGCCGGTGGTTTTCATTTTGCCGGCCACTTCGCCTGCTTCGTCGCCATAGCCCCAGAAATAATCCACACGGACTGCGCCTTTAATCGCGCTGCCGGTATCTTGCGCCATAATCAGGCGGTTGAGGGCTTTTTTAGTGATCGGATGGGCAGTGGCGACAAATAACGGTGCGCCAAGCGTGATGTAGTGGCGGTCAATGGCACCGGCGTATTCGCCCATCAACGGCGTACCCAATGCACCCACCGGGCCGGAATCGCCGCTGCCGGTCAGCTCGCGGAAGAAAACGTAGCTTGGGTTTTGCCCCAAAACTTCGGCAAGGCGGCCGGGGTTTTGCTTCATATAGGCCTTGATGCCCTGCATACTGGTCTGACCCAGAGGCAGATAGCCTTTGTCCGCCATATAACGGCCGATGGAAACATACGGATGTTCGTTTTTATCGGCAAATCCGACACGGATGTATTTGCCGGACGGGGTTTTCAGACGGCCTGAACCTTGAATGTGCATAAAGAAAAGTTCGACCGGATCATCTGCGTAACCCAAAATCGGCGCTTTACCGTTAAGCGCGCCGCCATTGATTTGGCTGCGGGTGTGGTAAGGAACAAAACGGCTGCCTTCAAAACGGCCTTTCAGCGCAGTGCTGCGTGCTGTAATCGGGAATCTGGACAAATCGGCCGTGTATGTGCCGCTGTTGTCGATGATGCCGCTGTTTTGGCCGGTTTGGCGGATGCGGACGGTGGCTTTGCTGCCCCTCAAGTTTGCAGCCAGCGGAACGGAAACAAAATCGTTCGGAATGCCGTAAATCGGGAAACGGGATTGGCTTGTGGGCTTATCGTCGCCGTGCAGAACCGGTTCGTAATAACCGGTAATGGTTCCGGCAGGATTGCTGCCGTTATCGACGCGCCATGCGGTGAAATAGCGCTCGAAAAAGTGCTTGGCTTGGAAATGGTGCACCGGCGTCTGCATGGCTTGGATACAAACGTCCTGCCAGCCTTGGCGGTTTTTAAGTTTTTCACAGCCTAAACGGAAAGATTGCAGGCTTTTGGTAAAGTGTTGGAGGTCCCAGTGCGGCAATTCGTTGTAGGAAACTACGGTGTAGTTTGCTCCTCCCCCGCTCACTGTCGTACCGACGGGATCGGGCGTACCGGTGGGGCGGTCAGGACCTTTGATAATGCTGGTGTCGGTTTCGGGAAGATTTTTAATGCTTTTGCTCGGACAGGCGGCAAGAATGGCTGCGGCAATGCTGACGAGCGTGATGCGGTACAGGTGTTTTTTCATGGAATCAATAGCGTGTCGAAAGGCCGTCTGAAAACTATTTTTCAGACGGCCTATGTTGGAAAGTGCTGATTTTAACACAAAAAAGCCATTTATCGGCGTGGCGGCAATTTGACGACAACCGTATCGGCCAGCATATCGTAGAGCGTGCGGCGGTCGCGTTTGACGGAGAAGAGCATGATGAAGTTGATCAGTGTGATCAGTAGTGAATAAATTAAAATGTTTCCTTTTAATACAAAGTATGCAGCAAACACAATGGCAAGTACAATTAAGCCCCATGCAACTTCTCGTACCAATACCGTACCAAGAAAACCCGGATTGCTGCCATTGCTTTTCAATACTCGAATACGCATGATCTTTTTACCCAAGGATTGACCATAGCGGCTCATGTAATAAAGCTGAACAATACCGACAATTAAATATACGATAGAGGTCAATCCTAGCATCTGTGTCATATCGGCCCGCTCGCTGACACTTATTATAAGCTCTTGTGTAAAAGCAATATTTTTCTGCTTGGCAATTGCTGCTGTCTCAGTATATAAAATATAATAATAGGGTAAAAAAATAATTACATTAAATAAATAATTCAACAAATATGCCGCGACCCGTGACCATACTGAAGCAATATGGACATCCACTATTTCTGTTTTAGGCAAATCCGACAAATTGATTTCGCTCATTTAATCTTCCTCTGTGCTATTTAATGAGATGCAATTTCATTGCCATCTTAACCTATTTTTCCATCATTCTAAAAAATTTCGATAAAAACCTTTACATTTTCCGCAGACGGCGTTAAAACGTTTGTTTTCCCCTTTTTTATAGTGGGTTAACAAAAGTCTGAACAAAGTGGCAGGCGATGCCGTTCCGATTTTTGTTAATGCACTATAAAACTTATCCGGATTTTCTTTGTAAGGAGTAACACATGAAAGTAGGTTTCGTCGGCTGGCGCGGTATGGTCGGCTCTGTTTTGATGCAGCGTATGAAAGAAGAAAACGACTTCGTCCACATTCCCGAAGCGTTTTTCTTTACCACTTCCAACGTCGGCGGCGCTGCCCCTGATTTCGGTCAGGCAGCCAAAACATTGTTGGATGCCAACGATGTTGCCGAATTGGCAAAAATGGACATCATCGTTACCTGTCAGGGTGGCGATTACACCAAATCCGTCTTCCAACCCCTGCGCGACAGCGGCTGGAACGGCTACTGGGTTGACGCGGCATCTTCTCTGCGCATGAAAGACGATGCGATTATCATCCTCGACCCTGTCAACCGCAACGTCATCGACAACGGCCTAAAAAACGGCGTGAAAAACTACATCGGCGGCAACTGTACCGTTTCCCTGATGCTGATGGCTTTGGGCGGTTTGTTCCAAAATGATTTAGTCGAATGGGCAACCAGCATGACCTATCAAGCCGCTTCCGGCGCAGGTGCGAAAAACATGCGCGAACTCATCAGCGGCATGGGCGCGATTCACGCCAAAGTGGCAGACGAGCTTGCCGATCCTTCCAGCGCGATTCTTGACATCGACCGTAAAGTGTCCGATTTCCTGCGCAGCGAAGACTATCCAAAAGCCAACTTCGGCGTACCGCTCGCCGGCAGCCTGATTCCGTGGATTGACGTGGACTTGGGCAACGGCCAGTCCAAAGAAGAATGGAAAGGCGGCGTGGAAACCAACAAAATCCTCGGCCGCAGCGACAATCCGACCGTAATCGACGGCTTGTGCGTCCGCATCGGCTCTATGCGCTGCCACAGCCAAGCCCTCACCCTGAAGCTGAAAAAAGACCTGCCTGTTTCTGAAATCGAAGCCATCTTGACAGGTGCAAACGATTGGGTGAAAGTTATCCCCAATGAAAAAGAAGCCAGCATTCACGAGCTGACGCCTGCCAAAGTTACCGGCACGCTGTCTGTTCCTGTCGGCCGTATCCGCAAACTGGAGATGGGTGGCGAATACATCAGCGCATTCACTGTCGGCGACCAACTCTTGTGGGGTGCTGCCGAGCCGTTGCGCCGCGTATTGCGCATTATCTTGGGCAGCCTGTAATTTAGGTTGGCATGAAAAAAGCAACGGTTTGAGCCGTTGCTTTTTTTGTCACAAAAAGGCCGTCTGAATATTTCAGACGGCCTTGTTTCCTATTCTTTCTTACCGGCCAAACCGATTTCTTTGGAAGAGTCGCCAACTTTGATTTGCGCTTTACCGGCAATTTCTTCAGCCTGCGGGCCGAAGAGTTTCAAATCGTAACGGCCGTTTTCTACGCCATTCAAACTGGTTTTACCGCTGATGGCGGCTTTGCCATTGTTATTGGCAATGCCTGCGGCAAGCAGGTCGACATTATTGTGGGAAGCCATGCTGCTGATTTTGCCGTAACCTTGTTTTTTATCGAAATCGACGATGTATTTCAGACGGCCGCTGCGGTCGTCGCCGTTAAACGCAATACCCGAATACTGATAGCTGCCTTGTTTGGGCAAATTGCGGTAAGCGGTTTCATCGCCTTGAACTTCGCCGACGGTGAATGTGTATGTATCAAGGTTTTGCAGCTTGCCTGCGTCATCGGCTTTTTGTTTGGCGTAACGCGCAGCAACAGTGGAATAATTTTGTTTATACACTTGGAAATCGCCCGTTTCCAAAGTGATGACTTGACCGTTTACCTTAATTTTTTGGGCGTAGTCGTAAGAAGATACTTTATCGGTTTTCAAAAAGCCGGTATCGAGTTTGCCGCCTTTTTGCAGGGTTTGCGTTTTACCGTTGGCCGTCAGCTCCAACGTACCGTTTTCAGGGACGGATTCGTTCAATTCAACGGACAACACGCCTTTCGGATGCGGATTGAGCGGCTCGGTAACGGCATTTGACAAGCCGCTTGTTGCGCCGCCGCAGGCAGCCAGCATCAAAGACAGGGAAGCAGTCAAAGCAGAAATACGGAGGGTTCTCATCATTTTTTCCTTTCCTTTTTTATTTGGTATGATATTTATCATATACCTAAAAAAATGAACAATAAATGATTTTTGTCAAAATCAAGCATTTTGAATATTGATTTTATAAATATTGAAACATTTTTAGAATATCGGGCATTCAGTTCATCCAGCCTCCCTTCCGCTATAATCATTTTATTTTGCAAACGGATTTCATTATGCCGAAAATCACCCTCATCGCCGCCTACGCCGCCCGCCGCTGTATCGGCATCAACAACACCATGCCTTGGCATTTGCCCGAGGATTTTGCCTTTTTCAAATCCTACACCACCGGCAAACCCGTCATTATGGGCCGCAAAACATGGGAATCTCTGCCGCGCAAGCCGCTGCCCGGCCGTCAAAATATCGTCATCACCCACCAAGATTATCAGGCCGAAGGCCCGCAAACGGCAGCCTCTTTGGAAGATGCGCTGGCTTTGTGTCAGGGGGCTGAAGAAGTCATCATCATGGGCGGCGCGCAAATTTATGCACAAGCCCTGCCGATTGCCACGGATTTGCGTTTGACCGAAGTCGGTTTGGATGTGGACGGCGATGCGTTTTTTCCTGAGTTTTCCACAGAAACATGGCAAGAAGCCTCTCGGGAAAACCATGTTTCCGCCAAAGGCATCGAATACGCGTTTGTGCATTATGTGAAGGCATAATCCGACAACGCAAAGGCCGTCTGAAACCCTGTTTTTCAGGTTTCAGACGGCCTTTTTTTATCTCGTTTGTTTACGGCATACCGTTTAAGCCGTTTTGTTTTTCAAAGGCAGCTTGATATGCGGTTTGGCCGGCTTGGGCGCTTCTTTCAGTCCAAGTTCGATTTGCTGCTCTTCGCTCAACAAATTGCTCCAGTCGCCTTTTTTATACCAGTCGCGGCCGTCCAACTCGATGGGGTGCTGAATGCGCTCGCAACCGTTGCCGCATTGCAAATCGTCTTCTTTGCAGTATTTGTCGCAACCCCAGCAGATACGCTCGGGATTTTTCGGGAAAATGGGAAATTTCTTGGCCATGATGTTCTTCTTTTGTTTGTGTGCGGTACGGGCAGAATTATAAGTGATTTGAATGGGGCTGGCGGCGGGTTTATCGTGTTTTACGCTGATTTTTTAAGATGTGTTAACCTTTCAGACGGCCTATACTGTGAAAATAATCCCTATTCGATACAACAAGAGGAGCCAATATGAACATATGCCGTCTGAAGCCTGAATTTGTCGAGCCTTTAGCCCTCGCGCTGTTTGAGGAATGGCACGATTTTGCGCCGTGGTCGTCTTTGGACACAATCCGTGCATATTATGCGCAGTGTCTTAATGAGGATGATTTGCCGCTGGCGTTTTCGGCTGTGGATAACGAAGGGCGGCTGATGGGTTCGGCGGCATTGAAGCGGTTTGATATGGCGTGTTTTCCCGAATACGAATATTGGCTGGGCGATGTGTTCGTTTTGCCGCAATTTCGCGGTTTGGGCGTGGGCAGGCAGCTGGTTTCGTTTTGTCTGGATAAAGCACGCGAATTGGGTTTGCCGCATCTGTTTCTCTATACGCCGGATGTGCAGGCCGTGTATGAAAAGTTCGGCTGGAAAGAAATCACGCAGACTTGGCACAACGGGGAAACCGTATCCGTCATGAAATTGGATTTATAGCTTGAAAAGAATAAAAGGCCGTCTGAACATTTGGTTTCAGACGGCCTTTGTTTTTTAAATTATCCACAACTACCCTATCCGCTTAAACGGCGGCAGGCAGGCCAATAATTGTTGGCCGTAGCGTTGCGTTTTGACGCGGTTGTCGAGGATGGTCACGCGGCCGTAATCCTGTTCGGTACGGATAAGGCGGCCGACGGCTTGGATCAGTTTAATGCTGGCTTCGGGTACCGTAATTTCGATAAAGGGATTGCCGCCGCGTTGTTCAATCCAACGGTTTTGGGTTTTCTCGATGGGATTGTCCGGCATGGCAAACGGCAGCTTGGCAATAATGACTTGCACGCAGGCCGTACCGGGCAGGTCGAGGCCTTCGGCAAAACTATCGAGGCCGAAAATAATGCTGGCTTTGCCTTCGGCAATGGCTTGATGGTGCCTTTGTAAAAGAACAGCCTTGGGCAACTCGCCCTGCACAAGCAGAAGCGGTAAGTATTCGTCAGGCAGTCGTAAGGCGACATCCTGCATTTGCTTGCGCGAGGAAAACAACACCAGCGTACCGATGGCTTCAACCGGCGAAACCAGCTTCGGCAACCACTCGACAATGGCGGCCGTGTGCGCATCAGGGTCTTTGGGGCTGGCTTGAACCGGCGGAATATACAGCTCGCCTTGCGTATCGAAATTAAACGGGCTTTCCAAAGCAAGCGTGGTGGTTTCGGGCAGCCACAGCAGACCAGTTTGGCGCAAAATCAGGTTGAAGCTGCCGAGCGATTGCAGGGTGGCCGAAGTCAATACCGCGCCTGCCGCGCGCCGCCACAGGCTATTGGCAAGGTGGGATGCGCTGCTGATGGGGCTGGCATTGAAAATATAGTCGTTTTTGTCGTCGGCACGGCGGGTTATCCATTTCGCCAACGGCTCTTCGCCTTCAATGGGAACGGTGGAGAGCAAATCCCAAACCGCGCTGATTTGTTCGATACGGGCGATAAAAAGGCCGAACTCGCTGGTCAGGCGGTCGATGAGTGCACCGTCCTGCTCTTTTTCGCGGCGCGCGGCGGAAAGCGCATCGTTCAGCCCGACAACATGTTTGAGCAGGCTGCGTGCAGCAATGGCCGTATTGGAAACGGTGGTTTCCAGGCCTTCGGGGATTTTGCCGTCTTCCCACAGCCAAGTCGGTTCGTTGTGTTTCCGCCTGTCGTTTTCAGACGACCCCAGACTTAAAGACGGTTCTTCCGCCAAATGGAACTGCCATTCGTGCAGGCTGTCGAGCAAGGCTGTGGCAGCTTCGTCGGCAAGGTTGGCAAGTTCGGCTTTATCGGTAAGCGCGGCAATTTTGCCGGTCAGCTGCGGCAGTTTTTCCAGCGTCCAAACGGCAATATTCCATGAATGTTCGGCGGCAAAACGGCTGAGGGCTTTTTTGGGCAGGTGGTGCGCTTCGTCTATGCAATAGAAACTGTTTTCGGGCGCAGGCAGAATCACGCCGCCACCCATGCTGATGTCGGCAAGCAGAAGATCGTGGTTGGCAACGACGACATCGACGGTTTCCAAGACATCGCGTGCCAGGTAAAACGGGCATTCCGGACGGTTGGGACAGGCGGATTTCAGGCAGCCGTGGCGGTCGTTGGTCACTTTGAGCCAAATCGTGTCATCGATTTTTTCCGGCCAAGTGTCACGGTCGCCATTAAAGCGGCGGGCGGAAAATTCATCGGCAATGTCGCGCAGCAGGTTCAATTCTTCCGGCTTGGGTTTGCTGTCCCACAATACTTCCGGCGCTTCAAAACCAATCAGGTTTTGCTGGGCGTTGTTTTGCGTCAGTTGATAGAGTTTGTAGGGGCAAAGATAACGGCCGCGCCCTTTGGCAAGCGCAAAGGTCAGCTCCAAACCGCTTTTTTCCACCAGAAACGGCAAATCGCGGTCAACCAACTGCTCCTGCAAAGCCACCGTCGCGCTACTGACAATCAGCCGTTTGCCACGCGTTTGCGCCATGATGCCGCCGGCCAAAAGATAGGCCAACGATTTACCCACGCCGGTCGGCCCTTCGATCACGGCAATGCTCTCACCCTCGCGTTTGGGCGCTTCTTCGCCTTCTTCACGCGTCAACGTCCGCGAAAAAGCGTTGGCAATCGCCGCAATCATTTCCCGCTGCGAAGCGCGCGGACGGAAACCGGGCAGGTTTTTGCCGATGTTTTGGTAATGGTCGCGGATGGCGTTTTTTTCTAAATCGGTGAGCATTGAGGCCGTCTGAATAGGTTTGCAAGAATAGCGTATTTTAGCATTTTTACCTTCATGAAGCCTTCGTAAAGTCTTACTCTATTTTAGGGTTTGGCATTTTGATGGCGATGGATGAACCGCAAAGGCATAATCGGTTTTAATCAAGCAAAAGGCCGTCTGAAACTTTAGCCGCACTGATGCAGAGGCACCCACAATTTTTGCTTGTCGGATTTGTTTTTCTCGTAGCGGTTCCACGCTTTTTCGTGAAAATAAAAGACGACGGTATTGACGATGGGTTCGACCAAAGCCACCGCGCTGGAAACGCCGATACTGCCGGTCAAAATATAGGCGACACTAAATGCGACGCTGAAATGCAAAATAGCAAATGTAATGGTTTTAATCATGCTGTTTTCCTGATACATTGATGTTTTAATCGCTACATAATAATTATTATCAACTAACGCGTATATTTTAAATCCTTTATCCTAATTTAGATTTTATAAATCGATATTTTATTTTTGATAGGAATTTTATGAACCCGCTCCATATTGTCGTCCTCGACCGCGACACCCTCGTCAACCGCCCGTTTGATTTTGATTTTCCACATACATTGAGCAGCTACGGCACAACCGAAGCGCACGAAACCTTAAAGCGTATCCGTGGCGCGGACATTGTGATTACCAACAAAGTCGTGATTTCCGCCCAAGCATTTGCCGAAAATCCACAACTCAAGCTGGTTGCTGTTACCGCGACAGGCGTCAACAATGTGGACGTTGAGGCTGCCAAACAAAACGGCACAGCAGTGTGCAATATCCGCGCTTACGGCAATGAATCCGTGGCGGAACACGCGTTTATGATGATGATTACCCTGATGCGCAACCTGCCTGCCTACCAGCGCGACGTTGCGGCAGGCTTGTGGGAAAACTCGCCGTTTTTCTGCCATCTCGGCGCCCCGATGCGCGATTTAAACGACAAAACGCTGGCGATTTTCGGACGCGGCAATATCGGTAAAACGCTGGCAACTTATGCTCAGGCTTTCAAAATGAATGTCGTGTTCGCCGAACATAAAAATGCCCAAAGCATCCGAGATGGCTATGTTTCCTTTGACGAAGCCATCCGCTCCGCCGATGTCGTGTCGCTTAATTGCCCGCTCACGCCACAAACGGCCAACATGATAGGCGAAGCCGAATTGCAGCAAATGAAACCCGGCGCCATCCTCATCAACTGCGGGCGCGGCGGCTTGGTCGATGAAGCCGCTTTGGTTGCGGCGTTGAAATACGGCCAAATCGGCGGTGCAGGTTTTGACGTGTTGACACAAGAGCCGCCACGCGACGGCAACCCTCTGCTGAAAGCCCGACTGCCCAACCTCATCGTTACGCCACACATTGCATGGGCAAGCCAAGAGGCCGCCAACCGTCTGTTTGACATTCTTTTGGACAACATCAACCGCTTCGTGGCCGGCAATCCGCAAAATCTGGTTTAATCTATGGAAAACCTGTTGATAAGGTTGTGAACAATTTTAAAGGCCGTCTGAAATATTCAGACGGCCTTTATTAATCATTATTTATTTCATAAGGTTATCTATAAAATAGGTTAAATCGTTTCATTCTTCATTGTGGATAACCCTTAAAAAGGCCGTCTGAAATACTCAGACGGCCTTTTGTTTGCCCGGACAAATTAGATATCGTATGTGGTTGAAGCGGTATCGCCGCCCTTGCCTGTCCAGTTGGTATGGAAGAACTCGCCGCGCGGTTTGTCGGTACGCTCGTAAGTGTGCGCGCCGAAATAGTCGCGTTGGGCTTGCAGCAGGTTGGCGGGAAGGCGTTCGGAAGTGTAGCCGTCAAGGAAGGTAATGGCGGAAGCCATGCAAGGCATCGGAATACCGCACTCGATCGCTTTGGCCACCACTTTGCGCCATGCAGGCAGACAGGTTTCCAACACGCCTTTGAAATAAGGATCGGAACCCAAGAACACCAAATCAGGATTGGCTTCGTATGCGTCGCGGATGTTGCCCAAGAACGCGCTGCGGATGATGCAGCCTTCGCGCCACAGAAGGGCGGTATTGCCGTAATTCAATGCCCAATCGTTGTTTTCGCTGGCTTCACGAATCAGCATAAAGCCTTGTGCATAAGAAATAATTTTGGACGCCAACAGGGCTTGGCGCAAAGCATCCACCCATGCGGCTTTGTCGCCTTCAATCGGGGTAATGGTTTTGCCAAACAGGCTGTTTGCTTGGGCGCGTTGGTCTTTAAACGCGGACACGCAACGTGCAAATACGGCTTCGGAAATCAGGGTCAACGGGATACCCAAATCGAGGGCATTGATGCCGGTCCATTTGCCTGTGCCTTTTTGTCCGGCAGTATCGAGGATTTTTTCGACCAAAGGTTCGCCGTTTTCATCTTTGTAGCCCAAAATCGCGGCGGTAATTTCGACCAGATAAGAATCCAGTTCGGTTTTGTTCCACTCGTTGAAGATTTGGTGCATTTCGTCATAAGATAGACCCAAACCGTCTTTCATGAATTGGTACGCTTCGCAAATCAACTGCATATCGCCGTATTCGATGCCGTTGTGCACCATTTTGACGAAGTGGCCCGCACCGTCGCGGCCGACCCAATCGCAGCAAGGCTCGCCTTGAGGCGTTTTGGCGGAGATGGCTTGGAAAATCGGTTTAACGGCAGGCCATGCGGCTTCGTCACCGCCGGGCATAATAGACGGGCCGTGACGCGCGCCTTCTTCACCGCCGGATACGCCCGCGCCGATAAAGCGGATGCCTTTTGCGGCCAGCTCGTGTGTACGGCGGGTGGAATCAGGATAGTTGGCATTGCCGCCGTCAATAATGATGTCGCCTTCGTCCAAAAGCGGAACGAGTTGCTCGATAAAATCGTCAACAACAGAACCAGCGCGCACCATCATCATGATTTTGCGTGGTTTTTCTAATTTATCAACCAGATCTTGCAGTGAATATGCGCCGATAATATTGGTATTTTTGGCTGCGCCGTTTAAAAAATCATCTACTTTGCTGGTCGTACGGTTGAATGCGACAACTTTAAAGCCGTTGTCGTTCATGTTGAGAATCAGGTTTTGCCCCATTACGGCAAGGCCGATTACGCCAATGTCGCCTTTCATTTTGTGAAACTCCGTTATTGATTAATTTTATCAAGCGTAACTCTAGCTGATTTACACGTTTTTAACAATCCTTAACTTTTTAATTTTTTGAAAAGATGCCTTTACGTTTCAGACAGCCTTTACCTTTGGGAAAACAAACTATAAATTAGATTTTAAATAATAAATAGAAGATGATATTGAGTGCTGCCACAGCTTGTTGATAACTTTTATTACAAAATTTTTTCAAATACTTAGCTGATATTTTTTAATGAGGATAAAGTATGGTCGGCCTTGTTTGCAGATGTGGGTAAAAATTTCCTGCTGCTTCATTCTGTGGGTAACTTTTTGCCTGTGCACAATCTTAGCCTGTTTTATACTTCTCCAATTGGAACTGATTGACTAGAGAAATAGTCAAATGGTTTTTTATTTCAAGCTATTTTCATATTTCCTTTTATTTAAGCTGGGAAAAGGCCGTCTGAAAATATTTCAATAAGGTGTGCATATGAAGTTTTCCTTTAGTATTAATCTGTTATCCGTTTTGATTTTGGCTGCTTGTGCGCAACAGCCGGTTCAAAAGCCTCAAGTTGCCCTGCCCTCTGTATCTGTGGACAACCATGCGCCGGAGCAAGGAACAGGGCTCACGGAGCAGAAATTAATCCGCGCCAAACATTATATGGCGGCGTCTGCCAATCCGCTGGCAACTGAAGCCGGTTATGAAATTTTGAAGCGCGGCGGCAGTGCGATAGATGCGATGATCGCAATGCAGACAACTTTGGGACTGGTTGAGCCGCAATCTTCAGGATTGGGCGGCGGCGCGTTTTTGGTGTATTGGGACAATAAGGCGAAAAAGCTGACGACGTTTGATGCCCGAGAAACAGCACCGAAAGCGGCAACATCGGAACTTTTCTTGGACGAAAACGGTAAACCGATGGGCTTTATGAAAGCGGTGGTCGGCGGCCGTTCGGTCGGTGTGCCGGGGATTCCGAAGCTGCTGGAAGATGTCCACAAGCGTTACGGCAAATTGCCGTGGGCAAGTTTGTTTGAGAAACCGATTACTTTGGCGGAACAAGGTTTTGCCGTTTCTCCTCGTATGGCGAAATCCATCGAGCAAAATTTGGAACCTTTGCAACGTTATCCACAAGCCGCCACCTATTTCCTACCTGACGGCAAGCCTTTAGCTGCGGGAACGGTTTTGAAAAATCCTGAATTTGCGCGTTCCGTACGCTTGTTGGCGGAAAAAGGCAGCGCGCCGTTTTATCAGGGCGCGCAGGCGCAGAATATTGTCCGTGCCGTTACCGGTGCTGTGGATAACCCCGGCAAAATCAGCATGGCGGATTTGAAAAACTATCAAGTTATCGAGCGTAAGCCGGTTTGTGCGCCGTATCGTGAATATGAAGTTTGCGGCATGGGCGCGCCAAGTTCCGGCGCAATTGCTTTGGGGCAGATTTTGGGCGTATTGCAGAATCAGGATATGAAAGCGTTGGGATCGGAAAATATCCACAGTTGGCGCTGGATAGGCGATGCGTCGCGGATTGCGTTTGCCGACAGAGATCATTACATCGGCGATCCCGCGTTTGTCAACGTCCCGACCCGTGCCTTGATTTCTCAGGCTTACCTGAAACCGCGTGCCGAAGAAATCCGCCAAGCCGACAAGGCATTGGAAAAGATTCAGGCGGGCAAGTTTGGCAAGAAATACGCGCAGGGCATGGCGGTAGAGCTGCCGTCCACCAGCCATTTGGTGGTGGTGGATAAAGACGGCAACGTCGTGTCGATGACGACTTCGATTGAAAACGCGTTTGGCTCGGGGCTGATGGCAAACGGTTATCTGCTCAACAACGAATTAACCGATTTTGCCTTCAATCCTGTCGGAGAGGATGGTAAAACGGTGGCAAATAGCGTTGCTGGTGGAAAACGTCCGCGTTCTTCGATGGCGCCGACCATTGTGATGAAAGACGGAAAACCTTATATGGCAGTCGGTTCGCCGGGTGGCAGCCGCATCATCGGTTTCGTTGCCAAAACGCTGGTGGCGCATATCGACTGGGGCATGGACATTCAGGCGGCAATCTCTCTGCCGAATATGCTTAATCGCGGCAGCCAGTATGAGATCGAGGATAAAATCGCTGCGGCGGATAAAGCAGCTGCGTTGGAAAAATTGGGCTATAAAGTTCAAATCCGCGATTTGAATTCCGGCGTGCAAGGCATTGTGATCGGCAAAGAAGGTTTACTCGGCGGCGCCGACCCGCGCCGTGAAGGCAAGGTCATGGGCGATTGATATTGTCGGTTTGACATGTAAAGACCGTCTGAACAGCTTCGTTTCAGACGGCCTTTTTAGTTTGGGAAAATATATGGATAAGATGTGTATAAGAATAACATTAAATTTTAATATTTTTATTTTTCAATAAGATAAAAGATATGAATATGTGGATAATTACTTGTGGAAAACAACATGATTTAGGCCGTCTGAAAGGTTCAGACGGCCTTTTCATTGGACTGCTTTATCTATTTTCTATCAGGCTGCCGGCAGCTCGTGAAAAGCGCTGGGCAAGTCTTCGTCATTGGCAAACTCAACCCATTCGTAAGCGCTTTCATCTGCCAAAACGGCACGCAACAGTGCATTATTGATAGCATGACCTGATTTGTAACCTTCAAATGCACCGATAATCGGATGGCCGACAATGTACAAATCGCCAATCGCATCCAGGATTTTGTGGCGGACAAATTCATCGGGATAACGCAAACCTTCCGGATTCAAAACATCCATGTCGTCAATCACGATGGCGTTGTTCAAATTGCCGCCCAGTCCGAGATTATGGGCGCGCATCATTTCCACTTCGTGCATAAAGCCGAAGGTACGGGCGCGGGCAATCTCATCGATATAGGATTTTCCTGCAAAATCAATCTCAAGAGTAGGTACGCTGCGGTTGAATACGGGATGGTCAAATTCGATGGTTAAAGTCACTTTAAAGCCGTCATAAGGCGTAAAGCGCACCCATTTTCCGGTTTCTTTGATTTCAACCGGTTTGAGGATTCTCAAAAAACGTTTTTGGGCTTTTTGATCGACAACGCCTGCATCTTGTAAAAGGTAAATAAACGGCAGGCTGGAGCCGTCCATAATCGGAATTTCAGGCGCGTTCAATTCAATCAAGGCATTATCGATGCCATAGGCAGACAGAGCCGACATAATGTGTTCAATCGTGCCGATGCGCACACCTTTATCGGTAACGATGGTTGAAGAGAGGCGGGTATCGTTAATCAAATAAGGATTCAATTTGATTACTTCGCCCATTTCTCCACTTAAATCAGTACGGCGGAACGAAATACCGCTGTTTTCTTCGGCAGGATGCAAAGTCAGAGCGACCCTTTCGCCCGAATGCAGGCCTACGCCGGTAACGCTTACTGATTTGGCTAAAGTTCGTTGCAGCATAATTGCTTCCTTTTAAAAAGTCTGATGGGCAAATGATACGTTAAAAAGGAAAAAACAAGCCATCATTTTTAATAGTATTTGCCAATATGGATGTTTTGCGGGGGAAAATTCAAAATTTTAATTATCCACAATAGTATGTGAAATTGAAGTGGGTAATTTGGGTTTTATCCACAGATAAATAGGGAAACTAAGATTCTATCCTTTTTTATTCCGGCATTCAGTTGAAGTTGGCCTCAAAGATAAAAAGTAACTATCAAATTGGTTTTAAAGAAAGTTATTCCGTTATCCACAGATAGTTTGGTTCTTCATCAAAATCATCATTTTAAAAATTAAACTATTATGAATTGAAGAAAACACTGGGTTATCAACACAAAAATGGCAAAATATGGAGAAATAGAACTAAGCTTATGATTTTCATAAACTTCTGAAACTTTTAAGATTGGAAAACGGTTTTTATGAAATAAAATATCAAAAAATAGGAATAATCCAATTTACCTGATATTTTTCTACAAACAAGAATTTCATGTTTTCTTTATTTAAATCAAACAACTTAAAAGTAATTATCTTTAATCCTAGAAAGTAATTTTATTTCAGGATACAATGGCCTTATTAAAAAATTTTTCCCATTCCATCTAATTAGGAGTAGCAAAATGAGTATTAAAGTAGCGATTAATGGTTTTGGCCGTATCGGTCGTCTGGCATTACGTCAAATTGAAAAAGCCCAAGGTATCGAAGTCGTTGCTGTTAACGACTTGACTCCTGCCGATATGCTGCTGCACCTCTTTAAATACGACAGTACTCAAGGCCGCTTTGAAGGCTCTGCCGAATTGAAAGATGATGCTATTGTTGTTAACGGCAAAGAAATCAAAGTATTTGCCAATCCTAATCCTGAAGAATTGCCTTGGGGCGAGCTGGGTGTGGACGTTGTTCTCGAATGTACCGGTTTCTTTACCAATAAAACCAAAGCGGAAGCCCATATCCGTGCCGGTGCGCGCAAAGTTGTGATTTCTGCACCTGGCGGCAATGATGTGAAAACCGTTGTATACGGGGTAAACCAAGATATTTTAGACGGCAGCGAAACTGTTATTTCAGCCGCTTCTTGTACGACTAACTGTTTGGCCCCTATGGCTGCAGTATTGCAAAAAGAGTTCGGTATTGTTGAAGGCCTGATGACCACTATCCACGCTTATACCGGCGACCAAAACACCCTTGACGCGCCGCACCGCAAAGGCGACTTCCGCCGCGCCCGTGCCGCTGCTTTGAATATCGTACCGAACAGCACCGGTGCCGCTAAAGCCATCGGCTTGGTTATCCCTGAGTTGAACGGCAAACTTGATGGCTCTGCCCAACGTGTTCCCGTAGCCACCGGCTCTTTGACCGAACTGGTTTCTATTCTTGAACGCCCTGTTACCAAAGAAGAAATCAATGCAGCCATGAAAGCTGCCGCCAACGATGCTTTAGGCTACACTGAAGATCAAATCGTTTCTTCTGACGTCATCGGTATTGAATACGGCTCACTTTTCGATGCGACTCAAACCCGCGTGATGACAGTTGGTGACAAACAATTGGTGAAAACTGTTGCTTGGTACGACAATGAAATGTCTTACACTTGCCAATTGGTTCGTACCTTGGAATTTTTTGCCAGCAAAATCTAAAGGATAATAGGCTGAATCAATCAGTCTGTGGATAATTAAAAGGCCGTCTGAACATTTCAGACGGCCTTTTGTTTGTAGATAGATTTAATTTGTAATCAGATTGTGGATAGTTTAATCACTGTGGCACATTTGTTTTCTATCCTAAACTGTACTTCATAATCCGCAATATTCATTACATAAACCCGTTCGGGAATATCTTGATAGGCAGGACGAGGATCTTGGGCGATGCTTTGCTCAATGAGATGTTTTTCTTCTGTGGATAAATGTTCTGCAAGCGTACTTTCTGCCCAGACAACGTTCAATTCTTCAGGTTTACCACTGACAAAGCCTGATGATGCGTCAGGTTTGGATTCGACAAAAGGGATGTAGGGTTTGATATCCACTACCGGAGTACCGTCCAATAGGTCTGCGCCGCTGCAATAGATGCGGACAGGTTTGCCTGATTCGATGCGTTCGAGTTTCAGCAGGGATAAACCGAGATGATTGGGGCGGTGCGGGCTGCGCGTGGCAAATACGCCCATTTTTTGTTTGCCTCCGAGTCGTGGTGGACGCACCATTTGCGCCCAACCTTCATCCAATACGCCGTGGAAAATAAAACTTATCCACACATAGTCGAAATCTTCCAAGCCCCGAACGCTGTCTGCGGTAAATTCAGGAGTGAGTTCAATGCAAATTTTTGCTGCAGGAACCAAACCGGGTTGACGGGCAATGCCGAATTTTTGTTTGTAGGGGGAATGAACGGTTGCAATAGGCGTAATCGAATAGGACATAATTTGTGGATAAATATTCTGTGTAAACTGTCATCATATCACAGATGTTTTCCCACATTTTGCGGTAGTAATTTGTTATAATACAAAGCATTTATTCCAAATGTCCGTACATGGGTAATAAATGCTCAATTTGAATAATATAAAATAAAATCAATAGGTTAAATTAATCCATGATTGTTTCTATCGATGTAGATGCACAAAAAACGTTTACGCCTTTGTGTCCGAAAGAATTGCCTGTTACCGAAGGTCATCTGATTGCGGATGAACTCAATGCCCAAGCTGCATTGGCGGATTTACGCGTGATGACGAAAGATGCGCATCATGCCGCGGCAAAATGGCTTGTGGATAATCCTGTTGATATGTTGAAACCGACAGGTTTGCCCGATGCGGATTTGACTTGGGTGTCGCATGCGATGGTTGGAACATATGGCTATGAGTTGTTGGATGGCCTGCCTTCAGCCAAAGAATACGATTATTGTGTTTGGAAAGGCGTTGATCCTGAATTACACCCCTACGGCGCATGTTTTCACGATATTGAGGAAAAGCTCAGTACAGGTTTGATCGAATGGTTGCGCTGTCAAAATGCAGATACAGTTATTGTCGGCGGTTTGGCAACGGATTATTGTGTGAAAACAACGGTTTTACAGTTGCTTAAAGGCGGAGCTTGGAAAGTCATTGTCAATCAGGCGGCTTGTCGCGGCATTGCTCCGGAAACGGTTGAATCTGCATGGCGGGAAATGCGTTCTGCCGGGGCTATTATTTTAGAAAACGCCGAAGAAATAAGAAAATACATTAATAATTAATAAATTATATTTTTAAATTCTGTTGTTTCACGTGAAACATTTTCCAAAATATGAAGATTTTACTTGTCCGCTTGTCCAGTATGGGCGATTTAATTCATACGTTGCCCGCAGTTGAAGATTTGGCGCGACAATGTCCTGATGTGGAGCTCCATTGGCTGTGTGAGGCAGGGTTTGCAGATATCGCCCGCTTACATCCTTTTGTCAAAAAAGTTCATGTAATGAAATGGCGACAGTGGCGCAAACACCTTTTTCAGGCTGAAACATGGTGTGAAATAGGCCGTCTGAAAACGGATTTACAGGCTGAATCTTTTGATTTTGTTTTAGATAGCCAAGGACTGATTAAAAGCGCATGCTTTGCCAAAATGGCGAAATCCCCTATTTACGGTTTGGATAAACACAGCGCGCGTGAAAGTTTGGCTGCCCTTGCATACAGTAAAACATTTGCCGTACCGAAAGGCAAAAATGCGGTTTGGCGAAACCGTGAATTATTCGCCCAAGTATTTGGTTATACAATGCCTGAAACGCAGGTATTTGGTTTGTCGGTTCCTGAATCAGGCCGTCTGAAAAATGTGCAATCCCCTTATTACGTTGCTTTGCATGCAACCAGTCGCGACAGTAAATTATGGCCGGTAGAACACTGGCGTGCATTATTGAAAAAGTTGAATGAAGAACAACAATACAATGTGTATCTGCCGTGGGGAAATGAAACTGAAAAAATGCGTGCCGAACAGATTGCAAGCGATTTACCGTTTGCTTTCGTCTGCGACAAAATGAATTTATTACAGGCTGCATTTTTATTGAAAAATGCAGAGGGTATTATTGGCGTAGATACCGGCTTGCTGCATCTCGCCAATGCACTGGAAAAGCCTGTTGTAGGAATTTATACAGATACAGATCCGGCCAAGACTGGCGTTCAAGTTTCGGCTTATGCAAAAAATTTAGGCGGTATTGCTCAAATCCCAAATGTTGGCGAGGTTTACCAAATCTTGATGGATTGTGTTGCAGCATATGGTAAATAATTGCTGGGGAGTTGGATTTATTTTCTGAGTAAATGCTTTAGAAATGATATAATTCCGCTCTATTTGCCAAGATTTATACAAATTTGGTTTTGTCATGTTGGGAAAACCGAATTGGATTTTATATAAAGAATGTATCAAAAGCAGAATGTTTGATTTGATGGGCATTCTTTTTAGGAGAATTGAATGAAAGCACTGGTCGCAGTAAAGCGCGTAGTGGACTATAACGTCAAAGTTCGTGTGAAAGCCGATGGTTCCGATGTGGATATTGGTAATGTCAAAATGTCGATGAACCCGTTTGATGAAATCGCGGTAGAAGAAGCTGTCCGTTTGAAAGAAGCCGGAAAAGTAAGCGAGATTGTTGCTGTTTCTCTTGGCGAGAAAAAATGCGAAGAGACGTTGCGTACTGCTTTGGCGATGGGTGCCGACCGTGCAGTTCATGTTGAGACTGATGCGAAGTTGGAGCCTTTGGCCGTTGCAAAATTACTGAAAGCTGTTGCGGATAAAGAAAATCCGCAAATTTTACTGCTGGGCAAACAGGCAATTGATGATGACGCCAACCAAGTTGCTCAAATGCTGGCTGCCTTGTTGAACGCTGCTCAAGGTACTTTTGCATCAAAAGTGCAAATTGAAGGCGAAGAGGTATTGGTAACCCGTGAAATTGACGGCGGTGAGGAGACTGTTGCGTTGAAGCTGCCTGCGGTCATTAGTGCAGATTTGCGTTTGAACGAACCACGCTTTGTCAAACTTCCTAATATCATGGCGGCAAAGAAAAAGCCTTTGGAAAAATTAAGTCCTGCCGATTTGGCTGTGGATATTTCTCCGCGTTTAAATACCGTGAAATTTGCCGAACCTAAAGCACGTCAAGCTGGTGTAAAAGTGGCTGATATTGCCGAGTTGGTTGAAAAGTTGAAAAACGAAGCCAAAGTGATCTAAGGAGTATGAAATGAGCGTATTGATTATTGCGGAACATAATAACCAACATTTGAATCCTGCCACTTTGCATGCGGTCACGGCTGCCGCTAAATTGGGTAATGTAGATTTATTGGTTGCCGGCAGTAATGCTGTTGCGGTGGTTGAAGAGGCGAAACAGGTTGCAGGCGTAGCGAAAGTTTTGGTAGCCGATACACCCTATTACGCCGAAGGTTTGGCAGAAGAATTGGCGCCTTTGGTTATTAAACTGGCTGCGGATTACCGCTATGTGGCTGCGACTGCAACTGCGTTTGGTAAAAATCTGTTGCCCCGAGTAGCCGCCCTGTTGGATGTGCCACAAGTTTCGGATTTAACCGAAGTTGTGGATAACTCGACATTTGTCCGTCCGATTTATGCCGGTAATGCATTTGAAACCATTCAATCCAATTCTGTAAAACTGGTGCTGACTTTCCGTGCAACCGCATTTGATGCTGCCGGACAAGGCGGTAATGCAGAAGTGGTCAATGTTGAGGCAACGCCTGCTCAAAACCTGAGTCGTTTCGTAAACCGTCAACTTTCCCAGTCTGACCGTCCTGAATTGACTCAGGCAAAAGTGATTGTTTCCGGTGGTCGTGCATTGGGCAGTGCTGAAAAATTCAATGAAGTGTTGACTCCATTGGCGGATGCTTTGGGTGCGGCGATTGGTGCTTCCCGTGCAGCAGTAGATGCCGAGTATGCGCCAAACGATGCTCAAGTCGGTCAAACCGGTAAAGTGGTTGCGCCGCAACTGTACTTCGCTATCGGTATTTCTGGAGCCATCCAACACGTTGCCGGTATGCAGGACAGTAAAGTGATTGTTGCCATCAACAAAGATGCTGACGCTCCGATTTTCAATGTGGCAGATTACGGCTTGGTTGGTGATTTGTTTGAAGTTGTGCCTCAACTGACTGAAGCACTGAAAAACTAATGTTTCACGTGAAACGTTCAGACGGCCTTTTATAACAAAGGCCGTCTGAAAATATTTTGGCATGATTACGACCTATAAAACCATTACCACTCCGACACAGGCTGAATTTAAAGATAAAGGCAGCCGTTTTATTGCATATGCCTATCCGATTCGCACTTTGGTCGATGTGAAGAAATATCTCGACCCATTAAAGGAAGAGCATCATAAGGCACGACATTGGTGTTACGCTTACCGATTGGGTGTGGATGGAATGCAATTTCGCGCAAACGATGATGGAGAACCGTCCGGAAGTGCAGGCCGCCCTATTCTGGGGCAGATTGATTCTGTCGGCGTAACGGATGTGTTGGTTGTGGTTGTGCGTTATTTTGGCGGTACGCTATTGGGTGTTCCTGGTCTGATTCATGCTTATAAGGAATCAACGGCTCAGGCATTGGCGATAGCTGAAGTTGTTGAAAAGAATGTCGAAAAGACAGTTTGGTTGAAATGTGAATATCCTATTTTGAATGAGGCTATACGGATTGCCAAACAATATCAGGCCGATATTGTGGAACAGGATTTGCAACTGGATTGTAAGTTGACAGTGAAAATAGCGTTGGCCGATTATGAAGCCTGTATTGCTGCTTGGAAAAATACGCGCCAAATTGAAGTAGATACTGAGAAGCCGTTTGAATAAAAGGCCGTCTGAACATATTTGAGAAATCAAAAGTTTCAGACGGCCTTTGATGTTTTAGTCTTGGTATCTGTCTAAAGCATTTACGCTTGAGCGCAGGTGTTCCCAAGCCAGTTGATGAAATTCCCCCAGTGCGTTCCATAGGGCATCTTCGCTCATAATGCTGTATTCGCCCTGTGTACGCAAATCAACATCTGCCCCTTCTTCAATGGCTTGATGGCATGCTTGGTATTCGTTGGTATAGAAGTCATCCATGTCTTGCATGAGGCTTGCAGCATGTTTCCAGCGGGCGATATCTGCTTCCAGTTGCGGCAGTAATTCGCACCATTCGCGGTATTTGCTTTGAATTTCATCAATACGTTTTTGCATGATTTGTCCTTTCGTTGTTTGAAATTAGAGTATGGTTGTCTTGATGCAATATTATTCTTAATTTGAAACAGTTATGCAAGATGGAACAATATTCCATCAATTGAATTTTATTTACAACATCTATTCTTCAAGGAGATGGTATGAAATTGCTCGTTATTGGTAATGGTGGACGTGAACACGCACTGGCTTGGAAATTGGCGCAGTCGTCTAAAGTAGAAACTGTCTTTGTTGCACCCGGTAATGCCGGAACGGCAATTGAGCCTAAACTGCAGAATGTGGCGTTGACGGTGCATCAAGATTTGATTGATTTTTGCCGTAATGAAAATATTGCCTTTACCGTAGTCGGCCCTGAAGCGCCTTTGGCTGTGGGTGTGGTGAATGACTTCCGTGCTGCCGGATTGAAGATTTTTGGCCCGACTCAATACGCTGCCCAGCTGGAGAGCTCAAAAGATTTTGCTAAAGCATTTATGGCAAAATATAAGATTCCAACCGCGCAATACCAAACCTTTGAAAATGCCGATGCGGCACATGATTACGTCAACCAAAAAGGTGCGCCAATTGTTATTAAGGCGGATGGCTTGGCTGCCGGTAAAGGCGTGATTGTCGCTATGACTTTGGATGAAGCCCATGCCGCTATCGACGATATGTTGTTGGGCAATAAAATGGGTAATGCAGGCGCGCGCGTCGTGATTGAAGATTTCCTGCAAGGCGAAGAAGCGAGCTTTATCGTTATGGTGGACGGCAATCATGTTTTACCGATGGCAACCAGCCAAGACCATAAACGCCTGCTGGATGACGACAAAGGTCCTAATACCGGTGGTATGGGCGCATACAGCCCTGCTCCGGTGGTAACGCCTGACGTGTACGAGCGCGCGATGAATGAAATTATTTTGCCGACTGTGGCCGGTATGAAAGCAGAAGGTCATGAATTTACCGGCTTTTTATATGCGGGTTTGATGATTGATAAAACTGGTGCGCCTTATACCATCGAATTCAACTGTCGTTTCGGCGACCCTGAAACCCAGCCGATTATGAGCCGTTTGGATAGCGATTTGGTGGACTTGGTTGAAGCGGCGATCGACGGCAAACTGGATAGTGTTGCTGCCGAATGGAATCCGCAGACTGCAGTAGGTGTGGTGTTGGCTGCACAAAACTATCCTGATTCTCCGAAAAAAGGCGATGTGATCTTCGGCTTGGATAAGGCCAATCAAATAGGTAAAGTTTTCCATGCCGGTACTGCAACGAATGAAAAAGGCGAAGTGGTAACCAATGGCGGCCGTGTGTTGTGTGTAGTCGGTTTGGGCGATGATGTTGCACAAGCTAAAAGCAAGGCTTATGAGGCATTGGAAACAATCCATTTTGACGGTATGCAATACCGTAAAGACATTGCTGATAAAGCCATCAACCGTTAATAATGAATAGAAATAGGCCGTCTGAACACAGATTGTCCGACAATCGCAGTTTCAGACGGCCTTGGTATATGATGATGTTCCCCAGAATTTTATCGGCTGCAGCCCAACGTAGGCTGCAGGCGCATCTTAAAAAAGGTGGTTTGGTCGCCTATCCTACCGAATCTTGCTATGGCTTGGGCTGTATCCCTACTTTGCCCAAAGCGCTCAATCAACTGATTCATCTGAAAAAACGACCGCAACACAAAGGCATGATTGTCATTGGACATAGCTTGGAACAGTTGCAACCTTTGCTGCAAAGGCCGTCTGAAAATATCCAAACCATGCTGCATGGAGCATGGCCGGCTCCGAAAACTTTTTTATTGCCGGTTGGCAAAAAAGTATTGCCTTCATTGCGGGGGAAAGGACGCAGTAAATTGGCTGTCAGGGTTCCTGCGCACGCAGGTGCAAGACGTTTGTGTCAGGTTTTGGAAATGCCTTTAGTCTCTACTTCATGCAATCGTGCTGGAAAACGGGCGTGCAAAACGGAAAGGGAAGTTAGAAGACAGTTTGGCAGGAAAGTCTGGGTTGTAGGCGGATTGATAGGCAAGCAGAAAACGCCTAGCCAGATTATTGACGGAGAAACAGGAGCAAGGCTGCGTTAAAGAAGGACTGTATTATCAAAGGAAAGGTATTTATTTGGAGAAGCAAATTTTTTCTAAAAGATTGTGGAATACCTTTATGAAAAGCATTTAGCGCAGCCTGTAAATACAGATCAATTAAGCAGATATTAAGTCAGTAAATAGAGTAGAAAGCAGTATTTTGTGAAATGCTCTTGCAAAGAATGAAGCAAACTTTGAGCGTAAATGAATCGCTGTAATAAATTATTTTTGAATAAACAAATTTTGTGGATAAATTTGAAGATAAATTTCCATCAAAACATAAAAAGGCCGTCTGAAACTTGATATTCAAAGCATTTAGACGGCCTTTTAAATATTTAAACTGTGGATAACTTTGTGAATAAGTGTGGATTAAAGCTTATGTCCACACACAGTTTCGTATTGTTTTTCAGTAATCGTGCCACTCATGACGCTCATTGGGCGGATGCTGGTCGGCGTATAGCTTTGGTTGGAAATTACCCGGCCGTGTTCGTCCATCAGTTGCAGCGCTGCCAGGCGATAGGTTTTGTTTGAACAATGAATTTCCCAGCTACCGATGGCCGTTTTATAGGCAGGCGTGTTGACGAAACGTTCCTCTTTCAGTTTGGAAACGGTTTTTTTATCGCGGAAAGTAACCAGTGCGCCATTTCTTTTAATGCTGCTTTTATCAATGGCTACTTTGATATTGCCTTCAGAGATGGTTCCGATGTTGGTCCAACTACCGCTGCCGCTTGAAGTGGTGGTTGTTTCACAGGCACTCAACATCAAAGCCGCAAATACGGTTGCAGCTAGGGAAAAACGTTTGATATTCATAAAACCTCATTATTTACAGAAAGTCAGCCGATATTATCCGTGAAGATGGCATATATCGTAAATCGATTTTGCAAAGTTGAACCTCTGAAAAGAATTTTATGAAAAATACGCTGAAAAGGCCGTCTGAAACCTGTCTTTCAGGCGGCCTCGAAGTGTAAAATCATGTATAATTGCAAACAATTTGGTTTTCATCCCATAGGAAGATCCGACATGATTAACCCTATCGCTGCACTTTCCCCATTAGATGGCCGCTACGCCAAATCCGTTGAAGCATTGCGTCCGATTTTCTCCGAATACGGCCTGATGCGTGCGCGTGTCAAAGTTGAATTAAACTGGCTCAAAGCCCTTGCCGCCGAACCTAAGATTGTAGAAGTTCCTGCTTTCAGCGATTTTACGCTTGCCGAAATCGACAAAGTGATCGAAAACTTCTCGCTTGAAGATGCTGCCGCCGTCAAAGCTATTGAGGCGACCACCAATCATGATGTCAAAGCCATCGAATATTGGCTTAAAGAACGCTTCTCCGGCGTGCCTGAAGTGGCTGCTGCCAGCGAGTTCATCCACTTTGCCTGCACCAGCGAAGACATCAATAACCTGTCCCACGCTTTAATGCTGCAAGAAGCGCGTGAGACTGTTTTGCTGCCGAAACTGGCCGAAATCATCGAAAAACTGACCGGCATGGCGCATGAGTTGGCTGCCGTCCCTATGATGAGCCGCACGCATGGCCAGCCTGCGACACCAAGCACATTGGGTAAAGAAATCGCCAATGTCGTGTACCGCCTGCAACGCCAGTTCAAAAACCTGCAAGCGCAAGAGTTCCTCGGCAAAATCAACGGCGCAGTCGGCAACTACAATGCCCATATGGTCGCTTATCCCGATGTGGATTGGGAAACCCATTGCCGCAACTTCGTTGAAATCAGCCTCGGCCTGACCTTCAACCCCTACACCATTCAAATCGAGCCGCATGACTATATGGCGGAATTCTTCCAAGCCATCAGCCGTGTCAACACGATTCTGATCGACTTCAACCGCGATGTTTGGGGCTATATTTCTTTGGGTTACTTCAAACAAAAAGTTAAAGCAGGCGAAGTCGGTTCTTCCACCATGCCGCACAAAGTCAATCCGATTGACTTTGAAAACTCCGAAGGCAACCTCGGTATGGCCAATGCCGTATTGGGCTTTTTGTCTGAAAAACTGCCGATTTCCCGTTGGCAGCGCGACCTGACCGACAGCACCGTATTGCGCAATATGGGCGTAGGCGTGGGCTATACCGTATTGGGCTTTGCCGCCCATCTGCGGGGTCTGAACAAGCTTGAGCCGAATCCTGCCGCCCTTGCTGCCGATTTGGACGCTACTTGGGAGCTGCTGGCCGAGCCGATCCAAACCGTAATGCGGCGTTACGGCGTGGCCAATCCTTATGAGAAGCTAAAAGATCTGACACGCGGTAAAGACGGTATTACGCCTGAAGTGTTGAAACTCTTTATCGAGTCGTTGGAAATTCCGGCAGAAGCCAAAGCCAAATTGCTTGAGTTGACCCCTGCATTGTATGTGGGCAAAGCCGAAGAGTTGGCAAAACGAATTTAAAAGGATTTTGTAGGGCGCACCTTCTTAGTTATTGAGATTTTTTGATAGATAAGAACCAACTCTCTACATCCGACAAATTAAAAAGGCCGTCTGAAATCTTTTTCAGACGGCCTTTTTTCGATTCAAACCGTTATTTCACTTTGTCTTTCAATGCACCATAGCCGGCTGCATCCATTTCTTCCAAAGGAATGAATTTCAAACTTGCGCCGTTGATGCAATAGCGCAGGCCGCCTTTGTTTTTCGGACCGTCGGCGAAGACGTGTCCCAAGTGTGAGTCGGCGGCATGGCTGCGTACTTCGGTGCGGCGCATGTTGTAGCTGAAATCGTCGTGTTCGGTAACGGCGGCGGCATTAATCGGGTGGGTAAAGCTTGGCCAGCCACAGCCGGAATCGAATTTGTCGGCAGAGCTGAACAGGGGTTCGCCGCTGACAACGTCCACGTAAATGCCGGGTTTGAACAAGTGGTCGTATTCGTGGCTGAAGGCGTATTCGGTCGCGCTTTTTTGGGTAACTTGGTATTGCTCTTCGGTCAGGATGCGTTTGAGTTCGGCATCGCTAGGTTTTTTATACGTTGCCGCGTCAAAGCCTTTGCCTTGCGGGGCGGCTTTGGTTTTGCCCGGCAGCGGTTCGTCGGCTTTGCGGATGTCGATGTGGCAATAGCCGTTGGGGTTTTTAATCAGGTAGTCCTGATGGTATTCCTCGGCGTCGTAGAAGTTTTTCAGCGGCTCGTTTTCGACGACGAGGGGAAGTTTGTATTTTTGCTGCTCGCGTTTGAGGGCGGCGGCAATGACGGCTTTTTCGGCGGGGTCGGTGTAGTACACGCCGCTGCGGTATTGCGTGCCGGTGTCGTTGCCTTGTTTGTTGAGGCTGGTCGGGTCAACGACGCGGAAATAGTATTGCAGGATATCATCGAGGCTGAGTTTGTCGGCATCGTAGGTGACTTTGACGGTCTCGGCATGGCCCGTGTTGCGGTAGGACACGTCTTCGTAGCTCGGGTTTTCCGTTTTGCCGTTGGCGTAGCCGGATACTGCGTCAACCACGCCGTCTATGCGTTGGAAATAGGCTTCCAGGCCCCAGAAGCAGCCGCCGGCGAGGTAGATGGTGCGCGTATTCATGATTGCTGAATCCTTTTTCTGTGTGTCGGGTTTGTAGAACGAATTTTTCAGACGGCCTATATTGGCATTCGGGTCGCGGATTAACGCTAATGCCTGCGCTTCATTGATACTGCCTTTGACGATGCGCTGCACGTCGCCGTCTTTGCCGATTAATGCCCACGAAGGGTAAACGCCGATATTCAGGCTTTGGGCGATGGTGCCACCGTTGTCGGTAACGACGGGTAGCTTGGGATAGTTCAAACCGGCATACCATTTTTGAAAATCGCCGTCTTTTTTCTCGTGTAGAAAACCGGGCGACGCGACGGTAATCAGGTTGGCGGAGCTGAACCGCTTATCTTGCGCCCATTTTTCGGTCTGCCCCAATTCGGACAAACACAAAGGACACCAACTTGCCCAAAATTTAATCAGGGTCGGTTTGTCTTTTTTCAAGAAAACACCGGCAGGGCGGTTGTCAGGGGTTTTCAATGAGGACAATGTCTGCGGTACGGTTGCGGCTTCGGTATCCATTATTTTGGATGAGCAAGCGCCAAGCGCAAGCAGGCAGCTGAACTTGGTGCAAAGTGAAAATAATGTGCGGGGATTCATCTCTATGTTTCCTGTATGGATGGTTTGTTTCATTAGACGTTGGAAATGCCAAAACCTGACAACCTTGATTTTCAGACGACCTTGCCACGTAAAATACGCTACAATACTCCCTATTTCAAGTTTCTAAAATTAAAAGGAAAATTTAATGTTCAGCTTCTTCCGTCGCAAGAAAAAACAGGAAACTCCGGCTTCTGAGGAGGCTCAAGTTCAGGAAACCGCAGCAAAAGTAGAATCTGAAGTTGCTCAAGTAGTTGAAAATATTAAAGAAGATGCCGAATCTTTAGCAGAAAGCGTCAAAGGGCAGGTCGAATCGGTTGTCGAATCGGCTGTTGAAACTGTCAGCGAAACCGTCGAGCAGGTTCGGGAAGCTTTGACCGAAACGCCGTCTGAAACAGTTGAAAAAGTAGAAGAACACCTTGAAGCGGCAAAAGAAGCAGCCGTTGAAACCGTCAGCGAGACTGTTGAACAGGTAAAGGAAACCGTTGCCGAGATGCCGTCTGAAGTGGCCGAGGCTGCTGAAGAAGCAGCAGAACAGGCTGAAGCGGTAAAAGAAACGGCCGTTGAAACCGTCAGCGAGGCTGTTGAGCAGGTAAAGGAAACTGTTGCCGAAATGCCGTCTGAAGTGGCCGAGGTTGCTGAGGAAGCAGCAGAACAAGCCGAAGCGGTTAAAGAAGAAGCTGTTGAGGCAGTTAGCGAAGTTGTCGAGCAAGCTCAAGAAGCCGTTGCGGAAAGGCCGTCTGAAGCCCCTGCTCCGGCAGAAGAACACAGGCTTAGTTGGGCTGCGCGTTTGAAACAAGGCTTGACCAAATCACGCGACAAAATGGCAAAATCGTTGGCTGGCGTGTTCGGCGGCGGACAAATCGACGAGGATTTGTACGAAGAGCTGGAAACCGTGCTGATTACCAGCGATATGGGCATGGAAGCCACCGAATACTTGATGAAAGACGTGCGCGACCGTGTCAGCCTCAAAGGCCTCAAAGACGGCAACGAATTGCGCGGCGCGCTGAAAGATGCGCTGTACGATTTGATTAAGCCTTTGGAGAAACCTTTGGTCTTGCCGGAAACCAAGGAGCCTTTCGTGATTATGCTTGCCGGTATCAACGGCGCAGGCAAAACCACATCTATCGGCAAACTGGCCAAATACTTCCAATCTCAGGGTAAATCTGTATTGCTGGCGGCAGGCGATACTTTCCGTGCCGCCGCGCGTGAGCAGCTTCAAGCTTGGGGCGAGCGCAACAATGTAACCGTGATTTCGCAAACCACAGGCGATTCCGCAGCCGTTTGCTTCGATGCCGTCCAAGCCGCCAAAGCACGTGGCATAGACATTGTGCTTGCCGACACCGCCGGACGCCTGCCGACGCAGCTTCATTTGATGGAAGAAATCAAAAAAGTGAAACGCGTGTTGCAAAAAGCCATGCCTGATGCGCCACATGAAATCATCGTCGTGCTTGATGCCAATATCGGCCAAAACGCCGTCAACCAAGTGAAAGCCTTTGACGAAGCGCTGGGTCTGACCGGCCTGATCGTCACCAAGCTCGACGGTACGGCCAAAGGCGGTATCCTTGCCGCCCTTGCCTCTGACCGCCCTGTTCCCGTCCGCTATATCGGCGTGGGCGAAGGCATCGATGATTTGCGTCCGTTTAATGCCAAAGCGTTTGTAGACGCCCTATTGGATTAAACAGACAGGCTGAGGCTTGCAAACGCAGTTTGCGGGGGATTTCTGAGCCGTATTTTGAAAGACTCCGTATTCGGGTGATACCAGCCAAACAGGCTGTTAAAAAGGCCGTCTGAAACCCAAAATCAGGTTTCAGACGGCCTTTATTTATTTACAGATTTAGTTTTTCCTTGCGGTAACAAACTCGGCCAGTTGGCGCAGGCGCAGGGCTTTGTCGCCGAATGGCTCGATCAGGGAAACGGCTTCTGCAATCAGCGTTTCTGCGTAAGTACGCGCGGCCTGCAGGCCCATCAGTTTGACGTAGGTCGGTTTGTCGTTGTCCGAGTCTTTGCCGGCGGTTTTACCCAAGGTGGCGGTATCGGCTTCGCAGTCCAATACATCGTCGATCACTTGGAAAGCCAGGCCCAATTTGGCGGCGTAGTGGTCTAAGGTTTGGATTTGCTCCGGTGTTAAGTCTGGGCAGGAAAGTGCGCCTAAGGCCACGGCAGCGCGGATGAGTGCGCCGGTTTTAAGGCTGTGCATCTGTTCCAATTCGGCCTGATTCATGGCTTTGCCGACATTGGCAAGGTCGATGGCTTGTCCGCCCGCCATGCCGAGGCTGCCGGATGCTTGAGCCAGTGTGGACAACATGGTAAGCTGGCGTTCGGCAGGCAGGTCTGTCGGACGGCTCAGTACATCAAAGGCTTGGGTTTGCAGCGCATCGCCGACCAAAAGGGCGGTTGCTTCATCGTATTGCACATGGCAGGTCGGTTTGCCGCGCCGCAGGCTGTCATTGTCCATCGCCGGCATATCGTCGTGAACTAGAGAATAGACGTGCACCATTTCGATGGCCACCATCGCCTGCTCGACGGCATTTTGGTTTGCTTCGCCCAATTCGGACGCGGCAAGCACCAAGAGCGGGCGCAGCCGTTTGCCGCCGCCGAGGGTAACGTAACGCATGGCTGCATGCAGCGTGTGCGGCACTTGGCTTTCAGACGGCAAGAAATGCGCCAGCAGCAATTCGGTTTGCGCTTGGGCTTTTTGCTGCCATGTTTTGAGTTCATTCGCCGGGTTCAAGGTTCAACTCCTTCAGTTCGCCGGCATCCAAGACTTGCAGTTTCTGCTCGACTTCCGCCAATTTGGTTTGGCAGTATCGGACCAATTCGTTGCCTTCCTGATAGGCGGCTAAAGCATCTTCCAGCGGCATTTCGCTGCTTTGCATGGCTTGGGTCAGGGTTTCGAGGCGGGATAAGGCTTCTTCAAAGGATTGGGGGGCGTTTTTTTTCATGGTTTGAAATGATGGGCAGAAAAGGGGAATTGTAGCATTTTTAGATGATTAAGGCCGTCTGAACGGGGATGAAAACGAAATCAAAGATTTCTGTTTCTTTGTTCAGACGGCCTTTTTTCAAACGAAATAACGTTATCAACTCGGTAAAACGGCTTTTTGATAGTTGAGCGCGATAAACTGCTTCTCGGCATCTAATTCGGTGATTTTGAACAATGCCTGCGATTTGGGCAGCGCATCAAACGGAATACCGGTCGCGCGCGTTACCAGCGGCAGGCCTTCAATGCGGACGAGGTCTTCTTTGAGGATGGTGGCCGTCAGCTCGCTCGTGCCTTGCTGTTGCAGGTACACGAGGCTCCAGTAGGCTTCCATTTGGCGTTGGAAGTCGGCGTAGGCTGTATAGGCGGCATCAAAGTCGCGCAGCGCGGCGAAAAGCTCGGCATCGCTGTTTTGATACAGCGGCTCGGCAGTATCATCTATCAGGCTGATCAGCTGCTTTTGGTTGATGTAGTCGGCAGCGCGGCGCAGCGGCGAGGTAAACCAGCCATAATGCTGCACGCCCATGCCGATGTGCGGCTCGGATTTGGTGCTCATGCGCACTTTGCCTGCCGGTTGGACGCGGAAAAGGCCGGGCAGCTCGTTTTCGTCCAGCATTTGCGCCCAAGTGCTGTTGGCAAGAATCATCATCTCGCTGACCAGCGTATCGATGGGTGAACCGCGTTCGCGGCGGACGACGGATACGTTACCTTCCTCATCCAATTCGATGCTGTAATCGTATTGCGGCGCACGGTCTGGCTCGTATTTGCCGCGCGCTTTTTGTAAGGCGATGGCAAATTGATAGAACCAAATCAGGTCTTGATGGTGGGCGAACATCATTTCGCCTGCTTCGCCCAAGCCGGTTTCGGCGTTGAAATGCGGCTCGATGGCTTGGATGCGCAGGTTTTCGGCGATATTGACGGCTTCGATTTTGCAGGTTGGCGCGCCGACGTTGAATTCGCTGTCCACATCGAAATAAATGCTGATGGAAGGGCGGTATGCACCTGCATCAAGGCTGAACGCGGTAATCCAGTTTTCGGGCAACATGGTGATTTTGCCGCCGGGGAAATAAACCGTGCTCAAGCGTTCCATGATGTTTTTTTCCATTTTATCGCCTTGTTTGATGGCAAGCGACGGCGCGGCGATGTGGATACCGACGCGTTTCATGCCATTGCCCAAGTCAGTCAGGCTCAAGGCATCATCGACTTCGGTGGTCGATTCGTCGTCAATGGAAAAAGCGGTAACGTCGGCTTTGGGCAAGTCGGGCATTTCAGGAAGCGGAAGGTCGGGGAAGCCTGTTCCTTTGGGGAAGTATTTGATTTCAAACCCGTCTTGCAGGTATTGGGGAATGGACGTAATGCCGCCCGTTTTTTTCGCCAGTTCGTAGGCCGAGGTTTTCAGCGCGTCGGCGGCTTTGGTAAAGGCTTTGTAGGTCAGCGACTGTTTGTCGGGCGCGTGCAGGATGGTTTTCAAATCCGCTGCAATTTCAGACGGCATCTCGCCGCGTTTCAAGGCTTCTGCCCAAGCATCGATTTGCGCGTCTTGCTGTTTTTTGCGTTCGATGGCGGCAAGCGCTTGTTTCAAAGTTTCTTCGGGCGCGGCTTTGAACACGCCTTTGGCTTTTTTGTAGAAATACATCGGCGCGGCGTAAAGCGCAATCAAAGTCGCTGCCAGCTCGGTCTTGGTCGGCGCATGGCCGTAATATTCTTCGGCGATGGCTTCGGCGGTAAACTCCTCTTCGCCGCATACTTCCCACAATAAATCGGTGTCGATGTCCGCCGCCTGTGCCTGCGCGTTCTCCAAAAACGCCGCCATATCGCCGTCAAACTCGGCAAAGACATTGTTTGCCTTCACTTTGGTGCGCTTGCCGTGTTGGGTATCGACTTGGTAGGTGGCGTCGTTTTTTTGGACGATGGAGGCAACTTTGAATTGGCCGGACTCTTCGTAAAAGATATTCATTTTTTTAGGATTTTATGATTTGTAGGAAACGCGTGATTTTAGCAGATTTGCACAAGAAAGGCCGTCTGAAAAATATACTTTCAGACGGCCTGTTCAAACGGCGGATGATTAATACTGATATGCCGCCAGTTTGCGTTTGATTTCAGGCAGGGCAGCGCGTGCGGCCTGTTCGCCCAATTGGATGGCACGTTGTTTTTGGTCGAAACCGCCAACCGAACCCAGCTCTAAAACCTGCGGTTTGATGACCACATTGGCTTGTCCCAATTCTTGGCGCAACGCGGTTTGACTCATTACGTTGAAGGTTTGGTCAAGATAGGAGAACATGCCTTGGCTGACATTTTTGGCCGGACGGGCGGAAATATCGACGGCAATGATGAAGTTTGCGCCCATTTTTTTCGCCGCGCTGACCGGTATGGGCTGTGACAGGCCGCCGTCTACATATTTGCGGCTGCCGATAACGACAGGCTGGAACACGTTCGGAATCGAAGCAGAAGCGCGGACGGCTTGTCCGGCATTGCCTACGTTGAACACCACCGGTTTGCCGCTTTCAAAATCGGTCGCGACGGCGGCAAATTTGATGGGGAACTGCTGCATCGGGCGGTTGCCGACTTTGCGGTTGATGTAGTTTTGCAGTTTTTCGCCTTTGATGAAGCCGCTGGTGGACAAGGTCAAATCCACCAAATCGGTTTTACCCAAAATTTCCGCTTCCAATTCGAGGCGGTCGGGCGACATTCCCGAAGCGTACATACTGCCGACAATCGAGCCGGCGGATGTGCCGGTAACAATTTTGACCGGAATATTGTTTTCTTTCAAAACCTTAATAATTCCGATATGGGCAAAGCCTTTGGACGCGCCGCCGCCCAAAGCCAGCGCAACCGTGGCTTTCGGTTTGGGTGCAGGACGCGAAACCGTATTTTGACCCTGCGTAGAAGGTTTGGATTGCGGCGCGTTGCTGCTCGGACAGGCGGCAAATACCAAGACGGACGAAGCGGCTAAAAACGTTTTGAATGTGGAAAAAAGTTTATTCATGTTCAGACAGCCTTTAATATGTCGAAAGGGTTATTTTACTCTGAAATTAAGTCGAAAGGCCGTCTGAAATCAGGTTTCAGACGGCCTTTTAAATCAAGCTCAAGCCAATTCGAGCTGTTTTTCCAAGTTTTCGACCAGTTGGTCGTCCAAATTCAAAGCTTGGGACAAACGGCTCAGGAACACGATTTCCTTGCGTGACAAGTCCGCGCAGACCAATCTGGCCGCCAGATACGTTTCAGCTGCCAAAGCCTTGTCGCTGCCGACAGAAGCGGCAATTTGCTCGATAGAGGCCGGTTGCGCATATTCCGCCTGCAGCCATGCCGCCGTTTCCGCATCGCTGCCGCTTTCACGCTCAATCGCCGCGCGTTCCGCATCGTCAATCAGGCCGTCTGAAGCCGCCGCCGCAATCATCGTTTGCAAAATCACACGGCTGTGGTTTTCACCAATCAGGCCGGCAGGTTGGAACGCACTTTGCGGCAATTCTTCCTGCTGGCGGTTTTGTTTCCAGTTTTGATAGCCTTTATAAGCCAGAAAACCCAAAGCAGCGACCGAGCCGGCCTTGACCAGCTTCTTCGTGTTTTTCTTTTTCAACAGCATCGATGCCAAAGCACCCGTCAACGCGCCGCCGCCGAAAGAATTGAGCGGGCTGTCCGCCACCGCTTTGCCGCCTTTTTGAGCTGCACCCAAAACCTGATTGAGCAACTGACTGAAATCCATAAAAAATCTCCTGAAAACAAATACATTGCAAATATAGGGCAGAAATACTAAAAAACCAAGCCAAAGAAAGTTAAAAGGTGCAAACAAGTTTTCAGACGGCCATAGCCGACTTTCGGTACAATCACACCATTCCAAACAATAAACCCCATCATGACCGATACTGCCCAAATCATTACCAGCTATGGCCGCCGCTATATTGTCCGCACCCTCGACGGCCAAACATATGACGCCACCACCCGTAAAAAACGCGTCGATTTCGCCTGCGGCGACCAAGTCCGCATCAGCCCCATCAACGGCGAACAAGTCGTGATTGAAGACTACCTCCCGCGCGAAAGCCTGCTCTACCGCCAAGACGCGTGGAAAACCAAACTGATTGCCGCCAACGTTACCCAACTCCTCATCGTAACCGCCGCCAGCCCCTCACCCAGCGAAGCCCTGTTGCAACGCGCCCTCCTCGCGGCCGAAGCGGCCGGCATTAACGCCGTTATCGTCCTCAATAAAGCCGACCTCCCCGAAACCGCCCAATGGCGCGAGAAACTCAAATTCTACGAAACCCTCGGCTATTTAGTGGTCGAAACCAATGCATTGGAAAACGCCGACATCCTGCGTCCTATTTTAGAAGGGCAAACCAACATCCTGCTCGGACAAAGTGGCATGGGCAAGTCCACCCTGACCAACGTCCTACTCGGCAACCAAGCCGCCCGAACCGGCGACATTTCCACCGCACTCGACTCCGGCAAACACACCACCACCCACGCCCAACTATACGATTTAAACGCAGAAACCCGACTCATCGATTCCCCCGGCCTGCAAGAATTCGGCCTGCACCATCTCCAAGCCGCCGATTTATTACAATACTTCCCCGACCTGCGCCACCTTATCGGCCAGTGCCGTTTCCATAACTGCACCCACCGCGCCGAACCCGGCTGCGCCGTCAAAGCCGCTGCCGAATTAGGCGAAGCCAAACCCGAGCGCATCGAATTTCTGCAACGTGTTACCGATGAATTGTTGAGATAAAGTTTTAACGGAAATAAGTGTTTGGATAAATAAAAAGGCCGTCTGAAAGTTTCAGACGGCCTTTGCTTGGGCTATCACTTGTTTTGAATATCGATAGAAGATGGCTCTAGAGGCAAATAATACAGCTTATTACGTTTTCCCTCCGCATGGATGGTAAATTGTTTGCCGTATTCCCCCATAACCTTGCGGAATTTCTTCGCAATGTTTGAGCGGTCTTCCCCGAATCGAGCCCAAAAGAACGAGCCTGATTTCACACCATCGTCTTCCAACCATTTTTCCAATGTAATCTCATCAGATTTTTTGCGACGATTTTTATAGTTTGCCCAAACCAAGCGTGCCAATTCCTCCTCTTCTTCCTGCTTGATTTTCCGGCCGTCTATACACAGTTGCGCCATTGTCAGATAGATGGAAAATTCTCGAGGAGTCAGATTGTCCACGCAAACCGTACCAAAGTGGATGTGCCCTTTTTCCACATCAATAACAACCTGCGTATCATCCAACATTTCTTGTATACACATCACAGCTTGAGAAAAAGTTTGTCCTTCCGTCAGCGTCCAATCCACTTTTCCGCCACCCATGCGGACAAACGGAATTTCTGCCAACATGACTTGTGCCTTAGAGGCATCCATCATCCCATGCTTGCTAGTATTCAAAAACAGCTCATTTTTAGGCGGATAGAAAAATTCCGGATGCGTTTCAAAAGCCTCTTCTACCAAAACATGGGACATCTTGTCCTGTTTTCTGCCAAAAAGCGACAAAGCATAGCCGATATAAAAACCCATAGATTTTCGTCCGCCTGCAATCGAAATATGCAACTCCGTATTCTTATCGGCACACAAATCCCGAATCCATCGCACAATCATATCTGCTGCCGCATTATTTTGTTCCGGCGTACGAATATCTTCCAAAGAGCCATTCTCATCGTGGATAATCTCAATTGAATGCTCATCAAAGTGAATATCCGGCAAATCATATTCCTGACGCAGCCGTCTGAAATATCCGTTTTCGCCCAGCAGCCGGCTTTTGATTTTTTCCGCACCGGCCAAAGTCGTCAGCGCCACAATACGGTTAGGAATCCATTGCTTTTGAGCAAGGGCAAACACAGTTTCCGTAATAATTTGCGGCGTCATTCCCGACACCACGACCAAAATCTTTTCTTTCATTTTCATTTTCCCTGTCAATATGCCGCCTTAATCCTCGCAGCTCGATACATCAAACCGGCGTAAACGCGCACCCATACACACCATCTCATCGGCCGTATATTCAGACCCACGTCCCGACAGCTCCTGCGGCAGCTGTAAAAAATAAAATACCGCACCTTTGGCACATACATCCGCGGCCAAATGCAGCGGCAACGTACCCAATACCACATCGCCATCAGCGACTTCATCCGTATTCAAATGCGGCTCAAAACGATCAATCGCAAAGCCTGATTCACGCACCGCCCAATCAATGGCACCTTGGTAGCGGGAAACAAACCAAACAGTCATCCGAACCTTACCCCGTTAATTTAAAAACCGCATCATATCTGCTATTTCAGACCCCATCATCAAACACAAATTTGTCATCAATGCATACAACATACAACCTGCCGATATTCTCTAAAACATAAGCATACACCGCTTTTACCAAGCCTATGAACAACAAGCAAAAGAATGGCGCAAAGACATCCGTCAAAGCTGCATCCGCCTGCTCAAGTATCTGGCGGCAGTCAGCCGTCAGCCCGATATCGCCCTTGACGGTGGCTGGATGGTGATAGAAAACGAAACCGATGAAGAAAGCGAGGCATCATGAAACAAAACTGGCTGATAGCCTACGATATTACCGACCGTAAACGATTGGGCAGGGCTTACCGTTTTTTAAGCGGACAAGCGCTACATTTGCAAAACAGCGTCTTCATTTTTAAAGGTACACAAGAAGAAGCGCAACATTTGTTTCAAAAACTGACCGGAATGTTGGATAAGGCAGACGATTTGCGTATCTATCCGCTCAGCCCGCACAGCCCCATCTACGAACTCAAAGGCAGCCTCTTGGCAGAAGGTATCGTACTGTGCGGCCATATTCCGGTCATTTCAGGCTGATAGACCGACCGTCTTATAGATGGCTGTTCCTTATAAAAATGCCGTCTGAAACCCTAAATTACAGGTTTCAGACGGCATTTGTTTACCGTTGAATTATCCCCATGTGGTGGGGAGGTTTTTCAGAGAGCGGAGGGGAGTTTTTTCTATTAAATTCAGCAGGTTAAAATGGTCAATATCTAAATTACAAATATTCACAAAGATAAACGGGGACTAACATAAAAAACAAGGCTTCCGCCTGAAAAATAAGGGCAATCCAAGTCTGACTTACCCTGAAAAACCTATTGTTCCCTATTGGGAACAATATTGTCATTTTAACATTCAAGCTATTGCTTGAGAAGCATATTTTAGTAAAAGGCCGTCTGAAAGTTTCAGACGGCCTTTGTGCTATGGTAAAAGATATCAGCCCACTTTATCCCCGGGCTGTGCACCCGCGTCAACGTCAAGGAGCTTCAGTTTGCCCTCTGCCGTGGCGGCGGAGAGGATCATGCCTTCGGATACGCCGAATTTTGCCATTTTGCGCGGGGCGAAGTTGGCGACGGCGATGACCATGCGGCCGTTCAACTCAGCGGGGTTGGGATAAGACGCGGCGATGCCGGAGAAGATGATGCGTTTTTCAAAACCGAAATCGAGGTCGAATTTCAAAAGTTTGGTGCTGCCTTCGACGGCTTCGCAGTTCAATACTTTGGCGACGCGCATATCGATTTTCATGAAGTCGTCAAAGCTGGCCTGTTCGGCGACTTTTTCGTATTTGCTCTCTTCGGCGGCAGGCGCAGCTGCTGCGGCGATGCTTTGTTTGTTGGCTTCGATTAAATCGTCCACTTGTTTTTGCTCCACTCGTTGCATTAAATGTTCGTATTTGTTGATGGCATGTTCGCCCAAGGTTTCGCATGTATTTGCCCAAGTGATGGCTTCCAAATTCAGGAATTTGGCGGCGTTTTCGGCCACTTTCGGCAATACGGGGGCGAGGTAGGCGGTCAACATGGTAAAGGCGTTGATGAGCTCGCTGCATACTTCGTGCAGGCGTGCGTCTTGGCCTTCTTGTTTGGCGAGTTCCCAAGGTTTGTTGGCATCAACGTATTCGTTGACAATGTCTGCCAAGGCCATGATGTCGCGCAGGGCTTTGGCGTATTCGCGGCTTTCGTAGCATTCGGCAATGGCTTCGCTTTGTGCGGTCAGTTTTACCAGCAATTCGCTGTCGGCAACATCTTTCAGACGGCCTTCAAAGCGTTTGGCGATGAAACCTGAGGCGCGGGCGGCGATGTTGACGTATTTGCCGACGAGGTCGCTGTTGACGCGGCTGATAAAGTCTTGCAGGTTCAAATCGATGTCTTCGATTTTGCTGTTGAGTTTGGCGGCGATGTAGTAGCGCATCCACTCGGGGTTCAGGCCTTGTTCCAGATAGGATTTGGCGGTGATGAAGGTGCCGCGCGATTTGGACATTTTTTGTCCGTCTACAGTTAAAAAGCCGTGTGCGTACACGCCGGTCGGGGCGCGGTGGCCGGAGAAATGCAGCATGGCGGGCCAGAACAGGGCGTGGAAATAGAGGATGTCTTTGCCGATGAAGTGGTACATCTCGGTTTGGCTGTCGGCTTTGAAGTATTCGTCAAAATCGATGCCGATGCGGTCGCACAGGTTTTTAAACGACGCCATGTAACCGACGGGCGCGTCCAGCCAGACGTAGAAGTATTTGCCCGGCGCGTCGGGGATTTCGAAACCGAAATACGGCGCGTCGCGGGAAATGTCCCAGTCGGACAGCGTGGTTTCTTCGCCTTCGCCCAGCCATTCTTTCATTTTGTTGAGGGCTTCGGGTTGCAGATGGGGCTTGCCGTCGTGCGGATTGTTGCCGGAAGTCCATGCTTTGAGGAAGTCGGCGCATTCGCCCAGTTTGAAGAAGAAGTGTTCGGATTCGCGCAATTCGGGTTTGGCACCGGAAACGGCGGAATACGGGTTGATCAGTTCGGTCGGGGAATAGGTCGTGCCGCAAACTTCGCAGTTGTCGCCGTATTGGTCTTGGGCGTGGCATTTGGGGCATTCGCCTTTGACGAAGCGGTCGGGCAGGAACATTTGTTTTTCAGGGTCGAAAAGCTGCTCGATGACGCGGCTCTCAATCTTGCCGTTGGCTTTCAGTGCACGGTAAATGTCTTGGGAAAACTGTTTGTTTTCAGGGGAATGGGTGCTGTAATAATTGTCGTAGCCGATGCCGAAACCGGTAAAGTCGGCGAGGTGCTCTTCGCGCACTTTGGCAATCATGTCTTCGGGCGCAATGCCTTGTTTTTGTGCGGCAAGCATCACGGGCGTGCCGTGGGTGTCGTCGGCGCAGCAGTAGTAGCATTCGTGGCCGCGCAGTTTTTGGAAACGTACCCAAACGTCGGTTTGGATGTGTTCGACCATGTGGCCGAGGTGGATGCTGCCGTTGGCATACGGCAGCGCGGAAGTGACAAGGATTTTGCGTGTCATGGTTTGTGCTTTTAAAAACAATGGATAAAGATGTCGGGAATTATACCGCAAAACAATACGCAAAGGCCGTCTGAAACCCGATTGCCGGTGTTTCAGACGGCCTTTTATTTATCGGCTGCGTATGGGATTAACCGCGTACGCGTTCGATTTTTGCGCCTACGCCGCCGAGTTTTTTCTCGATGTATTCATAGCCGCGGTCGAGGTGGTAGATGCGTTCGACGATGGTTTCGCCATCAGCGACCAAACCGGCCATGACGAGGCTGGCGGAGGCGCGCAGGTCGGTTGCCATCACGACGGCGCCGGAGAGTTTTTCTACGCCTTTAATGTAGGCGGTGTTGCCTTCGGTGGTGATGTCTGCGCCCATGCGGTTGAGTTCGGGAACGTGCATGAAGCGGTTTTCAAAAATGGTTTCCACCACGCGACTGCTGCCTTCGGCAATGGCGTTCATGGCCATAAACTGCGCCTGCATGTCGGTTGGGAAGCCTGGATGGACGACGGTGCGGATATCCACGGCTTTGGGACGTTGTTGCATGTCGATGGAAATCCAGTTGTCGCCGGCTTCGATGATGGCACCGGCTTCGGTCAGTTTGTCCAATACGACTTCCATGGTTTTGGGGGCGGCATTGCGCAGGACGACTTTGCCGCCGGTCATGGCGACGGCGCAGAGGAAGGTACCGGCTTCGATACGGTCGGGAACGACGCTGTGTTCGCAGCCGTGCAGCTCTTTTACGCCTTCGATGGTCATGGTTGCTGTACCGATGCCGCTGATTTTTGCGCCCATTTTGACGAGGCATTCGGCCAAATCGACGACTTCGGGTTCAATGGCGCAGTTTTCGAGGATGGTGGTGCCTTCTGCAAGCGTGGCCGCCATCAGCAGGTTTTCAGTGCCGCCTACGGTTACGACATCCATGGTGACGCGCGTGCCTTTCAGACGGCCTTTGGCTTTGACGTAACCGTGTTCGATGGTGATTTCTGCCCCCATGGTTTCGAGGCCTTTGAGGTGTTGGTCAACCGGGCGCGAACCGATGGCGCAACCGCCGGGCAGGCTGACTTGGGCTTCGCCGAAGCGGGCGAGGGTCGGGCCCAAAACCAAGATGGATGCGCGCATGGTTTTTACCAGCTCGTAAGGTGCGCAGGTGTTGTTGACAGTGCCACCGTTGATTTCAAATTCGGAGATGTTGTCGGTCAAAACGCGTGCGCCCATACCTTGCAGCAGTTTTTGGGTGGTTTTGACATCGGCGAGCATGGGTACGTTTTTCAAGCGTAAAGTGCCGGAAGTTAGCAGACCGGCACACATCAGCGGCAGGGCGGCGTTTTTCGCGCCGGATACGATGATTTCGCCGTTGAGGGGGCCGTTGGCAGAGATTTTGAGTTTGTCCACAGGATGTCTTTCGTTATTTGTCTGCACGGCTTATGCCGCACAAATGAAATGAGATGATAATAAACCATCAATTATAAGGGATTATGCCCTTGCTGTTAGATTTGGCAGTATTAAATTTTCACAAGGTTTGTTTAAGTTGCGAAAGGATAAGATTTCAGGCCGTCTGAATGGTTCAGACGGCCTGTTTGCCAGGGCTTATTTTTTGGCTTTGAAGCCCAAAAGGTGTTGCGTGGTGGCCAGCCATGCGCCGAATACGCCCAGCGTGATGACGAAGCCGAATACCAGCGACACTTCGCTAAATTTGAAGAAACGCCAGCCGATGTTCAGGCCGTAGGGTTTGAAAATCGCGTCCACCAGCGGCCGTACTTCGGCCAGCAGCCAGGCCGACAAGCCCAGGCTGACGGCGGCGGAGAAAATACTCTGCCACATTGCCTGATAAAGGAAAGGGCGGCGGATGAAGGAAGCGGGTGCCCCCAACAGCTTGGTGATTTCCAACTCTTCCTTGCGGCTGAGGATTTGCAGGCGGATGGTGTTGTGTGCCACCAAGACAAAGGCCATGCCCAAAGTCAGCGAGAGGAACCACAAAATCTTACGGATAAATTCGTTAATACGATAAAGGGTTTGTACCCATTCCGTATCCATGGTTGCAGATTCGACGCGTGGCAGTTTGGTAATGTCTTTATAGATGGCCTGCATCTGATCCGGAGAAGTGGCAGGGTCGGGCGTAACGATAAAGACATCGGGCAACGGGTTGCCATCGAGCATGGAAACGAGGTTTTGGTCGAGATTGGTTTGCAATTCTTCCAAACCTTCCTGCTTGCTGATAAAGCGGACTTTATCGATACGGCTGTCGCGTTGGAGAAGGTTTTTTACCGTATCGGCATCAGAACTTGCCGCATCGGTATCCATATAAACCGTAATTTGCGGCGACTCGTTGAGTTTGCCCAACACGCTTTGTCCGCTTTGGATGCCCAAATACATAAACAGCGGCAAGGTCATGGCAACGGCAAGCATGAGCAGGGTCAGCAGCGTGCCGATGGGTTGGCGCAGAAGCTCTTTGAGCGCGGCGCGCGCCGATTCGACGTGTAACGAGATGTAGTGAATCATACTCATGCGAGGCGTCCTTTCTGCAGGCGCAAGACGCGGTGGCCGTAATCCGCCATCAGCGTTTCATCGTGCGCCGCAACAATCACAGTCGTGCCTGCTTCATGAAAGGTTTTGAACAATTCCATAATATCCAGCGCATAGGCGCGGTCGAGGCTGGCGGACGGCTCGTCGGCAATCAGCAGGCTGGGTTGGTGAACCACTGCACGCGCGATGCACAAACGCTGTTGTTCGCCGCCGGACAAAGTGATGGGCATATCGTTTTCGCGGCCTTTCAAGCCGACTTTCTCAATCGCAATACGTGCGCGCTCTTCCGCTTTGCGCGGCTGGTAGCCGCTAATCCGCAAAGGCAGGATAACGTTTTGCAAGACATTGCGGTCGTAGAGGATTTTGTGGTCTTGGAAGACAATGCCGATATGTTGGCGCATAAAGCCGATCTGATTGTCGCTCAAGGTGCCGAGGTCTTGATTGTTGAACCAAACCTTGCCTTTGGTAGGCTTGGTAATGCCTGAAATCAGCTTCAAAATGGTGGATTTGCCTGAGCCCGAATGGCCGGCGATAAAAATCATCTCACCTTTGTTAATCTGGAAACTGACATTTTTCAGGGCTTCGAAACCGCCGGGATAGGTTTTGGAAACTTGTTCGAAACGGATCATGGGTTTTCCTGAAAATAGGGATTCAGACGGCCGGCGTCATCGATAGGGCAACATGCCGTCTGAAAAAATGGGGATATTCACAGATTATAAATATTTCGGCTGCTTTTTGATAGTGAAACCCCGGTTCTGCCGGCGGAGACACTGCCGGTTTGCAACACAAAACAACATGGTTTGAAAAAGGCCGTCTGAACGATTGGGTTTCAGACGGCCTCGGTATCAGCAGCGTAGGTTAAGCACCCTATCCGCTGTTTTATTTACATTTGGTTTTGGCCAAATTCACGGCGGCGGTCAGGCTTTTTTCGTTGATTTCGCCGGTGATGGTTTGTTTGTAGCCGCATTTCGGCGCTTCGACGACTGTGAAGGGCAATACGCCGACGTTGTTGCCGTGGGCTTTCATGAAGTTGCGGCTGTTGGCGCCGGTATAACGCCAAATCGGGTAGCTGACCGGCGTTTGTTTTAGGAATTTGCCGATGTTGTCGGTCGTATCCAGCGCGATGCCGACCATATCGACGCTGCCTTTTTTCTGCGCTTTGTACCATGCGGACATGGCGGGCATTTCTTTACGGCAGGGGCCGCACCAGGTTGCCCAAAGGTTGACCACGCGCACGGGGGCTTTGAGCGATTCCAGACTTTGCGGTTTGTTGTCCTGCCAACCTGCCGTTTCGTCGGCGGCAAAGGCCGGTGCAGCGGTAAAAACGGTGGCGGACAAGAGAAGGGCGGTTAAGGCTTTCATGGTTGTATCCTTGAGGTTGCCAATCGAAATTGTGTTTATTGTAAAACGGTTTGGTGGGCATGCCTACCGATTCGTATCAAGATATCAAGTAAAAAGTTTGAGTAAAAATCAGTTGCAGACGATAATAACCGCCATCATTGAATGATTTTGCAATAATACGGAGACTTTCATGCCGTCTGAATTCATACTTTATCACAACCCGCGTTGCAGCAAATCGCGTGCCGCGCTGGCTTTGCTCGAAGAAAAAGGCGTTGCCGCCGACGTAGTCAAATATCTGGATACCGCGCCCGATTTGGCGACTTTGCAGGATATGTTTGCCAAACTCGGCATCGAATCGGTGCGCGGCATGATGCGCACGAAAGACGATTTGTACAAAGAATTGGGTTTGGACAATCCCGATTTGGACAATGCCGCCCTGCTTCAGGCAATCGCCGAACACCCCGCCCTGCTTGAGCGTCCCGTTTTGGTAACGCCTACGCGCGCAGCCATCGGCCGTCCGTTGGAAAACATAGCCGCCCTACTCGGCTGATGGGGTTGGATAAGGCCGTCTGAAGATGATTTCCCTGCTTAAAAGCCGCACTGGCCTGCGATATTACCTGTTTCGCGGCCTTGCTTTGAGCGTTTTGCTGGTGTGCGGTATTTTTTTGAGCGGCACATGGCAGATTTACCGGACAGGTTTGCAAACCTTGCCGAAGGACGCTCATGCCGATGCGGCGGTGGTGTTGGGTGCGGCGGCGTGGGACAAACGCCCGTCGCCGGTATTCCGTGAGCGCATCAACCATGCCATCACGCTCTACCAAAGCCATCGGGTCGGCAAAATCATTTTCACCGGCGGTACGCCCAAAAAAGGATTTATGACCGAAGCCGAAGTGGGGCGCCGATACGCACTCAAGCAGGGCATACCGGCGCACAATATCCTGTTTGAAAACACGTCGCGCAACACTTACGAAAACCTGCGCAATGTCGTCCCCATCATGCACGCCAACGGAGTCGGCAGCATTATCGTTGTCAGCGACCCGTATCATTTGGCTCGCGCCGAAGAAATGGCCGCCGATTTGGGCTTGTCAGACGCGCAGTTCTCTGCCACACCGACCACGCGCTTTGACGAGCGCAGCAAGAAAGCCAAGTTTCTGATGCAGGAGAGCTATTCTTTGTTTCTCTACCGTATCGGCAAATGGAGCGATGCGGTTTGGAATTGGATAGGTGGTTGAGCCTTCGGTAATCCATGTAAAAGGCCATCTGAATCCTTTTAGGTTTCAGACGGCCTAAATGTATGCTTACTTATTGATATTGATTTGCAGCTGCACTGCCAAAAATGACTACAGCTACAGCCAGTACCAGATAGATGACAAACAGAATCAAGGCAGCCTTGAAATAATTGGCTTTATTCGGATTGGTGTTTGAGCCGAATGCCCATACAAGCGTCATAACTATATTGACTAGCGGAATCATCAAAATCAAGTTTGTTAGCAACCATTCTTTGATGCTGACGACCGGAGCCTGAGGCTGGTCGATTTGGTTTTGTCCGTTCATACGTACCCAGTAATTTTGTTGAAAGAACAGTAATTATACTCATTAAATCTTTATCGGCATAGCATGTTCAGGCCGTCTGAATCTTCAGGCGGCCTGAGCCTATGATTTTTGCAGCCACTATTTCAATCGGATGTAAAACGTACCGTCCGGCACGACGGGCAGGTATTTGCGGTAGAAGTCCAGATAGGTCTTGTTTGGGTCTATGTCGGCAAACTGCTGCGGATACAGGGTTTTGGCGATAAATTGCGCGCTGGCCAAATCGGTGAGCGAGCGGGAGGCGGTGTGGTAGATGCCGTAAACGCGTTTGTTTTTGACGGCAGGAATGTCTGCCCAGCCTTTGCGTTTGACAAATCCGGCCAGGCGGCGTTGCGCATCGGCCTGGCTGATGCCTATGCCCATCGCCATAATGCCAGGCTTGTCTTTATGGCCGTTTTCCGTCCCCGAAATGACGATGACGTCGGGTTTGGACGTCAGGAATTTTTCAGGGTTTATCGGTCCCCAGTTTTTAACGTAAGGCGCGGCGATATTGTTGCCGCCTGCTGTGTCGGCAATCGCGCCCCACATATCTTTGCCGAAGGTGTAGCTGTATTCGGACGGGCCTTTGTCGCCGAACTCGATATAGATTTTCGGTTTGGACTGCTTGGCGCGCGCGACGCGTTTTTGGATGTCGGCAATGCCTCGGGCGTATTCGGCGGCAATTTTTTGGGCGCGCGCCTGCGTACCGTTGAGTTCGCCGAAAATTTCCGCACTGCGCGTGTGCCGCGCGACGGTTTCGGCGTTGAAATCGACCACGACGACGGGTATGCCTGCCGCTTTAATGCGCGGCAGGTGGGTGGCGACGGCCTTATACTGCCAGTCGGCCAGAATCAATACGTCCGGCTTGAGCGCGAGCGTTTTCTCCAGTGAAAACGTGCCAGTGCTGATGTTGCCGATGTCCGCAATGTTTTGCAGCGTAGGCAGCTTCTGTTTGAACATCGCCCAGCTGCCGGGATTGAATTTCTCCCAAAACTCACGCGAAATGCCGATGACGTTTTTAAATTTGTCCGCACCCGTTACCGCGATATAGTCGGGATAGTAAAACGCCAAAACCGCGCGTTTGACAGGGACATCGACTTTGACTTCGCGTCCCAATACGTCTTTGATAGTTTTGATTTCAGCTTGGGCAAAAAGGGGCAGGAGGGCGAGGGCGGTAAATAAAGCGCGTTTGTTCATGAGCGGATACTTTCAAAGAAATAATTATCATTTGTCTTGTTTTCAGGAGAAAAGTTCCCAGACGGTCCTTCTGCGCCGACATTATTTTCAGACGGCCTTACATTGTTTAAACCACGCCGAAAAAGTAAAATAACTGTTTTAAAAGATTTTGGAGCCATCATGACCGTCAAAACCCGTTTCGCCCCCAGCCCAACCGGCTACCTGCACATCGGCGGCGTACGCACCGCCCTGTTCTCATGGGCGTTTGCCCGCCATCATAAAGGCGAGTTCCTATTGCGTATCGAAGACACCGACTTGGCGCGCTCTACTGCCGAATCCGTCAACATCATCCTCGACGGCATGAAATGGGTCGGCCTGAACTACGACAACGCCGACAACGTCGTGTACCAAACCCGCCGTTTCGACCGCTATAAAGAAGTCATCGCCGAACTTTTAGAAAAAGGCCATGCCTACTACTGCTATTGCAGCAAAGAAGAGCTGGAAGCCATGCGCGAGAAAGCAGAAAAAGAAGGCACGGCGACGTACGATCGCCGTTGGCGTCCGGAAGAAGGCAAAACTCTGTCCGAAATCCCTGCCGACGTGCAACCTGTTGTCCGTTTCAAAACGCCTTTGGACGGCGTGACCAAATGGACAGACTTGGTCAAAGGCGAAATCTCCATCCCCAACGAAGCGCTCGACGACCTGATTATCGCCCGCGCCGACGGCACACCGACCTACAACTTCTGCGTCGTGGTGGACGACTACGACATGGGCATTACCCACGTTATCCGCGGCGACGACCATGTGAACAACACGCCGAAACAAATCAACATCTTAAAAGCCATTGGCGCCACCCTACCCGAATACGGCCACCTGCCCATGATTCTCAACGAACAAGGCAAAAAAATCTCCAAACGCAGCGGCGATACCGTTGCCATCACCGATTTTGGCGCAATGGGCATCCTGCCCGAAGCCATGCTCAACTATCTGGCACGCTTGGGCTGGGCACACGGTGACGACGAATTCTTCACAATGGAACAATTCATCGAATGGTTTGATTTGAAAGATGTTTCCCCGTCTCCAAGCCGCATGGACTTGAAGAAACTCTACTGGATTAACGGCGAACACATCAAAATCACCGCCAACGAGAAACTGGTCGAAATGGTGAAACCGCGCCTCGCCCTGCGCGATATCCACGAAACAAGCAAGCCTGCTTTGGAAGACGTGTTGGCATTGGTCAAAGACCGCGCCCAAGACCTGAACACGCTTGCCGACGAGTGCCTCTACTTCTACGTCAAACAAACCCCTGCCGAAGCTGACGTGCAGAAACACTGGGACGACGAAGCCGCCGCCCGTATGCTGCGCTTTGCCGAACGCCTCGAAGGGCTGGAAGACTGGAACGCCGAAGCCATCCACGACCTCTTCAAACCTTTCTGCGACGAAGAAGGCATTAAAATGGGCAAACTCGGTATGCCTTTGCGCCTCGCTGTCTGCGGTACGGCGAAAACCCCAAGCGTCGATGCCGTATTGGCATTAATCGGCAAAGAAGAAGTATTGAAACGGATACGTTCGTAAGGCATGAATGATAAAAGGCCGTCTGAAATGTTTCAGACGGCCTTTTTATTTTGAACAGGATTTATTTATTCTTCTTCGTTCGGTTTATTTTTATCTTTTTTGCGCCACAGGCCTTTAAACAATGCGCCTGCTGCAACAGCACCGAAAATAATCAGTTTGCCGAATTTAGCCAGTAATGCGCCGGCCAAAGCTAATAATCCCAGTTTTTTTGCAGCGATACCGCCAACCAAGGCAGCCAGTCCGTATTCGGCTACTTTGTCGGTTGCCGCATTGAAATCGCTATAACGCTTGCCTTCGTTGAATTCGATATTGCCCAACAATTCTTGCACAATAGGTTTGTATTGATCTATGCTTTTCAAATCGGCGATCATAGTCAATTCAATATAGCCTTCGCGTCCAAGCTGGAAAGTATTGTAGTTGATGGTAGGATTGGGGTCGGGTTCGTTTTTATTCAGAATGTCAATCGACCAAATCAGACGATGGGTCTTTGCATCATATTGAGGTTTTTCTACCCAGCCGCGTGTTTCTATTTCCGGTATGTTGCGGGAGGCTCGTTCTTTGTTTTGTTCCTCGGTGCCTTCTTTCAGCTGCTCGAGCATGGCTTCAACATCCCATTCTTTGGCATCATCGTCTTTGATGTAGCCGGAATCGGTAAAGGTCAGGTCTACTATCCAATTAGTGTCACTGTCCTCGTTCTCCGATTCGGGGAGAATCAGGCCGTAGCGGTTGGGATCTGTGGCATTACCTGCTTCCCTCATCATGGCGTTGGCGCGATTTTTTTTCACAAAGACCATTTTTGCAGGCAGTTTCAGTTTGGCCTGATTGCCCAAATCAACGGTTGCTGGGCCTTGGACGATCTGGTCGTCAACGTAGTTCGCGATAGAGTCTGAGGCTTGTTGCGCTTCTTGCCCGGATGCTTCGACGGCAGAAGCGGTATCAGCGTTGGCTGCAGAAGCTGGCAGGGTTTGGATAGATAGTAGGGCTGCCAAAACGGCATAGGCGAGACGGTTGCTTTTCATCATAGGGTTCTCATGAAAGAAGAATTAAAAAGATGCAGACAGCCGCAACACCATATGCTCCGGCATGACTAAAGGGTAAATTTTACAATAAATAAATCATATTTACATATTTAAATATGACTGTAATTTAAAAAATACAGGAAAGCTTTTTGACGAGAGGCAGAGCCATCATTGTGAAACTCAAAAAGGCCGTCTGAAAATTTTTCAGACGGCCTTTTCTAATAAAACCAGAAAATAATGGAATAAGGCGGAGAATATGAGAAAATAATAGCCACCTGCCTGTTACAACTGCCGATTGAATTAACTTTTATTGGTAGCCTGAATGTCCGAATTGGATAAAATAAGCCATTAAGAACAAAGACCAACAAGCCTATTATGTATAAACTTGGCGGCTGAAAAATCAGCTCTGCGCTTTACTTTACAAATCAAACAACTTTAAAGGAAAACCCATGAAAAAAACCTTACTTGCCCTGATGATGTTATCCGCCGCCGCGGCGTATGCCGGTGAGGCGGAAGACCGTTTGCTGTCTGTCCAATCGGTTTACCGTGCCGCTTTGCATGAGCAAAACAGTAACGACAGCAAAATCATTTCCCTGCAAAGCGATTTGGAAAGTGCGCAGCGCCGTTTGCAGGCTGCGCAATCCGATATTGACCGTTTGAAAGGCGAAATTCAGACGGCCTTGGCTCAGAAAGAGCAGCAAAATGCCAAGCTGCAACAAGCCGGTCAGATGTTGGACGCGGCTTGGAATGCTGTTTACGGTGTAGGCGGCAGCAAGGCGAATCAATAATTTAGACATTGTATTATTTGCGTTTTACGCTTCTTTTATCATATTTATAAGGAAACCCCCATGTCCCTACCTCCCTGCCCGAAATGCCACTCCGAATATACTTATGAAGACGGCGCTCAATACGTTTGCCCTGAGTGCGCCTACGAGTGGAACGAGGTCGATGCTGCGGCTGCAAGCGATGATGCCTTGGAAGTCAAAGATGCCAACGGCGCGGTCTTGCAAGATGGCGATACGGTTGTCTTGATTAAAGATCTGAAAGTCAAAGGCAGCTCTATGGTCATCAAACAAGGCACCAAAGTCAAAGGCATCCGCCTGCAAGATGGCGACCACAATATCGGTTGTAAAATCGATGGCAGCGCGATGAACTTGAAATCTGAGTTCGTCAAAAAAGCCTAAAGATTTTATTTTTGAAAGGCCGTCTGAAATCCGAAGATTAGGATTCAGACGGCCTTTGTGCATTTCACTCAAAATAAAATAAATCTTTATTTAAAATTAAATAACTTTAATAGAGTTGAGTTTCAGGCCGTCTGAAAAAGCGGCGGCAAAATGTTCCGCACATACGCGGGTGTAAAACCGTTAAAATAACGCTTTCCCCTATTCTACGGAACCATTATGCCTCAGCCGACCGCCAAACAGATTTTGCACGAAGTATTCGGTTATCCCGAATTTCGTGGCAAGCAGGAGGCTATCGTCAATGCTTTGGCCGGCGGCGAGAGTTTGATGGTGCTGATGCCGACGGGCGGGGGCAAGTCTTTGTGTTACCAGATTCCGGCGCTGATGCGCGAAGGCGTAGCGGTTGTCGTATCGCCGCTGATTGCGCTGATGAACGACCAAGTAGCCAGCCTGCATGTGGCCGGGATTGAAGCGGCGGCAGTCAACAGCGGCACATCGGCAGATGAGGCGCGCGAGATTGCCGACAAGCTTGCCCAAGGCCGTCTGAAACTGCTTTATGTCGCGCCGGAACGCTTGGTTACCGACCGTTTTTTGCGTTTTCTCGACCAACAAACCGTCAGTCTGTTTGCCATTGATGAGGCGCATTGCGTCAGCCAATGGGGACACGATTTCCGCCCCGAATATCAACAGCTCGGCATGCTTGCCGAACGCTATCCGAACGTCCCGCGCATCGCCCTGACCGCTACTGCCGATGCGGCCACGCGCGCCGACATCAAGCATTATCTGCACTTGGACAATGCGCCCGAATTTATCTCCAGCTTTGACCGCCCGAATATTTATTATCAGGTTATCGAAAAAAATAATGGCAAAAAACAATTGCTGGATTTTATCCGCAAGCAGATGCATGGGCAAAGCGGCATTGTGTATTGCTTAAGCCGTAAAAAAGTCGAGGATGTGGCGCAGTTTTTGTGTGAAAACGGCTTGGAGGCGATTCCGTATCATGCCGGTTTGAGCATGGACGTGCGCGAGGAAAACCAACGCCGTTTTACGCATGAAGACAATATTATTGTGGTGGCGACCGTGGCGTTCGGCATGGGCATAGACAAACCCGACGTGCGCTTTGTCGCCCATCTCGATATGCCCCAGAGTGTCGAACATTTCTATCAGGAATCTGGGCGCGCCGGCCGGGACGGGCTGCCTGCCGTGAGCTGGCTGTGTTACGGCTTGAACGATTGGGTGTTGCTGCGCGAACGGATTGCCGAAGGCAACAGCGACGAGGTGCAAAAGCAAATCGAAATGCAAAAACTCGATGCCATGCTTTCCGTCTGCGAAACCGCCGCCTGCCGCCGCGTACTGTTGCTCAAACATTTCGGCGAAGAATCCGAACCCTGCGGCCATTGCGACAACTGCCTGCATCCGCCCGTGCGGTTTGACGGCACGGTGTTGGTGCAAAAATTACTCAGCTGCGTGTACCGCGCCGGACAACGTTTTGCCGCCGGTTACATCACCAACCTTTTGCGCGGCAAAAGCGACGATTGGATACTGCGCAACGGCCATGACAAGTTATCCACATTCGGCATCGGCAGCGAACAGACCGATAAGGAATGGCGCAGCGTCATCCGCCAGTGCATCAGTCTGGGCTATCTCACCGTCAATGTCGAGCAACATCAAGCCCTGCAGCTGACCGAAGCGGCAAAAAAAGTCCTCAAGGGCGAAACCGAAGTCATGCTGCGTCCCCTGCGCCGCGAAAAAACGGCCACTCAAAAGCCAAAAGACGATTGGTTGCGTACGGAACGCGAAGAGCGTTTGTGGCAGGCATTGCGCCAATGGCGGCAACAACGCGCCCGGGCGGAGGAAGTACCGGCCTATGTGGTTTGCGGCGACAAAACCCTGCGCGATATTGTCGAAAAAATGCCCCGAAGTTTGGAAGATTTACATCAAATCTACGGCTTGGGCGAGGCGAAAATCAATAAATTCGGTTTGGAGATACTCGACGTTTGCGAAATGGCTGAAGCCGGTACGGTTTCCACAGAAAATATACAAGTTATCCACAGCCTAGACGAGCGCGAACAAGCCTTAAAACAGGCTTTGGAAACTTGGCGCGAGCAGCAGGCAAGTGCCGATCAAGTAACGCTGGGAACGGTGTTCTCCAACGAAAGCATGGACGATTTGCTGACCAATACGCCTGCAGAACCCATCGACCTTTTAGGCGTGTATAAACTCGGAGAAAAACGCATCGAACAATACGGCGAGGGTATTTTAAACATCTGCCGCCCATTTTCAGACGGCCTGAGCGAAGAGGACAAACGCAAACGCCGATTGATGCGCCGCCTGCTTCAGTGGAACATCGATACTGCCCGCCATGAAGGCCTCGAAGCCTATCAGATATGCAGCAAAGTTACCCTGCGCGCGATTGCCGCCCGACGGCCGCAAGATTTGGTGGAGTTGGCGGAAATCCACGGCATGAATGAGGAGAAGACCGACAAATACGGTGCGGAAATTGTCGAATTGTGCAAACAAGCGGATTAATTGACCGCGTTTTATCGTTAAAGGCCGTCTGAAACCCAATCAAGTATGGTGTTTCAGACGGCCTTTTTGAATTTTTAATCTTTATAAAACAATGAATAAGAAAATATATTCATTTATTTTGTCAGCTTTTTAAAGCTGCCGCGTCTAAACAGGCATGAAAGATGGGATGGTGCCGATTGATTTTTCGTCCCAGCCCATTTGACACACATCGATAAGGAAAACCAATGAACACCTCATCCAACCCTTCTTGGCAGGCTGCTTTCGGTTTGTTGACGCTCAGGCTTTTTGCCGCGTATGAATTTCTTGAATCCGGCCTGGAAAAATGGAACGGGGAAAACTGGTTTGCAGAAATAAACAGTCAATTTCCCTTTCCGTTCAATTTGTTTCCGGATACGGTCAACTGGAATTTGGCCATGTGGGCGGAACTGGTTTTGCCTGCGCTGCTCATCGTCGGCTTGGCAACGCGGCTGTCTGCGTTGGGATTGATGGTTGTGACGGCTGTCGCATGGTCTGCGGTACATGCCGGCTTGGGTTACAATGTGTGCGACAACGGTTATAAAATGGCACTGATTTATTTGGTGGTTTTATTTCCTGTCCTATTGCAGGGCGCAGGCCGTCTGTCTTTGGATGCACTGCTGAAGAAACGCTGTTGCCGCATCAAGTATTTTCTTTAAGGATTATCTTTAAGGATTAATGGTCGCGGGCCGACTTTAAATGCCCGATATTATCCCTTGATTTGTTTTAAAACCCATATTTTAAAAAGGAAGTTGAAATGAAAAAAAATGTAGCTGCTGCTCTGGCCGGTGCACTGTCTCTGTCTTTGGCTGCCGGTGTTGTTGCCGCTGATAAAGCTGCCAGCGACGTGGCCGTTGAGAAAACTGTTAAAGCTGCCGAAGGTACTTGCGGCGCGGCTGCCAAAGCCGGTGAAGGTTCTTGCGGCGCAGCCATGAAAAAAGCACACGCCAAAAAAGGCAAAGCATCTAAAGCCAAAGCGGCCAAAGTAGTAGAAGGCAAATGCGGCGAAGGTAAATGCGGTTCTAAATAATCCTGCAATATACCTTTAACAAAGTCGCATTTTATAAACGAAAATGCGACTTTGTCGTTCATACGGCACCATAACAGGACATCACCATGATTCAACACGCAGGCTTGGGCTACCGCCGTGACTTGGCGGAAGACTTCCTCTCGCTTTCAGACGACAGCCCGATACGCTTTATCGAAGCCGCCCCCGAAAACTGGCTGAAAATGGGCGGCAGGGCGCGCAAACAGTTTGACCGCGTGGCGGAACGGCTGCCGCTGGCGTTGCACGGATTATCCATGTCGTTGGGCGGACAAGCCCCGCTGGATACCGCCTTGATAGACGGCATCAAAGAAATGATGCGCCGTTATGACTGCACGTTTTTCTCCGACCATTTGAGCTACTGCCACGACGGCGGTCATCTCTACGATTTGTTGCCGCTGCCTTTCACTGAAGAAATGGTGCAACATACCGCGCGCCGTATCCGCGAAGTGCAAGATCGGTTGGGCTGCCGCATTGCCGTAGAAAACACGTCCTACTACCTGCATTCTCCGCTTGCCGAGATGAACGAGGTTGAGTTCCTCAACGCCGTTGCCCGTGAAGCCGACTGTGGCATTCATTTGGACGTGAACAATATTTACGTCAACGCCGTCAACCACGGACTGTTGTCGCCTGAAGCCTTTTTAGAAAATGTGGATGCAGAGCGCGTGTGCTATATCCATATTGCCGGACATGATGTGGAAACGCCCGAGCTTTTGATTGATACGCATGGCGCGGCGGTTTTGCCGACCGTTTGGGATTTACTCGAACTCGCCTATGCCAAACTGCCGACGATTCCGCCCACCCTGTTGGAACGCGATTTCAATTTCCCGCCTTTTGCCGAACTCGAAGCCGAAGTCGCCCAAATCGCCGACTATCAAACGCGTGCCGGAAAGGAATACCGCCGTGCAGCCTGAAACCTCCGCCCAATACCAACACCGCTTTGCCCAAGCCATACGCGAAGGCAAAGCCGCAGACGGATTGCCGCAAGAGCGCCTGAATGTCTATATCCGCCTGATACGCAACAATATTCACAGCTTTATCGACCGCTGCTATACCGAAACGCTGCAATACTTTGACAGCGAAGAATGGGGCCGTCTGAAAGAAGGTTTCGTCCGCGACGCGCACGCCCAAACGCCCTATTTTCAAGAAATCCCCGGCGAGTTCCTCCGATATTGCCAAAGCCTGCCGCTTTCAGACGACCTCTTGGCATTGATGGACTTTGAACACACCCAGCTGCTTGCCGAAACCGCTCAAACCGACAGCGAAGCCTCGCCTGCCGATTCAGACGATTTGGCTTACACCCTTTCTCCCGCCGCCTTTGTGCGCCGTTATCAGTATGACGTGACCGACGAATTGCAGGAGGCGGAAACTGCCGTTTTGGTGTGGCGCGATAAGGAAGACGACGTGATGTATCAAACGCTCGACGATTTCGACGCCTTATTGCTGGAAACGCTGGCAGAAACGCCCACTTCCCTAAACGGCCTGCAAACCATGCTGGTAGAGTTCATGCCGTCTGAAAACGTTTGGCAGGACGCATTAAGGCAGAAATGGGCGGAATGGCTGGAACAGGGCATTTTGGTTGCGGCATAAACCAAGGCCGTCTGAAACGGGCGCAGTCGGTTTCGGCGAAACAAAAATACTACTGAAATCGTTTATAGATTCAATCGCATGCTCTTTCCGTATCAGCGTAAAATCAGAAGCATATTGATCATTCCTTTCATACTGATACATTATGGCCCTACCCGAACTGACCGATGCCGAGCTTGCCGAATCCCGTAAACTGCTGCTGCGCTTTGCCCATATCCAGCTGCCCGACCGCCCCGATTTGGCGGAGGACCTCGTACAGGAAACCATGCTTTCCGCCTACCGCGCGGCCGAGGGTTTCAAAGGCGGCGCCCAAGTGAGCAGCTGGCTGTTTGCCATTTTAAAAAACAAAATTACCGACTGCCTGCGCCAAATCGGGCGGCAACGCCAAGTTTTCGTCACGCGCGACGAAGAAGCTTTGGATGAAGCTTTTGAAGGACATTTTGCCGCCGACGGGCATTGGACAGACGAAGGACAACCTCAGGGTTGGGACTCGCCCGAAGCCAGTTTGAACAATAAAGAGTTCTACCAAGTTTTACAGACCTGCCTCTACCATCTGCCGGAAAACACCGCCCGCGTGTTTACCATGAAAGAGATTCTCGGTTTTTCAAGCGATGAAATCCGCGAACAATGCGGCATCAGCCATGCCAACTATCACACCATCATGCACCGCGCGCGCGAAACCTTGCGCCAGTGCCTGCAAATCAAATGGTTCTCCCATGCCTGACAGGAAAATGCCATGAAAAAATGCCGCAAAATAACCGATCTGATTTCCAAACAGCAAGACCAAGTGCACCTCGGTCTTTTTAACCGCATTGCCCTCGCTGTGCACTTGTCTCTCTGCCCCTGTTGCCGCGAATATAAGAAACAGCTCGAATTAATCAGCCATGCCATGCACAAGATGTTTCGATGATTCAAAAAAAGCCGTCTGAAACCTACCCCTGTCAGTTTCAGACGGCCTTTTTGTATCTGCTTTATTTATCGCTAACCTTGAATAAGCCATGGTTTGCCACTCACTTTTTTAGCAGTATCTGTTTTCAAACTTGCGCCGTTTGCCTTTGCCTTTTGAGGCATGGCTGAAGATTCTGATACGGTAGAATAAGATAAAGGCCGTCTGAAAGATAGATTTCAGACGGCCTTTTTAACGGCTTTTAGTGTTGTTCTTCCGGCTCGGGTTCGTCTTTGCCGAACCAGTTGTCAAAGCGGATGGTATATTTCAACTCGCCGCCGGAGGAGCGCGTGCCGATGCGGGCAACGGCTTGGATGGCGCGGGTCAGTTGGTACACGAGTTTGACGGATTGTTCGGCGCTGGAGATGCCGTATTCGTAACCTGCGTAGAGGTTGTTGGTGAGCTGTTTGCCGACGGTCAGGACTTGTTCGGCAGGGTTGAGCTCGCCTGTTTGGGCGTTGCGGCTGCGTTTGCTGGTAAAGCCTAAATCATCGACAAGACCGATGCGGTCGTTGACTTGGCCGGCAAGCAGTGCGCTGGCGGCAGCGGAGAGTGTGGCGTTGTCGCCGTCGCTGCCGCTGCTGGCACGGTTGAGGATGAGCCAGGAGAGTTTGTCTTTTTCACTCATGGCTTCTTTGGCAACCAGGGTTACGCGCGGATTGTTGAGGCTGCCGAGGACTTCGACGCCAGCGCCGACCGGGGAGAGGCGGCGTTCGGCACGGATGTTGAGGTTTGGATTGGTCAGCGGGCCGACAAAGGAAACCGATCCTTTGGTGATGTCGAGGTCTTGGCCGTAGGCTTTGTAGCGGCCTTTGACAACACGCACGGTACCAACGCCTTGGACGGCTTCGCCCGGACGGGACGTGATGGCCAGTTTGCCGCCGATGGTAACGTCTGCGCCGTAGCCGACAAAACGGACATTGTCGTTGATATTCAAGACAAGGTTCATATTAATCGGCGTGGTGGCCGTTGCTTCTTTTGGGGTTTCGCCCAGTACAACCACATCATCGTCGAGGGTCGGCATGGAGGATTTTTGCGAACCGAACATACCGTAGTCGGTATTGAGCGTGCCGTTGAGCGATACGCCTTTTCCCGGATTGTAGAGGACTTTGGCCGCGCCGGAGAGCTGCAGTCGGCGGTTTGGACGCGAGAGGGTGCGGTATTTGTCGAAGACGATGTCCACGTCAACATCGGGGTTGGCATTGGCAAGGTTAACCGCGCCTTTGAGCTCAATCGTGCCGCCACGGTGGAATTTGAGGCTGTCGATGACCCATTTTTGACCTTGCAGGCGTGAACGCAATACGCCGTTATCGAGAATCAGGCCTTGGGTTTGATGGCGGTAATAGAGGTTGTCGCCATTAATCAGGCCGCTCAGTTGCGGATCGTTCAGACGGCCTGCCAAGTTGACGGCGGCGTTCAGACGGCCTTTGAGGGTTTGGCCGACGGGCAGGAAGTTGCGGAAGACTTCGAGGTTGGCAACGTTCAGGTTAAGCTTGCCGCTCAGAGGGGCGGTATCGAAGCTGGTGCCCTGACCGATGTTGACGGTACCGTCGGCCCGGCCGTAATTGGTTTGGAGGTCGAGGTTGCTGTTGACGGTGGGCGAACCGAGTCGGCCGCCGATGGTGGCGGTCGCGTTCAGACGGCCTGTAATGCCTTGGGCTGTGGCCGGCATAAAGGATTTGAGCGAGCCCAAATCGGGAACGCTGATATTGACTTTGCCACTGACGGGGGCGTTGTTGATGTTGTTGCCGAACTGTTGGGCGATGCCGAGCATGCCGTCAACTTTGCCGAAGCGGGTGTTGCCTTCCAGCGTGCTGTCGATGCGGCCGTTTTGGAAACGGGTGCGCAGGGCGAGCGCAGAAAGTCCCAAAGGTTGTTTGTTTTTCGGGTCTTTGCCCGGCAGAATGATGTCGCCGCTTTGACGGTTGATGTTGAGGAAGCCGCGCGCGTTTTGACTGTACGCCAAATCCCAGTCGCCACCCAAGACGAGGTTGTGTTCGATAGGTGGAGTGTAGAAGTTGTGCAATTCGGTAATGTGCAGATTTTGTGCACTGCCTTTACTGGTAATGCCGGCTTTCTTGTCCCAAACGAAATTTTGCAGATTGAGGCTGCCGCCCATAGCCGCCCATCGTGCGCTGCTGAGGGAAACGCGTTCGCTGCCGGCTTCGAGGTTGAGGCGGTTTTGCAGTTTGAGGTTGAACGCGCCGTTGATGTCGAGCGTGTCGACCGTGCCTTTCCATTGGGTTTGGTCTTTGTTGAGGCCGCCGGTGGCGTCGAGGTCGAGCTTGTAGCGTTTTCTGTCCACAGCCATGTTGCTGTTGCCGCGGATGTGGTGGTGCGAACCTGTGCCGCTGATGAGCAGGTTGACGTTGTCGATCATGGCTGCGCCGCCGGAGACGGCGATGTGTTCGCCTTTAATATCGGCACTCAACGGACGGTTGGTGTCGGGCGAACCTTTAAGCTTGAAGTCAAGGGTGCGGATATTGACGGTATCGGCGACTTTGAAGTTGCGCGCTTCGCCGTTCAAATCGGCTTCAAGGGTTTTGAGGCCGTCTGAAAAGCTGCCGGAGATGTAGCCGCGCGCATTGAGCAGGCCGCCCAAGCCGAAGCCGAAACGCGACAAATCGGGGGCGGTAATGTTGAGGTTGAGGCGGTCGCCTTTTTTGCCGAAGCTGCCGTTGGTTTTGACGATGTTGCTGCCGAGGGTCAGGTCGGTCAGGGCGCGAGAGAGGTGTTTGTTTTCATAGGCGACGTCGGCTTTGCCGCTGAGCGGAACGCCGTTGAGCGTACTCGGTGCAAACTGCATGTTGCCGGCGAATTTTTCTTGCGCCAGTATGCCGGTTAAGTTGATGTTGCCGTTGACGCTGCCTTGCGGAAGCTGCGGATCGATGCGCGCAGGGTTGAAGGCTTTGCTGACGATGTCCAATTGCAGTTTGCGGTCTTTGAAGAGTTCGAGCGAGCCTTTGGCGTTGAGCTCGCCGCCGTTTTGCGGAACCAGGCGGACTTTGTCGAGCTTGAGTGTACGCTGGCCGAGCTGTTTGTCGGTTTGGAAAAACAGCATGCCGTCTGTACGCGCAAATCCGCTGTCGAGATTCCAGTTGACGACGGGGGAGGAGGTTTCACCTTTGACGTCGATACTGCCGTTCAGACGGCCTGCGATGTTTTGACGGACGAAGTCGTCTGCGCCGGTATTGTTGATGCCCAGTGCGAGTTTGAGCTGGTCTTGGGCGGTGTCGATAGTGCCGGATACGTCGATGCTGCCGTCTTTGAGCAGGCCGACGCCGATGTCTTCGATTTTGACCGTGCCTTTGTCATCGACAATGAATTCGCCGAGGATGCGTTTGACGGGGATATAGTTTTCATCGGCAAAACCGGCTTGGTCGTTTTCCAAGTCTATCGAGCCTTCCAGCGCAACGCCGTCTGTAAAGGACGGAATGGTGGTGGCGTCGAAATTCAGACGTGCTTTGGGCAGGCTGGGCAGGAAGGCCTGCGGATTGATGTTGGAACCTTTAACCAGGATTTCGCCGACGGTTTCGTTGAGGCTGTCGGCGAATGGGTGGATGGTGGATTTGGCAGACAAATGAACGTTGTCGCCGTCGAGCAGCAGGTCGGTGTACACGTCTTGCAGGCTGCCCCACAGGCGCACCGTGCCGTGTATGGTTTCGCCCTCAAGCTGGCCTTTGGTGTAGATGGCGGTATTGAGGACGTAAGGTTTGTTCAAACCGAGCACCACCGCGCCTGTCGAGCTGCTCCAGGGCGTGTCGGCGGTTTTGATGTGGAGGCGATGTTCTTTTTTGTCGTAATGATAGGCTGCGTGTAGGTGGTCGAGATAGACGGTTTGCTTGTCAAAACGCTTGCCTACGCTGATTTTGCCGGTTTCCAAACGGTCGAGATAGGCGGTAACGGGCAGGTCTATGCTGTCGGGCAGGCCTTTTGATGGCTCTTCTTCTTTAGGCGGCGTGCGTTTGGTCATGATGGCAATGTCGCCGGCCACGACTTCGGTAATGTGCAAGGACGGACGGGTCAGCTCGGACGGTTTCCAATCAAAGCGGAAGCTGCTGATTTTGACATCCGCACCTTCTGTTTCAATCAACCATTTGTCGCCTTCAAAACCTTCAATCAGCGTGCCTTTCAGTGTGTCCGAGGAGATTTTGACGTCGAACCATGACGGGATTTTGTACAAACCGAAACGCAACCCCGATTCCGTACCGACCAGCCAGCCGATTGCGCCGGCGGAAACGGTCAATACGCCCAAGGCGGACAGGACAAAGCCGCGCAACAGGCGTTTTTTGCGCTTTGGCGGGGCAGGCTGTTGTTCAGGCGGCGTGGAAGTGTTTGCAGTATCGGTCATGATATTTTTCTGTTTGTCTGTTTTTCAGACGGCCTGGAATGGCTGAGGCCGTCTAAAGGAATGGATGGTGAGTATGTTTTTTAAAACCTTGTGCCCAAGCTGATGTGCCAGCGGATTTTCTTGTCGTGATGGCCGTAGGCAATATCGAAGGAGAACGGCGCAACCGGGCTGAACCAGCGCACACCCAAGCCGGTACCGTGTTTTAAGGTCATGTGTTTGAAGTTGCTTGCCGCATCGCCGACATCGTGGAAGATGGCGCCGGAGAAGCTTTTGGTGACCGGGAATTGATATTCGAGGCTGCCGACCACCAAGGCGCGTTGCGGCAGGACGGATCCGTTGGGGCCTGCCAAGCCGATGCTGTCGAGTTCGTAACCGCGTACGGAAGTCGCGCCGCCGGTGCGGAACATCAGGCTGGAAGGCACTTCTTCGCCTTCGCGGGCGTAAACGTAGCCGGCCTGTCCGCGTACGATGAATGTACCGATTTTTTTGTTTTCAGGCGTGAAGAAATAGCCTGCGCGTGCCGTAGCGCGCGCCATTTGGGTGGAGGAGAGGAATTTGCCCAAGGTCGAGCCGATTTTGCCGTCGAGGTAGTAGCCGTTTTGAGGATGCAGCTCGGTTTCGATGCTTTGCCGTTTCCATGAGGCGGTCAGCATGGTGGCATGGCTTCGGCCCAAATCGTAGCTGGTGTCGGGGACTTTGCGGTCTTCGGTAATGAATTCAAGGCCGAAGCGGGCATCGATATTGTTGCGGTCGCGGACATACCAAATGCCGCTGGACAGGGCGCGTTTTTCAAGGTTTTGCGTGGTCGAGCGGTTGTAGGAAACGTTGCTTGTCCAGTAGTTGCCGCGGTTGTTGCGCGGCTGGCTGATACCGGCGGCCAGCGTGGTTTCGTATTTGTCCATGTCCCAAACGACCGAACCGATGTAACCTTTGTTGAAGAGGTTGTAATAGTCGTAGGCGATGCGGCCGCCGATTCCGTATTCGGAGTCGTAGCGGATACCGGTTTCCAGTTTGTGGCGTTTGACTTCGGTTACGTTGATTTTGACGGGAACGCGGTCGCCTTGCAGTTGGTCGAAGTCGGCCTGTACGGACGCGCCGGAATAGTGGCCGTTTTGTTCGAGTGCCTGTTGCAGGTCGAGGATTTTGTCTAAGTCGTAAGGCGAACCGGGTTGGAAGCGCGCCATGCCGGAAACCACGCTTTCAGGGTAGCGGCGCGTACCGGTGATTTGGAAATCGCCAAAGTAAATCGGGCGATTGCTTTCCACGATGACGTTTAAGTCGGCTTTTTGGGTATTGGGATTGATGGTGGCTTGGGTGGTGGTGAGTTTCGCCAAAGGATATTTTTTGCGTGTTACCGCGCTGAGGACGGAGGTTTTACTCGCACTCCAGCCGTCTTGGTCGAAGTTTTCGCCAACGGGCTGTTGCCAGTTTTCCATTGCATTTTGGTAGTATTCGGCCAAGTTGTCGTCATTCAATACGTCGCCGAGGATGGCCACGCTGACGTTGTCGACTTTGGTGCGCGGGCCGGGGGTGACGTTGACGGTGTAGCTCTCGCCGTGGTCTTGAATATTGACGTTGCTGTTAAAGTAGCCTTTGGTCTGGAGCATGGTTTTGACGTTGTCGGGCGCCTCTTCGGCGAGGAAGCCGACCTGCTCTTTGTCCAGCTCTTCGTCCTGCTGCTGGGTAATCAGCGGCAGGTATTCCTCAAGCATTTCTTTGACTTCGCTGTCTTGGGTGTCGATTTTGACGGGGAATTTGGGCTTGAGTTTGCCTGTTTGGTCGTCTTTGGGCTGCTTGGGCATTTCGGATTCGGGAACAGCCTCGTAGTCTTCCGCTTTGGGAACGGAAGTATCTACTGCCAACGCGTGTCCGTAGGCGAGCGCCAATGATGCAAATAAAACAGGGTAGGTCAGTTTGGTCATGATGTGTGTTCGACAGCGACAATTCTTCAGTTTGGGGATTTTAACATTATTTCTGCAAGGTTTCAGGCTGGTTATAAACGGAAATTTAGCGTAATAACATTGCAAAATGCGACTTAAGGGCGGATTTTGGTTTGTTTCTATCTGATTGTAATATTTATGTTTTGTGTTTTGACTGATGAAGTTGCCTTTAATATTCGGCTCTATGGCGTAGATTTCAGGCCGTCTGAAATCAAGATATAGAGGGATAAGGCAACGGTATGGGCATACTTTAAAGTAGGGTTTGAGCGGTTTTGACCGTATTTTTGGCATAAAGTGCCAACTGTGTCATAAATGCTAAACTTTAATGCTGTTTTTGTGAGGTGTGCATGAAAACCTCGCCGACAAATGATTTTTTATTTTAGAATGTAAGACTTTTTTAACATATCTTTAAATTGAAGGAACGGATATGGCAAGTGGCAATCCGCTTTTGAACGCGATCAACAGCGTCAGCCTGGTGGTGCAAATCGCCATCGGCTTGGTTTTAGGTATTCTTGTGGGTGCAGTTGCGCCGCAAGTCGGTACCAGCGCAGGACTGCTGGGCAGCCTGTTTGTCGGTGCGCTTAAGGCTATCGCGCCGATTTTGGTATTTGTTTTGGTGACTGCCGCCATTGCGCAACACCAAAAAGGCAATCAGGCCCACATCAAACCGATTTTGATTTTGTATATTTTCGGTACGTTTGCCGCGGCTGTGGTGGCGGTTGTCGCCAGCATGGCATTCCCGACCACGCTGATTCTGCGTGCGGCCGGCGATGTATCCGTTGCGCCGCCTTCCGGCATTATCGAAGTGTTGAAAACGCTGCTGATGAATTTGGTGGCCAACCCGATTAACGCGCTGGCTAATGCCAACTATATCGGTATTTTGGCTTGGGCTTTGGTATTGGGCGCGGCTTTGCGCCATCACGGTTCGGATACGACCCGTCAAGTGGCGGCCGACTTGGCCGATACCGTTTCGACCGTCGTGAAATGGATTATCCGTTTTGCGCCGTTGGGTATTTTCGGCTTGGTGTCTTCTACTATTGCGGAAACCGGTTTTGAAGCGCTTGCCGGCTATATGCAGCTGTTGGCCGTATTGCTCGGCTGTATGCTGTTTATTGCGTTGGTGGTCAACCCGATTATTGTGTGGACGCAAATCCGCAGCAACCCTTTCCCGCTGGTGTTTACCTGCCTGCGCGAAAGCGGCGTGTATGCCTTCTTCACCCGTTCTTCCGCCGCCAATATCCCTGTGAACATGGCATTGGCGAAAAAACTGGGCCTGCACGAAGACACTTACTCTATCTCCATTCCATTGGGTGCAACCATCAATATGGCCGGTGCGGCAATCACCATTACCGTTTTGGCGATGGCTGCGGCGCACACGCAAGGCATTACGGTTGACTTCGCCACTGCCCTGCTGTTGAGCCTGGTGGCCACCGTCAGCGCGTGCGGTGCATCCGGTGTGGCCGGTGGTTCGTTGCTGCTGATTCCTTTGGCGTGCAGCCTGTTCGGTATCGATAACGATGTAGCCATGCAGGTTGTTGCCGTCGGCTTCATTATCGGTGTGATTCAAGACTCTGCAGAAACTGCGTTGAACTCTTCCACCGACGTTTTGTTCACTGCCGCTGCCGATTTGGGTCGTCAACGTAAAGAGTGATTTTTAGGATTAACCTAAATCCAGCAAAGGCCGTCTGAACAGTTTCAGATGGCCTTTGTTTTGGGCAAAGCAAAGGGATTCTTAGATGGCCAAGCCGATAGGTTGGTTTGGTCGGACTGACGGTATCCGCTGTCATCAGTCGGATTTTTCCCGTAAAATACAGTCTTGAATGTATTTGAGTTATCCTTTTCAGACGGCCTGACCGTCTTATCACATTTGCAAAAAAAAAACAATGATTAAAAAAATATTCTCATGGTTCGAGTCACGCATCGACCCTTATCCAGAAGCTGCTCCGAAAACGCCAGAAAAAGGGTTGTGGCGGTTTATTTGGAGTAATATTGAAGGCGTGCGTAAATGGATTGCCGTGTTGGCCGTGTTTACAGTCGGCGTCGGCATCATGGAAGCCTTGATGTTCCAATTTATGGGCAAAGTGGTCGACTGGCTTGGCGCTTATACGCCGCAAACGCTTTTTGCTGAAAAAGGCCATGCATTAATCGGCATGATGGCCATGGTGGCATTTTTTGCCGTTTGGACCTTTTTCGCGTCCAGTGTACGCCTGCAAACCCTGCAAGGCGTGTTCCCCATGCGCCTGCGCTGGAATTTCCACCGCCTGATGCTGGGTCAAAGCCTGGGCTTTTATCAGGACGAATTTGCAGGACGCGTGTCCGCCAAAGTCATGCAAACCGCGCTGGCGCTGCGCGATGTCGTGATGACCGTCGCCGATATGGTTGTGTATGTGCTGGTGTACTTCATCACTTCCGGCGTGATTCTGTCCTCATTCGATGCCTGGCTTATCGTGCCGTTTATCTGCTGGATGATTGGATTCGCGATGATTATGCGCTTCCTGATTCCCAAACTCGGCAAAACCGCTGCACGCCAAGCTGATGCGCGCTCGCTGATGACCGGCCGCATTACCGACGCCTATTCCAATATCGCCACCGTCAAACTCTTCTCCCACGGCGCACGCGAGGCCGCTTATGCCAAGCAGTCGATGGAAGAGTTTATGGTAACCGTCCATGCCCAAATGCGTTTGGCAACGCTGCTGCACACCTGCAGCTTTATCGTCAACAGCTCGCTGACCGTCGGCACGACCGCCTTGGGTATTTGGCTTTGGTATCACGGCCAAGTCGGCGTAGGCGCGGTAGCTACGGCCACGGCCATGGCATTGCGTGTGAACGGTTTGTCGCAATACATCATGTGGGAGTCTGCCCGATTGTTTGAAAACATCGGTACCGTCAATGACGGCATGGCCACTCTGTCCAAACCCCACACCATCCTCGACAAACCGCAAGCCCTGCCGCTGAAAGTCACCCGAGGCGAAATCAAGTTTGATCACGTCGATTTTTCTTATGAAACAGGCAAACCGCTCCTTAACGGCTTTAATCTGAACATCAAGCCCGGCGAAAAAGTCGGCTTGATCGGCCGCAGCGGCGCGGGCAAATCCACCATCGTCAACCTGCTCCTGCGTTTTTACGAACCGCAAAGCGGCACGATTTCGATCGACGGCCAAAACGTGGACAGCGTTACCCAAGAAAGTCTGCGCGCCCAAATCGGTTTGGTGACGCAAGATACCTCCCTGCTGCACCGCTCCGTCCGCGACAACATTATCTACGGCCGTCCCGATGCGACCGAAGCCGAAATGATTTCTGCCGCCGAACGCGCCGAGGCCGCCGGTTTTATTCCTAACTTGAGCGATGCCAAAGGCCGACGCGGCTATGATGCACACGTTGGCGAACGCGGCGTGAAACTTTCCGGCGGCCAGCGCCAACGCATCGCCATCGCCCGCGTCATGCTCAAAGACGCGCCGATTCTGTTGCTTGACGAAGCCACCAGCGCGCTCGACTCCGAAGTCGAAGCCGCCATCCAAGAAAGCCTCGACAAAATGATGGAAGGCAAAACCGTGATTGCCATCGCCCACCGCCTCTCCACCATCGCCGCAATGGACCGCCTTATCGTCTTGGACAAAGGCCGCATCATCGAAGAAGGCAGCCACACCGAGTTGCTCGAGAAACAAGGCCTGTACGCCAAACTTTGGGCGCATCAAAGCGGCGGCTTCTTGAGTGAGCATGTCGAGTGGGAAAACAATTAAGCGCTTTGAAAGAAGATAAGAGGCCGTCTGAAAAAACAATAATTTAGATCGTGCTTAATTTGATGTCATGAATTAAAATGGTTGGGTAGTTCAACGATAATCTACGCTAACTTTAGAAAGACAATATGAAACGATCTATCAAATATTTGAGTATGGCTGTACTTGCACTTACAACCAATGCATGGGCAGGAAGTGCAGAAGAAGAGTTGCTGAACGCATTTGTAAAATGTGATGCATCTATGTTTGATATCTTGAAAAACAAGCAGGAACCATTGAGTAAATATGCTCCAATTGAGAAAGTAGGAAAGACTGCACGTTTTCAGTTAGGTAGTGCCGATGAAGATGGGAAAAGACAGGTCATCTTCAATAAACCGATAATATTAAACGGCATACATTTTAGTAGTTTTTCGGCAGAATATTCGGAACTGCCAGTTAATGAGACTGGTAAAAATCCTGTCTTTTATTTCTGGGGGTTCGAGCTTAAAAAAGCTCGGGCTGCCGATGTGGTAGCAAAGTTCCCGCAATGGGGATTGAAACCGATGGGAGAGGATTTTGTGGCTTCTCCGCAAATTATTATTAATAGTCATAAGTCTTTGCGTTGGCTGCCAAATATGCAAGCAACGTCTGGTTCGATGCCTGCAAAAAATACAGTAGAAAAATCGCTAATATTGGAAGAGAGTGACGGTAAAACTTCTCTCATCTGTACTATTCAGGGTTATCCGAATGATAAACTGGTTCGTCGTGAACGACTTGATCTGATCGGAGGAAAGTAAAATGAAAAAGTTAGCTGTTTTTTTGATGACGATTTGTTTGCCAATCTCAGTATTTGCCGATAAGCCAAGATTTTTGCCAATGCTGGATGGTGCTCAGAGTCGTGTTTATGCAGATATGGAAAGTATCAAGAATCATCCTCACAACCCAAATTTGTTAGTATATGATGTGATAACTAATTTTGATGATACGAATAAAAATTTGGCAGGTACTTCCATGATAGAGAAGCACTATCTGGATTGTCTGAACAGGATTGATATTATGAATCCGGAGCCGGTAAAACTATACAGTCGTCATTTCGGGAAAGGGAAATTATTGCATGAGATCCCAAGGGAATCTGAACGGTTTGAAATGAAAGAGATTTCGACGATGAGTATGCTATCTGCTACTGTGTGTAGTGTCGGCGGCCATAACTTTGGTGGTAATCCGAATGCTTTAGAAGATATGGGAAAAGCGTTGGATAAAATGGATAAGAAGAAAGGTCGAAAAAGATAAATCTCAAGGCCGTCTGAAAACATTTTCAGACGGCCTTTATTAATGAAGCAAAGGGCAGGTGGGATAACCGCCCTTTTTCAGTTGAAACCTTAGTTTTTTACAGCCCCAGCGACCAAGCATTTTGGTGTTCGGACAAGTCTTCCAAGCGGTTTTCGTAATGGGCGAAGATTTCTTCGATGATTTCGTCTTCGTCGTCGATGACGCGGATCAGGTTTAAATCCTCTTCCAAAATCAGGTTTCTGCCCAATAACTGCTCGCGTATCCAGTCCAACAGTCCCGCCCAAAATGCTTTGCCCACTAAGATAATCGGGCGGTCGGGCGTTTTGCCGGTTTGCACCAAAGTCAGGCTTTCAAACAATTCGTCCAATGTGCCGAAACCGCCGGGCATGACGACATAGGCCACGGCGTGTTTGACGAACATGACTTTGCGCGGGAAGAAGTGTTGGAATTTAATTGACAAATCCTGATACGGATTGGCTTTTTGCTCGTGCGGCAACACGATATTCAACCCCACCGCCGGACTTGCGCCTGCAAACGCGCCTTTGTTGGCTGCTTCCATAATGCCCGGCCCACCGCCGGAAATGACGGAAAATCCGACATCCGACAGTTTGCGCGCCAAGCGTAATGTGAACGCGTAGTCGGGATGGTTTTCAGGCGTGCGCGCGCTGCCGTAAATGCTGACGGCCGGCTGAATGGCGCGCAATTCTTCGCCGGCTTCGACAAATTCGGAAATAATCTTCAATACATGATACGACTCGCGCGCCTGAATATCGCGGCGTGTTTCGTCGGGAAGCATGGGTTTGGGCAGTTTTTTGAGCAGGCTCACGGCTTTTCCTTCGTGTTTTTATGTGCCGTATTGTAACCTGAAAGGGGCAGGCCGTCTGAAAGTTGGGTTTCGGCGGCAAGTGTACCTGCCACATTTTCAAAAGCCCGTTACAATATCTGCTTTTATTCAACTGCTCCGCCATGCTCGATATTATCCACCGCGACAGCTGCACCATTGCCGTCAACAAACCTGCCGGAATGCTGGTGCACCGAAGCTGGTTAGACAAACACGAAACCCGTTTTGCCGTGCAGACCCTGCGCGACCAAATCGGGCAGCACGTCTATCCCGTCCACCGCCTCGACCGCCCGACTTCCGGCGTCTTGCTGTTTGCCCTCGATACGGAAGCCGCACGGTTATTGACGCAGCAGTTTGAAAACAAGACCATCGAAAAAACGTATTGGGCGATTGTTCGCGGTCATCTGCCTTCAGACGGCCTGATTGATTACGCCCTCAAATATATGCCCGACAAAATCGCCGAAGCGCAGACCGAAGCCACATTGCAGGAAGCGCAAACCGCCTACCGTTGTCTGGCGCAAACCGAGTTGCCGTTCCAATCCGCCCTGCGTTATCCGACCTCGCGTTATTCGTGGGCCGAACTTATGCCGCACACCGGACGCAAACACCAACTCCGCCGCCATATGAAACACATTTTCCACCCCATCGTCGGCGACACCAACTACGGTGATTTGCGCCAAAACCATGCCGTTGCCGAACATATCGGCACGCAACGCTTAATGTTGCACGCGCGAAGCCTCAGTTTTCAAAGTATAGAAGATGGCAGCCGGATGACCGTACAAGCGCCGATAGACAATGACTGGCGGCTTTGGTTGGAAAAATTTAAAACCGAGGCCGTCTGAAAAGCCAAGCCGCACATTTTCAGACGGCCCGGTCATGGAAAAAAACAGGCAAATCCCTTACAATACGCCCCTAAAATTTTGAAAGAACACAAGAATCATGGAAGCCGAAGTAATCAACCAGCTTAACAACACCCTAAACGACTTGGAGAAGCGCAGCGAAGACATCCGCGTCTATATGGACTATCAAGGCAAAAAAGACCGCCTTGAAGAAGTCGTCGGCCTCTCCGAAGACCCGGAACTCTGGAACGACCCCAAACGCGCCCAAGAAATCGGCAAAGAGCGCAAAATCCTCGAGGGCATCGTGGTGACCCTCGACAACATCGCCACAGGTATCGAAGACAACCGCATGCTGATTGAAATGGCCGTCGAAGAAAACGACGAAGAAGGTTTCGCCGCCGTGCAGGAAGATGTGGCCGGTTTGGAAAAACAAATGGCCGACCTCGAATTCAAACGAATGTTCAACCAGCCTGCCGACCCGAACAACTGCTTTATCGACATCACCGCAGGCGCGGGCGGTACAGAAGCCGAAGACTGGGCAGGTATGCTGTTCCGTATGTACAGCCGCTACGCCGAGCGCAAAGGCTTCAAAATCGAAATCCTTGAAGAAGACGACGGCGAAATCGCAGGCATCAACCGCGCCACCATCCGCGTGGAAGGCGAATACGCTTACGGCCTGCTGCGTACCGAAACCGGCGTTCACCGCCTGGTGCGCTACTCGCCGTTTGACTCAAACAACAAACGCCATACGTCTTTTTCGTCCGTGTTTGTTTACCCCGAAATCGACGATTCCATCGAAATCGAAATCAACCCGGCCGATTTGCGTATCGACACTTACCGCGCATCCGGTGCCGGCGGTCAGCACATTAACAAAACCGACTCCGCCGTGCGTATTACCCACGAGCCGACGGGAATTGTGGTGCAGTGTCAAAACGACCGCTCGCAACACGCCAACAAAGCTGCCGCGATGGAAATGTTGAAATCCAAACTGTACGAATTGGAAATGCGCAAACGCAACGAAGAGAAACAGGCATTGGAAGACGGCAAGTCCGATGTGGGTTGGGGCAGCCAAATCCGTTCGTACGTTTTGGACTCCTCGCGCATTAAAGACTTGCGCACAGGCTACGAAGTTGGCAACACCAAAGCCATTTTGGACGGCGACTTGGACGGCTTCATCGAAGCCAGCCTGAAACAAGGCGTATAAACCGTAAAACATAAAATGCCGTCTGAAAGATTTCAGACGGCATTTTTCAGTTTGAAAGAAACAATATTTTGCAAATATTAAAACATGTTTTGCAAATGCAAAGATTGGCGGTAATATATAGTTTCTATAAAAATGATTGGTAGGTGCAATAGGCCGTCTGAAGCCTGATCCTGTCCGATATATTAGGAGAACTTATTAAATGTCCGGTCAAAAGCTGTCTTCTGCCGAGAAAACTTTCTTCGGCCATCCTTTGCAATTATCCACCCTATTCCATATTGAGCTGTGGGAACGTTTTTCTTTCTACGGTATGCAGGGCATCCTGCTGATTTATCTGTATTACGCCGCGAATCAAGGCGGTTTGGGTATGGATAAGGCTTTGGCCGGCGGTATCGTTGGCGCATACGGCGGCAGCGTTTACCTGTCCACCATTCTCGGCGCATGGTTGGCCGACCGCATTTGGGGCGCGGAACGTACCCTGTTTATCGCCGGTATCGTCGTGATGACCGGCCATATTTTATTGGCGATTGTGCCGGGCTTGATGGGATTGCTGTTGGGCTTGGTGTTTATCGCGCTGGGCAGCGGCGGCGTGAAATCGTCTGCCGGTTCGATGGTCGGCTCTTTGTATGAACGGGACGACCTGCGCGAATTGCGCGATGCCGGTTTCTCTATTTTCTATATTTCCATCAATATCGGCGGTTTCTTAGGCCCTTTGTTGACCGGTATTTTGCAAGACGGAATGGGATTCCATTACGGTTTCGGTGCGGCGGCCGTCGGTATGGCATTCGGCCTGCTGTGGTATTCGCGCGGCCGTAAAAACCTGCCGCATACGCCGGCTCCCAATCCGTTGCGCCCTGAAAAGGTACAGACTGCAATAGCTGTCGGCGTGTTGCTGGTTTTGGTGTTGGGCAGCGTGATTGCTTCCGGCGCGCTTAATCTTGAGAACTTTTCACGCTGGCTCTTGGGCGTGGTCATTATTACCGTTATCGCTTATTTTGCACGCCTGCTGGGCAGCAGCCAGGTTGAGGCAGCCAATAAACGTTACATCATGGCCTATATTCCGCTGTTTTTGACTATTTGTATGTTCTGGGCGGTTTGGTTTCAGGTGTACACCGTTGCAACGGTTTATTTCGACGAAACGGTTGACCGTACTTTCTTCGGCTTTACCGTGCCTGTTTCATGGAAAGACTCGATACAGGCCATGTGGGTGGTTCTCTTTTCCGGCGTGATGGCGGCGGTGTGGACGAAAATGGGCAAACGCCAACCTAAAACGCCGTTGAAGTTTGCGCTGGCCATGTTGGTAACCGGCGTCTCTTATTTGTGTTTCATCCCGTATATTTCATCCGGAACCCCGATGCCGATTATCGTATTTATGCTGGTGTTGCTGGCGATTACGATAGGCGAGTTGATGCTGTCGCCGATTTCGTTGTCGTTTTCCACCAAAATCGCACCGAGCATGTTTAAAACACAAATGGTTGCGTTGAATTTCTTAGCATTGTCCATTGGCTTTACTTTGGGCGGAGTGTTGTTTAAAGACTACTACAATGCTCAGTCGCCATTGGATTTCTACTGGATGCTAGCCACCATCGGCGCAGTAACCTTCGGTATCCTGCTGGTACTTACCCCGGTATTGAACCGTATGCTCAAAGGTGTCGATTGATTTTTCTATTTCAAATAATGTGATGTAAATACAGGCCGTCTGAAAAGAATCAGTTTTCAGACGGCCTAATGTTTTTATTGAGGTTTGGAAAAGGGTGGTTTTCCATATTTTTGAAGTAAATCGGACAGGCGGAAAATCCGAATTAAATGATACATGATTAAAACGAAATTAAAATTTGGAAATATTAAATAAGAATAAGAATTGTTCTCATAACTTTATTGAATTTATTAGGGTTTTTTTGCTGATTTGCTGATATTTACCTTTAAATGGCTTTTGAAATTCGATAAAATGGTAATCTATTTTTAAGATTTGTCTGTCAACCAGTTAGGTACGACCATGTTGGCCAGTTATTTTCCCGTCCTCGTATTCATCCTCGTCGGCCTTGCGGCCGGCGTGCTGTTTATTCTGCTCGGCACAATTTTAGGCCCGAAACATCACTATGCCGAAAAAGACGCGGCTTACGAATGCGGTTTTGAAGCCTTTGAAAACGCAAGGATGAAGTTCGACGTGCGCTATTACCTCGTCGCCATCCTCTTTATCCTGTTTGATTTGGAGGTTGCGTTCATGTTGCCGTGGGCAGTCGTGTTCAAAGATTTGGGCGCGTACGGCTTCTGGTCTATGCTGGTGTTTATCGTCGTTCTGACGGTAGGCTTTATTTACGAATGGAAAAAAGGTGCGCTGGAATGGGAATAGAAGGCGTTTTGAAAAAAGGTTTCATCACCACCAGCGCGGATACGGTGTTGAACTATATGCGTACCGGTTCATTGTGGCCGGTTACTTTCGGCTTGGCCTGCTGCGCCGTGGAAATGATGCATGCGGGTATGGCGCGTTATGACCTTGACCGTTTCGGCATCATTTTCCGTCCGTCCCCACGTCAGGCCGACCTGATGATTGTGGCGGGTACGCTCACCAACAAAATGGCACCTGCACTGCGCCGCGTGTATGACCAGCTCGCCGAGCCGCGCTGGGTATTGTCTATGGGCTCGTGTGCCAACGGTGGCGGCTATTACCACTACTCTTATTCCGTTGTGCGCGGTGCCGACCGCGTCGTGCCGGTAGACGTTTATGTGCCGGGTTGTCCGCCGACTGCGGAAGCCCTGATTTACGGCCTGATTCAGCTCCAACAAAAAATCAAGCGCACTTCCACCATCGCGCGTGACGAGTAAGGAGAGGACGATATGGCAAGCATTCAAAACTTATACGAGACCGTCATCGGCGTGCTTGGCGATCAGGCAAGCAAAGTCATTTCGGCTTTGGGCGAGATTACCGTCGAGTGTCTGCCCGAACACTATATTTCAGTCATGACCGCATTGCGCGACCATGAAGAGTTGCATTTCGAGCTTCTGGTTGACTTGTGCGGTGTCGATTACAGCACTTACAAAAACGAAGTATGGCAGGGCAAGCGCTTTGCCGTCGTTAGTCAGCTGCTTTCCGTTAAAAACAATCAACGCATCCGCGTACGCGTCTGGGTTTCAGACGACGACTTCCCCGTAGTCGAATCCGTAGTCGATATTTACAACAGCGCGGATTGGTACGAACGCGAAGCCTTCGATATGTACGGCATCATGTTCAACAACCATCCGGACTTGCGTCGCATCCTGACCGATTACGGCTTTGTCGGATATCCGTTCCGCAAAGACTTCCCGATTTCCGGCTATGTGGAAATGCGTTACGACGAAGAGCAAAAACGCGTGATTTACCAACCTGTTACCATTGAGCCGCGCGAGATCACGCCGCGTATCGTCCGTGAGGAGAACTACGGTGGCCAATAAATTAAGAAACTACACCATCAACTTCGGCCCGCAACACCCTGCGGCGCACGGCGTATTGCGTATGATTTTGGAGTTGGAGGGCGAAACCATCGTCCGTGCCGACCCGCATATTGGCCTCCTGCACCGCGGTACTGAAAAACTGGCTGAAACCAAAACCTATCTGCAAGCTCTGCCCTATATGGACCGCTTGGACTATGTTTCCATGATGGTCAACGAGCAGGCGTATTGTTTGGCAGTAGAAAAACTTGCCGGTATCGATGTGCCTATCCGCGCCCAGTATATTCGCGTGATGTTTGCCGAAGTAACACGCATCCTCAATCACTTGATGGGCATCGGTTCGCACGCCTTCGATATTGGCGCGATGACCGCCATCCTTTACGCCTTCCGCGACCGCGAAGAGCTGATGGACTTATACGAAGCCGTGTCCGGCGCGCGTATGCACGCAGCCTACTTCCGTCCCGGCGGCGTTTACCGCGACCTGCCCGACTTTATGCCCAAATACGAGAGCAGCAAATTCCGCAATGCCAAAGTATTGAAGCAGCTCAACGAATCCCGCGAAGGCACCATGCTCGACTTTATCGACGCCTTCTGCGAACGTTTCCCGAAAAACATCGATACACTCGAAACCCTTCTGACCGACAACCGCATTTGGAAACAGCGTACCGTCGGCATCGGCGTCGTCTCTCCTGAGCGCGCCATGCAGAAAGGCTTTACCGGCGTTATGTTGCGCGGTTCTGGCGTGGAATGGGATGTGCGTAAGACACAGCCTTACGAAGTGTACGACAAAATGGATTTCGACATCCCCGTTGGCGTCAATGGCGACTGCTACGACCGCTACCTCTGCCGTATGGAAGAAATGCGTCAATCCGTACGCATCATCAAACAATGTTCCGAGTGGTTGCGTGTCAATCCGGGTCCGGTCATTACCACAAACCACAAATTCGCTCCGCCCAAACGTACTGAAATGAAAACAGGTATGGAAGACCTGATTCACCATTTCAAACTCTTTACCGAGGGTATGCACGTTCCCGAGGGTGAGACCTACACCGCTGTCGAACATCCGAAAGGCGAGTTCGGCGTTTACATCATTTCAGACGGCGCAAACAAACCCTACCGCCTGAAAATCCGCGCACCCGGCTTCGCCCACCTGCAAGGCATGGACGAAATGGCAAAAGGCCACATGCTGGCCGACGTCGTTGCCATCATCGGTACGCAGGACATCGTATTCGGGGAGGTTGACCGATAATGTTATCCGCAGAATCTTTAAAACAAATCGACATCGAGTTGGCAAAATATCCTGCCGACCAACGCCGCTCCGCCATTATGGGCGCATTGCGTATTGCCCAGACCGAAAAAGGCTGGCTTGCTCCCGAGACCATCACCTTTGTCGCAGACTATATCGGCATCTCGCCTGCACAAGCCTACGAAGTCGCTACTTTCTACAATATGTACGACCTTGAGCCTGTCGGCAAATACAAACTGACCGTTTGTACCAACCTGCCCTGCGCCCTGCGCGGCGGTATGGCTACCGGCGAATACCTCAAACAAAAACTCGGTATCGGCTACGGCGAAACCACGCCCGACGGCAAATTTACCCTTGTCGAAGGCGAATGCATGGGCGCATGCGGCGACGCTCCGGTCATGCTGGTCAACAACCACAGCATGTGCAGCTTTATGACTGAAGAGGCGATTGAGAAAAAATTAGCAGAATTAGAATAGATCGTCTGAACATATTCGGTTTGTAATCAAACTTACTAGTTATTCCAAAATTTTAAATTGTGATTTAAAAGTAACAATAAAAAGGGAAGCGGTTAATGAAAGGGATAATTGTTAAGTGGGATGATGAAAAAGGTTATGGTTTTATACGGATAGATGGTAGTAAACAAGAAATTTTCTGCCATATTTCTGACTTTTCCCAAAGAAGCCCTCGTCCTGAACTTAATGAGGCGGTTGGCTTTGAAGTATCTTCTAACGGAAAAGGAAAAAATGTTGCTAAACAGATTCGTTACTTGAATCGTGAGGCAAGAGATTTTAAGCGGAATCATAACCATCGTTCGAGGGCAAAGAAAAAATCATTTTTTGCCTTAGATACGTCGTCTTCCATATTGACGCAATTGGTAGGGTTGGCACTTTTCGGGTTAATTGGTTATCAGATATATCAATTCGCCGCAGCAAAATTAGTCCCTAAACAAACTAATGCACCAGTAGAGCTTAATGATCCAGCTACGATACAAGCTAAAAAAAGCAATAGTAATAAATATCGTTGTGATGGCAGGCAATATTGTTCTCAGATGGTGTCATGCGAAGAGGCCAAATGGTTTTTACAGAATTGTTCTGATACCAAAATGGATGGTGATGGTGATGGGATCCCATGTGAAGATAAATGCGGTGGATTGTGATAACTTCAGCAAAGTAGACTAGGTCTATAACCATGAAAACGAAATACAAGGTCGTCTGAAATATCAACTTTAGTGAATCAACATATTTTAGACGGCATAGAGTCGATATACAAAGGTATATTAGGCCGTCTGAAAACAACGGCTGCAACCTATACGAAAACAAACAGGCACACCAAAAATGGCTATTTACCAATCAGGCGTGATTTTTGACCAAGTGGATACCGCCAATCCCGATTGCTGGACATTGGACGAATACGTCAAACGTGGCGGCTATACCGCCCTGCGTAAAATCCTGTCCGAAAACATCTCGCAAAGCGATGTGATTGACGAAGTCAAAGCCTCCGGCTTGCGCGGTCGTGGCGGTGCGGGCTTCCCGACCGGTTTGAAATGGAGCTTTATGCCCCGTTCCTTCCCTGGCGAAAAATATGTCGTCTGCAATACCGATGAAGGCGAGCCGGGTACATTTAAAGACCGCGACATCATCATGTTCAATCCTCATGCCCTGATTGAAGGCATGATTATTGCCGGTTACGCGATGGGTGCGAAAGCCGGCTACAACTACATCCACGGCGAAATTTTCGAAGGCTACCAACGCTTTGAGGCCGCTTTGGAGCAGGCTCGTGCCGCAGGCTTTTTGGGTAAAAATATTTTGGGTTCGGATTTTGAATTTGAACTCTTCGCCCACCACGGCTACGGCGCATATATTTGCGGTGAAGAAACCGCATTGCTCGAGTCGTTGGAAGGCAAAAAAGGCCAGCCTCGCTTTAAACCGCCATTCCCTGCTTCGTTCGGCCTGTACGGCAAACCGACTACCATCAACAATACCGAAACGTTCTCCTCCGTCCCCTTCATTATCCGTGACGGTGGACAGGCGTTTGCCGATAAAGGTATTCCGAATGCAGGCGGTACCAAATTGTTCTGTATTTCCGGCCACGTCGAACGTCCGGGCAACTATGAAGTGCCATTGGGTACTCCGTTTGCCGAAGTTCTGAAAATGGCGGGCGGTATGCGCGGCGGTAAAAAACTTAAAGCCGTTATTCCCGGCGGTTCGTCCGCGCCCGTGTTGCCTGCCGATATCATGATGCAGACCAATATGGACTATGACTCGATTTCCAAAGCAGGCTCGATGTTGGGTTCCGGCGCGATTATCGTCATGGACGAAGACGTGTGCATGGTCAAAGCCCTTGAGCGCCTGAGCTACTTCTACTACGACGAGTCTTGCGGCCAATGTACGCCTTGCCGAGAAGGTACGGGCTGGCTTTACCGCATCGTCCACCGCATCGTAGAAGGCAAAGGCCGTATGGAAGACTTGGATCTGCTGGATTCTGTCGGCAACCAAATGGCAGGCCGCACCATCTGCGCCCTCGCCGACGCCGCCGTTTTCCCTGTTCGCAGCTTTACCAAGCATTTCCGTGATGAGTTTGTGCATTACATCGAACACGGCGGACCGATGAAACCGAATAAGTGGTGCTAAGTTTTCAGACGGCCTCTAAAAGAATTATTTATTAAATACCCGTAACTAGGAACGAACCATGTTACAAATCGAAATCGACGGCAAACAGGTATCTGTGGAGCAGGGCGCGACGGTGATTGAAGCCGCGCACAAGCTCGGTACTTATATCCCGCATTTCTGTTACCACAAAAAACTTTCCATCGCCGCCAACTGCCGTATGTGTCTGGTGGACGTGGAAAAAGCCCCCAAACCTCTGCCCGCCTGTGCCACGCCGGTTACAGACGGCATGATTGTGCGTACGCATTCGGCAAAAGCCCGAGAGGCACAAGAAGGCGTGATGGAGTTCCTGCTCATCAACCATCCGCTTGATTGTCCGACCTGCGACCAAGGCGGCGAATGCCAGTTGCAGGATTTGGCGATGGGCTACGGCAAAACCACCAGCCGTTATACCGAAGAAAAACGTTCCGTCGTCGGCAAAGACATGGGTCCTTTGGTTTCCGCCGAGGAAATGAGCCGTTGTATCCACTGTACCCGTTGCGTTCGTTTCACTGAAGAAATCGCCGGCGTGCAAGAAATCGCCATGGCCAACCGCGGCGAACATTCCGAGATCATGCCTTTTATCGGCAAAGCAGTGGAAACCGAATTGTCAGGCAACGTCATCGATTTGTGTCCTGTCGGTGCATTGACCAGCAAACCGTTCCGCTTTAACGCGCGTACTTGGGAATTGAACCGCCGCAAATCCGTTTCCGCCCATGACGCTTTGGGCAGCAACCTGATTGTACAAACCAAAGATCATACTGTCCGCCGCGTGTTGCCGTTGGAAAACGAAGCCATCAACGAATGCTGGCTGTCCGACCGCGACCGTTTCGCCTACGAAGGCCTGTATCACGAAAGCCGTCTGAAAAACCCGAAAATCAAACAGGGCGGTGAGTGGATGGATGTGGATTGGAAAACCGCGTTGGAATATGTCCGCAGCGCGATTGAATGTATCGCCAAAGAAGGCAACCAAAACCAAGTCGGCATTTGGGCCAATCCGATGAATACGGTTGAAGAGTTGTATCTGGCCAAAAAACTTGCCGACGGCTTGGGCGTTAAAAACTTTGCCACCCGTTTGCGCCAACAAGACAAACGTCTTTCAGACGGCCTTAAAGGTGCGCAATGGTTGGGACAAAGCATCGAATCTTTGGCTGACAACGATGCCGTATTGATCGTCGGTGCGAACTTGCGCAAAGAACAGCCGCTCCTGACCGCCCGTTTGCGCCGCGCCGCCAAAGACCGCATGGCCTTGAGCGTATTGGCCAGCAGTAAAGAAGAATTGTTTATGCCGCTTCTGTCTCAAGAAGCCGCACATCCCGACGAGTGGGCAGGCCGTCTGAAAAACCTGTATGCCAATGCGGAACACGCCGTTACCGCCAGCCTGAAAAACGCTGAAAAAGCAGCGGTGATTTTGGGCACGGAAGTGCAAAACCATCCTGATTACGCCGCCATTTATGCCGCCGCGCAAGAGCTGGCAGACGTGACCGGCGCAGTGCTGGGTATTTTGCCGCAAGCCGCCAACAGCGTTGGTGCGGATGTCTTGAATGTAAACTCCGGCGAGAGCGTTGCCGAAATGGCAAATGCGCCGAAACAGGCAGTCTTGCTGCTCAACGTTGAGCCTGAAATCGATACGGTTGACGGCGCAAAAGCCGTGGCCGCGTTGAAACAGGCGAAAAGCGTGATGGCGTTTACACCGTTTGTCAGCGAAACGCTGCTGGACGTGTGCGACGTATTGTTGCCGATTGCGCCGTTTACCGAAACCTCGGGCAGCTTCATCAATATGGAAGGCCGTCTGCAATCTTTCCACGGCGTGGTACAAGGCTTCGGCGATTCGCGTCCGATGTGGAAAGTGTTGCGCGTATTGGGCAACCTGTTTGACCTGAAAGGTTTTGAATACCACGATACCGCTTCGATTCTGAAAGATGCGCTGGATGCAGAAAGCCTGCCGTCCAAACTGGACAACCGCAGCACATGGACAGGGGAGGGCGTTCAGACGGCCTCAGACCGCCTCGTCCGTGTCGGCGGCGTCGGTATTTATCACACTGATTCTATCGTGCGCCGTTCCGCACCGTTGCAAGAAACCAGCCATGCCGCCGTGCCTGCCGCGCGTGTAAATCCGAACACATTGGCACGCTTGGGCCTGCAAGACGGACAAACCGCTGTCGCCAAACAAAACGGCGCAAGCGTATCGGTTGCCGTCAAAGCCGATGCCGGACTGCCTGAAAACGTGGTGCATCTGCCGCTGCATACCGAAAATGCCGCGCTGGGTGCGTTGATGGACACTATTGAACTGGCGGGAGCTTGATCATGCAAGAATGGTTCCAAAACCTCTTTGCCGCAACGCTCGGTCTGGGCGATTTGGGCATCACCTTAGGCTTGGTGGTATCCGTCATCGTCAAAATCGTGATTATCTTGATTCCGCTGATTCTGACCGTTGCCTATCTGACGTATTTCGAACGTAAAGTCATCGGCTTTATGCAGCTTCGCGTCGGCCCGAACGTAACCGGCCCGTGGGGGCTGATTCAGCCGTTTGCCGACGTGTTCAAACTCTTGTTTAAAGAGGTAACCCGTCCGAAGCTGTCAAACAAAGCCTTGTTCTACATCGGCCCGATTATGTCGCTCGCCCCGTCTTTCGCGGCATGGGCGGTGATTCCGTTCAACGAAGAATGGGTGCTGACCAATATCAATATCGGCCTTTTGTACATCCTGATGATTACCTCGCTGTCGGTTTACGGCGTGATCATCGCGGGCTGGGCTTCCAACTCCAAATATTCGTTCCTGGGTGCAATGCGTGCTTCCGCGCAAAGCATTTCCTACGAAATTGCCATGAGTGCCGCGCTGGTGTGCGTCGTGATGGTATCGGGCAGCATGAACTTCTCCGACATCGTTGCCGCGCAAGCCAAAGGTATTGCCGGCGGTTCAGTATTCTCGTGGAACTGGCTGCCGCTGTTCCCAATCTTCATCGTCTATCTGATTTCCGCCGTTGCTGAAACCAACCGCGCACCGTTTGACGTGGCAGAGGGTGAATCTGAAATCGTTGCCGGCCACCACGTTGAATACTCCGGCTTTGCATTCGCGCTGTTCTTCCTCGCCGAATACATTTTCATGATCCTGATTGCCGCGCTGACATCGCTGATGTTCCTCGGCGGCTGGTTGTCTCCGTTCCCGCAAAGTTGGGGCTTTATCGGTACGCCTTCCGCATTCTGGATGTTCGTGAAAATGGCGGCGGTTCTGTACTGGTACCTGTGGATCCGTGCAACTTTCCCGCGCTACCGTTACGACCAAATCATGCGTTTGGGCTGGAAAGTGCTGATTCCGATCGGCTTCGCCTACATCGTGATTTTGGGCGTGTGGATGATTTCACCGCTGAATTTGTGGAAATAGGGCAGGGAGGCCGTCTGAAAGTTTTCAGGTAGCCTGAACCCCAAATTTTTAACCGTTTCAAACCGAGAGAAACCGATGAAAGCTCAATGCCTGTGCGGCGCAGTATCACTGGAAACCGCCGAAAACCGCGAACTCCACGCCTGCCATTGCGGGAAATGCCGCACATGGGGCAGCGGCGCGTCTTTTACTTTGGCCGCCCGGTCGCCCGAAATCACAGGCAGCGAGCACATCGCGCATTATCAGTCGTCCGAATGGGCGCAACGCTGTTTTTGCAAACACTGCGGCACACACCTGTTTGTGCAGGTTGGCAACGATTATTACATCAACGCCGGGCTGTTTGCCGACAACGCGGGCTTTGAAACTACCTCACAAATCTTTATTGATTGCAAAGCTCCGTATTATGACTTGGCCAACGATACCCCGAAGCTGACCGAAGCCGAGTTTTTAGAAATGGTGGGCGCGGCAGGTTAAAAAAACCGCTTTCAGACGGCCTGTAAACAGAACAATCCGAAAAGAGCATCCGAAAATGGCTAATTTAGTAAAAACCTTCCTGCTGGGCGAATTGGTGAAAGGCATGGGCGTAACGCTCAAAAACTTCTTCGCCCGCAAAGACACGATTTACTTCCCCGAAGAAAAAACGCCGCAATCCGTGCGTTTCCGCGGCCTGCACGCGCAACGCCGTTATCCGAACGGCGAAGAGCGCTGTATTGCGTGTAAATTGTGCGAGGCAGTTTGTCCGGCAATGGCGATTAACATTGAATCGGAAGAACGCGAAGACGGCACCCGCCGCACCAAGCGTTACGACATCGACCTGACCAAGTGCATCTTCTGCGGTTTCTGCGAAGAGGCCTGCCCGACCGATGCGATTGTGGAAACCCATATTTTTGAATACCACGGCGAGAAAAAAGGCGACTTGCACATGACCAAGCCGATTCTTTTGGCCATTGGCGACAAATACGAACCCGAAATCGCCAAACGCAAAGCCGCTGACGCGCCGTATCGTTAAGGAGCAGACGAATGACTTTTTCCGCGATTCTGTTCTATATCCTTGCCGCCATCGTTTTGTACGGTGCGGTTCGTACCGTTACCGCTAAAAACCCTGTGCACGCCGCTTTGCATTTGGTGCTGACATTCTGCGTGAGCGCGATGATTTGGATGCTGATGCAGGCTGAGTTTTTGGGTGTGACGCTGGTGGTGGTTTATGTCGGCGCCGTGATGGTGTTGTTCCTGTTCGTCGTGATGATGCTGAATATCGACATCGAAGCCATGCGCGCCGGTTTCTGGCGTCATGCGCCTGTTGCCGGCGTGGTCGGCACATTGTTGGCGGTTGCCTTGATCCTGATTTTGGTCAACCCGAAAACCGACCTGGCCGCATTTGGTCTGATGAAAGACATTCCGGCCGATTACAACAATATCCGCGATTTGGGTAGCCGTATTTATACTGACTACTTGTTGCCGTTTGAGTTGGCGGCGGTATTGCTGCTGTTGGGTATGGTAGCCGCGATTGCACTGGTTCACCGTAAAACGGTTAATCCGAAACGTATGGATCCTGCAGACCAAGTTAAAGTACGCGCCGATCAAGGCCGTATGCGTCTGGTGAAAATGGAAGCGGTCAAACCGCAAGTCGAATCTGCCGAAGAAAGCGAAGTTTCAGACGGCCTCAAGCCGGAAGGGGAGGGCAAAGCATGATTACCTTGACGCATTATCTGGTATTGGGTGCGCTCCTGTTCGGTATCAGCGCAATGGGTATCTTCATGAACCGTAAAAACGTGCTGGTATTGTTGATGTCCATTGAGCTGATGCTTTTGGCGGTGAACTTCAACTTTATCGCCTTCTCACAATATTTGGGCGATACCGCCGGACAAATTTTCGTATTCTTCGTACTGACCGTTGCCGCTGCCGAATCTGCCATCGGTTTGGCGATTATGGTATTGGTGTACCGCAACCGACAAACAATCAACGTTGCCGATTTGGATGAGTTGAAAGGGTAATCATGAACGATATGACTTTATATTTGATAATTGCCCTTGTTCCGTTGGCAGGCTCGCTGATTGCGGGTTTGTTTGGCAACAAAATCGGACGTGCCGGTGCGCATACCGTAACAATACTCGGTGTGGCGGTGTCTGCCGTGCTGTCGGCTTATGTGCTGTGGGGATTCCTCAATGGCAGCCGTGCCAAGTTTGACGAGAACGTCTATACCTGGCTGACAATGGGCGGTTTGGATTTCTCCGTCGGCTTCTTGGTCGATACGATGACGGCGATGATGATGGTTGTGGTAACGAGCGTGTCGTTGATGGTGCATATCTACACCATCGGCTATATGCACGATGAAAAAGTCGGCTACCAACGCTTCTTCAGCTATATTTCTTTGTTTACTTTCAGCATGTTGATGCTGATTATGAGCAACAACTTCATCCAGCTCTTCTTCGGCTGGGAGGCTGTGGGCTTGGTGTCGTATCTCTTGATCGGTTTCTATTTCAAACGTCCAAGCGCAACATTTGCCAACCTAAAAGCCTTTTTGATCAACCGTGTCGGCGACTTCGGCTTTTTGCTCGGTATCGGCTTGGTGCTTGCCTATTTCGGCGGCAGCCTGCGCTATCAAGATGTATTCGCTTATCTGCCTAATGTTCAGACGGCCACTATCCAATTGTTCCCCGGTGTGGAATGGTCTTTGATTACTGTAACCTGTTTACTCCTGTTTGTCGGTGCGATGGGTAAATCTGCACAATTCCCGCTGCATGTCTGGTTGCCTGATTCGATGGAAGGCCCGACACCGATTTCTGCATTGATTCACGCCGCAACCATGGTTACCGCCGGTCTGTTCATGGTATCGCGTATGTCGCCTATTTATGAGATGAGCAGCACTGCGCTGTCTGTCATCATGGTAATCGGTGCGATTACTGCTCTGTTTATGGGTTTCTTGGGCGTGATTCAAAATGACATCAAACGTGTGGTTGCGTATTCCACCCTGTCGCAACTGGGCTACATGACCGTGGCTCTGGGCGCGTCTGCCTATTCCGTGGCGATGTTCCATGTGATGACCCACGCTTTCTTTAAAGCCTTGTTGTTCTTGGCCGCAGGTAGCGCGATTATCGGTATGCACCATGACCAAGATATGCGCCATATGGGCAACCTGAAAAAATACATGCCGATTACTTGGCTGACCATGCTGATTGGTAACTTGTCGCTGATCGGTACGCCGTTCTTCTCCGGCTTCTATTCCAAAGATTCGATTATTGAAGCAGCGAAATACAGCACCCTGCCAGGTAGCGGCTTTGCTTATTTTGCCGTCCTCGCCAGCGTGTTTGTTACTGCGTTCTATGCGTTCCGCCAATACTTTATGGTGTTCCACGGTGAAGAGAAATGGCGCAGCCTGCCTGAGCATCATGGTGATCATCATGGCGAAGAGCATCACGGCTTGGGCAAAAACGACAATCCGCACGAAAGCCCGCTGGTCGTTACCCTGCCGCTGATTCTGCTTGCCATTCCGTCCGTCATCATCGGCTACATCGCCATCGAACCAATGCTCTACGGCGATTTCTTCAAAGACGTGATTTTCGTCAACGCCGACGCGCATCCGACCATGCACATCATGAAGGAAGAGTTCCACGGCGCATTGGCAATGGTGTCACACAGCCTGCATTCACCTGTACTCTACCTCGCTATCGCAGGTGTCTTGAGCGCATGGCTTCTGTACGTCAAACTGCCGCACCTGCCTGCGAAAATTGCACAGACATTCCGTCCGATTTACGTTTTGTTTGAAAACAAATACTACCTCGACGCCCTGTATTTCAACGTCTTTGCCAAAGGCACGCGCGCGTTGGGCAACTTCTTCTGGAAAGTCGGCGATACCGCCATTATCGACAACGGTATCGTCAACGGCTCCGCCAAACTGGTCGGCGCGATTGCCGCGCAAGTGCGTAAAGCCCAAACCGGCTTTATCTACACCTACGCCGCCGCTATGGTATTCGGCGTATTGGTACTGCTCGGCATGACCTTCTGGGGATTGTTCCGATAAGAATAAGGTTTCAGACGGCCTTAAACCTTAAGGCCGTCTGAAACGAAGAAATATCCACATAAACACATTTTTATTTTAACCACAGGTTAACCACTATGTTTTCCAACTACCTACTCAGCTTGGCAATATGGATACCCATCGCCGCAGGTGTGCTGGTTTTGGCGACCGGTAAAGACAGCCGTGCGCCGCTGGCGCGTGTGCTTGCCTTCATGGGTGCGCTTGCCGGTTTCTTGGTAACGCTGCCCCTGTTTACCGGTTTCGACCGTTTGAGCGGCGGCTATCAGTTTACCGAGTTCCACGAGTGGATTCCGCTTCTGAAAATCAACTATGCATTGGGCGTGGACGGTATTTCAGTGCTCTTTATCATCTTGAATGCGTTTATTACGCTGTTGGTGGTATTGGCCGGTTGGGAAGTCATTCAGAAACGTCCGGCGCAGTATATGGCGGCATTCCTGATGATGTCAGGTTTGATTAATGGCGCGTTTGCCGCTCAGGATGCGATTCTGTTTTATGTGTTCTTCGAGGGTATGCTGATTCCGCTGTACCTGATTATCGGTGTATGGGGCGGCCCACGCCGCGTCTATGCGTCGGTCAAGCTGTTCCTCTATACGCTGATGGGTTCGCTTTTGATGCTGATTGCTATGGTTTACCTGTACTATCAAACAGGCAGCTTCTCTATTGTCGATTTCCAAAACATCAAACAGATTCCGTTGGGCGTACAACAGCTTTTGTTTGTGGCATTCTTCCTGTCATTTGCTGTAAAAGTGCCGATGTTCCCTGTGCACACTTGGTTGCCGGATGCCCACGTTGAAGCGCCGACCGGTGGTTCGATGGTGTTGGCGGCGATTACGCTGAAACTGGGTGCGTATGGTTTCTTGCGCTTTATCCTGCCGATTATGCCGGATGCGGCACGCTATTTTGCCCCCGTGATCATCGTATTGAGCCTGATTGCCGTGATTTACATCGGTATGGTGGCTTTGGTGCAAACCGATATGAAAAAACTGGTGGCGTACTCTTCTATCAGCCATATGGGTTTTGTCACTTTGGGTATGTTCCTGTTTGTGAACGGCCAACTGAATGATTGGGCATTGAAAGGCGCAATCATTCAAATGATTTCCCACGGTTTTGTGTCTGCCGCGATGTTTATGTGTATCGGCGTAATGTACGACCGCCTGCATACCCGCAATATTGCCGATTATGGCGGCGTGGTCAATGTAATGCCTAAGTTTGCGGCGTTTATGATGTTGTTCGGTATGGCCAATGCCGGTCTGCCTGCGACTTCCGGCTTCGTGGGCGAGTTTATGGTGATTATGGGCGCGGTTAAAGTGAATTTCTGGGTAGGCGCGTTGGCTGCCATGACCTTGATTTACGGTGCGTCTTATACCCTGTGGATGTACAAACGCGTTATTTTTGGTGCGATCCACAATCCGCACGTTGCCGAAATGAAAGACATCAATTGCCGCGAATTTGCGATTTTGGCGATTTTGGCGGTTGCTGTATTGGGCATGGGTCTGTATCCGCAAGCGTTTATCGAAGTGGTGCATCAAGCGGCAAACGATTTGATTGCCCATGTGGCACAAAGCAAGATTTGAGGTGTGTAAATGAACTGGTCTGATTTGAATTTAATGCCCGCCATGCCCGAAATCGTGCTGCTTGCGCTATTGGGTGTCGTATTGCTGGCAGACTTGTGGATTTGCGATAAAAACCGCTATCTGACCCATCTGATGAGTTTGGGAACGGTCATTATTGTGGCCGTCACCCAATTGGCAGTATGGGAGCAGGGCAGTCTGCTTACGTTTAATGGAATGTATATTGCAGACGGCATGTCCCGTTTGGCGAAGCTAGTGTTGTATGCACTGACATTCAGTCTGTTTATTTACAGTAAACCGTACAACCAAGACCGCCAAATTTTTAAAGGTGAGTTTTACACTTTGTCGCTGTTTGCCCTGTTGGGTATGAGCGTCATGGTCAGCTCGGCACATTTCCTGACTGCGTATATCGGTTTGGAATTGTTGTCTTTATCGCTGTACGCCATGATTGCCCTGCGCCGCGATTCCGGTCGTTCTGCTGAGGCCGCGCTGAAATACTTTGTATTGGGCGCATTGGCTTCCGGCTTGCTGCTCTATGGTATTTCCATGGTTTACGGTGCCACCGGTTCCCTTGATTTTGCTTCAGTCTTGGCTTCTGCGGCTAATAAGCAGGCCAATGAATGGCTGCTGAAATTAGGCGTGGTATTTATTGTGGTTGCCATTGCATTTAAATTGGGTGCGGTTCCATTCCATATGTGGGTACCCGATGTGTACGATGGCGCGCCGACCTCTGTTACCGCCTTTGTGGGTACGGCTCCGAAAATTGCCGCCGTTGTCTTCGCATTCCGTATCCTGATTACAGGTATGGATACCATACATTCAGACTGGGCGCCGATGTTGGCCATCCTTGCCGTTGCTTCTTTGGTGGTCGGTAACCTTGCCGCCATCATGCAAACCAATATCAAACGTATGCTTGCCTACTCCACCGTATCGCACATGGGCTTTATCCTGTTGGCGTTTATGGCAGGCGCAGTCGGCTTTACCGCAGGTTTGTATTACGCCATTACCTATGCTGTGATGGCGGCAGTCAGCTTCGGTGTTTTGATGGTATTGTCTACCAAAGACATTGAATGTGAAAACATCAAAGACCTCGCAGGCCTTAACCAACGCCATGCATGGTTTGCCTTCCTGATGTTGCTGTCTATGTTCTCCATGGCGGGTATTCCGCCGCTGATGGGTTTTTACGCCAAATTCGGCGTGATTATGGCACTCTTGAAACAAGGCTATGTTTGGTTGTCCGTATTTGCCGTCATCATGTCTCTGATTGGCGCGTTCTACTACCTGCGCGTGGTCAAAGTCATCTACTTCGATGCGCCTGACCATGACCAGCCGGTCGGCAGCAACTATGCCGCCAAATTTGTCCTGACGGTCAATGCCTTCCTGCTGCTCCTGTGGGGTATCATGCCGCAAACCGTTATCGACTGGTGTGCCAAAGCATTGGAAAATACCCTGTAAGCTTTAAACAAAACCAACGGCGGCTGTTCCAAAGTCGCCGTTTTTGTTAGGATTCGCATTCGGATGAAATATACCCAAGTTCAGACGGCCTCAAGCCTTTGAACAATCATCAAGCAGGTATCATCAAGATATTGAATATTCCACGGATAATGATGGGCAAGAATGCCCATTTAACATGTTAAAATCACACATAGGCCGTCTGAAAACAGAAAGACCATCATGACCGCATCCATGTACATCCTTTTGCTGTTGGCACTTATCTTTGCCAACGCACCATTTATTACCACCAAATTCTTCGGCATCATCGCCCTGAAACGCAAACATATCGGCCATCACTTGATCGAATTGCTGGCAGGCTTCCTGCTTACCGCGATCCTCGCCTATATCCTCGAATCGCGCGCCGGTGCCGTACATGCTCAAGATTGGGAGTTTTACGCGACCGTTGTCTGCCTCTACCTGATTTTTGCTTTCCCATGCTTTGTATGGCGTTACTTTTGGAATGAACGGAATAGAGAGTAGGATTTGAATAAGGAAAAGGCCGTCTGAAAGATTTTCAGACGGCCTTTATTTTGTTTGATGTTAAATATCGGTTAGAAAACAAGGCTGTTGGGGCGTAAAGCCTTGTCGTGAGGGCGGTTTAACGGTACTATTCTCGGTTAATCCTGTTTTATTCCTATGAAATTGAAAGTATAAGATGATTAATGATATTCAAAAGACAGCTGAAGGCAAAATGCAGCGTTCTCTGGAAGTATTGAAAGACAATTTGGCTAAAGTACGTACCGGCCGTGCGCATACCGGCCTGCTTGACCAAGTGGAAGTGGAATACTGGGGCAGCATGGTGCCTGTGAGCCAAGTAGCAAACGTAACGCTTTTGGATGCGCGTACGATTGGTGTGAAACCGTTCGAGAGCAATATGGCTTCAAAAGTTGAGAAAGCGATCCGTGATTCCAACTTGGGCCTGAACCCTGCTTCTGTTGGCGATTTGATCCGTGTCCCTATGCCTATGTTGACTGAGGAACGCCGTAAAGATTTGATCAAAGTGGTACGCGGTGAGGCGGAAGAGGGTCGTGTGTCTATCCGTAATGTGCGTCGTGATGCAAACGACCACATCAAAAAATTGTTGAAAGACAAAGAGATTTCTGAAGATGAAGCACGCCGTGGCGAGGAAGCGGTTCAGAAGTTGACCGACAAATATATTGCTGAGGCAGACAAGCTCTTGGCTGCCAAAGAAGAAGATTTGATGGCGATTTAATCCTGTGTGCAAACCGTTCAGACGGCCTTTGGACGGTTTGTTCCCTGAAAGGCAGACATGAAAAGCAGTACGCAGACGATTTTGGAACACTCTGCCATCCCCCGACATATTGCTGTGATTATGGACGGCAACGGACGTTGGGCAAAGAAGCGTTTTCTTCCCCGTGTGATGGGGCATAAACGCGGCTTGGATGCGCTGGAGAACATGGTGAAGCATTGTGCTGAACTGGGTGTGCAGTATTTGACCGTGTTTGCTTTTTCGACTGAAAACTGGCGACGCCCCGAGGAAGAGGTTTCTTTTCTGATGGGGCTGTTTTTGCAGGCTTTGCAAAAGCAGGTACGCCGTTTGCACGACAACAATATGCGCTTGAGAGTCATCGGCAGCCGTGAGCGGTTTAACGCTGAAATTCTGAAGGGGATTGAGGCGGCAGAGGCGTTGACGGCAAACAATACCGGTTTGACTTTGAGCATTGCTGCCGATTATGGCGGCCGCTGGGATATTTTGCAGGCGGCAAATCAGTTGATTGCCGAGGGTGTCACTGAGATTACGGAAGAGGCGTTGTCGCGTTATTTGATGTTGGGCGATGCACCCGAGCCGGATTTGTTTATCCGAACCGGTGGCGAGACGCGCATCAGTAATTTCCTGCTGTGGCAGATGGCGTATGCGGAATTGTATTTTACGGATACGCTGTGGCCTGATTTTAATGAGAAATCGTTGAACGAGGCGATTGTTTCGTTCCAAAAACGGGAGCGTCGCTTCGGGCGGACTTCCGAACAGCTGCCGGTTGAGCAGCAACGGGGTTGAGAACTATGTTGAAACAACGAATTTTAACGGCACTGTGGCTTTTGCCGCTGATGCTGGGTATGCTGTTTTATGCGCCTATGTGGCTGTGGGCGGCGTTTTGCGGCCTGATTGCCATGCTGACTTTGTGGGAATATGCCCGCATGAGCGGCTTGGACAAGCTGAAAATCAATCATTATTTGGCTTCAACGCTGGTGTTTGGTGTGATTGCCTATGCCGGCGGTTGGCAGTTGCCTGATTTGGTTTGGTATGTTGTATTGGCGTTTTGGCTGATTGTCATGCCTTGGTGGCTGAAAGCGAAATGGAAGCTAAACGGCGGCTGGCAGGCTTACACGGTCGGTTGGTTGTTGGTGATGCCGTTTTGGTTTGCATTGGTTTACCTGCGTCCTCAGCCTGAAGACGCGCTGTCTTTATTGGCAATTATGGGTTTGGTGTGGGTGGCCGATATTGGTGCGTATTTCTGCGGCAAATCGTTTGGCAAGCGCAAAATTGCGCCGACCATCAGCCCGGGTAAAAGCTGGGAAGGTGCGATCGGTGGCGCATTATGCGTTGCCGTGTACATGACTATTGTATGGAAAGCCGGTTGGCTGGCCTTTGAAGCCGGTTGGTTAAAAACGATTTTGATCGGCTTGATTCTGACCGTTGTCAGCGTGTGCGGCGATTTGCTGGAAAGCTGGCTCAAACGTGCGGCCGGTATCAAAGACAGTAGCAATCTGTTGCCGGGACACGGCGGCGTGTTCGACCGTGTGGACAGCCTGATTGCCGTTATCAGCATTTATGCCGCCTTTGTATATTTGTTTTAAACCGCCTGTCTTATATGATTGGGGGAGCTGATTATGTCCGAACAAAAACAGATTTCATCTTTATCGATATTGGGCGTATTGTTGGCACTGGGATTGATGGCTGCGGCGTTTATTTTAGGAGTGCAGTTTAAGAATCTGCGCCAACCGGGGACAATCACCGTAAAAGGTTTGGCAGAGAAAAACTTTCAATCCGACAGCGCAACGTGGAATACGGGCGTAAATGCACACGGTGAGAGCTATCAGGAAGTTTTGGATCTGTTGACGGCAAGACGCAAGAAGCTGTCTAAGTTTTTGGGTGAGCAAGGCTTTACGGCGGCTGAAATGAAAGTGGGCCTGCCTGAAGTGTCGCGCGTTTTCAATGAAACCCGAGACGAACTGGGCAACGTAACCCGCACGCCCAACGGCTACGATGGCGACCTCAATATTGTGGTCAACACCAAAAAATTGGACAAAATCCAAGCCGCCCAGCGTGCCATTTTGAATTTCCGTGCGCAAAACGAATTTATCCGCTTCGACAATCCGCAATATTTGTTGGGCAATTTGGAAACCATCAAACGCGATTTGATTACGCAGGCGACTGAGGATGCGCAGAAACGCGCGGCCGAATTTGCCAAAACCGGCGGAGGCAAAGTGGGCGCCATGCGTTCTGCTTCGCAAGGCTCGTTCAACATCTATGCCGACACCGGCAGCAGCGAGGATGACGAATACGGCGGTTCTTACGATAAAAGCACCGTCGGTAAACAAGTCCGACTGGTTGTTACCATCGAATACGGCATTGAGTAATTCTTTCAGACGGCCTTTTCAGCTGGGAGGCAAAAGGCCGTCTGAAAATTGGAAACGGCAAAGAAATTTATTTCAAACACAATGAATACCGTTTGCACAGCACACTAAAGAACACACCATGACACAACAAGTTCTGACCATATTAGGCAGTACCGGCAGCATAGGCGAAAGCACTTTAGACGTTGTCTCCCGCCATCCCGAGAAATTCCGCGTGTTCGCGCTGGCAGGGCATAGGCAGGTGGACAAGCTGGCGGCACAATGCAAACAGTTTCGTCCGGAATATGCCGTTGTCGGCGATGCCTGCCATGCCGCCGAGCTGGAAAAGAAACTCAAACAAGAAGGCATCAGTACGCAGGTTTTATATGGCGCTCAAGCCCTGATTGATGTGGCTTCGGCCGATGAAGTTAGCGGCGTGATGTGTGCCATTGTCGGCGCGGCCGGTTTGCCGTCGGCTTTGGCCGCCGCTCAAAAAGGCAAAACCATTTATCTGGCAAACAAAGAAACGCTGGTGGTTTCCGGTGCATTGTTTATGGAAACCGCCCTTCAAAACGGCGCCACCGTCTTGCCGATTGACAGCGAACATAACGCCATCTTCCAAGTATTGCCAAGGGATTACACAGGCCGTCTGAATGAGCACGGTATCAATTCGATTATCCTGACCGCATCGGGCGGACCCTTCCTTAACACCGATTTAAGTACATTTGACAGCATTACGCCCGAGCAGGCGGTCAAACATCCGAATTGGAGCATGGGTCGCAAAATTTCCGTCGATTCCGCGTCAATGATGAATAAGGGCTTGGAGTTGATTGAGGCGCATTGGCTGTTTAACTGTCCGCCGGAGAAGCTGGAAGTCGTCATCCATCCGCAATCCGTGATTCACAGCATGGTGCGTTATCGCGATGGTTCGGTATTGGCGCAATTGGGCAATCCCGATATGCGTACGCCGATTGCTTATTGTTTGGGTCTGCCCGAACGTATCGATTCCGGCGTGGGCGAGCTGGATTTCGGCGCATTGTCCGCATTGACCTTCCAAAAGCCTGACTTTGATCGTTTTCCATGTCTGAAACTTGCCTATCAGGCCATGAATGCAGGCGGGGCCGCACCTTGCGTGTTGAACGCTGCCAACGAGGTTGCCGTGGCCGCTTTTTTAGATAAACGCATCAAGTTTACCGATATTGCCCAAGTCGTGGCCCACTGCCTTGCCCAAGATTTTTCAGACAGCCATCATGATATCGAAGGCCTGCTGGCGCAAGACGCGGAGACCCGAAGGCAGGCAGAAGCCTTTATCGGCAAACAATAAAGCTTCAATGACAGGCCGTCTGAAACGCCAACCGCTTGGCATTTAGGCAGACAAAATGGAACAACTGCCTTTATAATCGGTTTTCAGACGGCCTTATCCGTTGATTATCACATTCCACACAGGGGATTTTTTTGCAAACCTTTTTAGCCTTTATCGTCGCCATTCTGATTTTGGTCAGCCTGCATGAGTTCGGACACTATATTGTTGCCCGCTGGTGCGGCGTTAAAGTCGTGCGCTTTTCCGTCGGCTTCGGTAAGCCCTTTTTCACCCGAAAACGCGGCGATACCGAGTGGTGTCTTGCCCCGATTCCGCTGGGCGGTTACGTTAAAATGGTCGATACGCGCGAAGGCGAGGTGGCGGAAGCAGATTTGCCGTACGCCTTTGACAAGCAGCATCCGGCCAAGCGCATCGCCATTGTTGCTGCCGGTCCTTTGATCAATTTGATTTTGGCCGTTTTGCTTTACGGTTTGAGCTTTTCCTTCGGCGTAACCGAGTTGCGCCCCTATGTCGGCATGGTCGAGCCTGCCAGTATTGCCGCCAAAGCAGGTTTTCAGGCGGGTGATAAGATTGTATCGGTCAACGGAATTGCCGTTAAAGACTGGAGCGATGCGCAAACCGAGATGGTGTTGAACCTTGAAGCCGGTCCTGTAAAAGTCGCTGTTCAGACGGCCTTAAATACCCAAGCCATCCGCATAATTGATGCCGCCGGCACGCCTGAAGCAGGTAAAGTTGCGAAAAACCAAGGCAACATCGGCCTTTTGCCTTTTAGAATTACTAACCGCATCGGTAAAGTCTTGGCCAATAGTCCCGCCGAAAAAGCAGGTTTGAAGGAAAACGACAAACTGCTGACCGCCGATGGAAAACCCATCGAAAGCTGGCAGGCATGGACGGAACTCTTCCGCGCCAGCCCCGGCAAACGAATTGAGCTGACTTACGAGCGCGACGGTAAAATACTGGCGACCGCTATCCGGCCGGACAGCGTCGAGCAGTCGGCTGGCGTGTTGGTCGGTAGGGCAGGGCTTGCTGCCCAGGCGGATAAAGAGTGGGATAAAACCATCCGCTACCGTTATACGCCTTCCGTTGCCCAAGCCTTTGAATTGGGTTGGAACAAAACCGTCAACTATTCGTGGACGACCCTCAAATTTTTCGGAAAACTGGTTACGGGCAATGCCTCTTTGAACCATATTTCCGGCCCCCTGACCATTGCCGATGTCGCCGGACAATCCGCAAAACATGGATTGCAGAGCTATCTTGAATTTCTGGCCTTGGTCAGCATCAGCTTAGGCGTGTTGAACCTTTTGCCCATACCCGTTTTAGACGGCGGACATTTGGTTTTTTATACCGCCGAATGGATACGCGGAAAGCCTTTGAGCGAGCGCATACAGGCAGTCGGCCTGCGCTTTGGACTGGCAGCCATGCTTTTGATGATGGCTGTGGCTTTCTTTAATGACATCAACCGTTTGTTTGGATAATTTATGAAACTGAACCAGATTGCTTCCGCTTTAATGGTATTGAGCCTGTCGCCAATGGCATTGGCTGACTTTACCATTCAGGACATCCGTGTCGAAGGCCTGCAACGCACCGAGCCGAGTACCGTCTTCAACTACCTGCCCGTTAAAGTCGGTGATAATTTCAATGATGCGCGCAGTGAAGAAATCATCAAAAAACTCTACGCAACCGGTTTCTTTGACGATGTACGCGTCGAGACCATGGACAATCAAGTCCTGCTGACCGTGATTGAGCGTCCGACCATCAGCTCGCTCAATATTACCGGCGCGAAAATGCTGCAAAACGATGCCATCAAGAAAAACCTTGAAGCATTTGGTTTGGCGCAATCCCAATACTTCAACCAAGCAACGCTGAACCAAGCCGTTGCCGGTTTGAAAGAAGAGTATTTGAGCCGTGGCAAACAGTCTATCCAAATCACTCCGACCGTAACCAAACTCGCCCGCAACCGCGTGTCTATCGATATTGCCATCGAAGAGGGCAAATCTACCAAGATTACCGATATTTCATTTGAGGGCAACGAAGTTTATTCCGACCGCCGTCTGATGAAACAAATGTCCCTAAGTGAAGGCGGCATGTGGACTTGGATCACCAAGAGCAACCAGTTCAATGAGCAAAAATTTGCTCAGGACATGGAAAAAATCACCAATTACTACCAAAACAACGGCTACTTCAACTTCCGCATTTTGGATACCGATATCCAAACCAACGAAGACAAAACTAAGCAAACCATTAAAGTAACCGTCAGCGAAGGCGACCGCTTCCGTTGGGGCAATGTACGCATCGAAGGCGATACGCTGGAAGTGCCGAAAGAAGATTTGGAAAAACTGCTGACCATGAAGCCGGGCAAATGGTACGAGCGCGCGCAAATGTCCAATTCGCTCGAAGCCATCCAAAACCGCATGGGTCAGGCAGGTTACGCATTCAGCGAAATCAATGTCCAACCGATTCCCAATGCCGAAACGCATACCGTTGATTTTGTGCTGACCGTTCAGCCGGGCCGCAAAATCTATGTGAACGAAATCAACATTACCGGCAACAACAAAACCCGTGACGAAGTCATTCGCCGCGAGTTGCGCCAAATGGAATCGGCGCCTTACGACTCTGCCAAACTGCAACGTTCTAAAGAGCGCGTTGAGTTGTTGGGCTACTTCGACAACGTTCAATTTGATGCGGTTCCTGTGGCCAATACGCCTGACCAAGTTGACCTGAACATGAGCCTGACCGAACGTTCTACCGGCTCGCTCGACTTGAGCGCAGGTTGGGTTCAGGATACCGGTTTGGTGATGTCTGCCGGCGTGGCTCAAGACAACCTGTTCGGTACGGGTAAATCCGTTGCCCTGCGCGCTTCCCGCAGTAAAACCACAGTAAACGGCTCGTTGTCGTTTACCGACCCATACTTCACACCTGACGGCGTAAGCTTGGGCTACGACCTTTACGGCAAGTCTTACGACCCGCGTAAAGCTTCTTCCAGTGCGAAACAATATAAAACCACGACTTTCGGCGGCGGTTTGCGTATTGGTATTCCGGTTACCGAATATGACCGTGTGAACTTCGGTTTGGCCGCAGAGCGTTTGACCGTGAACACCTACAAAGGCGCGCCTAAACGCTATGCCGACTTTATCAACCAATACGGTAAAGGCAACGGCAACGGCGTGGGTAACTTTAAAGGCTGGTTGTACAAAGGCACCATCGGCTGGGGACGCAACAAAACCGACAATGCCTTGTGGCCGACCCGCGGTTACCTGACCGGCGTAAACGGTGAAATCGCACTGCCGGGCAGCGACCTGCAATACTATACCCTGACCCACAACCAAACTTGGTTCTTCCCGTTGAGCAAAGATTTCACATTGATGCTGGGTGGCGAAGTCGGTTATGGCAACGGCTACGGCAAAACCAAAACCATGCCGTTCTTTGAAAACTTCTACGGCGGTGGCTTAGGCTCCGTCCGCGGCTTTGAAAGCGGTACGCTGGGCCCGAAAGTCTATGACGAATACGGCGAGAAAATCAGCTACGGCGGTAACAAAAAAGCCAACGTTTCCGCAGAGTTGCTCTTCCCGATGCCGGGCATTAAAGACTCGCGTACCGTTCGTCTGAGCCTGTTTGCCGATGCGGGCAGCGTGTGGGACGACAAAACCTATACCGCGGCAGAGAGCGGTAATAACAAATCGGTTTACCTTGAAAGTGCGCACAAATCGACATTCAAAAACGAATTGCGTTACTCTGCCGGTGCTGCCGTGACCTGGCTCTCTCCGCTGGGTCCGATGAAGTTCAGTTATGCTTATCCGATTAAGAAAAAAGAAGGCGACGAAATCCAACGCTTCCAATTCCAACTCGGTACGACATTCTGATGATGTTTAGGCCGTCTGAAACCGGGTTTGTCCGTTTCAGACGGCCTCATGGCAGATTGGCGGCAGGCTTATTGCCAACCGCCCGTCTGTTTTCAAGCAAGGATTTTTATCATGAGTAAAATAGCCGACACCCTCCGTGTCCTCGCCGTAGCCCTGCCGGGTTTCGTGCTGTTGCCGCAAGCGGCGGCGGATGGCGTGCAGAAAATCGGTTTTATCAATACCGAGCGCGTTTATCAGGAATCCAAGCAGGCGCAAAGTATTCAGACGACTTTGGAAAAAGAGTTCAAAAGCCGTCAAACCGCCTTGCAAAAGCTGCAGCAGGAAGGCGAGGCTTTGGAGCGAAAACTGAGCAGCGACAAGCTCAGCGACAGCCAAAGGGAAGCGGAAACCCAAAAATGGCACAATCTGGTACAAAAATTCCGCAAGCAGCAGGCCGAGTTGGCAGAAGACTACAACCTGCGCCGCAATGAAGAATTCGCCGCGCTCCAGCAAAATGCCAACCGCGTCATCGTCGATTTGGCCAAACGCGAAGGTTACGACTTTATCTTGCAGGACGTGATTTACGTCAACGGCCGCTACGACATTACCGACAGCGTTATCAAAGCCCTAAATGCACACTGACCCTGCTCGGCAGCGAATGCAACCATACAGACAAACCTAAGGCCGTCTGAAACCCAAACCGGCAGCTTTCAGACGGCCTGACATCTTGACGGCAGATTATCATGACTTCACAAGCATACACCCTGTCCCAAATCGTTTCCCAACTCGGCGGCGAATGGAAAGGCGAAGACATCGCCATTACCGCCGTCCGTCCGTTGGATCAGGCGCAGGCGGAACACATCAGCTTTTTGGCCAATCCGAAATACAAAGCCGAAGTACACGACAGCCGGGCAGGCGCAGTGATTGTGTCGCCGAAAGCCGCAGACGAATTTGCAGGCCGCAACCTGATTGTGGCTGCCGACCCTTATCTTTATTTTGCCAAAGTGGCACGATTGTTCTCGCCGATTGTCAAAGCGCAGGGCGGCGTACATCCGACCGCCGTTGTCGAGGCAAGCGCCAAAGTGCCGGCAAGCTGCGAAATCGGCGCAAATGCCTATATCGGCGCGAATGCCGTATTGGGCGAAGGCTGTCGTATTTTGGCCAATGCCGTTGTCCAACATGATTGCACGTTGGGCGATGAAGTCGTGCTGCATCCCAACTCCGTCATCTATTACGGCTGCACTTTGGGCAACCGTGTCGAAATCCACAGCGGCGCCGTCATCGGCGCGGACGGTTTCGGCTTGGCCTTTGCCGGCGATTCATGGTTTAAAATTCCGCAAACCGGCGCAGTCACGCTGGGCGATGATGTGGAAATCGGTTCGAACACCAATATCGACCGCGGCGCAATGAGCGATACGACCGTCGGCAACGGCACCAAAATCGACAACCAAGTCCAAATCGGCCACAACTGCAAAATCGGTTCGCACACCGTTATCGCCGCCAAGACTGGTATTTCCGGCAGCGTCACCATCGGCAATTATTGTATTATCGGCGGCGGCGTCGGCACGGTCGGACACATCGAAATCGCCGATAAAACCACCATCGGCGGCGGTACATCCGTTACCCACAGCATTACCGAAAGCGGCCAGCATCTGGCCGGTATTTTCCCGATGTCGGGCTACAAAGACTGGGCGCGCAATGCCGTTTATATCCACCGTTTGAGCGAAATGAACAAACGCCTCAAAACGCTGGAGAAACAGCTTGCCGACAGCGACGAAGCCTAAAGGCGGCGCAAACAGTCCGCGCCCCCGCATCCGAATACGTTTAAACCCAATACAAACAAGGAAAGACGAACATCATGGACGTACAACTCCCGATTGAAGCCAAAGACATTCAAAAACTTATCCCACACCGTTATCCGTTTTTGCAACTCGACCGCATTACTGCGTTCGAACCGATGAAAACCCTGACTGCGATTAAAAACGTCACCATGAACGAGCCGCAGTTCCAAGGCCACTTTCCCGACCTGCCCGTGATGCCCGGCGTGCTGATTATCGAAGCCATGGCGCAAGCGTGCGGCACACTCGCCATCCTCAGCGAAGGCGGCCGCAAAGAAAACGAATTCTTCTTCTTCGCCGGTATTGACGACGCCCGTTTCAAACGCCAAGTCATCCCCGGCGACCAACTGGTTTTTGAAGTCGAGCTGCTGACCAACAAACGCGGTATCGGCAAATTTAACGCCGTTGCCAAAGTCGACGGCCAAGTTGCCGTTGAAGCCGTGATTATGTGCGCCAAACGCGTGGTGTAAGAATGGGACAGGCCGCCTGAAAGTTCAGACGGCATCTTGCAGGCAATACCTGTATCAGACAGCAAGGAGACAGCATGACCCTTATCCATCCGACCGCCGTCATCGACCCTAAAGCCGAACTTGACTCCAGCGTCAAAGTCGGCCCATACAGCATCATCGGCCCCAATGTGCAAATCGGCGCGAATACCGAAATCGGCCCGCACGTCGTCATTAACGGTCATACGACCATCGGTGAAAACAACCGCATTTTCCAATTTGCCAGCCTCGGCGAAATTCCGCAGGACAAAAAATACCGCGACGAGCCGACCAAGCTGATTATCGGCAACGGCAACACCATTCGCGAATTTACGACGTTCAACCTCGGTACGGTTACCGGCATCGGCGAAACCCGTATCGGCGACGACAACTGGATTATGGCCTACTGCCACCTCGCCCATGACTGCGTGGTCGGCAACCATACCATCTTCGCCAACAACGCCTCACTTGCAGGTCACGTTACCATCGGCGACTACGTCGTCTTGGGCGGCTACACGCTGGTGTTCCAATTCTGCCAAATCGGTGACTACGCCATGACCGCGTTTGCCGCCGGCGTACACAAAGACGTACCGCCGTACTTTATGGCTGCAGGCTACCGCGCCGAACCGGCCGGCCTCAACAGCGAAGGTATGCGCCGCAACGGTTTCACTGCCGAACAGATTGCCTCCGTCAAAGATGCGTATAAAACCATTTACCATCGCGGCATTCCGTTTGAAGAAGCTAAGACAGAGATTCTGAAACGCGCCGAAACCCAAAGCGAATTGGCGGTATTTAAAGACTTTTTTGCACAATCCACACGCGGTATTATCCGTTGATTGATGGATTGAAGGCCGTCTGAAACTTTTTCAGACGGCCTTTGGATTGCAAAAATCCGCGTAGTAGGGCAGGTTTCTGCCCGTTTGCTGTCGATGCCGTCTGAAAACGGTTGGGCAAATGACCGCCCCAAAATCTTTTAGCTTTCGAACCTCAACAATATGAACTCCAATCCTTCCCCCCTTATCGCCATCAGTGTCGGCGAAGCTTCCGGCGACTTGCTCGGCGCACATTTAATCCGTGCCATTAAGGCGCGTTGCCCGAATGCGCGGTTTACCGGCATCGGCGGCGAGCGCATGAAGGCGGAGGGTTTTGAGAGTTTGTACGATCAGGAAAAGCTGGCGGTGCGCGGTTTTGTTGAGGTCATCAAACGCCTGCCGCAGATTTTGAAAATCCGCAAAGGGCTGGTGAACGATTTGCTCCGCCTCAAGCCGGATGTGTTTATCGGCATCGATGCGCCGGACTTTAATCTCGGCGTGGCCGAAAAACTCAAGCAGGCAGGCATTCATACCATTCATTATGTCAGCCCGTCGGTTTGGGCGTGGCGGCGCGAACGGGTCAATAAAATCGTACATCAGGTCAACCGCGTGTTGTGCCTGTTTCCGATGGAACCGCAGCTATATATCGATGCCGGCGGCAAGGCTGAGTTTGTCGGCCATCCGATGGCGCAAACCATGCCGGTGGAAGCGGATAGGGCGGCGGCACGGCAGAAGCTGGGCGTACCTGCGGACGTGCCCGTGTTTGCCATCTTGCCCGGCAGCCGCGTGAGCGAAATCGATTACATGGCGGCGGTGTTTTTTCAGACGGCCTTATTGCTGCTGAAACGTTATCCGAAGGCACAGTTTTTGCTGCCTGTGGCGACGGCCGCAACGCGCAAACGCATTAGTGAAATTTTGGCGCAGCCTGAGTTCGCAGCCCTTCCCATCACGCTGACCGACAAGCAGTCGGATACGGTTTGCGCCGCTGCCGACGTGGTATTGGTCACCAGCGGTACGGCGACTTTGGAAGTGGCCTTGTGTAAACGGCCTATGGTCATCAGCTACAAAATTTCGCCGCTGACTTATGCGTATGTGAAACGCAAAATCAAAGTGCCGCATGTCGGTTTGCCTAATATTCTGTTGGGTAAAGCCGCCGTTCCCGAGCTGCTGCAACACGATGCCGTCCCTGAAAAACTGGCGCAGGCCGTGGCAGACTGGTATGACCGCCCTGAAGCCGTGGCCGCGTTGGAACAGGATTTTCACGCCTTGCATCTGCTGTTGAAAAAAGATACGGCGGCATTGGCTGCGGCGGCAGTATTGGAAGAAGCCGGATTTTCAGACGGTCTGAAAGACAAGTAAGGAAAATACATGAATTTATTGGGAGCCTTGGCCAAGGTTGGCAGCCTGACGATGGTGTCGCGCATTTTGGGCTTTGTACGCGATACGATTATCGCCCGTGCGTTTGGTGCAGGCATGGCGACGGATGCGTTTTTTGTCGCGTTCAAACTGCCCAACCTGTTGCGGCGCGTGTTCGCAGAGGGCGCATTTGCCCAAGCCTTCGTACCGATTTTGGCAGAATACAAAGAAACCCGCTCGCCAGAAGCCACGCAGGCATTTGTGCGCCATGTGGCCGGCATGTTGTCGTTTGTGTTGGTCATCGTTACCGCGCTGGGCATACTTGCCGCGCCATGGGTAATTTATGTTTCTGCACCCGGTTTTGCCAAAGAAGCCGATAAGTTTCAGCTCTCCATCGACTTGCTGCGGGTGACGTTTCCTTATATCTTTTTGATTTCTTTGTCGTCTTTTGTCGGCTCAATACTCAATTCCTATCATAAATTCAGCATTCCCGCCTTTACGCCGACTTTTTTGAACATCTCCTTTATCGTCTTTTCCCTGTTTTTCATACCGTATTTTGATCCGCCTGTTATGGCTTTGGCGTGGGCGGTATTTGTCGGCGGCGTGTTGCAGCTGGTGTTCCAACTGCCTTGGTTGGCGAAACTGGGCTTCTTGAAAATGCCCAAACTCAGCTTTAAAGATGCGGCGGTCAACCGCGTAATGAAACAGATGGGGCCGGCTATTTTGGGCGTGAGCGTGGCGCAGATTTCCTTGGTTATCAACACCATTTTCGCCTCGTTTTTGCAGTCCGGCAGCGTGTCGTGGATGTATTACGCCGACCGGTTGATGGAATTGCCGACCGGCGTTTTGGGCGTAGCACTCGGTACAATCTTATTGCCCACCTTGTCCAAACATGCCGCCAGTCAGGATACCGAGCAGTTTTCCGGCCTGCTCGACTGGGGTTTGCGCCTGTGTATGCTGCTGACCCTGCCTGCCGCCGTCGGCCTTGCCGTGTTGTCTTTCCCTCTGGTTACGACCTTGTTCATGTACCGTGAGTTTACGCTGCATGATGCGCAAATGACCCAACACGCGCTGATTGCCTATTCCTTTGGCTTGATCGGGCTGATTATGATTAAAGTATTGGCTCCCGGTTTCTACGCCCGCCAAAACATCAAAACCCCCGTTAAGGTCGCTATTTTCACGCTGATTTGCACGCAGTTGATGAACCTTGCCTTCATTTCGCCGCTCAAGCACGTCGGCCTGTCCCTCGCTATCGGTTTGGGCGCGTGTCTGAATGCAGGTTTGCTGTTTTTCCTTTTGCGCAAACACGGCATCTACCGCCCCGGTAAAGGTTGGGCAGCGTTTTTAGTTAAAATGGCCATCTCTTTGGTCGTTATGGGCGGCGGTTTGTGGCTGGCGCAATATTATCTGCCGTTTGAATGGGTGCACGTCGGCGGCTTTAAAAAAGCAGGCCAGCTCTGTGTCCTGATTGCCTTGGGCGGCGGCCTCTACTTCGTTTCCCTCGCCGCGCTCGGCTTCCGTCCGCACCATTTCCGCAGGGTGGAAAAATAGGTAGCCGCAGGGCGTATGTGCTTGGTTAAAGACTATTCACTAAAAAGGCCGTCTGAAACATTTTCAGACGGCCTTTTCTTGCTTTACGTTTTAACTGTAAAGCTTTGCTCCTTTTTTGACGAACTCAATCGCTTTTTCTTCCATGCCCTGCCGTTGGGCTTTTTGCTTGTCGGCGTAGTCGCGCACTTCCTGCGTGATTTTCATCGAGCAGAATTTGGGGCCGCACATCGAGCAGAAGTGGGCGATTTTCGCGCCTTCGGCAGGCAGGGTTTCGTCGTGGAAGCTCTCGGCGCGTTCGGGGTCGAGGCTGAGGCGGAATTGGTCGCGCCAGCGGAACTCGAAACGCGCCTTGCTCAGGGCGTTGTCGCGCAACTGTGCGCCCGGCCAGCCTTTGGCGAGGTCGGCGGCGTGGGCGGCGAGTTTGTAGGTGATGATGCCGGTGCGCACGTCTTCTTTATCAGGCAGGCCGAGATGCTCTTTCGGGGTAACGTAGCAGAGCATGGCTGTGCCGTACCAGCCGATATTGGTTGCGCCTATGCCCGAAGTGATGTGGTCGTAGCCGGGGGCGATGTCGGTAACGAGCGGGCCGAGGGTGTAGAAAGGCGCTTCAAAGCAGTGTTGCAGCTCTTCGGTCATGTTTTCTTTCACGCGTTGCAACGGTACATGGCCGGGGCCTTCAATCATGACTTGTACGTCGTGTTCCCACGCTTTGGCAGTCAATTCGCCCAAAGTGTGCAGCTCGGCGAATTGGGATTCGTCGTTGGCATCGGCAATACAGCCGGGGCGCAGGCCGTCGCCGAGGCTGAACGACACGTCGTAGGCTTTCATGATTTCGCAGATTTCGTCGAAATGTGTGTAGAGGAAGTTTTCCTGATGATGGGCAAGACACCATTTCGCCATGATGGAGCCGCCGCGCGATACGATGCCGGTGAGGCGGTCGGCCGTCATTGGTACATAACGCAGCAATACGCCTGCGTGCAGGGTGAAATAGTCCACGCCTTGTTCTGCCTGCTCGATTAAGGTATCGCGCACCAAATCCCAAGTCAGGTCTTCGGCGATGCCGCCGGTTTTTTCCAAAGCCTGGTAAATAGGCACGGTGCCGATGGGGACGGGCGCATTACGGATAATCCATTCGCGCGTTTCGTGGATGTGCGCACCGGTGGATAAGTCCATAATCGTGTCCGCCCCCCAACGCAGCGACCACACCATTTTTTCGACTTCTTCGGTCAGGCTGGAAGTGACGGCGGAGTTGCCCAAGTTGCCGTTGATTTTGACGCGGAAGTTGCGGCCGATAATCATTGGTTCGAGTTCGGGATGGTTGATGTTGGCAGGGATGATCGCGCGTCCGGCGGCGATTTCTTGACGCACGAATTCAGGCGTGATTTGGTCGGGATGGGTCGGGATATTCGCGCCGAAACTTTGCCCTGCATGTTGTTTCAAGAGCTTGGCGTATTCAGGCCGTCTGAAAAGCTCGTCCAGCTTCATGCGTTCGCGTATGGCGACAAACTCCATTTCCGGCGTGATGATGCCTTGGCGGGCGTAGTGGAGCTGGGTTACGTTGCGGCCTGCTTTGGCGCGGCGTGGACGGGTGATTTGGTTGAAGCGCAGATGGGCGGTTTTCGGATCGTGTGCGCGTTCGGTGCCGTATTCGCTGGAAAGCTTGGGCAGGATTTCGGTATCGCCGCGTTCGTCCAGCCATGCGGTGCGGACGTGCGGCAGCCCTTGTTTCAAGTCGATGTGTGCCGCCGGATCGCCGTATGCGCCGCTGGTGTCGTACACTGGAATCGGCGGATTGGCTTCCGTACCTTGCGCCGAGTAGGTGTCGTCCTGACGGATTTCGCGCAAAGGCACGCGGATGTCGGCGCGGCTGCCTGGGATATAGACGCGGTCGGAATTGGGATATTGGAAGCGGATGCCGATGTCTTCGCTCAAGTCGGAAAGACGGCGCGCCTCATCGCCGGTTTTTTTAGCGGTAGTCATAAAAAATTGCTCCTGTTTCTCGGTTATGAAATGGAAACAGGAGCATTGCTTTTTTTCAGACGGCCTTTGGATATCTTCAATCAATCGTCTAAAATCACATTTGCCGAAACTCCCCACGCAGGTATTATCCTGTTCGGGTGTAAAGGGTATTTCTCAGCCGCTCGGTTTGAAAGCAGCACCCCTGTTTCTTTATTAACGAAAAATTAAACCATGCGGATGGTTTTTTGTAAAGCGGCGTTTTTCGCATTTTCTGTCAAAAACGCTTGACAGCGACTCTGTCTTTCCGTATAGTTACAACTTCTGACGCGGGATGGAGCAGCATGGTAGCTCGTCGGGCTCATAACCCGAAGGTCGTAGGTTCGAATCCTGCTCCCGCAACCAAATATAAAAATCCCCTGCAATCGCAGGGGATTTTGCTTTATGCGGCATTTATTGTTGCTTGGATTGATTGAAAGGTCGTCTGAACCATTGGGTTTCAGACGGCCTTTTGCTGTCTTGCGGTGGGGTTTGGGTAAAAATACGACAGGCCTTTTTTCAGACGGCCTCTTCCGATTTGGGCTTGTTGTCGTTGCGCAGGTGTTCTTTCAGGCGTTGCAACTCTTTTTTGTCCAACCATTTATTGCGCGAACGTTGCAACAGAATCACCAAAGCGGCGATTTCGTTGCGCATATTGGTGCTGAGCCAGAGGAAGCCTTGCCAGTCGTAATGCAGGCGGGCGGCCGGTTTGCTTAGTTCGGTATTGAGCGAAGTATCGATGCGGATGCGGCGGGCGTAATGGCCTTTGATGAGGCGGACGGTCAGCCGAAGCTCGCGTTGGAGTTGGTTGAAATGGCGGTCGAGCAGGCGGATTTCGCTTTCGTTGAGCGTGGGCGCGCGCAGTTTGGCGGCGGTGGTCAGGAGCAGCTCGGTGGTATTGACGATTTTGCGGTGGGCATGCTGCATGGCTTCCATCATATTGTTGCTGATGTGGCTTTCGCCGGATGTGGCGGCCAGATGGCTACGGCTTTTGACCATGCGGGCGTTGATTTTGCGCATTTTAATCATGTTTTGCTCCAAGCGCTCGCGCGTCATGCGCTTGCCGTTGCTGATTTCGGCAATCATTTTGGCGCAGTCGGTGAGGTTGTCGGCAAGCATGAAGCGCCACATGAGTGTGGAGCGCAGGGGCAGGAGTTTGGCGGCGGCAATGGCGATGGCGGCACCAATCAAAACGTTCATGGCGCGCATCAGGCCGCTGTCGAGCCAGTGGTGGCTGCTGTCGCCGATGAGCATGCACATGGTCAAACCGGCAAGCATGGCGACATAGCCGTTTTTGCCGACCGCAGACCAACCGGCCACTGCGCTGGCGGCACCGATAATCAGATAGAAGAAAACGCCGTCTTGCAAATAATGTTGGTTCAACCATAAAACGGCCAAACCAACGCCCAAACCGATGGCCGTGCCGAGCATGCGTTCGACTGCTTTGGAGTAAATTGCGCCTTGGAATTGCAGCATGCCGAGGACGACAAAGACGGTCATGCCGATCCACTCGCCGTGTTGCAGGTGGAAGACTTTGGCCAACAGGGTGGAAAACACGATTGCCAAGCCGAGGCGGAAGGCGTGGATATGGCGGCGATAGCGGTAGCGTTCGTAGGCATTGAGCCAGCGTTCGGAAAAATGGAGGCGTTCGGATTGGGCAGGCATGTTGTAAGACGTATGGGTATGTGGGGACGTAAATTATAACTGATTGGTAAAGTAGATGAAATTTGAACCGCTCCCCAACGGTTTGTCCTATTGCAGAATTTCTCTGCCGCAAGCGGATATAATGGCGGCTTTGAATCAGACAGGCGGTGAAGAAATGGCGACGGTTTTAAGCGCAGGCGTGGATGAAGCGGGACGCGGCCCTTTGGTCGGCAGCGTATTTGCGGCGGCAGTGATTTTGCCGGAACATTTTGACCTGCCGGGTTTGACCGACTCAAAAAAACTGAGCGAAAAAAAGCGCGATATGTTGGCGCAGATGATTAAGGAACAGGCGGTTGCGTGGAGCATTGCCTTTGCCGATCCCGACGAAATCCTGCAACTGAATATCCTGCACGCAACCATGGCCGCGATGAAGCGCGCAGTCGAGGGGCTGTTGGTTACTCCCGACAAAGTGTGGATAGACGGCAACCGCGTGCCGAAAGATTTGAATGTCCCTGCCGAAGCCGTGGTCAAAGGCGACAGCAAAATTATTGAAATCTCTGCCGCTTCGGTTTTGGCCAAAACCGCGCGTGATGCGGAAATGTATGAATTGGCAAAACGCTATCCGCAATACGGGTTTGACCGTCACAAAGGCTACGGCACGGCGCAACATTTGGCCGCCTTGAAACAATACGGTGTATTGCCGGAACACCGCCGCGATTTCGCACCGGTCAAAACCTTATTGGCACAAGGCAATCTGTTTGAAGAATAAAAGCATATCAAAAGGCCGTCTGAAAGATTTCAGACGGCCTTATTTTTGGAAAAGTATTATTTCAACGCAGCCAAACACTCTTTAATCAATTCGGGGCCGCGATAAATCAAACCGCTGTACACCTGAACCGCACTGGCTCCCAAGCGGATCTTTTCTGCCGCGTCCGCGCCGTTCATAATGCCGCCGACGCCGATAATCGGCAGTTTGCCGTCAATGCGTTCCGCCAAAAGTTTCAACACCTGATTGCTTTTCTCGCGTACGGGCAAGCCGCTCAAGCCGCCTTGTTCACCTGCGAGCGGATGGCTGCCCAAGCTTGATTTGTTGATGGTTGTGTTGGTGGCGATGATACCGTCCATTTCCACAGATTTGACCGCATGGGCGATGTCGTCGATTTGCGCTTCGTCCAAATCCGGCGCGATTTTAACCGCCAGTGGCACATATTTGCCATGCGCGGCCGCCAGTTGCGCCTGTTTGTTTTTCAAGGCTTCCAACAATGCGCTCAACTCGTCGCCGCCTTGCAAGGCACGCAGGTTTTTCGTATTGGGGGAGGAAATATTGACCGTGATGTAGCTCGCGTGGGCGTAGGCTTTTTCCAAACAAATCAGATAATCGTCGGCCGCGTTTTCAATCGGCGTAACGGCATTTTTACCGATGTTGATGCCCAAAATGCCTTTAAAGCGGCTGTTTTCAATGTTGCGGATCATCGCGTCGATGCCGTGGTTGTTGAAACCCATACGGTTGATGATGCCTTGGTATTCGGGAACGCGGAAAAGGCGCGGCTGAGGATTGCCCGGCTGCGGCTTGGGCGTTACCGTGCCGATTTCGACAAAGCCGAAACCCAAAGCGGCAAACGCATCGATACACTCGCCGTTTTTGTCCAAACCTGCCGCCAAGCCGACCGGATTGGGCAGCTGCAAACCCATCAGCTCGGTTGGTCGGGTGTGGCTGTCCACTTTGGGCAGCAGGCCGAGTTTCTCGATGGAACGCAAACTGTTGAGCGTGAAATGATGGGCCTTTTCTGCATCGAAACGGAACAGGATGGGGCGGACGAGTGAATACATGGCGGCGGCTTTCTGAACGGTTGATGAATTTGGCGTTATTTTACCTGAAACCGTCAAACTGCCCCAAACGTCTGTATCGATATGATTTTATGGTTTGGCGTCAAATGAAAATAAATAGGGCTTTTGCGTGTAGTCGGATAGTTCATTAAAATGGTAAAAGAGAGGCTTTTCAGACGGCCTGATGGATGTATCAAAAGGCCGTCTGAAAAGTTTTGATTTGATTGTTTACCTGATACAGGAAGATTTTTATGAAACAGGCGGTTGATCCTTATGCGAGTTTCCGTGAACTGACGCTGCGGGGGATGATACTCGGCGCGTTGATTACGGTGATTTTTACGGCATCCAATGTGTATTTGGGCTTGAAGGTGGGCTTGACTTTTGCGTCTTCGATTCCGGCTGCGGTGATTTCGATGGCGGTTTTGAAGTTTTTTAAAGGCAGCAATATTCTGGAAAATAATATGGTGCAGACTCAGGCTTCGGCCGCGGGTACGCTCTCCAGTATTATTTTTATCTTGCCGGGTTTGCTGATGGCCGGTTATTGGGCGGGCTTTCCGTTTTGGCAGACTACGCTGCTGTGTATGTCCGGCGGTATTTTGGGCGTGATTTTCACTGTGCCTTTGCGTTATGCGATGGTGGTGAAGAGTGATTTGCCTTATCCGGAAGGCGTGGCGGCGGCTGAGATTTTGAAGGTCGGCGACCATGATGCGGACCAACAGGAAGGCGGCAGTGGTATCAAGGAATTGGTGTCGGGCGGTGCTCTGGCCGGTTTGATGAGCTTCTGCGCAAGCGGTTTGCGCGTGGTGGCGGACAGCGCGAGCTTTTGGTTTAAAGGCGGCGCGTCGGTGTTCCAAGTGCCGATGGGCTTTTCTTTGGCCTTGCTGGGCGCGGGCTATCTGGTCGGACTGACCGGCGGTATCGCGATTTTGCTGGGTATTTCGATTGCCTGGGGTGTGGCCGTGCCTTATCTGTCGGCACATATTCCGCAACCTGCCGATATGGAGATGATCCCTTTTGCGATGTCTTTGTGGAAGGAAAAAGTCCGTTTTATCGGCGCGGGTACGATCGGTATCGCGGCTATTTGGACGCTGTTGACCTTGATGAAACCGATGGTCGAGGGCATGCGCCTGTCTTTCCGCAATTTCGGCGGTGCGCAGATGACCGAACGCACGGAACAGGATTTGTCGCCTAAGGCGATGATTGCCTGGGTGTTGGCGATGATGCTGGTGTTGGGCGTGTCCTTCTTCCACTTTATCGGCGACTCGCATATTTCCGGCGGTTTGGCTTGGTTGTTGGTGGTTGTATGTACGCTGCTGGCTTCGATTATCGGCTTTTTGGTGGCCGCAGCTTGCGGTTATATGGCCGGTTTGGTCGGTTCGTCTTCCAGCCCGATTTCGGGTGTGGGCATCGTCTCTATCGTTATCATTTCGCTGGTGTTGCTGTTGGTCGGCGAATCCGGCGGCCTGATGGCGGATGAGGCAAACCGCAAATTCCTGCTGGCGTTGACGCTGTTTTGCGGCGCGTCTGTGATTTGTGTGGCTTCGATTTCCAATGACAACCTGCAGGATTTGAAAACGGGTTATCTGGTAAAAGCGACGCCTTGGAAACAGCAGGTTGCGCTGATTATCGGCTGCGTTGTCGGTGCCGTGGTGATTTCGCCTGTGTTGGAGCTTTTGTATGAAGCCTACGGCTTTACCGGCGCGATGCCGCGTGAAGGCATGGATGCGGCCCAAGCCCTTGCCGCGCCTCAGGCAACTTTGATGACCACCATCGCTCAAGGTATTTTCTCGCACAATCTGCAATGGGATTATATTTTCACCGGCGTGGGCATCGGCGTGGCGTTGATTGCGGTCGATTTCACATTACGCAAATCCTCCGGCGGCAAGCGCGCTTTGCCGGTATTGGCCGTGGGCATGGGCATTTACCTGCCGCCGTCTGTGAATATGCCGATTGTGATCGGTGCGGTATTGGCGGCTGTGTTGAAATCCGTCATCGCCCGCCGTCAAGAAAACCGTGAAGGCCGTCTGAAAAATGCGGAACGTATCGGTACGCTGTTTTCCGCCGGTTTGATTGTCGGCGAGAGCCTGATCGGTGTGATTATGGCGTTTATCATCGCTTTCTCCGTAACCAACGGCGGTTCGGATGCGCCTTTGGCCCTGAACTTGGAAAACTGGGATACGGCCGCCAAATTGCTGGGCTTGGCGTTTTTTGTTTTCGGTATGTTCGTGTTTGCACGCCGCGTGTTGAAAGCAGGACGCTAAGTTTGTAGGTTGAGAAAAGGCCGTCTGAAACCCAAAAAATTGGGGTTTCAGACGGCCTTTTTAGTAGAAATTTGTTTGGAATGATTTTAGGAAGTTTGGGTATAATTATTGCGGGGCTGGTAGCAAAAAAGCCCCATTGCAGTGGGGCTTTGTGCTGAAACCGCCCTAGAAAGGATGGTTTCAATCATGAAACATACCACTCGCACGGGTCGTTCATGGCTGAGACTGCGAACAGTCGTTAGGATTATCTTAACCCTGTTCCTGCTCTTAGTCAATTAAACGGCTGAAAACAAAAAACTGTTTTTCAGTTTCCGTCTGTTTGTCATGAACAGGCGGTTTTTTATTGTTTAACGCTGATTCAAACAATCTGCAATCGCTTTGGCAATTTTGGCACTGGCGCCTTGGTGTTGCGAAATGAATTGCTCGGTGTGGCTGATCAGCTGTTGGCGCAGCGTTTCGTCGTCGAGATATTGGCGCGTGGTTCTGTACCAGGCTTCGGCGGTTTCGACGCGGACGGCGGCTTTGGCTTCGACTGCGCCTTTGCAGGCTTGGGCGAAGTTGTAGTTGGAGTAGCCGAAGAGGGTGGGGACGCGGCAGGCGATGGGTTCGATGATGTTTTGGCAGCCTGCATCGACGAGGCTGCCGCCGACGAAGGCAATGTCTGCGCTGAGGTAGTAGGCAGCAAGCTCGCCCATGCTGTCGCCTATCCAAACCTGTGTATCGGGGGAGACGGGTTGTCCGTCACTGCGTTTTTGGACGGCATAACCAAGCGATTTGGCGGTATCGTAGGCCGTCTGAAAATTTTCAGGGTGGCGCGGGACGATGACCAGTAAGGCATTGCCGCGGTAGCCCTGCCATGCTTTGAGGAGCAGCTCGGCTTCGTCTGTGCCTTTGTATACGCGCGTGCTGGCGCAGACGACGACGGCTCGTGCGCCGATGCGTTCTTTAAAGGCAGCGGCAAGCGGGCGCGAGTCGTCGGGGGGCGCGATGTCGTATTTGGTGTTGCCGCAGACGTGGACGTTGGACGCGCCGATAAGGTGCAGGCGTTCGGCATCGGCGGCGGTTTGGGCAAAGCAGCCGGAGAGGCTCTGCATGGCAGGCTCGACCAGCTTACGGATTTTGAGGTAGCCGCGTTGGGATTTTTCGGAGAGGCGCGCATTGGCCAAAAAGAGGGGAATGCCTGCTTCTTGGCAGCCGTGCATCAGGTTGGGCCAGATTTCGGTTTCCATCAAAATGCCGCAGATGGGGCGGTGTTCGGCTAAAAATCGGGCGACCCATTCGGCTTTGTCGTAGGGCAGGTAACGGCATTGCGCATCGGGGAACAGGGATTGCGCGGTGGTGCGGCCGGTCGGCGTCATTTGGGTAATCAGAAACGGCGAGTCGGGAAAATGGCGGCGTAATGCCTGCACCAAAGGTTCGGCTGCACGCGTTTCGCCGACGGATACGGCGTGTATCCAAATCGGGCGTTGTACGGGATTGGGATACGCCTGCCCGAAACGCTCGCCCCAATGCTCGAGATAGGCTGGGGATTTGAGGGCGCGGCGGCGCAGGTGGCGGCGGATCAGGAAGGGGGCGAGGTGCCACAGCGTGGCGTAAAGGCGGCGTATCATGCTTACGGGTCTTGTGTCGGAATAGGCCTATTTTATCGGAAACTGAAAAGGAAGATATAGCTTTGATGCGTGTTTTACGCAAAGGAAACAGGCCGTCTGAAAGGTTTCAGACGGCCTTTAATGCGGGCATAAACGCGTTTATTTCACTTGCGCCATGTATTTTTTCAGACGGCCTTTGCTTTGCATGGCGCGATTTTCCATTTCATCGACAACGGCTTGCGCTTTGGCTTTGTTCATCGGTTTGCCAACCTGAATCACGCCGCTCATGTTCATCATGCGGTGCGGCGGGCAGGTGTAGACGTACACGCCTTCTTTGTCGAGCTTGAGCGTGAAGTCTTTACCGTCTTCGGAGAGGAAGTCGGCAACGCCGTCGGGCAGGGCTTTGCTTTGCACCCAGTGGCCGCTGTTGGCGGCTTTGAAGGTAACAGTGTCGCCGACTTTGGCGTTGACGTAGCCGGGCTCGAACACCATGCTGCCGTCTTTGCCGTTGTCGAGCATTTTGACTTCGTGGTTGGCGGCGTATGCGCTAAGGGACGCGGTCAGCATCAGGAGGAAGAGGGATTTTTTCATGGAGAAAGTCCTTTCTAAGGATAAAAAAATATGGGGCGGGCTGATGAGTCGGAGAGGCAAGCCTTGGGCTTACCGCCCTCTCCCTAACCCTCTCCCGCAGGAGAGGGGATAAGTTGCAGGGAGTTTGCAGGCCGGATGCTCAAATCCGACATTTGCAGGAGCGGTTAAGTTACGCACTCTTCCGCATCGGGCGGATAACGGGCAGGCCTTTGCTGTCGTACAAAAGCTCGATGTCCACTTTATACAGCCTGCCTATCATGTCCGCCTGCAACACGTCCTGCGGCGCGCCCTGCGCCTGTACTTTGCCTTCGCCGAGCAGAATCACGCCGTCTGAAAACTGCGCGGCGAGGCTCAAATCGTGCAAGACCATCAGCGTAACCAGATTGTGTTCGTGCGTGTATTGCACCACGCGTTCTAAAAGATTGAGTTGATGGTGCATATCCAGCGCGCTGACCGGTTCGTCCAGCATCAGGATTTCGGGACGGCGCAGCATGACTTGGGCAAACATGACGAGCTGCCGCTGTCCGCCGGAAAGGCGCATGACGTCGCGGTGCGCCAGATGGCCGATACCCAGCTCCGCCATGATACTTGCGGCTTCGTGCAGCAGCTCGTCGCCGACGTGCATGTGCAGCGCGTCCATGCGGCCGAGCAACACGACTTCCAGCGCGGTCAGCGAGGCTTCGGCGGCGGTGTCCTGCGGCATATAACCTATGCGTTTGCGCCAGCTTTGCAGGTGGATTTTGCTCAACACTTCGTCGCCGTAGCGGATGGTGCCTTTGTGCGCCACTTCGCCGAAAATCGTTTTCATCAGCGAGGATTTGCCCGTGCCGTTGGGGCCGAGCACGGAATAGACTTTGCCTTGTTCCAGCGTCAAATCGATATTGTCGGCGACCACATAATCGCCGCGCCGGATGTGTACGTTTTCAAGTTTCAACATTTCAGACGGCCTATCGTTTCGTTAATACAATCCAGAAGAAGAACGGCACGCCGACAAACGACGTAACAATCCCCACAGGAAACAGCGCGCCCGGGATAATCACCTTGGACAACACGCTGGCTACCGACAAAAACGCCGCCCCCGTCAGCATCGCGCCGGGCAGGAAGAAACGTTGGTCTTCGCCCAAAAGAATCCGCGCCACATGCGGCGCAACCAAGCCGATAAAGCCGATCACGCCGACAAAACTGATGGCCGTCGCCGTCATTACCGCCACCAACACCAGCGTTTTCAGGCGCAAAAATTGCAGATTGATGCCCAGCCCGACGGCGCGTTCTTCGCCCAAGCGCAGCGCAGTCAGCTTCCACACGTCGCGCGAAAGCAGAAACACGCATACCGCCGTAACCGCCGCCGTAACGATGACTGTTTCCCAAGTCGCCTTGGTCAGGCTGCCGAACAGCCAAAACAGAATCTGCTGCGAAATCTCAGGCGCGGCGATAAATTGAATCAGCGACAAAATCGACTGAAACAGGAACAACAGCGCAATCCCCACCAACACCAACATCGCCGAATTGAAGCGGCGCGCTGAGGCAAACAGAAACAAGATGCCCGAAGCCAGCATGGTCATCACAAACGCGCCGATGGGAACGGCGACCGTTTCAGGCAGCCCGAAACCGCCGAACGCAATCACCGCCGACGCGCCCAAACCCGCCGCCGCCGCCAAGCCCAGCGTATAAGGGCTGGCCATCGGGTTGTTCAGGAGCGTTTGAATTTCCGCACCGCCGACACCTAAAGCCGCGCCGACCACCAAGGCCATCACCGCAATCGGCAGGCGCAAATCCATCACAATCAGGCGGTTCATTTCATCGACTTCGGGTTTGCCCAGCAAAACATTGACCACTTCGCCGACGGGCAGCGTGTCCGTCATCGCAGGGCCGGTGGCGATGTCGAATAGGAAACTGACCGCTGCGATGACTAAAAACATCAACACAATCAACCAACGCTTGCCTTCCAACTTGCGCTGGTTTTTCACAATCTCGGCGACAACCGAATCATTCATGTTTCAAACCTTTAAAAAAGAGTGTTGTGAAAGGGGAGAAACAGGTTTGCCTTTTTCTTCCACAAAAATTTCAGACGGCCTTCCGATTTAAAAGGCCGTCTGAAAATCTAAATTACCTTATTGTCCTTTCGGATAGAGGTAGAACGTACCATTTGGTACGACGGGCAGGTTTTGGCGGTAGAAGTCCAAATAGGTTTTTTCAGGGTTGAAATCCTTAAACAACTGCGGATAAATCGCTTTGGCCATAAACTGAATCGATGCGCTGTCGGACAGCGTGCGCGAGTTAGCGTGGTAGGCGGCGTAGAGGCGGTTGTTTTTAATCGCAGGCAGGTTTGCCCAGCCGGCGCGTTTGGCAAAGCCTACCAAGCGTTTTTCTGCTTCCGCTTTCGGAATGCCCCAGCCCATGACCATGGCGGCAGGATTTTTCTTCAATTCGGTTTCGCGGCCGGTAATCACGATCACGTCGGGTTTGGCGGCGAGGACTTTTTCAGGATTGATCGGGCCGTAGAATTCGACCGAAGAAGCGGCGATATTGTTGCCGCCGACTAGTGTCGCCATCGAACCCCACATGCTCTTGCCGAAGGTAACGCTGTGTTCGGCAGGGCCTTTGTTGCCGAACTCGATATAGACTTTAGGCTTGGGCAGGTTGGCTTTTTGCACGCGCGCTTGGATGGTGTCGGCAACGCGTTTGTAGTCTGCCGCCAGTTTGTCGGCTTTTTGCTGCTGGCCGGTCAATGTACCGATGAGTTTGGTCGATTGAACGTGTTTGGCCACTGTTTGCGCGTTGTAGTCCAACACGACGATGGGGATGCCGGCCTTGTTGATGCGGTCGAGATCGGAACCCAAAGCCTTGTATTGCCATTCGGCCAAAACCAGCAAATCGGGTTTCAGCGCCAATACTTTCTCAATCGAGAAAGTGCCGACTTCCACTTCGCCCACGTCGGTCAGCTGATTCAGTTTAGGCACGGCTTTGCTGAATGCCGCCCAGCTTGGCGGCGCCCAGTCGGCCCAAACTGCTTTGGAGAAACCGACGACGTTGTCCAGCGCGGTTTTACCGCCGATGGCCATGTAGTCTTGGTAGTAGAAGCCCAACACCACGCGCTTGGCAGGCAGGTCGACAGTTACCTTACGGCCGAGGATATCGGTCAGCTGAACGGGTTTGGCAAAAGCGGATACGGAGCCGACTGATAAAGCGGCGGCGGCAATCAAAGCAGAAAGTTGCGTAAATCTCATGAATCATTCCTTTAAAATATGATGATAATTACTATCTTTTTATAAATTTACAAGGTATTGAATCTTTTTTCAAGTGAATGTAGGGATAGACATATTTCGGAATAAAAAGTTTCATCATTAAAACGAAGGGATAGTGTTTATATAGGGCTTGGGTGTACTGAAGACCTAGTAAAAAGGAATGATATGGGGTACCTAAAGCCATGGTGGGCAGTAGCTGGAATGGATAGGTAAAGGGTTTTTTATTACAAAAAATAAAAGGTATTCGGTTGAAAACAAGGCCGTCTGAACCTTGCAATCAGGGTTCAGACGGCCTTTGGTGTGGGCATAAAAACTTTTATTTTACTTGCGCCCTATATTTTTCAGGCGGCCTGTAAGCAGTGTTTGGGAAAAGTGAAAAAGGTTGGTTTTTGGAATGATGAAATAGGAAAGATCTGAGGGAAATCGGGTGTCAACCCAAAATGGGGAAAAATAAAAAGGGCGTGTTCAATACGCCCTTGTGTCGGTTTCGGATATTTTGTGAATTTCAGACGGCCTGTGATTCCGCCTGTTCGCTTTGGTTGAGGATTTTAATCAGTTTCTCAGCTTTTTCCGGGTCTTCGCAGCGCAGGATTTTGGCGGCATCGTTTTCGAGATGGCCGGTGTGGCTGTGCAGGATGATGTTTTTAACCGAAAGCAGGTTGTTTGGGTTCATGGAAAAGCGGCGCAGGCCCATGCCGAGCAACAGTCGGGTAAAGACGGTATCGCCGGCCATTTCGCCGCAGATGGACACGCCTTTTTCCATGCGGTTTGCCGTGCGGATAATGTGTTGCAGCGTTTTGAGGACGGCAGGGTGGCCGGGTTGGTAGAGGTGGCTGACGCTGTCGTCGCCGCGATCGACCGACAGGAGGTATTGAATCAGGTCGTTGGTGCCGATGGAAACGAAGTCGACGAGCTTGAGGATGCTGCCGACGGTCATGGCAGCGGACGGGATTTCGATCATGCAGCCGATGCTGACCGGGCCGAAGGTTTCGCCGCGTTCGGTCAGTTGGCGTTGGGCCGTGTCCAGATGGATAAGGCATTGGCGCACTTCGGAAATGGATGTAATCATCGGCCACATCATGCGCACGGGGCCGTGGGTGGCGGCACGGAGGATGGCGCGCATTTGGGTGCGGAACATGACCGGCTCGGCGAGGCACAGGCGGATGCCGGTCAGGCCGAGCGCGGGGTTGAGGCTGCCGTTGGGCGTGCTGTTTTGGCCGAACCAGCGCGGATTTTTATCGACGCCCAAATCGACAGTGCGGATGGTGATGTTTTTGCCTTTGAGTTTTTTGACGATACCGGCATAGACTTCGTATTGTTCGTCTTCGGTCGGCATGTTGTCACGGTTGAGGTAGAGGAATTCGCTGCGGAACAGGCCGACGCCGTCTGCGCCGAAGTTGTGCAGGGCTTTGATGTCTTCGGCGGATTCGATGTTGGCGAGCAACTCAATGTTGATGCCGTCGGCCGTGGTGGCGGCGGTTTTTTTGATTTTGTTGAGTTCGCGCTTGTGGCTGCGGTATTCGCGGGCGAGGCGGCGGTATTCGTTGAGGACGACTTCGTCGGGATCGATGATGAGGACGCCGTTGATGCCGTCGACGATGACGATTTCGTTTTCGGTGATGAGTTTGCGGGCGTTGTGCAGGCCGATGACGGACGGGATGTCGAGGCTGCGGCCTAAGATGGCGGTGTGGCTGGTCGGGCCGCCGGCATCGGTTACGAAGGCGGTAATGTGCTGCTCTTTGAATAGTACGGTATCGGCAGGCGAGAGGTCGTGCGCGATGAGGACGGTATCGTCAAACAGGTTGCCGGCGAGGTTGATTTCGTTACTTTGGCCGACAAGGTTGTTGTGGATGCGGCGGACGACTTGGAGCATGTCCTGTTTGCGTTCGCGCAGGTAATCGTCGTCGATGCTGTCGAACTGGGCGGCGAGCTTGTCGCTTTGCTGTTTCAATGCCCATTCGGCGTTGATTTTCTGTTCGCGCAAAATGTCGATGGGTTCGCGCGAGAGGGTGACGTCGGTCAACAGCATCAGGTGCAGGGAGATGAACGCGCCCAATTCGGTCGGGGCGTTTTCGGGAATTGCGCCGCGCAGCTGTTCCAGTTCTTTGCGCGTGGCTTTGATGGCGTTGTCGAAACGGGCAACTTCGGCATCAAGTTTGTCGGGATCGATGTCGTATTGGGGGACTTCCGTTGTGCCGCGCGTGATGAGGTGGGCGTGGCCGATGGCAATGCCTTTGCCCGCGGCTACACCGTGTAGGACGATGCTCATTATTCGCCCTCGCCGAAGTAATCGTTGATGAGGTCGGTCAACGCCTGCATGGCGGCGGCTTCATCTGCGCCTTCTGTTTCCAGCTCAATCACGGTGCCTTTGGCGGCGGCCAGCATCATCAGGCCCATGATGCTTTTGCCGTTGACGCGGTTGCCGTTTTTGGTGACCCAGACTTCGCTTTGGAATTGGGAGGCGGTTTGGGTGAATTTGCTGGAGGCGCGCGCGTGCAGGCCGAGTTTGTTGATGATTTCGATTTCTTGTTTGAGCATGGATGTCCCCTAAATGTTTGTAAAGTGAATGTTTTCAGACGGCCTTAGCCGTTTTCTTTGCACACCAGGTCTTCAGGTGCGGATGTAATGGCGAAAATGCCCCGGATGGCGGCTTCTTTGACGGTTTCGGTGAAGTCGGAGAGGTTTTCGGCTTGTGATGAGTATTGGATGGCTTTAATCATCATCGGGGCGTTGAGGCCGGTTAGGATGGCGGATTTGTTTTCGCGCACCAGCCGGCGTGCGGCGTTGCACGGTGTGGCGCCGAAGATGTCGGTCATGATCAGCACGCCGCGGTTGTTGGGAAATTCCTGCAATGCGGCGATGGCGTTGTTGATGATGTCGTTTTGATCTTCGTTAGGCTGTACACCGAGGATGTGGAGATTTTCGGGAAAGCCGTTAGGAAAGAAATGGTCGGCCAAACCGCGATAGGCTTCACCTATGGTTTCATGTGTAATGATTAACAAACCTATCATGATGTGTTCCTAGCATGGGGGTTGAGGCCGTCTGAAGATTTTTCAGACGGCCTTTGTTTTATTTATTGTTTAAGGCGTAGATTTCGCCGAGGTTGCGCCAGCAGCCGGCGGCATCCATGCCGTAGCCGAAGACGTAGCGGTTGGGCACGTCCAAACCGACATAATCGGCTTTGGTTGGTTTTTCTTTATCGATCAGCTTGTTGGCAAATACGGCCGCACGGCAGCTTGCTGCGCCCATTTCCAACAGTTTTTCCTGAATGGCGGCCATGGTGTGGCCTTCGTCCAGAATGTCGTCCAAAACGACTACATCACGGCCTTTGATTTGCTCGGGGTCGGGCATGCGTTTCCAGTTGAACGCGCCACCTGCGAGCTTGTCACCGTAGCGGGAAACGTGGACGTAGTCAAAGTCCAAAGGGAAGCGCAACAGCGGCAGCAGCTGCCCTGTAAACACCACCGCGCCACCCATTACAGGCAGGAGCAGGGGGTATTTGTCGCCCAAGTCGCGGGTAATGTCGTCGGCAACTTTTTGCAAGGCCGCGCGGCATTGTTCTTGGTCAAACAGCAAGTCGGCATTGTCCAGCATGGCTTGGGTTTCAAGGCGTTTGGTTTCTAAGTCGGTCATGATAGGTCGTGTTGAGTGCGGTTAAAAACAAATTATATAGCGGATTCAATCAATTTTCGATACAAGGCGCGGCAATAGTGTAGTGAAAGCGAAGGGGATTTGAGCCGACCACGTTCAGACGGCCTTTTGTCCTTCCGCTTCGTCCACCAGCAAAAATGCCGTTAAAGCCAAAGCGGTCAATACTGCCGTCAACACCATCGCCCGTCCGTAATTGTCCGCACCGGCGCGCCCGAGATAATCGTAAATCAAAGTGGTCAGCGTCTGCCATTCGGGGCGTGACAGGAATAATGTGGCTGCAAATTCGCCGATACACGTTGCCGAAGCCAAAGTCAGACCGCGCCGTAAGGCTGGTTTCAATAAAGGCGCGGTTACATAACAGGCCGTCTGAAAACCGTTTGCGCCCATAGTGCGCGCCGCTGCCGTGTAATCTTTGGGCAAACCGTCCCATGCGGCCAGTACGTCTTTGGCCACAAACGGATACGCCAACAGCGCGTAAGTCGCCGTCAGCAGCCATAGCGAAGCCGTCCACTGCGGATAAAGTAACAATACGCCAAACGCGATGCACACGGGCGACACCATAAACGGCAAAAACATCAGCGCGCGCAACCACGCCATTTGCCGTGCCGCCGCCGCATACAGCACGCCCAAAACCGTCGCCGCCGCCACCGCTGCCGCAGAGAAACGGATCGTGTTCCACACCGCTGCCCACGTTTGCGCTTCCAGCAAGACTGCCCACGAAGAGCCTGCCGCTGCCGCCTTGAGCCATACCGCCGCCAAAGGCAGCAGACAGCACACTGCCAACATCGCCAATACCGTTGCCGTCAGCCATTTTTCCCAAGCCCATATCGGCGCACGCGGAGGCAAAGGCGAGACCGACTTATCCACAGCCACGCGTTTGCTCCAATACGCATACAAACCGCCTGCCGCCGCCGTAACCGCCAGTACCAGCCACACCAACACCGACGCACGCGCCATGTCCAACTCATACGCCACCAGCCGGTAGATTTCCACTTCCACCGTTGCAAAACGTTCGCCGCCGAGCAACAAGGCCAGCCCGAAGCCTGAAAAACAATATAAAAACACCAGGCACGCGCCGCCGGCAACCCACGCGCGCACCACCGGCCATTCGACCCAGACAAACCGCCGCCACGCGTCCGCGCCCAAAGATTGCGCCGACAGCAACCGCGCCTGCGGCACACGCACAAATCCCTGATACGCCGAGCGCACCAAAACCGGCAGGTTGAAAAACACGTTGCCGTAAATCAGCAGCCACGGCGTGTCCTGCCAACCTGCCGCCAGCATACCGTGTGCGCCAAATAAAGCCAGTACGCCCATGCCTGCCACCAAGGTCGGCATCACAAAAGGCAGCATCAGCAGGCGCAAAACCGTGCGTCGTCCGGCAAAGTCCATCCGTGCCAGCACCCATGCCGCAGGTACTCCTAAAACCGTGACCAAGACGCAGGTCAATACCGCCTGCGCCACCGTCCAGCCCAAGCGCAGGCGCATATAGTCATCAGCCACCACTTCCGCCCAAGCGCCTTCGCCGTCGTAAAACGCCAGCGACATCAAAGGCGCGGCCACCATGACCGCCAAGAAGCCCAAAGGCAGAAGCAACAGCGCAAACCGCCGAATCCAAACCTGCATCGATGCGTACCCGAGAATAAAAACGCCTATTTTAGCCCGAGTTCGGCATAGAAGGTGGTATTCCTGCCCTTGTTTTCAGACGGCCCGGGCATCCTGACGGATAAAACCGCCGTTTCTTCAAATTTTCCAAATATTTACGAAATATCTTCAAAAAGGCAACATAATTGGTTGGGCATTTTTGTTACAATGCCGCCGATTCAAAAAACCAAACAAATCAAAAACAAGGAAACATTATGACCACTACACGCCCACAAACCTACGATGCCGTCGCGCGCGCGTTGCACTGGCTGACCGTACTCGGTTTCATCGGCATCCTCTCCACCATTACCGTTTGGACCATCTACGATGGCGAAGAATGGGTCAAATCGCTCTTCGGCGTGCATAAATCCATCGGTTTCATCACGCTGTTGGTGATTATCGTGCGCATTGTTTGGGCCTTGCTCAATGCGTCCAAACGTCCTGCCGCCGACAGCTTTGCCGCAAAAGTAGGCCACCTTGCCCTTTACGTCCTCATGCTCGCCGTTCCCGTTATCGGCATGATCCGCCAATACGGCGGCGGTCGCGGCCCGTTGAAAGTCTTCGGTGTCGAAGTGATGCAGGGTTCGCCTGAAAAAATCGAATGGATGTCCAACCTCGGCAATATGGCGCACGGCAAACTCGGCTGGCTGCTCTTCGCGCTTGTCGCCGGCCACATCGCCATGGTTGTCGTCCACCGCATTCAAGGCCACGACGTTTTATACCGCATGATCGGCCGCCGTTCTTAAGTGTAAAACGGTAAACAGCCAAGGCCGTCTGAAAACAGTTTGACTAAGCAGAAACTGTTTTCAGACGGCCTTTTTGTATTTGTGTTAATCTGCAAAAGTAGGTCAGGCATTTTGCCTGACGTTGTCTAAATACTGCAAACCGTACCGAGAAACACCATGATTGCTCCCATTCTCGCCATCACCTCCGGCGAACCGGCCGGCATCGGCCCCGACATCTGCCTTGATTTGGCTTTCGCCGACCTTCCTTGCCGTCCCGTTGTTTTGTGTGACAAAAACCTGTTGGCGCAAAGGGCCAAACAGCTCGGCAAATCCGTCATCCTGCGCGACTTCCAAGCCCAAGCGGCTGATCCGTTGCCCAAGGGCGAACTTGAAGTTCTGCATATTCCTTTAGATGCCGAGTGTCGGGCGGGCGAGCTCAATCCTGCCAATGCCGCGTATGTCCTCCGGCTGCTGGATACGGCGTATCAAGGCATTTCAGACGGCCTGTTTGCCGGTATGGTGACCGCGCCGCTGCACAAAGGCATCATCAACGATGCCCACGCAGGCAACGGCTTTTTCAGCGGTCATACCGAATACCTCGCCGAAAAAAGCCATACCGAACAAGTCGTCATGATGTTGACCGGTGGCGGCCTGCGTGTGGCATTGGTTACCACCCATCTGCCGCTGAAAGACATTTCCGCCGCCATCACGAAGCCTTTAATCGAGTCGGTTGTCCTCATTCTTGAACACGACCTGCGCCATAAGTTTGGCATAGCCAAACCGGTCATCCTCGTTACCGGCCTCAATCCCCACGCGGGCGAAGGCGGCCATTTGGGACACGAAGAAATCGACACCATTATTCCGGCGCTTCATGCCCTGCAGGCCGAAGGCATAGACGCGCGCGGCCCTTATCCGGCCGATACTGTGTTCCAACCCTTCCTGCTCAAAGATGCCGACGCCGTCCTTGCCATGTATCACGATCAAGGACTGCCGGTGCTCAAATACGCCGGTTTCGGCGAAGGTGTGAATATCACCCTCGGCTTGCCCTTTATCCGCACCTCCGTTGACCATGGTACTGCCTTGAACTTGGCCGGTACGGGCAAAGCCGATTCCGGCAGTTTGATTACCGCTGTCCGCGCCGCGCTTGATATGGCGCACAATATGCAGCAGGCCGTCTGAAGCCCCATGTTTTGGGTTTCAGACGGCCTTTTGGTTTTTTGGTTTACCAAATTTCAGACAAAGTTTCTTTGACTTTGGCCTTCACTTCCGCACCAAAGCGGCGGCTGAGCATTTTGCTGAAATCGTCTTGCGGCGTGTAGTTGACTAGATCGGGAGCTTTGACGACATCGCGGGCGACGCTGTAAATGCTGCCGAAGTCGTCAATCAGGCCGACCTGTTTGGCTTCTTTGCCGGTGTAGATGCGGCCGCTGAAAACATCGGGATACTGTTTGTCTTTCAACCTTGCGCCGCGGCCGAGTTTAACGGCTTTGATAAATTCTTGGTGGATATCGCCCAACATGGTTTCCCAAATTTGGGTTTGCGCCGGGGTTTCAGGTGTGAAAGGGTCGCCCATGCCTTTGTTGCTGCCGGCGGTTTTCAGACGGCGTTTGACACCGGCTTTGTCCATCAGGCCGGTAAAGTCAAAACCGCCGCCGATCACGCCGATGCTGCCGACAATACTGGAAGGGTCGGCGTAAATTTTGTCGGCTGCGGCGGCAATGTAGTAGCAGCCGGAAGCGCACATGTCTTCGGCAACGAGGTAGACAGGGATGTCTTTGTGTTCGGCTTTGAGGCGGCGGACTTCGTTAAAGGCCGTGTTGGACACGACAGGCGAACCGCCGGGGCTGTTGGCGCGGATGATGATGGCTTTGGCGTTGCCGTTGTTGTAGGCGGCTTCCATGCTGTCGCGCAGGATTTGGACTTGGTCGTCGATGTCGTTGCCGATTTCGCCGGTCAGGTCGATAACGGCGGTGTGTTCGCCGCGGGCGTGGATGCTCGTGGTTTTTCCTTCTTCTTCTGCAAAGCCGAAGATCAGGCTGAGGAAGATGAGGACGGCGACGCCGCGCCAGATATTGCGCCAAATGCGAGCGCGGCGCTGTTCTTGGTAGGCGGCGAGGAGGACTTCGCGCAGGGTGTTGCGCTCCCAGTTGTCAACGGGTGTGGAGGCTGAAGATGGCGTGTTTGGGGCATCGCCTTCACGGTGGATTCGGTATTGCATGATGTGATGTGCTTTCTTGTGGGCCGTCTGAATGTTCAGACGGCCTTATCGATTTAGTTGATGGAATAGCCGCGCAGGTATTGCGTACGTTCGCGTGTCATGCGTGTTTCACACTGCAGGCGCAGGTATTCTGCTTGTGCGGCGCTGTCTGCGGACGCGGCGGCTTGTTGGCAGTTGAGTTTTTTGCTTTGAATCCAGGCGCGTTGTTCGCCGAGGATTTGTTGTTTGACATCGCTGTCCATGCCGCCCCAGAGGTCGTTGATCTCGCCGTCTGCCTGACGGTTTTGCGCGCGCGCGTTGTCGAGTTCGCTTTGACTGAGGCCGGGCGGCTCGTTGCGCGGAGTTTGATGGTCAGGACGCAGGACTTCGTAGTCTGAATTATCGTCATCATCGGTCAAGCCGACGGCTTGGCTGGCGGCGTTGTTTTCGAGGATGTCTTGCGGATTAACAGTCGGCGGCTCTTCCGTATTTTGGTTTTGCAGCAGCTTGATGGCCTGCTCTTTGGATACAGGTTTGCCGTCTATCATGACGATGCTTTTCACGCCGTAGGGCAGCAGGGTGGCGGAAAGGGTTTGGGCCGTGGTGCTCAGGGCGTTGTCTTCGAGAACCAGTTTGCCGTCTTTGTCGGGGGTATAGAGCAGGGTGGTGCTGAACGTGTTGTTTTCAAAAGTCAGGTTGCTGCCCATCAGTTTTTGTTCGAGCATGTCGGACAACGGGGTGTTGCCGTAAATCAGCGGGCTGTTGTCTATGGCCGTTTTGAGGATGGTGTCGGGAATGCGGATTTTGAGGTTGGCGCGACAGATGGCTTTGCCGTTGTCTTCGGTTTCTTTGGGGTCTTCAAGCAGGGTTTCTAATTCGAGGCCGGCGGCGATGATTTTGTCGGCATCGACGAATTGGCGGTTGTCATTGCGGGCAAAGGAGCGCGCTTGTTGTTTGAGGGTGTCTTCGATGGTGGTACGGATGTTTTGCAGTGTGGCCGGTTGGGCGCAATCAAGCGCGGCTTTCGGCTCTTCTTTGCTGCATGCGGCAAGAAGAATCGTGCTTAAAATCAATACGGAAGCGGTTTTTTTGTACATGGGTACTCCTGAAGATGACGGCCTTTCAGACGGCCTGACGTGCCTATCATAACAAAAGCACTTGCAGCAAGTAAATGCGGCAAGTGCTTTTCTATGTCAGACGTATCAGCCTTTGATGACGCTGATGAAGCCGGAGAGGATGGCGGCGTTGAGCAAGTCAACGAAGAAGGCACCGACCATAGGCACAATCAAGAAGGCTTTGTGAGACGGACCGAAAGTTTGGGTAATGGACTGCATGTTGGCAACGGCGGTCGGGGTGGCACCCAAACCGAAGCCGCAGTGACCTGCCGCCAATACGGCAGAGTCGTAGTCGCGACCCATGAAGACGTAGGTAACGAAGGTTGCGTACAGAATCATCACGACGGTTTGTACAGCCAAGATGATAGTTACCGGGCCTGCCAGACCGGTCAATTCCCACAGTTTCAGGTTCAGAAGAGCCATAGACAGAAAGAGGGACAGGGAGGCGTTACCGAATACGTCGATGGCACGGTCAAACATATTGACTTTGAAGGCGGCAGTCAGGACGTTGCGGATGACCACGCCTGCAAACAGACACCATACGAATTTAGGCAAGTCGAAGAAGGCTTTGTCGTAGCCGTCGACAATTTCGGCAAAAGCCAAACATGCGGCAAACATCGCGAGCGTTTCGACAGCGGAGTCAGCCGTAATCAGGCGGGTGCGCTGTGCTTGTTCGAAGATGTCGTCAGTAGCATCGTTGTCGTCAGATTTGGCAGTTTTGACGATAGGTTTACGGCCCATTTTGTTGATCAGACGGCGTGCAACAGGACCACCGATCAAACCGCCGAATACTAGGCCGAATGTTGCAGAAGCCATACCTAAGCCGGTTGCGCCGGTCAGGCCGAATTTGCTTTCAAAGTCAGGACCCCATGCACCGGCGGTACCGTGACCACCGGTCAGGGTAATCGAACCAGTAATCAGGCCAATCAGCGGATCCAAGCCCAATGCGCTCGCCAAGCCGACACCGACGAAGTTTTGGACGATGATGAATGCACCCACTACGGCGGTAAAGATAACCAAAGGCAGGCCGCCCGCTTTCAAACGGGAGAAGTCGGCGCTCAAACCGATGGATGTAAAGAAGATGAGCATGAACGCATCTTGCAGCGGTTTTTCAAATTTAAAGCTGACGCCGTAGGCTTCGTGCAGGGCGAACAGGACGATAGCGGCAATCAAACCGCCGGCGACCGGCTCGGGAATATTGAAGTCTCTTAAGAATTTGATTTTTTGAACCAGAAATTTACCAACCAGCAACACGAGCGTGGCGGCAATCAGTGTGTAATAACTGTTGAATTCCCATTCCATGTTGTTTCACCTCCTAGAAATGTTTTTCCGAGCATCCGTTTTTGTTCCGGATGCAGTGTGTTTCAACGCTTGGCGTTATCCGCCGGGCGCCATGGTATTGATGCGCGGACAAGGTGTTTTCAGAAAGAAATGAAAACAATGACGTGTCCGTGAAAAATAACTGGCAAATATTAGGGGAATAGTTAAAGATTGTCAAAAAATGCGAGTGTAAATATTTTCAGACGGCCTTTTGACCGATGGCATGGTGCGCTTCGCGGCGCCATTGTTCTAATAGGGATGTTAATGATTCGGCCGAAGTGTGGCCGTTGCTGATGGCGGCCTGCAGCCAGTAGCAGGCGGTCGGAACATGGCAGCTTACACCTTGCCCGTGATAGTAAAAACAGGCGAGGTGGTATTGGGCGGAAGGGTGGTTTTGTTCGGCAGCGATGGCGTACCAGTGGGCGGCCGCCCGAGGGTCTTGCGCCGTACCGAGGCTGTAATGGTAGATGCGGCCTAAGGCTGCCGCCGCATTTTTATGATGGAACTCGGCCGCTTCCATGTAATTTTTGCGCGCGGCATTGTAGTCGGCGGGACGGCCGATGGCGTGGGCTTGTGCTTCTGCCAAACGGTAGATGGTTTCGGTTTGTTGCTGTTGCAGGGCGGCTGTTTTGATTTGTTCGTATTGTTGCGGATGGTACAGTGCGGCGTCGCTGATGAGTTTTTGTGCCGCGGAGGCAGAACCTAACGTGGCGGCACGGTGGTAGTAATCGTGCGCGATATGGTTGTCGGCTTTGATGCCGAGGCCGTAGCGGTAGAGGTCGCCCATGATTTTCAGGGCTTCGGGATGGTCTTTCTCGGCAGCAGCTTTGGCATAGCGCGCCGCTTGGAACGGATCGCGTTCGGAAAGTTCGCCGGTTAGGGCGTATTGGGCCAGCTTGGCCTGTGCTTCCGCTTGCTCCTTATCGGCGGCACGACGATACCATTCTAAGGCTTCGGGTTTGCGTTGGGCGGCAAGAAGGTCGGCCAGCAGGGTTTGTGCGGCGATGTGGCCGGCTTGCGCGGCTTGTTCGAGGTATTGTTCGGCTTGTGCGTGGTTTGGGCTGACACCTGTACCGTAGAAGTAGATTTGACCGAGTTGCCAGCAGGCGGCAGTCACGCCGAGCGCGGCCGCTTTTTCGTATTGTTCGATGGCTGTCGCAACGTCGCCTTGGCGTTGATGATGGCGTGCCAGATGGTAATACGCAGGCGCGGCATATCGGGCGGCGGCAAGCTCCGCCCAGTAGAGGGATTGTGGATCGTTGCGTTGCGCGTGGTAACGCATGAGGATTAATTGGGCTTCGGGGTGACCTTGCTCACCCAGCCAGGCGTATTCGTTAAGAAGCTGTCCGGTCGGGGTGCCGTTGTGTTCGCGTTGTTGCAGCAGGGTGAAGAGTGCCTTGGGGTGGCGTTGGGCTGCGGCGGCGTCCAGCCATGGAAGTGCCTGCTCCGGATGACCGTTTTGCAGCAGATGATTGCCCAATACAAAAGCAGCTTCCGTATAACCCTGCTCTGCGGCCTGTTGCAGCAGGGGCAGGGCTTGGGCGGTATGGGATTGTTCCAAAAGGGCGGCGGCTTGCCGGTAGAGGATTTCAGGAGCGGCGGTCATGGTTTGCGGGCGGATATAAAGTGGAAGACGGATGCTGCGGCATATGGGCGGCAATACCGGTTGAGGGCTTTGTAAAAATATTGCTCGGCATAGTTTTGCAGAGTGTATTGCCTTGCTGGCTTATCTTTAGGATGTTTGGCTTGTTATATTGTTTTGCCTAGTGGTACATCCATATTTTGTGCGTTACAAAGGGCTCAGGTTGAGTCGGTATGCGCTCATGGCAGCTCGGTCATTATACTGTTTTTGTAATTTATTGTTAATGATAAATGCAGGTTTTTGTGTTTTATTTACATGGCAGTAGCTAAGGTATTGATTGCTTCAGGCCGTCTGAAATGTTTTCAGACGGCCTGAACTTTTCTTCGCTAAGTCAGGTTGTCGGTATGGAAGAGTCGGATGTGTCTTTGTTGGGGAAAAACACCTGACTATAGAAATTGCCGTTAATTTGGGTTACGTTGAGGTGGTACATACGGTAGGCATGGAACAGGTCGCTGTCAGGCGGTGTCGGATGATTCCAAAATTCTGCCAAGGTATTTTGGTCGGTTATGCCGGGAATGTCGTAATGGGCGCGGCCGAGGACTTTGACAGGCATGTTGTGGATCAATCCGGACAGGCCGCTGGTGCTGTTGATGGTAACCATACCAAGGCCGTGACGCAGGAAAACGGGCAGGGGGACATCATGGACGTAAGTGATACGGCCTTTGAGTTTGGGGTGTTTTTTGATAAAGCGTTTGATGTCGCGCCAGTAGTCGATAAAGCCGCGGTCCATCGGATGATGCTTGATGATGAGGTTGGTATCGGCAGGCGCGTGCGCGGCAAAGGAGGCCAAAACATGGAGCAGGAAGCTGCGGACGCTGGAAAAGTCGCAATGGATGCGGACTTGGCTGTCGTTGAATACCTGTAAGGGAACAATAAAAAACTTGCCGTATTTGCCCGCCTCCACGCGTTTGGCGATTTGGATGTCTTCAATATAGTAGTTCAAACGCTTGAGGATGGAGAGCGACCATAGTTTGAGGTAATGGCCGGCATTGGGTGCGCGGTGGTGGATGTAGTCGGGATATTTGCGTGGATTGCAGAACAATTCGATATAGTAACGGATGGCGTTTTTTGCCATGGGCGTAAACCCACCGCGTACCGGTGTTGGCGCTTCATATTCTTGTTGGGCCAGTTTGGGGAATTGTTCAAGAAAAAAGTCGGCACGGCGCGGCAGAGGGGAAAATGCGTTGACGCCGTCTTTTTCTAAGGTGATGTAGTAGGGGCGGAAATAGCCTTCTTCAAACGCCCAGAAACTGGCTTGGTTTTCGTTTGCAATGCGTTTTGCGATGACATGATAAGGGCGTGTGTCGCCAAAGCAGACAACCGCCTGGATGTGATGTTGAGCGATGTATTCTTGCAAAAATTCAGGAAAGGCATCGTAGCTGTCGTTAAAAACAACGATATGCGCTTGAGTGGGCGGATAAAAATAGTCGTCGCCTGCATTAAAGTTGAATTTATGTACGGTTTTGCCGTTTTCAGTCAGCCAATTGGCAAGGCGCAGAAAAAAATCGCCGACAGGACCTTGAAGCAGCAGGATATTTTCTGCGCTTTCGAGCAGGTTTTGCAGGTTGTTTTTGAGGACGGTCTGTTTCATGTCGCAATGTGGTTTTGTTTTTTATGTAATAGTTTTAGGTTGAACTTTCAAGCATACGCCAAGAGAATTAACGATGCAAAGGCAATGATGCCGCAATAGAATCAAGTTTATGACGTATCATTAATTTAGATGGTATTTATTTGAAAGATCGATATAGTTGTTTGATTTTACCTAATTTTTTAGCAAAGTACCCGCGATGTAATCCGTTGTTGTTTTTTTGCATATTTTTTTGTCGTATCAGGATTTGGGCTGCAGTTTCCGCATTGATGGCCTGATGGGTTTCGGGGTGGATATAGTCGGGGTAGTGGATGAGCGTGCCTGCAATCAGCTGCCAAAGCTCAAGCCTGCGGCTGCGGCGCGGAATGGGGAGCAGATCTTGGGTAAGCCCCCAACCTGCATAGAAAGGCAGGCCGTAGCAGCTGACTTTTTTGCCGCGCAACAAGGCTTCAAAACCGGTCAGCGAAGTCATGGTGTGAACTTCGTCTGCGTATTGGAGACAAGTCAGGATGTCGGCTTGTTCGGCGGTTTGGTCGGCATATCGTGCCGTATCTTCAGGGGAAATATGGCCGATACGGTTACCGCTGACTACATCGGGATGCGGTTTGTAGATAATATAGGCATCGGGATTGCGTTCGCGTACGGTACGGAGCAGATCCAGATTGCGATAGATTTGGGGCGAACCGTAGCGGATAGACGCGTCATCTTCAACCTGGCCGGGAATGAGGATTACGGTTTTGTCGGTTGACGGGGCGGTGAAGTCTGAGCTGCCGACGTTGTATTTGCTGATGTGGTTTTCGGTCAGCATTTTTTGCAGCTTCAAGGCCGTCTGAAAGTCTTGATCGTCGAAGTTTTGGTTTTGTAGGATGTGTTCAAGACGGGACGGGATTTCAGCATTGAAATAAATGCCCATATCGTCGGTAACGAGCGACAGCGGCGGCACTAAATTAGAACCAAGCCCGACCGAGCGGATAAAGCCGTCTTCCATGCGCAGCAGGGGGATATTATGTTGTTCGGCAAAACGGACGATGGCCTCTTCGCCGTTACCCCAGGCAAGGATGCGTGCATCATCGGACAGTTTGACTCCGGCCAGTTTTTGGGTGGAAGAGATAAATTTCAGACGGCATGAGGGTACATTAAAGAACGGTTTGGCAACCGCGCGTTTCCACAAAGACATGCCGACGCAATATAACTCACCACGTAATTTGTCGTTTTTGCGTTTGACTGTCGCCAGATAGTCGATAACATCAAAGAGGCTGCCTGCTTCGCCGGTATTGGGGTTGAGGTAGCGGCTGTATTGCAGATAGGCTGCGGCGAAGAGTTGCAGTAAGTTGCGGGGGGCGCGGCGTTGGGTTTGAACAAGGCTGTCGATTTTAGGATGGCGGTCGTCACTCACGCCCCATCCGGCGTACCACGGCAGGCCGAAGGTGGTCAGTGGTTTGCCGCACAAAAGCGCCTCAAAACCCATTTGCGAGGTAACGCAATAAACCTTATCGACGTTTTGCAACAAAGAAATCGGATTGATGTCTTCTGCCAAAAGATGGACGCGATATTGCTGCGCCAGTTGGGTCAGATAGCCTTGTTTTTTGCCGCACAAAACATCGGGATGGGTTTTGACCCAGATATCGGCTTGCGGGTTTTCATTCAAGGCCGTCTGAAACATCAGTTCAAACGTAGAGGCATCTGCACTGCCATATTGGATAGCCATATCGCCGAAGGTTTGGTCAATGATGAGGATGGTTTCGGGTTTGGATGGGGAGCGTAAAGGATGATCGTCTGAAAGTTCGGGCGCGTGGTTGTATTTGGACAGGTGGTGTTGCAGGATGAAATCCATCGCCTGCCGCGCTTGAGCCAAGGTTTCAGACGGCATGGTATCGGCGGCGAGAATCAGTTGTTCCAAACGTGAAGGACGCGTGGTGTCGTAGTAGATACCGATGTCGTCATAGACGATGGAGTAGGGCGGATAACCGACGACGCCCAGTCCGAGCGAGCGTAAAAAGCCGTCCTCAAGATTGAGCAGGGGCAATCTTAAGATATGTGCTAATTTTCTGCGTTTGGGATGTTTCTTGCCCCAAAATACTGCGGTCTTATCCGTTGAAATTTTGTCTAAAAATTTGGTTAGCAAGAGACGTTGTTTAAATAGGCCGAATGTTGAAAAAATCATTTTAAATTATTATGTTATCTATCAAATATCATTAATGTAAGAATTTATTCTGCCTCTATTTCAAAGTAAGTGTCCATAAAATTACGGAAATGTAGGGCATAGTTTTTATCCGCATTATTACTGTTTGGATCATTAATACAGAAGGAATGGGGCATGTGAAGATGTTCTTTTTTAAATAATAATTTTTTATATTGAGTCTGGGCATGTGAACTGCGTATGTTGAAATAGTAGCAAATTTCACGTTTTGGTGTAGCGTATCCGTCAAGGTACATCAACCAGGGTACTAAGAAACTGGCCATATTAAGTTCAGAATTATGGCGAACCTTGTTATTTAGGAAAGAATTTATTTCATCTTCAAATAATAACCATGCCTTTTCAAAGGATGTCTTTCTTAGTGGAATATAGGTATGTACTAAAGGTGTATCAATATTAATTTTTGGATAATATTTTTTTAAGAGTATAAGAGCATGTTCTGATGCAGTTAACGTTGGCGTAATTAATCCTCGTTGATACATTTTTTGCAGACTTTTATTGGCAACAAATAGGGAAGCCAAGCCATTATTTTCAAAAAAGTGGTTAGGCATCAGTGGTCTTGCAACAAAAACATCATCATTAAAATAAATAAAATGTTCACTTAAATCTGGAATTTTATATAAGTTTGCTTCAATGACGTGGGAATTGAACGTTGGTAAGTATTTGGCGTCAATAATTTGCGAATGATTGATTAATTTAATTTTAGAATGGGTGTTTTCATCTAACCATTTAGGTTTTTGATCCGCCGTTACAATAAAAATATTGCGGACCCACGGCATAAACTTCTGTACGGCCTGTACTGAATAAAAAAGTTCATTATGGTTGGAAAAGCGGGCAGGGTCGGTCGCATACAGGCCGATATCTTCCTGATCAATGGGCTGCAGGGTACGGTAATACTGCTCTTGCCATGCTTTATCGGTATTGTCGACCCAAGTAAAAACAACATCGATGGGGAAGTTTGGCAAAACGTTTTCTGTGAGTGATGCAAGATTGGCATCAGCATTGATCAGGGTGAATTCTTCAGTTTCAGGAATAGGCTGTTCTACATTATAAGGAGGAAAGCGTTTATTTAGAAAATCCCTAAAGAAAATATGGGGTTCTCTAAAAAATTTTCTAATTTTATTTAAATTCATTTGAAACTTTCTAATACTACAAAATAGAAACAGTTGATTCTGTTATGTTTTGAAGTCATTCAAACGTGACTGCTTCGGTCAATACTTTGCCTGCCAAGTCTTTAGGCGACAGGTTCGGCTCACCTTGCAACGGCCAGTCGATACCGACGGTCGGATCATTCCAAATCAGCGAGTGTTCGGCTTTGGGGTTGTAATAGTCTGTGCATTTATAGACGAACTCGGCTTCATCGCTCAGTACATAGAAGCCGTGAGCGAAACCTTCGGGTACCCACAGTTGGCGTTTGTTTTCTGCGGACAAGATCTCGCCTACCCATTTGCCGAAAGTAGGGGAGTCTTTACGCATATCGACGGCCACATCAAATACTTCGCCGACAACCACGCGTACGAGTTTGCCTTGTGTGTTTTCAGTTTGATAGTGCAGGCCGCGCAATACGCCTTTGCTGGATTTGGAGTGGTTTTCCTGCACAAAGGTGCGGTCGCAGACTTGGGTCTTGAACCACTCGTCGCGGAAAGTTTCCATAAAAAAGCCGCGCGAGTCGCCAAAGACTTGCGGCTCAAGCAGTTTTACGTCAGGAATGGCAGTATCAATGATGTTCATCTTTTTATCTTTCATCTAAAGGCCGTCTGAAAAGTTTCAGACGGCCTCAAACATTATTTTTTCAACAGGCGCAGCAAATATTGGCCGTATTGGTTTTTTGCCATCGGGCGCGCCAGCTCTTCCAGTTTTTCATCGGAAAGCCAACCGTTGCGCCAAGCGATTTCTTCCAGGCAGGCGATTTGCAGGTCTTGGATGTTTTGCACGGTTTGGACGAATGAAGCGGCTTCGTGCAGGCTCTCATGGGTGCCGGTGTCCAACCATGCGAAACCGCGTCCCAAAAGTTGTACCGACAATGAACCGTCTTCCAAATACATTTGGTTGAGGTCGGAGATTTCCAATTCGCCGCGGGCGGACGGTTTGATTTGTTTGGCGAATTCGACGACGCGTTGGTCGTAGAAGTACAAGCCGGTTACAGCCCAATCGGATTTGGGCTGTTGCGGTTTCTCTTCGATAGACAGGGCGTTGAAGTTTTCGTCAAATTCAACCACGCCGAAACGCTCGGGATCTTTGACCTGATAACCGAATACGGTTGCGCCGTGGGTCTTGGCGGCGGCCTGTTTCAATGTTTGCGTAAACGATTGGCCGTAGAAAATATTGTCGCCCAAAACCAAGCAAACATTGTCGTTGCCGATAAATTCTTCGCCGATGATAAATGCCTGTGCCAAGCCGTCCGGGCTGGGTTGCACTGCATAACTGATGGAAATGCCGAAATCGCTGCCGTCGCCAAGCAGGCGTTTGAAAGAGGCGTTGTCTTCGGGCGTCGTAATCACCAAAATATCGCGGATTCCTGCCAGCATCAATACGGACAGGGGATAGTAAATCATGGGCTTGTCGTATACGGGCAGCAGCTGTTTGGATACGCCGCGCGTGATGGGGTAGAGGCGAGTGCCGCTGCCGCCGGCGAGGATAATGCCTTTCATGGGTTTTCTCCTGAGTAGTGTGTGTTTGCGTGATTTTCAGACGGCCTAATATGGGAACAGGCCGTCTGAAAACTTATTTTCCGGTGCCTAAACGCTCTAAACGGTAGCTGCCGTTCAATACGTTTTGCCACCAGGTTTTGTTGTCCAAATACCATTGCACTGTTTTGCGGATGCCGGATTCGAATGTTTCCTGAGGTTTCCAGCCCAGCTCCCTGCCGATTTTGGCAGCATCGATGGCGTAGCGTACGTCATGGCCGGGGCGGTCTTGTACGAAAGTAATCAAATCTTCATAACGTGCCACACCGGCCGGTTTTTCAGGAACAAGCTCTTCCAGCAGGGCGCAGATGGTTTTGACGACTTCAATATTGGCTTTTTCATTGTGGCCGCCGATATTGTAGGTTTCGCCGACAATACCTTCGGTAACAACCTGATATAGCGCGCGTGCATGATCTTCGACAAACAGCCAGTCGCGGATTTGCATCCCGTCACCGTACACAGGCAACGGTTTGCCGTCAAGCGCGTTCAGAATCATCAAAGGAATGAGTTTTTCCGGGAAGTGGTACGGGCCGTAGTTGTTGGAGCAGTTGGTTACGATGGTCGGCAAACCGTATGTACGCAACCATGCGCGGACGAGGTGGTCGCTGGACGCTTTAGAAGCAGAGTAGGGGCTGGACGGCGCGTATGGCGTGGTCTCGGTAAACAAATCGTCTGTGCCGTGCAAATCGCCATAGACTTCATCGGTAGAAATATGGTGGAAGCGGAAGGCTTCGCGTTTTTCAGACGGCATTTGTTGCCAGTAGGCGCGGGCTGCTTCAAGCAGATTGAATGTGCCGACGATATTGGTTTGGATAAATTCGCCTGCCGAATCGATAGAGCGGTCGACATGGCTTTCCGCAGCCAAGTGCATCACGGCATCAGGCTGGTGTTGTGCGAAGACGCGGTCGAGTTCGGCGCGGTCGCAAATATCCACTTGCTCAAAAGCATAGCGAGGATTGCCTGCTACCTCAGTCAAAGATTCCAAATTGCCGGCATAAGTCAGCTTATCGACATTGACGACAGAGTCTTGGGTGTTTTGGATAATGTGACGGACAACGGCAGAACCGATAAAGCCCGCGCCGCCGGTAACAAGGATTTTTTTCATAAGTTTCAGAGGATAGTTAAAATAATATAAACGGATTATAGCAGACAGAATGTGTGTTTTTCAGATAAAGAGGCCGTCTGAAAACATCTCTTTCAGACGGCCTGTATTAAGTCAACTTAATCGTTGTAGCCATTTGGGTTGTTGCTGACCCAACGCCATGAGTCTTCCATCATCTGCGCCAAATTGCGTTTGGTTTCCCAACCGGTCTGCGCTTTGGTATAGGCGGGATCAGCGTAGAAACAGGCCAAATCGCCATCACGACGCGGTTTGATTTGGAACGGAATGGTCAAGCCGGAGGCCGCTTCAAAAGCACGGATGATTTCCAATACCGAGTAAGCACGTCCCGAACCCAAATTAAACAGGTGTACGCCCGAAACATCGCTTTTCGCCTGCATCGCCGCCACATGACCTTCCGCCAAATCCATCACATGGATATAGTCGCGCATACCCGTACCGTCTGGGGTAGGGTAGTCATCGCCGAAAACCGACAATTGCGACAGCTTGCCTGAAGCCACTTGGCAGATATAAGGCAGCAGATTGTTTGGGATACCGTTTGGCTGCTCGCCGATCAAACCGCTTTCATGCGCACCGATAGGGTTGAAATAGCGCAACAAAATCACGCTCCAACGCGGATCGGCCTTTTGGATATCCGTCAAAATGCGCTCCACCATAGACTTAGACGTGCCGTAAGGGCTGGTCGTATCCCCCAGTTGCATATCTTCCGTATAAGGTACTTTACCCGGATCGCCGTAAACCGTAGCAGATGAGCTGAACACAATCTTAAATACGCCGGCACGCGCCATTTCTTCAGCCAAAACCAAACTGCCCGACACATTGTTGTCATAGTATTTCATTGGTTCGGCCACGCTTTCACCGACTGCCTTTAAGCCGGCAAAATGAATGACGGCATCAATATCGTGTTCTGCAAAGATTTGACGCAACACTTCACGATCACGGATATCCCCTTGGTAAAAAGGCACAGACTTGCCGGTAATCTTTTCCAAGCGCGGGAGGATGTTGGCAGACGAATTGCATAAATTGTCCAAAATCACAGCATTAAAGCCTGATTTCAGCAGGGAAACAACGGTATGAGAACCGATAAAACCGATACCGCCAGTGATAAGAATAGTCATTGGTTTCCCTTAATTAAAATTGTGTTTGGAAGTCGTGAAACCGGTTGGCTGAAAATACAAACGCTTTCAGCTGACCTGATGTAAATGTTGTCAAAGAGGGACTGCTTTATTTGGATATTGTATATTTAGTTACCTGAAAAGTAAAAAAATATGGGATAATCACAGTGTTATGCACAGGGTGCAAAGCGTTATCATTTCAATTTTAATAAAAGGATCTTACCATGTCAGTATCTAACGAAGTTTTGGCGTTGATTTCACAAGTTGCACAAAAACAAGTGTCAGCAAATGAAGAATTGTTGTCTACAGGACTTATTGATTCTGTAAGCGCAATGGATTTGGTTATGGCCATCAAACAAAAATTTGATGTTGATTTGCCGTTTGAGCAACTGGTTGATATTTTGGCAAACTCAGCCAATATCATTCAATATGTTGAAAATAATTACAAAGGCTAAATCATGAAACAATTAAATGAATTCCAAAATCTTGATGATTTTTTGGAATACCGTTTCAGCCAAACTTCGGGAAAAGCGTTAGTTAATGATACTCAGGAATGTTCTTGGGAAGAATTGCGCGTAAAAATAGCCACATTTATCGAGGCTTACAAAAGCATAGCAGATATTACCAAAAACATTCCTCTGGTGTTGCACGGCCATAAAGAAATTGATTTTGCAGTGGCAATTTATGCCTGCTTATTAAACAAAATCCCTTTTATTCCGGTGGATAGTATTTATCCTGAAAGCCGTCTGAACAATATCTGCCAACTGTCGAAAGCACGCTTTGTGTACCGTTCGGCAACGCAAACTTTTGAAAAGCAGACTGATGAAGAAGTAGAGCTGGCTGAAAAAGATTTGGCTTACATCATGTTTACTTCAGGAACAACCGGCGCACCTAAGGGTGTGCAAATCGGTCGTGAAGCTGTATTCAACCTGATGAAATGGATGAAAGAGCAGCTTAATTTAGCCGCACCTAATGTGTTTATGAATCAGGCTCCGTTTGCGTTTGATTTGTCAATGTACGAAATCTTCGGCAACTTGGCTTACGGTGGTTGTATTGTCATGAACAGTCGTGATGCTATTTCTAATCCTGCCACCTGGATTGATTTTTTGGCCAAACAACAAATTACTACTTGGGTTTCCACGCCTTCTTTTGCCATGCAGCAGCTGCTTAACCCTAAATGTAGTCAGGCTACTTTACCGAGTTTGAAAGAATTTTTGTTCTGTGGCGAAAAACTTGGCAAACCAGTAGTAAATATGATTTTTCAAAAATTTCTCGGTGTCCGTGTTATCAATACCTATGGTCCGACTGAGGCTACTGTAGCAACACCTTACGTTGATATTACACCTGATATGCTGGCGGCAGAAGAAGAGTTGCCTGTAGGCGTTGCTGTGCTTAATTCCCAATTAGAGATTGTTGACGAAGAGATTTGGATTAGCGGTAACCATGTGATGCGTGGCTATCTGAACAACGAAACTGAAAATGCTAAACGCTTGGTAGTACACAGTGCAGATAACCGTACTTATAAAACAGGTGACTACGGTTTTGAAAAAAATGGATTGTTCTATGTACAAGGCCGTAAAGACGAGCAGATTAAGCTCAATGGCTACCGTATCGAACTTTCAGAAATTGAAGAAAAAATCCTTAACCTTAAGGAATTTGCCTTTGATAATGTGGCAGTAGTGGCTTTGAAGCGCAACACAGGCGCAGTATTGCGTTTGGTGTGTTTCTATACAGCCAAGCAAAGTGCAGATACTCAGGCGATTAAAGACGCATTAGTACAAAATTTACCGTCTTATATGATGCCGTCTGAATTTATTCACATTGATGAAATTCCGGTCAGCACCAACCACAAAACCGACAAAAAAGCATTGTTGGAAAAATATCAGCAGGGTTTATAAAATGGATTTATATCAAATTCAGCAAAACATCTTACGAAAAGCCAAGATTGATCCTCAAAAGGTTAACGCTTGGATTTATAACAATCAAAGTATAGTGTTCGATTTTCTGTTGAACGACTATTTTGTCAGCATCAGCTATTCAACATTAGGTCAAACTTTTAACTTTATTGAGCGTAATAAGAGCAAGGTTTCTAAGATTTCTGGTTTCCATAAATTTCTAAAATATATTTCAGAAATTTATGGAAGTTACCCACAATCGGTTAATCAAGAAAAGACAGTATTGTCTTTTAAATTTGCTGAAGCCGATTGGATAAAAATTGAGGATAAATTTAGTGAGATTTTAGAGGTTACTTCCATTTATCTTGGCAGCGAACTATGCTACATCCTAAATGTAGAAAGAGATAAAGACATTAATTTAGCCGAGTACTTGGATAAACCAGAAATTGAATACATTGGTATTAAAGGCGACAGTAATGAGTTTTTCCTAAGTTATGCTCGGAATCATGGTTTAAGTGATTATGTTTATGAGCTAAACAATAAAGGTTTTTTAGCTGTTGAATACAAAATGGGTGTAAGTGTGTTCCGTCGTGTGAACAAGCACAGTTATAAAGATCTTTTGGCTTATTTCCCAGACTCTTTTCATGAGTTGGAAAATGTTATTTATACTGTTGAAGCACCGAAAGTATTGAGTGCCAACAAGAAAAACCTATTAGTGTTGTTCTCTTATACCAATAAGAGCAATGAGAATATGGTTGACCGTTATTATAGCCATCCATTTCCATTTATCAGCAACAGCATTATGCCAAATACTTATATCATCCGTATGGCTGATGTATCAGACGCGTTTGGTAGTCACGGTTTGAATACAAAGTTTGATGAAAATATCGAAGACAATATCCAGCGTTTCATTAAGAGCCTGATGAGTATTTATGGCGTAGATAAGAAAAACGTAGTCATTTGTGGTGCATCATCAGGCGGTACAGGGGCGGTATATCACGGCTTAATTGGTGGGTACAAAACCTTTGCAATCGACCCATTTTTGGGCAACCATAAATACTATGGTGGCAAAGATCCATTGTATCTGCACTCTATCCGTACGCCGATTTTGGAGACTTTCAAAAAGCTACCAGATGTAATTGATCATAACCTTGAAAATCAAGTGGTCATTTCATCGGCTAAAGTATCAGAGTTTTATCCGGATATTAAAGAGCTGAAAGAAGCCTTGCCTACAGTTGTATTATGTGAGTTTGACTTTGAAAAAATTCAAAAGCACATAGATTTTTCAGGCAACACAGTATTCTTGTCCAATACCATTATCAATAATTTGCTGTTGGACATCCATATTACTGATTCGGATATTAATCTGAATTAAAATATGAAGTAGATATATGGTAGCTTGATTAGTGTATTAACAGTAAAGGCCGTCTGAAAACATAAAAGTTTTCAGACGGCCTTTTTTAAGATAAAACAGAGACTACTCTAAACAAGCCAATTGTTTTTTCAGACACTCAGCCTGTAATGCCTTGTCACCTTTCGCTTCGGCTATTTCAGCTGCCAGTTTCCAATATGCTGCTGTGTCTTGTAGAGAGAGACTGTCAAAATAACGTTGTGCTGCCTGATGGTTTTTCAGACATAAAGCAGTTGTATAAAGATACATCGTTTCCAGTGAGGTTCATGCGAAATCAGCCAAATATTTGGGTTACAGACTCCTAATCTTGGTTTTGGGCAAGTTTTTCAGCTTCATACAAGGCTAAAGACGGATTTTCAGGATATTTTTGTCGCAGTTTGGCTAATAGATATGCTTCGCCGTCAGTATTGCCAGTATCGTGCATTTTTTTCAGATAATCGACTACCAAATCTTCAGGAATTAAGAGTAGATTTTCCTTAAAGGCACGATTAAGCTGGGTAAATAGTTTGTCAGAATCACCTCGTAATTTTGCAAGTCTTGCAATGGCAATACGGCAACTTGGATCATTTTTAGTGTGCTTTTCAAAAGCAACCAAATACTGATGAGCACCTTGTATATTGCCAAGTTTCATGCAGAGGTAAGAAGCCAACAGCTCAGGTTTTTGATGGCTTTTTTCATGATTATCCAAGCGATCAATGTATATTTTCAGTAAAGCTAATGCTATAAAATAATTCTGCTCCGATAGCTTTTGTGCTACGGCTAACAAAGGTTGATATGAGTCAGGTAAGTCTGTGCCTATGCGGGCAAACAGTTTTTCAAACGGCCTCTCCGCTTGGTAAAACGAGGCTGCAAGTAATGCTGCAAGTAAATCGTTTTGTGTTCCTATATGCTCGTTTTCAGCAAAAAATTCTGCTCCTTTAATGGCATTACCGATATATAAGTCCATTTTCGCATGCCAGTAACCTGCGATATCGGGATAATCAGGTAACAGATTTTGCAATGTATTAAACTGTTTGCTTTTAAATAAAGCATTCAGATAACGATAACGATAATTAGCTGTTTCTTCCGCATTCAGACGGCCTGTATCTAGCAAAGTTTGGATACGTCTTGCTGCTAAGTCCCAGGCATGGATATTTTCCGATCTGTTAATTATATTTTTTAATAAAGATAAACGATCTTCATCAATTACGGGAGTTGGTTCCTGTAAAGACATAACTACATCATAAATACGCTTACAATTTTTTCCATCACGATTAGGGTATAAGTTCTTAAGACGGGTTTTATATGGCTCATAGATTCTTCTATGATTCATAACAAATTTTTGTAAGTTATCTAATAATTCTTGGAGACTATATGCGATAGGACCAAAACCATCTCTTTTATAATCAAAATACCCTTGATTAGAGGTATGATTACCTGAAAAAAATGTATCTGCATCGAATTGGTAATATAAAGTACCACGTTCTAAAAAAGCCATATCAAATGTAATAGAAGAGTAATCAGTTATTAAAAGACAAGATCGAGCTAAATAATCCTGAATAGAAAAATCTTCCGCATTAATTGGGCTTTCTATATAGTCAGGTAAGTTAAACAAAGGCAGATAGTCAGTAATATTAGGATGAGGAATAAATGTTAATGTATATCCATACTCATCTAAAATTCTTTTAACCTCATGGCTATGTAGGAACTCATACCAGTGTTTAAAATAATCTGTATTTTTAAAATCGGGATTTAATTCACGGGTTACTTTTCCCGACTTTAGTGGGCCAACTACATGATTTCTCCATGTAGGCATAATTACAATATTTTTTGAAGATCTATATTTTTTAGCTTTACGCATTAACATATCATGTCTTGCTAACCCAGTTAGTTTGACTTCATATGAGTATTTATAAGGACTTTTTTCTCCTCCGATAAAATTATATTCAGGGATTGTAGACGTACAAAATATATCTATTTTAGGAACATTATTCAGCCATTCTGATAGATCATGCATAATCACCCCATGTTGAAGAAATACAAATTTCTTATCTTTCAATGTATCACGACCAAAATATTCTGTAAAATATTTATCGCAATGTGAGCTGAAAATTACAGATGCCTCTTTATATATTCTCTTGAATAAAGGTGAGTTAAATTCTAAGAGATTAAAATTACTCTTTTTTAGTCTAGTACAATCTATTGAATCTTTATTCAATACAAAATATATTGGTTGGTTTGGATGTTTTTTAGCTATATACCTATATAAATGTTCCGCATTATCATCAGCCTTGGTTTCCTTATCAATAAAAATCCAAGGTTTTTCAGTAATAGAAATAGGATTGTTCTTGGTAGTTGTATTTAATAAAAAATTACCAGTATATTCTTGTTTATTATATACTATTTTAACTGTAGATTTTGATTTTATTTCTAAAGTAGTACTGAATTCATCAATAGGAAGCCATATACGATATTTATTTATAAAAGTTTTATCTAGAAAAGAATAGCCTTTTTCTTTTCTAAATGCAGGAATAGAATATTTTCCATTTATGTAATATTCCATACTCACATCATCTTTTGCATAAAAATATATTTCTATCAAGTTATTCGAATAGTCAATTTTATTAACATATACCATTTCAAAATTAACTTCTTCATTTTTGAAAAGATTTATCATGCCTGATTTATAAAAAAAGCTACATCCATGCAGATGAAACTGCATAATTGTCTGCTTATCTATATAGTTAAAGCATTTGTAGAATAATCTTAGGAATTCCTCTTTTTCATAATTAGTCAAGAAACTAATGACTTGTTCATTTTTTATAAGTAATTTAATGTACTGAATGGCAAAATATAAAAAAGTAAATTGGATGTTTAATGGTACATTATTATACTTTTTCATATAATTTTCAAACATAACAAGATAGCCATATTTAAAAACATCTATGTATTTTTCTTTCTTTTGCCATTGAGTATTAGTTGTTGAGCTTCCATCTTCACGTGTTCTATAAAAATAATATACTGTATCCAAGAAATATATATATTCATTTGTTTGTATTAAGAAATAATCAGCTACAAATTTTCCATCTTCAAAAGAAGGTTTAATCTTTTCATCAAAATATAATCCATTATTTTGGATTACTTTGGTTTTAAAGAGAGCGGTACAGACGGATAATTGTATTTTATTTTTTAGATCACTAATTCTAATTTTTTTGATATTATCTTTGAAGCAGTATGATAGGGGAGCTGTGTCATAAGAATAGCTACCTGTATTTTCTTTATAAACAGCTATAGGGACAGAAATTAATGTAACTTCTTTTTCTAGATGCAAGACCTTATCTATTTCCCAAAAATAATTAGGAGAAACAAAATCATCTGGATCTATAAAGGTTACCCATTCAGTTTCAACATATTGCAAGCCTAAATTACGTGCAGAGGACTGCCCGCCATTTTCTTTATGGAAATAGCGGATATTTTGAGGAAACTTCTGCTGCCACTTTTGGATAATCTTAGCTGATTTATCACTTGAGCCATCATCAACTAGAATAACTTGAATATGTTTTTTGAAGTTTAGTCTTTGTTTTGTCAGACTGGAAAAAAAGTCATCTAGATATTTTTCAACATTATATACTGCAGAAACAATTGTATATTGGTTTTTACCGGTACGTTTAATTGGTATATATTTTTTTATTTGTGTAGTACGTTTTTTGTACATATCTACAAAAAAAAGTTTTGGGTCACGAAGAAGTTTTCTAAGTTTTCTATTCATTGTACGTTATCCAAATTTATAAATTAGTGAATAATATTGTTTAAATATGCGTATTAATGTCTTAATAGTTATTTAGATCAAGAGATCTTGTTTGGGAGATTGTTGGTGTCTAAAAAGTAGAGTATTTAACCAAATCCTTCCAGAAATTTAATATGTTATACAGAGAATTTACTATAATGATAACATATTTTACAATGTGGTATAGGTGGAATAGCTGGCTTCTTAGCGTTATTTGGTATGGAATTTGTGGGGAAGGAGTGTTTCGCTATTTTTAACGAAGCTACATACCGTTTTGAAACTGCTGGTTTTAATAATGGTATGGCGAATCAAGGAAGCGCATCGACAATTGTAATGAGGTATGCTTTGCGAGGAGGTTGCGGCCAGCAAAGAGGATGCTGGGTTCTAGAGCTGTTTTTTTAAGTCGTTTCATTTTTTGCAATGTGGTAAAAATCGGACGTTGTTTTTCAGACGGCCTAAATTGATTTTCAGATGTTATAATGATGGAATTGAATTCCAAGTATATTAGGATTTTATCTGTGTTTAAAGCTAAATTTTTTGCTCAGCGCGGGATGTTGCTGATGTTCAGTACAGTGTTGTCAGCATGTAGTCTACTCCCTGCTTCCGGCCCAAGTACTGGTAAAGTTGTTGCTTTGGGGCAACAGAGTGAGGCAAATATTCCCGATGTGGAATTAGTAGATGTTAATGCTGATGTGGCTGCTTCTCTTTATCAAGCTCAAGTGGGTCAATCCTTGGCCCAGCTGGGAGAGGGCTATGCTTCTGTCGGTGCCATTGACGTCGGTGATATGTTGGACATTACGATTTGGGAAGCTCCTCCGGCTGTGTTGTTCGGCGGGGCTTTGTCGTCTACCGGTTCGGGTAATGCGCAGCAAACGAAGCTGCCTGAACAGATGGTCAGCTCTTCAGGCACGATTTCTGTGCCGTTTATCGGCGATGTATCTGTCCTTGGTAAAACACCGGTTCAGGTGCAAAACATCATTAAAGGCCGTCTGAAAAAAATGGCGAACCAGCCGCAGGTAATGGTGCGCATGGTGCAAAACAATGCGGCGAATGTATCGGTTATCCGCGCGGGTAACAGTGTGCGTATGCCTTTGACGGCTGCAGGCGAGCGTGTGTTGGATGCGGTGGCTGCTGTGGGCGGTTCGACTGCGAATGTACAAGATACGAACGTACAGCTGACACGTGGTAATGTTGTGAGAACGATTGCTCTGGAAGATTTGGTGGCGCATCCGCGTCAAAATATTTTGTTACGCCGCGGTGATGTAGTCACAATGATTACAAACCCAAGCACATTTACTTCTATGGGTGCTGTCGGTCGCGCACAGCAGATTGGTTTTTCTGTGAAGGGCTTGTCTTTGGCCGAGGCTGTGGGACGTATGGGCGGGCTGCAGGATTATAGTGCAGATGCACGCGGCGTATTTGTATTCCGTTATGCGCCTTTGTCTGAGTTGCCGCCGGAAAAACAATCTAAATGGGCCGAAAAAGGTTATGGCGATCGCGCGGAAATTCCTGTGGTCTACCGTTTGAATCTGACAGATGCGAATTCTATGTTTTGGATGCAGCGTTTCCCTGTGAAGGATAAGGACGTGGTGTACGTATCGAATGCGCCGTTGGCTGAAGTACGTAAGTTCTTGTCATTTGTGTTCTCACCGGTGGTTAGCGGTGCGAGCAGTATTAATAATTTAACGAACTGATGGGGAAAATAATGTCTGAACAAGTTTCTGCAAATGTGGATGTGAAACCGGAACAACCGGCTCCCGAAAAGAAAAAGGCCAAGAAGTCTTGGTTGCGTAAGATTAATCCGTTGCTTTGGGTAACGGTTATCGTGCCGACTTTGTGTTCCGGTGTGTATTACGGGCTATTTGCTTCTGATCAGTTTACATCCCAGTCCAGCTTTGTGGTGCGTTCTCCTAAGAGCCAATCGTCTTTGAACGGCTTGGGCGCCATTTTGCAGGGGTCTGGTTTTTCTCGTGCTCAAGACGATATTTATACCGTGCAGGAATATATGCAGTCGCGTTCGGCTTTGGATGCGTTGCGTAAGAAAATGCCCGTGCGTGATTTTTATGAAAAAGAAGGCGATATTTTCAGCCGTTTTAATGGTTTTGGCCTGCGTGGCGAGGATGAGGCGTTTTATCAATACTACCGAGATAAGGTATCCATCCATTTTGACTCTGTCTCAGGCATTTCCAATTTGAGCGTTACATCGTTCAATGCCGGTGAATCTCAAAAGATCAATGATGCTTTGCTCAAACAAGGTGAGGTATTGATCAACCAGCTGAACGAACGTGCGCGTCAGGATACGATTCGTTATGCTCAAGAAGTGGTCAATTCGGCTGAAGAACAAGTTAAAGAGGCTTCTGCCCAATTGACAAAATTCCGTGTGTCCAACGGTATTTTTGACTTGAAGGCGCAATCCGATGTGCAAATGGGTTTGGTGTCTAAATTGCAGGACGAGTTGATTGTCATTCAAACCCAGCTTGACCAGGTAAAAGCCGTTACGCCTGAAAACCCGCAAATTCCAGGTTTGATTGCGCGCGAGAAGAGCTTGCGTAAAGAAATCTCGCAACAAATGAAAGCGATTTCCGGCGGTGGCGAGGGTTCGTTGTCCAATCAGGCGGCGGAATATCAACGCGTGTATTTGGAAAACGAATTGGCCGAAAAACAATTGGCTGCGGCGATGACTTCTTTGGAAAGTGCAAAAGCGGAAGCAGATCGCCAGCAATTGTATTTGGAAGTGATTTCCCAGCCGAACAAACCTGACTTGGCACATGAGCCAAACCGTTTGTACAACATCGTGGCAACGTTTGTCATCGGTTTGATTGTCTATGGCATTGCCGTGTTGCTGTCTGCAAGTATCCGTGAGCATAAAAACTGATGAAAGAGCTACATAAAACATCGTTTTTGGAGTCGTTGCTTATCCAAAAAAGGGTAATCGGCGCACTCTTAATGCGTGAAATTATTACTCGCTACGGTCGTAATAACATTGGTTTTTTGTGGTTGTTTGTCGAACCTTTGCTGCTGACTTTGGTTATGGTGTTGATGTGGAAATTCTTCCGTATGAACAACGTGTCGGCTTTGAATATCGTGGCATTCACGCTGACAGGCTATCCGATGATGATGATGTGGCGTAATGCCTCTAATCGCGCTATCGGTTCGATTGCGGCCAACACAAGCCTGCTGTATCACCGAAATGTACGCGTTTTAGATACCATTTTTGCGCGTATGTTGTTAGAGATTGCCGGTGCTACTATTGCTCAGGTTGTGATTATGTTTGCATTGGTCCTCATCGGCTGGATTGATGTACCGGCAGATATTTTCTATATGTTGTTGGCTTGGCTTTTGATGGCAATGTTTGCCGTTGGATTGGGGCTGGTCATCTGTTCGGTGGCGTTTCACTTTGAGCCGTTTGGCAAGGTTTGGAGTACCATTAGTTTTGTGATGATGCCTTTGTCCGGCGTGTTTTTCTTCGTACACAACCTGCCTCAGCAGTTGCAACACTATGTACTGATGATTCCGATGGTGCATGGTACAGAAATGTTCCGTGCCGGATATTTTGGTAACAGCGTTACGACTTACGGAAATCCTTGGTATATTTTGTTGTGTAACTTGGTTTTGCTGCTGCTTGGTTTGGCGATGGTGGCGAGATTCAGCAAAGGGGTTGAGCCGCAATGATTTCAGTTGAACACGTTTCCAAGCGCTATCTGACCCGCCAAGGTTGGCGGACAGTCTTGCACGATATCAACTTCAAAATGGAGAAGGGCGAGAAAATCGGTATTCTCGGCCGCAACGGTGCAGGTAAATCGACGCTTATCCGTTTGATCAGCGGCGTTGAGCCGCCGACCACGGGTGAAATCAAGCGGACGATGAGTATTTCTTGGCCTTTGGCATTCTCCGGTGCGTTTCAAGGCAGTCTGACCGGTATGGACAATTTGCGTTTCATCTGTCGGATTTACAATGTCGATATCGATTATGTGAAGAACTTTACCGAAGAGTTTTCCGAGCTGGGTCAGTATCTTTACGAGCCGGTTAAGCGTTATTCTTCAGGTATGAAGGCGCGTTTGGCATTTGCTTTGTCGTTGGCGGTAGAGTTTGACTGCTATCTGATTGACGAAGTGATTGCAGTTGGTGACTCGCGCTTTGCCGATAAATGTAAGTACGAGTTGTTTGAAAAGCGCAAAGACCGTTCCATCATCTTGGTGTCACACAGCCACAGCGCCATGAAGCAATATTGCGATAATGCGATGGTGCTGGAAAAAGGACATATGCACCAGTTTGAAGACATGGACAAAGCCTACGAATATTATAATTCGCTGCCTTAAAGCGATTGTTTTTTAAATCAGGCCGTCTGAAATTTCAGACGGCCTGTCCGTTGGAATTCTATTGATGAACATTACTCAAATTCTTTCCCAAGAACTTTCGGCTACGGCCGCGCAAATTAATGCCGCTATTGAGCTTTTAGACGACGGCGCGACCGTGCCGTTTATCGCGCGTTACCGTAAAGAAGCCACAGGCGGGCTGGATGATACGCAGCTGCGTCAGCTTGCCGAGCGGTTGCAATATCTGCGCGAGTTGGAGGAGCGCAAAGCCGTTGTTTTAAAAAGCATTGAAGAGCAAGGTAAGCTTTCAGACGACCTCAAAGCGCAAATCGAAGCCGCCGACAACAAAACCGCGCTGGAAGACCTGTATCTGCCCTACAAGCCCAAACGCCGCACCAAAGCGCAAATCGCGCGTGAACACGGTTTGCAGCCGCTGGCGGACGTGTTGCTTGCCGAGCAGCCGCAGGACGTGGAAGCCGCCGCGCAAGGCTACCTGAACGAAAATGTTCCAGATACCAAAGCCGCGCTGGACGGCGCGCATGCGATTCTGATGGAGCAGTTTGCCGAAGATGCGGAACTCATTGGCACGCTGCGCGACAAGTTGTGGAATGAAGCTGAAATCCACGCGCAAGTCGTTGAAGGCAAAGAAACCGAAGGCGAAAAATTCAGCGATTATTTCGACCATCGTGAACCTATTCGTGCGATGCCCAGCCATCGTGCGCTAGCGGTTTTGCGTGGCCGCAACGAAGGCGTGTTGAACATCGCGCTCAAATACCAGCCCGACGATACGCCTATTACGCAGCAAAGCAAATACGAGCAACTCATCGCCCGCCGCTTCAAGGTTTCAGACGGCCACAAATGGCTGCGCGACACCGTGCGCCTGACTTGGCGCGCGAAAATCTTTTTGTCGTTGGAACTTGAAGCCTTAGGCCGTCTGAAAGAAGCCGCCGACACCGACGCGATTACCGTGTTCGCCCGCAATCTCAAAGACTTGCTGCTCGCCGCGCCTGCCGGACGGCTGACCACTTTGGGTCTCGACCCTGGCTACCGCAACGGCGTGAAATGCGCCGTAGTGGACGACACGGGCAAGCTGCTGGATACGGTCATCGTCTATTTGCATCAAGAAAACAATATGTTGGCAACGCTGTCGCGCCTGATTAAACAACACGGCGTGAAGCTCATCGCCATCGGCAACGGCACCGCCAGCCGCGAAACCGACAAAATCGCGGGCGAACTGGTGCGCGGAATGCCCGAAAACAGCCTGCACAAAATCGTCGTTTCCGAAGCCGGCGCATCGATTTATTCCGCGTCCGAACTGGCGGCACGCGAGTTCCCCGACTTGGACGTTTCCCTGCGCGGCGCGGTGTCCATTGCCCGCAGGCTGCAAGACCCGCTCGCCGAGTTGGTCAAAATCGACCCCAAATCCATCGGCGTGGGCCAGTATCAGCACGACGTAAACCAAAGCCAGCTCGCCAAATCGCTGGACGCAGTGGTTGAAGATTGCGTGAACGCCGTCGGCGTGGATGTGAACACCGCCTCCGCCCCGCTCTTGGCGCGGATTTCCGGTTTGAATCAAACCCTTGCCCAAAACATCGTCGCTTACCGCGATGAAAACGGCGCGTTTGACAGCCGCAAAAAATTGCTGAAAGTGCCGCGTTTGGGCGAAAAAACCTTCGAGCAGGCGGCGGGCTTTTTGCGGATTAACGGCGGCAAAGAGCCGCTGGATGCGAGCGCCGTCCACCCCGAAGCCTATCCCATCGTCGCCAAAATGCTGGCGCAACAAGGCATTACCGCCGCCGAACTCATCAGCAACCGCGAGCGCGTGAAGCAAATCAAAGCGTCCGACTTCACCGACGAACGCTTCGGCCTGCCGACCATTTTGGACATCCTGTCCGAACTGGAAAAACCCGGCCGCGACCCGCGCGGCGAGTTTCAGACGGCCTCATTCGCCGAAGGCATCCACGAAATCAGCGACTTGCAAGTCGGCATGATACTCGAAGGCGTGGTTTCCAACGTCGCCAACTTCGGCGCGTTCGTGGACATCGGCGTCCATCAGGACGGTTTGGTACACATCTCTGCCTTATCCAATAAATTCGTCCAAGACCCGCGCGAAGTGGTGAAAGCCGGCGACGTAGTGAAAGTGAAAGTGCTGGAAGTCGATGCTGCCAGAAAACGCATTGCGTTAACCATGCGTTTGGATGACGAACCGGGCAGTGCCGCCAAAAGCAACAGGCCGTCTGAAACCCGACATCAAGAACGCCGCGACCGCAGACCACAACGTAACGACCGCGCCCCGACCAATTCGGCAATGGCAGATGCGTTTGCGAAGCTGAAGCGGTAAGGTAGAAAATCAATTAAAGGCCGTCTGAAAAATGATGTTCAGACGGCCTTTATCGTATGGGGCGAATGAGATAATTGGTGGAGTGGATAGTGATGCGCCCGTTGAATGTTACCGATACATTTTGTAGTAGGTATCTGCAAATAAGCGTATAGTTCCAAATATCACAAACCCATCATCACAACCTTAGGAGTTCAAACCATGAAACCTATTTTGTTTGCTGCGCTGATTTCCTGTTTCTCCGTTGCTGCGTATGCGGCCTGTACCGACAGCCAGCAGCAGTGCGTGATTTATAAAAACGGCAACGTCGCGACAGAAGGCGGTTGTACAGTCAGCAAGTGCCAAAGTGCCGATGCGCAAGTGTTGAAATGGAAGTTGAAAAACGGCAAAGGCGTGACCGTTGAAATCGGAAAAAACGGTAAGGTTTTGGTGAACAAGAAACCGGGTGCGAAAGCGAACAACAGCAATGCGTCAGGCATGGGTTTGACATGCTATGCCGCCGATGCGGACAAACGCGAACAGTTCTGCTCGACCAATTATTGATTGGGTTGTTGCTTTGATTAAAGGCCGTCTGAAAAGTGTTTCAGACGGCCTTGATGTTTATCCTTCCGATATTTTTTCATTGAGAAAGTCGATAAAGCTGCGCACTTTCGCACTGAGAAATGCCCTGTCGACATAAGTGGCGTTCAGTTGGTCTGTCCAGATGGTGTAATCGGGCAGGAGTTGGATCAATGTACCATCCTTCAATTCCTGCTGAACCGCCCAAAGGGGCTGATAGCCTATGCCTGCACCTGCTTTAATCAGCTCGCGGATCATCAGCGTGTTGTCGCTGCGGATAACCGGGGAGAGATGGAGAATGGCTTTTTCTCCGGTGTGGCGGTGGGCAATTTCCCAGTTTTGTTGGCTGGTATAGGAAGGCAGGATGGTTTGATGCTGCATGACGGCTTCGGGCGTATCGGGTGTGCCGTGTCGGGCCAGATAGTCGGGAGCGGCAAGCAGGACGAATTCGATTTTGGCCAGCGGTTTGACGATCAGCGAAGGGGAGGGGGTTTTGGAAACGCGCAAGGCGAGGTCGAAACCTTCGGCGATAAGGTCGATATGGCGGTTGTCGAGGACAAGGTCAAGCGTGACTTTGGGATAACGCTGGCGGTATTCTGCTAGCCATGCGCTCATATTGCCGCCTGCAAACCATAGGGGCATGGTAACGCGCAACATACCTTGCGGCGTGTCGGTACCGCCTGCCGCTTTTTGGGCGGCGGTGTCCAAGGTATCCAGCGCGTAGCTGCATTGACGGTAGTATTCTTCGCCTGCTTCGGTCAGGTGGAGGTTGCGGCTGTTGCGGTGTAAGAGCTTGGCTTGAATGGTGTTTTCCAGATGGCTGACGTGTTTGCTGGCCATGGCGGTGGAGATGTCGAGCTGATCGGCGGCACGGGTAAAACTGCCGCTTTGAACAACTTGGCGGAAAACTTTCAGGCTGAACAGGGTGTCCATGATTTCTTATTAGGAAACGTTGTATCAATAATTTGAGTATATATCTCTTACTGGGAATTATCTATACTGCACTTATTGAAATTGCTCCCTACCTCTTTCAGGTAGCCATTAAAATAAGGATTATGAAGATGTCAACCCTCAAATCATTCCAACCTGTTGTATTGTCTGTCTTGCGTATTGTTGCGGCGTATTTGTTTTTGCTGCATGGTACGGCCAAGTTTTTCAGTTTTCCGATGTCCATGGGCGGCGCGCCTGAAGGTTTGATGCTGGTGGCCGGTATTTTGGAAATTGTCGGCGGTATCTTATTGATATTGGGCCTGTTCACCCGTCCGGCCGCGTTTGTTTTGTCTGGTCAGATGGCAGCCGCCTACTTTATGGCGCACGCGTCTTCTGGTGATGTTTTGTTCCCATTGGCCAACCATGGCGAATCTGCCGTTTTGTTCTGCTTCGTGTTTTTGTACCTGGCAGTAGCCGGTGGCGGAGCGTGGGCTTTGGATAACGTTTTTGGTAAAGATAAAGATTAATTTAAGGAAAAGATCATGACTTATTCTGTTTTGCAACAAGCTGCTGAAACCCGTCGTTCTATCTATGCATTGAACAACACCCTACCACTGTCCAATGAGGAAGTAACCAAAATCATCGAACACGCCGTTTTGCATACGCCGTCTTCTTTCAATTCGCAATCTGCCCGAGTGGTTGTATTGTTTGGCGAAGAACATGCTAAAGTGTGGCATTTTGTCGAAGAAGCTTTGCGTGCAATTGTTCCTGCCGAGCAGTTTGAAGCCACTGCGCAAAAACTGAACTTGTTTAAAGCAGGCGCGGCGACAGTTTTGTTCTTTGAAGATCAAGATGTTGTCAAAGGCTTGCAAGAGCAGTTCCCATCTTATGCGGCCAACTTCCCGATCTGGGCGGATCAGGCAAATGCCATGGTTCAATATGCTGTATGGACAACATTGGCGGCTGCCGGTATCGGCGCCAATCTGCAACACTACAATCCGCTGCCTGATGCGGCCATTGCCAAAGAATGGAACTTGCCGGAAAGCTGGTTGTTGCGTGCGCAAATGGTGATTGGCGGTATCGCGGCTTCAGCCGGTGAAAAAGCCTTCCAACCAATCGAAGGCCGTCTGAAAGTATTCGGCGCATAAATGAAATGATTTTTTAAACCAAGGGCGTAATGTTTGCGCCCTTTTTGAAATACCAAAATTAAAAAGGCCGTCTGAAAACAGTTTCAGACGGCCTTTTATCTATGCCATGAAATCAACCGCGACGCCAAGTCGTACCGCCAGCGTTGTCTTCCAGAATGATTTTGTGTTCGTTCAGAAGGTCGCGGATGCGGTCGGATTCCGCCCAGTTTTTATCCGCGCGTGCCTGTTTGCGGCGGGCGATCAAATCGTCGATTTCCTCGTTGGACAGGCCGTCTGAAACCGCGCCGCCTTGCAGAAACTCAATCGGATCGCGTTGCAGCAGGCCGATGATGCCGCCCAAGGCTTTCAGGCAGCCGGCAAGGTGCGCATCATTGGTTTTGTTCACTTCGCCTGCCAGCTCAAACAACACGGCAACTGCTTCGACCGTACCGAAATCGTCGTTCATGGCGGTGTAGAAGCGGCGGGTGTAGTCATTGGCGTTTTCAGATAAATCAAACTCAGCCGCTGGTGTGTTTTTCAATGTAGTGTACAGACGGGTCAGCGCACCTTTTGCGTCGTCCAAATGCGCGTCGGAGTAGTTCAACGGGCTGCGGTAGTGGGCGCGCAGAATGAAGAAACGCACGACTTCAGGGTCGTATTGTTTCAACACTTCGCGGATGGTAAAGAAGTTGCCCAACGATTTGGACATTTTTTCGCCGTCCACACGGATGAAGCCGTTGTGCAGCCAGTATTTGACGTGGCTGGCGATGCTTTGACCGTGGTGGGTTTGCGCGTGGTCATGTCCGCAGGTATGGCCTGTCGCGCCGACACTTTGGGCGATTTCGTTTTCGTGGTGCGGGAATTGCAAATCCGCGCCGCCGCCGTGAATATCGAAAGTATCGCCGAACAGGTTTTCACTCATGGCCGAGCATTCAATATGCCAACCCGGACGGCCGTTACCCCACGGGCTTTCCCATGCCGGCTCGCCTGCTTTGGCCGCTTTCCACAATACAAAATCAAGCGGATCGCGTTTGAAACCGTCCACTTCTACACGCTCACCTGCGCGCAGGTCGTCCAACGATTTGCCCGACAATTGACCGTAAGCAGAAAACTCGCGCACGGCGTAGTAAACGTCGCCGTTTGCGGCAGGGTATGCTTTGCCGTTTTGAATCAGGGTCTCAATCATGGCAATCATTTGCGGGATGTTTTCCGTCGCCTTCGGCTCAATATCCGGACGCAACACACCCAAAGCATCGGCATCTTCGTGCATAGCCTGAATGAAACGCGCGGTCAGTTCGCTGATGGTTTCGCCGTTTTCAGCCGCACGGGCGATGATTTTGTCGTCGATATCAGTGATATTGCGCACATAAGTAAGCGGATAGCCGCACTCGCGCAACCAGCGGGCAATCATGTCGAACACGACCATCACGCGGGCGTGACCCAAGTGGCAATAGTCGTAAACAGTCATGCCGCAAACGTACATACGCACGTTTTTAGGATCGATGGGGGTGAAGGGTTCTTTTTGGCGGGTAAGGGTGTTGTAGATGGTGGTCATAGGCTCTATTCAATAGATAATTTATGAAATTTAGAGACGAGATTAAAATAATGTAACCATATATTCTGTATCAGGAATCTCATGTATCCAAAGACAGTTTTCAAGATAATTAAGTTCATAGTCGATTAGATAATCTCGAATAGTTTTTTCAGTTACTTTGTTATGAATGCCCAAACACCATGGTTCTCTTCCTGTTCTTAGACTTGAACGTCTTATGCTTCTAAATTTCTCGATGTCATTAATCATGTTTCTAATGCATGTTCGAGCAACTTCATTTTGTTTAATTTCTAAGGGGATTGATTCTTGTGCATATTTTTGCCTGATATAAAAATCAATTGATATATTATTTCGGTAGTCTTTTTTTCTTTTATCTAGAGAATGCCGTGATTCACGCTCCCATTCAGCAACATTTTCATGTTGTTGTAAAAATATCGCTAGTTCAATTTGAAACCAAGTTTCCCAACCAGAAATTTTTGTTTGTTTCATGATTTGGAAGCGCTCAATTAAGTCAGGCTGAGATAAAAATTCAGTTAGTAAATTTTTTAGAAAATTAAAATCTTTATGAATCTTATACATAGGAAATATCCGCAATATTGTATCAATATTATATTCAGACGACCTCTTTATCAAACAAAGGTCGTCTGAAATTTTTTATTCCGGCTTAAACACGCCTGTATCGGTTTTAGGCTGTTGCTCGGCAATCTCAACATTTGCGGTTGCTTGCTCCGCTTCGCCTTTTTCAGCTTCAATGCGTTTTTTCTCGGTCAGGTATTGGTTGATTTGGTGTACCAATTCCTGTGTGCCTTGGTGGGTCAGGGCGCTGATTTGGAAGAGGCGCGGAGTTTCCATATCGAATTGGAAGCGGTCGTCTGGTTTCGGATAGTCCCAGCCGATGGCTTCGAGGAAGGCGGCGCTACGCGCTTGGGCTTCTTCTTCGTCGAGCATGTCGAGTTTGTTCAGCACGAGCCAGCGTGGTTTGCCGTAAAGTTCTTCATCGTATTTGCGCAATTCGTTGATGATGGCAAGGGCTTCTTCTGCTGGATTGACGGTTTCGTCGAAGGGCGCCAAATCGACGACGTGCAGCAGCAGACCGGTGCGTGATAAGTGTTTGAGGAAACGATGGCCGAGGCCTGCGCCTTCTGCCGCGCCTTCAATCAGGCCGGGGATGTCGGCCATGACGAAGCTGTGGTTTTCGTCGATGCGCACGACGCCTAAATTCGGATGCAGGGTGGTGAAGGGGTAGTTGGCGATTTTGGGACGTGCGGCGGATACGGCGGTAATCAGGGTGGATTTACCGGCGTTGGGCATGCCTAACAAGCCGACATCGGCGAGGACTTTAAGCTCGAGTTGCAGGGAGCGGGTCTCGCCTTCTTCGCCGGGGGTGGATTGTTTGGGCGCGCGGTTGACGGACGATTTGAAGTGGATGTTGCCCAAGCCGCCTTTGCCGCCTTTGGCAAGGCAGACGCGCTGGCCGTGGTAGGTAAGGTCGGCGATGATTTCGTCGGTGTCGAGGTCGCGGATAAGGGTGCCGACGGGCATTTTGAGGACGATGTCGTCCGCACCTGCGCCGTAGCGGTCGGAGCCGTGGCCTTTTTCGCCGTTTTTGGCTTGGTAGCGTTTGACGAAGCGGTATTCGACGAGGGTGTTGGTGTTTTCGTCGGCTTCTGCCCAAACGCTGCCGCCTTTGCCACCGTCGCCGCCGTCAGGGCCGCCGCGGGGCACGAATTTTTCGCGGCGGAAACTGGTTGCGCCATTACCGCCTTTGCCTGCGGCGACTTCGATTTTTGCTTCGTCGATAAATTTCATGATGTTCTCTTATGGGTATTCGGTTGTTTCAGACGACCTTTGTTGATAGAGGAGTTTGGTGTCTGAACGGATAAAATGTTGCTTATTATAAAGGATATTTCGGTTTTAGGCCGTCTGAAATATGGTTTCAGACGGCCTTGGATTTATTGGGCGAGGGCTTGGTCGATTTCTTGATAGAGTTGGGTGAAATTGGGTTCGCCAACGTAGGTTTTGAGGATGTTACCGTTTTTGTCAATCAGGACAGAAGTCGGGTAAACCTGTGTGCCAAAGGCTTTTGCGGCAGTTTTGTCGGCATCGTACATGACGGTGAAGGGAAGGCCGTATTCTTTGACGTACTGATGGACGCTCTCAATAGGGTCGATGGGCTGGGCAATGCCGAGGACTTGGAAATTTTTGCCTTGATAATCTTGGGCGGTTTTGATGATTTTAGGCATCTCGCTCACGCAGCCGGGGCAGGAGGGAAACCAGAAGTTAATGAGGGTAACTTTGTCTTTCAAATCGGCGTTGGTAATGGTTTTGCCTTGCAGGTCGGGCAGGGCGAAATCAGGGGCGGCTTTGTTGCTGGGGATAAGGACAAAGGCAAGAAGCGCGCCAATTGTGGCAACGACAAGGAGTGTGAGTATTTTTTTCATAATTCGAGGTTTTGAATGGCGTGTGCTAAGGTTGGGGGAACGCTGATGCTGCGGCCGCTTTCGCTGCTGACGGGCATAAGGGTAACTTCAGCTTCGATGGCGGCTTTGCCGTTGGGCAGAGTCGCGGTTTGGCTGAGGATGATGTGGCGTGTGCCGATGTCTTTCAGACGGCCTGTAAAGGTCAAGACATCGCCTTCAAGCGACGGGCGGCGATAGCGGATATCAACGCGTGCAACAACGAGCATGATGCCTTTGAGTTCGGACAGAAGCTCATGCTCTTGAAAAAACGTCCAGCGCGCTTCTTCGAGAAATTCGAGATAGCGCGCATTGTTGACGTGGCCGTAGCCGTCGAGGTGGTAGTTGCGGACGGTCAGTTTCATCAGTTGAGATTGATGGGTTGGAACTCTTCGCGTGCGATTGGTTCGTGTTCAAGGTCGGTAATCACGGTGGAGAGTTGGATGTCGAACCATTCGTTGAAAATGTCAGCATCCAAATCCGGCCATTCGCTTTCGTCTTCGCACCAGTCAGCCAATTCTGCAGCAAAAATATCTTCAAAACGCGCTTCGATTTCGTCCCATACTTCGTCGGCGGTTTCGCACGGGCGAACGAGGTAGGAATTGGCATCGGCTTGGATATCTTCAAGTGTCAGGCCGTCTAGGTGATTGCCGGGCAGGGATTTCAGCCAGTTCCAAAAAGGATCGAGGGGGATAAGCAGGAAGACGCTGCGGTTGACTTCGTACATGGTGTTTTCCTTGGTTTCTGTATAGTTGAATGATATAGCAAAGGTGGTGGACTGGCTATCTTTTGGGGGATAAAGGCCGTCTGAAAAAATACGGTATAAGGTATAGCCAGATAGGGTTTGTTTCCTAAATCTGTTGTGTAAACAACACGGTTATTTTCTGTATCTATATGGTATGAGGAGAAAATATCAAGTTTTGAATATAACTTTGATAGTTTCGGAAGGAGTGTAGGTTTGGTTGATTGTATGTGCGACTAGCGAATAGTTTTTATGAGTCAGAGGTTGAAGCAACATTGAAAGGTGGAGATAAATATTGGGTTAAATGAATATTTATTCAAATAAGATTTATATGTAATAATGACGGAGAGGAAATATCCTATTATAATCCATCCCTTATCTTTTTCGAGAAAACTCTACTATGAAGCCTATTACAACAGGGGTAATCATCTTTATTGGAAGTGCCATCAGCGCAATCCTATTATACTTTTTTGGCCAAAATCTTGGCATTACGTCGACTATTGCAAAAATTGTGGTCTGGGCATGTGTATCAATGGTGATCTCATTGATACTCCTTACTCCTTTGATTACGAGATTTTTTTGGGCTAGGAGCTCCGATAAATACTCCGGTTTGAAACATTTAAATCCTGAAGATTTAAGTGGGGATAATGGAGAGTCTTCAACTCTGATTGGTATAGCGGAACGTTGGGAGCAGCTACGCCATATTTACTTATTGACTAGACAATATAAAAAACATCGTAAGCCTTGGATTTTCGTTGTAACCCAAGAACCAATGCTCTTGGATAGAGTTTTGCCTAATATTCGCCCGCAACTTTGGGTAGAAACGGCTTCTGCGATTTGGATAGATGCTCAGGCAATGGAACCTGCGAATGGTTGGCAGTATCTGAGGGGTGTGGGAAAACGTCCTGCAGAAGGTATTGTTGAGCTTCAAGGAGAGTTTTCAGTTCAGGAAAATACCGCTCAACTGCTTGAGTTAATGAAAAAACTTGGCTGGAAACTTCCAATTAATCAAGTTCATTTTGTAAATGATGCCAATGAAATGCCATCAGCAGTCAGTCATGCTTTGAAATATGGTTCAACAGTATCTTCAGCAGAGTTGATGAAAGAGTTGGATCAATTTGCTAATCGGTTGGCAGCTGTGGGTACACGATTGATTGAAGCAGATTTAGAACAAACACCCATTGCGAAATTGTCCGCCAAACTGCCGTCACAAACTCAGGCGTTGGCTGATTATATTGCTGCAGAAAAGCGGGGATTAGGAAAACTGGATACTGTTGCAGGTATTTCTTTTATCCAATCAAATCAACCTGAACAATCAGGAGATTTGATTTTCCGTGCATTCAACGATTTATCTGTTTTGGGTTCCGGAAAGAAACTGCGTTTTTCTAAAACGGAAAAAATTTATTTGGGCTTAAGTGCAGTTGCCTTGTTTGTCGGTGGTGCGTTTGCAGTCAGTGCATATAGTAGCTATCAAGAACTCAGCCGTTTGAAGACCGATTTTGAAAGCGTACAGAAAGTAAGATCTCGTGCAGAGAAAGTAGCTACACTTATTCGATTGCAACAAGATATTACAGATTTGGAGTCTCGTCGAAGCTTCTCACAATATGCAGTTAAGTTTTTGGGGTATGAGCATCGACAAGAGCTCTTGGCTGTTGCTTACCGTAAATATAATAATTTGGCAAAAGATGTTATCAGCCGTCCTGCTACTGCCTTTTTTGAGAACAAGTTAGATGAATTGGTAATGTTGGAAGGCAGAATTCCTGATGATTTTGAACTTCAGGATAGTGCTTATCAAGATTTGAAAGCATATTTGATGCTGACGTCTCATGTTGAGAAAACAAAAGGCACAAAAGATGCGGAATTCTTAGTAACCAAATTGACGCAGATGTTGACGACGCAAAATGTGGCGGCAAAAGATGCGCAAACGTTGGCACAATTTTTTGTGTCGCGTATGTCACAGAAAAATAATTTGGCAGAGCCTGAACAAACTGAATTGGTATCAAGAAGCCGTCAGGTCTTGGTGGACTGGATCAATCGCGACCAAGGCAGTGAGCAATTGTATAAACGCATTATTCAGGGTACGAATGCCAAATTGCAAACCATTACCTTAGACAAATTGCTTAATAAGGATTTGAAAGGTATTTGGAATGTTGGAAAACCTTTGCCGCGTATATATACGGTTGAGGGTTGGGAAAAATATATTAAGCCGGGATTAGAGCAGGCAATTAAAGACAGCAAGAGCAATGATTGGGTATTGGGCGGTAATGTGTACCAAGCTTCGGTAACAGAAGCAGCAATCAATAGCCTGAAAGAACGTTACTTTAAGGAATATGCTACCGCTTGGTATAACATGATGAACAGCATTACATGGCAACCGAGAACAACCAGCTTGGATGCAGTCAATCAGCTTCACGTCTATGCGGATCCTCAACGTTCGCCATTGGTGGCATTATTTAATGCAGTGAAAGAAAGCAGTCAGCTGGATAGCAAGAAGGTTGATGTCAATCCTGCTGTTGCAGATGCAGCAAAACGTGTAGCCGCAAGACAACTGTCTACTCGTTCGCGTAAGGTTGCAGATGCGGTATTGAATTCTCAATCTGAAAATATTAATGCTTTGGAAGATAAGGTAAATGATTATCTGGCAGGGCCGTTGGAAGCAGAATTTGAAACTCTGTTGCAATTGATTGATGCACAAATTAATCCAAAGAGTGATTTGAGCCTGCAGCGTTACCTTGAACGTGTAACTACTGTGAAGCAGCGTTTGATTCAAATGACAGCATCCTCTGATACTGGAGGTGCGGCAAGAACAGCTGTGCAAGGTGTTTTAAACGGTGGTGATAATGAGTTCCTCGACGGCATACAGTACGCACGTTTAATTGAGGCCGGTGTGGGTGACAGATTGTTGCCGTTTGCACGAAATGTTTTTGTATTACCGTTTAATTCCGTATGGGATTCAATTGCCGGTGTTGCTCAAAAAGACATCAATAATTTGTGGGCAAGCAATTTTGTCAATCCTATGCAGTCTGAACTGGGTGGCAGATATCCATTTGCTCGATCAGAAATCGAAGTTTCGATTCCGGTATTGGCAAAATATTTGGATGTTAACAAAGGTGCACTTAATCAGTTTGTCACAACCCAATTGGCAGGTGTTTTAACCAAACAAGGTAACCAATGGATTGTTGCGCCCGGAAGTGAATTGAAAGTTAATCCGGGATTGCTGCAACAATTGAATAAATTGAGTGCTATTTCTGAAGATTTCTTTGTTAACGGAGAGGGTGGTTATAGCTTTGAGCTGAAGCCGACATCTACTCAAGGTATTGTTCAGTATAATTTAATTATCGACGGCCAGTCTTTAGATTATTTCAACCAACAAACAGAGTGGAAGACATTTAAATGGCCTGGTGATGTCAGCAATGCCGGTCTTCGCATTTCTTGGGAAACTGAGGCAGAAGGTATGCGTAAGACTCAAGAAATTAGTGGTCGCTTCGGTTTTATCCGTATGCTTGAAAAATCTAGGGTTACACCGATTGACAGTGGCACTTATTTAGTCGAATTCCCATTGGAAAAAGACAAATTGATGAGGTTCTATATGAGAACTAATTCCGGTAAAGGACCTTTGGGATTGTTGGAACTGAAGAATATCCATCTGCCGAATAAGATTTTTGAGGTTAAATAATCATGACATTACCCCAATGGGTAAAGCCGATACTTGGTGATGAGGGTACATCAATCACCGATAACAATATTCATCGCTGGCAAGAGTGGCTAGAACCTGTTTCAGACGGCCACCCTTGTGGCGAGGATGTTGCATATGCCGATGATTTTGAGGCTATTAAAATTGAATTGGCCAAACTTTCAGGTATTGATTGCCGATTGATTTTGGATGCTTCTGAACGCTTGTTAAAACGTCAATCTAAAGACTTGAGAGTAGCAACTTATTATATTTTTGCCGCTTTGCGAGATAGGGGGTTGGCAGGTTTTTCAGATGGTTTGGAAATTTTATGTGGATTGCTGCAAAAATTTGATCAATCACTATGGCCGAAAAAGCCGGTACAAAAACGCAATGCATTAAATTGGCTGTCTGGGGAAAGAGTGTTGGATACTCTCAAAGGGACTGAATTATCTAATTCGGTAGACCTTAAGCGGACATTATCGGCGTTAATGTCGTTGCAGCATTATCTTGAGGGATGGGAAGAATCAGTACGTCCCAGCCTGTTTCCGTTATTGCAATATTTTGAAGAGTCATCTGTTCGTTTTTCATCACCTCAGACAAGTACAAGTCAAAGTCAGGAAGTTAGTACACCTATTGACCAGGAAGTTGTACCACAGATTCGTCAAGAGAGTCAGAGGCCGTCTGAAAGTTTAGCTGTCACTCAAGTTAACTCTTCTAAAGCCTTACTCGATCAAGTTAGGATTAATGCCGCCTATTTAAGAGAGCAGGATGATGGATATTGGCCTGCATATAAGATGATTCGCGCTGTACGTTGGGGTGGGCTAAATGGTATCCCGCCTCATCAAAATGGTCAGACTCGTTTGAAAGCTCCAAGGACAGATTTATTGGCAACTTTAAATCGTTTGGTTAATGAGCAGCAATGGCGGGATTTGCTTGATAGAGTAGAAGCGGCTTTTTTAGAAGGCGCTAATCAGTATTGGCTCGATTTGCAATATTACGCGTGGCAAGGACAGCAGGCTTTGGGTGGTTTATATCTTTCCCAGGTTGACTCATCATTATTTGAGCTAAAATCATTACTGACCAGATGTGATGGCTTGACTGGATTAAGTTTTGATAACGGATTTCCGTTTGTTTCAGCCGATACGCTTACGTGGTTGGAGCAAAAGGTTATGCCATCGATGCGCAAGCAGACTAGTAGCCGAACAGTTCAAAAAGCAGTAATAGAATCATCATCTCAGGTAGAAAACCAAGAAAGTCAATGGCAACAGGCTTTGTTAAAAACACAAGAACAAGGTTTGGATGCTGCTTTTGCTTGGTTGGAAACATTACCAGAGTTGCAGTCAGGTGCAGGGCAGGTTAAAAAGTGGCTGATGATGGCCCGTTTGGCTGCAAACAATCAAAAAGCAGATTGGGCATTGAAACTGTTGGAACAGGCTTCACGGCAGATGCAGGTTTTGACAGTAAAAGAGTGGGATAAACATTTTGCATTTGATGTATATGCTTTGTGGTATCAGCTGTTAAATGAAAATTTTGATAAGAAAGATACGGAAGCTACTGGGCAACTTGAATTTTTACGAACTGAATTAATGCAGATTGATATTGTCCGTGCATTAGAATTAATCGATTAAACATATATTATGTCAGATCCCACATTACGTTATTATGAAGAAGAGATGCGGTATCTCAAGGAAGCAGGGTTAGAGTTTTCAAAAGCTCACCCTGATCGTGCCGCAATGCTGAATTTAGACAGAGTAGGTACACGCGATCCTTATGTGGAGCGATTGTTTGAAGGCTTTGCTTTCTTAACAGGAAGAATCAGACAAAAACTTGATGATGACTTTCCAGAATTGACTGAGGGTTTGGTCAATATGCTGTGGCCTCATTATCTGAGGATGATTCCTTCTTTGACTGTTTTAGAGTTAATTCCAGATGATAAAAAGTTGCAGGGTGGGCAGCTTGTTAAAAAAGGACTATCCGTACAATCTGAGCCCATTAATATTAATGACAGGTTGACGAGATGCCTGTACCGAACTACAGGTGATGTTAAACTCCAGCCCCTGAGTATTTTGCATACGTTATTGGATTATGATGCAAATGGTCAAAGTGTCATCAAATTGACTTTTGGTATTCACAGGCAGACACAGAAAGACAATTTGGATTTTTCTAAAATCAGAATTTATATTTCTGCTGATGAACCAGTTGCTTTTGCATTACGTCATGCCTTGTTAAATCAGGCTGCTCAAATTAGTATCCATCATGCCGAACTACCATCTGGAGGTAATATACGGTTTAAGGCCGTCGGATTTGCCGAAGATGAGAGATTGTGGGAAAAAGTAAATAACAGTTTCAGTGGATATCAATTACTATTGGAATATTTTTGTTTTAAACAGAAGTTTTTCTTTATTGATTTGATTGGTATTGATGCCGAAGAATGGTCGGAACGCATTAATGAGTTTAGTATTAATGTAGTTCTATCCAAACAATATCCTTCAGAGCTTAGATTTCCTCCAGATTGCCTGAAATTAAACTGTGTTCCTGCCATTAACCTCTTTGACATGGAGGCTGAGCCTATTCGGGTGGATCACAAGGCATTTGAATATCCTGTTAAGCCCTTGTTGCATGAGGGTATGGCAGTCGAGGTGTATTCAGTAAATGAAGTGGAAGCTGTAAATCATGAGACAGGCAAGCGCTACTCATATATTCCTTTCTCGTCATTCCAACATCGTGGTGGGTTGATGAAATATGATGCTCCTGAACGGTATTACCATACGAAGGTAAAACGAGGAGTATCTGGAAAGCATGAAACATTTATTATGCTTGGAGGATTGTTGTGGGATAGAAAAGATATTCTGCCTACTGAAACACTTTCTCTAAAAGTAGTAGGGACCAATGGTGCTTTGCCACGTAAGAGTTTGAGGGAAACCCAGATTCAAGACACGGATATAGCCGAGCCCAATATTAAAATGGTAAGAAACCTTACGACTCCGACGTTGTCATGCTATCCTCCAACAGAAGACAGATTTCAATGGCGTATCTTGTCCCATTTGTCACCAAATTATCTATCATTACTAAACGTTGATAGTTTAAAAGGTGCATTGTCGATTTACGATTGGACCGAAGATGAATTGAATAAGCGCAGATTGAACGGGATTGTTGACGTTAAGCATGAAACGGTACAAAGAATCGAGCGTGGTGCAGTTCATCGTGGAGTTCATATTACAGTAACATTTGATTCAACTGCATTTAATGGGGAAGCAGAAATTTATTTGTTCGGAGAATTATTGAACGAATTTTTTGCAATGTATGCTGATTTGAACCTATTTACCCGGTTCAGCATAGTTTCTCTGCCATCCGGGAAAACATATACATGGAAAGACAGCAAAACAACTATCACACGGTTTTAGAAACAGCGCATAAAAGTGCTAAAGAAAATAACGGCAGACAGACACTTCCTCTATGGGAGATTCCCAGAAATAAATCTTATCGCGAAGGTATAGCATCTGAAATTTTTCAAGAGAAATTGGGAGAGTTTATTGTACGCAATGCAGCAACAATGAATTTTTTCCAATTTTGTCGGGTTTTGGAAACGCTTGCCGATGGTGCTGAAGAAAAAGCTGTAGAGTCAATGGTAAGATTCAGAAGGGTGAAGTCTCTATCTTTCCCTTCTGGGGAAATTGCATCGGTTGAATATGATGCGGAAGCCGAGTTACCAACTGTAAGGACAACATTTTTAGGTTTGTATGGCGTAGATGCTGTCTTGCCGGATTATTTCCTGAACGATATTGCAACGCATAAAGACGGTAGTGAAAGCTTAGCCGCATTTTTGGATATTTTTAACCATAGAATTACAACCCTGTTTTTTCAGGCATGGAAAAAATACCGCTATCCGTTTTTGTTTCAAAATGAAGGGCAGGATGATTTATCTCGCTCTCTTTTGCACCTTATTGGGCAGGGGATGGTAGACGGCAAATTTATACATCCTTTGCTAGATAGCAGAATCTTGGGATTGTTCAGTGTTTTTTATCAGCGCACCCGAACAAAAGAAGGTATTATCAGTATAGTTAGATATTTGTTACCTTTTGCAGATGTAACAGTAAAAGAATTTCAGCCTCAGTGGGTAATATTGGAAAAAAATCGTGAGTTGGGGAAAGCCGGTTTGAGATTGGATGGAGGAAGTGCATCTTTAGGCAGTAGAATAAAAGATCATAGTCATCTGATACGTATTGAGATTACACCAGATACATTTGAGAATGCACAACTTCTATTACCAAAACAAACATTACACCAAAAATTACTTGAATTATTGAAGCTCTATTTGGGTTGCCGTTTTGATGCAAGCATTTACCTAAACATCAAGAAGCAATGGATACCTCAAAGTCGTTTAGCAAAAAAACAAATGTTGGGGATTAATACCGGTTTAGGTACGATGCATCAAGACAAGCAAATAAAGATAGCGAACTATACATATTCAAACTAATTTAAGAAAACGGAAAATCATGAATAAGAAAACTAGAATTCAGTCAGTCTGCGCATTAGCCTTGTTGTGCGCGGTATTATCAGGTTGCGGGGTTTTGCAAGGTGTGAAAGATGGTACGACCAATGTAACTAAAAGTATCTTTTATACTAAGTTAAAGATATTAAAGATTGACTTGGTTGCTCGTAATGGGTTGAATCAAAATGAACGGGGTCAATCGTTATCGACAGTTGTTCGCATTTATCAGCTTCGAGATAAGCAGAATTATGAAGTTGCATCTTATCGTGACTTGCTTAATCAAGATAAAACCATTTTGGGCAATGATTTGGTAGAAGGGTATAAGCAATATACCATTCGACCTGGTGAAACTATCAGCTTGGATGAAACCTTGGATAAAGAGACCAAGTATGTTGGTATCGTGGCTTTTTATAATCGGGTAGGAGAGGATCAACCGTGGAAAATGCTTCTATCCAAAAAACAGCTGAAAAATAAAAAGCCTTTAGTTGTTGAGTTGGTAGATAATAAAGTTGTAATTCAAGAGACCGAAAAGAAAGTCAAATAATGGATGCAGCCCTCTATGAGAAATTAACGGGGTTTTATTCTGATGGCTTGCCGCTAGATGGGCTTCCAGATGGTTTCCAGTTAGTTAGGAGTGTTTTAGATAATATCCAACGCATTCTCAATAGTCGGAGTGGTTCCTTGAAGCATTTGCCTGATTATGGAATCCCTGACCTTAGTATGGTTTATAAGAATTTACCGTCTAGTGCACATGATTTACGATATTTCATGAGGAAGACCTTATTGAAATATGAGCCTAGATTGAGAAATTTAGACATTCGACTGACTGAGTCTAAAGACAATATTATGGTTTTATGCTATCAGCTTGAATGTGAAATTGAAAATGCTGGTGCTGTAGTCATAGACACTTATTTTATGCCTGAAGGAACGGTTTCTGTTAAACGCAGCCGAGCGTAACTTTTTAGGTATCAACAGATTACTTTAAACTTAAGAACTAAATATATGGTTAAACACTTTTTTCTTACTTGCAGTGTATTGCTTTCAGCAGCTGCCCAGACAGCCTTAGCTAAAGAGTATGATTTAGAAGGTACATTAGTTACTCAAAATAACTATGTACGAATTCAGAGTTGTAATCTGAAAAATACTTATGCTTTATTACCTGGTAGTGGAAATGGCTATGAAGCGACAGCAGAGATTGTCAGTACTAGAAAAAATATGCCTGAAAGCACGCCAATCTATGTTGCTTTAAAAGGAAAATTAGAAAGCTCCAATTTTTTAGTTTCTGGAATTGAACTCATCAAAATAGGGGAAAACTGCCATACAGCCAAAACTAAATCCTCATCTCCTGAAAAAGCTGTTCAGAAATACCCAAGTGAAAACCAGCAGCCAGATTTAGAAGACAAAAATTCTAAGGCTGAGCCATACAATCCTACATTGAAGCCGGTAGAAGCAGAACCAGCGGTGACAGAACCAGAAAATCTGAAACAAACAGCAGAAGAACCAGGAACAACGATATCAGTTGAGCCGGCTCATCATTCAAAAACTACACAAGCTGAAGACGGTAAAAAGTCTAAAGATGATCAATATTCTTCTGATAATCTTCTTGATAAGCAGGTTAAAACAGAAGATGCTAAACAGGCAGATATTGAAAAATTGGATAGAGGAAATGCTACTCCAGTTGATCCTGTAACGTTAAATACATCTAAGCCAAATGTTCAATCTGTAGAGACTCCTGAAAAGGTAGAGCAACCTGCAGTAGATGAATCTAAGGCTGTGGAACAATCAGTGGTTGAAGAAACTAAGTCCGTAGAGCAGTCATCTATAGTAGAAACACCTGAGGCAGTAGAACAACCAATAGCAAGTGAATCTAAAGCTGCAGAACAGCCAGTGATTGTAGAAACTAAGACTGTAGAACAGTCATCGGCAGTAGAAGCATCTGCGGTAGTGCAACCACCGGTAGTAGAAGAGCCTAAAGTTGTGGAACAACTGGAGGAAGTCAAAGCATTTGAACCGACTGTAGCTTCTGAAACGGTACACAATCCTATAATAGAAGAGACTTCTATAGAGGCCGAAGAGAAACCGTCTGTACCAGAGGTTGTTACTCCAGCATCGTCCTCTGTGGAAGATCGTGTAACGGTATTTGAAACTCAGCCTAAAGCCGATAATCAAGAATCTACACAATTAGAGGTTCCGTTTTTAGGGACGCAAGCCGACCAGTTAACAGAAGCAACTCATTCTACACACGAAACTTTCTCGGGAACCGAAGCATCCGCACCAATAACTGATTCATTATCGAATGAAGTTTCTGCACAGCCAGTTTATGTGAATCACATTATTGTGCATGAAGATGATGTGGCTGAGTAAAAGGTAACCAATATAGTCGAGTTAGTCTTCAGTTATGAGAAAAGGCCGTCTGAAGAATCTTAGTTTTAAGTTAAATGGATTTCGATTCTTCAGGTAATTGTAAAAGGTTTTAAGAAATTTGTTCTCGCGAATAAAAAAGCTTACTTAAATCATTAAGTAAGCTTTTTTTGTATTTAATGGGCAGTAAGCATATGAATTATTCGTAGCTCTTATACACAGAAAATCAGAGATTTTCTGATGGTGTTTGATACAGGGTTTGGGGATTGTCTGTATCGGGGATCTCTGCCGGGGAGGTTTGAGGGGCTGCTACCGGTTCGGAAGTTGCGTTGCTGTCCACCAAGTCATCGATGTCGATGTTGTCGTCTTCGCTTTGAGGAAGCGTGCCGCCGGTTTGTTGGGAGCGGACTTTCATGTAAAGGTCGCGTGTGTAGCTGTATTTGTCGATGGCTGCGCCTTCGAGGCTGTCGGTCAGGTCGAGCAGTTCTTTACGGGTGTTGATGGCTTGCAGGCCGATTGTGCCCCAGCGTCCTGCTCTGGTGTGGAAGACGGCGTTTTTAACCGGATAGACGGTGGTAACGGCGTTGCCGACGGTATCGCGTACGGTAGACGGGCCGAGTAGGGGGACAACGAAGTAGTTGCTGTTTTTCCAGCCCCATGAGGCGAAGGTGTCGCCGAGGGTGTTTTTATTGCTGGGTACGCCGCCTGCACCGGCTACGTCGATTAAACCGCCAAGGCCGAAGGTGGTGTTGATGCCGACGCGGACGAGGTCTTCGCTGGCGCGTTTGACGTCAAGGCGCAGCACGTTGCTGCCGAAGCTGACGACATCGCGCAGGTTGTTGAAGAAGTTGCTCACGCCGGTACGCACCGGTTTGGGCGTTACTTTGCGATAACCGCGTGCGACGGGGGAAAGGACGTATTTGTCTGCTTTGTCGTTGAACTTGGAAACGGTACGGTTGTAGCCTTCGTAAGGGTCGGCCGGATTGCGTTCGGCAAGTGCGGGAGCGGAGGCTATGCTGATGAGGAGGCAGAGGGAAGCGGTGGTTTTTTTCATGATTGCAACCAGTCTTTGATTTCGTAAAGTTCGGCCAGTGCGCGGACGGAATCGGGAATGTTTTGAATGGTCGGTTTTTTGTCTGTCCGGCGCAGAGCGTTGAGCAGCAGGGAAACGCAGGCTGAATCTGCTTTGCCTACTTGGCTGAAGTCTATGCTGTCTGTTTCTTTCAGACGGCATTGTTGTTCGTAGCGCGCAAAGGCGGAGGCAGTCAGGGTTTTGACGGTAACGTCGCCGCTGATGTAGAGCGTGCCGTTGCGTATTTCTGTTTGCATGGTGTCTTTATGATGTAAGGCACCATGCCGTCTGAACATCAGGCAGCATGGTGCGGGGTGGATTATTTACCGCCGTTTTTGGCTTTCAAGTCGGCAATCAGGCCGTCGATGCCTTTGGCTTTGATGGTTTCGCCGAATTGGTTGCGGTATACGGTAACCAAGCTTGCGCCTTCGACTGCGACATTGTATGCGCGGTATTTGTTGCCGCTTTGGTAGGTGGTGAAGTCCATGTTGACCGGTTTTTGGCCGGAAACATTGATTTCAGCGCGGACAACGACTTCTTTACCGCCTTTGTTTACGACAGGGTTGTCTTTGATGTTGACCTTGGCATTTTTGAATTTCAGCATGGTGCCGGAGTAGGTGCGGATCAGCAGGGTTTGGAACTCTTTGGTCAACGCTTGTTTTTGTGCGTCAGTCGCAGTACGCCATGGGTTGCCGACGGCCAAAGCGGTCATGCGTTGGAAGTCGAAGTAAGGGATGGCGTAGGCTTCGGCTTTTTGGCGTGCAGTGTTGGCGTCGCCGCTGTTGAGGATTTTCAGCACTTGAACGGAGTTTTCACGGACTTGGTTGACTGCGTCGGCAGGAGAGGCAAATGCCATGCTGATGCTCAATACGCCGATGCTCAATGCGCTGATGAAGGAAGTTTTTTTCATGGGAGTGTCCTGAATATTGGGTTGATATGTGTTTATTGTTCGTTTTGACCGGCAGATTCACTGTCTGCGTTTTTCTCGGCAAAGCTGGTCATGAATTTGCCGATAAGGTTTTCCAAAACCATGGCGGAGCTGGTGACGGTAATGGTGTCGCCTGCCGCCAAAGAATCAGTATCGCCGCCTTGTTGCAGGCCGATGTATTGTTCGCCCAACAATCCTGAAGTCAGGATTTGTGCGGAAACGTCGCTGCTGAAGTGATATTGGCTGTCCAGATTGAGGGCGACTTTGGCCTGATAGGATTTAGGGTCGAGCTGAATGGAGGCAACACGGCCCACCAGTACGCCTGCGGATTTGACCGGAGCGTTGGTTTTCAAACCGCCGATGTCGCTGAAATCGGCATAGACGGTGTAGGTTTGAGAGGATTTGCCGAACGATTGTCCGCCGGCGGCACGGAAGGCGAGAAAGCCGATAGCGGCTGCGCCCAGCAAGACAAACAGTCCTACCCAAAATTCCAAAGCATTTTTTTTCATGTGCTATTGTCCTTGTTTCATTCTTTTTAAGTGTCGTTTCAGACGGCCTTTAGTCGGTAAACATCCATGCGGTCAACATGAAGTCGACAGCGAGGATGGTCAGGGCGGAAGACACTACTGTGCGTGTACTGGCGCGCAAAATACCTTCGGAAGTCGGTACGCAGTGGAAACCCTGATGTACGGCGATTAACGTAACGGCTACGCCGAAAGCGGCGGATTTGATTAAGCCGTTGAGGACGTCGTAATGGAAGGTAATGTTGTTTTGCATTTGCGACCAGAAAATACCGCCGTCCAGACCCAGCCATTCGACGCCGACCAAATACGCGCCGTAAATGCCGGCAACGTTGAAAATCGATGCCAGCAAAGGCATGGAAAACACGCCCGCCCAAAAGCGCGGCGCAACCACGCGCGCCACGGGGTCAACCGCCATCACGTTCATCGCTTCAAGCTGCTCGGTGGTTTTCATCAAGCCGATTTCGCTGGTCATGGCACCGCCCGCGCTGCTGGCAAACAGAATGGCCGCTAATACGGGACCCAATTCGCGCAACAGGGAAGCGGCAACCATATAGCCCAAAATATCGGCGGATTTGAATTTTGCCAGCTGCGTATAGCCTTGCAAGCCCAATACCATGCCGACAAACAGGCCGGAGACGGCAACAATCAGGACAGACAACACGCCTGCAAAGTAAACCTGGCGGATGCTCAGGCGCGGGCGGGCAAACGCCGTACCTGATTTGGCCAGGATCTGCAGGAAAAACAGCGTAATGCTGCCCAGCGATTGGATGAAGCCGAGGGTTTTTGCCCCGACGGAACGGATAAAATTCATAGGTTTCAGTTGATTGGTTAAATGGTTTTCAGACGGCCTGGTTTAAGTTTCAGGCCGTCTGAACATCAGCCCAGCAAGTCTTGTTTTAAAGTCGTTTGCGCCGGATAGCGGTATGCGACAGGACCATCTGCCAAGCCGCCGACAAACTGGCGCACCCAAGGCGAGTCGAGTTTGCGCATTTCTTCGGGCGAGCCGGAGAACATGATTTCGCCGTGTGCCAAGAAAATCACTTGATCGACAATTTCCAATGATTTTTCAATATCATGCGTTACCATAACGCTGGTTGAGCGCAGGGCTTTGTTGGCGCGGCTGATGAGGTGGGCGATGACGCCCAGCGAAATCGGGTCGAGGCCGGTAAAAGGCTCGTCGTACAACATGATTTCAGGGTCGAGCGCAATCGTACGCGCGAGGGCGACGCGGCGCGACATACCGCCGGAAAGCTCGGAAGGCATCAGGTTTTCAATGCCGCGCAAACCGACTGCATTCAGTTTCAGCAATACTAAATCGCGGATGACCGCTTCGGGCAAATCCGTCAGTTCGCGCATGGGGAAGGCGATGTTGTCGAAGACGGATAAGTCGGTGAACAATGCGCCGTGTTGGAACAAAACGCCCATGCGGCGGCGGTGTTCGTACAGCTCCTGCGCCGAAAAGGCGGCCAAATCTCGCCCTTCAATCAGCACTTTGCCCGATTGCGGGCGGATTTGACCCGTAATCAGGCGCATCAGCGTGGTTTTACCGCTGCCCGAACCACCCATTACGGCGGCGAAATTGCCTTGTGGAATGCTGAAGTTGATGTTGTTCAGAATAGGACGGTCGCCATATGCAAAGGCAACGTCTTTCATTTCGATGAAGGGTGTGGAACTCATGCAGGAGGGGAGTGTCGAAAAATGTATTTTAATTACGGGTATTGTAAAGGGTATTGGATATTCGGGCAATTTTCAGACGGCATGAGCTTAAGAATAACGGGTAAAAACATGTGAAAGAATGCAGAAGCGTTGGTGCTACGGTCGTTTTGTCGTATGTTGTGTCAAACATACAGACAGCTGTGTAGGTATATAAAGAGGCGGGCAAACATGCCCGCCTTGTTTTTAATATTTCTGCAAACCTTCCACCTTGATTTCTTTGGCATTGGCATGGATGAAGGCTTGAGTCGCTTTCATCGTGGCTTGGATGCGCGGATCGTTCCAGCGCACGATTTGGTTGTTTTCATCGCGCTTGTCCGACCAGATAATTACGCCGTCGGTGTATTTTTTGCTGATTTCAAGCATTTTGCGCCAGCGGACGGGGTCGATGAACTGTTTGAAATAAGGACTGTTGGTGGCCGAATAATATTGCGGCCAAATGTAGCCGATGATTTTTTTGTTGGGAAAGCGTTGATGGATGTCGTCAACGGCGGTTTTCACGTCTTTTTCCCATTGCACCAAATCGGGGGAAGTGATGTAGAACACAGGATTGGCATAGTCGCTGATGGCGGCGGTGGGCGCGCGGCGTTTGCTGACTTGCCGCCATTTGGCCAAGATGGCTTCGTTGTCAACGTTGGGGCGGTAGTGGCGGATGCCGTGCAGGTGTTCGGAAGGCATGCCGTAGTTGCTGATGAAGGCGCGCGGGTTTTCTTCCCTGAAGATTTGGTACATACGCGCGAAGTCGGTTCTCAATTCTTCGGGTGTCAGCAGCTGGCCGTCTTTTTCGGCAAACCAGCTTTCGATGTCGGTGGAAATAGTGCGGTAGCCTTCGCGGCGCGATTGCTTGGCCAATTCGCGGATACGTGCTTCATTGAGTACGCCGTGTTTGCGTTTGCCTGTCGGATCGGGTTTGACCAGCTCGCTTTCGTAAACCAAGAACACTTTGGAGAGTTTGTCGGCAGTCAGGTCGGGTTTGCCGACGTAGTCCATGCGGTCGTAGATGATGAAATCTTTGGCATGGGCGGAGAGGGCGGTCAATAAGAGGGCGAGGGGCAAAAGGCGGTTGGGTTTCATATTTTTTGTGGCTGAAAGGAAAAAAAGCCATTGTACGGGAAGCGGTGTTAAAGTGAGTCAAAGGCCGTCTGAAAGGATAAAAGTTCTTTCAGACGGCCTTTGTTGAACTGGGATATTCAGTTTTGAGGCTGGAGTGATTTATTGCGCCGCAGTTTTTTCCAGCAATAGGAAAGTCTCGGCTTTGTTGCGCGGTCTTGCGCCTTGCCACAAGGTTTGCCAGCCCGAAGGTACGCCGATGTTGGCGGCTTGGCGGATGAGGCGGTAGCGGCAGGTCGGGTTGTCGGTTGTGGTTTTAATATGGCTGTATTGTGTCCACGCGATGCGTGTGCGCTGGTCTTGGCTGTCGATGCTGATACATTCGAGGCCGTCTGAAAGTTTCTGTTTCAATTCGGAAGAAAGCGCGGCTTCCATTTGGTGTACTACCGGCGCATGGCTTTTGGCGGCGTTGAGCCACGGTAAAAACAGGGTCATCAGCAAAGCCCAAGCCAAGGTAACGCCGGCCGCCCAGTTGGTCACGGCTTGGCGGCCGCGGATGTTTTTACGCGTAATCGCCCAGAGCCACAACGGGGTAAACAGCAGGGCAACGGCCATCGGAATCGGGTCGATGTCGGGGATGTAATACGGGCTGAAATAGGCGGCACGTTCGGCCAGTTTGGCAGGCCAGCCGTAGTTCATGGCGAAGAAGCCCAGCCATAGGAATACGGCAATCAGACCGAATGCCATGATGCCGAACCAGTTGATAAATGCCGCTGCGCCGCGACGCAGGCCGTCCAGTTGTGCCGCGCCGAGCAGGGCAAGCGGCGGCAACAGCCAAACGAGGTTGTCTTGCAGGCGTTGCGGATTGATGGCGAGCAGTGCTGTCATGATAACCAGCCACGACAGGCTCAGAATGTCCCAGTTTTTATCGTGGATACGCGTGCGGCTGAGCGTCCATGCCGCCAGCGGCCAAGCAGGCAGGGCAAACCACAGCAGGTTTTTCAGATAATAAGGCAGGTTGAAGGCCGTCTGAATCTGATGGAAGCCGCCGAATACGCCTAAAGAATAATGGTTGAACCAAATATCAAACCATTCGGGATGGGTTCTGGATAAAACCAGCGGATACAGAATCAGCAGGGGCAGGGAAACGACAATGGCGCCAATCAGGGTCAGCAGATAGCGTTTGCTCTGCCAAGTGGAATGGAACGACAGGGCAAGTGCCAAAAACATCATGGCCGCGGTCAGCAGATAGCCTGAGGAAAGGGAGAGTAAAACCCAGCCGCCGCACAACAGCAAAATGGCAATAATGACGCGGCGGCGTGCCAGTGAAAAGCCGCACAGAATCAATCCAAACGCGGCAAAAGCGGCCGACATGGGATTGAGGAAGTGGGCGATGGGCAGCAAACCGATGCTGCCGATGAGGATTAAGACAACGCTGCGGCCGTGGTGTCTGCCGAGAAAGTTGAAACCGGCAAAACCGCAGGCAGTCAGTCCGACGGCGGTAAATACCACGCCGGCAAAACGCGCGGCATCATAGGCATCGGCCGCCCAAGGCGAAAACAGGGTTTGGAATGCGGTGGCCGCCCACAAAAAAGCCGGGGAGATGGTGAAATCGGGTTGGCCGAAGATTTGCGCAACCAGCAGGCTGCCGCCGTTTTTCATGGATTCGGAGGCGGTAAAGAGGGAGGGTTCGGCAGGGTTCCACAAGTCATGCGAGAACACGCCCGGCCACAGCCAGGCAAAGGCCATCAGCAGCAGGAGCCACGGTTTTTCATGGGTTTTTTGGGGGCGGCGCGGATCGGGCGGTGTGTAAGTCAGCATGGAAGGTCAAAAAACGGTTGGTTTGAATGGCAATGGTACAGGGTTTGACGGGTTTGCGCGATATGCCGGACCGGGGCACTTTGTAAAAATCATGTTTACCGCTGGTTTTTTCAGGTATTTGAAAGGATGTTTATCCGATATGGCGAAGCCGTCTGAAAGAAAGGTTTCAGACGGCCTGAATGCAAAAAAGACTGCACGAAGCAGTCTTTTTGACAAAGCGGCAATTAGCGTTTGAACAGGTTGCCGAATTTGTTGTTGAATTTGTCCACGCGACCGGTAGTGTCGACGATTTTTTGAGTACCGGTGTAGAAAGGGTGGCACAGAGAGCAAACCTCAACGTTGAAGCTGTCTTTTTCCATTGCGGATTTGGTTACGAATTTGTTGCCGCAAGAGCAGGTAACGTTGATTTCGTGGTAGTTCGGGTGAATACCTTGTTTCATTTGATTTCCTTTCGATTAAGCGGGCACAGGGGTTTTGCCTGTACTTCAGTTAAGCGTGGGATTTTCGCTATTTTTGGCTGTTTCGTCAAGCGGATATTTTGCATAGCGGGCAGTTTCGCAACAGGCGAGAACAGTTTAGAATAGAGTTTCAAACCAAATATTGTGTAATCGGGCTGTAATTCAACTGAAAAGAGGATGTAAAACCTCTTCTAGATGTGAAACTTTAAGAAAAATAATAGTCTGATTAATATTTACGCTTTTACGAACAGGAGACGGAATCCATGCAAAAAAGGATATTGACGCGTATTTTGCGTGTCTGGGGAGGAATGTTGCCTCCGTCTTATTGCAAACCCTTCGGCCGGATTGCGCAAAAATTCCGCGCCGCCTTGGCTGCGTGCATTTCCCCAAACATCGGCAAAAACGTCAATATTGAAAAAGGCGGATATGTTTTTCCGGATACGGTAATCGGCGACAATTCGGGTATCGGCGTCAATTGCGAAATCTGCCACGGCCTGACCCTCGGCAAGAACGTGATGATGGGGCCGGAATGCCTGTTTTATTCGACTAACCACAAATTCAACCCTGAAACCCGCCGCTTTGAAGGCTATACGGACATCCGTCCGATTGTGATTGAAGACGATGTCTGGATTGGTCGACGTGCGATTATCATGGGCGGCGTTACCATCGGCAAGGGCGCGGTAATCGGCGCAGGTTCGGTGGTTACCAAAGATGTGCCGCCTTATTGCGTGGCCGCGGGTAATCCTGCGGTTGTGAAGAAAAAGCTGTTGGATGAGCAAGAACTCACAGCAGAATAGCGTGAACGAAACCATAAACAAAAGGCCGTCTGAATTTCAGACGGCCTTTTTTAATATTGATTAAGCGGCAATTTTTTCGCATTCTTTAATGCAGGCCAAGCAAGATTCGTAGCAGGCTTTGCACTCGGCGTGGTGGCCGGCGTGTTCTTTGCAGGCGGCGGAACATTGTTTGCAGGCTTCGATGCATACTTTCGCCAAAGATGGGGTCAGGCGTGAATTTTGGGCGGCAAGGTTTTGCAATGTGCCGCACAGTGCCAACATTTGGTTAACGCCGGTTGCGCAGTCTTTCATGGAGGTATCGCCTGCGCTCAACAGGGCAATGCAGTGTGCCAAACAGATTTGACCGGCTTCAACGCAATGTGCGGCGGCTTTGCGCGCAGCTTCGTAGGCGCGCGGTGCAGAATGCGCGTGACCGGCATGGTGTGCATGACCGGCATGGTCGTGAGCGCGGGCGAAAGAAGCGGCGGCGGTGAGGGAAACAGCAGCAGCGCTGCCGATAAATTGACGACGGTTCATAAGATAGAGTCCTTTTTGCTTTGTAGAAATATCGGACGAATTATTTCATCCATTATTAAAAGGTTATCATGTTATTCGTTTTTAAACAACAGGCCGTCTGAAGGTATCGATAGCACGTTCAGACGGCCTGTTGTTAGGTATGATATTTGTTTAAATCAATCACAAATCGGATAGCTAAAATACGGCCAAGTGACTTTTTGCCGAGAAAATAGTCGGTTTATTCCGCCAACAATTCTTCCGGTTTGACTTTCTCGCCATACACGGGCAAGAGGGTTTTTTCATAGGCGGCTTTCAGACGGCCGTCTTTTTTCATGGCGGCGATTTCGCCGTTGACCCAGTTCAGGAGGTCGGTGTTGCCTTTTTGAACAGCCGGGGCGATGAATTCGGCAGGGCCGAGGTTGCCGATGGCGACTTCAAAATTCGGGTTTTCTTTTGCCCATGCCCACAGCAGGGCGTTGTCGTGGGCGAGTGCTACGCCGCGGCCGTCTTTCAGTGCGTCGAAGGTTTCGGTATTTTGGTCGAATTTCAGCAGTTTGACTTCAGGATGGTTTTTGGTGAAGAAGGCGTCGGCGGTAGTGCCTTTGTTGACCAGAAGGGTTTGGTCTTTCAATTGCGCAACGTCGGTAATCGGTTTGTCTTTGGGGGAAACTACGCCCAAGGCCACTTTCATGTAAGGATCGGCGAAATCGACGGCTTCGGCGCGTTCGGGTGTTTTGGTGAAGTTGGCGAGGATGAGGTCGACTTTGCCGGAACGGACGTATTCGACGCGGTTTGCGGCCTCGGTCAGGACGAATTCGACTTTGTCGGGGCTGCCAAGCAGGTCTTTGGCCAGGTCTTTGGCGATTTCAACGTCAAAGCCTTGGTTTTTGCCGTTGGCGTCAACATAGCCGAACGGAGGCTTGTCGCCGAATACACCGATACGGATGACGCCTTTTTCTTTGATGGAGGCAACGGTCGCCGCTCCGCTGCTTTGTGAAGATTGGGCATCGCCGGAGCCGCCTCCGCAAGCAGTCAGGCCGACGGCGATGGCGGCAGAGGCGAGGAGGGCTTTGAATTTGGCATTCAATTGCATGAGTGTTTCCTTTTCAAATGTTTGGTTGAAAGTGGAGGTCGTCTGAAAAAGGGTTCGGACGGCCTGAAAATAAAATCAGTAGTCCATGCCTGCCAAGAATTGGCGGGCGCGTTCGCTTTTTGGGGCGGAGAAGAAGGTTTCGGGGTCGGACGATTCGACGATGCCGCCTTTGTCCATGAAGACGATGCGGTCGGCAACTTTGCGGGCAAACCCCATTTCATGGGTTACGATGAGCATGCTCATGCCTTCATGGGCGAGTTCTAAAACCACTTCCAAGACTTCGCGCACCATTTCGGGGTCGAGTGCGGCGGTGATTTCGTCCAGCAGGATGACTTCCGGATTCAGACACAGGGCGCGGACAATGGCGATGCGTTGTTTCTGGCCGCCGGAGAGTTCGCGCGGATAGGCGTTTTTGCGGTCGAGCAGGCCGACGCGTTCCAGCAGTTTGTCGGCTTGTGCCTCTGCTTCGGCACGGTTGCGGTTTTGTACTTTCACCGGACCTAAGAGGATGTTTTCGATGACGGTCATGTGGGCAAACAGTTCATAGCTTTGAAAGACCATGCCGACTTTTTGCCGGGCGGTTTGCCAGGAAACGTCTTTGCCGAATTCGCCGACTCCGTCCATCACGATGCTGCCGCCTTGGTGCGGCTCCAAACCGTTTACGCAGCGCAGGAGGGTGGATTTGCCGCAGCCGGACGGACCCAGCAGTACGATGACTTCGCCTTTTTCCAAGTCCAAGTCTAAGGATTGAATGGCGGTTACGTTGCCGTATTGTTTGTGCAGGTTGCGGATGCTCAGTAAAGCCATGTCAGTGTTCCCATTTTTGTTCAAGTTTTGCCGCCAGCAGCGACAGCGGCCAGCAACAGAAGAAATACAGCATAAAAATCAGGCCGTAAACCCAAAATGAAGCATTGGGTTGCGTCAGCAGCGAGTTTTCGATGATTTGCTGACCAACTTTGACGACTTCGATGACGCCGATAAGGGAGGCGAGCGAGCTGGTTTTGATCATGCGCGTAAACAGATTGACAGCACCAGGCAATACGCGGCGGATGCTTTGCGGCAGCTCGATGTAGCGGAATACCTGCCCGCGGCTCAAGCCGAGTGCCAGGCCTGATTCGACCTGGTGTTTTTCAATCGATTCCAATGCGCCGCGGACCAAATCGCCCATTTCGGCGATGCCCCACATGGTAAATACCCAGACGCAGACCCAAAATCCGTCGATGTGGATGCCTGTCCAGACGGATAGGCCGAAATACAGGCCGAACAGCCACACCAAAATCGGCACGATTCGGATGGTTTCGAGATAAAACCGTCCGATAAAGCGGATGAGCCGGTTGCGCGAACGTAAAACCAAGCCGAACAGCGTACCCAATACGCAGGAGGCGGCAACGGAGGCCAGGGAAATCTGCGCCGTCAGCAACAAGCCTTCGCCCAAGCGTGCTGCGTTTTGTCCTTCAAACAGCCAGTCAAACACCATATTTTGCACTCCGTACGCGGTTTTCTGCCCAGCGCGCCAGAAGCGAAACGGGCAGAAGGATGATCAGGTAGCTGGCAAACAGCAGGAACAAGGCTTCGTTGGTTTTATAGTCCATGCCGATGATGTCTTTGGTAACGAACAACAATTCTGCAATGCCGACCGCGCTGACGATAGATGTTTCTTTCATCAAAAACAATACGTTTGCGCCGATGGCGGGAACAGCGACCGCCCATGCCTGAGGCAATTCGACATAGCGGAACACTTGAAAGCGGCTCAAACCGATGGCCTTGCCCGCTTCGATCTGCCCTTTGGGGACGGCCAAAATACCGGCGCGGATGGCTTCCGCCATATAGCTTGCGCCCAAGAAAACCAGTGCGATCACGCCGCAGGTGAAACCGTCCCATTTAATGCCCATTTTCGGCAGGCCGTAATACAGGAAAAACAATTGGATCAGCAGGGGCGTATTGCGCGACAGCTCGATATAGGCGCGTGCCAATGCGTAGAAGGGGCGGATGCGGTATGCCGTAACCACGGCAACGGGCAGGCCGAACAGCAACGACAAAACGACGCCATATACCGACAATTCCAGCGTCAGCTTTGCCGCATCGACAAATTTAGGGATGGCATCGATCAGATAAGACCAGTTCATCAGAGTCAGACAATCAGCATGATAAAGGCAGTATTTTAACGGGTTTGTAAGAGAGTGTTAAATAATGGATAGGAATATCGATTGTGGATAAAACACAAAAAATGGAATAAGGCAAAGGCCGTCTGAAACGTTTCAGACGGCCTTAAAATGTCAAGGTTTCCGCGTCAGGCGGCAGCCGCTTTCCGTTCATGAATCAGTAAATTCAACAGGGCGGCTGCGCCTGCCAAGACTGCGTCGGCGTACCACATCCAGCCGTAATCGTTGAAGCGCGTGATGACGATGCCACCGATGTATGAACCCAAAAAGCCGCCGATTTGGTGGCTCAACATGGTCAACCCGAAGAGGGTGGCCAAGTAGCGCGTACCGAAAAGTTTGCCGGTAATGGCGGCGGTGGGGGCGACGGTTGCCAACCAAGTAAAACCGAGTCCGGCGGCGAAAAGATAGAAGTTCAAATCGGTTTTAGGTGCGGCCAGATAAATCAATATCATGGCGACACGCGAAGCATATAAACCGAAGAGGACGTATTTGCCAAAAAATCTGCCGGTACACCAGCCTGAAAAAATACAGCCGGCGATGTTTGCCAAACCAATAATGGCAATGGAGGTCGAAGCGACCGTAGCGGGGAGGCCGCAAAGTGAAATTTCGGTCGGTAGGTGGGTAACCAAAAAGGCGATGTGGAAACCGCAGGTAAAGAAACCCAAATGCAGCAAGATATAGCTGCGGTTGGCGAAAGCCTTGCAGACGGCCTGCTTCAGGGTTTGGCCGCCGTCGTCGGTATGGACGGTATGAGAAGCATGTTTGCCGCCGGCCAGCCACCAAGAAATCGGCAAAATCAAGATGGCAATGACTGCCCAAACATAAAATGTCCCCGTCCAGCCGACGTGGGGGAGGGCAATTAAACCTTGAACCAGCGGCGCGAACAAAAATTGCCCTGCGGACCCGCCTGCATTGACCAGGCCGGAAGCCAAACCGCGCCGATGAGGCGGCGTTTTGGCGGCGACCTGTCCCATAATGATGGAAAATCCGCCCGAACCCGTACCGAATGCCAACAATAAACCGATACCCAGCATCAGCCCCCAATAAGTCGGCATTTGCGGCACCATCAGACAGGCGGCAATCAATAGAACCGTACCGCCGGCTAAAACCTTAAACGCGCCGAAACGGTCGGCCAACGCGCCGGACAAGGGTTGCGATATGCCCCACATCAATTGGAAAACGGCAATAATCAGGCTGAACTGGGTCATGCTCAATTCGGTAGAGTTAACGACGGGCAGGACAAAAAGCCCTAAAGTCATCCTCATGCCGATGGTAATCAGCAGGATGGAGGCGGCAGCGGCAATCAGCAGCCACAAATTGGGTAATTTGGCAGAAGAATCGGTCATGATGTTTGTGTGTAAGGGGGCAGGGAATAAAAGCTACTCCTGCCACTATATTATTTATTTGATTTCTCGGCGAGCCGATATATAAACGCGCGATTCTAGCATTGGGCGAGAAACGGCATAAATAACCATTGGTTCTTTGGATATGGTAAAAAGTGATATGGTTTTGAGGATGAAGCGGTCGAATATTCTTCGTTTGGTACTGACGGAGCAAGCAAATTGCCGTTGAATTTTCGTTTGAGAAGAAAGGCCGTCTGAAAAGTTTCAGACGGCCTTTGTTTGACTGACTTACATCAGATGATTTCCAGAATGAAATACTGACGCAGTTTTTCGTACACATTATTTTGTACGTTGATACAACCATTGGTTATGATGCGGTCGGCCACGTGAGGGGAGGCGATGCGTTCCATGCGTCTTTCCTGTGGCTTGAGCGTCCATACCCTGTGTAATGCAAACAGAAAGTCATTTTCTTCTTTAAAGCCGATAACTTCGCCACCGTAACCCGGTTTGCTGGTCATCATCGGCGTCATATTGAATTTGCCTTTCGGAGTGGTCTTGCCAATCAGTACCGGATGGCACTGACCGTCATCGGCAAAGCAAAGCTCTGCCTTAGCTGTATTGACCACAACTTTTTTGCGTTGGATATAGTCGCTGACAGCATCAGCAGCGGCCAAAGAGTTCAGGCCTGCTGCCAAGGCTATACCTAATAGGATCCGTTTCAAATTTGTCCTTATTGACGGATGCGTTGAGGAGCTTCTTTAATGATCTCGCGGATGATCACTTGAGGCTCTTGTTTAGGTGTAGGTGCTGGAGGAGGACATACGGCATCTTTAGGGAATACTGGATTCCAGAAGAAGCTGCGTGCAAATTTGTCTTTGTCGAAGATCACTTTGTATTGGCAAGTAGTGATGCCTTCAACGCCGGAAGTGTTTTCAGGGTCAACGCCTACGCCTGGGGTGTAGAAGTGGAACAGGTAGTCCCATTCACGCACGCCAACCATGCCTTCGTCGTAGTGAGGACGGCCGAGGATTTTGTAGATGTCGTCTTTGGTCAGGCCAGGACGCATTTGATCCAGCTCGTCAAAAGTCGGGAATGTACCGCGGTCTTTGTTGAAGGTCAGGGAGTAAGGTTTAGGGAAGCGTGGCTCGTCGGTAGTGCCTTCAGGAGTGATTTTGCTCTTAGTAGCACAGGCGGCCAGCAGGCCGGTAGCCAGCAGGACGAAGCCCACTTTTGCGATTTTTTTCATTTGATAATCCTTTTATTGATTTTACCAGCCGAACTTTTCAGACGGCCTGTTAGTGCCGGCAGCGAGTTTGCCGGTTTACCCAAATAATGTTGTGCTTCTTAAAGATGTACCCGACGGTTTGACAAACAGAACATCGGCACATTCCGGCAGGGCATTGCGCCTCATCTCCGTTGTATCCGCCTGAATCGGCAGAACCGTTCAGACGGCCTGACTGACATTTATTGTCACTTTGTAACAATTTCACTGCGAGTAAGGCTTGGGGTTTAGAGATGTCCAGTTTTCGATAAATCAGGTTGTATTGCGTAATACCTTGTTATCTTTGTGCTTTAGTTCATTTTGGCATTTGCCGGAGATTAGGTACTTAATCTTTCGGGTGTTATCCCTGCAAATTGTATGCCAGTTTTCCTTTATACGCATAATCTGTGTATGCCAGAATGTTGGCTTTATACAACATTCATATTAACGAACCAGAAACGGATTGTACCTTTTCTCATGCCCGATACTGGTCATGCGGCCGTGTCCGGCTATCACTTGCGTGGTTTCAGGCAGGGTTAATAGTTTAGCGCAGATATTGTTTATGAGGTCATCATGATTGCCGCGCGGAAAATCTGTGCGACCAACGGTCTCATAAAATAAAACATCGCCTGCGACTAAAAGACCATTTTCGGCGTTGTAAAAAACGACTTGGCCGGGAGTGTGGCCGGGAATGTGGAGGACTTGGAAGCTATGGTTGCCGACTTTGAGCGTTTCCCCTTCTTCCAGCCAGCGTGTCGGCGTGAATGACGGAGAAACGGGGAAGCCGTATTGCGCCGTCGTTTGCGGAAGGGCTTGGAGCAGGAATTCGTCGTCTTTGTGCGGGCCGAGAACGGGTACGTCGCAGGTTTTCAAAAGCTCAACCACGCCGCCTGCGTGGTCAAGATGGCCGTGGGTCAGCCAAATGGCGGTCAGCTTGAGGCCTTTGTTTTGGACTTGTTGCAATAAGTAGGGTACGTCGCCGCCGACATCGGTCAAAACGGCTTCTTTGGTTTCGTCATCCCAAATCAGCGTGCAGTTTTGACGGAAGGGGGTAACGGCATTGATTTCAAATTGGAGTGCCATGGGTGTTCCTGGGAAAGGCTTATTTAATGTTGTTTACGTTTCAGACGGTCTTTTGTTATTATGCACATATAATAAAAAGTAAGTCTGGAAAAGTGTCTTATGAATAATGTAATGCGAACCATGATACCGATTTTTGCGGCTTCTTTCATCTCTGCGGCGTTTGGTGCAGATTTGTTATTGGCGCAGGAATATAAAAATCAAGATATTGCCGGTTGGGCCATGAGTGAAAAGTTGGATGGCGTACGCGCGTATTGGGACGGCAGGCAGCTGGTCAGTCGTCAGGGCTATGCGTTTACACCGCCCAAAGGTTTTACAGCAGGTTTTCCGCCGTTTCCGATGGATGGCGAGTTGTACAGCGGACGAGGGCGGTTTGAGCAAATTTCCGCGACGGTGCGTTCTGCCTCGGGAAATTGGGACGGCATCCGTTTGCATGTTTTTGATGTGCCGCAGGCGCAGGGCAATCTGTATCAGCGGCTGGAAACGGCTTCGAAATGGCTGAAATCACACCCGTCTGCACGGTTTACGGTTATTCCGCAAATCAAGGTACGCGACAAACAGCATGCTTTGGATTTTTTGAAACAAGTCGAAGCGCTGGGTGGGGAAGGTGTGATGCTGCGTCAACCTGAAGCCCGTTATGCAAGCGGTAGAAATGGGCAGCTGTTGAAGCTGAAAAGTGAATATGATGATGAATGTACGGTGACGCGGCATTATGAGGGCAAAGGGCGCAATGTCGGGCGTTTGGGTGCGGTCGGGTGTAAAAACCAATATGGCGAGTTTCGTATCGGCAGCGGTTTTAAGGATAAAGACCGCAACCATCCGCCGAAAATCGGTGCGCTGATTACTTACCGTTATCGTGGTTTTACGCAAAAAGGAACGCCGAAATTTGCAACATTTGTCAGGGTGCGCTCGGATCGATAAAACAAATTAAAGGCCGTCTGAACATAGGTTTCAGACGGCCTGAGACCTTTGCAAAATTCCCCAAAATCCCCTAAATCCCATCAAGACATTTAGGGGATTTTCCATGAGCACCTTCTTCCAGCAAACTGCACAAGCCATGATCGCCAAACACATC
>NZ_POXL01000005.1:0-215850 GCF_003044645.1 Neisseria subflava
TTTGTCGAAGACCCGTTATGTAGTCGAACAAAGCTTCGGTACGTTACACCGTAAATTCCGCTATGCCCGGGCAGCCTATTTCGGGCTGATTAAAGTGAGTGCGCAAAGCCATCTGAAGGCGATGTGTCTGAACCTTTTAAAAGCCGCCAACAGACTAAGTGCACCTGTTGCCGCCTAAAAGGCGGCCGGATGTCTGATTGATCAGGTATCCAAGGGGGATTAAGAGGGTATTTGAGTAGAATCAATGGATATTTGAAACAAAAACAGCCGAAAACCTGTGTTTGGGTTTCGGCTGTCAGGGGGAAAAGGAATTTTGCAAAGGTCTCGGCCTTTAAATCATTATTACGGTATTCGTTTATGATTGGTCGATGGTTTTATCCAGTCCTTGGGTCAGACCGTTGATGTCGCCACCATTCAGTCCTAACTCTTTCAAGAGACCGTCGACCAACGGGGCTTGGCTGCGGTAGCGCAGGGCGCTGTTGACCATTTGGTCTGCAAGGCTGGCTTGTGTGGTTTGGCCGTCTGAAACACCTTCCGCACCGTTTGCACCACCGGCAAAGCCACCCAGACCATTGACTTGCAAGATTTTGATGTCTTCGATTTTTTCCATTGGGCGGACGGATTCGCGGATGATGTCCGGCAGGTGTTTTAAGAGGGCAAGGCGGACTTGCATTTCAACCTGTTCAACGCTCAGGACGTTGGCAGCTTCGTTCACAGCGCGGGTACCTTCGGCGTCAACCTTGTATTGTTGCTCTTGCGCTTGCGCCAACAGAATTTTGGCATCTGCCTCACCTTTGGCTTGCAGGCGGTGTTTTTCGGCTTCGGCTTCGGCGGCAATACGCACGGCTTCTGCGCGGTCTTGTGCGGCTTGTTTTTCGGCTTCAGCGGCAACAGTGAGCGAAATCGCATCTTTTTGCGCGGCTTCTTCAGCGGCAATCAGTTCCACCGCTTTGGCACGCTCGGCGCGTTCGGTTTCGCGTACGGTAATCACGCTCTCTTCTTCGCGAACGGCGGCGGCGCGGGCTTTATCGGCTTCAGCTTTGGCTTCAGATTCGGCACGCGATTTTTCGGCAACGGCGATGGCGCGGTCTTGCTCGGCCAATTCGATGGCTTTGCGGCGTTCAACCTCCGCTTGCTCAACGGCTTGGGCTTTTCTAATGTCTTCGTTTTTAATGTCGCGTTCGGCTGCGATGCGTTTCAGATCCACTTCGCGTTCGGCGGCAATTTTGGCTTCTTCCGCTTCACGTTTTTTCTGAGCTTCTTGTTCGGCGATGCTGGCTTCTTGTTCAGCACGGCGTACCGAAATTTCACGCTCTTGTTCGAGTTTGGCGTATTCTTCTTCGCGTGAGATTTTCAGGCGTTGCTGCTCGGCTTCGAGGTTTTTGGTTTTAATTGCCAAGTCGGTGTCTTGTTCGATTTCGTTACGTTTTTTGCGGCGGCCTTCGATAGTTTCGGTCAGTTTGGTCAAACCTTCCGCGTCAAAGGCGTTTTGCGGGTTGAAGAACTCAAAACTGGTTTGGTCGAGGCCGGTTAGGGAAACGGTTTCGAGTTCGAGACCGTTTTTAAACAAATCTTCGCTTACGACTTGTTGTACTTTCTGTACGAAATCAACACGTTTTTCATGAAGTTCTTCCATTGCCATTTCTGCGGCAACGGCGCGCAGGGCATCAACGAATTTACCTTCGACGAGGTCTTTCAACTCATCGGGAGACATGGTTTTCATACCCAGCGTTTGCGCGGCAGTCGCAATGCTCTCGGCGCTGGGTTTAACGCGGACGTAAAATTCTGCCATTACGTCAACGCGCATACGGTCGCGGGTAATCAGCGCTTGTTGGGCAGCGCGGCGCACTTCAAGGCGCAGTGTATTCATGTTGACGGGGATGATTTCGTGCAATACGGGCAGCACCATCGCACCGCCGTTCATAATGACTTTTTCACCACCAAAACCAGTGCGGACAAATGAGACTTCTTTACTGGCACGGCGATACAGACGGGTCAGGATGAGGCCGAGTACAATTAGCGCGACGAGTATGACGCCGGCGATGGTGCCGATGGAGACCAAGTTCATGGTTTTTCCTTTCTTCTTGTTAATAAGCCTTTGAGGGCGGTGGATTCAGAAGGCCTTGAGGGAAAGAGGCCGTCTGAAAGGGTTAAAATTCTTAGTTTTCTCGTTCAGGTTTTTTTTGTTTCAGGTTCATTTGCTATTAAAGTTTCAAAATCTGATTCTTTAAACGTTTCGGCTTGAAGTTTCATGAATTTTTCTGCAAAATTCAAATCCGATGCTTCAGACAAATAAACAAATGATAAACCTATAAAAGGTAATGATATAATTGCTAAAAATATGAAAGAATAATAAGAGTTTTTAAAATCAACTTGGGTAGGCACCCATAAAATTACTGCTGCTATTATTGCAAAAATAAAATATCTAATATAATTCAATATATAATTTTTTAACCTTCTCTTTCTATCATTGAATTTTTCTTTAAAACATACTTTCCCAACTATTGCAGAATATTCCAAGTATTTCAATCCCAAAGTGTAATACCTTAAAGCTCGATTAGGAGATTTCATCCCTAAGCAATAAATAATCTCCTCAGAATCTAATTTATTTGTACCAGAAATTGCCCCGTATCCTTTTTCTATTAAATAAGCATGAGGCTTTCTACCTTGGTATTCTGCTTGCGTAATAAGATGAATTAATTCTTTTGCCTGTCTATATTCAATTTGACTTTTAGAAAGTCTTTCTAACCCACCAAACCTGCGTATTAAGTTAGGAAAGCCAAACATACTGATGATGGATACGATCAAACTAAGTATGTTTGGCCAATCCTTTAACCATTCAGACATTTCTTATTGCTCCTCTTTACAAATAAATTATCAAAAAATTTCATTATTGATAATAAAGAATACAAATGTATCATAGTCATTCCTGTGTAGGTGAAAATCTAGAACTTTAAAAATTACAGGTATTTATAAATCTTACTGAAATTCCAAGAACTGAATTCCTACCTTAGCTAGAATGATGGCAGTCGATATTCGTATTTTTGGCGGTGCCGCAAAATTTGTAATTTCAGACGGCATTAATCAACCAAGCTGCCGCTCGGATTCAAAATCGCTTTAAATGTATTTCCGTCCAACGACACCAGCAATACCGCATCTCCTTGTTTTAATACATCTTCAGAGTCAGGTTCTACCATCACATAATGCTGTTGGCCGTAAGCATCTTTCACGCGCACCTGCGCCGCATTGCCTACCCGAGCTTCGCCCAGCACCACTGTGCCGATGCGGCCGATTAAACTTTCTTGCGAAACGGCAGTGGTTTCATCTTTCGGCATAATTTTGTACAAACCGCTAGCCGTCACCCGTACTAAGGGCAGGGAAAGAAACCAAACGATGACTGCTGCCAGCGTGCCATTCAGATAACTGCCGAATACAGTGGCAAAGGCCGTCTGAAACAGATAACCCGTCAGTCCGTATACGGCAAGAAACACCACCATCAACATCAACACCGGAATACGTCCGACATACAGCCAACTCAGGAAACGCACGAATATGCCTGCATCCGCCACATCCAATCCTACCTCGGCGTGTGCGGTTTCGGTCAGACTGTCGGGCAATAGGTTGTCCAACCAATCGCTGATACCGCCTGCCAGCATGGAAATGACTTCCAACACACCGAGCAAAACCATCAGCGCAATGGCAATGCCGAAGATTTCAGTTTCGGGGGCGTTGATTAAATTCCACATATTGCATTTCCTTATTCTTTTTAATTTTCAGACGGCATATATTTTATTTTAAAGTTAAGCCGATTGGATATGGATATTTTTATTAATTTGTCGTAACTGACAGGATTTTTCTCAATCCGGCATCTTTTTGTTATTGAAGCGTGTATGGTTTTCTTTTTTCAGACGGCCCCGTGAAGATAAAGGCCGTCTGAAACCGCGATTTTCTCAATATAGCTTATGATTTCGCTTTCAATGCCGCCAATCTTTCGGCAATGCGGTTGTTGCGGCTTAAGTCTTCCAGTTCTTTCAGCTTGGCCAACTGCGCCGCATCGGTGCTGCTGTGTACCGAGTTTTGGCGACCCATCACACGGTCGAAGGCATTGCCGCTTTTTTCAGCATCACGGGCAATGCGGTTGAGGTCGCTGCCGTTACCACCGGCTGTTTTGCCTGCGCCAGCATTCTGCTGTGCGGCACGCCAGTCTTGCAACTGCTGCTGCATCTCGCGTTTTTTCGCCTGCAGGGCGGCGATAAAGCCTTCAAGCTCTTTTTCTTGTGCGGCACAATCGGCAATGGTGTTTTCCAAGATGGGCAAACGCGCTTCGATGTCCATCTGCTCGGCGATACCCGCTTCGGCAAGGTCATCTCGACCGGCATCTACGGCGGCTTGCAGATTGGCATCGATAGCCTCGTGGCGGTTGCTTTCATCGGCCATTTTCTTGGCGGCAAGATGTTTCTGCGCCAACACTTTGCCCAACTCAGCACGCACTTCATCTACTGCGCGCTCAATTTCGCGGATGCTTTCGTTCATTACCGCTTCAGGTGCGAGGTTTTCCGCCGCATCAATCAGGGCATGAAAACCGCCGCTCACCAGACGGCCTACTCGGCGGGATAGGGTTTCGCTCATTTGGATTTTCCTTTCTATCTTTCTTTATGTTGATAAATACATATAAGCTGCACACTTTGTTTTTCTGCTGGCCTTTTATTATTTCCAGCCATATACAATTAGCGTATCGGCCTGTATTTCAATTTCGTATTGTCCGCTTTGGTGGATGATTAAGAGTAATGTTTCATGGTCGATATTAGGTGGAAGTGTAACAATTATGTATTCGATTTCTGCAAGTTTTAACGGGCCGGCCATGCCGTCAGCCGTATAGCCACGCAGGTTTGTGCTATATGATTCGGAAGAACTGAGCGTGTCGGCATAAATTTCCAATTTCATCGAATATAAATATTCATCACCCAATATTTTGGCACGGGCTTCTACTACGCCAGTATATTCAGTAATTAGACGGAAGATTTTTGCCCACTTGCTGTTATTCATCAGGCCGTATTTACTGGCTTGGATGGTTGCAATACGCTTTTCGTACCTTCTCTGTCGTTCAGCCTGTTTACTGTTGTGCGTCATTCCTCACCTATCTGTTGTACAATCTTTGCCAGTCTCAAAGTATTTTCAAGCTGTTGCAGAACGCTGTCGTCGTATGCCGCGCCTTTGCCGGTTACGGCGAGTTGTAGGATGCTGTCAGTCAGGCGGACGATGCGCCACATCAGTTCGCGCTCGTATTTTTTCAAATCGTCGAGGTCAGCTTCTTCGGGCAGGTCGGCGGCGAGTGTTGCGCCTAAGTCAGGCAGTTGTTCAAACAACCTCGCCACGATATGCGAATGCACTCCGGCCTGTTTTTCAGCGTGCAAGATTTCGTGTTTTGCCGCTTGGAAAAATTGCTCCTGCGCCGTCAGTGCGGAGCTGTAATCGCGTGTCTGCGTATGCGCCAAGCGCGCCAGCTTGAGCAGTTCGCGGATTTTTTCAGACGGCGTATTTGCTCCTTCGATTTTAAGTTCGGCAATAAAATCAGCATCTTCCTGAGTGATGCGCACACTAATTGGGATACGGTTCGTTGCATTCATATTCGTCTGCTTTGGTTTGTATTCATTTGAATACAAATATACAAGATGGGATTCTGAGGCGCAATACCTGAAACCGTATATTTATGTAAACATCAGGCCGTCTGAAACTTGATTTTCGGTTTTCAGACGGCCTTTTCCTTTATAATCCGTACATTATTTTCATACACACAGCAGGTTCTCCATGTCCAACAAACCCACACTCCTTCTCGTTGACGGCTCTTCTTATCTTTACCGCGCCTATCATGCTATGGGGCAGAATTTGTCTGCGCCCGACGGTGCGCCGACTGGGGCGATGTATGGCGTGTTGAATATGCTGCGCCGGCTGCGTGCGGATTATGTGCACGACTATTGCGCGGTGGTGTTTGATGCTAAGGGTAAGAATTTCCGCCACGAGATGTTCCCCGACTATAAGGCGACGCGCCCGCCGATGCCGGACGATTTGCGCCCGCAGGCGGAAGCCTTGCCGGATTTGGTGCGCCTGATGGGCTGGCCGGTATTGGTGATTCCGCAGGTGGAAGCGGATGACGTTATCGGAACTTTGGCTAAGATGGCTAGCGAAGCAGGGTGGAACGTGGTGGTATCTACCGGCGATAAGGACATGGCGCAGTTGGTGAACGAGCGCGTGACGCTGGTGAACACGATGAGCGGCGAAACGCTGGACATTGAAGGCGTGAAAGAAAAATTCGGCGTGCGTCCCGACCAAATCCGCGATTATCTCGCGCTGATGGGCGACAAGGTGGACAACGTGCCGGGTGTGGAAAAATGCGGCCCGAAAACGGCGGTGAAGTGGCTGGAAGCCTACGGCTCGCTGGCCGGCGTGATGGAACACGCTGGCGAAGTCAAAGGCAAGGTCGGCGAAAACCTGCAAGCCGCTTTGGAACAACTGCCGCTGTCGTATGATTTGGTAACGATTAAAACCGATGTGGACTTGCACACCGAGCTTTCAGACGGCCTTGAAAGCCTGCGCCGTACTACGCCTAAATGGGCGCAGCTGGTTGTCGATTTCAAACGCTGGGGTTTCCGCACTTGGCTGAAAGAGGCGGAAAGCCGTATGCACGAAGCGCAAAACACAGATTTGTTCGGCAGTGAGCATATCGGCGAACAAGCCGCATTGGCGATGGAAACACAGCCTGAAAAACAACCCGAACTCGCCCCAGTCCCTGAAAAGCTGGATTATCAAGCCGTTACCACCGAAGCGCAGTTTGCCGCCTTGTTGGACAAACTGGCTCAGGCGGAAAAAATCGGCATCGATACGGAAACCACGTCATTAGACGCGATGAACGCCTCGCTGGTCGGCATCAGCATCGCGTTCCAAGCAGGCGAAGCGGTTTACATTCCTGTAGGACACAGCCTGACTGCTGCGCCTGAACAGCTTGATTTGCAAGACGTATTAGGCCGTCTGAAACCGCATTTGGAAAACCCCGCCCTGAAAAAAATCGGGCAAAACCTCAAATACGACCAACATGTTTTTGCCAACTACGACATCGCCCTGAACGGCATTGCCGGCGATTCCATGCTCGCTTCCTACATTATTGAGAGCCATCTCGGACACGGCTTGGACGAATTGTCCGAACGCTGGCTCGGCTTGGAAACCATTACTTACGAATCGTTGTGCGGCAAAGGCGCGAAGCAAATCGGTTTTGCCGATGTCGCCATCGGGCAGGCGACCGAATACGCCGCCCAAGACGCTGATTTCGCCCTGCGCCTCGAAGCGCACCTGCGCGCGCAAATGGACGCCAAACAGCTTGAAATGTATGAAAAAATGGAGCTGCCCGTCGCACAGGTATTGTTTGAAATGGAACGCAACGGCGTGCAAATCGACCGCGCCGAACTCGCCCGCCAAAGCGCAGAACTCGGCGCAGAGCTGATGAAGCTCGAACAAGAAGCCTACGCCGCCGCAGGTCAGCCGTTCAACCTCAACTCGCCCAAACAGCTGCAAGAAATCCTGTTCGATAAAATGGGCATCCCCACCAAAGGCCTGAAAAAAACCGCCAAAGGCGGCATTTCCACCAACGAAGCCGTGCTCGAACAGCTCGCGCCCGACTATCCATTGCCCAAAATCATCCTGCAAAACCGCAGCCTGGCGAAACTTAAATCCACCTACACCGACAAACTGCCCGAAATGATTTCCCCCAAAGACGGTCGCGTGCATACCACTTACGCCCAAGCCGTCGCCATTACCGGCCGCCTCGCCAGCAACAACCCCAACCTGCAAAACATCCCCATCCGCACCGTAGAAGGCCGCCGCGTGCGCCGTGCCTTTACCGCACCGCAAGGCAGCGTCATCGTTTCCGCCGACTATTCCCAAATCGAGCTGCGCATCATGGCGCACCTCTCCGGTGACAAAACCCTGATTACCGCGTTCCAAAACGGCGAAGACGTACACCGCCGCACCGCCGCCGAAGTGTTCGGGATTGCCCCTGAAAACGTCTCGTCCGAACAACGCCGCTATGCCAAAACCATCAATTTCGGCCTCATTTACGGCATGGGCCAATACGGCCTTGCCAAATCATTGGGCATCGACAACATCTCCGCCAAAAACTTTATCGACCGCTACTTCGCCCGCTATCCCGGCGTCGCCGAATACATGCAGCGCACCAAAGAACAAGCCGCCGCCCAAGGCTTCGTCGAAACCCTGTTCGGCCGCCGCCTCTACCTGCCCGACATCCACAACAAAAACGCCAACGCCCGCGCTGGAGCCGAACGCGCCGCCATCAACGCCCCCATGCAGGGCACCGCCTCCGACCTCATCAAACGCGCCATGATAGACGTATCCCGCTGGCTTTCAGAGTGCAAAGCCTCCCCGTGGGACTGCCTGAAAACCAAACTGATTATGCAGGTGCATGACGAATTGGTGTTGGAAATACCCGAAGCCGAGCTGGATTTAGTCAAAGAAAAACTGCCGCAGATTATGGCAAAAGTGGACGAAGGGAAGTTGAACGTGCCGCTGGTGGCAGAAGTGGGCGTGGGTATGAATTGGGAAGAGGCACATTGAGTTAGTAACACCAATTATTTATTTTGAACTTAAGGAAATATTTATTATGTCGAATAAAATCACTCGTATTGAAATCAAAAAATTATTTGGTATGTTCAATTATAATATAGATTTAACCAGTAAAGAAAATTTTATTAAGATTATTACTGCTCCTAATGGGTATGGAAAATCTACGATTTTAAAAATTATTGAAGCATTTGCTCAAAATAATCTTTTATTTTTCATACATACTGATTTTCAAGAAATTAGATTTTTCATATCTAATCAAAATAAACCTATTACTTTTCGAAAAATAAAAAGCAATTACTATATTGATGAAATAAATATAACTTTCTTACATAATAAATTATTGTTAGATAGTAATTTTTTTGATGCTATCGCTAATTTAGAAAATTTTTTGCCAATATACAGGATTGGAGAAAATCAATGGAAATCTTTTGACTCAGAAGATATTATCTTGACCTTTCCAGAAATACTTAGAAAGTTTAAGAACCACACTTCTATATTTGAGTTAACTAGAAATTTTGAATGGCTGATAGAGATTACTCAACAAATCCAAGTATTATACATATCGACGAATAGATTAATTAATTTTAGTCATATGCAAAATTATGGAGAAGTATCTGATTATGAGAAAAATAGCCTTACAATATTTGGTTTACAAAATAGTATACAGGAATTAATACAACAATCCCTAAGAATACAATTTACTGAAAATCGAAAAAGAGAAGCTTCCTTTCCAGAAAGATTATTGAAGCAATTAGATAAGTCTAATACATCAAACAGAACAACAAAAATTTTTTCATTATTAACAAAAATTAGTAAGTACGAAGAAAACTTTCAAGATTTAGGGATATTGTCAAATGTAGCATTAAATCCTAATTCAATTCAGTCTCTCATTTCTCATATCAAAGATAATACAGGAGAAAAAGTTTTAGAGGTTTATTTGACTGATATTGTGGAACGTCTTGCAAAATTAGAGCCTTTAGCAAAAAAAATCTCCCTTTTTACCCAAAATCTAAATACCTTACTTTCTTTTAAATATATAAAAGTTTCTCCTGAAATAGGGTTTGAAATATATCCTATTTTTAAGCAAAAATATATTAAAAACATCTCATTAGATGAGCTATCTTCTGGTGAGCAGCATTTAATATTATTGATAGGTAAATTAATTTTTAATATTGATTCTGATACGCTAGTTTTAATTGATGAGCCAGAAATTTCTTTACATCCTGCATGGCAAGAAGAATTTGTAAATATTTTGATAAAAATACAAGAAATTAATAGCTTTTCTGTGGTAATCGCTACACATGCCCCTGCATTGATTAATGGAAATTGGGATAATGTTCTAGAATTATCTGAGCAATATTGGGGATTATTGAAATGATTAAACCACATAAATCATTAAAGGATGTTGCCCAATCACCTACGTATATAATTGATGAGGCAAAATTAATTTTTAATTCATATAAAAAAATAACATTGGTTGTAGAGGGAGAAACAGATAAAGATTTATTAGTTCCTTTCTTTATAGGGAAGCCAATTAGATTTACGGAGTCGAAAGGTAAAGACAAAAGTTTAAATATGCTGGATCTTCTAAACCAAAAATCGGAAGTAGAAAAGCGTGGAATTTATTTCTTGATAGACGTGGATTATGATTATTTATGTAGCAGAATAAAAGAAGATTCCAATTTAATTTATTCTTTTTATTGTACTGATACTAAAACATTTTTCTTTAATGATATAGAAACATTTTTAGTTAACTCACAAGCATTAACTAAGTTGCTTGTGAATTTACATCCTAAAGATAATGTCGATATTAACGATTGTCTTAGACTTCTCCTTCCTAAACTAGAAAATTTTTCTAGGGAAGTAGGAGCTATTCGGGCAGCAAATGAAATGTTGGCTGATAGAAGAACGATCTTAGACGGAGTGGATTTATTTGAATTTATTTCGTTCAATAATTCTAATCTATCTAACTGGAACATGTCTTTTGATATAGAAAATCTCAGGAAAAGGTTATCTTCATGTTCCCCTAGAAAGAGTGATATAGATGATTTATTTGAAAAAGCATATGAGTTAAAGCAAACTGAACCTAAATGGAGACTAAGTCGTGGACATGATGTTACAGAAATTTTAAAAGATTTCTTTTTGCACCATACAAAAAAGTACCTTTTAAAGGAAGATAAATCTGGTAAAAAATATGCTTCTGATATAGAAGTTCTTTTGAGAATCGCTGCCGAACAAGAAGAGTTTCTCAAAACAAATGTAGGAACTAAGATTTTAAAATTATTACATAACGCATAGCTTGTATTCTGTGTATTCTTTGTGCATGATTTATGGCTAGCTATGAGTTGAATACTTAAATATCCGACAAAATCGCAGTCGTCTCAAAAGCCGTCGGATTTGGGAGTTCAATCTACTAAACTGAAACTGCGTGCATGCCTCAATACACGCACACGGTAGTTGACCCAAAACCCATCCGAGGTCGTCTGAAAACCTATCTTATGGTTTTCAGACGACCTTTATTCTTCCCGCCGACAGGCATACAATCAAAAGTGCAGTACCTTTCATTGATTCAATACAAGGAGATAGTTATGCGCGGCATAAAATCAGTTGCATTGTTGTGTACTTTGGCATTGGGTGCGCCGGCGTTTTCGGCGGGTTTGACCAAAACGCTGCCGGGCGATTTGACGACGGCTCAGGCGCAGGCGGTGGTGCAGGCTTCGATGAAAAAGGCGCGTGAAATCAAGGTGCCGATGAATATCGCGGTCATGGACGCGGGCGGTAATTTGAAGGCGTTTGCGCGTATGGACGATGCGTTTATCGGCAGCATCGATATTGCGCAGAAAAAGGCGAAAACGGCACGCTATTTCAATATGTCCACCCGCGATCTGGGCAAGGCTTCGCAGCCGGGCGGCGAGCTTTACGGTATTGAGGTGACTAACGACGGTTTGGTGATTTTTCCCGGCGGTGTGCTGTTGGTGGATAAAAACGGTGTTATCGTCGGCAGTGTCGGTGTGAGCGGCGGCTCGGTCGATGAAGACGAAAGCGTCGCGAAAGCAGGTGCGGCAGTATTGTCGGGAAGTTAAGCCGTAGTTTGAAACAAGACCCAATGCGTTTCTTTTCATGATTTGCGTTGGGTTGTTGAAATAGGTAGAGGCCGTCTGAAAATGTGGGTTTAACCTCACACTATTTTCAGGCGGCCTTTTTCTATACTGATTCCCTACATTCTATTTGCCGTATGCTTTTATTCTCGGCCTTTTATCTCTTTTTTTCATGAATAATGTTGCCGGTGTTACAATCGGCATATTCTTATTGTTATCAAACAGGTGTTTCATGCAGTTTTTCGGCCTGCTTATTCCTATTGTTATCGGCTATTTTCTTGATGAGATGGCCACGGGCGTGATTATTGGATCGTTGTTTTGGTTGGTTGCTTGGTCAATCGCGAAACAGCGTCAAGAAGAGCGTTTGGCTGAATCTGCTACGGCAGGCGACAGGATGCAAAAGCTGGAGCAGGAAGTCGAGCTGCTGAAAAGGCGTTTGTCGGTGTTGGAGCATGAGGCTGTCCGTGATGAGGCGAAGGTAGGGCAGGGGCTTGAGGTTCGGGCTGTTGCCGATGTTCAGACGGCCTCCGAGCCGCGTCATGTTCGGGTTGAGCCTGAGGCGGAAGCTGCGCCTGTTAAGCAGAAAATTGAGGAAGCGTTTGCTCCTTCTTTTTCTATACCTATTAATCCTGTTTCTGCCAAGGCTGTTGCTTCGTCTGAGCCTGTTGTGGAAGAAGTTGTCGAGGCGGTTGCTCCGGTTGTTGCTGAACAAGCAGGGCTGTCTAAAAAAGAGGCTGTTGTTGCTTCGATGTCGTCTGAAAGCGAAGAAGCGCCATCGCGTCAATTCGTTATCCATAAAGATAAGGTGGAAGGCGGAGAGTATAAGTTTTCCGACAATCCGATTGTTGCTTGGTTCTTGCGCGGTAATCCGCTGTTGAAAACCGGTATTGTGGTGCTGTTCCTCGGCTTGGCGTTCCTCTTACGCTACGCTTCCGAGCGGGTTCATGTGCCGGTGGAGCTGCGCTATCTGACTGTGGCAGGCGCGGGTTTGGCGGCGGTGGTCGGCGGCTGGAAGCTGCAAAGCCGTAAGCGTGAATATGGCTTGGTGTTGCAGGGTTTTGGCGTGGCGGTAATGTATTTGACGGCATTGGCGGCGTTGAAACTGCATCCGCTGCTGCCTGTGTCGGTCGTGTTCGGGCTGATGGTGGCGATGGTTGTGCTGATGGCGTGGCTGGCGGTAAGGCAGAATGCGCAAATTATGGCGCAGGTTGCTTTAATCGGCGGTATGGCCGCGCCTTTGCTGACTTCAGACGGCAGCGGCAATTATTTGGTGCTGTTTTCTTATCTTGCCCTGCTCAACGGCGGTGTGGCCGCGATTGCTTGGTTTAAGGCATGGCGTCCGCTGAACCTGACGGGTTTTGTCGCTACTTTTGCCATTGCCGCGCTGTGGGGCATGCGAAGTTATACGCCGCAACATTTCGCCACTACCGAGCCTTTCTTGATTTACCACTGGCTGCTCTATACCTTTATCGCGTATCTGTTCGCACGCCGTAAGTTGACGGAAAACAGTGAAGACGGCGTTACGCCGATTGCCGACAATGCGACTTTGGAAGAAATCGGCAAGAGTATTTATACACACGGCCTGCGCGTGCATGTCCTCGACCATACTTTATTGTTTGGCACGATGGCGGCGGCGTTCGGCCTGCAATACCGCATGGTGGAGCATTGGCCGTCTGCGGATGCGCTTTCTGCATTGGGTTTTGCCGCGGTTTACGGACTGGCCGCGCTGCTGCTGAAACGTCAGCAGGGTTTGTATATTTTGCGTCAGGCATTTTTTGCGTTGGCGGTGTTGTTCCTCACGATTGCCGTTCCGCTTTATTTTGAACCGAGCAATACGGTCATTTTGTGGAGTGCTGAATCTGCACTGGTTTATTTCTTCGGTCTGCGCCAACAGCGTCCGCATATCCGTTTGGGTGCGCTGATGGTTTATCTCTTGGCGGCACTGATTCAGTTGGGCAATTATCAGGGCTTCGGCACCGATACCGTTCTGGAAGGGCAGTGGTTTACAACGGTTGTGGTGTTGCTTGGCGGAGCGGCGATTTACTTGCTGTGGTATTTCTCGCGTCGCGAAGGTTCGGCGCAATGGGAAAAATCCGTTCAGACGGCCGTGTTGTCTGCCGCCTTGCTGTACATCTCTATTTTGCCTTTGCTCTTCTTGGCCGAGCGCGGCAGCATTGTCGCTCTTTCCGCTTTGGCGGCGGCGTGGGCATTCTGTCGGCGCAAACACGAGCCGAATGTGTTTATCACATTTACCTTGGGCAATGTATTGTTCGCCCTGTTGCTGCAAGCCGGTATTATTTATGAATCCCAAGGTTTCCTGAGCCATCTGTACCTTATTGCCGCTACGCCTTTGCTGTTTGCGGCTGCCTACGCGCTGCAATATCCGCGCGTGTCGGTTGCAACCGAAAAGCCGGAAGGAAACGAGGTTTACTTTGCGAAGGTTGCAGGCTGGATCATCCTGCTTACTGCGTTGGCAACAGGCAGCTACGCCCTTTATATGCAATGGACAGGCGAGGAAACCCTGTTTATCGAGTTGTGGATGTGGCCGATATTTGCCAGCTTACTGCTGTTTGCCAAACGTTTGAAATGGGAAGAGTTGCTGCAGGCAAACTTGGCATTCCTGCCCGTGTTTGCCCTGCATTTTGTCTTCTACCATACCGAACACGTATGGACAGCCGCCGCAGCCTTGCCGCTTGTCGCCGCCACCGTGTTGAACTTTATCATTCTGAACAATTATCCACGCCCTGATCTGATTTGGTTACACAAACTCAATATCACGATACTCGGCGTACTTTGGACGCTTTGGACGGCGCTGTATGTCGGCGGCCTTCTCTCCGGCGTTTGGTCGCAGCTCTCATGGCTTGTCGTGCCTTTGGTGATGTGGATTGTTTTCCATACGCAGCGCCACCGCGAATTTTTCAGACGGCATCAAGCCATTTATCAGCATTTTGCTATGCCGTTGTGCGCCCTTGCCGCTGCCTGTTGGATGCTGTGGACCAATTTCTCCACGCCGTTCCAACCTTCGCCGTTGCCGTATATTCCCGTGCTCAATCCGGTGGAACTCACCAGCGCCGGTATGCTTTGGTTTGCACTGAAATCCCTGCCTGAAGCCTTGTCGCCCGAGCTTCGCCGTACCACAGTGACCACTGTCGCCGCCTTGGCATTTATGCTGATCAGCGCAGGCGTGATGCGTGTATGGCATTTCTACGACGGCATTACTTGGCGTCTTGACATCATGCTCCAATCCTTCGGCTTGCAAGCCAGCCTGTCCGTCGTTTGGGCAGTAACCGCCATCATCTTGATGGTACTCGGCAACCGCCGCAAACAACGCTCCTACTGGATGACAGGCGCGACGCTGATGGGCATCGTGGTCGTCAAACTCTTCTTGATCGAGCTTTCCAACAGCGGCGGTATCGCGCGCATCGTCTCCTTCATCATCGTCGGCCTGCTGCTGCTTCTGGTCGGCTGGTTTGCTCCTGTTCCTCCCAAAGCAGAGAATGATGGCGAACACAAAGCCTAATCATTAATCTCAAATAAAAAGGCCGTCTGAAAAAGCAGCGTTATCTGTTTTCAGACGGCCTTTATTTTTTTAGAAGGTGCAATCTGCTTTATTCTAGAATGTCTAATCGTATTGAGTTATGATGCCTTTTAATATATAAATGGATAAGCCGTAGGCCGTCTGAAAAAAGAAAACGGGTCTGCATACCACGCATGATGCGCCCGACAGACTGACCATGGGTGGATACATAAAGATAAAAACCGCTACCGAAGGAAATAGAAAATGCCTAACCGCAATGAGCTTCCCTTAATTTATTCTTGTTCCGGATGTTCCGATGTGGCGCAGCTGGCCAACAACACAGCCGTGGCGCTCGACCATGCCGGAGAGTTTGAAATGTCGTGCATTTCCGGCGTGGGCGGCAAAGTCGCGCCGTTGGTGCGCAAAGCGCAGTCCGGACGGCCGATGTTGGTTATTGACGGCTGTCATCTGCATTGCGCCAAATCGTGTTTGGAAAATGTGGGCGTTGAAATCCCGGAAGGGCATCATGTAAAACTATACGAGCTGGGCTACAAAAAACGCTTTGGCAAAAGCTATGACGAAGCTACGGTAGAAGAAGTTTATCAATATGTTTTGACGAAGAAGGGCGATGTATTGAGCAGTTAACGATCTTTATTTGACTGATTGTTCCCAAAATATCGGTTGAGAATCTAAACCATGGGACTGTAAGTTTTATCTGATACATGATTTTGGACATGAGACAATAAAGACTTTAGGCCGTCTGAAAAACCATTTAGTTTTCAGACGGCCTACTCTTTATTAGTTATCTGAAAACTCATTTTCATGCCGCAAGTTGCGGATAAAGGTTTCAAAATCGGGGGCAAGTTCGACTATTTCAAAATCCCATTCTTGTTCGACAAGCACCACTTTCGGCTCTCCGTCTTTTCCACACTCTTGATAGTCCAAGGCAAACATGGCATGTCCTGCAGATGGGTCGTTAGCAAAATACACGCCGATAGGCGGATACTCCCATTCTTCCAGCCAAAGTTTTTGCCCCATCACGCCGCACAGACTCCCTTCTTTTTCAAAACCGATTCCTGATACCTCGCAAATTTGCACATGATCTTCCGACCACGAATTTCTCTGAGTGGTCGGAAAGCAGTTTTTGACAAATATCCCGCTGTTTTGTACTGCCATCAATGCAATAAAACTTTGCGGTAATTTATAGCCTAGCTCACTTTCTACAGCGGCCAAAATCTCAGGGGTAAATGGGGTTTCTTTGTAGTCCTTATCCGCCCAACTATTAGATTCCCAAACGGAGGACAAGTCAAAATCTTTAAAAACTTGGGGCATAATGTTCTTCCTTATTGATTTCAGTTATAACAGGTGGGTGGATATTCATACCCGACTTTTACTGTCTGTCATTCCCGCCTGAGCGGTAATGACGGCGGAATTTTGGGCAAAGCTTGTTGCCCTCGTTTTTCAGACGACCTCTGTCATCTCCCTTTTACATCTCTTCCAATTTTGCAAACTTGGTGTCCAGCTCTTTCACGCCCTGTTTGCCGAAATTGATGGTCAGTCGGGCGGATTCGCCTTTGTTCACGGCATCGATGATGACGCCGGTGCCGAATTTGGCGTGGCGGACGTTTTGGCCGATGCGGAAGCCTGCGTAGGTTTGCGGCTGTTTGAAGTCGTCTATGATTTTGTCCCTTTGTACGGTGGTCTGGCGCGTGCTACCGTAGCTGTCGTAGGCGGGTTTTTTAACGGACAGGTAGTGCAATACTTCGGGCGGGATTTCTTCGACGAAGCGGGAGACGATGCCGAATTGGGTTTGTCCGTGCAGCATACGTTGTTGCGCCATGGTGATGTAGAGGCGTTTGCGGGCGCGGGTGATGGCGACGTACATGAGGCGGCGTTCTTCTTCGAGGCCGCCGCGTTCGGCAAGGCTCATTTCACTGGGGAAGCGGCCTTCTTCCATGCCGGTGAGGAAGACGGCGTTGAATTCCAAGCCTTTGGAGGCGTGGACGGTCATCAGTTGGACGGCTTTTTCGCCTGCGCCTGCTTGGTTTTCGCCGGATTCGAGGGCGGCATTGCTCAAGAAAGCGAGGATAGGGAAGGCAGGGTCGTCTGAAATGTTTTCGGGCAGAGTTTCAAAGTTGCTGTCTTCGGGTTTGAACTCGATGGCGGCGTTGACGAGTTCGTCGAGGTTATCGAGGCGGTCTTGGTTGTCGCCTTTTTGGGTTTGGTAGTGTTGGGTCAGGCCGCTGTCTTTGAGGATGCCGACGATGATTTCGGACAGGGGCAGTTGTCCGACTTGGTTGCGCAGGGCTTCAATCAGGCGGACGAAGGCGGCGATTTTGGTGGCTTTTGCGCCGGCGTTGCAGGCTGCCTGCCAGAGGGTGATGCCTTGTTCGTTTGAGGCCGTCTGAAGGTTCTCGATGGTGCGTGCACCGATGCCGCGCGGTGGGAAGTTGATGACGCGCAAGAGGGCGTTGTCGTCGTCGGGATTGACGGCGAGGCGCAGGTAGGCGAGGGCGTGTTTGATTTCTTGGCGTTCGTAAAAGCGCAGGCCGCCGTAGATTTTGTAGGGGATGCCGCTGCGGAACAGGCTTTGTTCGATGACGCGCGATTGGGCGTTGCTGCGGTAGAGGACGGCGATTTCGTCCAAATCCCAGCCTTCACGTTCGAGGGCTTTGGTTTCGTCCACGATGAATTGGGCTTCTTCGAGGTCGGTAAAGGCGGAGTAGTAGCGGATTTTGTCGCCAGCTTCGGCGTCGGTGCGCAGGTTTTTGCCGAGGCGTTCGTCGTTGTTTTCGATGACGGCGTTGGCGGCGGCGAGGATGTTGCCGACGGAGCGGTAGTTTTGTTCGAGTTTGACGGGCGCGTCGATGTGGAATTCTTCCATCAGCGCGGTCATGTTGCCGACGTGCGCGCCGCGGAACCGGTAGATGCTTTGGTCGTCGTCGCCGACGGCAAAGACGGCGGCATTGTTGCCGGCAATCAGTTTCAGCCAGGCGTATTGCAGCTTGTTAGTGTCTTGGAACTCGTCGACCAGAATGTGGTTGAAGCGGTTTTGGTAGTGTTGGCGCAGGATTTCGTTGCTTTGCAGCATTTCGTAGCTGCGGAGCATGAGTTCGGCGAAATCGACTACGCCTTCGCGTTGGCAGATTTTGTCGTATTCGGCGTAGCACTCAATCATGCGGCGTGTGTGCGGATCGGGCGCGCTCAATACGGAAGCGCGCAAGCCGGATTCTTTTTGTGCGTTGATAAAGCCTTGCAGCGAACGCGGCGCGATGATTTCTTCGGCGATGTTGAGGCTTTTGAGCAGACGTTTGATCAGGGAAAGCTGGTCGCCGCTGTCGAGGATTTGGAAGGAAGAGGGCAGGCCTGCGTCGCGGTGGTGCAGGCGTAGAAAGCGGTGGCAGAGGCCGTGGAACGTGCCGAGCCACATGGCGCGGACGTTGACGGGAATCATCGCGCCCAAACGGGTCTGCATTTCTTTGGCGGCTTTGTTGGTAAACGTTACCGCCATAATGCTGTGCACGCTGGCTTGCCCGCTTTGCAAAAGCCATGCGATACGCGTGGTCAGTACGCGTGTTTTGCCGCTGCCTGCGCCAGCCAAAACGAGGGCGGATTGCGGCGGCCAGGTTACGGCGGAGAGTTGTTCGGGGTTTAAGCCTTGCAGCAGATTGGGGGCGGATTCGTTGGAAAACATGAAGAGGCCGTCTGAAAATAAATGGGAATGCGATATTTTAAAGGAAATACAAAAGGCCGTCTGAAAAGATGTTTCAGACGGCCTTTGTGTTGGAAGCCGATTAGAACGGACGTACTTCCAAACCGAACATACGGCGCGCGGTGTTCAGCATTTGGCAGCTGAAGCCCCACTCGTTGTCGTACCATGCGAACACTTTAACCATTTTGCCTGCGGTGACTTTGGTCAGCGTAGAGTCAAATGTGCTGGCTTGGGTAGTGTGGTTGAAGTCCATGGAAACCAGCGGTAGGGTATTGTAGGCCAATACGCCTTTCAGACGGCCTTCTTCGGAAGCGGCTTTCATCAGCGCGTTGATTTCTTCGGCGGAAGTGTCGCGGCCTGCTTGGAAGCTCAGGTCAACCAGGGAAACGTTGACGGTCGGTACGCGGATGGCGAGGCCGTCAAGTTTGCCTTTCAGGTCTGGCAATACCAAACCGACGGCTTTTGCTGCGCCGGTTTTGGTCGGAATCATGTTTTCCACGCCGCTACGCGCACGGCGCAGGTCTTTGTGGCGTACGTCGGTTACGGTTTGGTCGTTGGTCAGCGCGTGGATGGTGGTCATCACGCCGTTTACGATACCGATGTTTTCGTTCAACACTTTGGCCACAGGTGCCAAGCAGTTGGTGGTACAAGACGCGTTGGAGATAACGGTCATGTCGTCGGTAATCACGTCGTCGTTTACGCCGTAAACGATGGTTGCGTCAACGTCATCGCCGCCGGGAGCGGAAATCAGCACTTTTTTCGCGCCGCTTTCCAAGTGGATTTTGGCTTTCTCTTTGCTGGTAAACGCGCCGGTACATTCCATTACCAGGTCAACGCCCAATTCGCCCCATGGCAATTCGGCTGGGTTGCGGGTGGAGAAGTAAGGGATTTTTTTACCGTTGATGATGAGGTGTTTTTCATCATGGGAAACATCGGCGTCAAAGCGGCCGTGAACAGTGTCGAATTTAGTCAGGTGAGCGTTGGTCTCGATGCTGCCGCTGGCATTGATGGCAACGATGTCGAGTTGGTCTTGCAGTTTGTAGTCAAAAATAGCGCGCACTACTTGGCGGCCGATACGGCCGTAACCGTTGATGGCAACTTTGATACCCATGGCTTTTCCTCTTCTTTTGGGTTTGGGTTGTGGATTGAATGGCGGCAATTATAGCAAAAATGTAGTGTTGTGTAATTAATGTTTTATTGAAATTTTTTGGTTTGATTATTTTTGATTGTAGATGATTAGAGTAGAAATACAGGTTTAAATTTAATGTTGTTTAATATTTTTTGAAATTTTATTTTTATTAATTTCATATTTTGGTGTTTTATGTCTGTTTTAAATCATGGTAATGAAGAAAACGGGAAAAGGCGGATTGTTTTTGTTTATATTAAACGGAATTTTGGGACGGTTTCTTGATTACAACATGCAACAGTGAAATTTTCAGACGGCCCGGATTGGACGGAAGGAAAACAGGCCGTCTGAAACATTTTGATGACGGGGGATTTGAATGCGTTGGGTTGCCGCTTTTCCTTACAGGATAAGGGAAAGGCGGTTTGCGGAGAGGGCGGTTGTCAGTGGGAAGAGGAGGGAAAAACGGGGCTTGGGTGTTGCGTTTGGCTTGTATATAAAGAAGTGTATGAAGATTTTAGTCGCAGTGCATGAAGATTTTCCTTGCGATTTTAATGCAATACTGACTTGCCAACAGTGTTAAATTTTTTTACGATAAGGTCAGATTATGTTTGCATGGTCATAAGCGGTGCATTCTTTAAATACCGGATATTATCCTTGTCCGAATATCTATTTTAACCGGCCGGTTTGTCCGACCTGATTTCTAAATATATACGCGCAAGGCCGGGAGGCCTTGACGACACTCGATTTTTAAGAGGTTCATCGTGTCAAATTCTCAATCCAGCGAACGCGCGACGTTTAGCAGTCGCCGTGCCTTTATGTTTGCCGCCATCGGCTCGGCCGTAGGCTTAGGCAACATTTGGCGTTTCCCTTACATCGCCTTCGACAACGGCGGCGGTGCTTTCGTCCTCCCTTACTTGGTTGCGCTGTTGACGGCAGGTATTCCGCTGTTGCTGCTCGACTACGCCATCGGCCACCGTTACCGCGGTTCGCCTCCTTTGGCCTTTCGCCGCCTCGGCCGTTGGTTTGAGCCGGTGGGTTGGTGGAACTTCCTGACCAACGTCATCATCTGTATCTACTACGCCGTGATTGTCGGCTGGGCGGCAAGCTATGCCTATTATTCGTTTACTTCGGCATGGGGTACGGATCCGCAGGCATTCTTCTTCAAAGACTTCCTGCAAATGGCCGATGCCAAAGACTTGGGCTTGGATTTTGTCGGCAAAGTTGCCGGTCCGTTGATTGCCGTGTGGGTGTTTACGCTGGCGATTATGGCTTTGGGCGTGCAAAAAGGCGTGGCCGGTGCGTCCACATTCTTCATGCCTTTGTTGGTGGTGATGTTTGTCATCATGGTGGGCATCGCCCTGACCCTGCCGGGCGCGGCAAAAGGTTTGGACGCTTTGTTTACGCCTGACTGGAGCCGCTTGGCGGATCCGAAAGTCTGGGTAGCCGCATATGGCCAGATCTTCTTCTCGCTCTCCATCTGCTTCGGCATCATGATTACTTATTCTTCTTACCTGAAGAAAAAAACCGACTTGGGCGGCACCGGCTTGGTTGTCGGCTTTGCCAACAGTAGCTTTGAGTTGCTCGCCGGTATCGGCGTATTTGCCGCATTGGGCTTTATGGCTCAAGCCGCAGGCAAAGAAGTCAGCGAAGTGGCATCCAACGGTATCGGTTTGGCGTTTATCGCGTTCCCGACCATCATCAACCAAGCGCCGATGGGTGCATTGATCGGCGTATTGTTCTTCGGCTCGCTGGTATTTGCGGGGGTAACTTCTATGATTTCCATCGTTGAAGTGATTGTGGCCGCGATTCAAGACAAAATGAACATCGGCCGTGTCAGCGCAACGATGATTGCAGGCGTTCCCATGGCGATTATTTCCACCTTGCTGTTCGGTACGACCACCGGCCTGCCTGTGTTGGACGTATTGGACAAATTCATCAATACTTACGGCATTGTGGCTTCCGGTTTTGTTTACGTTTTGGCAATTGTCTTGTTGAACAAGCTGCCGGAACTGCGTAACCACTTGAACGCGCTGTCTTCCATCCGTGTCGGCAAAGTGTGGACCGCCAGCGTGGTGGTTACCGTCGCCATGCTCGGCTATATGCTTTATCAGGATACTGCCGGCCTCTTAAAAGAGAATTACAGCGGCTATCCTGACAGCTTCCTCAATATCTTCGGCTGGGGCATGGTGGGCGCCATCCTCGTATTGTCGGTCTTGCTGTCGTTCTTGCCGTGGAAACACGGTCAGGGCTTCAACGTCAAAGACGAACATGAACACGAACGTGAAGGAGACGAATAATGAGTACTTCAGCCATTATTATGATGCTTGTCGCATTGATCGTCATTTGGGGCGGATTCATTGTCTCCGTCCTGCGCCTGCCTAAAGAATAAGGCTTGAGCAAATGAAAGGGCCGTCTGAAAGTCATTTTTCAGACGGCCTTTTTGTTACATAGCAAGGGGACGGAAGAGGGGAAATCATCTTGGTGGACGGCATGGGCGAGATTTTTAATTATGGATGACCGGGTATGATGTATAAATTATATCTATTTGTTTTAAAAAGATTTAAATACGATTATCGTGTTAATAAACCGTTGTTCCCTTCAATCTTTGCCCGCTGTTTTCTTTGTTCTAGAATAGAGTCCGCAATACCTTTTATGAGGCATTAGGTACAGTATCCGTTTATTTGTTAAGGAGAATTTCATGGCTAAAGTACATCAACCAAGTAAAGAAAGTGATTCTGAAGATTTTGTTATCCGCCTCGATCCGCGCGAGTGGGACGGTACTTTTTCAGGAGAAGGCAAAGGACCTAATGATGGCTATGATGATGACCATACCATCCGCCTCGATCCGCGCGAATGGGACGGTACATTTTCAGGAGAAGGCAAAGGGCCTAATGACAGCTATGATGATGACCATACCATCCGCCTCGATCCGCGCGAGTGGGACGGTACTTTTTCAGGGGAAGGCAAAGGTCCTAATGACGGTTATGACGATGATCATATCATCCGCCTTGATCCACGTGAGTGGGAAGGTTTCGAGCCTGCGCAGCCGGCCGCGAAGCCGATATTGGAATCCAAAGCTTTCGATGGCGATGAACTTTTGAGCCGTGCGTTTGGTGAGGCTGATCCTCTTGATTCTTCTGCCGGTCTTTCCTCAGACAATGCGACCTATTCAAGCAATGGTACAGGTTCATCTGCGTTGGATACCATTCATGATTTAGCAGAGGCTTCTATTTTCAAACTGTAATCATTCCATAATATAAAAGGCCGTCTGAAACCGATATATGTTTCAGACGGCCTTTTTGTGTATGGTCATCAGGACGGGGCCTAACTCATCATCCAAATTACCAAATGCACCATGGTCGGGCCAAACAATACCATAAACAGTCCGGCCAAAATCATGGTCAGACTCGCCATGACGCCTTCGGTTTCGTGGCGTTGTCCGGCGCGTGATGTGCCGAAGCCGTGGGCGGCATTGCCGAATGCTACGCCGTTGGCGGTACGGAAACGGATGCGGGTGAAGGCCAAAAACAGGTCGCCGAATATCATGCCGACAAAGCCGGTGATGATGGTGAACAGGGAAACGAGCGAGGCTGAACCGTGGATTTCGCTGGCGAGGACGACGGCAAACGGCGTGGAGATGGAACGCGCCATCAGGCTGTTGGTTACTTCATTGTTGAAGTGGAACATATGGCTCATGAGGAATGCGCTGACTACGCCGATAAACATGCCCACCATAATGGCGATGGAGAGGATGGGCAGTTGGCGGCGGATGACTTCGCGGTTTTCATAAATGGGGACGGCAAAGGCAACGGTAACCGGAGTAAGCAGGAAGACGATGCCTTGGGTATATTTGTGGTAGGTGTCGTAATTGACGCCGAATGCCAGCAGCAGGAGGATGGTGCTGACGGAGACGGTAACGACGGGGGAGAAAATCATTAAGGGTTTTTTGCGGTGGATTTTTTTGGCAACGATGTAGGCGAAACAGGTCCAAATCAGGCAGGCGAGGGCGGTGTAGTCCATTTTTATTCTCTATTTTTAGGAGTGGAGTTTTTTGTAGAGGCGGCGTTTCCAGCGGTAGCAGAAATCGAGGGTCAGGGCGGTGCTGATCATCACGAGCGCGGTGCCGACGGCGATGGTCAAAATCAGCTGCCAACCTTCGGACATCAGCAGGTCTTGATATTGCAAGACGGAAACCATGATGGGGATGAAGAAAAAGACGAGTTCGCCCAATGCCCATTTGGCGCCGCGATCAACCATGCCCGGGCGGATGATGCCGAGCCCCAAAAGGGCGAGCATGAGGAACAAGCCCAATACGCCTGAAGAAATAGGCAGATGTGTGAAGCGGACGATAAGGTCGGAGACGCCCCATACTGCGCCAATGATGGCAAGCTGCAAGGCCGTCTGAAAAAATCTGGTGAGGGAGTCCATGATATGGGTGTGTGTTGAATGAAAGGCTTGATTATAGAAACCTGGTTTCTGCATAATATGAATTATTAAACGAATAATCATGCATTAGAGGAATAATGGACTTCAAAAGCCTGTATTGTTTTGCCGAACTCATCCGCCTGCAAAGTTTTTCGGCCACGGCTTCCGCGTTGAATTTGACGCAGCCGACGGTCAGCAAAATCATCCAGTCTTTGGAAGAAGAATTGGGCGTGCCGCTTTTGTGCAAAGAAAACGGACGCAAAAAGCGGCAGGTGCAGCCGACCGCAATCGGCGAAGAAGTCTATCGCCATGCGTTAAACCTTTTGCACGAACGTGATTTGCTGCTGGCCCGCATTGACGATTACCGCCATGTCAAAAGCGGGACGCTGCGTTTGGGTTTGGCCTTGTTCGGCAGCGATTTGCTCGGGCAGGCTTTGTTTGATTTCCACCACAAATGGCCGGACATCGAATTGTCGTTTTTGGAACAAGGCTCACTCGCCATCGAGCAATCCCTGCGCAACAACGAACTCGATGCCGGGCAGCTGCTCGCGCCGGTTCACGAAGACTTCGACAGCATCACGTTGTGCGACTATCCACTGGTGGTCTTGATGCCGAAAAATCGGGCGAGACACGATGCGCTGACGCTCAAAAGCCTACAACACGAGCCCTTCATCCTGTTCGGCGCCGGCTTTTCCCTCAACGAAACCATTCAGACGGCCTGCCGCAATCAAGGTTTTACGCCCAACGTTGTTTGCCGTACCGGGCAATGGAATTTGGTTGCCGACATGGTGGCGCACAATATGGGCATTGCCCTACTGCCCGAATACTATGCCCGAAAAATCAATCCCGATGTCTTTGCCGCCATTCCTTTGGTCGAACCCGAAATCCGCTGGCAGCTCACCATGGCATGGAAAAAACACCAACGCCCGACGCCGGCCTTAAGAGCTTGGTTGGACGTGGTCAGGGAAGCGTTCGGCAGGCGAAACAAATAAAATCAAATCATCAGGCCGTCTGAAAAAAAAGGGGGTGTCGTTATCACCCGGTTTCAGACGGCCTTTCCCGTTAAAAATGGTAAAATGGCCTAAAAAAGAGTAGAATATGCACCGTTTACAACTCTGCGCCTCTCAGCAGGCTCGAATTATGGACCTTCCCAGTTCGCCTTTGAACTTCCCATCAGACACACAACAACAATAATCATCCCGCCGAAATGCCTTCCCGCGTCCGGCGGGCGGAGCATTTATGAGCATCGAACAAACCCCTCCGAATCTCGACAATACCCCCGACAATGATGTGGTAGAAGACCGCATTTCTGACGATCGCATCTCTGACGATATCGACCGCATCCACGCCTTATGCGAAATCCTCGAGCCGTCCTTTGAACAAATCGAAGCAGGTGTGCCGATAGAAGACGAAAGCCTGCGCGACAAGTTTACCGAGCTGACCGTCCTCTTGGCCGAGCTGCACCCTGCCGACGTGGCCGCCGTCTTGGAATCCCTGCCGCCGCGCGAGCGTAACATCGTCTGGCTTTTGGTTGCCCCGGAAGACGACGGCGAAGTGTTGCTGGAAGTATCCGACGCCGTACGCGAAACGTTGATCGAGTCCATGGACAAAGACGAGCTGTTGGCCGCCGTCGATGATTTGGACGCAGACGAATTGGCAGAACTGGCAGACGACTTGCCGCACCAAGTGGTGTACGAAGCGCTGCAAACGCGTGATGAAGAAGAACGCGAGCAGGTCAAAGCGGCGATGTCTTACGAAGACAATCAAGTCGGCGCGATTATGGACTTTGAATTGGTCAGTATCCGCGCCGATGTAGCGTGTGAAGTCGTGTTGCGTTACTTGCGCCGTTTCGACAGCCTGCCCGACCATACCGACAAGATTTTCGTGGTTGATGAAAACGACGTGTTGCAAGGCGTGCTGCCCATCCGCAAACTCTTGGTCGCCGACCCCGAAGACATGGTGGCGGACGTGATGGCCACCGATGTCGTGCGCTTCCGTCCCGAAGACGACGTGGAAGAAGCGGCACAGGCGTTTGAACGTTATGACTTGGTCACCGCGCCGGTTGTCGATGAAAACAAAAAGCTGATCGGCAGGATCACCATTGACGAAATGGTGGACGTGATCCGTGAAGAATCCGAAGCCGACATGTTTAACATGGCCGGTTTGCAAGAAGAAGAGGACTTGTTCGCCCCGATTTGGGACTCGGTGAAAAACCGCTGGATGTGGCTTGCCATCAACCTGTGTACCGCCTTTATCGCCAGCCGCGTAATTGGCGCATTTGAAGGCAGTATCGAGAAAATCGTCGCACTGGCTGCGCTGATGCCCATCGTCGCCGGCATCGGCGGCAACTCCGGCAACCAAACCATCACCATGATCGTCCGCGCCATGGCAATGGGACAAATGACCAGTACGCAGGCAGGCCGCCTGCTGAAAAAAGAAGTCGGCGTCGCCCTCGTCAACGGCATTATTTGGGGCACGGTAATGGGCGTGATTTCATGGCTGCTCTACGGCAACATCGGCATCGGTTTGGTCATGGTGGCCGCGATGACCTTGAACCTTTTGCTGGCCGCGACCGTCGGCGTCCTCATTCCCGTCATGATGGACAAAGCCGGACGCGACCCGGCATTGGGCAGCTCGGTGCTGATTACCGCGGTTACCGACTCCGGCGGCTTCCTGATTTTCTTGGGATTAGCAACCATGTTCCTGTTGTAATAGGAAAAAAAAGACGTGTTCGATACGTCCTTTTCAAACCGTTTAAAAGGCCGTCTGAAATTTCAATTTTCAGACGGCCTTTGCTGTTTTTTAAAGCTTTACATCATGAGGGCGTTTAGTTTTGGGGCTGACGTAGATTAGCCCCTTGTTTAAAGCGAAGTCAGAAAAGTCAGAAATCCCAATATCACGCCGACTGCGTTGGGTATAATCAGAATCCAGTCTTTCCGGGGTTCTTTGCTCCAACCGTACAAAACCCAAATCAGACAGGATACTGCTGCAAACAGGGGTTGCCACGGCTGCGCCTTTGCCCCTTGCATATTGGCGATAATTTGGGGGATATAGGCGACAAATACGAAAATACCTATTGCCGCTCCTATGCTGCCGACAACGGTATTGAATTTTGCTTTGCTTATCATGCTGGTAAGTCTCCTTTTAATATGAAAATCGAGGCGGTAGATAATATGGGCAGGCTGACTCAGCCGAGGGAACAGCCGCAGCCGCAATGATGTTCGTGGCCTTGGCCATGTTCGTCCGAATCTTCGGCAAGCAGGGCTTCGTAGTCGCCGCTTTCAATCAGGCTGACCAGTTCTGCCGGACTTTCCGCGCCTTCTACCTAGTCGCAGGATAAATAACTCTATTCTACCGCAAAATATGTATGTCATCATCCATCATTTGGCCTTGGCTGCCGATGAGGTTTTCGAGGGCTCTGTCGAGCTGGACGAAAGCTATTTCGGCGGACAGCGTAAAGGCAGACGTGGTCGAGGTGCGGCAGGAAAAGTGGTTGTCTTCGGCATTCTGAAACGCAACGGACGGGTCTATACCGTTGTGGTGGATAATGCCAAGTCTGAAACGTTATTCCCTGTCATCAAAAAGAAAATCATGCCGGACAGCATTGTTTACACGGATAGCCTGAGCAGCTATGATAAGTTGGACGTGAGCGGTTTTATCCATTACCGCATCAACCATTCCAAGGAATTTGTCGACCGTCAGAACCACATTAACGGCATTGAGAATTTTTGGAATCAGGCAAAACGTTTCTTGCGAAAATACAACGGAATCGATCGCAAATCTTTCCCGCTGTTCTTGAAAGAATGCGAATTTCGATTTAACTTCGGCACACCGTCTCAACAGCTTAAAATCCTGCGAGATTGGTGTGGAATTTAGGGCTAATCTACGTCAGCCCCTTAGTTTTTGATGACGTTTACGGCGTAATGGGCAGTAGTGTTACGGCGGGCTTGGGCGCGCATCATATAGACCTGCACTTTATATTTGCCCGATTGGGTAGCGATACCGTCAAATTTATCGCCTTGTGCCGAACCGTTAAATACGGCTTCATCGTCTTTGGGTGCCCATACGTTGAAATAGGCGTTAGGGCTGCCGGTTTTACTGATGCGCAGGCGGTCGCCCTTGCGTACGGAGAACAAATGCTCGGCGGTTTGATAGCCGGTGATTTTGCCGGAAAAACGCTGCTTGGTTTGTTTGTGTGCCGAAGCTGGTTTTGAAGCTTCCGCTTTAGGCGTGGCGGCATTTGAATAAGTGGTAAACAGTAAGGGAAGGGCGGCTAACAAGAGAAATTTTTTTCATGGGTTGGGTCTCCGAATGTGGGGCGCCAATATGGCACTCATTTTGATAACCCATCAGTATGTTCATATTTTTATAAAGCCAAAGCCGAATAGGGCAATATTCATTTTTTCAATCAGGCCGTCTGAAAACAATTATTATTCAGACGGCCTTTTCTGATAATATAACAACGAATTATTCCTTTCGGAGCCGTTATGACCTTCCCGCCACTCAAATCTCCCCTGAAATTTTACGCCGTTGTTCCCACTGCTGACTGGGTCGAGCGCATGGTCAAAGCAGGTGCCGACACGGTGCAACTGCGCTGTAAAATCCTGCATGGCGACGAGTTGAAACGCGAAATCGAACGTTGCGTCGTAGCCTGTCAAAACAGTGCAACCCAGCTTTTCATCAACGACCACTGGCGCGAAGCGATTGCCGCAGGTGCATACGGCGTGCATCTCGGGCAGGAAGACATGGACACTGCCGACCTAGCCGCGATTGAAGCTGCCGGTTTGCGCTTGGGCTTGAGTACGCACTCTGTTGCCGAACTCGATCGCGCCTTGTCCGTACAACCTAGCTACGTCGCCAGCGGTGCGATTTTCCCGACCACGACCAAGCAAATGCCGACCGCCCCGCAAGGTTTGGACAAACTGCGCGAATACGTCAGACAGGCACGCGGCACGCCCGTCGTCGCCATCGGCGGCATCGATTTGAACAACGCCGAAGATGTGCTTGCCACCGGCGTTTCCTCACTTGCCGTCGTCCGCGCCGTGACCGAAGCGGAAAATCCCGAAGCGGTGGTTAAAGCGTTTCAGGCTTTGTGGGATGAATAAGGCCGTCTGAAAATAAGAAGTCTGACAAGAGGAGCAAACATCATGAAGATTATATTGAACAATGAAACCATCACATTAAACGGCACAACCGTTGCCGACCTTATCGCCCAAACTTCGCCGCCAAAACCGTTTGCCGTTGCCGTCAATACCCAGTTTGTCTCCAAAGGCACGTATGCAGAAACGGTTTTGAACGAAAACGATAAAGTGGACATTGTGCGCCCGGTAGTCGGCGGATAAGCGGTTTTACTGCGCGTATAGCTGCGCTATTGGTTTAATGCTGAGAAAAGGAAAAGAGATGTTTATCGTATCGTTGGAATATATGAAAGAATTGGCTGCGGTTGAAACCTACCTGGCCGAGCATATCGCGTATCTCGAACGGTATTATCAAGCAGGTGTATTTGTGATGTCTGGACGCAAACAGCCGCGGACAGGCGGCGTTATCCTGATGAAAGCATCAGGCAGGGAACAGGTGGAAAAGTTAATTGCAGAAGACCCGTTTCACCGAGAAGGCGTAGCGAAATACACGATTACCGAGTTTATTCCGACCAAGGTCGCCGAAGGACTTGAAAATTATTTGGAAACTATCTAAACCGATTTTTCAGAAGCTATTGCCCCAAAAATAATATTACAAAGGAATCCATCATGTTTACCCTATACGGAGAAACTTTCCCTTCACGGCTGCTGCTCGGTACGGCTGCTTATCCGACGCCGGAAATCCTCAAGCAGTCTGTCCAAATCGCGCAACCGGCGATGATTACCGTTTCATTGCGCCGTGCCGGCAGCGGCGGCGAAGCGCACGGGCAGGGTTTTTGGTCGTTATTGGAAGAAATGGGCGTACCTGTATTGCCCAATACCGCAGGTTGCCAAAGTGTGCAGGAAGCCGTGACCACTGCGCAAATGGCGCGCGAAGTGTTTGATACCGATTGGATCAAGCTTGAACTTATCGGCGATGATGATACGTTGCAGCCGGACGTGTTCCAGCTTGTCGAAGCGGCGGAAATTCTGATTAAAGACGGCTTCAAAGTGCTGCCTTATTGCACCGAAGACCTGATTGCCTGCCGCCGTCTGCTCGACGCAGGCTGTCAGGCGTTGATGCCGTGGGCGGCGCCGATTGGCACGGGATTGGGCGCGGTTCATGCTTATGCGCTGAAAGTCCTGCGCGAACGCCTGCCCGACACGCCGTTGATTATCGACGCAGGCTTGGGTTTGCCTTCGCAGGCGGTGCAAGTGATGGAATGGGGTTTTGACGGCGTGTTGCTGAATACCGCCGTTTCCCGCAGCGGCGATCCGGTCAATATGGCACGCGCTTTTGCGCTTGCGGTCGAGTCGGGCCGTCTGGCTTATGAGGCGGAACCTGTGGAGGCGCGTGAGAAAGCGCGCGCCAGTACGCCGACGGTGGGCCAGCCTTTCTGGCATTCGGCGGAATATTGATAAACATTAGGGCGTGTCGAACACGCCCTTTTTTATTGGTGGAAAACCTGATTTCAGGTTGAACAGAATGTTCAGACGGCCTTGGCCAAAAGCTGTTTCAATGGCTTTAAGATTTGCCATGCCTGCGCTTTGAGTTGAGGCTGCATCAGCAGGCGGGCGGGGTGGGGAATGACGAAATGCGGCCGCTTCCCGTACAATTCGTTCATCAGTCCGATCATGTCGGGGCTGTCGAAGATTTTGCCGAGAAACAAGACTGCGCGCGCTTGCGAAGCGGTCAGCTCGTCTTGCATTTCGGCAAGCTCGGCGCGGATGTGTTCGGCATCGGGCAGGGCGGTGAACACGGGCGCGGTTTTGACCCATGCGGTTTTGTGCGCCTGCTCGGGCTTGAGGCCGATGGCGGCGAGGATGTTGTCGAGAAGCGTGCCGACGTCGCCGCTAAACAGCGTACCGTGCAGGCTGTCTTCGGTGGACGGGCAAATGCTGACCACCATGATTTCAGACGGCCTGATGGTTATGTCAAGACGGGGCAGATTGTCTGAATGCGCGGCTTTTTCTGTTTTTGCCGGTGTTTCGACAATGGCTTTGGGTGATGCTTCGGGAGCGCGGACAGCCGGTTTGGCCGTTTGCGCAGTGGCAATGGCGGCAGTGCGTGCCTGATGTGCACCTGCGGATAAAGTGCGCACGGCTTGCGCGGTATCGGCGGCAATGGTTTTGGGGCGGACGGGTGCGGCTGATGCTGCGGCTTGAGGCGCGGCATGGATGATTTTGGCGTTTCGGTTCAGCCACATCGGGCCCAAGCCCAAGGCTTCGTGCAGGTGCAGGTAGCGGCTGCTTAACATGATTTCTCCATCAATACGGCATCTTCGCTGCCACCGTCGGGCAGGGCGTAGTAGTTTTTGCGGCGGCCGCAGGTTTGGAAGCCGTGTTTGCGGTAGAGCTGTTGCGCGGTTTCATTGCTTGCGCGGACTTCGAGCAGTAATCGGGTTGCGCCTTGCTGTTGCGCTGCATTTTGCCAGTTTTGCAACAGGGCGGACGCAATGCCTTGTCGGCGGTGTTCGGGGGCGACGGCAATCAAATGTAGCTCGGATTCGTCAAACACGGTTTGCCACACGATAAAGCCGGTAATTTGGTGGTCAGTCTGGCTGAGCCAAACGCTGTCGGGATGGTGTTGAACGGCTGATTCAAACTGCTGCGCCGTCCACGACGAAGGATTACCTTGTGCGTCAATGGCGGCAAGGGTGGAGCAGTCGGCAAGTAAGGCTGGGCGCAGGTTCACGGTTTGACCTTTTGTTGGGCTTGCTCTTGCGCGGTCAGGGCAATTTTGTTGCGGACGTAGAGCAGCTCGGCGTGCGCCGCATCGGTGGCAACATAGCGGCCGCTGCGGGCAAGTTTGAGATAATCGGCGGCAGTCGGCATATCGGCTTGACCGTCAAAAGGCGGTTTGTCGGCGAGGGCAAAGGCATTGCCGATGCCGCCGGTAGGCGTTTTGCCTTCGGGCGCGGCAATAGCGGCGGCTTTGCCAACCGTGTAATCGCTCAAGCGGACGTGGTTTTGCGTATCAAACCATGCGTAGAACACTTCGCCCATACGCGCATCGGTGACCGCCAGTACACAGCTTGATGGCGGCAGCAGCGAAGCGGCGGCATCGAGGCAGGGAATACCGATCATGGGCGTGTCAAACGGCGTGGCCAAACCTTGTGCAACCGCCGCGCCGATACGCAGGCCGGTAAATGCGCCGGGGCCTTGTGCATAAACAATGCAGCCCAAATCGGCGGCCGTGATGCCCGCTTCTTTAAAGAGGCGTTCGATTTGCGGCAGGATTTGTTCGGATTGCTTGGTGCCGACGTTTTCGTGAAACAGGCGGACTTCGCCTTGATGTTCCAATGCGATGGACAAAAAGGATGTGCTGGTGTCAATGGCAAGAGTCGGGCGGTTGTCGGTTGGCATGGTGTTATTTTTTAGAAGGATATGGGTTGCCATTATAGTGGAACGGCGAGGGGGAACAAAGCACTCGGGCGGCGCTTGGGTAAAAACGCCGTTTGCCGCAAAGCTATTCGATAAGTGAACCAAGGTTTCAGGCCGTCTGAAAATGTTTCAGACGGCCTTGTTTTATTTGTCGAGTTTCAATAAAGGCGAACCTGCTTTTTCAACGGCGCGGCGGTAGGCTTCATGCGCTTCGATGCGTTGCAAATAAGCGCGGATATTGGGGTAGTCGGTAAAATCGAAGCGGTCGGCCGCGGCTTGCAGCGGATAGCTCATCATGATGTCGGCACCGCTGAGGCTGTTGCCGACCAACCATTCGCGGTTTTCCAACTCGCTGTCGATGTGGGAAAGATGCAGGGCGGCTTGCGGATGGATAAAGCTGCTTTTGACGCTGCCGCTGATTTTGCGGGCAATCGGTTTGACGAAAAACGGCATGGGCGCGCTTTCAATCCGGCGGAACACCAGTCCGAGCAGCAATAACGGCATCAGCGAACCTTCGGCATAATGTAGCCAGCGTTGATATTGCCAGTATTCGCGGCTGCCGCGTTCGGGCATCAGACGGTTGCCGTAGGTTTGAATCAGATAGTCGGTAATCGCGCCGCTTTCCGCCAAGATAAAACCGTCATCATCCAATAAAGGCGATTTGCCCAAGGGATGGATGGCTTTGAGTTCGTCAGGGGCGAGCAAAGTGTCGGGATGACGGCGGTAGGTTTGCAGGCGGTAGGGCGTACCGAGGATTTCAAGCAGCCAAACAATGCGCAGGGCGCGGGATTGGTCGAGCGAATGCAGGGTAATCATGAGGGACTTTAAATATCGGTTTGTTTGAGGTCGTCTATGCTGATTTGGCAGGCATCGGCGTATTTTTGCAGGGTTTTGGCCGGTAGTTTGGCGAACACTTCGGGACGGAAATGCCGACGCAGCTGCCATTTCCATACGCCTGCTGCCATGGCCAAGCCGGTTTCATCATAACGGCAGCGGAACATATGGTAGTACAGCGGCGAATATTCGCCTTTTTCGACGGCTTCGCGCGCGGCCTGCGTTTGGGCATCGAGTTCGCACACCGCCATTTCGGTGGCGTAGGCTTCGTCCTGCCAACCGTTGCTGGTGGCCGCTTCGTAGTAGCCGTCGCGGGTGCCGTAGATAACTTTGCGGTGGCCGTGGTAGCTGGCGCTGTTGTCTTGAGGGATGTCGTCAATCTTCATTCAGACGGCCTTTACTGCTTCCAAAAGCATGAAACATGTTGAAAAGCGTCCGCTTTCCGGCACGTAACACAGGATTTTTTGGCCGTGTTCGATGGGGAAAGTGCGCATAAATTCTTCAAGGATGATGTAAATCGAGGCCGAACCCGTGTTGCCCTTGCTGTGCAGATTGGTAAACCATTTTTCCTGCGGAATGTCGAAGCCGATGTTTTTCAGGCCGTCTGAAAGGCGGTCGCGGAAAAAGCCGGAAGAGTAGTGGGGTAGGAACCAATCGATTTCTTCGGCGCGGATGCCGTGTTTGGCGGCGATTTGGGAGAGGGGTTTTTCCACTGTATAGCGGACGATATTTTCGTTCAGCAGTTTCACGTCTTGTTTGACCGCCATCAGGCTGTGGCGGCGGCCGTAATCGGCATCGGCGTGTTTCCAGCCTTCAAATACGCCGTCGCGGAATTCTGCGCCGGCATACATGCAGGGCGGCATTTCGTTGGCGTAGGAAAGCAGGTCTATCCAATGGATTTTCAGGCTGAGGCCGTCTGAATTGGGATGGTCGGACAGATACACCGCGCCTGCGCCGTCAGACAGCATCCAGCGCAAAAAGTCTTTTTCAAAACCGATTTCGGGGGAAGCGTTTTCCAGTTTTTTATGGTCGGTTTCACTTTGAAACACTTCTCCGCGCATGACCGCCGAGGCGTTCTCGGAAGCAACGGAAACCGCATGTGCGTGTTCGCCGGTGCGCACGGCGTTGTAAGCGTGTTTCATCGCCGCCATACCTGCCGCGCATACGCCTGCCATGCTGAACACTTCGCAAGGCGGCATATCCAGCAAGCCATGCACCATCACGCCGTGTCCGGGCATGGTTTGGTCGGGATAAGAAGTGGCGCAGGCCAAGCTGCCGATGGCTTCTGCAGGAACGCCTTGGGCAAATAAGCCGTTGACCGCTTCGGCGGCCAATTCGGCATTGGTGTGCGTCGTGCGGCGGCTTTCGGGGTCGATGGCGTAATGGCGCGACAAAATGCCGTTGGAACGCAAAATCATACGGCGCACGCGTGACGGCACATCGCCTGCCATGCCGAGGACGGCTTCCATTTCGTTATTGCCGACGGGGGCATTGGGCAAGAAGGCAGAAACGCGGTTGAGATAAACGTCTTTGAGTGTGTTATTCGATGTCATGATGTGTTTGTCAAAATAATCAACCGATAAACCGCGCCGCGTAGTCGCAGCTTGCAGTTAACGGGATGTGGTGTGTTTCAGCGTATTCCATCAGCGCGCTCACCAGCAGTTTGGCAATGCCGCGATGACGGAAGTTGGGCGAGACCACGGTATGGTTTACGTCCCAGCCGCCGTTGTGTTCGGTATAGCTGATATAGCCTGCTTCCAAACCGTCAATATCGATTTGAAAGCGACGGCGTTCGGGGTAGTGGATAACTTCGGGCATGATGGATTCCTGGTTTGAGGCCGTCTGAAACAGATTATCTGCCTGACGGTTGTTCATAATAATCCGCCAGCTTTTTCAGACGGCCTTTGAGCAGCGGATGCAGCAGTTTTTTCAAAATTACACTGATGGGTAAAACCACCAAAATCATCGCCAATAAAAAGACGATGTAGAAGCACAACAAGGCACGGCGCAAGAGCGGAGAAATACGGCCTGCCGCCATCAAAAGCTTGCCCCAGATGAAGAAGCTGCGGCCGGCGGTACGTTCGCTGAAAATCAGTTTTTCATTGACTGTCACTGCGCCCATGTTTTGAAACAGGGTTTCGTCCAAAGGCTGTCGGTTCAATAATGTATCGCGCAATTTCGTACCAAACCGCGCCGCATCCGCCAATTCTTCTTCAGCAATGCCGGCGGAGGGCAGGGAGCGGAAATAGCGTTTGTCGCCGGTCAGCATCCATGCGGGCGTGGTAATGAAACTTGCCGCGCTGTTGCAGTCATCGATTTTTACGATGTTGCCGATGAGTTTGGCGCCGTTTTGTTTCAGCAAAGATTTCATTTTTTCCTGCGCGCCCAGCCACATATTGCGGCAACCGATAAGCGTGATGACCGGTTTGCTGTCCAGCAGCCGGCGCGTTTCTTCGCGTTGCAAAAAGGCGGTAATCGGTTGCGAAGGAGAGAGGAACCAAACGGTGTAGGCAATGACCACCACATCGTAATCTTCGGATGGAATTTGCGGCGGCAGAATCGGGGCGGGTTTTAAATGGACGGTTTCCGGAAAGGTATCGAAAAAACGCCAAAACGGCCATGGAAACGGAAATTCCTGCTCCGGTACGATATTGACGCAATCGACCTGTATACCGGCTGTTTGCAACGGCGCGGCAAAATTTTGCGCCAGGCTGGAGAGCTGCCCCGTTTGCGAGTAATGCACAATCAGCACTTTTTTCATTATCTTCCCTGCAATGAGTAAGTTATGGTTGGTTTGGACGGTATTATATAGTAAACCGACCTGCCTTGAACTTTATTCATATTCAGTATGTTCGCGAAGGTTTCAGCCGGTTTGGATGGAAGCGCCGTATTCTGTCGGAATGGGGCGGTAAAGCGGATTTTTATGCCATGCCAACATGAACAACGGCCGTCTGAAAATTTTCAGACGGCCTTGTGTGGAAATCGGGACGCATGGTCTGGAGCAGGATTTGCGCTAAGTATGGCGTGTAAATCGTATAGACAAAAAAATAACCGCTTCAAGGCGGTTGGTGGTGGCCAGAGGCGGAATCGAACCGCCGACACACGGATTTTCAATCCGTTGCTCTACCAACTGAGCTATCTGGCCTTCGCGTGTTTCGTTGCGAGATGTGAATTAAACCAAATTTCGTTGCCTTGTGCAAGCGGTTGTAGGCTTTATTTTTGAGGCGGTAAATTAAGATTTTGTTTTGTATTGAATTATTTTTCGTTTTAATTGGCGGTTTTTAGGTTTGCCGGTTTGATTTTCAGACGGCCTAAGATACAATCGGCTTTTTTGCTTTGGATTTATGCCATGCTGTATGTGTTTGTTCGTGATATGTGGGATGTTTTGCGTTTGCGCTATCGTTCGCCGGAGACGTATTTGTATTCGCCTTTGGTGATGGCAGCGGTGCTGCTGCTGTTGGGTGTGGTGAACGCGGCCAGCATGTCGCCTTTGTTTGGCAGTGGCGCGGCGGCGGTGTGCCTGTCGGTGATTTTGGTGATTGTGAAATGGTTGGTGTTGAGCCGCTCGATGCGCAAGGTGCTGCATTATTACGGTGCGCCCCGGCTGCCTTTGTGGGGCTTTATTTTGGTGTCTGAGGCTTTGCTGCTGCCGCTGTTGCTGGTGTTGTATGTGCCGGCGTTGGCTGCGTTTGCGCTGTTGTGGCAGGCTTGGGTGTTTGTGGTGCAGGTACGCGGTTTGATGTGGATGGGAAATGCGACGCTAGGCCGTGTTTTGGTGGGCTATCTGTTGTATGGTATCGGGGTGCTGTGTGTGGGTACGGTGATTCTGATGCTGTTTATTGCCGCCGGTTGGTTGGACATGGAAACGTTGAATCAAAATCTGCAGGCGTTGACGTCTGCCCGTAAATAATCAATGGAAATTGGAAGGCCGTCTGAAATGTTCAGACGGCCTTTGTTTTATGTGTTTGTTTCGTGGTCTTGCAGGATTTTTTTATAGACGGGGTCGGGGAGGTAGCGGCCTATCATGTCGCGCCAGCCTTGTGGGCCGACCAAGCCTTTGACCATGGTGGAGGACACTTCGGCTATTTCGCGCGGTGGCATCAGGAAGACGGTGGAGATTTCGGGGGCGATGTCGCTGTTGATGTAGCGCATCGAGCGTTCGTATTCGTAGTCGGCGGCGGAACGGATGCCGCGGACGATGAAATTGGCGTTGGCTTCGCGGGCGTAATCGACCAAAAAGCGGTTTTCAAACACGCTGATGCGGACGTTGGGGAAGGGGTGGGTAATGGCATCGAGCATGGCGCGGCGTTCTTCTATGGTGTAGGTGTTGCGCTTTTCGGGATTGGTACCGATGGCGACGATGAGTTCGTCAAAGAGGGATTGGGCTTCCTGTATCATCCACAGGTGGCCGAGGGTGGGAGGGTCGAAGCTGCCTGCGTACACGGCACGGCGCGGAGTGGTCGTGGTCATTTTAGGTTGGGAATGGGGTTTGTGTGGCGTTCAGGATAGGGGAGTTTGCCGGTGATGTCAAAAATCAAAAAGGCCGTCTGAAATTTCAGACGGCCTTTGCGGCTTTATCAGTCGTCACCACTAATAGAGATGAGGATTCTCAGGAGGCTGCTGAAAATGTTGTAGATGGAGATGAAGATGGTCAGCGCCGCGCTGATGTGGCTGTCTTCACCGCCATCGATAACGGCACGAACTTGCCACATAATCATCAGGGAACTGAAGACAACGAAGCCGGCCGCGATGGTCAGGCTCAGGGCTGGGATGTTGAGGAAGATGTTGGCCACAACGGCAATCATGAGCACTATCGCACCGGCACCGAGGAAGCTGCCGAGTTTGTTCATGTTCATTGTGGTGCGGCGTGCCATGGCGGACATGGTGAAGAATACACCGGCGGTCATAGCGGCGGCCGTACCGACGATTTGCGCGCCGTTGTTGATAGCCAGGGCGTATTGCAACATAGGGCTGATGGCAAGGCCCATGCCGAAAGTGAAGATCATCAACAGGGCTACGCCGACGTTGCTGTAACGGTTTTTCTCGATCAGGAAGGTCATGCCGTAGAAGAAGCCGAAGAAGGCAGCCAGGGCAATCCAAGATGAACCGAACATGGAGAAAATGTTAAAGCCTGTTTTGGCGGAAAAGAATGCGCCGGCAACGGCAGGAATGAAAGACAGGCCGAGCAGGCGGTAGGTTTTTTGCAGGACGGTATTTTTGGCAACCGAGCCTTGCGAGGTATAGTCGTAAACGTCGTTTTGCATGGCGTTTGCTCCAATGTGGGTTGAAAATGAATGAAATTTGGATTTTAACAGAGAATCATGGGTTTGTATGATTTATCTGTTCTATTTGCCTAATATGCGGGGCAATCGGGAATTTTAAAGGCCGTCTGAAAATCGGGTTTCAGACGGCCTTGGTTTTTTCAATGCTTATTTAGGCTCTTGCGGAACATAGCCTTGTACGGCGTCTGCGCCGTCGCCGAAGAAGTATTGTTCCATCTGCTGGGCGAGGTATTCGCGTGCGCGCGGATCGGCAAGGCTTAGGCGGTTTTCGTTGATGAGCATGGTTTGGTGACGGGTCCAAGCCATCCATGCTTCTTGGGAAACGTTTTCAAAAATGCGTTTGCCCAATTCGTTGGGCAGCGGCGGAAATTTCATGCCTTCGGCTTCTTTGCCGAGTTTGACGCAGTGAACCATACGGGTCATGGCGGTTTCCTTATGTAGGGTTGCAAAGGTTGGTATTTTAGCCGATTGCACGGATAGGGGAAAGCGTGGGTTTCAGACGGCCTGAAACCTTGCTATGATGGTCTTTTCTGTTTATTCAGGCAAAGATTATGAACCGCCTCGATACTGCCCGCCGTTATTCCCTTTTTCTCGCCCGCAACCTTGATTCAGGCAAACTCAAGCCCGAAATCTTCCTGCCTATGTTGGACAAAGTTTTAACCGAAGCTGATTTCCAAGCCTTTGCCGACTGGGACAAAATCCGTGCGGAAGAAAATGAGGAAGAATTAGCGCGGCAGTTGCGCGAGTTGCGCCGTTATGTGGTGTCGCAGATTATCGTGCGCGATATAAACCGCATCAGTGATTTGAATGAAGTAACCCGTACGATTACGCTGTTTGCCGATTTTGCCGTCAATACCGCGTTGGACTTTTCCTACGCCTATTATCAGGATATGTACGGCACGCCGATCGGGCGTTATACCAAATCGCCGCAGCATTTGAGCGTGGTGGCGATGGGCAAGGCGGGCGGCTATGAGTTGAACGTGTCTTCCGACATCGATTTGATTTTCGTCTATCCCGAATCGGGAGACACCGACGGCAGGCGCGAACGGGGGAATCAGGAGTTTTTCACCAAAGTCGGGCAGAAACTGATTGCATTGTTGAACGACATTACCGCCGACGGGCAGGTGTTCCGCGTCGATATGCGGCTGCGGCCGGACGGAGATTCGGGCGCGCTGGTGTTGAGTGAAACCGCGCTGGAGCAATACCTGATTACGCAGGGGCGCGAATGGGAACGCTATGCGTGGTGCAAAGGCCGCGTGGTTACGCCGTATCCGAACGACATTAAAGCGCTGGTGCGCCCCTTTGTGTTCCGCAAATATCTGGATTACAGCGCATATGAAGCAATGCGCAACCTGCACCGTCAAATCCGCAGCGAAGTCAGCAAAAAAGGCATGGCGGACAACATCAAACTCGGCGCGGGCGGCATCCGTGAAGTCGAATTTATCGCCCAGATATTCCAGATGATACGCGGCGGCCAAATGCGTGCGCTGCAACTGAAAGGCACGCAAGAAACGCTGAAGAAGCTTGCCGAGCTGGGCATCATGCCGTCTGAAAACGTCGAAACCCTGCTTGCCGCCTACCGCTTCCTGCGCGATGTCGAACACCGCCTACAATACTGGGACGACCAGCAAACCCAAACCCTGCCGACCTCGCCCGAACAGCAACAACTGCTCGCCGAAAGCATGGGTTTCGACAGCTATGCCGCCTTTTCAGACGGCCTCAATGTTCATCGGAACAAAGTCAATCAGTTGTTCAACGAAATCTTGAGCGAACCCGAAGAACAAACGCAAGACAACAGCGAATGGCAATGGGCATGGCAGGAAAAACCCGACGAAGAAGAACGGCTAGGCCGTCTGAAAGAATATGGGTTTGATGCCGAAACCATCGCCACACGGCTCGATCAAATCCGCAACGGCCATAAATACCGCCACCTTTCCGCACACGCCCAGCCGCGTTTTGACGCGATTGTGCCGTTGTTGGTACAGGCGGCGGCAGCGCAACCCAACCCGACCGACACATTAATGCGGCTGTTTGACTTCCTCGAAAACATCAGCCGCCGCTCCGCCTATCTCGCCTTCCTCAACGAACATCCGCAAACCTTGGCGCATCTGGCACAAATCATGAGCCAAAGCTCATGGGTGGCGGCGTATCTGAGCAAATACCCGATTCTGCTGGACGAACTCATCAGCGCCCAGCTTTTGGATACCACGTTTGACTGGCCGGCCCTTGCCGCCGCACTTTCAAACGACCTCAAAGCCTGCGGCGGCGACATCGAAGCGCAAATGGACACACTGCGCCATTTCCAACACGCCCAAGTCTTCCGCCTCGCCGTTCAAGACCTTGCCGGATTGTGGACGGTAGAATCACTTTCCGACCAGCTATCCGCCCTTGCCGACACCATTCTCGCCGCCGCCGTGCCATGCGCGTGGGCGGATATGCCCAAAAAACACCGCGACACGCCGCAATTCGCCATCATCGGCTACGGCAAACTGGGCGGTAAAGAGCTCAGCTATTCCTCCGACCTCGACTTGGTCTATCTTTACGACGACCCGCATCCCGATGCAGGCGACGTGTACAGCCGTCTCGCCCGCCGCCTGACCAACTGGCTTTCTGCCGCCACCGGTGCAGGCAGCCTCTACGAAACCGACCTGCGCCTGCGCCCCAACGGCGACGCAGGTTTTCTCGCGCACAGCATCGCCGCCTTCGAAAAATATCAGCGCGAAAATGCATGGACATGGGAACACCAGTCCCTCACACGCGCCCGCTTCATCTGCGGCACACCCGAAATTCAGACGGCCTTCGACCGCATCCGCACCGAAATCCTCACCGCCGAACGCGACCAAACCGCCTTGGCAGGCGAAATCATCGAAATGCGCGAAAAAATGTTCCCCACTCATCCCTCAGCCGACAGTAATGTCAAATACGCGCGCGGCGGCGTGGTCGATGTCGAATTTATCGTCCAATATCTGATCCTTGCCCATGCCCGCCAATATCCGCAACTCTTGGACAACTACGGTAACATCGCCCTGTTGAACATCGCTGCCGATTGCGGCCTCATCGACAAAACCCTCGCTGAACAAAGCCGCACCGCCTACCGCTTCTACCGCCAGCAGCAACACAACACCAAACTGCGCGACGCCAAAAAAACCGAAGTGACGGACGAATTGCTGACCCACTATGGCAACGTGCGAAAACTATGGCAGGAAGTATTCAGGGCAGAAGTGAAGTTCGGATAAGTAGCAATTTATTCGATTAAGGCATACTTTCGGATATAAAGTAGGTACTGTTTTGCCAAAGATATAAAAAAGGCCGTCTGAAACTTTTCAGACAGCCTTTTATGGCATTTATTCTTCTTCCTGTTCTGCTTCTGCCTTTTCCGGTTTTTCAAGGAAATTGCCTGCCAACCACAGTAAAGCGCCACTGCCCGTAATGCCTGCTTTAATCCACAGGGCTGTATCTTCGCCCCATTCGTAAATCCAGGCCAAGACTTTGGGGACGGCGTTCATATAATTCAAACCGAATGCCAATACGCCGAGGATAAATAAAGTACTGCCCAAGCTTTTCATCGTTATTCCTTATAAAATCAAATATATACATCAAAACAATTCAATAAATGCAGTAATGCCGAGTGAATGAATGTGTCAAGAAATGCCATTATATTCGGTTTATATGTAAAGAAGATATTTTTATCAAAGCTGATTGGCAGCTAGAGGGAAGCTTTTTGTTTACTTATTACTGATTCAGCTTGAGCATGATATGCAAAAACTGTTCTCATTTTCTGTCGATATTGTGATACAGCAAAACAAGTTCTAAAATATGTCGCTTATTTATATATTAAAAACAAGGAGAAACTGATGTCTAAGGTTGCGGTACTCGGTGGCGGTCTGTCGGGCCGTCTGATGGCATTCCAACTGGCAGAGCAGGGCATTTCGGTCGAGTTGTTTGAGAAAGGCGAACGCAATGGCGCGCAAGCCGCCGCTTATGTTGCCGCGGCCATGCTGGCGCCGTCTGCCGAAGCGGTGGAGGCAACGCCCGAAGTCATCCGTTTGGGCAAACAAAGCATTGCGCTTTGGCGCGCGATTATCGGCCGTCTGAATACGCCGGTGATGATGCAGGAAAACGGTAGCCTGATTGTCTGGCACACGCAGGACAAGCCGCTTTCTGCCGAGTTTGCCCGTCATTTGAAGCGCGGCGGCGTGGCGGAACATGAAACCATACGTTGGAACGCGGATGAAATCGCAGCAAACGAGCCGCAACTGGCCGGGCGGTTTTCAGACGGCCTGTATCTGCCGACAGAAGGGCAGTTGGACGGACGGCAAGTATTGAATGCGCTTGCCGATGCTTTGGAATCAATGAATGTGGCATGTCATTGGTCGTGCGAACGCGAAGTCGAAGATTTGGCGGCGCAATACGATTGGGTCATCGACTGCCGCGGTTACGGCGCAAAAGCAGCGTGGAACAGGCCGTCTGAAAGCGTTTTGCGCGGCGTTCGCGGCGAAGTGGCGCGCGTTTACGCCCCTGAAATCGAGCTGTCCCGCCCCGTGCGCCTGCTGCATCCGCGCTATCCTTTGTATATCGCGCCGAAGGAAAACCATATTTTTGTGATTGGTGCGACCCAAATCGAAAGCGAAAGCCAAGCGCCGGCCAGCGTGCGTTCTGGTTTGGAACTTTTGTCCGCGCTGTACGCCGTGCATCCGGCATTTGGCGAGGCAAACCTTTTGGAACTGGCCACCGGCCTGCGCCCGACTTTAAACCACCACAATCCCGAAATCCGCTTTAACCGCGAACGCCGCCTGATTGAAGTCAACGGCCTGTTCCGCCACGGCTTTATGATTTCCCCGGCCGTGACCGGCGCGGCCGTGCGTTTGGCCGGTGCGCTGTTTGCCGGGAGCGACATTCCTGAATACGACGAAACCAGCGGTTTGCCGTATATCCGCGCTACGAATTGAAGCCGTTGCGGATGAAGTGGCTTGAAAATCAGGCAAATTGTTTGTGAAAGACAGCCACAGGCCGTCTGAAAATGATAAAATCGCCGTCAATTCAATTAACCTTGCGTCTGAAAACCGCATGATGCCGTATTCAGACGCCAAACCAATTTCCTATTTAACGATAAGCACATGACAACCCAAACCCTCTTAATCGAACTTCTCACTGAAGAACTCCCGCCAAAAGCCCTCAATAATCTGGGCAACCATTTTGCCGCCTCCGTTGTTGAAGGCTTGGAAAAAGCGCAACTGATTGATAGTGATCAGATAGATGCGATAGAACTACTTGAATTGACTGTAGAAAAATACACTGCCTACGCTTCTCCGCGCCGTTTGGCCGTTCAAGTCAAAAACGTGAAGGCCGTTCAAGCCGATCAAAAAATCGTGAAAAAAGGCCCGGCCGTGGCAAATGCCATGAAAGACGGTGCGCCGACTAAGGCTTTGGAAGGTTTTGCGCGTGGTGCGGGTGCGAAAATCGAAGACCTGACCGTCATCAACGACGGCAAGCAAGACGTGTACGCCTACGAATACGTCCAAACCGGCAAACCGCTGAGCGAGCTCTTGGAAGACATCATCAATGCCGCAGTGAAAAAACTGCCGATTCCTAAAGTCATGCGTTGGGGCAGCAGCACATTTACCTTCGTGCGCCCTGTACACAGCCTGATCGTGCTGCACGGCGGCGACATCGTAAACGTCAGCGTTTTGGGTCTGCAAAGCGGCAACAAAACATTGGGTCACCGTTTCCTCTCCAGCGGCGAAATCGCCATTGAAAATGCCGACAGCTACGCCGCACAAATGCGTGAGCAAGGCAAAGTAGAAGCCTCGTTTGCCGAACGCAAAGCCGCTATTCAGACGGCCTTGAACGAACAAGCAGGCCGTCTGAACGCGACCGTTGCCGCCGATGAAGCATTGTTGGACGAAGTGACTGCATTGGTCGAATGGCCTGTGGTATTGGAAGCCGGTTTTGAAGAACATTTCCTCGCCGTGCCGCAAGAATGCCTGATTCTGACCATGCAGCAAAACCAAAAATACTTCCCGCTGCTCGACCAAAACGGCAAGCTGATGAACCGCTTCCTGCTGGTGTCCAACCTACAAACCGAAGATCCATCGCACATTATCCAAGGCAACGAACGCGTTTTGCGCGCGCGCCTGTCTGATGCCGAGTTCTTCTACAAGCAAGACCAAAAAGCGACTTTGGAAAGCCGCCTGCCCAAGTTGGCGAACGTGGTTTATCACAACAAAATCGGCTCGCAAGCCGAACGCATCGAACGCCTGCAAAGCATTGCCGCCCACATCGCCAAAGCACTGGGCGCAGATGCCGCCGCAGCCGAACGCGCCGCGCGTCTGGCAAAAGCCGACTTGGTGACCGAAATGGTCGGCGAGTTCCCCGAATTGCAAGGCACCATGGGCAAATACTATGCCCGCTTGGACGGCGAAACCGAAGAAATCGCCGAAGCTATCGAGCAACACTACCAACCGCGTTTTGCCGGCGACAACCTGCCGAACGGCAAAGTGGCAACCGCCGTTGCTTTAGCCGACAAACTGGAAACCTTGGTCGGCATTTGGGGCATCGGTCTGATTCCGACCGGCGACAAAGACCCATACGCCCTGCGCCGCTCCGCATTGGGTATTTTGCGTATGCTGATGCAGTACGGTTTGGACGTAAACGAACTGATTCAGACGGCCTTCAACAGCTTCCCGCAAGGTTTGCTCAACGAGAAAACGTCGTCTGAAACCGCCGACTTCATGCAGGCGCGTTTGGCCGTGTTATTGCAAAACGATTATCCGCAAGACATCGTTGCCGCCGTATTGGCGAAACAGCCGCGCCGTTTGGACGACGTAGTGGCCAAACTGCAGGCCGTTGCCGCGTTCAAACAGCTGCCCGAAGCCGCTGCATTGGCCGCAGCCAACAAACGCGTACAAAACCTGCTGAAAAAAGCCGATGCCGAGTTGGGCGCGGTTAACGAAAGCCTGCTGCAACAGGACGAAGAAAAAGCCCTGTACGCCGCCGCGCAAGGTTTGCAGCCGAAAATCTCCGCCGCCGTTGCCGAAGGCAATTTTCAAACTGCTTTGTCCGAGCTGGCTTCCGTCAAACCGCAAGTCGACGCATTCTTCGACGGCGTGATGGTAATGGCCGAAGATGCCGCCGTGAAACAAAACCGTTTGAACTTGCTGAACCGCTTGGCAGAACAAATGAACGCAGTTGCCGACATTGCGCTCTTGAGCGAATAAGGTCGCGTTTTAGTTGACCCTCTTTTCAGGCTGCCCGATGTTTCAGGCAGCCTGAAGTTTTTCGGGCGTATCCCTTGCATGGCGTTCAAGGGTATAATTCGGCAGATTTGTCGCACGACAAATCACGCACATAAACAATTTCCCACATTCAAGAGGCAGATTATGAATATCCCAGCCATCCGAACCGCACTCGATGCCGTATTGATTCCCCACACAATGCGCACCTTAGGCAGCGAAAAAGCCGTTACACTCCTTGAAGAGCGTTCAGACGGCCTGCATATCGGCCTGAAATTCGCGTTCCCTGTTGCCCATATCGCCGCAGACATTGCCAACGCCCTTCAAGAAGCTGTCATGGCCCATACCGGCGACACGCATATCCATTTGAGTATCGATACCGAAATCGGTACGCACAAAGTCCAACCCGGCGTGGCGACCATCAAAGGCGTGAAAAACATCATCGCCGTTGCATCGGGCAAAGGCGGTGTTGGCAAGTCAACGACCACTGCCAACCTTGCCACCGCAATGGCCAGAATGGGCGCACGCGTCGGCGTACTCGATGCCGACCTGTACGGCCCAAGCCAGCCCACCATGCTCGGCGTACAAGACCGCAAACCCGATCAACAAAACAAAAAACTCATTCCCGTTGAAGCCGAAAGCGGCATTCAAGTGATGTCCATCGGTTTTCTGGTCGATACCGACCAAGCCGTCGTTTGGCGCGGCCCGATGGTCAGCCAAGCCTTGCAACAGCTTATGTTCCAAAGCGAGTGGGACAATGTCGATTATCTCTTCATTGACCTGCCGCCCGGTACTGGCGATATCCAATTGACCCTGTCGCAAAAAATCCCCGTGACCGGCTCCGTTGTCGTCACCACGCCGCAAGACATCGCCCTGATTGATGCACGCAAAGCCGTGGATATGTTCAACAAAGTCAATATTCCGATTTTGGGCGTTTTGGAAAACATGTCTGTCCATATTTGCACCAACTGCGGCCATGCCGAAGCAATCTTCGGCGCAGAAGGCGGCAAAAACTTGGCAGAGCGTTTGAATGTACCGTTGCTCGGCCAACTTCCATTGAGCCTGCCTGTACGCGAAGCCATGGACAGCGGCACATCTTCGGCCTTGTTTGAAAATAACCAAACCATCGCCGACATCTACACCGAAGCCGCATTCCAAATTGCGCTGGCTATTGCCGATAAAGGTAAAGACTTCAGCAGCCGCTTCCCGAAAATCGTCGTCGAATAAAAAAGTTTAAAAAAGGTGTTGACAGCTGTGTGCCTCGTCTATATAATGCACAGCTTATCGGGTCGTTAGCTCAGTCGGTAGAGCAGCGGACTTTTAATCCGTTGGTCGAGCGTTCGAATCGCTCACGACCCACCAAATATGAAAACCTGCTTTGAAAAAAGCAGGTTTTTTGCGTTTGGAGTTTAGGATTTTGTTGAAAATATTTTGTTATTGAAACAATTCATAGCATATCAAGCATCAGGCCGTCTGAAAGATATTTTCAGACGGCCTGAAGTTTTATAGGAATAGTTTTGAGAAATAAGTTTTCTACTTAGGGCAGACAAACGTTTAAAACCTTATCTGCGTCTGCAACTGCCTACGATAAACCAATACGGCAACAGTCAGTGTGGCAAAAGAGAATGCTGACAGTAGAAGCAGATAACGGCCGATTCCGTCCAGTCCGCTGCGGTTGAGCAGTAATTCCTGAAAAGCCTTCAAGCCCCATGCCATTGGGGAAATCCAAGTGAGTTGCTGCATGGTTTCGGGCATGACGTGTGCAGGCACCATAATGCCACCGATTGCCGCCATCAGGATGATGCCGCCGCCGCCGAGGACGACGGCGTGTTCGGTGGATTTGGCGCAGACGCTGATTAATAGCGCGTAGCCGAGTGCGGTGGCACTGACGGTAACGGACAGCAACGCGTAGGGAACAAGGCTACCGTTGAGTATGAGGGCGGGTACGCCGATTTCGGGCAGCAGGTAGCGGCCGAGCAGCAGCATTCCGACAAATTGAAGCTGGTTAATCAGGAAATAGGGGACGAGTTTGGCGGCAATCAGGCCGGACGCGGAGGCGCGGGCGAGACGCAGGCGGGTGATGGTGTTGGTCTGGCGTTCCAGCGCCATGACGTTCGACAGCGGTATCATGATGAAAAACATACCGAAAATCAGCCATGCGGGTACGCTGTGCTGTACGGCGTTGGGTTTTTCCACCGTGCCGCTGCCTGCGCTCAGATAGTGTTCTTCCAGCATTTTTTTATCTAAAAAGCTGCGCACGGCGGCGAATTGTTCGTCGTTTTTTTCATCGACTTTTTTCTGGATGTCTTTGCGGATGGAACGGGGCAGTTTTTTATTGTCGATTTTGATGCCGTCGTTGTTGTCGAAATAAGCGTCCAGCCGCGTTTGGGTGTAGTGCTGCTGCAAAACGCCTTTGACCGCCGCCAGCCACGAAGGCTCGGTATCGGGTGGTACATAGATTTGCAGGGCTTTGTCGTCGGCGATTTTGCCGGAAGCGGGGTTCGGGTTGAGCAGCACCAGTTGGAAACGCTTGTCATGCAGGCCGTTTTGCGCATTGGTCAGCTTTTCAGACGGCATCCGCGTAACATGAATCTGCTCTTTTTCCAGCGCGGCGGCCAGTGCGGTATTGACGCTGTCGTCTGCCGCGCCGACCAGCGCGATGCGGCTGTCGGTGTGCGGGTCTTGGTCGCGGCTCAGCGCCAACGACATAATCAGCATGAAGGCGATGGGCATCACAAACAACACGGCCAAACCGTGCAGGTCGCGGCAGAGCAGTTTGAGTTCTTTGAGGAGGGAGGAGGTTGTCATTGTGGATTTTGCTTATCTGTTGCCGGTTCGTCTTTACGCAGGAAATCAAGGTAAAACGTTTCCAGTGAGCCGTGTCCCTGCTGGAAGTAGCGGATTTGCGCGCCGCTTTGTTGCAGGGCGGCATAAACGGCGGCGGCATCGTGCGCCGTTTCCATCATGCCGCGGCTGTCCACTTGCTTTGCACCCAAAGCGGTCAGCGTTTGAGGCGGCAGCGGCGGTTCGACGGTAAAACGCACGACACCGGTTTGCGTGCTTAGAAGCTCATCCAAACCGCCGTGGTACACCAGCTTGCCGTGTTGCAGCAGCGCAATTTTGCCGCAAAGCTGCTCGATTTCCGACAGATAGTGTGAGGTATAAACCACGGTTACTCCCTGCCGTGTCAAATCCGCCACGCTGTCGAGGATAAAGCGGCGCGACTGCGGGTCGATGCCGACCGTGATTTCGTCGAGGAACACCAGTTGCGGCGTGTTAATTAGACCGATGGCAAAATTCAGACGGCGTTTAAGCCCGCCCGAAAGGTGCTTTGCTGCTTTGTTTTTATGGGCGGTCAGATCGGTCTGTTCCAACAGCGCGTTCAGACGACCTTTGTCGCGCACTTTGTAAAGCGAAGCGAAAAACAGCAGGTTGTCCCACACAGAAAGCTGCGGATAAAACGCAAAATCCTGTGGCACCAAACCGATTTTCTGCCGCTCGCTGCGGCTCAACAGGTGTAACGGCTTGCCGTCAAACAAAATTTCGCCCTGCCGTACGTCCTGCAAGCCTGCCAAAAGCGACATCAGCGTCGTTTTCCCCGCACCGTTGTGGCCGAGCAGCCCCAAACATTCGCCGTCGGCAATATCGAATGACACATTGTCCAGCGCGGCAGTTTCTGCTTTGGGATAACGGTGGGAGAGGGATTGGATTTGAATCATGGTTTCCAAATTGCCCTTTAATGAATATTCATGGTGATACAGTCCATACATAACGCTGCCGGAATTTGCCATCTTTAAATACGAAACACATACCGAAAGAGCCAGCATCATTATTCACCGAATTAAACAGATAAAGCGTCTTATCGCTACCGCGGTAATAGGCTTCCCAGCCATCATACGCATTGCTGCTGCGTGCAGTGGTGGCAAAATCGGGCAAGAACAGCCCTTGCAGTTCGGCAGCGGGAACTGCTTGACCGTTTAGCGTGATCTGTTCTATGGCAAAGACGCTTTTCGGAATGGAGCCGTCTGTGCCATAAAATGGTTTGCCTCGATAGAGAGGCGCGGTATCACTATTTGGGGCTATACCTGAAAAGTCGCTGCGTTTGGGATGGATACGGCGGGCAGTGATGCGTACCGTTTGTCCGCTGCCGGACAAAGTCAACGTATCGCCGCGACCGAAGTGTTCGTGTAGTGCAACGAAGTTTTTGTCGGAGGCGGGAAATATCAGGCGGCTGCGGTGGATAAAGCCGTAACCGCCGATTGCTGTCTGTTGCAACAGCGCGGTACAGAAATTCGGATTGTCTTTGCTGGCTTCGCCTACACATTCCAACGGCGTGCCGTTGGGAATTTTTGCCAAGACTTTGGCATTCAAATCGGGGCTTTCGCGCAAATTGGTGTGTCCGTCGGCATCATGAACCAAGGCAAAGCCGTCCGGCGGCACGGCATGGGTTAAGGCGGAACACAATAATAAGAGGGAAGCTAAGTAACGCATTTTTATCATTTCTTTGAGTTTTCAGACGACCTTTTCGAGCGATATTTAAATCGCAGCACTCCATAAATAACGGCGCTGGAATTTACCGTCTTTAAATATAAAGCAGACATCGAAAGGAGCGCCGTCCGAACCTTGTCTGCCGAACAGATAAAGCGTTTTATCGCTGCGGCGGTAATAAGCTTCCCAGCCTTGATATACATTGCTGTCGCGTGCGGTGGAGGCAAAATCGGGCGAGAAGAGTCCTTGCAGTTCGGCAGCGGGAACCGCTTGACCGTTTAGCGTGATACGTTCAAGCGCGAACACGCTTTTGGGAATCATAGAGTCCATGCCATAGAACGGTTTGCCTTGATAGAGACGCGCCGTGAAGTTGTCTTTGTTGATACCCGAGAAGTCGCTGAGTTTTGGATGGATGCGGCGGGCAACGATGTATACCTTTTGTCCGCTACCGGACAAAGTCAGCGTATCGTCGCGACCGGATTGTTCGCGCAGTCGGGCGAAGCTTTTATCGGCGGCGGGAAATATCAGGCGGCTGTAATGGATAAAGCCGGAATCGTCGGCGCTTGCCTGTTGTAGCTGAACAAAACAGAAGTCCGGTCTGTTTTCACTGAGTTCTTCCACACACTCCAACGGTGTGCCGTTGGGAATTTTTGCCAAGACTTTGGCATTCAAATCGGGTCTTTTTCGTAAGTTGGTGTGTCCATCGGCATCATGAACCAAGGCAAAGCCGTTCGGCGGCGCGGCATGGGTTAGGGCGGAACACAATAATAAGAGAGCAGCTAAGTAACGCATTTTGATCATTTCTTTGAGTTTTCAGACGACCTTTTCGAGCGATATTTATAGCGCAGCATTCCATAAATAGCGGCGCTGGAATTTACCGTCCTTAAATATAAAGCAGACATCGAAACTACCAGCGCCCGAGCCTTGTCTGCCAAATAGATAGAGTCTCTTATCGATGCTGCGGTAATAGGCTTCCCAGCGGTCGTACACCTGGCTATCGCGTGCGGTGGCGGCAAAATCGGGCGAGAACAGTCCTTGCAGTTCGGCAGCGGGAACCGCTTGACCGTTTAGCGTGATACGTTCAAGCGCAAATACGCTTTTGGGAATGTCGTTCTCTGTACCATAGAAAGGTTTGCCTCGATAGAGCCGCGCGGTGTATTTGTCTTTGTTGATGCCCGAGAAGTCGCTGAGTTTTGGATGGATGCGGCGGGCAACGATGTGTACCTTTTGTCCGCTACCGGACAAAGTCAGCGTATCGTCATGACCAGATTGTTCGCGCAGTCGGGCGAAGCTTTTGTCGGAGGCGGGAAATATCAGACGGCTGTAATGGATGAAACCGTAGTCTTCTGCGGCAGGTTGTTGCAGCTGGGCAGTACAGAAACTCAGGCTGCCTTCGCCGCCATCACCCAGACATTTCAACGGTGTGCCGTTGGGAATTTTTGCCAAGACTTTGGCATTCAAATCGGGGCTTTCGCGTAAATTGGTATGTCCGTCGGCATCATGAACCAAGGCAAAGCCGTCCGGCGGCGCGGCATGGGTTAAGGCGGAACACAATAATAAGAGAGCAGTTAAGTAACGCATTTTTATCTTTTCTTTGAGTTTTCAGACGACCTAATTTCAAAACTGTACGCGGCGGTTTAAGTTAAGCCGCATGATTCCCATTATTTCAACAATCCCCGCCACAAGGCTTCTTCATCGTCCGCAATCTTGCGCAAAAATGCGGCGATTTCGCGGCAGCCGTTTTCGGACGGCTTTTTGCACTGTTTCACGCACATTGCTGCAAACTGCCGCCATTGGTCGCCGATGGCGGTCATTTGTTCCGAGGCCGTCTGAAACGCGGGGCTGTCGCAGATACGGGCGGCCTGCTCGAGGAAATAGGCGTAGATATAGCGGAAACCCGCGCCGCCGGTGCCGATTTCTTCCTGCATCCGCACCAAATGGCCGAGGAACAGTTTTTTGTATTTGTCGTTTTGTTTGGCAGGCAGGGACTCGATTTTTTTGGCCAGCGTGCGGATGCCTTTTACACCGATGAAAAAGACCGGCGCGAGCATATGTTTGGCGTTTTTGCGTATGGCTTTGCGGATAATAGCGGGCAAGTCTGCCATGATTTTTTCAGACGGCCTGTTGTCTTCTAATGTGTACATCATGCCTTTTGCCGCCAATACGCCTTTGGCAAAGCGCGCCCGTTGCAAATCTTCGGCGGCGCAGCGTTGCACGGTTTCAAATACGGGGTCGCTGATGAGGTAGTCGTTGCCGTCTTTTCCGTACACTAAAAGATTGTGTGCGTTGAAATGGAAGCGCATTTGTGGCGGGAAGTAGGGCAGCCAAAAGACGGAGGTTTGCAAACCGGCCAGTTTGCCTGAGGATAGCGCGGCATCCAATGCGGCTTGTCCGCTTTGTGCGTCGGAAAATTTGCGGACGGATAATTTCAGCCCCAATGCTTTGCAGGTGTTTTTGATGATGCTGCGCGGCGCGGTACGGTAGGAAACCAGCGGCATGCCGTTTAATTTGATCAGCGGCATCCAGACAAACGTCAGCGCGTGGGCAATACCGAAAATCATGGCTTCGTCTAAATTGTGGCCATGGTATTTGAGCAGGGTGGACATCACACCGCTTTCGCAATGGGCGGTATGCTGGTGTGGAAATTCTTGTGTGGTCATAAAGTTATTGGTTTTCATGCAATGTTTTCAGACGGCCTGATACGGTCGGAATGGTTTGTTGTTTTGGAAATCAGCGGGCTTCCTTGGCCGCTTCCTGCTCGGCTTTGTAGCGGCGCAGAAATTCGATGGCGGCGGCTTTTTCGGCTTCGTTGCCGTATTTGGCATCACGTTGGGCGCGGCGCAGTTCGGCGCGTTCTTTGGCTTCTTCGATTTGGCGCGCTTTGAAGTCTTCTCGGTTGTCGGAGGAGACGAGTTTATCCTGTTGCGATTGCGCTTTGGCCATGGCCTTGGCAATCAAATCCATGGGGTTGAATGCGGCGCTTGGTGCGGCTATTTGGGTTTGTGCCTGTGCGGCCTGTTTGGCTTTGACGGCGGCTTCGCGTTGCGCCAGCAGGGCTTTGCGTTCGGCATCATCGCGCTGTTTGCGCGCGGTATGGCGTTCAAAACGGCTTTGTGCGTGTTCGGCGGCGGCAAAGCGCGGTTCGGCAGAGGTGCTGAAACGGCGTGCGGACGGCAGGAAGGGCTGCGATACGGGAACCATGTCGATGCAGTCGACGGGACATGGGGTAACGCACAAGCCGCAGCCGGTGCATTCGTCGCTGATGACGGTGTGCATCAGTTTGGATGCGCCCATAATGGCATCGACAGGGCAGGCGCGGATGCAGGCGGTACAGCCGATGCAGACGGCTTCGTCAATCAGGGCTACGGCTTTGATTTGTGTTTTTGCCGGCGCGAGGTAGGGCTTGCCCAACAGGTCGGCAATGTCTTTCATGACGGTTTCCCCACCCGGCGCGCACAGGTTTACCGATGCTTCTCCTGCCGACAGGGCGCGCGCATAGGGTAGGCAACCTTCATAGCCGCACTCACGACATTGGGTTTGCGGCAACAGGCGGCTGATGCTTTGGATGGGAATGGTCATCATGGATAGTCAAAATCGAAAAGGCGCATTATATCAGATTGTTGCGTTTATTTTGGCGAAACCCGCTTTGCTTATTTTAGCGAAACTCTTTACGCCCGTTTTAGCGAAACCCGCTACACTCGTTTTCAGACGGCCTGAGTCGGGTTTGCGTTATAATTTTGAAATGGATTTATTCGGGTAATTAGAAATGACGGCTACACTTTGCCCTTGTCAGTCGGGGCGTGTTTATACGGAATGTTGCGCACCGTTTCATGCGTGTGAGGCGGCGGCCTTGACGGCGGAAGAGTTGATGCGTTCGCGTTACAGCGCGTATGTTTTGCAGGAAATCGACTATATCGTGGACACGACTGTCCCTGCGCAGCAGAATTTGTTGGACAAGCAGGATTTGGCGGCATGGAGTAGGCAGACTCAGTGGTCGGGATTGAAGGTTATCCGTCATGTGCCGTTTGGGAAGCTGCATGCTTTGGTCGAGTTTGAGGCGTATTTTGAAGAGAACGGGCAAACTGAGTGCCATCATGAATTGTCGGCGTTTGTGAAAATAGACGGGCGTTGGTACTTTATTGATCCAACCGTTGCTTTGCCGACGATGAAACAGCCTTGTTTGTGCGGTTCGGGTAAAAAGTTTAAGGCGTGTTGCGGACAGTTTTTCAAATAGTAGTGTAAACAGGCCGTCTGAACGTTCAAACGGCCTGAGCTGTTTTTGCAGATAAAAAAAACCATTCATACTAAGGGAGAAGTATGAATGGCCAATACATTGCGGGAAAACGTCTTACTTGCTGCACCGCCCAAAAGGGATGAAAGAGCGGTGTTGTGTCAGCGATTAATATTCTACCGTTTTTAGTATTAAATGCTGTTAAGAAGTGAAATAATTTCAATAAGTTGCAAGATAATCGTGATTTTTTGAAGATAAACGGTATTTTTACTGATTTTCTCGAATCCATTTCACCCATTGCTGAAACAGCTCGGGTTGCAATGCGGCGATGACGGAACGCTTGAATACATGTTCGCCGCTCCAAAAATCGTCGCCTTCCAAAGTGGTCAGGCAGCCGCCGGCTTCTTCAAAAATTAATGCGCCGGCAGCGTAGTCCCACAGCTTTTGTCCACCGTGGATGTAAATATCGTAGCGGCCGCTGGCAAGGTAGCACCAATCGAGCGTGCTGCTGCCCATGCTGCGGATTGTGCCGAATGGGGCAAGGGTATTCATGCGGCTGGCGAGTTTGCCCGAACGCAGGTATTTGATTTCCACGCCGGCAATGGATTCGTTGAGTTTTTTGTTTTCGGAACGCAGCGGCAGCGGCGTGCCGTTGAGAAATGCGCCTTTGCCGCGTTCGGCATAGAAACATTCGCCGCTGACCGGATTGTAAATCACGCCTAATTCGGCGTGGCCGTTTTTAACCAGCGCGACGGATACGGCAAAATGCGGCAAACCGTTGACGAAGTTGTTTGTGCCGTCGATAGGGTCGACAATCCACAGGCCGTCTGAATGTTCGTTCCACAAACGGGTTTGCTCCTGAACGCTCATCTCCTCGCCCAACATCGGACAATCCTCCAATAAGGGCAGGGCGGCGGCAAAAGCGGTTTGTGCGGCCAAATCCGCTTCACTCAAAACCGAGCCGTCTTCCTTGCGTCGTGACGGCGTGTTCAGAAAACGCGGCATGACTTCGGTTTGGGCGATGTGGCGGACGACTTTCTGTAAACGGTATAGCACGGCGTATCCTTGTTTTTTGCAGTTTTGCGTGACAGTGGATTAAAATTCGGGAAGTTTTAAATTATAGTGGATGAAATCAAAATCAGGCAGGCAAGTGTATGTCGCCGTGTTTCAACTTCGTTCACGAAAGTTCAAATTATATACATGAATAAAGCAGGAAACCATGCCCCGATTTTATGTTGATTTTGCCTTAAGCCCCGACAGCGTGGTCGAATTGCCCGATAATGTGGTGCGCCATTTGAATGTATTGCGCGTGAAAAACATGGAAGAAATCGTGTTGTTCAACGGCAATGGCAAGGCATATCCGGCTTTGCCCGAAGTTTTGGAAAAACGCCGCGCCAGCGTGCGCATTTTGCGTGAAGAGGCAACGGACAACGAATCGCCGCTGAACATTACATTGGTACAGGCGGTATCCGCCGCCGAGCGCATGGATTTCACTTTGCAGAAAAGCGTGGAATTGGGCGTGGCAGAAATTCGCCCGGTCATCAGCGAACGCTGTGTCGTCCGCTTGAGCGGCGAACGCGCTGAAAAGCGGGTAGCGCGTTGGCAGGAAATCGTCGTTTCGGCGTGTGAACAAAGCGGCCGCAATATTGTGCCGAAGGTTTTGCCACTGACGACTTATGCACAGGCTCTGCAGCAGTTGCCGCAGGAAACAACCAAACTGTTAATGAGCTTGAACCGCGCACAAAAACTGAGCGATGTTCAGCCGCAGTCCGGTAAGGTCGTGTTTATGGTCGGCCCGGAAGGCGGCTGGACGGAGAAGGAAGAGCAACAGGCATTTGATGCCGGTTTTCAATCCGTTACGCTTGGTAAACGGGTGTTGCGTACCGAAACCGCCTCACTTGCGGCCATCGCCGCCATGCAGACGCTTTGGGGCGATTTTGCATAAAGTTCGGGCCGTCTGAAAACGAGCGTAGCGAGTTTCGCTAAAACAAGTTGTTGCTTCATGATATAAAAATGGGAGTTTAAAAAATGTCTTACACCTTTACGCTGGCCGAGCACGAGCTGGAAGCGGAATTGAAAAAGTTAATCGTGCAAGAGGCCGATAAGGCCGACGATGTGGATATGGATGATTTCACCGACGATGCACTTTTGTTTGGCGATGACAGTCCGGTCGGTTTGGATTCGCTTGATGCGCTGCAAATCAGCGTTGCCTTGCAACAGTATTTCCAAGTGCGCCTGCAGGGCGACCGTATGGTGCGCAAACATATGATGTGCGTACGCGATTTGGCGGCGTTTATCCGCGCGGAGCATGGCGCGTGAGTTGGGTTTGCGGTACGGCGGCCACTTCTGCCTTGAATCCGCAAACGGATTTCAGACGGCCTGATGCGGTGTCTTATACGTTTTTAAACCAGACGCAGCAGGCTGCTTATTTCCGTGCATTTGCCGGTAACCACTTGGGGCGGAAGGAACTTGCGGATATTGCCGAACAACATTTGCGCCGAGCCGCCGAACATGCAGGCTGGCCGTCTGAAAGTTGGCATGAAGCGCCGGTGTTTATCGGTTCCAGTTCCTATTCCATCTCCGAATATGAAAATGACTATCTTGCGGGCAATAGGGCGGCAGAAGAACACAATCTGCTTTATCTTGCCGAAGATTTGCGCCGTCGCAGCGGCAATCGGCAGATTTTCAGTTTCGCTACTGCCTGCACTTCATCCGCCCATGCTCTGATTCAGGCGGATAACTGTTTGCGCGGAGGGGCGGAGCGCGCCTTTGTGCTTGGTATTGAAAACCTCAACCGGCTGACTTTGCTGCATTTTCACAGCTTGGGTTTGCTGGCTGAGCAGTATCAGCCTTTTGGCGGAAACGGTTTGATTTTAGGCGAAGGTGTTGCCGCGCTTGCCTTATCTTCTGCTGCTCCTGAATCTTCTTCAGGCCGTCTGAAACTTATCGGACACGCCGCCAATACAGGCAATGACCTGATTCAAAGCGATGGCCAAGCGCAGGAGCAAGTGATGCGACGCGCTTTGAGTGTTGCAGGCATCGCTCCTGAAAGCATTGCAGCCGTTAAAACACACGGCATCGGCACGGCTGACAGCGATGCCGCTGAATTGGCCGCACTGGAAAATATATTCGGTACACTGCCGCCTTTGATGGCGTTCAAACCGCAAATCGGACACACGCTTGGCGCAACGGCAGCCCTTGAAACAGCCCTGCTTTTATCCGCTTTAAAACAAGGCGGAAGCAACGATTATCAGGGGCGGGAAATTCGTTTTTCCGAGTGCGTGGCTTCACAAAAAGGCGGCTTTTCCTGTTTGGCCAATCAGTTTGGCTTTGGTGGCAGCAACACATCTTTGGTATGGCAATGGCAACCGTAAATCCTAATATCCGTATTACCGCCACCGTGCGTTTTGATACTGACGCCGGCACCGGCGGTAAAATCCTCAAGCAAACCTTAAAGCAGCAAAGCGGTATAGATACCCGCCGCCTCAGCCGCTTGAGTTTGATTGCCGCGCTTGGCGCAGGGCAACTGAAGGAACAAAGCGAAATCCGCCCTGATTGCACCGTTTTTCTCGGTACGCCGTTTTCTTCGCCATCCGTGTTTGAAAAAATGGCAGACAATGTGCTAAACCATCACGCCGCGATGCCGTTTGACTTTATTGCCAACCTGCACAACGCCCCCGTTTTTCATGCCGCGAAAGCGTTAGGAACGCATGGTGCAACTTTGGTCGTAGTTGTCGACAACAATATAGATACTTGCTTTCATCCATTGTTGTTGGCGATGCAATCTTTGCAAAATGGCGGACAAGCTGCGGTTGGTTGGGCATATGAGCATCAAGCAGCTCATGCCGATACTCATGAAGGCAGTATTTGGATTGTGCTTGAAGCCGGTACAGAGCAGGGTGTTCCCGTTGTGTTGAATGATGAAGTGATGCAGGCTGATAGGTCGTCTGAAAAGCCGCGATATTATTGGCAAAGTATCGCTGATTGGATAGAAGTAGTAATGGCGCACGAGGGTAGGGATGTGAAAAAATGTACTTTGGTGTGATCGACAAATGATTTTAGAGAAAGTATTTGTCTGTTGAATAAAAAAGTTTACGTCATTAAAAAGGCCGTCTGAAAATATTTTCAGACGGCCTTTTTGTATCAAAAACCAATCAACGAGACATCTCGCCTTGAATAGCGCGGATATTCGCTTTACGGGCGTTGATGGTACGGGTCAGTTGTTGGATTTTAATTTGATCGCCTTTTTGTTTGGCTGCATTCAGCTGTGTTTGAAGGCGGGTAATAGCGGCCTGTTCATTGCGTACTTCAGTCTGCAATATCTGTTTGCGGGTTTCTTTAGGGCTTGGCTTAGGAGCCGGCGTAACCACAGGTGCAGTACGGATAACAGGGGCTTTGTATTTGCTGTATGAAGAACTGCGTGATTTGTTCTGACGGTTGCGCAGGGTAATATTGATGCGCGGATTGGCAGCTTCGGCTGTGTTGGTCACGCTGGTAATCGGTACATTCGGCAGGATTTTGATATCGCTGTCGCTATTTCCTTTATCCAGCAAAATATCGGCTGCCGGTTTGTATGCTTGTGGGAAAGGTGTTGGGACAGTGGTTTTGCCATGCTCTACCGGAGTGGCAGTTGCTGGCGTGCTTGGTTCGGTTGAAGCGGTGGCAATAGGTTTGGCTGCTTGTTCCTCAGATGCGCGGACAACGGCTGTTTTATCGGCTTTAGTACGGTTAACCTTGGCTTTGCGTCGAGAGGAGGTTTTGGCATAAGTTTTGCCTTTATGCTTAGTCTCGACTTTGGCAGGTGTTTTATCGAGCACTTCATCCTGAGCTGTTACCGCTTGGTTATTTTGGGTAGTTGAAGTTTGCGGCTGAACTGCCGAGTTCTGAATAATCTCTTGTGGAGTTTGGATTGCAGGTACAACAGGTTGAACAGCTGGTGTTTCATTAATAATAGCAAGGCCGTCTGAAACTGTTTTCTCGGTAGAAGCAGTAGGTTGGGCTTGTGCGGCAAGCATTGGAGGAACAATACTGTTTTCTGGTTGGATTGCACTAGACTGAGTTTGTACAACAGGAGTTGTATTGCGGACAGTAGTGTCGGCAACATAGTCTTCAGCTTTTATTGCGGGCGGCACTTCCAGAGTAGGCGTATTGTTGGGAACGATTACGCTGTCTGCAATGGCTTTGTCGGCCGCAATGGTAGGTTGGGTTTGTGCGGCGAGCATTGGAGGAACAATAGTGTTGTCCTCTTGAACGGCAGTCGTCTGCGTTTGTACGACAGGAGTTGTGTTATGTGCAGCAGTATCGACAACATAGTTTTCAGGTTTTGCAACGGCTGGTGTTCCCAAAACAGGCGTATTGTTGGAAACGATTACGTTGTCTGCAATAGTTTTATTCGCAGGCACAGCTTGTCGAGTTTGTGCCATCGGAATGGAAATAGGTGCCGGAATACCGTATTCATTTCGAGCAACAACGACTGGGGTTTGTACCGCAGGCACTGCTTGAGAAGCATGAACGTAGTCAGTGGCAGATGCTTTAAATTCTGTTGTTTGTACCGTTTTTAAAACCGGAGTGTCGCCTGGAATTGCAACGATGCTGTTTTCTGTTACATTGTTTGTTTCAACTATGCGACAGGCGTCATTGATCTGGTATGAAGCATAAACGGTGATGCCTTCAACATTGCAGACATACTCGGCAGCATTAGCGGCGGCGGGGAGGGTCAGGCTGAGGGCAATGGCGGTTTTGCAGAAAAACGGTTTCATAAAGGCAATAGAATCAGGTTGTTTGTTCAAAGTGTAATTATACTATGTACACTGTCAGCATCCGCCAACTTATTTTTAGGCGGTGTAAAACTATGGCTGAAAGGTTGAAAATTGGAATAAAAGGTCTTAGGCCGTCTGAAACTTGTCATACTAAAGTTTCAGACGGCCTTTGCTGTCATAGCGTATTAGGCGTTTAACAGGCTTTCGTCCAATGTCAGCTCTTCGTTTTTATTGACGGCTACTTTGCGTGCCAAAACGTTTTGGGCGATTTCGTGAGCTTCGGCAAGCGAGTGCATCATGTAGGTACCGCATTGGTATTCGTTCAACTCGGGGATTTTGCTTTGGTCTTGAACGGTCAAAACATCCTGCATTGAAGCGAGCCATGCATCGGCCACTTTTTGCTCGTCGGGCGTACCAATGAGGCTCATGTAGAAACCGGTGCGGCAGCCCATCGGGGAAATGTCGATGATTTCAACGCCGTTGCCGTTTAAGTGGTCGCGCATAAAACCGGCGAACAGGTGCTCCAGCGTGTGAATGCCTTTTTCGGGCAGGATTTCTTTGTTGGGAATGCAAAAACGCAGGTCAAATACGGTAATGGTGTCGCCTTTGGGCGTGGTCATGGTTTTTGCCACGCGTACGGCAGGGGCGTGCATACGGGTGTGGTCAACTTTGAAACTGTCTAGTAGGGGCATTTGGGTGTCCTTTGAGGTAAATAGATTTTTGGCTAGGGATATTTGGAGACTGAATCACAATTCCGCAATCTCAACTGCTTCACCCGAAGCCGCGCTTAGTGCTTCGTTCAAAACGTTGTAGAAATCCCGTCCGTCACGCGTTGCCAGCCATTTGCCGTTTTGCTCGGCGAAATGGTAGCCGCCGCTTTTGGCAGCAATCCACAATTCTTGGTTGGGCGTGTGGCGGTTGACGATGATTTGCGTACCGTCTTCGGCTTCGATGGTCAGTACGTTTCCGGCAAACTGGCAGTCGAAATCCCAGCCGTTTTCATCGATTTGGTCTTCAATGTGTTCAAACAATTCTTCGCTCAGGCGGATGAATTCGCTTTCGGTCATCATGGCTTTTTGTGTGGTTTTTGTTTAAGATACCGAATCTTGCCACATTCGTAATGATGAAGAAAGTTTTACTGATGAAATACGGCGTATTTTTTGCAGCGGCAACGGCTCTGCTGCTCTCTGCCTGCGGCTACAAAGGCGACCTCTACCTGCCCAAAGAAGGCGACAAGGCGCGCTTCGGCGTGATTCAAACCGGCTTGAAATTCGATACGGCCAAAGAACCGACCACTCAAACCAACGATTAAAAAAGATTTCACAAACATGACCTTATCCTGCGAACAACTACCTTATACACACCTTGCTGAAGAGTTTGGTACGCCGCTTTATGTGTACAGCAAATCTGCGCTGACCGAGGCATTTGAAAACTACCAAACCGCGTTTGCCGCTTTAAATCCGCTTGTCTGCTACGCAGTGAAAGCGAATGGTAATCTGAGCATCATCAAGCACTTTGCTTCTTTGGGGAGTGGTTTTGACATTGTGTCCGGCGGTGAGTTGGCGCGTGTTTTAGCGGCAGGCGGCGATGCAGCGAAAACGATTTTTTCCGGTGTGGGCAAGAGTGAGGCAGAAATTGAATTCGCACTGAATGCCGGCGTGAAATGCTTCAATATGGAGAGCATTCCCGAAATCGACCGTATTCAGAAAGTTGCCGCGCGTTTAGGTAAAGTCGCCCCGGTTTCCCTACGCGTCAATCCCGATGTCGATGCCAAAACCCACCCTTATATCTCCACCGGCCTGAAAGCCAACAAATTCGGTATTGCCTATGCCGATGCACTTGAGGCCTATCGTCATGCTTCCCGACAAAGCCATTTGAAAATCGTCGGTATCGACTGCCATATCGGCTCGCAACTGACCGACCTCAGCCCGCTTGTCGAAGCCTGCGAACGTATCTTGGCCTTGGTTGACCAATTGGCAGCCGAAGGCATTGTGTTGGAACACTTGGACTTGGGCGGCGGTGTCGGCATTGTTTATCAAGACGAAAATGTGCCTGATTTGGGCGCGTATGCCAAAGAAGTTCAAAAACTGATCGGTACACGCCGTCTGAAACTGGTTCTCGAGCCAGGTCGTAGTTTGGTTGGCAATGCAGGCGCGTTGTTGACGCGAGTTGAATTCGTCAAATATGGCGAAGAGAAAAACTTTGTGATGGTCGATGCGGCGATGAACGATTTGATGCGTCCGGCGCTTTATGATGCCTATCATCACATTGAAGCGGTTGAAACCAAAGACATTGAGTCTCTGACGGCCAATATCGTCGGCCCGATTTGCGAAACCGGCGACTTCCTCGGCAAAGACCGCACCATCGCCTGCGAAGAAGGGGATTTGCTGCTTATCCGCAGCGCCGGTGCGTATGGCTCAAGCATGGCGAGCAACTACAACACGCGCAACCGTGCGGCGGAAGTATTGGTTGACGGCAACGAATGCAAACTTATCCGCCAACGTGAAACCATCGAGCAGCAAATGGCCAACGAATTGGCTTGTTTGTAAGGTTTGATTGTTTAAAAGGCCGTCTGAAAGCTTGATTGACTTTCAGACGGCCTTTGCTATGAAAGAAAAGGGCATGTATCAAACACGCCCTTTTTCAGTTTATCAATAATGCGGCGGAATCTCATCGCGTAGGCTGTACGGTTCGCGTTCGCCGTTTGCACCTTTGTCCTGCATCCGTTGATACAGAAGCCGCAACTGGCCTTGCTGCAAATCCAAAGCCTGTTGCATCTTGGCGATGGTGTCGTTCAGACTGCCGATTAAATCTTCCTGCAAGGCCGTCTGAATTTCCAGCTCTGTGACGCGGTATTCCAATTCCTGAATATCGCTCATATTACAGCACCATCGCGGCAATCCAGCCGGCAGCCATCAGCGGGATATTGTAGTGGATAAAGGTCGGGATAACCGAATCGCGGATGTGGTCGTGTTGACCGTCGGCGTTCAGACCCATGGTTGGGCCGAGTGTCGAGTCGGAAGCGGGGGAACCCGCATCGCCCAGCGCGCCTGCCGTGCCGACAATGGCCACGGTAGCCATTGGGGAGAAGCCCAAGCTGATGCACAAAGGCACATAAATCGCGGTAATAATCGGCAAGGTGGAGAAAGACGAGCCGATGCCCATGGTTACCAGCAGGCCGACAAACAGCATGGTAAAGGCGGCCATGCCTTTATTGCTTCCGAACAAAGCCATGCTGCGTTCGACCAAAGGCTGAATCTCGCCGGTTGCGTTCATTACAGCGGCGAAACCTTGTGCTGCAATCATAATAAAGCCGACCATCGCCATCATTTTGATGCCTTCGCCGAACACATCGCTGGCGGCGGAGCGGTTCATCACGCCCAGCATCATAAACACGGCAAAGCCCAACATAGCACCCAATACCAGCGAGCCATCATACAAAAGCTGAATGGCAAAACACACGGCAATCGCCACGGCCGCTACCAAGCTGCGATAGGTTGAAGGCTCTTGTTGTTGCACTGCCGCACGGTTGTCTTCCGTGTCAGTGGTATTGTTTTGATAAATGCGCGGTTTGCGGTAGTGCAAAAAGGCCAGCAGCAAGCCGGACACCATGCCCAAAGCCGGAATCGCCATTGCGTGCATCACATTGATGCCGCTGGTGTCCATGCCTGCTGAGCGGATATTGCCCAACATGATGTCGTTCAAGAAGATGGCACCGAAGCCGTAAGGCAGGAACATATAAGTCGTTACCAAGCCAAACGTAATCACGCAGGCCACTAAGCGGCGGTCGAGTTTCAAACGGTTGAACACCAACAGCAGCGGCGGAATAATCATCGGGATAAATGCAATATGAATCGGCACAACGTTTTGGCTCATCACGCCCATGCACAAAATAATCGCCAACAGTAACCATTTGACCGCGCCTTCGCCTTTCGCATTGCCTTCGCCGCCGTTGAGCTTGCGGATAATCACGCCGGCGAGCTGTTGCGGCAGGCCGGAATGCGTGATGGCCATGGCAAACGCACCGAGCATGGCATAAGACAGCGCGATTTGCGCCCCGCCTTTCAGGCCTTCGTTAAAAACAGGAATAATCCCTTGCTGCACTACATCGCCGGCCGCGTTGGTTACATTCTCCAAAGGCATACCGGCCACCAAGCCGCCGACAAACGCACCGACAGCCAAGCTGAGCACCACATGCACGCGCGATAAAGACAGCACAAGCATGATGATGACCGCAATTACAACCGCATTCATATCGTTCTCCGTTGTTTCAGACGACCTATTATGTAAAAACAGGCAATCATCTGTTTACATATTACAAATAAACATCATAACCCAAGCATGAAGCCTTTGCAAAAAACGGCAGGCCGTCTGAAACTTTTCAGACGGCCTGCCGTTAACCCTTATTCAGAGTTTTAATAGGGCGTGCGGTTCTGGCGATAAAAATATCTAAAAAACACGTGCTTCCTATTCTTTGCATATGGTACCAATGTTAAAATCGACACAATGTCTCGGTTTCAGGTTTGTCACTGAAATTAAAGCATTTATTGCTAAAACCCAATTCAATCATACACAAACAAAGGAAAGAAGTTATGGATATTCTGACACGGCTGCACAATCTGCCGCCTTCCCGATTTCATTACAAACTTCTGGTTTTGGTCGGCATAGGTTGGCTGTTTGATGCCATGGATACAGGTTTGGTGTCGTTTGTATTGCCGGCTTTGGGCAAAGATTGGGCGCTGGTTCCGGCGCAGTTGGGTTGGATTGTCAGTATTGCCTTCGTCGGCATGGCCTTGGGCGCGGTATTCAGCGGCTGGCTGGCGGATAGGTTCGGACGGAAAACCGTTTTTGCCGGCACGATGGTGGTGTACAGCATTGCCACAGGTTTGTGCGCGCTTGCGCCTGATTTGACGGTTTTGCTGGTGTGCCGCTTTTTTGTCGGCGTCGGCTTGGGCGGCCAACTGCCCGTCGCCGTGTCGCTGGTCAGCGAATATGCGCCGCCGAAAGTACGCGGCCGTTTTATTGTATTGCTCGAAAGCTTTTGGGGCTTGGGCTGGCTCTCGGCAGCGCTGGTGTCTTATTTCTTTATTCCGCAAACCGGCTGGCACAGCGCGTTTTTATTCGGCGCCTTGCCCCTGTTTTATGTGCCGTTGGTGTTGAAGTTTGTTCCCGAATCCGTGCCTTACCTGCTTTCCCGCGGCAAAACCAACGAAGCGCACCATTTAGTATCCGCGCTGGAAATTCAATCGGGCATAACGCCGCCGACAGAAGCCGTTGCCGCCCCGGCCGCCCCGCGCGAACGCATCCGCTTCTTCCAACTTTGGCAACATCCGTTTGCACGGCGCACGCTGATGCTGTGGCTGGTTTGGTTCGGCATCGTGTTTTCGTATTACGGCATTTTCACTTGGTTGCCCAAACTGCTGGTCGAGCAGGGCAATACCGTGGTCAAAACCTTTGAATATGTGCTGGTGATGATTGTTGCGCAACTGCCCGGCTATATAGCCGCCGCGGCTTTGGTGGAAAGAATCGGCCGCAAAGCAACGCTGGCAGGCTTTCTGGCCGCGTGCGCCGTGTGCGCATGGTTTTTTGGGCAAAGCACCACTGCGGCCGAAGTCATGATCTGGGGCAGCCTGATGTCCTTCTTCAACTTGGGCGCATGGGGCGTTTTGTACACCTACACCCCCGAACTCTACCCCTTGCGCTTCCGTGCCTTCGCATCCGGCTGGGCAGGCGCCATCGGCCGCGTCGGCGGCATACTCGCGCCCATGGTAGTGGCGGCGATGGTGGGCAACAGCGGCGGCTTCGGCAATATCTTTATGATGTTTGCGCTGGTTATGCTGCTGATTGTGGCGGTAATCTTGGTATTGGGTGAAGAAACCAAAGGTCGTACGCTGGAAGACATTAGCCAATAAAAGGCATATATAAACAAAGGCCGTCTGAAAAAATATTTTCAGACGGCCTTTTTCATTTACGTTTGTAATTTTAATACATCGATTTTCTGTTTTTATCTTAATTATCGAGGAAAGCGACGAAGAATAACCGTCTTTGTTTTTGTGTAGATAAAAATATTATACTTCAAAGAATTAAAATGAATAAACGATAAAATGGCCGTCTGAAAAGTTCAATCATGGTTTGTGATGTAGGTCAAAGCAAAATGTAACTAAATTACCTATAGTTATCGTAGTGAAAATTTATTGACCTTATTGCCACCTTTTATTAAGGAGATACACCATGAACGCATCAGCCGACAACGTCGTCAGCCCAGCCGTAGCCGAGGTAAACAGCCTGGTTGAAAAGGGTTTACGGGCGTTGGATGAGTTTCTTAAGCTCGATCAGGAGCAGATTGACTTTATTGTTGCCAAAGCCTCCATTGCCGCGCTGGACAAACATGGTGTGCTCGCCATGCACGCGGTGGAAGAAACGGGACGCGGCGTGTTTGAGGATAAGGCGACGAAAAACCTGTTTGCTTGCGAAAACGTCGTGCGCCGCCTGCGCGATTTGAAAACCGTGGGCGTCATCAGTGAAAACGATGTAACCGGCATTACCGAAATTGCCGATCCGGTCGGCGTGGTTTGCGGTATTGTGCCGACAACCAATCCGACTTCCACCACCATTTTCAAATCCTTGATTGCGCTGAAAACCCGCAATCCGATTATTTTCTCGTTCCACCCGTCCGCCCAGCAGTGTTCCGCCCATGCCGCGCGTATCGTGCGTGATGCGGCGATTGCGGCCGGTGCGCCGGAAAACTGTATCCAGTGGATTGAAAAGCCGTCTATGGAAGGCACTTCCGCGCTGATGAAGCATCCGGGCGTGGCAACGATTTTGGCGACCGGCGGCAATGCGATGGTGGAGGCGGCGTATTCTTGCGGCAAACCTGCGCTCGGCGTCGGGGCGGGCAACGTACCTGCTTATGTTGAAAAAACGGCGGACATCAAACAGGTAGCACACGATATTGTGATGTCGAAATCTTTCGACAACGGCATGGTGTGCGCCAGCGAGCAGGCGGTGATTGCCGATAAAGAGATTTACAAAGAGTTGGCCGAAGAATTCAAATCCTACGGCGTGTACTTTGCCAACAAAAAAGAAAAAGCCATGCTCGAAGAGTTTATCTTCGGCGTGACGGCGAATTGCGCCAGCTGCGGCGGGGCGAAACTCAATTCCGCGGTAGTGGGCAAACCGGCAACATGGATTGCCGAACAGGCCGGGTTTAAAGTGCCTGAAAAAACCAACATCATCATCGCCGAATGCCGCGAAGTCGGCCCGAACGAGCCGCTGACCCGCGAAAAACTTTCGCCTGTTTTGGCCATGATTAAGGCAGATTCGACCGAACAAGGTTTGAAGTTCGCAGAAGAAATGGTTGCCTTTGACGGCTTGGGACACTCCGCCGCCATCCATACCGCCGACGAAGAATTGGTCAAAACGTTCGGCTCACGCGTCAAAGCGCTGCGCGTGATTTGGAATTCGCCTTCTACTTTCGGCGGCATCGGCGACGTGTACAACGCCTTCCTGCCTTCTCTGACCCTCGGTTGCGGCTCTTACGGTAAAAACGCCGTCGGCGGCAACGTCAGCGCAGTCAATCTGTTAAACATCAAAAAAGTAGGCCGTCGGAGAAACAACATGCAATGGTTCAAAGTGCCCGCCAAAATCTATTTTGAACGCGATTCCATTCAATATCTGCAAGACATGAAAGACTGCGAAAAAGTCATGATTGTGACCGACCGTTCGATGGTTGATCTGGGCTTTGTCGATAAAATCACCCACCAACTGCATCAACGCAAAAACAAAGTGACCATCCAGCTGTTTACCGATGTCGAAGCCGATCCAAGCGTCCAAACCGTCTATAAAGGCACCGATTTGATGCGCAGCTTCCAGCCGGACACCATTATCGCGCTGGGCGGCGGTTCGCCAATGGACGCAGCCAAAGCCATGTGGCTCTTCTACGAACAGCCCCAAGTCGACTTTGAAGACCTCGTCCAAAAATTCATGGACATCCGCAAACGCGCATTCCGTTTCCCTGAATTGGGCCGCAAAGCCAAATTTATCGGCATTCCTACCACATCGGGTACAGGCTCCGAAGTGACGCCGTTTACCGTCATCAGCGACGGAGACAAAAAATATCCGATTGCCGACTACTCACTGACACCGACCATTTCGATTGTCGACCCTGCGTTTACCATGACCGTACCGGCAGGTGTAACCGCCGATACCGGTTTGGACGTACTGACCCACGCCGTAGAAGCATACGTTTCCGTACTGGCAAACGACTTTACAGACGGCCTCGCCCTGCAAGCCATCAAGCTCGTGTTCCAATACCTCGAACGCTCCTACAAACACGGTGCGGCTGATCCCGAAGCGCGCGAGCATATGCACAATGCCTCCACCATCGCAGGCATGGCGTTTGCCAATGCGTTCTTGGGTATCAACCACTCGATGGCACACAAAATCGGCGGTAAATATCATGTTCCGCACGGCCGTGCCAACGCCATCCTGCTGCCGCACGTCATCCGCTACAACGGTACGCGTCCGCAGAAAACCGCCACTTGGCCGAAGTACAACTACTACAAAGCCGACCTGAAATATCAGGAAATCGCCCGTACCTTAGGCCTGCCATGCAGCACACCGGCAGAAGGCGTCGAATCCTTCGCCCGCGCCTGCCACGAACTGGCGGTCAACGTCGGCATCAAAATGTCGTTTAAAGAGCAGGGCATCGATGAGAAAACCTTCCTCGATGGCAGAAAAGAGCTGGCCATGATGTCTTTTGAAGACCAATGCACCCCGGCCAACCCACGCCTCGCGATGGTGGCCGATATGGAAGAAATCCTGACCAAAGCTTATTACGGCGAATAAAATAGGGTAGTTAAAAAGGCCGTCTGAAACCTGAATATAGGGTTTCAGACGGCCTGAGACCTTTGCAAAATTCCCCAAAATCCCCTAAATTTCCACCAAGACATTTAGGGGATTTCTCATGAGTACTTTCTTCCAGTAAACTGCCCAAGCCATGATTGCCAAACACATCGACCGCTTCCCACTGTTGAAGGTTTCCCTCATGCCAAAATGGATACATTATTGGCAGAAAAAGGCTTGTTTGATCCCCAAGAATTTAAGTTAAGTGTGATGGCAGCATTTGGCTATCGCAAGTAAGAGCCTCACCCAAAAACGCGAAGTGGTGGAATTTATTAAATAATGTTCCACTTTAAACTATCAACGACAAGAAAGGCTGAGCATACCAACATTGGCGTTTTAAGCCCTAACAATGAATACAGGAAGCACTTTATCGATAATTTTGGCCTAATTTTTCCAAGATATACTTAGTCCTGTTAAAACAAGCACCAACTGTTTTATATTTTAATTTCACAAAGAACACTACCATGAAAAATATTAAATTTACCTTATTTGCCTTTTTAGTCGGCATATCCGCTTTATGGCTGTTTGCCACGCCATTTCCAGACAAGTGGGGCGTATTTCCCGTACGTAACCTATTATTACAGTTCACCGGCAGCATCAGCATACTGGCCATGAGTGCTTGTATGATTCTTGCAGTACGTCCCAAAATGTTGGAAGGACTATTTGGCGGATTGGATAAAATGTACCGCCTGCATAAATGGTTGGGCATCATTGCCCTTTCAGGCAGTATCCTGCATTGGATCAGTAAGCAATTCCCCAAATGGCTGGTAAAGCTCGGTCTGTTTGACGGCAAAAAGCCACCGCGCCCACCGATGCAGGAAGTCTTGACTTTAAAAGATTGGTTAGTTACCCAGCGCCATTTTGCTGAAGAAGTGGGTGAGATTGCTTTTTACGTTGCAGTCGTCTTATTGGTTATCGCACTGATCAAACTTATTCCCTACCGTTGGTTTGCCAAACTTCACATCTTAATTGTCCCTGTCTATATTGCACTCGTATGGCACACCATCGTATTGGCAAACTTTGCTTACTGGGCTCAGCCACTTGGCTGGTTGCTGGCTACCGCCCTATTCTTCGGTAGTATTTGTTCCCTCCTCGCCCTCTTTAAACGCATTGGTAAACCGCAAACCGCAACAGTAACTGCCATGAACCAAAACGGCTCCCTGCTTTCACTTACCCTGAATGCGCCAAAATGGCAGGGACACCAAGCCGGTCAATTCCTCTTTTTACGTGCACATGGAGAAAGCCACCCATTTACCATCGCTTCAAACTGGAATCCTGAAAATCAACAAATCAATCTTATCATCAAAGACTTGGGCGACTACACCCATCGTCTGTCTCAACGTTTGAACATCGGTGATACCGTTAAAATTGATGGTGCATATGGCCGCTTCAATTTTTCAGATAAAAATGAACAAATTTGGGTGAGTAACGGTATTGGTTTTACGCCTTTCCTTGCAAGGCTCAAAGAATTAGCCAAACAACCATCCAATCAACAAATTGACTGGTTCCATGCCGATAGAAATTTATCTGCAGAAATAATCAACCAATGGAAAGATTTGGCTCAACAAACGAATGTTACATTCCACTATATTCCTTCTGAAACCCAAAGATTATCAGCTGATCATATTGTACAAAGCGTTCAGAATAGTGAAACCCGCAGTCTATGGCTTTGTGGTAGTCGTAGCTTTACAAACAGTATTGCAGGAAAACTTAAGACACGCTCATTGCATCAAGAGCTGTTTGAATTCCGCTAAATGAACCTGATGAGACCTTTGTTTGGATTTAGGCTGTCGTGGGAAGGGCTTTTTTGCAAAGGTCTCAGCCTTTCTTTATTCGTCTAAACCTTAGTTTTTATCAAAGCTAAGGTCTTCATTTGAATACGATGGTTCAAAAAATATCTTCATAACTTTAATTTAATGGTAAACCTTACAATTCAAGGAAATAACGGTTTTAAAAATAAAAGGCCGTCTGAAAACCTGTTTCCAAGTTTCAGATGGCCTTTATCCGTATGGCTAAACCTTAAAAGCGGTTTAGACGACGATATTCACCAAGCGTCCGGGTACGACGATGATTTTTTTCGCAGGCTTGCCTTCCATGAATTTCACCGCGCCTTCGGTGGCGAGTGCGGCGGCTTCGAGGTCGGCTTTAGAGGCGTCGGCGGCGACGGTGATTTTGCCGCGCAGTTTGCCGTTGACTTGAACCATCACTTCGATTTCGGATTTGACCAAGGCGGCTTCATCGACTGTCGGCCAGCCTGCTTCCCACAGTTTCGCGCCGTTCAATTCGCTCCACAGGGTTTCGCAGATGTGCGGCACGATGGGCCACAACAGGCGTACGGCGGTTTCCAATACTTCTTGGGCGACGGCGCGGCCTTGTTCGCCGCCGGTTTCGGTTTTGTCGTATTGGTTGAGCAGTTCCATCACGGCGGCGATGGCGGTGTTGAACTGCTGGCGGCGGCCGTAGTCGTCACTGACTTTGGCGGTAGTGGCGTGCAGTTTGTGGCGCAGGTCTTTGAGTTCTTTAGACAAACCGTCTTGGTTGCCTGCAAACGCTTTGACCGCGCCGCCTTGTTTCAGGTATTCGTAAACGGTACGCCACAGGCGGCGCAGGAAGCGGTGTGCGCCTTCGACGCCGCTGTCGCTCCATTCGAGGGACTGTTCGGGCGGTGCGGCGAACATCATGAACAGGCGGGCGGTGTCCGCGCCGTAGGCGTTAATCAATTCTTGCGGATCGACGCCGTTGTTTTTGGATTTGGACATTTTTTCCGTGCCGCTGATGACGACGGGCAGTCCGTCGGCTTTGAGGACGGCGGAAACGGGGCGGCCTTTGTCGTCGAAAGTCAATTCGACATCGGCGGGGTTGATCCAGTCTTTGCTGCCGTTGGCGTTTTCACGGTAGTAGGTTTCGCAGACGACCATGCCTTGCGTGAGCAGGCGTTCAAACGGTTCGTCCACGCTGACCAAGCCTTCGTCGCGCATCAGTTTGGTGAAGAAGCGCGCGTATAAGAGGTGCAGAATTGCGTGTTCGATGCCGCCGATGTATTGGTCGACCGCGCCCCAGTATTTTGCGGCTTCAGCCGATACCATGCCTTCTGCGAACTTGGGCGACATGTAACGGAAGAAATACCAGCTCGATTCCATGAAGGTGTCCATGGTGTCGGTTTCGCGTTTCGCCGCGCCGCCGCAGCATGGGCAGGTGGTTTCGTAAAACTCGGGCATTTTTGCCAGCGGCGAACCCATGCCGTCGGGTACGACGTTTTCAGGCAAAACGACGGGCAGTTGGTCGGCGGGGACGGGGACGTCGCCGCATTTTTCGCAATGGACGATGGGAATCGGGCAGCCCCAGTAGCGTTGGCGCGAAATACCCCAGTCGCGCAGGCGGTATTGGGTTTTCGGTTCGCCTGCGTCTTGGCTTTGCAGCTTGGCGGCGATGGTGTCGAAGGCCGTCTGAAAATTCATGCCGTCCAAGTCGCCGCTGTTGACCAATACGCCGTTTTCTTTGTCGCCGTACCATTCTTGCCATTTGTTTGCGTCGAATGCGTTGTCGCCGACGGCAATGATTTGTTTTTTCAGCAGATTGTATTTGGTGGCGAACTCGAAATCGCGTTCGTCGTGCGCCGGAACCGCCATGACCGCGCCGTCGCCGTAGCCCCACAATACATAGTTGGCAATCCACACTTCCAGCTTGTCGCCGTTGAGCGGGTTGACGACGTAGCGGCCGGTCGGCACACCTTTTTTCTCCATCGTCGCCATATCGGCTTCGGCAACCGAGCCGGCTTTGCATTCGGCGATAAATTCTTGCAATTCAGGTTTGTCGGCTGCGGCGGCGGTTGCCAGCGGATGCTCGGCGGCAACGGCAACATAAGTCGCGCCCATCAGCGTGTCAGGACGGGTGGTATAAACTTGCAGGAATTTCGCGTAATCGCCTTCCAATCCTTGTTTGCTGTCGTTTGAAACGGCGAAGCGCACGGTCATACCGCGGGATTTGCCGATCCAGTTGCGCTGCATGGTTTTGACTTGTTCAGGCCAGTGTTCCAGTTTGTCCAAGTCGTTGAGCAGTTCTTCGGCGTAATCCGTGATTTTGAAGTAATACATCGGGATTTCGCGTTTTTCGATCAACGCGCCGGAACGCCAGCCGCGTCCGTCGATGACTTGCTCGTTGGCAAGGACGGTTTGGTCGACCGGGTCCCAGTTCACCGTGCCGTTTTTGCGATAGACGATGCCTTTTTCAAACAGCTTGGTAAACAGCCATTGTTCCCAACGGTAGTATTCGGGTTTGCAGGTGGCGATTTCGCGTTCCCAGTCAATCGCAAAACCCAGGCTTTTGAGCTGGGTTTTCATGTATTCGATGTTGTCGTAAGTCCATGCGGCAGGGGCGACGTTGTTTTTCATCGCTGCGTTTTCCGCCGGCATGCCGAACGCGTCCCAACCCATAGGCTGCATGACGTTGAAGCCGTTTAAGAGTTTGAAGCGGCTCAATACGTCGCCGATGGTGTAGTTGCGCACATGCCCCATGTGCAGCTTGCCGCTGGGATAGGGGAACATGGAGAGGCAGTAGTATTTGGGTTTGGAAGCGTCTTCGGAGACGTTGAAAATACGGGCGTCATCCCATTTTTTCTGCGCCGCAGGCTCGATGGCGGCGGGTTGATATTGTTCTTGCATGATGTTTCGCTTTGTACAAAAGGCGTTGGAAAATAAAATCAAACGCAGATTATAGCGGATTCAGAAGCGGATTGCTTGTGTCGTAACATCATGTCAAACCGCTTTGGCATTGTTGTTTCCCGTTTGTTTTGACATGGAAGAACGCAAACAATCAAAAGGCCGTCTGAAAACAGGGTTTCAGACGGCCTAGATATGAAACGGTTAACGGTAAGTCTGGCAACGGCCGCCATCAGCATCAGGCATAAAAAGGAAGCAACTTTTTTATCAAGGAAGAAAATCTTTCTAATATAAAACAGCGGTATAGGGTCAAATATTCTTTCACTTTAAGGCCATTATCATGTTTTGACAAGGCGAGGGAGGCTGTCTGAAACAAAATTTTCAGCCGGCCTTAAAAATATCGACTTGAGTTTTTTACCTTCCGCCCACATATCCGACCCAGTTCAAATTTATTCAAAACACTATCAAACTATGAGTACCCAAGATTATTACGAAACCCTTGGTGTTGCCCGCAGCGCTAGCGACGATGAAATCAAAAAAGCCTACCGCAAGCTGGCAATGAAATACCATCCCGACCGCAACCCTGACAACAAAGAAGCGGAAGAAAAATTTAAAGAAGTCCAAAAAGCTTACGACACCTTGTCTGACAAGGAAAAACGTACCATGTACGACCAATACGGCCATGCCGCGTTCGAACAGGGCGCAGGTGCGGGCGGATTCGGTGGCTTTGGCGGTTTTGGCGGCCAAGGCGGATTCGGTGGTGCGCAAGGCTTCGATTTTTCCGATATTTTCAGCCAAATGTTCGGCGGTGGCGGCAGCTCAGGCGGCCGTCAGCCGGATTACAGCGGCGCAGACTTGCAGGTCGGCATAGAGATTTCGCTTGAAGAAGCCGCCAAAGGCGTGAAAAAACGCATCAACATTCCGACTTACGAAGAATGTGATGTCTGCCACGGCTCAGGTGCCAAACCGGGCACATCCGCATCGACTTGTTCGACCTGTCACGGCTCAGGTACGGTACACGTCCGCCAAGCCATTTTCCAAATGCAGCAGACTTGTCCGACTTGTCACGGTACAGGCAAAGAAATCAAAGATCCTTGCGTCAAATGCCGTGGTGAAGGCCGTACTAAGACCAGCAAAACGGTTGAAGTCAACATTCCGGCAGGCATCGACGACGGGCAACGCATCCGCTTGAGCGGCGAGGGCGAACCGGGTCAACACGGTGCGCCGGCAGGCGATTTGTACGTCAATGTCCGCGTAAGACAGCACAAAATCTTCGAGCGCAACGGCTTGGACTTGCATTGCGAACTGCCGATCAGCTTTGCCATTGCCGCATTGGGCGGTGAAGTCGAAGTGCCGACTTTGGACGGCAAAGTCAAACTGCACATTCCGAAAGAAACGCAAACCGGCCGCCGTATGCGCGTGAAAGGCAAAGGCATCAAGTCTCTGCGTTCCAGCTCGACCGGCGATTTGTACTGCCATATTTTGGTTGAAACACCGGTCAACCTGACCGACCGTCAGAAAGAGTTGCTGGAAGAATTTGAAAAAATCTCCTCCGGCCTCAATCTCAGCCAAACCCCGCGCAAAAAATCGTTTTGGGAAAAAGTAGGCGAAAAAGTAGGCGATTTGTTCTCCGATAATTAATCGTTGTGAAAAAGGCCGTCTGAAACCTACTTGAATGAGGTTTCAGATGGCCTTTTGTTTTTCTTTTTGTTGCTTCAGGCTATGGTTTGCCTTACAATTCGCGCTTCACTCTTACGGGAGTAGCCATTCGGCGCAATGCCGAAACCGTTGTCAACATAATCGGCTTGTGCGGCCGTGGCAGCGGTATCTTCTCTGCTTTATCGGAAGACAGGCAAGACGTAAGCGTTGTCCATACCCTTGCGGGCGGTATGCACAGCGCTTTTTGTTTGCCCGCTTTTCGGTTGAGTATCTTAAATCATGGAAGCTTTTTTCTCCTCGATGCTGGGCGTTGCCATTGCCGAAATCGGCGATAAGACGCAATTACTGGCGCTCTTTTTGGCAGCACGTTTTGCCCATAAAAATGCGATTGTTGCCGGTATCTTTATTGCAACCCTGTTGAACCATCTTGTTTCAGCCGCACTCGGTGTCTGGCTGGCATCCGCTATTTCGCCCGAAGTCATGAAATGGGTGGTCGGCGGCAGCTTTATTGCGGTTGGATTGTGGCTGCTGTTGCCGGACAAAGACGAAGACCCTGACGGCAAGTGGCTGAAATACGGCGCATTTACGGCGACGGTCGTCCTGTTTTTCTTGGCTGAAATCGGCGATAAAACGCAGATTGCAACAGTTCTTTTGGCGGCAAAATACCAATCTATCCTGCTGGTCGTGGTCGGCAGTATTGCCGGTTTGATGATTGCTTCTGTGCCTGCCGTGTATTTGGGCGAAATGCTGATGCGCAAGATTCCGGCCAAAGCAGTGCGCATTGTTGCGTGTATCTTGTTCTGCTTACTGGGTATTTTGACTCTGCTTGGCGACGGTATTGTGTTGAAGGCCGTCTGAAATGTGGGACATTGTTTTTGAACACAAAGACTTTGTGGTCATCAATAAGCCTTGCGGCGTATCGGTGCACAGCGAATCGGAAGGGGATGTTTGTCTGACCGCATCGCTGGCGCAGCAGCTCGGTGTTGAACGCGTGTGGCTGCTTCACCGATTGGACAAGGCCACCAGCGGCCTGTTGCTGTTTGCGCTCAACCGCGACAGCGCGGCCGCTTTGTCGGCACAGTTTGCCGAGAAAACCATGCGTAAAACTTATTTGGCACTCGGTACGCACAAGCCGGCGAAAAAGCAGGGCTGGGTGAAAGGCGGTATGGCGCGTTCGCGGCGCGGTACATGGAAGCTGACGCGTGATGAGGATAATTTTGCCGTTACCCGTTTCAGCAGCCAAAGCCTGAAGCCCGGTTTGCGCCTGTTTGTGTTGCAACCGTTTACCGGCAAAACCCATCAGCTGCGCGTGGCCATGAAAAGCATAGGCAGTCCGATTTTGGGCGATACGCTGTATGGCGGCGATGAGGAGGGACATCTGTTTCTGCACGCTTGGCGTTTGGTTTTCGACTATCGCGGCGAGCATTTCGATATTCGGGTTGCGCCCGATAAAACATGGCCGTCTGAAATCGATTTGTCGGCGTGTTTGGGTTCGGATGAGTCCGAATAGGAGCAGTGAAATTTTTGTGTATATTAAAAAAGGCCGTCTGAAATTGTTCAGACGGCCTTTTGATTGTTTCAAGTTTACATTTCCAATTCACTCAAGCCCGGCAAGTCGGCAAAACAGCGGTCGTGCGTGATTTGGCAGAAGTTGTCCAGATAGCCTTTGTTGGCATCTTCCGTACGAATGGCGGCATAAAGTTTGCTTTGCAGGCCGTCTGAAGTAATTTTGCGGTGGACGACGTAGCCTTTTTCCAGATACGGCATAACCGTCCAGTAGGGCAGGGCAGCGATACCGCGTTTGCTGGCAACCAGCTGAATAATGGCAATGGTCAACTCGCTGTGGCGGCGTGGCGGGTTAATGCCTTTGGGCAGCAGCACTTTTTTGGGCAAATCCAGCATTTCGTCGGGGACGGGATAAGTAATCAGGGTTTCGTCGATAAAGTCTTCCGCTTCCCAAACGTCTTTGTCGGCAAGCGGGTGGTCTTCTGCGCAGATGCCGACCATTTCATAGGCAAACAGAGGGCGGTAGCTGATGCCGTTGAGCGGCTCGGCTTCGGAAACGATGGCAAGGTCGGCACGGTGTTGCAGTAACAGCCCGACCGGATCGGCTTGGAAACCGGAGACGATGTCCAATTCAACTTGCGGCCATAAGGGGCGGAACTCGCCCATGGCAGGCATCAGCCAGTCAAAGCAGGTGTGGCATTCGACGGCAAGCCTGAGTTCGCCGGCTTCACCTTCAATAATCCGCACCAAATCACGTTCGGCGGCTGCAACCTGCGGCAACAGCTCGCGCGCCAGTTGCAATAGGCGCATACCGGCCGGAGTGAAGCGCAAAGGTGTGGATTTACGTTCAAACAACGGCGTTTCGTAATAATTTTCCAAGGCGCGGATTTGGTGCGACAGGGCAGATTGGGTCAGGAAAACCCGTTTGGCGGCAAGGGAAACGCTGCCGGTTTCTTCTAAAGCCAGCAAGGTTTTGAGATGACGCAATTCGATAATAGAGTCCATGTGTTTTCAGACGGCCTGTGGGTAAGGTGGGGTATATTAAAATAATTCATGATGATGTGCAAATGATTAATGTTGGGAATGATTGCTGAAATCAGAATGTAAGAATTTGAGGCATAAACAGATTTTGCGGTTAGAATGCGAAGCTGTTTTTGAAGACAGATATAAGGAGCGGAATATGACTTTACGCCGCGAAATTCTGGCTTGGTGTGATGAGACTTTGCAGGTCGGGCTGTTTAAGGACTATGCGCCCAACGGTTTGCAGGTTGAAGGCAAAGAAGAAATTGCCAAAATCGCCACTTCGGTTACCGCCAGCAAAGCGGCAATCGATTTTGCCGTAGAGCAGGGGGCGGATCTGCTTTTGGTTCACCACGGTATGTTTTGGAAAAGCGAGCCTGTCACGATTACCGGTTGGAAAAAAACACGCATTGAAACCTTGCTGCAACACCAAATCAATATGGCGGGCTACCACCTGCCGCTGGACGCACACCCGCAACTAGGCAATAACGCGCAGTTGGCCGAGAAACTCGATTGGGTGCTCGAAAAACAATTCGGCGAGCAAAACCTGTTGAATACAGGCCGTCTGAAAACCATGCAAACGCTGGCGCAGTTGTCTGAACGCATCGAGGCGGTATTTGACCGCAAGCCGACCGTTATCGGCGATCTTGAGCGCGAAATCAAACGCATTGCCTGGTGCAGCGGCGGTGCGCAGGGATTTTTTCAGACGGCCGCAGACGAAGGTGTCGATGCGTATCTGACCGGTGAGATTTCCGAAGCGCAATATCATCTTGCCAACGAAACGGGTGTGGCATTTATCAGTGCCGGACACCATGCGACAGAACGTTACGGCGTCCGCGCCTTAGGCGATGCCGTGGCAGAAAAATTCGGTATCGAAGTGGTTCACTTTGATGAAAACAACCCTGCCTGAGTATTGAGCAATATCATAAAAACTTTACCTTATTTTAAATAATGCTTTGAGTATTACAACAAACTAGGTAGAATTACGCTGTTTAATGGCTCGGTATTCCCAAAAATTTAGGACGACTGAATAATGGATAATCAAGAAATCAACAACGGCCGCCGCCGTTTCCTGACACTGGCTACTTGCGGTGCAGGCGGTGTGGCGGCTCTGGGCGTAGCTACGCCCTTCGTGGCCAGCTTCTTTCCATCGGAGAAAGCTAAGGCTGCCGGTGCTGCTGTCGAAGTAGATGTCAGCAAAATCGAAGCAGGCCAAATGCTGACTGCCGAATGGCAGGGTAAACCGATTTGGCTGGTCAACCGCACAGATCAACAGCTCAAAGACTTGAAAAGTTTGGATGGCTCAGTTACGGACCCTAATTCCGAAGTGGATCAGCAACCGGAATATGCTAAAAACGAGCACCGTTCGATCAAGCCGAACCTCCTCGTCGCTATCGGTATCTGTACCCACCTGGGTTGCTCTCCGACTTACCGTCCCGACATTGCTCCCGCCGACTTGGGCGCAGACTGGAAAGGCGGTTTCTTCTGCCCTTGCCACGGTTCGAAATTCGACATTGCAGGCCGAGTATACAAAGGTGTTCCTGCACCGACCAACTTGGTTGTACCGCCTTATAAATATCTGAGCGATACAACTGTTTTGGTGGGCGAAGACTAAAAATAAGGAACGATAATTATGGCAAACCAAACCAATAGCAAAGCAAAAGCATTGTTAGGCTGGATGGACGCTCGCTTCCCTCTGTCTAAAATGTGGAATGAGCATTTGGCTCAATACTATGCGCCGAAGAACTTCAACTTCTGGTATTACTTCGGCTCTTTGGCTCTGCTCGTCCTTGTAATTCAAATCGTCAGCGGTATTTTCCTGACCATGAACTACAAACCGGACGGCAACCTTAACGCCTACCATCTGCCTGCTGCCTTTACCGCAGTAGAGTACATCATGCGCGACGTGTCCGGCGGCTGGATTATCCGCTACATGCATTCCACCGGCGCATCTTTCTTCTTCATTGTCGTTTATCTGCACATGTTCCGTGGTCTGATTTACGGTTCGTACAAAAAACCTCGTGAATTGGTGTGGATTTTCGGTTCCCTGATTTTCTTGGCATTGATGGCAGAAGCCTTTATGGGTTACCTGTTGCCTTGGGGTCAAATGTCTTTCTGGGGTGCGCAGGTAATTATTAACCTGTTCTCCGCCATCCCTGTTATCGGTCCCGATTTGTCCACTTGGATTCGCGGTGACTTCAACGTTTCCGACGTTACTCTGAACCGCTTCTTCGCCCTGCACGTTATCGCAGTGCCTCTGGTATTGCTCGGCTTGGTCGTGGCTCACATCATCGCCCTGCACGAAGTGGGTTCTAACAACCCTGATGGCGTTGAAATCAAGAAAAACAAAGACGAAAACGGTATTCCTCGCGATGGTATCCCATTCCATCCTTACTACACTGTTAAAGACATCTTGGGCGTCGTTGTATTCCTGATTGTCTTCTGTTCTGTGTTGTTCTTTGCACCTGAAGGCGGCGGCTACTTCCTTGAGGCACCAAACTTCGATGCAGCGAATGCGCTGAAAACACCTCCGCACATTGCGCCGGTATGGTACTTCACTCCGTTCTACGCAATTTTGCGTGCGATTCCTTCCTTTGCCGGTACTCAGGTATGGGGTGTAATCGGTATGGGTGCAGCAGTTGTACTGATCGCCTTGTTGCCTTGGTTGGATAAAGGCGAGGTTAAATCTGTCCGCTATCGCGGCCCAATCTTCAAAACTGCGTTGGTTCTGTTCATCATTGCCTTCATCGGTTTGGGTATTTTGGGTGCAATGGTAGCAACTGATACTCGTACTTTGGTTGCACGTATCCTGTCTTTCGTCTACTTTGCATTCTTCCTGGGTATGCCGTTCTATACCAAACTGGATGCCAACAAACCAGTTCCTGAACGCGTAACCATGAGCACTACTAAACAAAAAATTATGTTCTTTGTTTACGTCGGTATTACCGTTGTCGGTGCTTACTTGTTTGCAACCAATATCTGATGAGGGCAGCGAAAATGAAACAAACTCTGAAAAACTGGTTTGCTGCCTTATTGCTGGCAGTGCCTATGAGTGCAGCCGTCGCCAGCGGCGGCCATGCAAACTACGAAAAAGTCGATATCGACCTGCGTGACCAAGTCAGCCTGCAGCACGGTGCGCAAATTTTTACAAACTACTGTTTGTCTTGCCACTCTGCAAGCGGTATGCGCTTCAACCGTCTGAAAGACATCGGTTTGACTGAAGATGAAATCAAGAAAAACCTGATGTTTACAACAGACAACGTTGGTGATGTCATGGTAGCGGCAATGGATCCGAAAGATGCCTCCAAATGGTTGGGTGCGCCTCCGCCAGATTTGACCCTGATTGCCCGTTCTAAAGGTGCAGACTACCTGTACGCTTATATGCGCGGTTTCTATAAAGACCCAACTCGTCCGAACGGTTGGAACAATACCGTTTTGGCCGGCGCAAGTATGCCTCACCCATTGTGGGAGCAACAAGGTGTTCAAGCCGTTGAGTTGGATGCCAAAGGTCAGCCCGTTATGATTAAAGACGAGCATGGCAACCTGACTCCTAAACTGTATTGGGAATCTACCGGTCTGCACAGCCGTCGTCTGCCTAACGGTAAAGTAATCCAAAAAGAGTATGATGCTTATGTGCGCGATTTGGTAAACTACCTGGTATACATGGGTGAGCCTGCTCAATTGCAACGCCACCGTATCGGTTACATGGTTTTGACATTCCTGTTTGCCGTAATGTTGCCGTTGGCGTACTTCCTGAAAAAAGAATTCTGGAAAGACGTTCATTAATTCTTTTGAATCAAAAAAGGCAAACCTGTTTCAGGTTTGCCTTTTTTGTTTGCTTAATCAATTTATGTCGAATTAATGCAAATCTAAAAATTACTTAATGTAAACAGTGTGTTATTTTAAATTTATGGATTAAGTATTTGAAATTATGTATAATTCTTTCTGAATTTTTATAAGGCTTAAGGCCGTCTGAAAAGATTGATCAGGAGTAGAAGATTATGATGACTTTGTATTCAGGTATTACTTGTCCATTCAGCCAACGCTGCCGTTTTGTGCTGTACGAAAAAGGCATGGATTTTGAAATCAAAGATGTGGACGTGTTCAATAAACCTGAAGACTTGGCTTTGATGAATCCGTATAACCAAGTACCGGTTCTAGTTGAGCGTGATTTGATTTTGCACGAATCAAATATTATCAACGAATACATTGATGAGCGTTTCCCTCATCCTCAACTGATGCCGGGTGATCCTGTTATGCGCGGTCGCGGTCGTTTGGTGCTGTACCGTATGGAAAAAGAATTGTTCAGCTTGGTGCAAGTGTTGGAAAACCCTGAATCTACCAATAAAGAACAAGCTAAAGCGCGTGAAGCCATTGGCAATGGTTTGACACTGTTGGCGCCGTCTTTTACTAAAAACAAATACATCTTGGGCGATGACTTTTCCATGATTGATGTTGCCTTGTCTCCACTGTTGTGGCGTTTGGACTATTACGACATCAAACTGGGTAAATCTGCTGCGCCTTTGCTGAAGTACGCCGAGCGGATTTTCCAGCGCGAAGCCTTTATTGAAGCATTGACGCCGGCTGAAAAAGCCATGCGCCGCTAAAGGACGGATCTATGGCAACTTCAACCAAACCATATTTGTTGCGTGCTTTGTATGAATGGTGTCTGGATAATAACCAAACACCGCACATCGTAGCTTGGGTAAATGAACATACCCGTGTGCCGATGCAGTATGTGCGTGACAATGAGATTGTTTTAAATATTGGCTCTACTGCCAGCCATAACTTGAATATCGACAACGAATGGGTCAATTTCTCTGCACGTTTTTCCGGCGTAGCGCACGAGATTTGGATTCCGGTTGGTCATATTGTCAGTATATTTGGTCGCGAAAGTGGAGAGGGTATGGGGTTTGAGGTAGAACCATATCAGCCTGCTTCTATCGAAGCTGCAGTGGCTGAAGATAAAAAAGCTGAATCTACGGAAGAAAAACCGAAAAAAGTATTGAAGCTTGTGAAGTAAGTAAAAGATAAAAGGCCGTCTGAAATGTTTCAGACGGCCTTTATTGATTGGGTATTGAAATGGCAAAATTAATGAGCAATCAGTTATTAATTAAGCCAAACAAAAAAGCTCTTGCGTTTAACAAGAGCTTTTTTGTTTAGTGGTGGAGGTAAGCGGGATCGAACCGCTGACCTCTTGCATGCCATGCAAGCGCTCTACCAACTGAGCTATACCCCCAAAATTTGGTGGCGAATCAGGGATTCGAACCCCGGACACAAGGATTATGATTCCTCTGCTCTAACCGACTGAGCTAATTCGCCGTTTCGTGAAGTGGCTATTATAGTTTTTTTTGAATATTTGGCAAGCGCTAATTTTGTTTTTTTTTATTTCTTATTGTTTTTAAAAAATAAAAAGTAAGTTGTCAGGCTATAGTTTATGGCAAATGTCGCCGTGGCTGAAGCCTGCCCAGTCGATATCGATGTTTTTGCCAAAAGCGATCACTTTAAAAAGTTCGCCCATTTCGTGCTGATGTATCAGTTTCTGTACTGCGGCGGCTGCTTGGATGTATTCAATTGAATCCGGACTGCCGATTTGCGCCAGCAGATCAGTGATGCCGAGATTGAGCAGGAAATAAGATTGGGGCAGGTAGCCGATTAAGTCCAAACCTGCTTCCGTGCCGGCGCGTGCAATATCGGTGAAATTGACGTGCGCAGTCAAATCGGTCAGGCCGATATTGAAAAATGGGTCGTGGATAGTGTGATGGCGATAGTGGCCGATAAATGTGCCTTCTTTACGTTGCGGGTGGTAATACTGAGCGGCATCAAAGCCGTAATCGATAAATATTATGCCGCCGCGCTGCAATTTGGCGGACAGGGTTTGGGTAAAGGCATATTGTGCTAGATGCAGCTCGCTTGTGTATGAATGGAGGGGAGGGAGGTACAAGGAGGCTGTTTGTATCAGTTCGGCTTGGGTCAATGGTCTAATGGCTTCGATTAGCTCGTCATTCTCTAGGCTCACGCCGATTTGTTGAAACCCTTCATCTTGATAAATCAAGCGTTCAACCGGCATGGCATCCAATACTTCGTTGCCGATGATGATGCCGTCAAAGTGTTCGGGTAATGTGGTGAGGTGGATGACTTTTGCGGCTGTTTCGGGAGATGTGTGCTCAAGAATATGTTGACGTTGTCTCTCTGCAAGCTCTGCCGATAGCTCGATAATGTAGTAATGATTCAGGCCGTCTGAAAGATTTTGCAAGAGTGTGGTGGCGAGATGGCCTGTGCCTGCACCAAATTCATAGATATTGCCTGCTGTTTGCGGCAGTAATTCGGCAAGTTGTTTGGCAAGGGTTTGTCCGAATAGGGGGGAAAGGGTGGGGGCAGTAATGAAGTCGCCGTCTGTGCCGATTTTATGGCTGCCTCCGCTGTAATAGCCGTATTGAGGTGTGTAAAGGGCAAGCTCCATGAAACGGGAGAATGGTATCCAGTTTTGATGTTGTTCAATTTCGTTTTTTATGAGTTTGGTCAGGTGTGCTGAAGAGGCTTGTGCATCAGGAGAAGGAAGGGGGAGTTGTGGCTTCATGACTGTTAGATAATGTAAAAAATTTGAATTTGTTTGTATATTATAGCCCCTTGTGAGAGGGGTGGTAATTAGGTGTAAAAATACTATATGTAGTATTTTAAAAACATAAACAATACTAGATATGGTATTTTATGCCATATAAAACTGCTAGCATATTAATTTGTCATGCATTTTTGTATATATAAGCTGTTGAATTTTAAGTGTTTAGTGTTTCATTTCAGATAAAGGGTTGATTTGACCTGATTGTCAAAATTTCTTATAGTGTCGGTTAGTGGGGCATAGTGGGTGAAAGTGGTTACTTTTTCCTAAAAAGTGTTCCGTAGAAGTGAAAACGAAATATTTTAGGAAGGTGGGATTTTTAATCCCACTCTAGTTTTATTTTAATCGAATTTGGGGTGTGATGTGTTTGGCGGTGCTCATGAATTGAGTATGGACAGTAAAGGGCGGTTGGCGATTCCTGCCAAATTCCGCGATATTTTGCTGCGCCGTTATACGCCTGCAATTGTGGTCACACTGGATTCCCGAAAAAAATTATTGATGTACCCCGAGCCCGTTTGGGAAGAAAAAGCCGAGCAGATTTTGAAGTTGAAAGTAGCCGGCAATGAAGCTTTGCAACGGTATCAGAATTTGCTGCTGCACAATGCGGAGATTTTGGAATGGGACAGCGCCGGACGCGTTTTGATTCCGGCCAATCTGCGCAAACGCGTGGATTTTGAAAAAGAAGTTACTTTGGTTGGCCGTGCAAACCGTATGGAGTTGTGGGGTCGCGAACATTGGGAAGAGGAAATGAATCAGGCTTTGGATATCGATCCTGATGAATTGGCTTTCCAATTGAGTCAAACGGATTTGCAATTGTGAGTAAAGTTGAAAATTATCAGCATGTTACTGTCTTGTTGCATGAGGCGGTGGATGCGTTGGCAATCCGTGAAGACGGGATTTATGTGGACGGTACGTTCGGTAGGGGAGGGCATTCCCGACTGATTTTGTCGCGTTTGGGTGAGCAGGGGCGTTTGGTTGTTTTTGACAAAGACCCCGAGGCGATTGCGGTAGCTAATGAATTGGCAGAGCAAGATAAGCGCGTCAGTGTCGTACACAATGGTTTTGAAACATTTCAGACGGCCTTGGATGAGTTGGGCATCGATAAGATTGACGGTGCGCTTTTTGATTTGGGGATTTCGTCGCCGCAAATTGACGATGGCAGCCGCGGATTCAGTTTCCGCTTTGATGCGCCGTTGGATATGCGGATGGATCCGACTCGCGGGATGTCTGCGGCAGAATGGATTGCAACCGCATCCGAACAGGATTTACACGAGGTAATTAAGAATTATGGTGAAGAGCGGTTTAGTCGCCAGATTGCGCGCGCCATTGTTGCGCAACGCGAGGAGAGTCCCATCGATACAACCCGCAAGCTGGCGCAGCTTGTGGCGCAAAACGTCCGTACTCGTGAGCGCGGACAAGACCCTGCTACGCGCACCTTCCAAGCAGTTCGCATCTTTATTAACCGCGAGCTCGAAGAGGTAGAGGCAGTTTTGCCGCAGGTTGCAGGCCGTCTGAAAGAGGGTGGACGCTTGGCCGTCATTGCGTTCCATTCGCTGGAAGACAGAATTGTGAAGCAGTTTATTAAAAAATATTCGCAACATGCGCCTTTGCCCCGTTGGGCGGTGGTCAAGGAAGCGGATTTGCCTCAACCGCCTTTGAAGGCTGTGGGCAAAGCAATCAAACCGGGTTCGACAGAGACTGAAACCAATCCGCGTGCGCGCAGTGCAGTTTTGCGTGTGGCGGAGCGCAGCAGCGGCGAATTTTCGGTTGTTGACTAGGGAAAGCGTTTCGGCATTGTCGCAAGGGATGTTTCTGTTGACAGGCCGTCTGAAAGTTTGAAATGGGTAAGTTGAATATTTTATTACTGGTTTTGGTGACGGTTTCTGCCTTTGCCGTAGTGTTTAAGCAAAACCAGTCGCGCTTGCACTTTATCGAGTTGGATAAGGCGCAAAAGCGGGAAATTCAGTTGGAACAGGATTACGCGCGCTTGAAACTGGAGCAAGCAAGATTGGCAAACCACAAACTGATTAAAGTGGCGGCCGAAAAGCAACATCTGCTTCCGCCGGGTGCGCATAATACGGCTATGCTGGAACGCAAAAAATAAGAATACAGAGCCTTGCATTGGTGCAAGATTTACGGGATTTGATGGCTCACTGAGCAGCTAAGTCATGAGAAGTTCAACATGTTAATTAAGAACGAATATAAACCTCAAATGCTGTCTGGAACAACAAAAACGAAAAAACCGCTGACAAGTAACGGACGTATCGGTTTGGTGCTGGGCGCTGTTGCTCTGGCATTTACTGGTCTGTTGGTACGCGGGGTTTATCTGCAAACCAGTCAGCATGAATTTTTGAAAAATCAGGGCGACCAACGTTTTGTGCGTACGCTTCCGCTACCGGCATCACGCGGTATGATTACCGACCGCAATGGTGCCACATTGGCTTTGAGTGCGCCTACCGAGTCATTGTATGCCATGCCTTCCGGTATGGAGGAAATGCCGACTGCAGAACAATTAGAAAAATTGTCGGCCATTGCCGATGTGCCTGTTGAAGTTTTGAAAAATAAATTGTCTAAAAAAGACAAAGGCTTTATCTACCTGAAACGCCAACTCAGCTACGAGAAAGCAGAGGAAATCAAAGCATTGGGCATTAAAGGCATTGCATTCCAAAAAGAATTGAAACGCCATTACCCGATGGGCAATCTGTTTGCGCATGTTATCGGTTTTACCAATATCGACGGCAAAGGTCAGGAAGGCTTGGAGCTTTCCCGTGAAGACAGCCTGCGCGGTGAAGATGGTGCAAAAGTGGTATTGCGCGATAACAAAGGCAATATCGTAGACAGCCTCGACTCTCCGCGCAACAGCGTGCCTAAAAACGGCCAAGACATGATTTTGTCTTTGGATCAGCGCATTCAGACGCTGGCGTATGACGAGTTAAACAAAGCGGTGGCTTATCACAAAGCCAAAGCGGGTACGGTTGTGGTATTGGATGCTCAAACCGGCGAGATTTTGGCTTTGGTCAACAGCCCGGCTTACGATCCGAATCAGCCCGGCCAAGCCAATAGCGAACAGCGTCGCAACCGCGCCGTAACCGATATGATTGAACCAGGTTCTGCCATGAAGCCGTTTACCATTGCCAAAGCATTGGATTCCGGAAAAGTGGATGCAACCGACACATTTAATACCCTGCCGTACAAAATCGGTCCGGCTACCGTACAAGATACCCACGTTTATCCTACTTTGGATGTGCGTGGCATTATGCAAAAATCTTCCAACGTCGGTACCAGTAAACTTTCTGCCATGTTTACGCCTAAAGAAATGTACGATTTCTATCACGATTTAGGTGTGGGCGTGCGCATGCATTCAGGCTTTCCTGGTGAGACTGCAGGTTTGTTGAGAAGCTGGCGCAGATGGCAAAAAATCGAACAGGCAACTATGTCTTTCGGTTATGGCCTGCAATTAAGCTTATTGCAATTGGCGCGAGCCTATACTGTCTTGACCCATGATGGCGAATTGTTGCCGGTCAGCTTTGAAAAACAGGCGGTTGCGCCTAAAGGCAAGCGCGTCATCAAAGCCTCTACTGCAAAAAAAGTGCGCGAGTTGATGGTTTCCGTTACTGAAGCCGGCGGTACCGGTACTGCCGGTGCTGTGGATGGTTTCGACGTAGGTGCGAAAACCGGTACGGCGCGTAAACTGGTCAATGGTCGCTATGTGGACAACAAACACGTCGGTACGTTCATCGGCTTTGCTCCGGCTAAAAATCCACGCGTGATTGTGGCCGTTACCATCGACGAACCGACTGCCAACGGCTATTACGGCGGCGTGGTTGCCGGTCCTGTATTCAAAGAAGTCATGAGCGGAAGCTTGAACATCTTGGGCGTTTCCCCGACCAAGCCTTTGAGTAATACCGCTACTGTCAAAGTACCGTCATAATCCAAACAATCAAAGAGATATTGTTTATGTTCAGCAAGTTAACCCCCTTGGCTGAAACCAACTTTCCGCCTCTGCTGTGTGAAAACGCAGCAGGGCGTTTGTTGCATTCAGACAGCCGACAAATTAAACAGGGTGATATTTTCGTTGCCTGTCATGGCGAATATACAGACGGCCGCAGCTATATCCCTGCCGCCATCGCCAACGGTGCAACCTTTGTTTTTTGGGATGATGACGGCAAATTTACATGGAATCCTGAATGGAACGTTCCCAATCAAGGCATTAAAGATCTGAAACATCGCGCCGGTATGTTGGCGGCACAGGTTTACGGCAATGTTTCAGACGGCCTTAAAGTTTGGGGAGTAACCGGTACCAACGGTAAAACCTCTATCACACAATGGCTGGCGCAAGCTGCCGATCTTCTGGGCGAAAAAACCACTATTATCGGCACGGTCGGCAACGGTTTTTGGGGTGCATTGGAAGAGACCACGCATACCACGCCAGCTCCCGTTGATGTTCAAACCCTGCTCTACCGCTTCCGCCAGCAAGGCGCAACAGCCGCCGCGATGGAAGTTTCCAGCCATGGCCTTGACCAATCGCGCGTCAACGGCGTGCCGTTTCGCAGTGCAATCTTCACCAATCTCACCCGCGACCACCTCGATTACCACGGCACCATGGAAGCATACGGTGCCATCAAATCGCGCCTGTTCTACTGGCATGGTCTGCAACACGCCATTATCAATGTCGATGATGAATACGGTGCAGAACTGGTAGGCCGTCTGAAAAAAGACTGTCCCGATTTAGCCGTTTACGGTTACGGCTTCAGCGAGCAAGCCGATATTTGTATTACCGATTTCACCGCTTCTTCAGACGGCATGGAAGCCGTATTCCAAACCCCGTGGGGCGAAGGAACATGCCGTACCCGTCTGCTCGGACGATTCAACGCGCAAAACCTCGCCGCCTGCGTTGCCTTGCTGTGTGCCAACGGTTATCCACTCAATAACGTTTTGGAAGTACTGGCAAAAATCCGTCCCGCTTCAGGCCGCATGGATTGCATTATGAACAGCGGCAAACCTTTGGTTGTTGTCGATTATGCCCACACGCCCGATGCACTGGAAAAAGCACTCTCCACTTTGCAGGAAATCAAACCGCAGGGCGCGGCTTTGTGGTGCGTATTTGGCTGCGGAGGTAACCGTGACCGTGGCAAACGCCCATTGATGGGTGCGGCAGCCGTGCAGGGTGCCGATAAAGTTGTCGTAACCAGCGACAACCCACGCTTGGAAAATCCTCAAGACATCATCAACGATATTTTGCCTGCCGTGCCTCATCCTGAACGCGTCGAAGTTGATCGTGCCGTTGCCATCCGTTATGCGGTTGAGCAGGCTGCCGCGAACGACATCATTCTGATTGCCGGTAAAGGGCATGAAAACTATCAGGATGTACAAGGCGTGAAGCACCATTTCTCCGATTTTGAAATCGCAGAAAAAGCATTGGCAGAGCGCAGATAGACCATATCGCAAATGTTCAGACGGCCCGAAACCTCAAGGCCGTCTGAAAAAGATTTAAACCTATACAATAAAAGCAATACGACACACGCATTACGGCACGTCAGCCATTAAACCCATCACAGTTGTTTGTTTCGGAAGACTTTTTAACAAGGCCGTCTGAACAACAAGGAGACCGATTTGATGCTGAAAATGCCGACAAAAACCTTATTAATCAGTGCAGCCGTAGTTTTATTCGCAGGCTGTACAACCAAACAACTTCCGCGTCCAACTGCTGAAATCGAGCAGTTGAGGGCGCAACAGCCTCCGGCCGAACAAAGCCTGCCTAATCCTGTTAAAGGCAAGCGTTTTGACGACACTTGGGGCGCGGCGCGCAGTCAGGGGCGCAGGCATGAAGGTGTGGATATTTTTGCTAAGAAAAACACGCCGATACGCAGTACCACGCCCGGTATCGTGACCAAAATCGGACGCAACCGATTGGGTGGTAAAGTTATCGGTATTCAAGGGCCGGGTGCTTGGCATTACTATGCCCACCTCAATAAATTTGCCCGTATCCGTCTGTATGAACGAGTAAAAGAAGGACAGGTCATCGGCTATGTCGGTAAAACCGGCAATGCCAGAACCACACCGGCCCACCTGCATTACGGGGTGTATCTGCCGGGCGGTGCAGTAAATCCGTATCCGTTGATTAATCAGGAAAGATAAAATTTTCAAACGTCGTCTGAAATAAATTTTGAAACAAATAATAAGGGAACATTATGGGTATTTTTCGCTGCAATAAATGCGGTTACATGAATGAGCATTACTACGAATCCGGAATGAGTGAAATTGCTTGTCCAAAATGCACGGCTCCGGTTAAGGTTTACGACACTTTATTTTTTGTCAGTAAATTGTTGGAACGTTATTTTTCAGTGAACCGGGAATTGCAGGCTTTGAAGCAACAGGAAGACGGCAGGGAGGAAAATGCACAGCAAGATACTGGTTCGGAAAATCAAAATTATAATCTGCTGGCAGGCGTCAATTTATCGGAAACCGACATTTTAGCTACTGAAAAACAGCATGAACCAATACGGCAATGGTTTGCCCGAGCCAATATTGTGCCGATGTTTGACTTTCAGGCGGTCAATATGAGCGGTTTTTTTGATGAGGCTGCCACTAAATTGGGCAGCAATTATCAGATTACTAAAAATATGTTGGGGCAGATTAGTCGGGCATATAGTCACAACCACACAAGCATTAGTTTGGATATAGGTAAAATGTCGCAAAAAGATGGGCAAACAATGAATAATCTATGTCGACAATTTTATAGCCATACTCTGTTTTCTAAGTATTTCTATCAGAAACAGGAAAAAATTGTTCGCTTGAATCTGCAACGTGCTACTGCCATCAAGCACTTTTTTTGTGGTGGTTGGCTTGAATGGTTTGCGCTGGGCAAAATGCTTGAAGAAGCAAAACACAAAGGTAAGGATTATGCTTTTTCTTGCGCTCGAAATGTAAAAGTCAAATTCGACAATGAAGATAAACAGGAGTTAGATGTTGTATTTTTGCCGATGGGTAAAGAGCCAGTTGTGGTGGAATGTAAATCAGGGGAGTTCAGACGAGACATTGAAAAATATGTACGCTTGAAAAAACGATTGAATTTGCCGGATGACCGCTTTGTGATACTGGTTGCCGATTTAGAGGAAAGCCAGGCAGTGGCATTAGGCAGTATGTACGGTTTAACTTTTGTTACACCTAAATCTATGATGAAACATTTACAGATGGTTATGTGAGGCCGTCTGAAAAAACAAACAAAAGAAACCATGAAACCACTAGACCTAAATTTCATCTGCCAAACGCTCGGCCTTCCGATGCCGTCTGAAAATCAACCCGTTTCGCGTATTGTTACAGACAGCCGCGATATTCAAGAAGGTGACGTATTTTTCGCGCTTGCCGGTGAGCGCTTTGACGCGCATGACTTTGTTGAAGATGTATTGGCAGCGGGGGCAACGGCAGTTGTGGTTTCGCGCGAAGATTGTGCGGCTTTGAAAGGCGCATTGAAGGTTGATGATACGCTTGCGGCTTTGCAAAAACTGGCGAAGGCGTGGCGTGAAAATGTGAATCCGTTTGTCTTCGGTATTACCGGCTCTTCCGGCAAAACGACGGTTAAAGAGATGTTGGCCGGCGTATTACGTCATCGGTTTGGTGATGAAGCTGTGTTGGCAACTGCCGGCAATTTCAACAATCATATCGGCCTGCCGCTGACTTTGTTGAAACTGAACGAAAAACATCGTTATGCCGTCATTGAAATGGGCATGAACCATTTTGGCGAATTGTCTTTGCTGACCCGAATCGCAGGTCCGAATGTTGCTTTGGTTAATAATGCCTTGCGCGCGCATGTCGGTTGCGGTTTTGATGGCGTCGGCGATATTGCTAAAGCAAAAAGTGAAATCTACGAAGGTTTGCTTTCAGACGGCATTGCGCTGATTCCGTGCGAAGATGCCAATATCGCTACATTTGAAGCCGCTACTGCGCAATTGAACGCTCAGACTTTCGGCGTTGCCAGAGGCGATGTCCATGCAGAAAATATTGAGTTGAAACCGTTGTCCTGCGAGTTTGATTTGGTGCGTGACAATGAACGTGTTACCGTGGTACTGCCGGTCCCCGGCCGTCACAATGTGCATAATGCCGTAGCAGCGGCGGCTCTGGCTTTGGCAGCAGGTTTGAGCCTTGCCGAAGTTTTAGACGGCCTGAAAAATTTCAGTAATATCAAAGGCCGTCTGAATATCAAGCAAGGCATTAAAGGCGCGACTTTGATTGACGATACTTATAATGCCAACCCTGATAGCATGAAAGCCGCCATTGATGTGCTCGCCGCTATGCCTGCACCGCGTATTTTTGTGATGGGCGACATGGGCGAATTGGGTGAGGATGAGGCAGCCGCCATGCACGCCGAAGTTGGCGCGTATGCACGGGATAAAGGTATCGAGGCTGCGTATTTTGTCGGCGATAACAGCGTTGAAGCGGCAGAAACATTTGGCGCGGAAGGTTTGTGGTTTGCTGACAAAGATCCGCTGATTCAAGTGTTGAGCCACGACTTGCCTGAACGCGCTACTGTATTGGTTAAGGGCTCGCGCTTTATGAAGATGGAAGAAGTGATTGAGGCGTTGGCAGCAACAACCGCGTAAATGGCCGTCTGAAATATGAAAAAGATTTTACTATTGACTGGTTTGCTGATTGCCGCGTTTTATGCCGGAATGAAAGTACAGGCATTTATCTATGAAGATACCTGCTTGGATTTAGGCGGCGGAAAGAATCCCGGAAACTATCCGATTTGCGTGGTAGAGAAATAATCTTACTCAATAAGGCCGTCTGAAATTTCAGACGGCATACCGATTTATTTTTAATTGGGCAATAAGCCCACTGTAACAACAAAAACAAAAAAGGAAGCCCCATGTTTTTATGGCTCGCACATTTCAGTAACTGGTTAACCGGTCTGAATATTTTTCAATACACCACATTTCGTGCCGTGATGGCTGCGCTGACTGCTTTGGCGTTTTCTCTATTGCTTGGTCCGTGGACCATCCGCAAGCTGACTGCGCTTAAAGTCGGCCAAGCCGTCCGTACCGACGGCCCTCAAACCCACCTGATCAAAAACGGTACGCCAACCATGGGCGGCTCGCTGATTTTGACCGCCATTACCGTGTCCACAATCTTGTGGGGCAACTGGGCAAATCCTTATATCTGGATTCTCTTAGGCGTCTTGCTTGCTACCGGCGCACTCGGTTTTTACGACGATTGGCGCAAAGTGGTTTATAAAGACCCTAACGGCGTGTCTGCCAAATTTAAAATGGTGTGGCAGTCCAGCGTTGCCATCATTGCCGGTTTGGCGTTGTTCTACCTAGCGACAAATTCCGCCAACAATATCCTGATTGTTCCCTTCTTCAAACAAGTTGCCTTGCCGCTTGGCGTAGTCGGCTTCTTGGTATTGTCCTACCTGACCATCGTCGGCACATCCAATGCCGTTAACCTGACCGACGGCTTGGACGGCTTAGCCGCATTCCCCGTTGTACTTGTCGCCGCCGGTCTTGCTATCTTTGCCTATGCCAGCGGCCACTCCCAATTTGCCCAATACCTGCAATTGCCTTACGTTGCCGGCGCAAACGAAGTGGTGATTTTCTGTACCGCCATGTGTGGCGCGTGTCTTGGCTTTTTGTGGTTTAACGCTTATCCGGCACAAGTCTTTATGGGCGACGTCGGCGCGCTCGCGCTTGGCGCGGCGCTTGGTACTGTTGCCGTCATCATCCGCCAAGAATTTGTCCTCGTCATCATGGGTGGCCTGTTTGTTGTTGAAGCCATTTCCGTTATGTTGCAAGTCGGTTGGTACAAACGCACCAAAAAACGCATCTTCCTGATGGCGCCGATTCATCATCATTACGAACAAAAAGGCTGGAAAGAAACCCAAGTCGTCGTCCGTTTCTGGATTATCACCATCGTCTTGGTGCTGATTGGTTTGAGTACCCTCAAAATTCGCTGAACCTATGCCGTCTGAACACCTTTCAGACGGCATTTGAACGCGCAATAAACCTGCGGCGGCAATCCGCCCTGCCTTATCGTTAACGGCGGCTGAAACCCGCCTTATACTGAAACAGGAGAGAAACCATGAAACAACCAACCAAATGGCTTGCCGCCGCCCTGATTGCCTTGGGCTTGAATCAAGCGGCATGGGCAGCTAATGTACCGGATTTTCGGGAAACCTTGCAGGCGGCAGAACGGGGGAATGCAGCAGCCCAAACCGATTTGGGCAATATGTATAAAGATGGACGCGGCGTGCGCCAAGACGATGCCGAAGCGGTCAGATGGTATCGGCAGGCGGCGGATCAGGGGTATGCCGCCGCCCAAACCAATTTGGGCTTGATGTATGCTAACGGACGCGGCGTGCGCCAAGACGATGCCGAAGCGGTCAAATGGTTTCGGCAGGCGGCGGAGCAGGGGTTAGCCCAAGCCCAATACAATTTGGGCGTGATGTATGCCAACGGACGCGGCGTGCGCCAAGACGATGCCGAAGCGGTCAAATGGTATCGGCAGGCGGCGGCGCAGGGGTATGCCGACGCCCAAGCCAATTTGGGCGCGATGTATTACAAAGGGTACGGCGTGCGCCAAGACCGCGCCCTTGCCCAAGAATGGTTTGATGAGGCGTGTCAAAACGGAAGCCCAGCAGGCTGCTACAATTACCTACGCCTGAAGGCGGGTTATTAATCGGCTCGCGATGCCGTCTGAAAGCGGCTTGAGCAGGGGGCGGACATCCCCCTGCCCAATATGATTTGTTTTAGGACAAAACCGCTGAACCTATGCCGTCCGACCACCTTTCAGACGGCATTTGAACGCGCAATAAACCTGCGGCTGCAATCCGCCCCGTCCTATCGTTAACGGCGGCTGAAACCCGCCTTATACTGAAACAGGAGAGAAACCATGAAACAGACAGTCAAATGGCTTGCCGTCGCCCTGATTGTCTTGGGCTTGATGTATGTTATCGGACGCGGCGTGCTCCAAGACGATGCCGAAGCGGTCAGATGGTATCGGCAGGCGGCAGCGCAGGGAGATGTCCAAGCCCAAAACAATTTGGGCGTGATGTATGAAAATGGACGCGGCGTGCGCCAAGACTATGCCGAAGCGGTCAGATGGTATCGGCAGGCGGCAGAGCAGGGATTAGCCCAAGCCCAATACAATTTGGGCGTGATGTATGCCAACGGACAAGGCGTGCGCCAGGATGATGCCGAAGCGGTCAGATGGTATCGGCAGGCGGCGGAGCAGGGGGATGCCCATGCCCAAGCTTTGTTGGGCGTGGCGTATGACAACGGACAAGGCGTTCACCAAGACGATGCCGAAGCGGTCAAATGGTATCGGCAGGCGGCGGAACAGGGCGATGTTGAAGCTCAAACCAATTTGGGCGTGATGTATGAAAATGGACGCGGCGTGCGCCAAGACGATGCCGAAGCGGTCAAATGGTATCGGCAGGCGGCGGAACAGGGGTTGGCCCAAGCCCAATTCAATTTAGGCGTGATGTATGATAACGGACGCGGTGTGCGCCGGGATGATGCCGAAGCGGTCAGATGGTTTCGGCAGGCGGCGGATCAGGGGGTAGCCCAAGCCCAATTCAATTTAGGCGCAATGTATTACAAAGGAAGCGGCGTGCGCCAAGACCTTGCGCTTGCCCAAGAATGGCTTGGCAAGGCTTGTCAAAACGGATACCAAGACGGCTGCGACAATTACCAAATCCTGAAGGCTTACCAACGCCTGAAGGAGGCGGGTTATTGAACAGCTCGCGATGCCGTCTGAAAGCGGTTTGGGCAGGAGCGGACATCTCCCTGCCCAATATGATTTGTTTTAGGACAAAACCAAAATGACTTTTCAAAATAAAAAAATCCTCGTTGCCGGACTCGGCGGCACGGGTATTTCCATGATTGCCTACCTGCGCAAAAACGGCGCGGAGGTTGCTGCTTATGATGCGGAGCTGAAAGCCGAGCGCGTGTCGCAAATCGGTAAGATGTTTGACGGGCTGGTGTTTTACACGGGGCGTCTGAAAGATGCGTTGGATAATGGTTTCGATATTCTGGCGCTCAGCCCCGGCATCAGCGAGCGTCAGCCGGATATCGAGGCGTTCAAGCAAAACGGCGGGCGCGTGTTGGGCGACATTGAATTGCTGGCGGACATTGTGAACCGCCGCGGCGACAAAGTAATTGCAATTACCGGCAGCAACGGCAAAACCACGGTAACGAGCTTGGTCGGCTATCTCTGCATCAAGTGCGGGCTAGATACCGTTATCGCGGGCAATATCGGCACGCCGGTTTTGGAAGCGGAATTGCAGCGCGAAGGCAAAAAGGCGGACGTGTGGGTGTTGGAGCTTTCCAGCTTCCAACTGGAAAACACCGAAAGCCTGCGCCCGACTGCGGCGACGGTATTGAACATTTCCGAAGACCATCTCGACCGCTACGATGACTTGCTTGATTATGCGCATACCAAAGCCAAGATTTTCCGTGGCGATGGTGTGCAGGTTTTGAATGCAGACGATGCGTTCTGCCGCGCGATGAAGCGTGCCGGGCGCGAGGTGAAATGGTTTTCTTTGGAACACGAAGCCGATTTTTGGTTGGAACGCGAGACAGGCCATTTGAAACAAGGCAATGAAGATTTGATTGCCACGCAAGACATTCCGCTGCAAGGCTTACATAACGCCGCCAACGTCATGGCTGCCGTGGCTTTGTGTGGGGCTATCGGTTTGCCGCGAAATGAGTTGCTCGAACACGTCAAAACCTTCCAAGGCCTGCCGCACCGCGTGGAAAAAATCGGCGAGAAAAACGGCGTGGTGTTCATCGACGACAGCAAAGGCACGAACGTCGGCGCGACTGCCGCCGCGATTGCCGGTTTGCAAAATCCGCTCTTCGTGATTTTAGGCGGCATGGGCAAAGGGCAGGACTTCACGCCCCTGCGCAACGCGCTTGTCGGCAAGGCAAAAGGTGTGTTCTTGATTGGTGTCGATGCGCCGCAAATCCGCCGCGATTTGGACGGCTGCGGCTTGAATATGACCGACTGCGCCACTTTGGAAGAAGCCGTTCAAACGGCATACGCCCAAGCCGAAGCGGGCGATATCGTGCTGCTCAGCCCGGCTTGTGCGAGCTTTGATATGTTTAAAGGCTATGCGCACCGTTCGGAAGTGTTTATTGAAGCGTTTAAGGCTTTGTAAGGCCGTCTGAAAGATGAAAAGAGGGTTGGTCTTACCGTAAACCTTGTGTGTCATTGTCTCAAAGGTCGTCTGAAAACGTTAAGGCAGTTTCAGACGACCTTTTTGTAGCAACGGTAAACTTGTTCCTTGCCTTTATCCGGTGTTACTGTTTCTTAAAGTTTGCATATGCGGGCAAACGGCGAGGCGGCGGGCAGCCATGCCTGACCGAAAAAACGTGTGTTCATCAATCCGAAAGGAAAACCCATGAATTTTCAAGACTACATCCGTTACGATGTCGTCGGTTTGGCAGAGCTGATCCGCAAAAAAGAAGTGTCTGCCGATGAAGTGTTGCAGGCTGCTTTAAACCGCTTGGACGAAGTCAATCCCAAGCTCAATCTGTTGGCGCACGATTTGCGCGAACGCGCGGCGGCGTGGCAGTGGCCGTCTGAAAATGCCGATACGCCGCTGGCGGGCGTACCGTTTTTGCTCAAAGACTTGCTGGCGGATTGGGAAGGCGCGCCGACATGGTCGGGTTCGCGCATGATGCAGCATTACATTGCCAAACAAAACAGCGATTTGACCCAAGCCTATCTCGATGCGGGGCTGCGCGTGTTCGGCAAAACCACCACGCCCGAATGGGGCGCGTATCCTGTTACCGAAACCGAAATTTACGGCATCACGCGCAATCCGTGGAATTTGGACTACACCGCGGGCGGCAGCAGCGGAGGCGCGGCGGCGGCAGTGGCTTCGGGCGTCGTACCCGCAGCGCACGGCAGCGACGGTGGCGGCTCCATTCGCTTACCCGCGCACAACTGCGGCGTGTTCGGGCTGAAACCCACGCGCGGCCGCAGCAGTTACGCGCCGAACGCATCGGAGGCATGGCAAGGTTTGGTATGCGACCATGTGTTGACCCGTAGCGTGCGCGACAGCGCGGTTTTGCTGGACATCGCCGCCCAAACCCAAGCCCGCGCCCTGTATGCCTGCCCGCCGCCGCCCGAAAACGGTTTTGCAGACAGCCTGAAACTAGAAACAGGTCGTCTGAAAATCGCTTTTTGGAAACAGACATGGTTTGGCGGCGGTAACGACGAAGGCACGGAAGCCGCGTTCGCCCATAATTTGAAACTGATGCAAGACGCGGGACACGAATTGGAAGAAGCCACGCCCGATTTCGCGCCGCCCGAACAGCTCAACCTCGCCGCCCGCATCATCGTCATGGGCGAAACGGCAAAACTGTTCTACCAATATCAATACGAAACCGGACAAAAACTGCCGCACTGCCTGCTTGAACCGACAACGTGGGCAATGATTGTGCAGGGTCGGCAAATCAGTGCGGGCGAAATGGCATGGGCGCGCGACGTGATGCTGGCGCAGGAACGTGCCGCCAAAGCATTTTTCACACGCTACGACGTGTTGATGACGCCCGTCTGCCCGCGCACCACGCCGAAAATCGGCGAAATGATGCCGCCGCCCGCCGCACAAAAAGCCATGCGCCTGCTGTTCGGCACGCTGCGCTTGGGTTTTCTGTTGAAAAACAACCCGTTTTTAGAAAAAGAAGCCGCCACGACGCTGCAATACGTCGGTTATACGTCGCCGCTGAACATGAGCGGCAACCCCGCCATGAGCGTGCCGCTTTACCGGCATAACGGGCTGCCCGTAGGCACCCAGTTCGCCGCCGCACACGGACGCGAAGACACGCTGCTTAGCCTCGCCGCGCAGTTGGAACAGATACAGCCGTGGGCGGAAATACCGCAGTTGGCGTAGGGTTTGCATGGGATAAAAAGTAGCCTATTTCCTGAAGAAAAGATTTATACAAGGCTATCTGAAAACATAAAAGCGATTGCAGACGACCTTTTGCCGATATCAAAGGGTAGGGGAGGGCGCAAAGAACGTCAGAATCCGACATCTTTAAAGAATCTGAATTGTTGGTTTGGAAATAAACCTTTAAAATAACGTTAATTCATTTTTTCAGACGGCCTCTTGCCCATTAGCAGGCCGTCTGAATATTTTATTCAAGCCGTTACGGATGTTTTCATGATTAGTCTTTCCAAAATGCTTGACCGGCCGATTGCGCGCGATGGTCGGAAGTTTGATGTTTCTCTCTTGTGGATGGTCGTCTTAATGACGGTCTTCAGCCTGATTATGATTTATTCGGCTTCTATTGCGTATGCGGCATCGGAAGGGGGCAGCCAGTTTTCTTTTGTGTCTAAGCAGGCAATGTTTATCCTGTTTACGGTGGCCATATGCTTGCCGCTTTTCCTGCTGAAGATAAGCTTCTGGCGGCGGATTATTCCGTTTTATTTTGCTGTTTCAGGTTTGCTGTTGCTGCTGGTTTTGTTTGTCGGCCGCGAGATTAACGGTGCGACGCGCTGGATTCATATCGGACCGCTCAACTTGCAACCGACTGAATTTTTCAAATTGGCGACGGTCTTGTATTTGTCCAGCCTGTTTACGCGCCGTGAAGAAATGTTGCGTGATTTGGATTCTTTGGGTTGGTCGTCTTTGTTTACCGGTATTGGCGATTTGGTGTGCAGCCCCTTTAAAAGTGAAGCTTGGGTAAGGGTAAAGGAACGCTTCCGCAAGTTTAAGACCTTGATTCTGCCGATTATGTTGGTGGCGGTCGGTTTGGTTTTGATTATGGGTCAGCCGGACTTTGGCTCGTTTGTCGTGATTGTCGTGATTACCATGGGTATGCTGTTTTTGGCAGGTTTCCCGTGGAAATATTTCGCCGTATTGGTGGCGACCGTTGTGAGCGGTATGGGCTTGCTGATTTTGGCTGCGCCTTACCGTATGGCGCGTGTGGCGGCGTTTTTGGACCCTTGGAGCGATCCTTTGGGTAAAGGCTATCAGCTAACGCATTCCTTGATGGCGATTGCGCGCGGGGGCTGGTTTGGTGAGGGCTTGGGTGCAAGTTTGGAAAAACGTTTCTATCTGCCTGAAGCGCATACGGACTTTATTTTTGCCGTCATCGGCGAGGAATTCGGCTTTTTTGGGATGCTGGTTTTAGTGTTCTGCTACGGCTGGCTGGTGTGGCGTGCGTTTTCCATCGGTAAGCAGGCGCGTGATTCGGGCTTGATGTTCAGCGCGTACATCGCCAACGGCATCGGCATTTGGATTGGTATTCAAAGTTTCTTCAATATCGGTGTGAACATCGGTATCCTGCCTACTAAAGGCCTGACTTTGCCGTTTATGTCTTACGGCGGTTCGGCTGTCTTTATCATGCTGGTGTGCGTTACTTTATTATTGCGCATTGATTATGAAAACCGCCAAAAAATGCGCGGTTATTCGGTGGAGTAAAACCATGAGCGGTAAAACTTTTATGCTGATGGCCGGCGGTACGGGCGGTCATATTTTCCCTGCATTGGCGGTTGCCGAGTCGCTGCAAAAGCGCGGCCATCATGTGATTTGGCTGGGCAGTCAGGATTCGATGGAAGAGCGCATTGTGCCGCAATACGGCATACGCTTGGAAACGCTGGCGATTAAAGGCATCCGCGGCAATGGCATCAAGCGCAAGCTGATGTTGCCGTTTACGCTGTATAAAACCGTCCGTGCGGCGCAACAGATTATTAAGAAACACCGTGTCGAGTGCGTTATCGGTTTTGGCGGTTTTGTTACTTTCCCCGGCGGTTTGGCGGCAAAAATTTCCGAGGTGCCGATTGTGATTCACGAGCAAAACGCCGTAGCCGGTTTGTCCAACCGCCAATTGTCGCGTTGGGCAAAACGTGTCCTGTATGCTTTCCCCAAAGCCTTTCAACATGAAGGCGGATTGGTGGGTAATCCTGTCCGTGCCGATATTGCGGCATTGCCTGTTCCTGAAGAACGCTTTGAAAACCGCCAGGGCCGTCTGAAAGTTTTGGTAGTGGGCGGCAGTTTGGGTGCGGATGTGTTGAACAAAACCGTTCCGCAAGCTTTGGCATTATTGCCTGAGGCGGCCCGTCCGCAAATGTATCATCAGTCCGGCCGCAATAAATTGGGTAACTTGCAGGCGGATTATGATGCATTGGGTGTGCAAGCCGAGTGCGTTGAATTTATTACCGACATGGTGTCCGCCTACCGTGATGCCGATTTGGTGATTTGCCGTGCCGGTGCGCTGACGATTGCCGAGCTGACGGCTGCCGGTTTGGGTGCATTGCTGGTGCCGTATCCGCACGCAGTGGACGACCATCAAACAGCCAATGCGCGTTTTATGGTGCAGGCCGAAGCCGGTTTGCTGCTGCCGCAAACTCAACTGACGGCAGAAAAACTGGCCGAAATCCTCGGCGGCTTGAACCGTGAAAAATGCCTGAAATGGGCAAAAAATGCCCGTACGCTGGCTTTGCCGCACAGTGCGGACGATGTGGCGGAAGTTGCCATCTCTTGTACCGAATAAGCAGGCAGACTTCGAGTAAAGGCCATCTGAAAAGTTAATTAAAGGCATTTCAGACGGCCTTTATTGCTTTTGTTAAAATTCCTTTACAATAAAAGCATAGCGCAGAAGCGGATAGCCCTTTAAAATAACGCCTTTACGCACTAAAAACCAATCGGAACGCAACGTTATGATGAAAAATCGAGTGACCAACATCCATTTTGTCGGAATCGGCGGCGTCGGCATGAGCGGTATTGCCGAAGTCTTACACAATTTGGGCTTTAAAGTTTCCGGTTCGGATCAGGCGCGTAATGCCGTTACCGAGCATTTGAGCACTCTTGGCATCCAAGTTTACCCCGGCCATACTGCCGAACACGTCAATGGCGCCGACGTGGTTGTTACCTCTACTGCGGTCAAAAAAGACAATCCTGAGGTTGTTGCCGCGTTGGAACAGCAGATTCCCGTGATTCCGCGCGCGCTGATGTTGGCAGAATTGATGCGCTTCCGCGATGGTATCGCCATTGCCGGTACGCACGGTAAAACCACAACCACCAGTCTGACCGCTTCTATTCTCGGCGCGGCAGGACTTGACCCGACTTTCGTTATCGGCGGCAAGCTCAACGCTGCAGGGACCAACGCCCGTTTGGGTAAAGGCGAATACATTGTTGCCGAAGCCGACGAATCCGATGCTTCTTTTCTGTATCTGACGCCGATTATGTCCGTCGTGACCAATATCGACGAAGACCATATGGACACTTACGGACACAGCGTTGAGAAACTGCATCAGGCGTTTGTCGATTTTATCCACCGTATGCCGTTCTACGGCAAAGCCTTTTTGTGTATCGACAGTGAACACGTCCGCGCGATTTTGCCGAAAATCAGCAAACCTTACGCCACTTACGGCTTGGACGATACTGCCGATATCTACGCGACCGATATTGAAAACATCGACGCGCAAATGAAATTTACCGTTCATGTTCAAATGAAAGGACATGAGCAAGAACCGTTTGAAGTTGTTTTGAATATGCCCGGCCGCCACAACGTCCTCAATGCGTTGGCGGCTATCGGCGTTGCGCTGGAAGTTGGCGCATCGGTTGAAGCCATTCAAAAAGGTTTGCTCGGCTTTGAAGGTGTCGGCCGCCGTTTCCAAAAATATGGCGACATCAAATTGCCAAACGGCGGAACCGCTTTGCTGGTGGACGATTATGGCCACCATCCTGTCGAAATGGCGGCAACCCTTTCCGCTGCACGCGGTGCATACCCTGAAAAACGCTTGGTCTTGGCTTTCCAACCGCACCGCTATACCCGTACACGAGATTTGTTTGAAGACTTTACCAAAGTCCTCAATACCGTTGATGCGCTGGTGTTGACCGAAGTTTATGCCGCAGGCGAAGAGCCGATTGCCGCAGCCGATTCCCGCGCCTTGGCACGTGCCATCCGCGTATTGGGCAAACTTGAGCCGATTTACTGCGAAAACGTTGCCGACCTGCCGCAAATGCTGCTGAATGTTTTGCAAGACGGCGATGTTGTACTGAATATGGGTGCCGGCAGCATCAACCGCGTTCCGTCTGCATTGGTGGAATTGTCGAAACAATCATAATAAACAGGCATATTGGCCTTTGAGGACAGATAGGTCGTCTGAATAATATTCAGACGGCCTGTATCAGTATTTAAGAAAGTGGAAATTATGCAGAATTTTGGCAAAGTAGCCGTGTTGATGGGCGGCTTCTCCAGCGAGCGCGAAGTTTCGCTGGACAGCGGCGCCGCTATTTTGGCTGCCTTGAAAAGCAAAGGTGTCGATGCCCATGCGTTCGACCCCAAAGAAACCCCGTTGTCTGAATTGAAAACTCAAGGTTTTCAGACGGCCTTCAATATTCTGCACGGCACTTTCGGCGAAGATGGCTCGATTCAAGGTGCGTTGGAACTGATGGGTATTCCTTACACCGGCAGCGGCGTGGCTGCTTCTGCGCTGGGTATGGATAAATACCGCTGCAAACTGATTTGGCAGGCTGTGGGCTTGCCTGTTCCTGAGTTTGCCGTATTGCATGACGACAGCGACTTTGATGCTGTTGAAGAAAAATTGGGCCTGCCGATGTTTGTGAAACCCGCCGCGGAAGGCAGTAGCGTCGGTGTGGTAAAAGTAAAAGAAAAAGGCCGTCTGAAAAGCGTTTACGAAGAATTGAAACACTTGCAGGGCGAAATCATTGCCGAACGCTTTATCGGCGGCGGCGAGTATTCTTGCCCGGTATTGAACGGCAAAGGCCTGCCGAGCATTCATATTATTCCGGCTACCGAGTTTTACGACTACGAGGCTAAATACAACCGCGACGATACGGTTTATCAATGCCCGTCGGAAGATTTGAGCGAGGCGGAGGAAAACCTGATGCGCGAACTGGCCGTGCGTGGCGCGCAGGCGATTGGTGCGGACGGTTGTTCGCGCGTGGACTTCCTGAAAGATACGGACGGTAAGCTGTATCTCTTGGAAATCAATACCTTGCCTGGTATGACCAGCCACAGTTTGGTGCCAAAATCTGCAGGCCATACCGGCGTGGATTTTGCTGATTTATGTATTGAGATTTTGAAGACCGCTCATGTGGGATGATGCAGGCGCACTGGGTCGGCTGACCCGCCGGCTATTGTTGCTGATGACCTTTCTGCTGATAGGTTCGGGCATAGCTTGGCTTTACAATTCCAAATATTTTCCTGTGAAACAGATTGCCATTCAGGGCAAGCTGAAATATGCTTCCAGCAAAGAATTGCAAACTGTTGCACGAGAGCATATCAGGGGTAATATGTTCCGCGCCGATATTGATTCGGCGCAGTCCGCTTTTCAGGAATTGCCTTGGATTGACTCGGCAATGGTGCGCCGCCGTTTCCCGGAAACCGTGGAAATTATCCTGACCGAGCGCGTGCCGGTTGCACACTGGCGTGCTGGCGGCCTGGTGGACAGTAAGGGTAATGTGTTTGCCGCAAGCCTGAAACAGGACCTGCCTATATTTGAAGGGCAGCAGGGGACAGGTAAAGACATGGTCAAACATTATGCGGACTTTTCCGGTATTTTGAGTCCGTTGAAACTGACCATCAAAGAATTGATCTACACGCCGCGTTCGGCATGGCTGCTTGTATTGAACAACGGCATTACCGTGCGTTTGGGGCGTGAAAACGAAATCAAACGTTTGCAGCAGTTTGCCCAGATTTGGCCATCGCTGCTGCGTAAAAAACAAAGTCGTATCGAGTATGTCGATATGCGTTATAAGGATGGTTTTTCAGTCCGTTACAGGCCGTCTGAAAACCCTTCCGACAGTGAATAGCCGATTATGACGTGAAGCAATCTTGTTTCAAAAATAATCAAACCGTCAGTCAGACAACATAGCGAACGAGCAATTATGGAACAACAACAAAATAAATATATCAGTGCCTTAGACATTGGTACGTCCAAGGTCATCGCCTTAATCGGTGAGATTCGGGAAGATAACGAAATTCACATTGTTGGCTTGGGTCAAAGCCCTTCACGCGGCCTGCGTGCAGGTATGGTGACCAACATTGACGCTACTGCGCAAGCCATTCGTCAGGCGGTAGAAGATGCCGAGCTGATGGCAGATACCAAAATTTCCCACGTCGTCACCGGTATTGCCGGTAACCATATCCGCAGCCTGAATTCACAAGGCGTGGTCAAAATTAAAGATGGCGAAGTATCGCAAGCCGATATCGATCGTGCCATCGAAACGGCAAAAGCCATCAATATTCCGCCTGATCACAACATTTTGCATACTGTGGTTCAAGAGTACATCATCGACAACCAGCCAGGTGTGAAAGAGCCTATCGGCATGAGTGGCGTGCGTTTGGATACCCGTGTACACATCATTACCGGTGCGAACACTGCTTTGCAAAATATCCAAAAATGTATTCAACGTTGCGGCCTGCAAATGGATCAAATCATGCTTCAGCCTTTGGCAAGCGGTCATGCCGTTTTGACTGAAGACGAAAAAGATTTGGGCGTGTGCGTCATCGATATCGGTGGCGGTACGACCGACATCGCGGTTTATACCAATGGCGCAATCCGCCATACTGCGGTTATTCCCGTTGCCGGCGATTTGATTACCAAAGACTTGGCGCAAGCCTTGCGTACGCCGCATAGCGCAGCCGAGTACATCAAAATCCATTACGGTGCTGCAATTCCGACTATGGACGGCTTGGATGAAATGATTGAAGTTCCTAGCGTTGGCGACCGTCAATCGCGTCAAATTTCACGCCGTGTATTGGCTGAAATTATCGGCCCACGCGTAGAAGAGATTTTGGAATTGACGCTGAACGAATTGCGTCGCTCCGGCTTCCCAGAAGAAGTGCTGACTTCCGGTATCGTTTTGACCGGTGGTGCTTCTATGTTGACCGGTATTGTTGAGTTGGCGGAAGAAGTCTTCAATCTGCCGGCGCGTATTGGTGTTCCACAAGAAATGGGCGGCGTATCCGAGCGTATCCGCAATCCACGCTATTCAACAGCGATTGGTCTGCTTCAGACGGCCTATGCTGCCGAAGAGGGTGAGCAAACCAGTCGAACCGGTGCGATTGCACTGAATGATTCAGGCAAAAAAATGGGTCTGTGGGAAAAAATCCAAAGATTCTTCAGAGACAATTTCTGATAAAAGTTTTCAGGGCGGATGGTGTAGCAACCGTTTGTCCTGAATATTTAAGTGGAATTAAACGGTTTTAAATAATTGCCAAGTGGATAATTTAAAACTTGTATATTTACTGTTAAAAAATGTAGTAAAAATATAACGCCGACAGCCGAATGGTAAGAAGATTTTTGCCAGTATCTGGATACTTCTTATATAATACGGATAATGAGTTATTTTTGAACCGTCCTTACTAAAGCGGGGCGCGGAGGATTATTGAATGGAATTTGTTTACGACGTAGCAGAATCAGCAACGAGCCCTGCTGTTATTAAAGTTATCGGTTTGGGCGGCGGCGGCTGTAATGCCATCAACAACATGGTTGCCAACACTATTCATGGTGTTGAGTTCATCAGTGCCAATACCGATGCGCAATCATTGGCTAAAAACAATGCGGCTAAACGCATTCAATTGGGTACAAACCTGACTCGCGGTTTAGGTGCCGGTGCAAATCCTGAAATTGGCCGCGCCGCCGCTCAGGAAGATCGCGAAGCCATCGAAGATGCCATCCGTGGTGCAAACATGCTGTTCATCACTACCGGCATGGGTGGCGGTACAGGTACCGGCTCTGCTCCTGTTGTGGCTGAAATCGCTAAAGAAATGGGTATCCTGACCGTTGCGGTTGTAACCCGTCCGTTTGCTTACGAAGGCAAACGCGTACACATCGCTCAAGCAGGTTTGGATCAACTCAAAGAGCGCGTCGATTCCCTGATTATTATCCCGAACGACAAATTGATGACTGCCTTGGGCGAAGACGTGACCATGCGTGAAGCCTTCCGCGCGGCCGACAATGTGCTGCGTGATGCGGTTGCCGGTATTTCCGAAGTGGTGACTTGCCCTAGCGACATGATCAACTTGGACTTCGCCGACGTGAAAACCGTGATGAGCAATCGTGGTATCGCCATGATGGGTTCAGGTTTCGCACAAGGTATCGACCGTGCCCGTTTGGCTACCGATCAAGCTATCTCCAGCCCGCTCTTGGATAACGTTACTTTGGATGGCGCACGCGGTGTATTGGTAAACATTACAACTGCTCCTGGTTGCCTGAAAATGTCTGAGTTCAACGAGATTATGCGTATCGTCAACCAAAATGCACACCCTGAAGTGGAATGCAAATTTGGTGCTGCCGAAGACGAGAGCATGAGCGAAGACGCTATCCGTATTACCATCATTGCTACCGGCTTGAAAGAAAACGGTACTGACAACCAACTGCGTGCTGCTGCCCGTACCCAACAATTGGTACGCGGTGCGGAAGAAGCGCCTCAAGCTCAAAGCCAAAGCAGTGCTGAAAGCTTGGTTCGTACCAACCGCAATATCCGTTCTATGAATCTGACTGCGGCTGATTTCAGCAACCAGTCTGTACTGGATGACTTTGAAATTCCTGCTATCTTGCGCCGTCAGCAACATACTTCTGAGAAATAATCAGGATCATGTATGAAAAGACCTGCCTTAAAGGTGGGTCTTTTTTATTAGCAGAATAAACTTAAGGCCGTCTGAAAGTTTTCAGACGGCCTTAAGTTTTCAAATAAAGCAAATAACAAACTTACCCTTTATTTAGGATTTGCTTGTTTTCGCCCTCGCGACGTAACTCTTTGGGCAAGACAAATACAATGCTTTCTTCTGCGCCTTCTCCTTCGCGTATGGTCTCATGTCCCCAATCTTGAATGGTTTGTAAGACTTCTCGAACCAAGACTTCGGGCGCAGATGCACCGGCAGTTACACCGACCTTGGTTTTGTTTTCAAACCATTCTTTTTTCAGATAGGAAGCATTATCGACCATATAGGCATCAACTCCGCGCAATGCGGCTACTTCACGCAAGCGGTTGCTGTTGGAAGAGTTGGGCGAGCCGACAACAATTACGAGATCGCATTCTTCGGCCAATTCTTTAACAGCGGTTTGGCGGTTGGTTGTGGCGTAGCAAATGTCTTCTTTATGCGGATTGCGGATATTGGGGAAGCTCTGATTTAAGGCCGCAATAATGTCTTTGGTTTCATCCACCGATAAAGTGGTTTGGCTGACGTAGGCAAGTTTGTCAGGATTTTTGACGTTCAGTCCGGCTACATCGTCCACTGTCTCAACCAGAAACATTTTGCCCGGAGGCAATTGTCCCATTGTACCTTCTACTTCGACATGGCCTTTGTGGCCGATCATGATGATTTCGTAATCTTGCTCATCAAGGCGGGCTACTTCTTTATGGACTTTGGTTACCAAAGGGCAGGTGGCATCAAAAACGCGGAAACCACGTTGCACCGCTTCTTCCTGTACGGCTTTGGATACGCCGTGAGCAGAGTAAATCAGTGTGGCACCCTTTGGGACATCCGCCAAATCATCAACAAAGACGGCACCTTTTGCCCGCAGATTGTCCACGACGAATTTGTTGTGAACGACTTCATGGCGGACGTAAATGGGCGCGCCGAATTCTTCGAGTGCACGTTCAACAATGCTGATGGCACGGTCAACACCGGCACAGAAGCCGCGGGGATTGGCAAGGATAATGGTTTTTTGAGTCATGTGTGTTCCGTTTTCAGACGGCCTTTGTGTCGTTTGAAGGTGTTTTTTTGTGCAGCAAACCATCTATTACCAAGCAAACTGCGCCAACGCAGATAAAGCTGTCGGCAATGTTAAATGCGGGGTAGAACCAGTTTTGCCAATAGAAAAGCAGAAAATCGACAACGTGGCCGTGAATCAGACGGTCAACTACATTGCCAATCGCGCCGCCGATAATCATGGCAGCCCCCAGTTTACCCCAGCGGCCAAACTCATCGCGCCAGATGGCACGGGCCAAATACAGGCTGATAACGACGGCCAGACCTAAAAAGAAGAATTTTTGCCAGCCGCCTTGGTCGGCCAAAAAGCTGAAAGCCGCGCCTGGATTATAGGCAAGCGTCAGGTCAAAAAAGTCTGGAATGATATTGAGGCGTTCGCCTTCGGTAAAGTGTTTCAAGATTTCCCATTTGCTCAGTTGGTCAAGAATGATGGCAACGAGGGAAAGTAAGAAAAAGGGCGTTTTTGCAGAAGAGGATGAACTCATGTTTTCAGACGGTTTATGTAATAAAGGGCTTATTTTACCTGAAAGCAGGCAGGAAGTGTTTGCGATGGCATCGACGTTAAGGCCGTCTGAAAATAGAAACGCCGCCACTTGAATGTATCAAAGGGCGGCGTGGTAAGCATGTGCGGACTTATTGGTTTTTAAGCAATGGGAAGCCCAGTTTCTCGCGGCTTTCAACGAATTTTTGAGCAACGATACGGCTCAGTGCACGAATACGGCCGATGTAGGTTGCGCGTTCGGTAACGGAAATGGCCCCGCGTGCATCCAATAGGTTGAACGTGTGGCCGGCTTTGAGTACAAGCTCGTAAGCAGGCAGGGCAAGACTGGTGTCTTCAACTGCAAGCAGGCGTTTGGCTTGTTCTTCATAGTCGTTGAATTGGCGCAAGAGCCAATCGGCATCGCTGTATTCGAAGTTGTAGGTGGATTGTTCGACTTCGTTTTGATGATAAACGTCGCCGTAAGTGACGATGTTGCCATCAAGGGTTTTTGCCCAAACAAGGTCGTACACGTTTTCCACGCCTTGCAAATACATGGCGAGACGCTCGATACCATAGGTGATTTCACCGAGTACGGGGGAGCAGTCGATACCGCCGACTTGTTGGAAGTAGGTGAATTGGGTTACTTCCATGCCGTTGAGCCAAACTTCCCAACCCAAGCCCCAAGCGCCGAGAGTAGGGTTTTCCCAGTCATCTTCGACAAAGCGGATGTCGTGTACTTTAGGGTCGATACCCAATTCGCGCAGGGAGTCGAGGTAGAGGTCTTGAATATTGGCTGGTGCAGGTTTGAGCGCAACTTGGAATTGATAGTAGTGTTGCAGGCGGTTGGGGTTGTCGCCATAGCGGCCGTCTTTAGGGCGGCGGCTGGGTTGAACGTAAGCGGCAAACCAAGGCTCCGGGCCTAAGGCGCGCAGGCAGGTGGCTGGATGCGAAGTACCGGCACCGACTTCCATATCGAAAGGTTGGATAACGGTGCAGCCTTTGTCTGCCCAGTAGTTTTGTAATTTGAAAATAATTTGTTGGAAGGTGAGCATGGTGGATGGAATAGGTTGGAATAAAGAGGGTATTTTACTGTTTTGAGCTTGTTTTGGATAGGCTGAAGGAAGCGGCGTAGGTTATTTACCGTTCAATAGGTCTGAAAAAGGGTCGTCTTCTGAAGAAACAGTGTATTTTTCTTGTGCCCATTCGCCTAAATCAATGAGTTTACACCGTTTGCTGCAGAAAGGGCGGTAGGGGCTGTCGGTGTTCCAAACGACTTCTTTGTGGCAGGTCGGACATTTTACAACAGGAGCAGTCATGCAGTTTCTTTCAGAGTTTGTGCAATGGATTGATAGTATTGATGCAAGCGGGCAACCTTGATTTTTGCTTCTTCCATACTATGCGCATTGTCCAATACATCGTCGGCATGAAGCAGTCTGTCAGATCGAGAAGCTTGAGTGGCCATGATTTGACGCGTTTGTTCTTCTGAAAAACCATTGCGTTGGTGTACGCGTTCGATTTGGACGGACTCCGGAACATCTACAACCAAAATGCGGTCAGTCTCCGCTTTAAATGCCGGATTCTCAATTAAAAGCGGTACATCGACAATGCCGTAGGCGGATGAGGCAAGTTTTTGTTTCTGCTGTTGGATTTTGTTTAAGATTAACGGTAGAAGCAGATTTTCCAGTTGTTTTTTTGATTGAGGCCGTCTGAAAACTTCTTCCCGTAAAGCCATACGATTCAGACGGCCTTCACTGTCAAAAACCTCATCGCCGAAAAGTTGGCGGATGGCTGGAAGGGCTTCGCCGTTTTCAGCAGTCAGTGAACGGCTGATGGCATCGGCATCAATAATGGGTACGCCAAGCTCGGCAAACATTTGGGCAATAGATGATTTGCCGCTGCCGATACCGCCGGTCAAGCCTATCCATAATGTCATTATCGGAATCCTGATTGTGCGAGCCACCATTGTACCAGTTGGGTAATAGGTGCATTGGCAACCAAAATAATCCATCCTGCCACAGCAAGGCTAGGACCAAAAGCAAAATATTGACCTTTACCGACGCGGGCAATGAGTGCGCCCACCAGTCCGACTAAGGCAGCCATGAATACCAGAACAGGCAAAATTCCTACGCCCAGCCATGCCCCTAGCGCGGCCAAGAGTTTGAAGTCGCCATTGCCCATGCCGATTTTACCGGTCAGAAGTTTATAGACGGCGCATAAAGTATAAAGGCTCATATAGCCTGCGATTGCACCTAAAACGGCTGAATGCAGGGGCACGAATGTGTCATTCAGATTAAACAGCAGGCCGATCCAAATTAGGGGCTTAGTCAGGCTGTCGGGCAAATATTGTGTATCGGCATCGATGAAGGTCAGCGCAATCAGTATGGCAGTCAGAACTAATCCGCCAATAGTTGCCCATGACCAGCCGTATTGCCACGCGACAATACCGAATAAGACACCTGTCAGCAGCTCAATCAGCGGATAACGTATGCCGATCGCGGTTTTGCAGGAGTAGCATTTCCCGCCCAGTAAAACATAGCTGAGGATGGGGATATTTTGCCAAAGTTTGACTGGGCTTTTGCATTTTGGGCAGCGTGAATCCGGTTTACGCAGATTAAATGGCTGTTTTTCTTCATCTGTCAGCTCGATGCCCAAATGCTCTTTGGAAAATTGTGTCCATTCGCGTTCCATCATTATCGGCGTGCGATAAATGACAACGTTCAGAAAGCTGCCAATCAGCAATCCCAAAATAACGGCTAAAGGAATAGCGAATGGCGCAAGAACGGAGAGGGTGTCGATGGCGGAGTAAATACTATCGAACATATCAACCTACGACATTACCCAAGTTAAACAGCGGCAGATACATGGCAATCAGCAAGATACCGATGAGCGAACCCAATACTACCATGATGATAGGCTCCATCAAGTGAGACAATCGGGAGACGGAGTTGTCTACTTCATCCTCGTAGAATTCAGCTGCTTTGTTCAGCATATCGTCCAAAGAGCCTGATTCTTCGCCGATGGCCGCCATTTGGATCACCATATTGGGGAACATATCAGTACTTTGCATACTGGATGTCAGAGACAGACCTTGGGTTACCTTGGCGCGGATGTCTTGAGTAGCTTCTTCATAGAGAATATTGCCGGATGCGCCTGCAACTGAATCTAATACTTCCACCAAAGGAACGCCGGCTGCGAAGAGGGTGGAAGTCGTACGCGCCCAACGGGCAATGGTTGCTTTTCGGACGATGGTGCCAAAAACAGGCAGTCTCAAAATCAAAGCATCGATTTGTTTTTGGAAAGTAGGCGATTTTTCATGGAGTTTGTACAGGCCGAAGGCCGAAACAATCAAAAGGATGATCATAATCCAGCCGTAGTCAACGAATAAATCAGACAAGTTCATGACAAGTTGGGTAAGGCTTGGTAACTCTGCACCCATATTGGCATAAACTTCTTTAAAGGCAGGCAGTACAAACATCATCATGATGAAGATAAGCGCAATCGCCACCACGATAATGGCAATCGGGTAGGCCAGTGCGGTTTTGACTTTTTTCTTAATGGCTTGGGTTTTTTCTTTGTAGACAGCCAGTTTGTCCAATAAGCTTTCCAATACGCCGCCGGACTCGCCTGCGCTGACCAGGTTGCAATAGAAACGGTCGAAATATTTTGGATATTTGGAGAACGATTTACCCAATGCGCTACCTTGTTCGACATCGGAGCGAACCTGCATCAGCATTTCGGTCATACTCGGATTGGAGTGGCCGCGCGCAACGATTTCAAAAGCCTGCATCAGCGGTAAGCCTGCCTTCATCATCGTTGCCAGTTGGCGGGTGAACACTGTAATGTCTTCTTGGGTAATACGGCGTTTGCGTGCGGTTTTGACTTTGCTGATACGCAAAGGGCGAATGCCTCTGCGCTGGAGTTTTTTGCGCGCCTCTTCTTCATCTTTGGCAACTACTTCGCCGCGGACAAGACGTTCGGTCTCGATATTTTTTCCTTCAAATGTAAAACGCTTGCCTTTGCTTCTTGAACCGAACAGACTTCTTTTTTGCTCTGCTTGAGCCATGAGTTATCCCTTGTTAGTAAGAAATAAAGCGGACTGTTTCCCCGTGCCGCTTTATTGTAATTTTCGAAAATATGGCAGTTTTAGTCATTGGTATGGGCAGTCACTTCTTCCAATGAAGTCAGGCCTTGCATGACTTTCATGAGGCCGGCACGACGCAAGTCTACCATGCCTTCCTGATAGGCCATGTTCATGATATCAACTTCTGTACCGTTGTTCATAATGACTTTTTGCATTTCGTCGCTGACCGGCATGACTTCATAAATACCGACGCGGCCTTTAAAGCCTTTGCTGCGGCAGCTGTCGCAGCCAACCGGGCGGTAGAGTTTCCAATCTTGAGCCAAGTCCGCATCGGTAAAGCCGGCCTTTTTCAATGCCGGAACCGGCGGGCGCTCAACTTCACGTTTGCAGTTCGGGCACAGTCTGCGCAACAACCTTTGCGCCATAATTAGGCTGACCGAGCTGGCGATGTTGAAAGGCGCGACACCCATGTTCAAAAGGCGGGACAGCGTGGCCGGTGCATTATTGGTATGCAGGGTAGAGAAAACCATGTGGCCGGTTTGGGCGGCTTTAATGGCGATGTCGGCGGTTTCCAAGTCACGAATCTCACCGACCATAATAATATCAGGATCTTGACGCAAGAAGGATCGGAGTGCAGCGGCAAACGTCAGACCTTGTTTTTCATTAACGTTGACTTGGTTGACGCCCGGCAGGTTAATCTCGGCCGGATCTTCTGCCGTCGAAATGTTCACATCTTCCGTGTTCAAAATACTCAGGCAGGTATAGAGCGAAACGGTTTTGCCCGAACCTGTCGGACCGGTAACCAACACCATGCCGTAAGGGCGGTTGATGGCTTCCAACAGCATTTCTTTTTGGAAAGGCTCTAAGCCTAGCTGGTCGATATTGAGCGATGTACCATCGGAATTTAGGATACGCATCACCACTTTTTCACCAAACAATGTCGGCAAAGTGCTGACACGGAAGTCAATCGGACGGCCGTGTTTATGGAAGGCAATTTGAATTCTGCCGTCTTGCGGAATACGTTTTTCGGAAATATCCAAACGCGCCATCACTTTGATACGCGATGCCAATTGGCCGCGCACGGCGACAGGCGGCTGTACGACTTCACGCAATTGTCCGTCCACACGGAAACGAACGCGCGCCATTTGTTCGTAGAATTCAAAGTGGATATCCGATGCGCCAGCGTTCAGGGCATCGGATAAGGTTTTGTGGATGAAGCGGGGGATAGGGCCGTCTTCAGCTTCTTCGTTATCGATATAAAGCGATTGAGATTGCTGCGTTGCTTCATGTTCGTCGTTGATTTCTTTCAGAATGGTGGTCGAACGTTGACCCAGCCATTCCAGCAATGAGCTGAGCTGGTCGTCTGGAACCACCACCAAGTCGACACTTAAACCTGAAGCAAAAGCGATTTTTTGAAAGTTTTGGATTTGGGTCGGATCGGATACGGCGAAATAAACCTTGCGTCCGCGTTTGAAAATCGGAATGCAACGGTTTTGCACCATTTGCTCTTCCGTCAGAATGTCGCTGACTACATTATTGCGCGGGTAGTAGTGCAAATCCAAAAGGGGATAGCTGAATACGCGCGCGACTAACTCTCCCAAAGCTTTAGGGGAGATGATGCCGTCTGAAAACAGGTTGGGCAGGATTTCTTTGCCTGATTGTAAAAGGTTGTTGTAATGTTCCGCTTGTTGATTTGAGATGGTCTGGCTTTGAACCAAAACACGCAATAATCCGACACTCATTTTATTTTCCGTTTCTTGTGCAGTTTTCCCTTTAATTTAGAGGAAAGCCGTATTATTTTATCATTATTATGATTAAAGCATATGTTTAATTATGCAAATCTGCTTAAGTTGCAAAGACATGCTTCTGCTTTAATTGTATTTTTATTTTGGACGGCCATTATAAAGCAAGGGGAATAGGCGTTAAACTCGATATTTTTGGATTATGATGAAAAAACAACAATTTTGTCGTATGAATCCAATCAATAACGAAATTATATTTCATGTTGCTATCCCTTGTTTGGAGATGGCAGAAAAGGTTGTTTTGATGGACAGACGGTTGGAATTTGAAATATGAAAAGGCCGTCTGAAAAGCGGAAACACATAATTTCAGACGGCCTCTATTTTTGATTCTCTTATCCGTAAATCTTGGTTCGGATTTCGACAAGGGCATTGATTGCCAAACTGCTGTTTACAGCTTCCGGTAGATCGGACTGGGCGAACAAATTTTCTACTTCGTTAATCAATGTTTCTGCACGCGCCAACAGCTCATCGTAAGGAAAAGAACCACGCTTGATGGCCAGCAATTCGTCACGATTGGGACGGCGTGGACGGATTTCGCCATGAAGGGCAATATCGCGTGCGGTTTCAAGCAGGCGGAAAGTGTGCATCATATTTTTTGCATTGTAACCTTGGCCGTGTGCCTGCGTGCCTTGATAGCGTGTTTCGTTGCGTTCTGCCAGCCATTGTTGATAAGAGGCATATTCGCGGCAGTAGCTGCTGTATCCGTCTTGGTTGAAGGATAGATGGGCAAGCGGTGTTTCGTCTTCTGGAATAGTGCTGAGTGACAGCGTTGTGGCTTCGGGTTTGGGTGCAATACCGTGGTAGCCAAGTGTGCAGTCGGCATCGTAAAACAGCGCATAAAGTTCTCGGGCGTGGGCTATTTTGATTAAGCCTACACGCCTTTGCTCCATTCCGCGTTGTGCAAGCCAGTACTGTAACGGTACGGTTTGCCTGCCTTCTATGATGTGGCAGAAATCAAGGATGCTTTTCTTTTCAGACGGCATCGGATTGCTGATTTTTTTATTCAATCCCCGTGCTTTTTTGATTTGTCCGTAGGCATAACCTGCAAAACTTTGCTGGCAGGTTTTGGAGATAAACCATTCGGTTTTGAACGCATCCATCAATGGCGAACGGTATCGCACACAGTCGGAAGGGGAAGCCAGCAGCTCCAGCGTGTTTGGATTACTTTGCAACAGCAATTCGATAAACCGTCCCAGTTCGTAATACACAATATCGTTGGTTTCATTGCTGATTTGTGGGATGTATTCCATGCCGTAAAACATGGATTTAGGCAGGTAAAATACGCCTTTGATGTCGGTATCGGACTCGGGCGTTGCCAAACCGTAGGCGCGGCTGCCGGACACGGCTTCAAGCAGAATCAGATTTTGCGTGTGCAAGTCTTCGAGGGTCAGCATATTCAGACGGCCTTTTACGGATGAATGGTTGCCAAGGTGGAGCGGAACAATTCGTTCAAAGGCCCGCTATCAGCAGGTTCGGCAGTAGGGGCAGACAAGGCAGAAACTTCGTTATATAGGTCAACAGTCAGCTTTTGCAGCTCTGGCGATAATGTGTGCAGATAACTTTCGTCTTGTCCTGTTTTTAATGCGACTAGATCAGTAATTTGGGTAGCACAATCTGTCTGCCACTCATTCATCAACTCAACCAAAGTCATTGGCGGAATACCGCCTTGTTTCACTGCCCAGCGAGCCGCCAATAAAGGGCGCAAGACGTAAAACCATTTTTTCAATTTAATCGGCTGCGCCAAATCCATGGCTTTCAAAGCATTGCCGGCGATACCGCGATAATGGTGCAACAACGCGGCGGCTTGGACGTATTGGGGCGCAAGTTCGTTCAGACGGCCTATGAATGCCTCATCTTGTATATAAACAATCGGCGAACGCAGCCACTCCAGCAATACAGCATTGCTTTTTCTCAATAGGCGCAAAGCCTTGCGGATGTCCCAGCCGCCTACGTCAAACCATTGGTTTTCAATAAATTCAAACGTATCTTTTGCTTCATCGATTTGCAGATAATGTTCCTGTGGGCGGATATAAACGGCGCGAACGTCATAATCGCTGTCGGGCGAAGCAAAGCCCCATGCGCGGCTTCCACTCTCCGCCGCCAGAAGAAAATGCAGTGGTTCGGCAAGTGAAATTTGAGTCAGTTTTTCTTGAATAGTTTGTTTCATTACGTTTTCCTTCTTTTTGCAGAAAGGCCGTCTGAAACTGAGCAATCAGGTTTCAGACGGCCTTTTAACTATTTAAATCCGATAGGATTGATTAGGCTTTGTTTTTCAGACGGCCATGCAATTCCTGTACGCTGTACACGCCCAAGTGTTCGCGGCTTTTTGCGCCTTCGCTCATGGCTTCTCCGCCAGCGATGGTGGTGTATTGCGGTACGCGTTGGGTGAGGGAAGTGCGGCGGATGCTATGGCTGTCGGTAACGGATTGTACTGTGCTGCCGACGGTGTTGACCACCAGTGCGATTTCGCCGTTTTTAATTGCGTCCACGATGTGTGGGCGGCCTTCCTGCACTTTGTTGACCGCTTGCACGATGATGCCGTGTTCTTTCAAGTATTCGGCGGTACCGCGTGTGGCGCAGACACCGTAGCCGAGTGCTTGGAAGTTTTGTGCGGTTTTGACAATGAGCGGTTTGTCTTCGTCGCGTACGGCGAGGAACACTTTGCCTGTTGTGCTCAAGCGTTCGCCTGCGCCGAGTTGGGCTTTGAAGTAGGCTTCGCCGAAGCTTGCGCCTACGCCCATGACTTCGCCGGTAGAGCGCATTTCAGGGCCGAGAATGGTGTCCACACCCGGGAATTTGATGAATGGGAACACGGCTTCTTTAACGGCGTAGAAGTCCGGGATAACTTCTTTTTCCACGCCTTGCTCTTTCAGCGAAATGCCTGCCATCACGCGCGCGCCGACTTTGGCGAGCGGTACGCCGGTGGCTTTGGATACGAACGGTACGGTACGGCTGGCGCGTGGGTTCACTTCCAGTACGAAGACCACGCCGTCTTGTACGGCAAACTGTACGTTCATCAAGCCGACCACGCCCAGTGCGTATGCCATGGCTTTGGTTTGACGGCGGATTTCGTCTTGAATTTCTTCGTCCAATGAGTATGGAGGCAATGAGCAGCCGGAGTCGCCAGAGTGGATACCTGCTTGTTCGACGTGTTGCATGATGCCGCCGATCACGACGTCTTGGCCGTCTGAAACGCAGTCTACGTCCACTTCGATGGCATTGTTCAAGAAGAAGTCGAGCAATACTGGGCTATCTTCGGAAACTTGTACGGCTTCGCGCATGTATTTTTGCAACTCTTCGGCAGAGTGAACAATCTGCATGGCGCGGCCGCCGAGTACGTAAGAAGGACGGACAACCAACGGATAACCGATTTCTTCGGCTTTAACGAGGGCTTCTTCTTCGTTGTGGGCGATGCGGTTAGGCGGTTGACGCAGACCTAAGTCGTTCAATACTTTTTGGAAGCGTTCGCGGTCTTCGGCGGCGTCGATGCTGTCGGCAGATGTGCCGATGATGTTCACGCCGTTTGCCACCAAGGCATTGGCCAGTTTGAGCGGGGTTTGGCCGCCGTAATGAACAATCACGCCCCATGGGTTTTCGGTGCGGACGATTTCTAATACGTCTTCCAAGGTCAGTGGCTCGAAGTACAGGCGGTCGCTGGTGTCGAAGTCGGTGGATACGGTTTCAGGGTTGCAGTTGACCATGATGGTTTCAAAACCGGATTCGCGCAGGGCGAGTGCGGCATGAACGCAGCAGTAGTCGAATTCAATACCTTGGCCGATACGGTTTGGACCGCCGCCGAGAATCATCACTTTTTTACGGTCGGAAGGACGGGATTCGCATTCTTCTTCGTAAGTAGAGTAGAGGTAGGCAGTTTCCGTGGCAAACTCGGCGGCACAGGTGTCGACGCGTTTGTAAACCGGATGCAGGTTCAGCGCGTAGCGGTGTTCGCGGACTTCTTTTTCGCTTACGTTCAACAATTGTGCTAAACGTTTGTCGGAGAAGCCTTTGCGTTTCAGACGGCGCAAAGCGGCATAATCCAAGTCTTGCAACTGGCCGTCTGAAACCGATTTTTCTTCTTTTACCAAGTCTTCGATTTGCGCCAAGAACCAAGGATCGATGGCGCAGATCTCGTGGATTTCTTCCAGTGTGAAGCCTGCGCGGAACGCATCGGCTACAAACAGCATACGCTCAGGGCCAGGGTTGGCCAGTTCGCGGCGGATTTCCGCTTTGTCTTCGCTGCGAGGGTTGAAGCCGCACAAGCCTGTTTCCAAACCGCGCAAGGCTTTTTGGAAGCTTTCTTGAATGGTACGGCCCATCGCCATTACTTCGCCCACCGATTTCATCTGCGTGGTCAGACGGTCGTCTGCGGCAGGGAATTTTTCAAACGCAAAACGTGGGATTTTGGTCACGACATAGTCGATAGAAGGCTCGAACGAAGCTGGGGTGCGGCCGCCGGTAATGTCGTTGCGCAACTCGTCCAGCGTAAAGCCGACAGCCAGTTTGGCGGCTACTTTGGCAATTGGGAAGCCCGTTGCTTTAGATGCCAACGCGGATGAACGGCTTACGCGCGGATTCATCTCAATCACAATCATTTCGCCGTTTTCAGGGTTCACCGCAAACTGAACGTTTGAGCCGCCGGTATCCACGCCGATTTCGCGCAACACTGCCAACGAAGCATTACGCATGATTTGGTATTCTTTGTCGGTCAATGTTTGTGCAGGCGCAACAGTGATGGAGTCGCCGGTATGCACGCCCATCGGGTCGAAGTTTTCAATCGAGCAGATGATGATGCAGTTGTCGTTTTTATCGCGCACCACTTCCATCTCGTACTCTTTCCAACCGAGCACGGACTGCTCAATCAGCAGCTCATGCGTAGGCGATGCATCGAAACCGCGTTCGCAAATTGCTAAGAACTCGTCTTTGTTGTAGGCAATGCCGCCGCCTGAACCACCCATCGTGAAAGACGGACGAATCAGGGTAGGGAAGCCGACCTGTTCTTGCGCTGCCAAAGCTTCGTTCATTGTGTGGCAGACAAAAGATTTCGGGCAAGACAAACCGATTTTTTCCATCGCTTCTTTAAAGCGGCCGCGGTCTTCCGCCTTGTCGATGGCATCTTCCGTCGCGCCGATCAGCTCAACATTGTATTTCGCCAGCACGCCGTTGCGCGCCAAATCCAGCGCACAGTTCAGCGCAGTCTGACCGCCCATGGTAGGCAGAATCGCATCAGGTCGCTCCTTGGCGATAATTTTTTCCACCGTCTGCCACATAATCGGCTCGATGTAGGTAACATCCGCCATTTCAGGGTCGGTCATGATCGTGGCGGGGTTGGAGTTTACCAAAATGACTTTATAGCCTTCTTCACGCAAGGCTTTGCAGGCCTGTGCGCCCGAATAGTCAAATTCGCAGGCCTGACCGATAACGATAGGGCCGGCGCCGATGATAAGGATGGATTTTAGGTCGGTACGTTTGGGCATGTTATGACTCTCTATGATTTCAGTTAATTTTCTCTATACTTAGATAATATTCTAGTAATATCGGGTTTTAATTTTTGTCGCTGCCATACAGTTGGATGTTTAGGTGTTCCATTTTGATTTCTTGGCAACTCAATCTCTTTATCTTTTTTTAGCATGTTTTGTATTAAATTGATACGCTCCAAAATATCCTTCTCATATAATAGATCTGACTGATAGCTTCCATATGCCATAATATAATTATCGTATTTAAATTCAGAAAGATGTTCAAATATCAGGTTGCTATTTAAATCACGTTTCTCCCAATTTGAGAACAAAGGTGCGGTTTGGGGATTTGCGTAATCAAAAAGATTTAGAATTACCTGATTAAATCCTGCATTGCCACATACTTCACGAAGTATACGAAGAGTTGTATCTCCAGATAAATTTCTCCCATCGCCACTCAAGCTCCCTGGGTTGAACATAATGACTAACAATGTTCTGTTATTATTTGATTTTTTCTGAATACACCAGTGTCGATATTCTTTTTGGCTTTCCCAAGAAATTTCCCAGCCATCCAGTGTCGCAGAATAGATGTTACCGCCCATTATCGGATTCATTATTTGCTCCTGTTTAATGTATAGTAAGCCATAGCCCGCATGTAGGGTGCGTGCGGTACGCACGCGTTCTTCATTTCCCTGCAATCCCAACCCACCGCGTGCGTGCCTGGCGGTACACACCCTACCGATGGATTCAAAGGCCGTCTGAAAAAACGCTCGCGGCGTTTGTTCCATCTGCCTTTCGATAAAAAGCTACCTGAAAAATTCCTACCGTTGATATTTTGGTGACTCTTTTTCAGACGACCTTTTGCGTTTTTATGTTGCACAGGCCGTCTGAAAATTTCCTTAAAAACTAGTGATAAATGTAATCAAGCCCAAAATGATACCGGGTGCGTTTGCCAGCATGACGGGGTAGTCGCGTTTTTCTTTCAAAAAGCCGTAGGCAACCCATAATGTGCAGTTGATGGCGGCGACGAGGGGTTGCAGCGGCGAGCCGGGGTTGCCGGCAAGGTTGTTTTGGATTTGTGGGATATAGGAAACGTACATACCGACGGCGGTCAGGGTGGCGACGACGGATAGAATGCGCATTTGCTTTTCTGTCATGGTTTTTCCTTTCTGATTAGAGGGTTGGGTTTCAGACTGTGTAGATGTTGAGAGAGTGTGTACCTGAATTTATATTTTTTGAGGTTTGGTTTTCAGACGGCCTGTTGTTGAGTTGAGTGTGGCCGTCTGAAAAAATCAGCTTTATTGTTTTGCTGCTTTGATATTGTCAATGAATTTGTCGAACAGATAACCGACGTCTTGCGGACCCGGGCTGGCTTCGGGGTGGCCTTGGAAGCAGAACACGGGTTTGTCTGTCAGTTCGATGCCTTGCAAAGTGTTGTCGAACAAGGATTTGTGGGTAATGCGTGCGTTGGCAGGCAGGGTGTCGGCATCGACGGCGAAACCGTGGTTTTGGCTGGTGATGACGACTTTGCCGCTGTCCAAATCTTGTACGGGGTGGTTGGCACCGTGATGGCTGAAGCGCATTTTCAGGGTTTTCGCACCGATGGCGAGACTGATCAGCTGGTGTCCCAAACAAATGCCGAAAATCGGTTTGCCGCTTTCCATCAGTTTTTGTACAGCTTTGATGGCGTAGTCGCAAGGCTCGGGGTCGCCGGGGCCGTTGGACAGGAATACGCCGTCAGGATTGAGTGCCAATACTTCTTCCGCGCTAGTTTGAGCCGGAACGACGGTCAGGCGGCAGCCGCGTGAGGCGAGCATGCGCAGGATGTTGGTTTTGACGCCGAAATCGTAGGCGACGACGTGGTAAGGCTGTTCGGTAGGTGTAACGAAACCTTTGCCTAATTCCCATTCGCCTTCGGTCCATTCGTAAGTTTCTGTGCAGGAAACTTCTTTTGCCAAGTCTTTGCCGACCATGCTGCCGAATGCGGCAATCAGTTCTTGCGCTTTTTCAACGGTGGCATCTGCACCGGTCAAGATTGCACCGCCTTGTGAACCTTTTTCACGCAACAGGGTGGTCAGGCGGCGGGTATCGATGTCGGCGATGGCGACGGTTTTGTTGCGTACCAAATAGTCGTGCAGGCTTTCGGATGCGCGGAAGTTGCTGTGCAAGAGCGGCAGGTCGCGGATAATCAAACCGGAGGCGTAAACGCTGCGGCTTTCTTCGTCTTCGGTGTTGGTGCCGGTGTTGCCGATGTGTGGGTAGGTGAGGGTAACGATTTGTTTGCAGTAGGAAGGGTCGGTCAGGATTTCCTGATAGCCGGTCATGGAAGTGTTGAACACGACTTCGCCGGAAGTCGAACCTTCGTAACCGATTGATGTGCCGTGGAATACGCTGCCGTCAGCGAGAACGAGAAGAGCCGGAGTGGTCATGATGGAATCCTGTTTGCCTGATGATGGTCGGTTCGAAAAAAATGGGTCAGGCCGTCTGAAAAATAAAAATTGTTTACAAAAAAGACAGCCTTCGGAAATCTCGGCTAAAAAAAAACACGCTCCGCAGCTTTGATTTTGCTGTGTAACGTGCTTTTTCAGACATAGCGGTCTATGCCGTAGAAGCAATGTATTTTAAGTCAAAGTAATAGGAATTTCAAGCGTAGAGCAAATAATCGATAATTTAAAAACGTTTTATCTTTACGGTACAGTCCCTTGCTTTTGGAATGCTTGATGAGTAAGGATTGAACTAAATATCCAGTCAGGCCGTCTGAAAACTGAGCAGGCAGATTGTTTCATTTTTGTTGTGTTTGAAATGCAGGTGTAGGGAAATTCAGCCGAATCAAACATGAAACAGGCTGTTTATGCTAGAATCGTAACCTCATAAAAAATAAAAACAACGTCATTTTTAGCTGAGATTATCCGATGAAAAAAGAACACATTATACAAAACGCTCCATCAGGCCGCCATCGCCTCATTCATGCAAGCGTAGCTTCCGCTTTAGCACTCATCAGTATTTCCGTTCAGGCAAATACGCAGCAATTTGCCCAAACTCCTTTTTACCTGCAAAACAAAACCGACGTCAGCGGTCAACCCAAAGTCAAACACAATATTATGTTTTTGATTGATGACTCAGGCAGTATGTTGGCTGATGCAAAGGGTGATTATCATGTCCGTGATGAGCAAAAAAAAATCAACATTGCAAAATCGGCATTAAAGCAGGTTTTGGCGCAATATAAAGATCAGTTTAACTGGGGCTTGCAGACTTTACACAATAATCCTCGGTATTGGAAATGGGATGAGAAAAAAAGGCAAGAGAATAATGCTATTTACGCATATACAGAACTGCCTAGACCCGATGATACCAAAGGTGATATGAAGGATTCTGAAGGCTTTACGGATGGTTCTGCCGGTCGAAACTGGGAATATGTCAGTAAAAAAGTAGATGAAATGCTGGCTTATCAAGGTACGCCGACAACGCGCCGTTATTATGAAGTTGTCAAAAATTTCGTTATCCCAAATATTAAATACCGTTGTCAAAAATCTTATGTTGTTGTGGTATCTGATGGTGATGCCAATATGAGTTGTAGCAATCAGGGTGCCGGTGAGGATCCTCGCTTATCGCGCAATACCAGCTTCAACTACGATCGAGATTATTACTATTCAAACTACTACCGAGCCATCGAACATAGCGCGGATACGCCTGCATACCAATATTTCGAGCCGTCTGCAGCGAAGGCTTATGACGATAAATATGGAAAAGGTGAATTTTTCAACGATGGCCATGGCTTTAGTGGATACTTTGACCTGCCACTTTATCAATATGATGCCCATATCCCGGAGCATGAAAAAAAAGTGATGTGCCAATATACCGATTATAAATTCGGGTATAGCGATTATTATCGTAGGCGAATGTGGATAGGTAGCGGCGAAATCATTGTTCCTATTTGGGATAGAAACTATGGTAATGAGAAACGCGGTATGCGTTTCTTCAGTCAGACTTTGGCAGAAAAAGACATCAAAACAGAAAAAGATGGCAAAGATGCTGCAGGCAAGAGCTGGGATGGTGATCCAAGCGATCCTAAAGGCGTAGATTATAGCAAGCAATTGGTTCAGACTTTTACCGTGGGCTTTGGTGAGGGAGTTTCTAAAGTCGGGAGAGAATATCTGGAAAAGGGCGCCAGTCGCCCAGAATGGTATTTTAATGCCTCAAAACCTGAAAAGTTGCTCGATGCTTTCAAGACCATTGTCGACAATATTGAAAATGACAGCAAGAATACGAAATTTGAAGGAGTATCTTCAACTGCACCGGCAACGACCAGTACAGGTATTCCCAATATGGCGGCAACGGTTCATTTGAATACCGGCTCTTGGAGCAGTCAGTTGCGGTTTTATAAATTAAACCGCGATGGTACGCCTATCAATACGACCGAGTTTGTTCAGCCATCATTTAATAATCGCCTCACTTTGGTTAAGGACGGCAGTAAAACCTATTTCATCGATAGAGTTGATAATGAGGCTTCAAATGCCGATTTTGGCATTTCAGACGGCAGTGCGAAAGATAAGTTGGAATGGAAAAATGCATTGCTGAAATGGACTGGCCGAGCAGGTAGTAATGAAGCCATTAAAGCGGATGCAGCCATTAAAGCGGATGCAGAGACAAAAGGTTATAGTCAGTCTTATCGAATTCGTCCCACTGATCCAGCTGACGCAAGTAAAGATGAGCGCAATTTGGGCGATATTTTAGACGGTTCGGTTGCAGCTATTGGCGATAAGCGCGACAACCGTCAAGAGTTTTTGGTCGCTGCTGCCAATGACGGCATGGTACATATTTTCCGTAATGGTACGCCTAGCAATCCTTATGACTTGAAACTCAGCTATATTCCGGCAGGTATGGAGCGCGAGGACGAGAACGGTCAAGCAACAACTTTGGGCAAGGTTCTGAAAGATATTGCACGCGATGGTTACGGCTCCAGCACGCCGCACCGCTATATGGTCAATGGTGGCTTTGTTCTCCGCCAAACACCTGATAAGCAAACCTTTATGTTTGGTGCGATGGGCCAAGGTGGACGCGGTGCGTATGCGTTGAATATCGGTGCAGTAGCGAACAGTGATCGTAGTGGTTGGAATACGACTGTACCTTTGTTTGAAACAGAAAAAGGCTCTGGCAATAAGCTGGGTTACACCATTGGTTCGACACAAATCGGCCGTGTTTCCATTAAACGCAATGCTACTCCGGTTAATCTGGAATCTGATGTACGTTATGCAGGCTTCTTGGCCAGCGGCTACCGTACTGAAGATGTGAACAGTGCCGATAATGAAACGGCCTTGTATGTCTATGATATGACGGGTAAAGAAGCTGGTACGCAAGATACCGGTAAAAATGTTTCTAGTGCCGGTAAGCTCTTGGCTAAAATTCTTGCGCCGAATGGTAAAGGTGGCCTCTCTACCCCCACTTTGGTGGATACCGATTTTGACGGCATTGTCGATATTGCCTATGCAGGCGACCGTTACGGCAATATGTTCCGCTTCGACTTGAGAGGTAAAACCGAGTCTGAATGGTCGGTGCAAATGATTTTCCAAGGCTCGGGTAATCAACCGATTACGTCTGCGCCTGCGGTATCACGTCGCGGTAAAGACAAGTATGTCGTCATTTTTGGTACGGGTAGCGAGATTTATCAGAATGAATTGACCAATACCAACGGTCAAATCAATGCCGTTTACGGTATTTACGATGATGTGTCTACTGATGCGGTTTTGGCGAAAAGTAGTGAGTTGGAACAGCAAACCAGAGAAAGTGAAGGCGAACACATTTATGTCAGCGACAATAAGGTTGGTGAAGGCAAAAAAGGCTGGAGTCTGACTTTAGATCCGAATGAACGTGTGACTGTCAAGCCGACGATGATTTTGCGTACAGCCGTTGTGACCATCCGTAAGTATGAAAGCAAAATAGTTAGCACTAATTCTTCCAGTACAGATGTTTGCTTGCCGGACAGTACGTCCACACAAACGACAGCGAAAACGATTATTCTGGGTGTAAATGCCGAAAATGGTGGCCGTTTGGGCTTGCGTGATGCGCGTATCTCCAGCAAAGATCGCACATTTATTATCAAACGTGAAAATAATGGTCAGATTTATTACGCCAACGGTATGACTTTTGATGGCGTTATCAACTTTACTTATATGAATTCCAGCAAAGCTGACGATTCTCCGGTAACTGCCGATGGCGATAGCGGCGGCACGGGTACGGATAAGGAGTTGAATGCTACGCCGAGCGTGCCAAACAATAAATGTTTTGCAACCAAAGGCGATCGCAGTCTCTTGTCTAACCAATTGGTCAGCCTGGAAGTACAAGGCCGTACATGCGGACTCAAACGCATCAGCTGGCGTGAATTGTTCTTTTAATCGGTAAGGCTTGGATATCGAGGCCGTCTGAATGTTTCAGACGGCCTTTTCTGTTGAGTGGTAGTAATTGAGAGATACTGGATTAAAAAATGGAAAACCTTGTTTATGGATGTAACAAGGTTTGATCAAATTGAGAGTTTGGATAAAGCTAAACGACAAGCTCTGGTCCGTTTCTTTTTCTACCTTCTGTTATTGGACTGAGAAGTTAAAAGGCCGTCTGAAAATATCTTTTCAGACGGCCTTTGATTTAAAAAGAGCTAATCAAGGAGTGCATTTAGATGCTGTTTTTAATGATTTTCCGCAGGGTGGACAGTTGTCGGCGGCTGACTGGTAGCGGGGTTGGAATATCGAGAATTTTTGCGCCCCATGTGGATGCGGATTCGTCGTTTTCGTCATCGTCCAGTCGAATCAGGCTGTCGAGGGTGTGGCGGAAGACGAGGGCATTGCGGTGGATGCGGATGACTTTGTCGCCCAGCAATTCTTCCCAGTAAACCAAGGTCTTCGGTAATTCGTAGCTGTGGCCGTCGCCGGTAAACAGATAGACGGTTTTGTGTTCCGCCATCAGGTAACGCGCCTGTTGCCATGGGATTTCGACCATGCGTTCGCGGTTGTACACTTTGAAATGGGTGAAACTGTCTGCTTTTTCGCGGTTTTTCTCGATGATGCGGTCAAGCGCGGTTTGCAGGCGGGTCATTTTGATTGGTTTGAGCAGATAGTCTGCGGCAGCCAGCTCAAAGGCGCGCAGGGCGTGTTCTTCATAGGCTGTGGTGAATACAATTTCCGGCTGGCGTTTGGCGGTACGCTTAATGCGTTCGACAAATTCGAGACCGTCGATTTCCGGCATGCCGATGTCGGCAAAGACGATGTCGACTTCGTGGACGCTTAGCCACTCCAATGCTGGCATGGCATGGTGAAAGACGTTGAGCAGTACGACATTGCACTCTTCCAATAATACACGTAAGCGTTCTGCTGCTAATACTTCGTCTTCTACAATAATGGCACTTGGCATAGCGGTATTCTTTTTGTCGTATCGTGGGAGATCTGCCGCGCTTTGTCATCCTCAATAACGCGTCAGCCGTATGTTGTTACAACCTTGAAATTATCAGTTTGTGACAATTTTAGGAAATTTTTGAAATATACATGATTTTTCGCTTCTTGGGCATAGTTTGGGATGAATCGGAAGATTACTTACATAATTTTATGAAATATTGTAATACCTAGAGTAATTTTGTTGTAATCGTGCTAATTCAGTCCGTGATAATGGACGATTTTGGGATTTTGCCCATTTGCCAGTGCGCTACCGCCCAATCGAGCAATTCTTGCGGACTGTTCACAGCAGGTGCATCGGGTAGGTTGAGATAGGTTAGGACTTGGCGTAGAAGTTGTTCTTTTTGATTCAAATCCAAAGCCGGGGCAAGGGTTTGTTTCGACCATTTTTGCCCTTGGTTGTTGGTCAATAGGGGAAGGTGGGCGTAGGCCGGTGTGGGCACGCCGAGGTATTGTTGCAGATAGATTTGGCGCGGCGTGGAAACGAGCAAGTCCTGACCGCGGACAATATGCGTTATTCCTTGATCGGCATCGTCGGCAACCACGGCAAGCTGATATGCCCAATAGCCGTCGGCACGAAGCAGGACGAAATCGCCGATGTCGTGCGCCAGATTTTGTGCGTAATGTCCGACAATGCCGTCTGAAAAACCGATCACGCGATCGGGAACTTGAATGCGCCATGCCGGAGTTTTGTTTTGCGTGTCGGGTCTTTGCTGAGGATTGCGGCAACGGCCGTTATACACAAATCCGTCTGCGCCATGTGTTGCCGCCGCCTGCCAGTCTTTGCGGCTGCAATAGCAGGGATACACCAGCCCGTCCGCTTTGAGGCGGTCGAGGGTGTCTTGATATAGGTCGTAACGGCGGCTTTGATAGGCGACTTCGCCGTCCCACTCAAAGCCGAAAGCCTCAAGCGTGCGCAAAATGTCGGCGGTAGCGCCGGGCATTTCGCGTGGAGGATCAAGGTCTTCAATGCGGACCAGCCATTTGCCCTGATGAGCGCGTGCGTCGGCATAGGAGGCGACGGCGGTCAGTAGGGAGCCGATATGAAGCAGGCCGGTAGGGCTGGGGGCGAAACGTCCTATATACATGGCAGGGTGGTTTTGTAGGGCAGGGACAGTATGCCTGCACGGTGTTCAAATCGTGATAGAAAAGGGCGTGCCGTACACGCCCGAATTTGGGTTTCAGACGGCCTGAGACTTTTCAAAATGATTTAAGTTTCAATCGGTCGTCCGTTCAATCCGCTTAAGCCAATGGAGCAAGCAGTTTGGCGAAAGCGTCTTCAAATTGTTTCAAACCGTCTTCCTGCAAACGCGTTGCCAAAGTTTCGACATCAATGCCGAGTTTCGCGGTTTCGGCAAGCTGCGCTTGGGCTTCGTCCACACCTTCGGTCAAAGTGGCTTTGGCGGTGCCGTGGTCGATAAAGGCTTTGAGTGTCGCATCGGGAACGGTGTTGACGGTATGGGCGCCAATCAGGCTGTCAACGTACAAAGTGTCAGGATAGGCAGGGTTTTTCACGCCGGTAGATGCCCACAGAAGTTGTACGCGGTTGGCACCTTTTTCGGCAAGTACGGCAAATTCGCTGCTACCGAAGTATTGCGCCCAATCTTGATAGGCGGCTTTGGCCAGCGCAATGGCGATTTTGCCTTTGAGGTGGTCAGGCAGGGTGGCGTCCAATGCGGCATCGACACGGGAAATAAAGAAGCTGGCGACAACTTGGATACGGGAAACGTCGTGTCCTGCCTCCAAACGTTTGGCAATGCCGCGCGTGTAGGCTGCATAGGCTTTGAGGGTTTGGGCTCGGGAGAAAAGCAGGGTCAGGTTGACGCTGATGCCGTCTGAAACGAGGGTTTCGAGTGCTTCGATGCCTTCGTCGGTTGCCGGTACTTTAATCATGGCATTTTTGCGGCCGATGGCGGCGTGCAGGCGGCGCGCTTCTTCAACCGTGCCTTGTGCGTCTTTGGATAATTCAGGCGAAACTTCGAGGCTGACGAAGCCGGTTTTGCCGCCGGTGGATTCATGTTCGGCAAGGCACACGTCGCAGGCGGCTTGTACGTCGGCAACCGCCATGGTTTCGTAGCGTTGTTTCGGGGTCAGGTCCTGCTGTTTAAGCGCGGCTACTTCATCGGCGTACAGAGCGTCTCCGGCAAAGGCTTTTTGAAAAATGGCAGGATTGGAAGTTACGCCACACACACCTTGCTTCAGCATTTCTGCCAATTCGCCGCTTTGTACCAGCGAACGGGAGAGATTGTCCAACCAGATTTGTTGTCCTAATGCTTTAACGTCCGATAAAATAGTCATCTCTGATTCCTTTTACATAATAGGTTTGTTTGTGAAGTGGCGGTAATGCTACGCCGATTCGATGAATTTGAACAGTTTACAGCCGATTAATTTGGGCAAAACAAACCTAAATTCAAGCACGAAAGGTAGCTTTGATGGCGGAAAACACACTTTATCTCGACTGGGCGCGCGATGTATTGGATACGGAAGCCGAAGGTTTGCGTGAAATTGCGGCGGCTTTGGATCATGATTTTGTCCGTGCGGCGGAAGCGTTGTTGCACTGCAAGGGCAGGGTCGTCATTACCGGCATGGGCAAGTCCGGACACATCGGCCGCAAAATGGCGGCAACCATGGCTTCCACCGGCACGCCTGCGTTTTTCGTCCATCCGGCCGAAGCGGCGCACGGCGATTTGGGCATGATTGTGGACCACGATGTCGTGGTTGCCATTTCCAATTCCGGCGAAAGTGATGAAATTGCGGCGATTATTCCGGCGTTGAAACGTAAAAACATCACGCTTATTTGTATCACTGCCCATCCGACTTCGACCATGGCGCGTCATGCCGATATCCATATTACCGCGGCGGTTTCCAAAGAAGCCTGCCCGCTCGGCCTTGCGCCGACTTCCAGTACGACCGCCGTGATGGCGTTGGGTGATGCGCTGGCGGTGGTATTGCTGCAGGCGCGTGCGTTTACGCCGGATGATTTTGCTTTAAGCCATCCGGCCGGCAGCTTGGGCAAACGCCTGTTGCTGCGCGTGGCGGATATCATGCACAAAGAAGAAGCCCTGCCTGCCGTTTTGTTGGGCACGCCGTTGAAAGAGGCCATTGTCCGCATGAGTGAAAAAGGTTTGGGCATGTTGGCGGTAACCGATGCCGAAGGCCGTCTGAAAGGCGTATTTACCGATGGCGACTTGCGCCGTCTGTTTCAAGAACGCGACAGCTTTGCCGGTTTGAAAGTGGACGATATTATGCACGTTTCGCCGAAAACCATCTCTGCCGACCGCCTTGCCACTGAAGCTTTGAAAGCTATGCAAAGCGGCCATGTGAATGGTTTGCTGGTGGTCGAAGAAAACGGCGTACTGATTGGCGCTTTGAACATGCACGATTTATTGATGGCACGAATTGTCTGAATCGACGGCAAAAACGTTTTCAGACGGCCTTATGCTAGAATAGGCCGTCTGAAATAAGGAAACCTTATGCAAAACCTCTCTTCCGACCTGCAACAACGCGCTTTAGGTATCAAACTGCTGATACTGGATGTGGATGGCGTTTTGACTGACGGCCGTATTTTTATCCGCGACAACGGCGAAGAAATCAAATCGTTCCACACTTTGGACGGACATGGTTTGAAAATGCTTCAGGCCGGCGGCGTGCAAACGGCGATTATTACCGGCCGCGATGCGCCTTCCGTCGGTATCCGCGTGAAGCAGCTCGGTATCAACTATTACTTCAAAGGCATTCACGACAAACGTGCCGCCTACGCCCAATTACGCGAACAGGCCGGTGTGGAGGAGCATGAGTGCGCCTTTGTCGGCGACGATGTTGTCGATTTGCCCGTGATGGTGCGTTGCGGATTGGCGGTCGCCGTTCCTGAGGCGCATTGGTTTACTTTGCAATACGCCCATTATGTAACCCGACGATCCGGCGGCGCAGGTGCGGTGCGTGAAGTGTGCGATTTGATTATGCAGGCGCAAGGTACGCTTGAACCTGCTTTGAAAGAGTATGTACGATGAAAATCAGATGGCGTTACGGAATCGCCTTTCCGCTGGTGTTGGCCGTTTCACTCGGCGCACTGGCGGCGTGGCTCGGCCGCATCAGCGAAGTGCAGGTCGAAGAAGTCGTCCTCAATCCGAATGAGCCGCAATATTCGATGAAAGGCATCAACGGCAAACGTTTTGACCAAGAAGGCCGTCTGAAAGAAAACCTGAGCGCGGTCGATGCCGTCCAATATCCGAATAGCGCAGACGTGCATTTGGACAAACCACATCTTTCGTTTTACCGCGACGGCAGCCTGCTGTATGAAGTCGGCAGCGATAAGGCAGCGTACAATATTCAAAACAAAAAAGTCGTTTTTGAACAGAATGTTGTCTTAAATAAAGCGGCAGATGCCAAGCGTTTGGCCGGCATCGTCAAAACCGAACGTTTGAATGTTGATACCGAAGCGCAATACGCCCATACCGACAGCCCCGTTACTTTCCAATACGGACAGTCCGGCGGTCAGGCAAACGGCATGACTTATGACCACAAAACCGGTTTGCTGAATTTCCCTTCCAAAGTGAAAGCCACAATTTATGATACAAAAAATTTGTAAAACCTTAGCCCTTGTTGCCGTTTTTGCCGCCAGCCCGGCCTTTGCCCTGCAAAGCGACAGCAAGCAGCCGATTCAAATCGAAGCTGACCAAGGCTCGCTTGACCAAAACAACCAAAGCACTACCTTCTTCGGCAACGTCATCATCAAACAAGGCACGCTCAATATCCGTGCCGGCAGCGTGACCGTTTCGCGCAACGACAAAAGCGAGCAGTTGATGAAAGCCACCGGCTCGCCCGTCAAATTCAGCCAAGAGTTGGACGGCGGCAAAGGCGTGGTCAACGGCCAAGCCAATACTGTAACGTATTCTTCCGCAGCCAGTCTGGTTACCCTGACCGGCAATGCCAAAGTACAGCGCGGCGGCGATGTGGCCGAAGGTGCGGTCATTACCTACAACACCAAAACCGAGGTTTACACCATCAACGGCAGCGCCAAATCCGGTGTGAAATCCGCCGCGAAATCCGGCCGCGTCAGCGTGGTCATCCAGCCGTCCAGCACGCAGAAAAACAAATAAGAAAACACACAAAAAGGCCGTCTGAAAAAGGTTCAGACGGCCTGAGGTCAATATCGAAAGTCAACAGAATATGAGCGCAAACAACAGCCGTCTTGTGGTTCAAAACCTGCAAAAAAGTTTCAAAAAACGCCAAGTCGTCAAAAGCTTCTCCCTTGAAATCGAAAGCGGCGAAGTCATCGGCCTGCTCGGCCCCAACGGCGCGGGTAAGACCACCAGCTTTTACATGATAGTCGGCCTGATTGCCGCCGATGCAGGCAGTGTGATGCTGGACGGCCAAGAGTTGCGCCACCTGCCTATTCACGAACGCGCCCGCCTCGGCGTCGGCTACCTGCCGCAGGAGGCCTCGATTTTCCGCAAAATGACCGTGGAACAAAATATCCGCGCCATTTTGGAAATCAGCATGAAGGACAAAAGCCGCATCGATGCTGAACTTGAAAAACTGTTGGCAGATTTGAATATCGAGCGCCTGCGCAACAACCCTGCGCCGTCCTTGTCTGGTGGCGAACGCCGCCGTGTCGAAATCGCGCGCGTGTTGGCCATGCAGCCGCGTTTCATTTTGTTGGACGAACCTTTTGCCGGCGTTGACCCGATTGCCGTCATCGATATTCAGAAAATCATCGAGTTCCTCAAATCACGCGGTATCGGCGTATTGATTACCGACCACAACGTGCGCGAAACCCTCAGCATCTGCGACCGTGCCTACATCATCAGCGACGGTACGGTATTGGCTTCAGGCAAGCCGGATGATTTGGTCAACAATGAACAAGTCCGTTCGGTTTACTTGGGTGAAAATTTCAAATATTGAATGCATATTTGACGGCAATCGTAAAACCGGTTTCACACGAGGCTCTCATTTCAATTGAGGGTATCTGTAAATATTGAAATAATTACTAAGAATACAAATATAATACCGATAACCTAGTTTTTCAGACGGCCCTCCGTGCAAAGGCCGTCTAAAAAACTATCCATACACTTCGAAAAAACACTATGTCTTCACTCGTCCTTAAACTCAAACAGACCCAGCAGCTCAACCAGCGGCTGCAGCAGTCTCTGCGCATCTTGCAGATGTCGGGTCTTGAGCTTGAGCGCGAAGTGGAAGACTGGTTGTTAGACAATCCTCTGCTTGAGCGTCCGGAAACCGATGAGTTTGCCGATAGCGGACTCAACCGTGCCGTCACCATGCCGCGCGCAGGTCAGCAGTTGAGTGGCGACGATGCCGAAGATATTTGGAGCAACATCGCCGAAGAAGAGGACTTCAAACACTATCTGCATGCCCAAGTGTGCGAGCATCCGCTTTCGCAAGTGGAAGCGGCCTATGTCCACGTCTTGATTGATTTTTTGGACGAACAAGGCTACCTCACCGACAGCCTCGAAGAAATCATCGACCACACGCCGTTAGAATGGATGCTGGACGAAGAAGCCCTGCAAAATGCGCTGGATATATTGCAAACCTTTGATCCGCCCGGCGTGGCGGCGGCGGATTTGACCGAGTCGCTCATGCTGCAGCTGATGCGTTTGCCGGCTTCTCCTGCCCGACAAATGGCCGCGCATTTGGTACAAAGTTCGCTTCAAGACTTAGGCAAAAACCGCAAACAAAACGTTCTGCGTTTCCGCAAACTCTATCCAGATACCGATAGCGAAACCATAGAAGCCGCGCTCGATATGATTGCCGAGCTCAATCCCTATCCGGCCTACGGTTTCGCCTCTGCCACGCCTACGCCTTATATTCAGCCTGACGTTTGGGTCAAAGAGGGCAAGGATGGCTGGGAAGTCATCAGCAACGAGGAGGCTTGGCCGAAGCTGCAGCTCAATCAGGAGTATTGCGACCTGATGAAATCAGCGGAGGAGGGCGCACCGGAGTGGAAGGAAAAAATCAGCGAAGCCAAGCAGCGCATTGATTCTTTGGAGCTGCGTAAAAGCACGGTCCTCCGCCTTGCCGAGTATATCGTCAAAAATCAGGAAGATTTTTTCATTTTCGGAGAAATCGGCCTGTCGCCCATGCTGATGAAAGATGCCGCCGCCGAATTGGGTTTGGCGGAAAGCACCATTTCGCGCGCCGCCAACCAGAAATATTTGTCTTGCCCGCGCGGCCTGTTTGCGTTACGCTATTTCTTCACACAGGCAGTCAATGCCGACGATGATGGCGAAGGGTTCAGCCAAGGCGCAATCAAAGCCGTATTAAGCCAGCTGATTGAAAGTGAAGACAGCAGCAAACCCTATTCGGACGAGGCTCTCGTCAAATTATTAAAACAACGCGGCATTGAAATCGCTAGACGTACAGTTGCTAAATATAGAGAATCATTAGACATACCACCGGCACACAAACGAAAATTTACCGAGTAGATATATTCCGATCCGTTTTGACGGACTAATCAACCGAAGGAGCTGTATCATGAATCTGAAAATCACCGGTCTGAATTTTGATGTTACCGAAGCCATCAAAAACTATGTTTCCGACAAGTTGGCACGAATCAGTCGCCACGCCGACAACATCATTTCCGTGACCATCACGCTCTCGGTGGAAAAAGTCAGCCAGAAAGCCGAAGCCGATGTGCATTTGGCAGGCAAAGATTTGCACGTTGAAGCGATCGAACAGGATATGTATGCCGCGATTGATGTTTTGATGGACAAACTCGACCGCGCTGTTTTGAAACATAAAGAAAAAAGCGGCGATGTCCGCAGTACTGTCAAACCTGCTGCCGAATAAAGCTTTTGTGTGATAAAGGCCGTCTGAACATTCAGACGGCCTTTTGTTTTGCTAGAAGCTTTAGACTAGGCAATCTAGTTACTCACTTTTTGACCATTCCATGGTGCCACTTTAAACAGCAGCAACATGCCGGGTATGCCCAAAGCAAAACACAGCCAGTAGAAATTGAAGTAACCCATCGCTTCAATCAGATAGCCTGCCGAAGCATTGATAAATGTACGGGGAACAGCTGACAGGCTGGTAAAGAGGGCCAATTGTGTGGCCGTGAAAGCAGGATTGGTTTCACGGGCCATATAGGCGACAAATGCCGCCGTACCCAAGCCTACGCCTGCTGCTTCCGCACCAATCACGGCGGCAAGCATCATTTGTTCCGTCAGGGTAATGGTTTCAAATTTACCGAAACCCGCCAGCCAGGCAAAGCCTAGAATCGTTACCCATTGGGCTACGCCGAAAACCCACAAAGCCCTGTTGATACCGAGCTTTATCATCCAAATACCGCCTACAATACCGGCAATGACAGCAGGCCACAGGCCGGCATTTTTGGCAATCAGGCCGATGTCGGTTTTGCTGAAGCCCATGTCCAGATAAAACGGCGTTGCCAGGGAAGTCGCCATGCTGTCGCCCAGTTTGTAGAGAAAGATAAACAGCAATACCAATATGGCCTGTTTGATTCCTTTGCGGGAGAAGAACTCACTAAAAGGGTCGGAAACCGTTTGGGCAAATGTACGCGACACAGATGGTGGAATGTCAGGCTCTTTGGCTAAAAACAGGGTCATCAGCAGACCGGGCAGCATAAATAGTGCAGTAATGATGAATACGTTGTGCCAAGGCATCAAGTCGGCCAAGATCAAGCTGAGCGAGCCGGGTACCAAAGCGGCGATACGGTAGGCATTGACGTGGATAGAGTTGCCTAAGCCTAATTCTTCATCTGACAAAATTTCGCGGCGAAATGCATCCAATACAATATCTTGGCTGGCAGAGAAAAAGGCGACCACCAACGATAAGCCCATAATTACATATAAATGCTGAGCAGGATTTAGGAAGGCATAAATGAGCAAGGTCAGCAGCAAACCAATTTGCGTAACCAGCATCCAACCGCGTCGCCGTCCTAAAAAAGGTAATCTGACCAAATCAATGACGGGAGACCAGATAAATTTCCAAGTGAAAGGCAGCCCGATAAGTGCCATCAGGCCGATGGTTTTCAAATCAACATGTTCGCTGCGCAACCATGCAGGAATCAGGTTGATCAGAAAATAAAGCGGCAACCCCGAAGTGAAGCCTGTGAAAATGCAGATCAGCATTTTGCGCGAGAAAATTCGCTGCATAGTGCTGGTTTGGGGCGCGTTGGTCATAGTGGAATCAATAAAAAAGAAAAGGGATATTGTAGCAAAGATGGGGGATATGGCGAATGAACTTCTGCTATCTTTATTGAATAATAAAAGGCCGTCTGAAACTTTGACAAATTAAGTTTCAGACGGCCTTTTGTTGGAACAAGCCGATTAGGTTTTGAAATGTCCGTAAGACAGGCAGATATGCTTATTTTACGGATATTTTCATTTTCAGACGGCCTTTGATACTGCGTTGCAGTTGCGGTAGAAGGCAATCAGACCGTTGGTGGAGCTGTCGTGTGCCGGCGTGCCGCGTTCGAGTTCGGGCTCGATGGTTTTGGCCAGTTCTTTACCGTATTCCACGCCCCATTGGTCGAAGGGGTTGATACGCCAAATCACGCCCTGAACAAAGGTGCGATGTTCGTAGGCTGCCATCAGCATGCCGAGGTTGAAAGGTGTCAGGCTGTCGATGAGCAGGCTGTTGCTCGGACGGTTGCCGGGGAATTCTTTTTGCGGTGCAAGGCGGTCGCGTTCATCTTGGGACAGGGCGGCCAATTCGACTTGTACTTCGTCTAAGGTCTTGCCTTTCATCAGCGCTTCGGCTTGTGCGAAGGCGTTGGCAACGGTAAAGCGGTGTTGGCGGTGGTTGCCGTAGATTGTGGTCATGGGGACGATAAAGTCGACGGGAATCAGACGCGTGCCTTGGTGCAGAAGCTGGAAGTAGGCATGTTGGCAGTTGACACCTTCATCACCAAAGACAATGCCGCCGGTAGTGCAGGAAACGGGTTGGCCGTCTGAAGTACGCTGTTTGCCGAGGCTTTCCATATCGAGCTGGTTGAGCCATGGGGTAAAGAGGCGCATGTTGTGGCTGTATGGGACAACGGTTTGGCCGTCTGAATGTTGGAAGTTGTTGTACCAAACATTGATGAGCGCCATCAGAACGGGAATGTTGCGGCGGAATGGTGTTTCGAAGAAATGGGTATCCATCGCGTGTGCACCGGCCAGCATTTTGCGGAATGCTTTTTCGCCGACGGCAACCATCAGCGGCAGGCCGATAGGCGACCAGACGGAATAGCGTCCGCCGACCCAGTCGGACATGGCGAAGACTTTGTCGGGGGAAATGCCGAAGTTTTGGGCAGCGGCCACATCGGCGGAAATGGCGCAGAAGTGGCGGTAGATGCCAGAATCAGGCAAACCTGCATCGCGGTACCAAGTACGCGCTGCATAGGCATTGAGCAGGGTTTCCGGTGTGCGGAACGATTTGCTGGCAATGCTGAATACGGTGGTCTCGGGATTGAGGCCGAGAAGGGTTTGGGTCAGGTCTGCATCATCGGAGTTGCTGACAAAGTGGACGCGGATGTTTTGCCAATAGGGTTGCAGCGCCTGTGTGGCCATGCGCGGGCCTAAATCGGAGCCGCCGATACCGATGTGAACCAAGTCGGTAATGGGTTTGCCGGTAATGCCTGCGTGGGTGCCGTCTAGGAGTTGGCGTGCGAATTCGAGGGTGCGGTTGAGTTCATGATGAACATTGGGCACGATGTTTTCGCCGTCAACGTAAACAGGTTTGGCATTGGCCGGCAGGCGCAGGGCGGTGTGGAGGACGGCGCGGTGTTCGCTGGTGTTGATTTTTTCGCCGTTGATCATGGCCTGCATATATTGTGGCAAATCGGCTGCTTCGGCCAGTTTACACAATAAATCAAGGGTGTTTTCATCTAGACGGTTCTTACTGTAATCAAATAACAAACCGTGCAGAATTTCGTGCATATTATTGAAACGTTCGGCATCTGCGGCGAAGCGTTCGCGCAGGGTAACGTGTTGAGTAGCGGCATGATGGGCTTCCAAGGCCTGCCATGCGTCTGAGTATGCGGTCATCTCGTTTCCTTAGTATGTAACGGTAAAATAAGCAGGATAGATAGGTATTTCCTGCTTTTTTGTAGTGGCTTGTAGTTTAACAAATTTGGACAGATTTTGGGAGATGGTAGGGTCGGTTTTGTTTAAGAAATGTATGCAAAATGCAATAGAAACGGTTGATTATCATCAAGTTTCTGTAAAAAAGGGGGTATGACACCGATGTCTGCTGTGTTATCCTATGTAACATTATTGAAATCCTGTCGGGGCGGGTTCGTAATATGGCTACAATTTATGATGTCGCTGCTTATGCCGGGGTGTCTCCCAAGACGGTCAGCCGGGTAATTAACGGCGATGCGCCGGTCAGTGATAAAACCCGTTCCAAAGTAGAAACAGCGATTGCCGCTTTGGGCTATATCCCGTCTTCTGCGGCGCGGATTATGCGGTCCCACCGTTCTGGCTTGGTCGGCCTGATTACCGGCGCCATTTCGCGGACGGGCGAGAATACGGGCGGACACGGCATTCCGGATATGTTCTTGATTAAGGGCATTCAGCAGCAGATTCGCACACAAGGCAAGATTTTGATGATTGCCGACATCGACAACAAGCCGGGTCAGCCCGGTCAGATGGAGCCGCTGATCCGTACCTTTATGGAACACCGTGCCGAGGGGATTTTATATGTGGCCGGTTTCCATCAGGAAGTATTGCTGCCGGAAGTGCCCAACCGTTGTCCGATGGTGTTGGTCAACTGTTTTGATTTGGCAGGTACGCCGTCAGTTTTGCCGGACGATGAAGCAGGGCAGTATGGCTTGGTGCGCCGGATTATCCAAAGCGGACACAAACGGATTGCTTATGTGACTTTGCAGCCGGGCGTAGAAGCAACGAGATTGAGATTGGCCGGATACCGCCATGCTTTGGCTGATGCGGATATTGTCTTCGATCCTGATTTGGTGCAAACTGGTTATCCTGACTTCAGCAATGACAGCGGATCTTTGATTTCGGCTATTTTGAAACTGTTGTCTTTGCCGCTTCCGCCGACGGTAATTTGCTGTGGTAACGATGAAATGGCAGTACGCGTGTACGGGATTTTGAGGACACGCGGCGTGCGGGTTCCCGAGCAAGTTTCGGTTGCCGGCTATGATAACCACAGCGCGATTGCGGAGACGCTGTTTCCGCCGTTGACCAGTACAGAATTGCCGTATCTGCGCATGGGCGCGATGGCGGCTGATTTGCTGTTTCAACACATTGAACACCAGGCCGGTGCGGTTCAGCCAGTCAAGGTCGTTGGGGAAATCATCTGGCGTCAGTCTGTGATTAATAAATAGTTTCAGACGGCCTGAAAATAATAAGCTTTAAACAACACAAACACACATCAAAATAAGATTCATGTGAACGGTTAAAATAAAGGCCGTCTGAAAACGGAGTTGCCTCAGTAAAAAGGCAGCCCAAATACAATAAAAGCGTCATACCGCTGAAATTGGAGTTTGTTGTTTCCATAGTTTATTACCCAGGAGTAGCCTTCCTATGAAAATCTCCCCACAAGTGGCGATGACACTTCGCCAGATTATGCTGATGAACTTCGGTTTCTTCGGTATTCAATATAGCTTCGGGTTGCAGCAAACTGCGATTAACCCGATTTTCAGTTTTCTTCATGCCGACCCGAGCCAATTGCCAATTTTGAATATGGCAGGTCCGATTACCGGTTTGCTGGTACAGCCGATGATTGGTGCGATGAGTGACCGCACTTGGGTGCCGGGATTGGGCCGCCGCCGTCCGTATTTCTTGATCGGCGCCATCGGTTGCAGCCTCTGCCTCTTTATTTATCCGCACGTTACCGCCTTGTGGGTGGCCGTATTGCTGCTGTGGCTCTTGGACATCAGCAACAACACGGCAATGGAACCTTTCCGTGCCTTTATTGCCGATACCGTTCCTGAACACCAGCAATCCACCGGTTTCTTGATGCAGTCCGTGTTTACCGGTTTGGGTATTACCCTGGCCAACGTTTCCCTCTATATCTTCCAACAAATCGGCTGGTTGCAACAAACTTCCGAAGCGGGCATTCCGTATTGGGTATTCGGTTCGTTTTATATTGGTGCGGTCTGCTCCATCGGTTCGGTTTTGATTACCGTTTTATCAACGGCCGAACGTGAGCCCAGCCCTGAAGAAATGGCGGCCATTAAAGCCCAGCCGAGCGGTCCGGCCCATGCTGTTAAAGATATTGTCGTTGCCGTCCGCGAAATGCCGACTGCCCTGTGGCAACTGGCCTTGGTGTATCTCTTCCAATGGTACGCGCTCTTCATCTACTGGCAATATATTTCCCACAGTATCGTCCAATCCGTTTGGGATTCGACTGTTGAAAATACCGAAGCGTATAGCCAAGCGGTTGCATGGACCGGCCTGGTAAACGGTTTCTACAACGTGGTAACCTTTATCTCCGCTTTCGGCCTGATGTGGATGGCGCGCAAATACGCTGCCAAATATGTTCACGCCTTTGCCGTTACCCTTGCTGCGCTGGCTTTGCTCACCATTCCGCACATCAGCAACAAATACCTGATGTTTGCGCCGATGATTGGTTTCGGTGTCGGTTGGGCAAGTATGATGGGCGTGCCGTTTATGATTGTGGTCGGCTCTATCCCTAAAGAACGTTACGGCGTGTACATGGGTATTGTGAACATGATGATTGTGATTCCAATGCTGATTGAAACCGTATCTTTCGGCTGGGTGTACAGAACTTTCTTGGGTTCAAACCCTGCCAACGCGATGACTTTTGCTGGTGTTTTCCTTGCCATTGCCGCAGCGGTGACCTTAACCATTAAAACTGCGGCCAAACCGGCTACTGCAGAATAACGAAGTTTTGATTTAAAACCAAAATGAAAAGGCCGTCTGAAACATGAAATGGTTTCAGACGGCCTTTTTTGTCGAAACAGATTTCATTTGCTGACCTGATTCGGGAAGCCTTATTGTTGCTGCGCTACCGTTCATCACTCAAATTGGCTATGACTACCGATTTTGCTTTACAATATCCTCTTTAATTTATTTCGTTTTACCATCCTGATGACAGAACACATTTCCGCTCCAAGCCCATCTCCTATCGGCGAAGACTACCTGCTGTTAGGTCAATACGCCGAACGCGCCTATCTCGAATACGCCATGAGCGTGGTCAAAGGTCGCGCGCTGCCTGAAGTTTCAGACGGCCAAAAGCCTGTACAACGGCGTATTTTGTTTGCCATGCGCGATATGGGTTTGACAGCGGGGGCAAAGCCGGTGAAATCGGCGCGCGTGGTCGGCGAGATTTTGGGTAAATACCACCCGCACGGCGACAGTTCTGCCTATGAAGCGATGGTCCGCATGGCGCAGGATTTTACCTTGCGCTATCCCTTAATCGACGGCATCGGCAACTTCGGCTCACGCGACGGCGATGGGGCGGCGGCGATGCGTTACACTGAAGCGCGACTGACGCCGATTGCGGAATTGCTGTTGTCCGAAATCAATCAGGGGACGGTAGATTTTGTGCCGAACTACGACGGCGCGTTTGACGAGCCGCTGCACCTTCCCGCCCGCTTGCCTATGGTCTTGCTCAACGGCGCGTCAGGCATTGCGGTGGGTATGGCGACCGAAATCCCATCACACAATTTAAACGAAGTCACACAGGCGGCGATTGCGTTATTGAAGAAACCGACGCTGGAAACTGCCGACCTGATGCAATATATTCCCGCCCCTGACTTTGCCGGCGGCGGTCAAATCATCACTCCGGCGGACGAATTGCGTCGGATTTACGAAACCGGCAAGGGCAGCGTGCGCGTGCGTGCGCGTTATGAAATCGAGAAGCTGGCGCGCGGACAATGGCGCGTGATTGTGACCGAGCTGCCGCCGAACGCCAATTCCGCCAAAATCCTTGCCGAAATCGAAGAGCAAACCAACCCGAAACCGAAAGCGGGCAAAAAGCAGCTTAACCAAGACCAGCTCAACACCAAAAAGCTGATGCTGGATTTAATCGACCGCGTGCGCGACGAGTCCGATGGCGAACATCCCGTGCGCCTTGTGTTCGAGCCAAAATCCAGCCGCATCGATACGGATACCTTCATCAACACGCTGATGGCGCAGACTTCGCTGGAAGGTAATGTGTCCATGAACTTGGTGATGATGGGTTTGGACAACCGCCCTGCGCAGAAAAACCTGAAAACGATTTTGCAGGAATGGCTGGATTTCCGCGTCGTGACCGTAACACGTCGTCTGAAATTCCGTTTGAACCAAGTGGAAAAACGGCTGCACATCCTCGAAGGCCGTCTGAAAGTCTTTCTGCACATTGATGAAGTGATTAAAGTCATCCGCGAATCAGACGACCCGAAAGCTGATTTGATGGCGGCGTTCGGGCTGACCGAAATCCAAGCGGAAGACATTTTGGAAATCCGCCTGCGCCAGTTGGCGCGTTTGGAAGGGTTCAAACTCGAAAAAGAATTGAACGAATTGCGAGAAGAACAAGGCCGTCTGAATATCCTTTTGGGCGACAAAAATGAAAAACGCAAGCTGATCATCAAAGAGATGCAGGCGGACATGAAGCAGTTTGGCGATGCGCGCCGCACGCTGGTGGAAGAAGCCGGACGTGCCGTGTTGACGCAGACTACCGCCGATGAGCCGATCACGCTGATTCTGTCAGAAAAAGGCTGGATACGCAGCCGTGCCGGACACAACCTTGATTTGAGCCAGACCGCGTTCAAAGAAGGCGACCGCCTCAAACAAACCCTTGAAGGCCGCACCGTTTTGCCTGTCGTCATCTTGGATTCATTGGGCAGAACCTACACGCTCGATGCTGCCGAAATTCCCGGCGGACGCGGCGACGGCGTACCGGTTTCATCCTTAATCGAGCTACAAAACGGCGCGAAACCCGTCGCCATGCTTACCGGCCAGCCCGAACAGCATTACCTGCTCTCAGGCAGCGGCGGCTACGGCTTTATTACCAAGTTGGCCGATATGGTCGGACGCGTGAAAGCGGGTAAAGTGGTCATGACCGTGGACGGCGGCGAAACCGTCCTGCTGCCAGTTGCCGTCTATGCTTCTTCACTGATTAATCCTGACTGCAAAGTCGTACTGGCCAGCAGCGACCACCGTCTCTTGGCGTTTACCATCGGCGAGCTCAAAGTCATGCCTAAAGGCCGCGGTTTGCAGCTGATGTCGTTGGCTGACGGCGCATCTTTGGAACACATTATGGTGACGACCTCTCCTGAGTTTACTGTTGTATCGGTCGGCCGACGCGGTGCAGAACATCAGGAAAAACTGCGTATTGCCGATATTGACGGCAAACGCGGTAAAAAAGGCAAGGTATTGGAAATATCAGGCCGTCTGAAAAGTTTGTCCTGAAACAAGAACAAATATATCTAAATAAATTAAATTTATACGACATTGCATGATAATAAAAAAAGGTTCACTTATGAACAGAGCCAATCTTCAAGAACTGGGTAATCTGAGGGAGCGGATTCCCGGTGTAATCAACATTGCCCGAATAGCCATCGTCTTACCGCTTTTGGTTTTGCACGCTTTCGGCAGCTACACAGGCGGCAACCTAATTGGCGTTTCGTTGCCGGACATTGAGTTTTATATCTGGGTAACGCTGTATTTCTTCCTGATCATGCTCTCCGTGTTCCGCCCGGGCTGGCAGTGGCAGTCTTTGGATTTGCCCAATGCCAGCGCGGTGGTCGATATCACCATGATGATGGTTTTGGTGTACATCTCCGGCGGTACGGCTTCCGGTTTCGGGATTTTGGTTTTGCCGTTTGTTGCTACATCGTGTCTGCTCAGTTATGGCCATTACCCCATGCTGTACGCAGGTTATACGGCAATGTTGTTTATTTTGAACCTGTTTTTAGACGGCAGTATGCGTTTCGATTCGTTTAATTGGGACGCGAAATCAATGGTGAATTCTTTGATGCTGATCGGCGCAGGCTATCTGGTGGCGATGCTGACATCGTTTGCCGCCCGTTATCTGGAGCAGGCCACAGAGTCCGCCAGCCGCCATCAACTGGCCTACCGCCGTATCAGCGGCTTGAACCATTTGGTTTTGAACCGCGTACAGGAAGCGGTGGTGGTGATTGATGCGACCCAGCGCGTGTGGCTGTTTAACAAGCAGGCAAAAATCTATTTCCCCAGTCTGATTATCGATCAGCAGGAAATCGTGTTTGGCGAACTGGTGGCACGCTGGCAGCGCCAACCCGACAAACCTTTTGAAACCGATATCCATATTTTCCAACACGCCATGCACGTCCGTGCCGTTCCATTGATTCAGGAGCAAACCGAGCTACTGATGCTGTACGTCCGCTCATTGCGTGAAGTGGCTGCGGAGGCCATGTCCACCAAGCTGACTTCGCTCGGACAGTTGACTGCCAACCTTGCCCACGAAATCCGCAACCCGATGTCGGCCATCCGTCATGCCAGCGATTTGTTGCAAGAGGGCGATGAGGCAGACCCGCTCAAGGCCAAGCTCTACAACATTATCGACAGCAATATCCAACGCATCGACAAGATGTTGGAAGACGTATCCCTGATTAACAAACGCGACAACATCAGCCGCCAGCCGGTCAATCTGATGAAATTTTGGTTGGAATTCAAGCAGGAATTTACCTTGAATAATCCCGATGCCATCGGCTGTTTGCGCATGAATATGGACGGCAACAACCTGACCGTATTGGTCGATCCCATGCATTTGCAGCAAGTGATGTGGAACTTGTGCAACAATGCGTGGCGACACAGCCGTCAGGACGAAAACTCCATTACCGTCCTTATCCGTTCAAGCGGCAGGATGCATATTTCCATCGTAGTAGCGGACAACGGCAAAGGCGTGCCGCCCGATGTACGAAATCATTTGTTCGAGCCGTTTTATACCACCGAAAAACAAGGCACCGGCTTGGGACTTTACGTCGCACGCGAGTTGGCGCACGCCAATATGGGGCAGCTGCATTATCACCCTGAAATGAACGGGTTTGAATTGATTTTACCGAAGGAGCAAGCGCAGGATGAATAAATTGCAAGAGCCGGTTTTGGTTGTCGATGACGAGGCAGACATCCGCGACCTGATGGAAATGACCCTGATGAAAATGGGTCTGCGCGTCGATACTGCGGCTGGTGTTGAAGAAGCCAAAGACAAGCTGGACAACAATGATTATTCGCTGGTGTTGACCGATATGCGTATGCCCGACGGCTCCGGCCTCGAGGTGGTCCAATACATCGACGAGTTGATGCTCGACACGCCCGTCGCTGTGATTACGGCTTTCGGCAATGCCGACCAAGCCGTTGAAGCCTTGAAAGCAGGGGCGTTTGATTATCTGCAAAAACCGATTACGCTGTCGCAGTTGCGTTCATTGGTTAAATCGGCAGTGTCGGTTTCAGACAATACTGCCGAACCCACGCCGTCTGAAAAAGTCAAATCGCAGCCTGCGCCTGTTTCTGCCGCCCTGTATAAACCCGAACCTCAGCCGGCCAAGCCTGTCGTTACGCCTCCTAAGAGCGTACAGAGCGAATTTAACCGGCCTTTGACTGTTCCGGAAGGGCTCAATTCCTTAAAAGAGCGTTTTTCGGCCGGCAGCATCAATCCTGCTCTGCAACAAGAAGCACCTATATTGGAAGGCGAGGACGATATGCCGCGCCTGTTGGGTACCTCGCCGCAAATGGTCGAGGTACGCCACCTGATTCGCAGATTGGCCCACAGCCTTGTTCCTGTTTATATTTCCGGCGAGTCCGGTACGGGTAAAGAGCAGGCGGCGCGTACGATTCACGAGTTGTCCGACCGCGCCGACAAACCGTTTATTGCCGTCAACTGCGGTGCTATTCCTGAAAACCTGATGGAAAGCGAATTTTTCGGTTATAAAAAAGGCAGTTTTACCGGCGCGGATCAAGACCGTTTAGGTTTTTTCCAACATGCTGACGGCGGCACTTTGTTCCTTGATGAAGTTGCCGATTTGCCGCTTGCCATGCAGGTCAAACTCCTGCGCGCCATTCAAGAAAAAGCCGTGCGCCGTATCGGCGATGCGCGGGAAACCTCTGTGGACGTACGCATTATTTGTGCAACCCATAAAAACCTTGAAGCTTTGGTTGAAAGCGGTGCATTCCGTCAGGACTTGTATTACCGCCTCAACGTTGTCACCCTGCACATGCCGCCTTTGCGCGAAATGCGCGAAGACTTGGGCGCGCTGATTCTGTATCTGCTGTATAAACACCGTCACGGCAATCAAACCTACAAACTCAGCCCGAAAGCCCAAGAAGCTCTGTTGCATTACAGCTACCCCGGCAACTTCCGTGAGTTGGAAAATATCCTCGAACGCGCCGTCGCACTGACGGTAGGCCAAGTGAGTGATACAAGTGGACGACTTGCAGATTCAAAATGCTCCGCAGGTTAAGGCAGAACGCAGCGGCTTCTCTTTTGACGATATTGCCGAACCCGACGCACGCGAAACTACGCTCAATCACAGCCCCATTCCGCCGTTTGATCCGCGTACCATGCAGATACAGGATTACCTCGACCAAGTGGAACGCAGCATCATCGAGCAGGCTTTGCAGCAAACCCGTTACAACCGTACCCAAGCCGCCAAACTTTTGGGCATCAGCTTCCGCTCTATGCGCTACCGCATGGAACGCTTGGACATCAATTAAAACGTTCAGACGGCCTGAGTTTTCAAGGCCGTCTGAAACATAAGCCTTATGTACAAGATTTATTTTGACGAAACCGCACCCGCCGAACTTCGCAGCCTTGCCGAGCCGTTCGGGTTGACCGTTATCGACCGGCAGCCTGAAGAAGGCAGTTTCCTTATCGCTGACGAAAGCGGCATCAGTTTGTGCCGCGCCGGTGAAAAAGGCCGTGTCCGCGTTGATTTTGATGGCGGTACCGCCCATTACCGGCGCACTAAAGGTGGAGGCGAGTTGATTGCCAAAGCCGTCAACCACACTGTACAACCGACTGTCTGGGACGCTACCGGCGGACTGGGGCGCGACAGTTTTGTGCTTGCTTCGTTGGGCTTGAATGTACAAACTTTTGAACAAAATCCTGCTGTCGCCTGTCTACTTTCAGACGGCCTCAACAGGGCAGGGCAAAGTGAAGAGACACGGGAGATTGCCCAACGAATTATTTTGCACTTCGGCAATGCCGTTGATTTGATGCAGAAATTGGCTACTCAAAACGGCAGACCCGATGTGGTGTACCTCGACCCGATGTATCCGGAGCGTCGCAAAACCGCCGCCGTGAAAAAAGAAATGGCTTACTTTCACGACTTGGTCGGCGCGGCACAAGACGAAGCCGAGTTGTTGGACGCAGCGTTGAATACCGCCAAAAAACGCATTGTCGTCAAACGCCCGCGCTTGGGTGAATTTCTCGATAGGCGCAAACCTGCTTATCAATACACAGGCAAAAGCACGCGTTTTGACGTTTACCTTCCGGCAAGGCCGTCTGAAGACTAAAAGCAAACTTGCAACATATCAAAAGAAACCGCCGGCGTTATCAGCGCGGCGGCAAAGTGTGATATAAATACCCTTTCCCAAACTTCATTGGAGCAAACTATCATGGAATTAGTATTCATCCGTCACGGACAAAGCGAATGGAACGCGAAAAACCTTTTCACCGGCTGGCGCGACGTTAAGCTGAGCGAGCAAGGTTTGGCAGAAGCTGCAGCAGCGGGTAAAAAGCTGAAAGAGAAGGGCTACGAGTTTGACATCGCCTTTACCTCCGTTCTGACCCGTGCCATCAAAACCTGTAACATCGTTTTGGAAGAATCTGATCAACTGTTTGTTCCACAAATCAAATCATGGCGTTTGAACGAGCGCCACTACGGCCAGCTGCAAGGTATGGATAAAAAACAAACCGCAGAAAAATACGGCGACGAGCAAGTCCACATCTGGCGCCGCAGCTACGACACCCTGCCTCCGCTACTTGATCCTAAAGACCCTCACTCCGCCCACAACGACCGCCGCTACGCCAACCTGCCTAGCGATGTCGTACCTGATGGCGAAAACCTCAAAGTTACCCTCGAGCGCGTCCTGCCTTTCTGGGAAGACCAAATCGCTCCGGCCATCTTGAGCGGCAAACGTGTATTGGTTGCGGCACACGGCAACTCCCTGCGTGCGTTGGCCAAACACATCGAAGGCATTTCCGATGAAGACATCATGGGCTTGGAAATCCCAACCGGTCAGCCGCTGGTGTACAAATTGGATGAAAACCTGAAAGTAATTGAAAAATTCTACCTGTAAGGTAAAGGGAAAAAAGGACGTGTTGGACACGTCCTTTTTTATATTTTTCTGTATCGAGACCGTCTGAAAGTACTTGATGGCGGTCGGTATGAAAAAAGGACGCGTAAAGCGTCCTTTATGGAGATTAAACCCTGTATTACTGGTTTTTTTCGATGATTTCTTTGAGGTGAGGCATAGGGCTGTAACCACTTTGGCTGCGGCCGTTAGGAAAGACCAGGGTCGGCGTGCCGTTGAAGCCGAATTGTTCGCCCAATGAAGTGGTTTCCGCAACAGGGTTTTCGCAGTTTGTTTTGCCGCTTGGGAGTTTGCCTTTGCGCATCCAGTCGGTCCATGCTTGGGTCGGATTAGGTTGGCACCACAACAACTCGGCTTTGCGCGCGGCATCAGGGTGCAGGCTTGGAATCGGCATCATGAAGGTATAAATCGTGATGTCGGTCATTTTTTCAAACTCATGCTCCAAGCGTTTGCAGTACGGGCAGTCCGGATCGGAGAAAACAGCGACTTTCAGTTTGCCGTTGCCGCGCACTTCTTTGATGGCTTTGTCCAAAGGCAGCGAAGCGAAGTCGATTTTGTTCAAATCGGCGGCGCGTTCTTCAGTCAGGCTTTGGCGCGTGTTGACGTTGATGAGGTCGCCAACGAGCATATAGTCGCCTTTGGCATCGGTATAGATGATTTGTTTGCCGCTGACGACAACTTCATAAATGCCTTTAATCGGTGTTTCACTGACGCTCAAAACTTTCAAATCTTGGGCGGCATAGACTTTTTCTAAACGCGCTTTCAAAGAAGCGGCAACGGATTTGTCGGCAGGCGCTTCCGCTTTGGCGGCCGGAGCAGGTGCCGCGTTGGCGTTGGATACGGCAGGTTGACCGCATGCCAACAAAGGAAGGACGGCAAACGGTGTTAAGATTTTGATTAACTTGGTTTTCATGCGAGAGACTTGCGTGTGTTGAAAATAGGGCATTGTATCAAACCTCTGTCATGCCTGCATTGTATTGAGGCTCAAATTATCGTCTGAAAATAGCTTTCGGCTGTTAAAATACGAAAAAATAATTTGATTGTTTGTATGTTCTACCACCGTATTGCCGTAAACGTGCCGCTTTCAGACGGCCTTTTGACTTATTCCCATTCCAAGCCGCTTCCTCCGGGAACGCGGGTGCTTGTGCCTTTTCGCAATAAAACCGTTGTCGGGATTGTGTGGGAAACGGATATTGCGCCCGATATGGATACGGCGCGAATTTTGAGTGTTCAGACGGCCTTTATGGAAGAAAAGCCGTTGCCTCAAAGCTGGCGTGATTTGTTGGCGTTTACGTCGCGTTATTACCACTATCCGACCGGGCAGGCAGTGTTTGCCGCGCTGCCGCAGGGTTTGAAGGAAACGCGAGCGGTGGAAATGCCGCAGCCGCCGCTGTTTTACGCGCTGAACGAAGCGGGCAGGGCGCAAACGCCGCCGCCGACTCGGTTCAACAAAAAAGCGGCTTTGTGGGACGCGCTGCTGTCGGGCGGGATGACGATGGCGGCGTTGAAGCAGGTGAACGCGCAGGCGGCGAAATTAATCGAAGAATGGGCGGAGCAGGGTTGGATTGAAACGACGGAAGCGGCGAAACCTGTATTGAGGTCGTACCACGGGCAGGCTTCGCACTCTGAATTTGTATTAAATGCTGACCAGCAGAAGGCTTCCGATGAAATTCAGACGGCCTTCGGTAAATTTCAGCCGTTTTTGCTGTACGGCATTACCGGCAGCGGCAAGACCGAGGTGTATTTTGATGCGATGGCGAAAGTGTTGGCGCAGGGGCGGCAGGTGTTGTTTCTGTTGCCCGAAATCAACCTCACGCCGCAGCTTTTGAAGCGGGTGGAAAACCGTTTTGCCGACGTACCGACCGCCGTGTTGCACAGCCAGATGGCGGCAGGCAAGCGCACGCAGGATTATCTGCGCGCCATGTTGGGGCAGGCGAAGCTGGTCATCGGCACGCGGCTGGCGGTGTTCACGCCTTTGCCTGATGTCGGGCTGATTGTGGTCGATGAGGAACACGACGGCTCGTTCAAACAGGACAACGAATTGCGCTACCACGCCCGCGATTTGGCGGTGTGGCGGGCGAAGCAGAGCGGCTGCCCCATCATATTGGGCAGCGCCACGCCTAGCCTAGAGAGCTGGCACAAGGCGCAAAGCGGCGCGTACCGCCTGCTGCAACTGACCGAGCGCGCCCATGCTTCCGCGCAACTGCCGCAAGTAGAAATTCTCAACGTAGGCCGTCTGAAACTAGACAATGGCTTCTCGCCGCAAGCCTTACAGCTTTTGAAACAGAACTTTGAAGCGGACGGCATGTCGCTGGTGTACCTCAACCGTCGCGGCTTCGCGCCCGCGCTGTTTTGCGGCGACTGCGGCCATACCTTCGGCTGCCCGAACTGCTCCGCCAAAATGGTGCTGCACCAACGCGCCCGCCAACTGCGCTGCCACCACTGCGACCACCGCGAACCCATCCCGTTCAAATGCCCCGACTGCGGCAACCAAGACCTGACCGCCGTCGGACACGGCACGCAGCGCGTCGAAGAAACCCTACGTGCATTCCTGCCGAAAGCAACCGTCGTCCGCGTCGATAGGGACAGCACGGCGCACAAAAACGACTGGGCGGATTTGTACCGCCGCATCGCAGCCAACGAAATCGATATTCTGGTCGGTACGCAGATGCTCGCCAAAGGCCATGATTTCGCGCGGCTCAACCTCGTTATCGTGTTAAATGCCGACGGCAGCCTGTACAGCGCGGACTTTCGCGCGCCGGAAAGGCTGTTCGCTGAGCTGATGCAAGTGTCCGGCAGGGCGGGGCGCGCTGACAAACCTGGCAAGGTGTTGATACAGACCCAACTGCCCGAACATCCCGTCTTCGCCGCCGTCAAAGCGCAGGACTACGCTGTGTTTGCCGAAAACGAATTGAACGAGCGGCAAATGTTCGCCATGCCGCCCTTCGGTTTTCAGACGGCCGTCCGTGCCGATGCGCCGCGTATTGCCGATGCGATGGAATTTCTCAATGCCGCCAAAGAAACCATTGCTCCGCTTTTGCCCGAAAGCGTCTCCCAGTTTGGTGCCGCTCCGATGCTGATGGTGCGCCTTGCCGAACGCGAACGTGCGCAAGTTTTCCTCGAATCGACATCTCGACAAGATTTGCATCGCGCCGTGAGTTTGTGGGTGCAGGTGTTGCAGCAAAACAGGGACGGCAAAATCCGATGGTCGGTGGACGTTGATGTGCAAGAGGCTTGATTGAAATGATTCAATCAATATAGAAATAAAAGGCCGTCTGAAAATCTGTTTTTCAGACGGCCTTAAGTTTTGGAATCAGTTTAGAAGAATTTTGCAGCGATATAGCCGAGTGCAAGCAGGCTCAAAACGGCGAATACAATAGCCATTGTAAGCAGAAACTGTGTTTTCTTCCTCGCTGCAAGTGCGGCCAGCTCAGGATTTTGGCCTAACTCTTCGCGTAATTGGGATTCCAATTCGGCACGGATTTTTTTACGCAGTTTTTTCTCTTCCTGCTCACGTTCATATTTGAGCTTATGGGCAATTTCGGTTTGTTTTTTATGCTCGAAAGAGATTTTTTCCTGCCATTCAATGCGCTTGCGCTGGATGGCCAGCTCATTTTTCTCTGTCAAATCAAAGTGGCAGGTTTTGCATTCCTGTGCGTCTAATTCATCAATAATCGTCATGCAGACAGGGCATTGGATAGGGTCGGGAGCGTTGACTGCCAACACGGGTTCTTCTTCAACCGCTTCCAACTCCATAGCCTGACGGACGATCACGTCCAAACCCAAATAGCTGAAGTAATGCTGCGCATTTTCGCGCTCGTCTTGGGTGCATTTCTCGGCCACAATGGCTTGCGGACGCTCGGCCAAGGCCTGAATCAGGCTCTCGACTTCGTTTTCGGGCAGGTTGTCATACAGGCAGGCATGGATGCGCTCCCTATCCGTGTTCGGCGGATAGGAAACGTATACGTCGAAAAATTTTTCTTGTTTGCTCATTGATATCCCATGAGTATTTCGACTGCGTCAACCAAATGGGTTTAGCCTAAGGTTTTGTTATTGTGTTTGAGCTGTTCTGGCTTGTGATACGAGCCGGAACAGAGGCTGCAGTCTCAGGCAGACCAAGTACGGTTTGCCTTTGTGTCGTTAATCGGTTGGACAATAATTTTTTATTTATATGGAAATATGCATGTCCAATGTTATGTCTATTGTAGAGTAAATATTCACGCCCGATATTATTATTATAAGGTAAATCTGATATTGTTTAAAATAAATTCACGCAAAAGGCCGTCTGAAGATACAGACGGCCTGTTTTTTTGTGGCAAAAACGGATTGTTTATACGGAGAAGGACGAGCCGCAACCGCAAGTCGTTTCGGCATTCGGATTGCGGATGACGAATTGAGAGCCTTGCAGGCTTTCGGTGTAGTCGATTTCCGCACCAACCAGATATTGGTAGCTCATCGGGTCAACCAAGAACGTCAGGCCGTTTTTCTGGATTTCAAAATCGTCGTCGTTTTTGATTTCATCAAAGGTAAAACCATATTGGAAGCCGGAGCAACCACCGCCGTTGACGAATACGCGCAATTTCAAATCGGGATTGTTCTCTTCGGCAATCAGGTCGGCAACTTTGGTGCAGCAGCTGTCAGTAAAGATAATAGGGCTTTCGTCTGACATGATGTGATTCCTTTTATATGAATATTTTTACTATTGTCGCGCAAACCGTTAGCCAAGGCAAGTTTGTGCAGACAGGGTCTGCCAGCTTACATGGAGGGCATGGCAGAAATTTCAAGCACCAGTATGTCAGATTTAGATGCTTCTGCCAAACCATTCTACACGGCCGATGATGGCAACGTCGTCGGTCGGGTTTTTCAAGTCGATTTCAAAAGTAGGGTAGGCTTCGTTGGCAGAAATGACGTTGACGATGCCGCCGGGTATCAGTTGCAGGCGTTTGACCAAAAGGTTTTCGTTAAGGCGCAAAACATAGAGGCCGTCGCGCGGCGTGGTTTGGCCGTGGTTGATGAGGATGGTGTCGCCATCATTCAGTACACCTTCCATCGAGTCGCCTTTGACTGAGATAACGGAAAGGTTTTTGATGTCGCGCGTCACATAATTTTCAATCCAATAACGTCGGAACGCCATGGCGAACATTGGCTGTTCGTCGCCGACGAGCTGACCGTGTCCGGCCGCGGCCTGGATGTCGTAACGCGGCACAAAGACAAATTCGTCTATATCGACAGGGTTGCCCAGTGTGTCGGTTGCCGTGGCTTTTGGAGCTTCGAAATCGGGGAAGGGGGAGCCTTCTCCTGTCAAAAGCCAGTCTATGCTGCAGCCTTTAAGTTGTTTGATTTTTTTTAGCGTTTCCGATTTCGGCAGGCCGCCTTCGTTCCAGATACGGCTGAATCCGGCGATGGTCATATCAATATCGGCGGCAATTTTGGCTTGGCGGGCTTCATCTTTCCATAAGAAAGCCAGGCGGTCTTTAAAGGTATCCATGTTTATGCCTTTATGGAGGTATGTTTTTTATATGGTTTGGACGATTTGAGTGTATTTTACCTTAGTTTTTATAAAATTGTAAGAAAAAAATTACTCAATCTAAGAAAAAGTATTGCATATTTTATTTTTTCTTAGTATTATTCGTTTTGTCTTAGATAAATCGATATTTCTAGTTTTATATTTGATTTTTCTTAGTTTGGTTTTATTTGGTTTAGTTTTTCTGACTTGAACCTGCTATATGATTATGATGAGAGGTGTGAAATGACTCGTTCGCGTAAAAATATTTTTTGGGTGCTACTGGCGTTGGTACTGGGTTTTTTTGCCCTGCCTTTCGGATCTTCGGAAGCACATGAAGCGGACGGTAATTTGACGGCTTCGGAATGCGAACGCTTGGGCAGTTTGAGTCTGGATCAGATGGACGGCAGGCTGCTTGCCTTCGCCAAAGAATGCGATATGGTGGAGGCTACCCACGATTGGGAGCAACAGTACGGCAACTTGAATGAAGAAGAAATGCTTGCCGGCGTGGTGTATGAGTGATGTTTGTGAATGAATTGATAAAGGCCGTCTGAAAAACCATTGTTTCAGACGGCCTTGTGTTTTTAATAAGGATGGCTTAAGGCATCAATGGTGCATTAGTCAGTCCGGTGGTTTCGGGCAGTCCGAACATAATGTTCATATTCTGCACGGCTTGACCGGCTGCGCCTTTGACCAAGTTGTCGATGACGGAAAGAACAATCCACACATCGTCTTGTTCGGGCGCTCTTTGAACGCTGATACGGCAGAGGTTGGCGCCGCGTACGCTGCGGGTTTCAGGTGTCGAACCTGAAGGCAAAATATCGACAAAAGGACTGTCGCGGTAGTATTCGCGCAGTAAGGCTTCAGGATCGGTATGTTCTTGCAGGTGCAGATACAGGGTGGCGTGCATACCGCGTATCATCGGAACAAGGTGTGGTACGAAAATCAGGCCGTCTGAAACATGGTCTTGCAGTCCGGACAGGGTTTGTCGGATTTCAGGCAGGTGGCGGTGGCCACCGACGCCGTAGGCTTTGAAGTTGTCGCCTGCTTCGCACAATAGGGTATGGGTGCTGGCTTTGCGACCCGCACCGGAAACACCGGATTTACAGTCGGCAATCAGCGTCACGTTGGCTTTCAGACGGCCAGCTTGAAGCAGTGGCAATAAGGGCAGGGAAACGCAGGTAGGGTAGCAGCCCGGATTAGCCACCAGCATGGCTTTGGCGATGTCGTCTTTGTGAAGTTCGCACAAACCGTACACTGCTTGGGAAACGAGTTGCGGCGCTGCATGGGTCATTTTGTACCATTTTTCCCATGTGGGGATGTCGCGGATGCGGAAGTCGGCAGACAGGTCAATCACGCGTACGCCTTTTTCGACAAGGGACGGTGCTTCTTTCATGGCCACGCCGTTGGGCGTGGCAAAGAATACGAGGTCGCAACGGTCAAGCCCGGCATCCTCGGGCGTTTGGAATGCAAGGTCGTAAATGCCGCGCAGGCTGGGGAAGTAGTCGGCAACTACAATACCGGCTTCGCTTCGGCTGGTGACGGCAATGACTTCTACGTTGGGGTGGCTGCTGAGCAGGCGCAACAATTCAACGCCTGTGTAACCGGTTGCACCGACGATACCAATTTTAATTTTTGTGGTCATGGTGTGGCTCCTTTGTAGGGGTAACAATGCGTTTGATTATATAGTAATTAATTGCCGTCGGTCAGCGGTGCTTGTGCCAAGCTTTGCAATAGAGGGTTAAACAGGCCGTCTGAAATATGGGATTAACGATATTGGAGAGAGGATTTCAGACGGCCTGAGCGTTTGGAAAACGCAGTTTGCGGTTTGATTTGTGGTGGGTGTTTCGTCTTTATCCTATCCATACGAATACACAATAAAAATGTAAAAAAATGCCCCCGGGTTGGAGGACCGGAGGCGAGTATCCAAGGAGTAGCTCTCATCAATAAGAACTAGTTACTTGGTACTATATCCCTTGTTAGAGTTGAAAGCAAGTGCTTTGCACATTTTAACATTTAAATAATTTTTTCATTCAAATTCAGGGAACTATCAAACAGGGCTTGAATCTTGGGTTGGTGGCTGATGCCGATGACCAAAGTATCGGGCAAATGTTGCTTGAAGGTCTGCATCAACATCAGGGCGGATTCGTCATCAAGCTGGTTGGTGGCTTCATCTAGGAACAGGATTTGCGGTTTGTGCAGCAGTGCGCGTGCAAGGCTGAGGCGTTGCTGTTCGCCGCCGGAGAGGATGCCGTGCCATTCGTATGAAGTGTCCAAATCGTTCATCAACGTGTGCAGCCTACCCGTAGGGCTGTTTAGGCCGACTTGTTTCAAAACGGTTTGAATCAAATGGTTGTCTTGGCAGGCTGAGTAAGGGTAGCTGACGGTTTGACGCAGGGTATCGGTAGGCAGGTAAGGGCGTTGCGGGAAGAACAGGCGGCTGCCTTCAAGGGAAAAACTGCCGTGATAATACGGCCATAAACCGGCAAGCACGCGAAGCAGCGTGGATTTTCCGATGCCGCTTTTGCCTTCGAGCAATAGCCATTCAGGGGCATGGGCTTCAAGGCTGATGCCGGAGAGCAGGGGGGTGCCGGTTTGGGTGTGGACGGTAAGGTTTTGCAGGACGGCTTTGCCGCGATGATGCGGCAAATCTGTTTGGTGTGACTGAAGGGAGGGGCTTTTTTGTTCTGCTTGTTCTAAGGCCGTCTGAAAACCGGAAAGCCGCTCGATGACTGCCGCCCATTCAATCAGGCGGCGGTATGCGTCAGTAAACCAGCCGAAACTGTCTTGAACGCGGGCAAACGATGTGCGCGTCTGCATCATGTCGCCGAAGGTCATGGTTTTGGCGAGGTACATGGGCAGGGTGGCGAGAATGGGGATGAAGATGCTGATGCGCACATAGGTCGCCCAAAAGGTTTCTTGGCGGAATTCGCAGTTGGTCAGCCGTCGCCAGTTGTCGTGGATGCGTAGATAACGCTGTTTCAGACGGCCTGTTTCGGCTTCGCCGCCGTTGTAGAAGGCGATTTGTTCGGCATGGTCGCGTACGCGTAAAAGGGCTGCGCGGTAGTCGGCTTCACGGTGCTGGCGGTCGATATTGAGGTTTTTTAGTTTGCGGCCGACAAGATGGGCGATGATGGTGCTGAAGATGGAATAAATCAGTGCAACCCAAACAAGGTAGCCGTAAACGGTAATGCTGTATCCGCCGATGTTGAAAGTCTGTACGCCGGAGAGCGTCCACAGTACGGCAACAAACGCGCTGAATTTGGCAATATTATTGATGAAGGAGCGAAAGAGGCTGATGCTTTTGTCGGTAAGCAGGTAGATATCTTCGGCGATGCGTTGGTCGGGGTTGTCCGGTTCGCCTGTCAGGCGCAGGCGGTAGTGTTTGTGGCCTTCGAGCCAGTTTTTTTGAAATTGATCGGTCAGATGGGTGCGCCAACGGAAGATGAGGCGTTTTTGCAGCCAGTCGGCACAAACGATACAGCCGATAACCATCGCCATATAGCCGAGGTATTCGACAATGAGTGATGGCATGGATGCGCCGTCAAACGCGGCCAGCGCGTCATAGAAGCGTTTGTCCCATGCGGCAATCCAAACGCTGATGGTGATGGAGCAAAGGGTAAAGCCGATGAGGACGGCGAGCATCAGCCATTGGAGGCGGCCGTGTGCTCCTGACCAAAAAGGGTGGGCAAGGTAAAAGAATTTTTTGAGCGTATTCATGATGAATGCTTGTGAATGCGTGCGAATGGCCATCTGAAAGTGAAATTGTACTTTCAGACGGCCTTTTTATCAGCAATAGTTGGTTTATGCTTTTAAAAAATGAGCGGTCAACCCGTGCTTGCTATGCTGCTATTTACATTTTCCACTTCAGGCTGAACACGGCATTGCGCGGTTCGCCGTAGAAGTTGCCGCTGTTGGCGGCACGGCTGTATTGGTTTTCGTAGTAGCGTTTGTCGGTCAGGTTGTTGATTGCCAGTCCCAGTTGCAGGTTTTTGCTCGGACGGTATTGGACGTTGGTATTCCAAATGGTGTAGCCGCCTTGCTTGATGGAGCCGTAGGAATTGGAGGTTTTGCTGCTGCTCTTCAAGCCAAGACCGACCGTCCATCTGCCGTCATCCACCGGCAGGATATAGCTGGTGTAGAGGCGGAACATATGCTTCGGCGTATGGCTGCTGAAGTTGTAGCCTTTTCGGCGCGATTCAACATTGTCGCCGACGCTGTTGCGGTTGGTGCTGCGGTTGAAGGTGTAGCCTGCGTAAACTTGCCAACGGTCGGTCAGGCTGCCGGAGATTTCGGCATCCAAGCCGCGGCTGCTTTGGTTGAGCGGTTCCCAGTAGGCGTGCGGTTTGGCATTGACGCGTTGGTTGTTGTTGTCTTTGTCGGTGCGGTAGAGGGCGACCGAAGTGTTCAGACGGCCTTCGTTCCATTCGCCTTTCCAGCCGAGTTCGTAGTTGCGTCCCATAATCGGAGGCAGCAGGTTGTCGTTGTAGTCGCGGTTCATCGTTTGTTTGAAGATGGACGTATAGGCGGCGTAAATACTTTGTTTAGGCGTGATGTCGTAAGTGATGCCGGCATAAGGAACGAAGCGGTTGCGTTTGAGCGAGTCTGATGAACCTGCTGCCCCGTCTTTGAGGTCGCGATCCCAATAGTAGTCGCGTTTCCAGCTGGTGTAGCGTCCGCCTGCGATGATGTGTAGTTTGTCGGTAGGATTGATGCGCGCGCCCAAACCGAAGGCATGGGTAGTATAACGGCCATCGCCGCCACGGGCTTTGGCTGTGGCAGAATCCCAATCGGGTTTGGCTTTCTCGCTGCCGTTAAAGGCATCTGCGTCATAGTTGCTGCTGTCGTTGAGCCAGCGGTTGCTTAAATTCACGTTCTCTTTGGAATAGCTGTGCATGAAGAAGAGGTCGTGATTTTGGCCGAAAGCGAAGATGCGGCCGGTCAGGTTGTTTTGGAAAGTGAACTGGCGGTTGCCTGCATCGTAACGGTCGAAGCTGTATGTGGTCCCCAGGCCGTCTGTACCGATGCCGTTACCCGTGCCGCCCAGCGTGTAATATTCTTTTGAACTGGTGTTCTTGCGCCAGTCCAGTTTGCTACTCAGTTTCCAGTTGTCGTTGAAATAATGTTCAAACTCGGCAAAGAGATTGTATTTTTTCAGGCGGGCTTCGTTCCAATCCGCACCCAGATAGCGGCTGCGTTTCCACTCTTTGCCGTCTGCACGCATAGGCAGGCCGTCCGGATCGGGTGTTTCGGTTTGGTTGAGATAGCTTGCGCCCCAAGTAAGTTTGCTGTTGTCGCCGATGTCTTTGTCCATTACGCCATACAGAAGGACGTCGCGGCCGCCGGATTGGTCTTTGAAGGTTTTGTTGCTGCCTATCGAGCCGACAAAGCGTCCGCGCAGGCCGTGTTCTTGGCTTAAGGTGCCGGATGCATCAAAAACGCTGTTTACTTTGCCCCATGAGTTTGCCGTCAAATCGGCGGAAAGCTGGCGTTTTGCAGTCGGCTTTTTACGGACGGCGTTGACCGTGCCGCCGGGTTCGTTGTTTGCCTGTGTCAAACCTGCCGCACCGCGCACCACTTCAATGTGGTCGTACATTGCCATATCGGTTGCACTGGTCGGGTCGCCGGCCGGGCCGCCCAAGCCGAATCCGCCGGGAGAGCCGAGTTGTGTGGCAATGCCGTCTTCTTCAAACTGTTCAATAAAATAGCCGCGCGACATGAAATGCGTGCGTCCGCCGCTTTTGAAAACATTGATGCCCGTAGCGTTTTGCAATGCACCTTCTAAGTCGGTGATGCCTTGGTCTTCAATTTGTTTTTTTGTAATGACGCTGACGGATTGGGGGATTTCCCGGGTAGAAAGCACTAATCCTGTAGTCGAACGCATCGCGGATACGGTGTAGCTGTTTTGACTTTCAGTGCGCAGGCTTTTGTTTTTACCCACTACGGTAACTTGTTCCACTTCAGCCTGCCGTACCTCTTCGGCAGCTTGTGCGGCTTGGGGCAATGCGGCAAGGCAGAGAGCAAGTGTGCTCAGTTTGAATAGTTTCTCAGAATGATGCATTTGATGAGGTCCTTGATAAAGAAAGATCTGTTTGTTTTTAAATATTGGCGGCAATATCTGTTTAAATTGAGCAGTTATTTTTTATAATCTGTTTTGTTTTAAAAATTAAATTTAAATCTCCGAATCATTTTATTTGATTCAATTTCGATTTTGCCAAACCATCGGGTCAAAAAAAGGTTGCCGCCGGAAAGGGAGCCGTTGGCAACGAATGGAGGTGGTAATGCAATGAAAGCTAGACACAAAGGGTAGTATCAAACTAGCCATAAATAACTATATCGAAACGGTGAAAAAAATCAACAGGAATTTTTTTCGGTTGAGAAAATTTTTTAGACTGTTTGCTTTATATCAAGGTTAAAAAAGTTTGATTGGAAAAGGCCGTCTGAAAACGGAAAGAATCGGTTTCAGACGGCCTTTGAATCAAGTGGGATTAGAACTTGTAATCGACTTTGAACATGACGTTGCGCGGTTGGCTGTAAATATTGTTAATGCCCATTGTGCGAATACGGTGGTTTTCATAGTAGCGGCGGTTGCCCAAATTGCTGCCGATCAAACTGAGGTTGAGATTTTTGGTCGGTGTGTAATGAACATCGGCATTCCAAAGCAGGTAGCCGCCTTGGCCTACATTCCACAAACTGTTGGTTTTGCTTTGTACGGTCATGCCGCCGCCGATGGTCCATTTACGGTCGGTAAAGGGGAGGCGGTAGCTGGTGTACAGGCGGAACATATGTTTGGGCGTATGTTTGCTGAAGTTTGTGCCGATGGGGTAACGCGCCCCTTCGCTTTCTTTATATTTGCTCATATTGAAAGCGTAGTTTGCTGATATTTTCCAATCTTCGGTGAGGTCGCCGGAGAGTTCGGCTTCAAAGCCGCGGCTTTGAACTTTGCCGATGGCCTGATATGCCCATTCGCCCATAGCGTTGCGTTTATCTAAATCATACGGACGGTTTTTTTGAATGATTTGGTAGAGGGCAAACGAGCTGTTGAGCCTGCCGTTGCCGAACCAGTCGGATTTGAAGCCGATTTCGGTATTGGTACCGGTAATAGGGTTCAGGAGGTTGTTGTCCATATCGCGGTTGGTCTGCGGTTTTTTGATTTGGGTGTAGTTGGCATAGATACTGTGGTTTTTGTCGACATCGAATGTAATGCCCAAGTAAGGGACAAGACTGGATTTTCGGTATTCGGACAGTTTGCCTGTTTTGCGGTTGTCGAAGTCGTATGCCCAGTGTGTGTAACGCAATGCGCCCAAAATGTGGAGTTTGTGCCAAGGGGTAAAGAGAACGCCTGTCGATACGGCATGGTTGGTGATGGTACGTTCGGTATCGGTATAGTTGGCGTTGCCGCTTGTCCAATCGGTGCGCGCCACGCTCTTCCAGTCGTAATCGAAAATATTGTATTCGTTAGAGGTACGGGCTTTCCATAGGTTGTAGGAGCTGTTGTTTTCCCGTGAATAAGTGTAGTTGGCAAATGCCTGCTGTTCGTTTCCTAAGGCTTGGAATTTGCCGGATACGCCGGTTTGGAAGGCAAATTGTTTGCCGGTATTGTCGTATTTTTGGATGTTGTCGGTTGCACCGGTAAAAATACCGTTCTGTCCGATGCCGGCGAACCTGCCGCCTGTATTGGCTGCGGTGGCGAAGTTTTGGGCGGATGAAGAACGGTTGTAGTTGAGCTTGCTGCTCCATTTCCAATTGTCGTTGATTTGATGGTCGAATTCGGCAAAGACATTGCGTTTGTAAAAGCGGATTTGATTCCATTCCGCGCCCAGATAGGTATCTCTCGGAAGGTTAAGGTCAAAGCCATTGCCCATCGGTACGCCGTAAAAATCGGGTGTTTCTTCGGTGCGTTGGTACAGGCCGCCAAGTGTGGCTTTGCTGTTCTCGCCGATATCGGCCTCTAAAATCCCGTACAGCATTTGACCTTTGGTTGGGTTTTTGTCTTGGAAAGTTTTATTGCGTGTCAGGCTGGAAACCAAACGGCCGCGGACGCTGTGACTGCTGTTTAAACTGCCCGATACGTCGCCGATCAGGCTTGCTGCGCCGAAACGGTCGGCCATAAAACTTAAGGTTGCCTGCGTATTGGCGGTCGGACGTTTACGTACGGCATTGATTGTGCCGCCGGGTTCGCTGTTGGATTGGGTCAGGCCAGTCGGACCGCGGACAACTTCGATATGGTCGTAGATGGCCAGATTGCTCATGCTTTGAGGGTCGTTGTACGGGTTGCCGGACGAACCTGCAACGGTAGTGGATAAGCCGTCTTCTTCAATTTGATCGATGTAAAAGCCGCGCGACTGATAACGCCAACGGCCGGAATCGGGAATCACGTTGATGCCGGTTGTGGTTTTTAAGGCTTGTTCCATATTGGTCATGCCTTGGTTATCCAGCTGCGTTTTGGTAATCACGCTTACCGACTGCGGCGTTTCTTTCGGAGACAAGGCAAGCCCGGTGGTGGTACGCATGGCTGAAGTTGTGTAGGAGTCGCGGTTTTCGGTGCGGGTGGAACGGTTTTTGCCGGTTACATTGACGGTTTGTAGCTCGGAAGTTTGTTCGGGTCGGGGTGTTGCAGTGTTTTCTGCTAAGGCTGCATAAGGCAGAGTGGCAATAATGAGTGCTAATGTTTTAAGGGTTGGGGCGTTCATGAACGTCTTTCTATAATTAAAATAAAATAATAATAATTATATTTTACGATAATTTTGTTGTTTTGTAATTTAAGAACAAGATTTTGAGGGTTTTTAGCGGATTTATGTTGTTTTTATGGTTTTTGAAGGTGTTTTTGAAATTAAACTAGTTAAGGGAATCAAGCGACAGGCCGTCTGAAAATTTTCGGGGTTGTTCGGCTATAATGCTGTTTTGGATTTTTAAGGCCTTCGCAAAAATACGGTTTCGGGGTTTTAGGCTGAATGTGTACCCGATATGTTTGCAAAGGTTTTGGGGTATGAGGAGAATGAGATGAAGAAAGTTTTGGTGTTGCAACATGGGGATTTGGGCGCTTGCGACTGGTCGGCGTTTGGCGGTTTGGTGTCTGCGTCATCAGGGAAGTCGGTATTGCGTCTGCCGGTTGATGATGATTTTGAATTGACGGACGAGATGCGGGCTGCGTTGATTGCGCAGCAGATAGATGGTGCGGTGTTGTCGGATGTGGCTTTTGCTGATTTGGGACTGATTGTCAGCGATATGGATTCGACGCTGATTACGATTGAGTGTGTGGATGAGATTGCGTCCGGTGTCGGGCTGAAGGATGAGGTGGCAGCGATTACGGAGCAGTCGATGCGCGGCGAGCTGGACTTTGAGCAGTCTTTGCGTAAGCGTGTGGCTTTACTGGCCGGTTTGGACGAGCGCGTGTTGGATGAGGTGTACGAGAATGTGTTGCAGCTGTCGCCGGGCGCGGAATTTTTGTTGGAAGAGTGCAAACGGCATGATGTGAAGTTTATGCTGGTGTCGGGCGGATTTACGTTCTTTACGGAACGTCTGCAACAACGCTTGGGCTTGGATTTCCATTTTGCAAATGTATTGGAAGTGGAAAACGGCAAGCTGACAGGCCGTCTGAAAGGGCGGATTATCGATGCGCAGGCTAAGGCGGATTTGTTGCGCGAATACCGTGAACGTCTGGGTTTGGCTCCGTGGCAGGTGGTGGCGATGGGTGATGGTGCGAATGATATTCCGATGATACGGGAGGCGGGATTCGGCATTGCTTATCGGGCGAAACCGAAAACTGAAGCGAATGCGGATGCGTGTGTGCGCTTTGGTGGTTTGGAACGGATACGCGGTTGGTTTGCGTAAACGGTTTGAGGATGTTTGTCAGTCAGGCCGTCTGAACAATCGGGAAACCGGTTTTCAGACGGCCTGATGTTTTATAAGGCGATAAAACGGTAACCTTCGGCATTGACTTCGAGAATGGAGGCGTAATTGTCGCGCCAGTCGCCGAGTACGATACGGGTGTAATCGGCGTTGCGGTGGATGTTTTCGCGGTGGGTATGGCCGTGGATGAGCAGGGGCGTGTGGAAGCGTTGGACGGTTTCGTGGGTAAAGGCCGGATTGACGTCCATGATGTCGGCGGTTTTGTGTTGTTTGTCCTGTTTACTCTGCTTGCGGATTTTGGTGGCGATGTTTAGCCGGAGTGTGAGTGGCAAAAGCAGGAACAGGCGTTGCAGCCATTTTTGATGGACGGTACGGCGGAATTTTTGATAAGAATGGTCGTCGGTGCAGAGAGTGTCGCCGTGACAGAGCAGAGTGGGAGTGCCGAACAGGTCGATAACGGCGTACTCGGGCAGTAAGGTCATGCCGGTATCGCGGGCGAAGGTTTTGCCGATGAGGAAATCGCGGTTGCCATGGATGAAATAACAATCAATGCCGCGCTCGGTCAGGCTGCGGATGGTCTGTTTGATAGTTTGAACCAAAGGGCTGTTTTCGTCATCGCCGATCCAAAAATCGAAAAGGTCGCCAAGAATGTATACGGCTTGGGCGTGGACGGCTTTTTCTTGCATAAATTTTTGGAAGAGTGCGGTCAGTTGAGGATGGGATTCGCTCAGGTGCAAATCGGCGATGAAGTAAATCGGCATGATGATGTGGGGCGTATGGGAAGGGTTTTATTATAACTTGGGTTGTCGCGTTTGGATTTGGGCTTGGTGTTTTTCGTTTGTAATGCGGTGATTTTATTGTTTTGATTTGGTGTGATAAAGGCCATCTGAAACATCTTTTCAGACGGCCTTTGTGGTTTATTGGGCTTTGCCCTGATAAGTGATTTGTTTCAGTGTATCTTCTTGGTACAAGTCGCTGATGGGGACGGTATAGAAGAATTCGTTGCTACGAACAAAGCGGTTGACCAAGTCTTTGTCGAGATGGAGGACGTGGTGTCGCAGTTTATTTAAGCCTTTGAATATCATGGTGCTCCAACGCATATAGCCGTCTGAATTGGGACGGATGTCGTTCATGGCATCAAGGGCGAGAAGTTTGCGGTTTTGCTCTTCTTTATCCAAAGGATGGGAATAGATGCTTTGGAAGTAAAACGGTTGCTCGGAGGATGGCGGCAGGCTGAGGGAAGACCCTACTTTACCGATAGGAAAGTCGTCGCTCAGATAATGTATGGTGTGCAAAAACAGATTGCCGCGGCGGTAATCGATTTTGCGCAGGGCTTCGATAGCGGCCAGCGTTGTGTGTTGGTGGTCGGGATGCGTGTCAATATTGGGGGAAGGCGACACGATAATGTCCGGCTGGAATGTTTCTATCAGGTAGCCGAGATTGTCTACCAAGCTGTTCCAAGTCGAGCCGGGTTTGAGGTGTTTCGCCAATGGGGAGGTATTGGCACTGCGGAAAATATCTACATCGGTCGTATCGATTTTGGTCGATTTAATCTCTTTTTCCGGATTTTGGCGCATGGCGGTCAATGTGCTGTCGAAGTAGCCCAGTTGCAGGATGTTTTCAGACGGCACGCCGGCCAAAAGGGGAACGGTCAGGCTGTTCCAAACGCGCATTCTGCCTTTTTGCAGATATTGTGCCTGAGTATCGCAGTCGCACGTGCTGTAAAGATTGCCATAGTGGAAGCTGCCGCCTTCGCTGGCGGTTAAAGTACAGATCATTGAATTGGCAGCGTGTTTTTCGTACAAACCGTATGCGCTGAGTTCGGCATCGTCAGCATGAGGCGCGAGGACAAGGATTTTTTTGCCGTCTAGGTTTTCACGCGGATAAACGGAGAGTTCGATTTCTTGATCGGGCAAGGACAGGTATTTGCCTTCCAAGCGGATGGTTTTATCGCTGTCGGAGAAGGTGTCACTCAGATTGATATAGCGCACGCCTTTTGCGCCGTATTCGAAATATTGCTTCCATTTGCCTTTGGATGAAATGGTTTCGATAAAAGGCAAGAACAGTAGTCCTATCCAGTTGGACTTGATACGGATTTTGGCAATGACGGTATCCCGTCCGCTGACAGTGGCGGGCAAGGTTAGGCTGCCGCCTTTGAGGGTTGCATGCGCGGTAGAAGGGAGGGAGAGATAGTTATAGTCTTGGTGTGTGTTATAGGCAAACTGTTTTTTATGAATAATTGAAGTAATAATAAACAACAAAATAAAAAAAGTCAGTATCAGCCCCGTCAGTATCAGAAACATTGTTTGGTTCCTTTATTGTTGTAACAGTCATGATAGTGCTTGTGGAGCTTATTTGTTTGTTTTTCTTACAAACGGTTGTTTTTTATACTCTAACGTCATTAAAGTGAACATTTAAAATAAAACAGTTTGCGGGTTGATTATATATAAACGACCAAAATGTAGAAAGGCCGTCTGAAAAATTTGAAAGAAATTTCAAAAATTTCAGACGGCCTTGATATTTTAAAGGTTAAGCCGGTAAATTATGCTTCTTTTGTTTCAACTGCTTTCTGACGCAGACGTAGGCTTAACTCGCGAAGTTGTTTGTCGTCGACCACATTAGGTGCATTGGTCAGCAGACATTGTGCACGTTGTGTTTTCGGGAAGGCAATTACGTCGCGGATAGATTCGGCACCGGTCATCAGGGTAACCAGACGGTCGAGACCGAATGCAAGGCCGCCGTGAGGAGGTGCACCGAATTTCAGGTTGTCCAAGAGGAAGCCGAATTTCTCTTGTTGCTCTTCAGGGCTGATTTTCAGCGCGGCAAACACTTTCTCTTGTACGTCTGCACGGTGGATACGGATGGAGCCGCCGCCGATTTCCCAGCCGTTCAATACCATGTCGTAGGCACGGGCCAGGCAGTTTGCAGGGTCGGAAACCATTAGGTCTTCATGACCTTCTTTAGGCGCGGTAAACGGATGGTGTACAGCAACGTAGCGGTCGGCTTCTTCGTCGTATTCGAACATTGGGAAATCGACAACCCACAAAGGTTTCCATTCGTCTACGAAGTAGCCGTTGTCTTTGCCGTGTTCCAAGCCGACTTTGATACGCAGCGCGCCGATGGCTTCGTTCACGACTTTGGTTTTGTCCGCACCGAAGAAGATGATGTCGCCGTTTTGCGCGCCAGTACGCGCGATGATTTCTTTCAGGGTGTTTTCAGACAGGAATTTCACGATTGGAGATTGCAGGCCGCTGTCTTCGCCGTTGGAGAGGTTGCTCACATCGTTTACTTTGATGTATGCCAGACCTTTCGCGCCGTAGATGCCGACAAATTTAGTGTATTCGTCGATTTCTTTGCGGCTGAATTTCGCGCCGTTCGGTACGCGCAGAGCGACTACGCGGCCGCCTTTCATGTCGGCTGCGCCACGGAAGACTTTGAATTCTTCCGTTTTCATCAGGTCGGTCAACTCGGTAAATTTCAAGTTGATGCGCATATCCGGTTTGTCGGAGCCGTAGTAGAACATGGCTTCAGAGTAAGGCATACGTGGGAAGTCGCCCAAATCTACATTCAAAGCATCTTTGAAGACTTGTTTGGCCATGCCTTCGGTGATGTCCATGATTTCATCCTCGTTCAAGAACGAGGTTTCCAAGTCGATTTGGGTAAATTCAGGTTGACGGTCGGCACGCAAATCTTCGTCACGGAAACATTTGGTGATTTGGTAGTAACGGTCGAAACCGGCCACCATCAGCAATTGTTTGAACAATTGTGGAGATTGTGGCAGAGCGAAGAATTCGCCCGGATGAACGCGGCTCGGTACGAGGTAGTCGCGCGCGCCTTCCGGAGTGGAGCGGGTCAGCATCGGGGTTTCAATGTCGATGAAGCCTTGCGCATCCAAGTAGCGGCGAACGCCCATGGCCACTTGGTAACGCAGGCGCAGGTTGCGTTGCATGGCAGGACGGCGCAAGTCGATAACGCGGTTGGTCAGGCGAACGTTTTCGCTGATGTTTTCATCGTCGATTTGGAACGGAGGCGTAGCGGCAGCGTTCAAGACTTCGATTTCTTTGGCAAGGATTTCAATTTTGCCAGAAATCATTTTGTCGTTGGTTGTACCTTCTGGACGGTTGCGTACGCGGCCGGTAATGCTCAAAACGTATTCGTTGCGGGAAGAATCGGCAGCGGCAAATGCTTCCGGAGTGTCAGGGTCGATAACGACTTGAACGATGCCTTCGCGGTCGCGCAGGTCGATAAAAATCACACCGCCGTGGTCGCGTCGGCGGTGTACCCAGCCTTTGACGGTAACGGTTTGGTCTAAGTATTGCTCGCTGATAAGGCCGCAATAGTTGGTACGCATAAAATCACCTTTTTATATTGTTCAATTTGAAAAGAAGGAAAGGCCATCTGAAAAAAGAAGACCTTAATTGTTATGTTCGGTATCACCGTCTTTAGACGGTTTTTGGGCGGGCAGGGATTTAACCGGTAAGTCGTCCGGCATTACCATGCCCAGTGAAATTACATATTTCAATGCCTGATCCACGCTCATGTCCAGCTCGCGAACGTCGCTTTTTTTAACCATGATGTAATAGCCGCCGGTCGGGTTGGGCGTGGTTGGGACGTAAACGGAAATATAGTCGTCATCTTGCGGCAGGCTGCCTTTGAGTTTTGCGGGGATATGGCCGGAAACAAAGGCTATCGTCCAAATGCCCGGTTGCGGAAAGGGAACCAGTACGGGGGTTTTGAACGAGCGGCTGCTGTCGGAGAGCAAGGATTCGGAAACTTTTTTAACGCTGGAGTAGATGGATTTGACGACGGGAATGCGTCCCAAAAGGCTGTCCCATGCGCCGAGAATCCGTCTGCCTAATACGTTGGCGGCGAATACGCCGGTAACGAACAAGACGACGGTGGCGGCAACAATGCCCAAACCGGGTATGTTGAATCCCCAGAAATGCTGGGGCTGCCAGCTTTCCGGCAATAGGCTGATCAGTCTGTCAGCGGCGGATATGATGTAGGTCATCGCCCAGATGGTTACGGCAATCGGCAACCAAACCAGTACGCCTGTAATCAGGTATTTCTTTAAAGCCTTGGCGATTTTTCCGCTTTCGGCTGCGGCTTCTGTCATCTTTGTTTCATTCCGGCAAGTTTTGCCCAAACTTTGCATTATACGCGTTTGGACGCTAGGAAACGAGTATTTTAAACGAATGGCTTGTTTTGTTTCATTGTTTCAGACGGCTGCCTTGATTGCAAAGGCCGTCTGAAACAATATGAGGAGAATCAGATGCCGTCCCAGTCGTTGAACATCAGGCCGAAGCCGATGCCGTTTTGTTTGTGGTTGTAATCAATCAGGCTTTCGCCGTAGCCGTGGAAGCCGCGGACAACGCCTTTGAGTTTGCCTTTGATGGGGAAAGTATAGGCCGCTTCAACGGCACCGCGTCCGCTTTTCGGGTTGTAACGCAGGACGGAATAAACATTTTGCTTATCGTTGAAACGGTATTGGACTTTCAAGTCGCCGTAGCCCATGTATTTGTTGATGTCCGGATTGTCATCGTCATCCCCTTTTTGGTCGAAGGCGCGCATCCAAACTCTAGGGATGACGGTCAGCTTGCCCCATTCCATGCCGGCCATGGCGTAAACCCGATTCCATGAGCGTGATTCGGGGCGGCTTTGACCATTAGACTGGTGAACAAAACCTGCGCCAACCATACGCAGTTTGCCGCCGAAAGGCAGGTCTGCTTTAACGGGTTGGGTAATGAAGATTTCGGGCTCGTAGTCGGTATTGCGGAACGGAGCGGATTTGCGGCCTTGGTTAAAGATTTGCCAGTCGGATTTTTGGGTGTAGCCAAACCATACGTCGGCACGGGTTTTGAATAAATCTTCGGCAATCTTGCTTTTGAAGGAAACCTGCATTTTGGTTTCGAGGCGTTTTTGCTCGCTGAATTTTTCCTGTGTGGTTACGCCGCGGCTGGGGGATTCCGGGTAATAGTTGGGGCTGCTGTTGTACCAAACGGGCATGAGGTACATAGGGTTGTGCTCGCGTACGCTCAACAGGCCGCGTGTGTCGTTTTTATCCAAATCGTACATCAGGCTTAAAGGCGTGTAGCTGTCGGCAGTTTCGCTTAGTACGTCGTCTGAAATATTCGGATGAGTAGGGTTGTCGAATACGATGGCCGCTTCTTTTTTCTCAATGCTCTTGCGAACGCTTTTTTCGAGGTCAACCGGTGTTTTGGCCGTTTCGGTTTGCGTTTGCGGCAGTGGGGATTGAGGAGGGAGTTGCGCCGAGTAGATGTTGTCGTAACACGCCAAACGGGTGGCGTTGTCTTGAATGGTGGTGCAGTGTAGGGCGGTATCGGCGGCGGCCAGCGGGGCTGCGGCAATGAATCCGATACTTAGGGAATGTTTCAACATCTTGTTCATGAGAGTTTCCGTTGTTTTTCAGACGGCCTGATGAAAGGGTAAATGGTTTTATTTAGTCGGTTTAGGCTGTGAATACGGCAATGCCCCTGAAAGGCAAGACCTCAGGGGCATCGTATCAGCTCGATTATCCTGCTTTGGTTGTCAGGATTTCCGGCATCTGCGTCAGTATTAAGCCAAGGCTTTTACTTTAGCAGACAGACGGCTTTTATGACGGGCTGCTTTGTTTTTGTGGAATACGCCTTTGTCAGCGATACGGTCGATGACTTTAACGGATTCTTGGTAAACTGCTTGAGCAGCAGCTTTGTCGCCGGCTTCAACTGCTTTCAACACTTTTTTCACAGCGGTACGGAATGCAGTACGCAGGCTGGCGTTGTGGGCGCGTTGTTTAACCGACTGGCGGGCACGTTTGCGGGCTTGTGCGCTGTTTGCCATATTGAATATCTCCTGAAAAATAAATTCTGTAAACGCGCAATTTTAAAGACAGATTTCCTTATATGCAAGCTTTTTCTCTATAAACGCGCGCAAATCAGCCGTATTTTGCCCAAAAACGACAGCCGGTGCAACGCTTTTGGGAAAAAGATGATGTTGCTTTGCCTTATTTCAATAAAAATCAGATGGATATTGCTTTTCGTTTGCTTACGTTTCCATTACAATAGCCGAACTCTGCGCCGGGGTGTTTATGGGGTGCAGGGTTTCTTATTTATTGACATTAACCACTCTTTCATCAGGAATCTGCCCGTATGAAAAAATCTGTATTAGCCGTGTTGGCCGCATTGTCTTTGGCCGCGTGCGGCGGTGGCGAGAAAAAAGCCGAGCAACCTCAAGCAGGCAGCGCGCCTGCTGCCAATGCCGAAGCAGCCGCTACCGATACTTTGAATATCTACAACTGGTCAAACTACGTTGACGAAAGTACAGTCGAAGACTTTAAAAAAGCCAACAATTTGAAGCTGACTTACGATTTGTATGAAAACAACGAAACGCTGGAAGCCAAAATGCTGACCGGTAAATCCGGCTATGACTTGGTTGTGCCCGGTATTGCCTTCCTGCCACGTCAAATTGAGGCAGGTGCGTACCAAAAAATCAATAAGGATCTGATTCCGAACTACAAAAACATCGACCCTGAATTGCTGAAGATGTTGGAAACCGCCGACCCGGGCAATCAATACGCCGTTCCATACTTCTCAGGTGTGAATACGATTGCGATTACGGCGAAGGGCAAGGAGCTTTTGGGCGGCAAACTGCCTGAAAACGGCTGGGATTTGCTGTTCAAACCGGAATACACCAACAAGCTGAAATCTTGCGGCATCGCTTTGTGGGATACCCCGAGTGAAATGTTCCCAATCTTGTTGAACTACTTGGGTAAAGATCCTAAAGGCTCGAATCCTGAAGATTTGAAAGCGGCGGCGGAAGTGTTGAAGTCTATCCGTCCTGATGTAAAACGTTTCAGCCCTTCCATCATTGACGAATTGGCGCGCGGCGATATCTGCTTGGCGGCAGGTAACGGCGGCGATTTGAACTTGGCCAAAGCGCGTTCCGAAGAAGTGAAAAACAACGTCGGCATTGAAGTGTTGACGCCGAAAGGCATGGGCTTCTGGATTGAATCTTGGCTGATTCCGGCCGATGCGAAAAACATCGTCAATGCCCACAAATACATCAACTACACACTTGATCCCGAAGTGGCTGCGAAAAACGGTATCGCCGTAACCTTCGCACCTGCCAGCAAACCTGCACGCGAAAAAATGCCTGCAGAGCTGGTGAACACTCGTTCTATTTTCCCGAACGAACAAGACATGAAAGACGGTTTCGTCATGCCTCAAATGAGCGCAGATGCGAAAAAACTGTCTGTTAACTTGTGGCAAAAAATCAAAGTCGGTTCAAATTAATATTGAGCTGATTGGTTGAAACGAAGGCCGTCTGAAATTTTTCAGACGGCCTTTTTTTGATATCCCAATCTTTATCGTTTCAAAGCCAAAGTCAATACGCCTGCGGTTACCAAGCCTAAGCCTATCCATTCCTGTGTGCTTGGACGTTCGTCTAAGAAAACGACGGCCATCAGGGCGACCAAGACCAGGCTGAATTTGTCGACGGGTGCGACTTGCGAGGCGTTGCCCAGTTGCAGGGCTTTGAAGTAGGCAAGCCAAGATGCTCCGGTAGCGAGGCCGGATAGGATGAGGAATGTCCAGTTGCGGCCGGTAAAGCCGTTCACGCCCTGCCATTTGCCGGTGTAGGTTAAAAACAATACCAAAGCGGCGAGGATGACCAAGGTGCGGATAAAGGTGGCGAAATCTGAATCTATACCCTGTAAACCCATTTTGGCGAAAATAGCGGTCAATGAGGCGAAGCCTGCCGATGCCAATGCCCAAAACAGCCATGCGTTGCTGCTCATGTTTTATTCCTTTGTTTCAAATTGTTGACAATATGAATCCGCTTGTTGATGAAATATCGAAATTTTCACTGCGGTTTGTCTTTGGAAAACGCTATAATAGAACTAATATTCTTTTTCTTCCAGCCGTCTTTATTATATTGTTTCAGACGGCCTTTCCCTCTCTCAATAAAGGAAAATCATGAGTTTCAAAACCGATGCTGAAATTGCCCAGTCTTCCACCATGCGCCCGATTGGTGAAATTGCCGCCAAGCTGGGTTTAAACGTTGACAACATCGAGCCCTATGGTCATTACAAAGCCAAAATCAATCCTGCCGAAGCATTCAAGCTGCCGCAAAAACAAGGCCGTCTGATTTTGGTTACCGCCATTAATCCGACTCCTGCGGGTGAGGGTAAAACCACTGTAACCATCGGTTTGGCGGATGCATTGCGCCATATCGGTAAAGACTCTGTTATCGCCCTGCGCGAGCCTTCTTTGGGGCCGGTGTTTGGTGTTAAAGGCGGCGCGGCAGGCGGCGGCTATGCCCAAGTTTTGCCGATGGAAGACATCAACCTGCACTTCACCGGCGACTTTCACGCTATCGGTGCGGCGAATAACTTGCTTGCCGCCATGCTCGATAACCATATCTATCAAGGCAATGAGTTGAACATCGATCCGAAACGCGTGCTGTGGCGTCGCGTGGTCGATATGAACGACCGCCAGTTGCGCAACATCATCGATGGTATGGGCAAACCTGTTGACGGCGTGATGCGTCCCGATGGTTTTGACATTACCGTTGCCTCTGAAGTGATGGCGGTATTCTGTCTTGCCAAAGACATCAGCGATTTGAAAGAGCGTTTGGGTAACATCCTTGTTGCCTACGCCAAAGATGGCAGCCCTGTTTATGCCAAAGATTTGAAAGCGAATGGCGCGATGGCGGCATTGCTTAAAGATGCGATTAAGCCTAACTTGGTACAAACCATCGAAGGCACTCCGGCCTTTGTACACGGCGGCCCGTTCGCCAACATCGCCCACGGCTGTAACTCTGTAACTGCCACTCGACTGGCGAAACACCTTGCCGATTACGCCGTAACCGAAGCAGGCTTCGGCGCGGATTTGGGCGCGGAAAAATTCTGCGACATCAAATGCCGTCTGGCTGATTTGAAACCAGATGCGGCTGTTGTCGTGGCTACTGTCCGCGCTTTGAAATACAACGGCGGCGTGGAGCGTGCCAACCTCGGAGAAGAAAACCTCGAAGCGTTGGCAAAAGGCCTGCCTAATCTGCTGAAACACATTTCCAACCTGAAAAACGTATTTGGCCTGCCTGTGGTGGTTGCCATCAACCGCTTCGTGTCCGACTCCGATGCAGAATTGGCCATGATTGAAAAAGCCTGTGCGGAACACGGAGTTGAAGTTTCTCTGACCGAAGTATGGGGCAAAGGCGGCGCGGGTGGTGCAGACTTGGCGCACAAAGTCGTCAACGCCATCGAAAACCAACCGAATAACTTCAAGTTTGCCTACGATGTTGAGTTGAGCATTAAAGACAAAATCCGTGCGATTGCCCAAAAAGTGTATGGTGCGGAAGATGTTGATTTCAGCGCGGAAGCGTCTGCCGAAATCGCTTCACTGGAAAAACTGGGCTTGGACAAAATGCCGGTCTGCATGGCGAAAACCCAATATTCTTTGAGCGACAACGCCAAACTTTTGGGCTGCCCTGAAGGCTTCCGCATTACCGTGCGCGGCATTACCGTTTCTTCTGGTGCGGGCTTCATTGTTGCCTTGTGCGGCAATATGATGAAGATGCCGGGTCTGCCGAAAGTTCCGGCTGCCGAGAAAATTGATGTGGACGCAGAAGGCGTGATTCACGGCTTGTTCTGATTTAGATTGATTTTGAAATAGATAAAGGCCGTCTGAAACGAGGTTTCAGACGGCCTTTTATAATTTAAGTGAATTTCAACCGGCTTTTTAAGAAATTGAAGAAATTGTCTATCATGTCGAACATCGTATTGCGGTCTTCGCCAAACAAAGAAATGCTGCGGTCCTTACTGATTCTGTCATAAGCGGCAAAAATGGTTTTCAGCTCTTCGGTGGTCAAGCGCAGTTGCTTTTCGTACAAGATGCGGCTTAAGAGCGTTACTTCCGTCGCGTTCAAATCAGGGAAGAGATGACTTATCCACAACTCCATGGTGTATTGGACGGATCTGTTGATTTTGTCTCTTTTTTTGCTTTCTTGATTTGTGTGTATCCTGTAAGACAACAAAGACTCGGGCAGGTTGGCAAAGGTTTTGCCATGTAGGGCGCATTGCACCCACATATGGAAATCGGGCGCAGTCTCTGTCGCGGTGTAGTTTATCCCGAGGTTTTTAATGCTATCGTGCCGCCACATGGTGGTGGGGTTGAACATGTTTTGAGCGGCAAAGGAGAGAAAGGCTTTAATGTCTTTGTCGAGCAGGGGCAGATCGCTTAAAACGGGTTCTCTTCCGGTTTGGTCGTCGAAAAAGATGGTGGCTTGGCTGCCGACAATATCGATTTCGGGATGGCTGTCTAAAAACTGAATCTGTTTTTCAAAACGATCCAAGGCGCAAATATCGTCTGCGTCCATTCGTGCCACATATTCGACCTTTACGTCTTTGAGCATATCCATGGCAAATTGGCAGGCAAACGGCTCGCCCCTGTTTTCCGGAAGGTGGAAAACCTGCAAACGTGAATCTTTAGTTGCGTAAGCCTCGAGGATTTCGCCGGTTTTGTCTGTTGAAGCATCGTTGATGGCGATGACGAAAAAGTCACGGAATGTTTGATTCAATACCGAATCCAAGCATTCGGGCAAATAAGCTTCGGCACAATAGGCCGGCAAAATAACGGCGAGTTTCATGTTTGCTTTCGATGTGTTTTGATGTGTAGTCGGTGGAAGATTTTACTATAAATTTCCCAAAAGCTAAGGCCGTCTGAAACCTTATTTTCAAGTTTTCAGACGGCCTTAGTGTGAATCCGAGATACGGATTATTTAACGATTTGGTTCAATTCGCCTTTGGCGTATTTGGTTGCCATTTTTTCCAAAGAAATCGGTTTGATTTTGTCGGCTTGGCCTTCGCAACCGAATGCGAGGTAGCGGTCAAGACAGATTTGTTTCATGGCTTCGACGGTTTTGCTCAAGTATTTGCGCGGGTCGAATTCGGATGGGTTTTCTGCCATGAAGCGGCGGATGGCACCGGTAGAGGCGAGGCGCAAGTCGGTATCGATGTTGACTTTGCGCACGCCGTGTTTGATGCCTTCGACGATTTCTTCTACGGGTACGCCGTAGGTTTCACCGATTTTGCCGCCGTGTTCGTTGATGACTTTCAGCCATTCTTGCGGAACGGAGCTGGAGCCGTGCATCACGATGTGGGTATTAGGCAGGGCTTGGTGGATTTCTTTGATGCGGTCGATACGCAATACGTCGCCTGTGGGCGGACGAGTGAATTTGTATGCGCCGTGGCTGGTGCCGACGGCAATAGCCAATGCGTCAACGCCGGTATCTTTAACGAAACGTACGGCATCTTCAACGCTGGTCAGCATTTGGTCGTGGGAAAGTTTGCCCACTGCGCCGACGCCGTCTTCCTCGCCGGCTTCGCCGGTTTCGAGGTTGCCCAATACGCCGATTTCGCCTTCAACGGACACGCCGCAAGCGTGGGAGAAGTTAACGACGGTACGGGTGGCGTTGACGTTGTATTCGTAAGAAGAAGGGGTTTTGCCGTCTTCCATCAGCGAGCCGTCCATCATCACGGATGAGAAGCCCAGTTGGATAGAGCGTTGGCACACATCAGGAGATGCGCCGTGGTCTTGGTGCATCACGACAGGGATGTGCGGGAATTCTTCGACTGCGGCCAAAATCAGATGGCGCAGGAATGGGGCACCTGCGTATTTGCGTGCGCCTGCGGATGCTTGAACGATAACGGGGGCGTTGACTTGGTCGGCCGCCTCCATGATGGCGCGCATTTGTTCGAGGTTGTTAACGTTGAATGCGGGCAGACCGTAGCTGTTTTCGGCAGCATGGTCCAATAATTGGCGCATGGATACGAGTGCCATGAGGAGCTCCTGAAGTAGTGAAGGGTAAATTTATCCGATAAATTATAATGTTTTTTGCTATGAAAAACTACAAGCTGCTACATTGTTTTTATATATTAACGAACAGGGTCTCGGTTTATAATGGCGTAGTATTGAAAACGGGTGTGCAAAATGGATAGGATTTCGGTGGCCGAGTGTGATAAGCCTTTGTTTCAGACGGCCTTGACGGTACAGGTGGGCGATGTGAACTATGGCGGCCATCTGGCGAACGATGCTGTGTTGCGTTTGTGCCATGAAGTGAGGATGCGTTGGCTGGCGAAGCTGGGTTGGAGTGAAATGGATGCCGGAGGGGCAGGCCTGATTATGGCGGATGCGGCGGTGCAGTATTTGGTGCAAGGTCATCATGGCGATGAGCTGTCGGTGGAAATGGGGGCGGCAGGCGTGGCCGGTGTGGGCTTTTCTTTGTTGTACTGTATCCGCAGGATTTCAGACGGCCTTGTGCTGGCGAAAGTGCAGACGGGCATGGTGTGTTTCGATTATGGCAAGCAGCGTGTCTGTCGTCTGCCTTCGGCCTTGAAAGCAGCATTGGAGGCCGTCTGAAATGGAGGAATCAAACAATTTTGCACTCCATTTTGAACGCTATCTGAAAACCTTGCTGCAACAAGGCAAGTCGGAGCATACCGTTTCCGCTTATCGGCGCGATTTGAGTGAATTGATGCGCCTGTTGCCCGTTAATCTGGAAAACGGCCTGCCGACGCGCCGTGATTTTGTGGCGGTATTGAAAAAGCTGTCGCAAAAGGGCTTGAGCGAAAGCAGCTTGGCGCGGAAATTGTCGGTATGGCGGCAGTATTGCAGTTGGCTGGTGCAGATAGAAGTCATGGAAAGCGACCCGACATTTAATATGAAAGCGCCGCGCCTGCCCGAGCGTCTGCCCAAAGCGCTGCCGCAAGAACCTTTAAACCATATTCTTGACCATGCGCCTGTTGATGACGAGTTGGACGTACGCGATAAGGCCATGTTTGAATTGATGTATGGCAGCGGATTACGCCTGAGCGAGATACAAGGTTTGAATCTGGACGGTATCGTTTTGGACGAAGGCTGGGTCAGTGTGAAGGGTAAAGGCGGCAAGCAGCGGCAAGTGCCTTTGGTGGCTAAAAGCATTGCGGCATTGCGCGATTATTTGGCGGTGCGTATTGCCAAAGAGGGCGAGCAGGCCTTGTTTATTAATAAGAACGGCGGCAGGCTGGGGCAACGTCAAATCCAAAAACGCCTGCAGGCGTGGGCAGTGCGCGTGGGCAGTGCCAGCCATATCTCGCCGCACATGATGCGCCACAGCTATGCAACCCATCTTTTGCAGGCATCGGGCGATATCCGTGCTGTGCAGGAATTGTTGGGGCACAGCAACCTTTCTGCTACGCAAGTTTATACGAAGCTGGATTTTGACCATTTGGCGCGTGTTTATGATGAAGCACACCCAAGGGCGAAACGGAAAAAATGATTTTGTTTGAATCAGGCCGTCTGAAAGAATGTTTTCAGACGGCCTGATGTTTTATGGATAAAAAATATAGATGATTTGAAACCATTTGAATTTTTATCGGTCTGATGAGGTTTCGATATTGGTTTAATGTGCGGATAGCATAAACGCCGGAAGAATAGGCTGTTTTGTCTTACCGATTATCTTTTAAAACTACCTTTTGTTTGATAATATTAGTAATGAGAGCTAATATCATATTATGATATGCAGCCTTTAAAACAGCAGGTCTATAAACTTTCTCTATAAGCATTAATGCTTATTTTGACTGTAAAACGACTTGCAAACGGGAATTGTTGCTATTAACATAACGGAATTATGGATAAAAAACGAATTTTAACTCCAGCCGTCGTGACTTCCGTTGCGTTGATTCACGTCGGCTTGGTTGCACTTTTATGGCACGCGCACAAACCGCCTCCTGTCGAAATGGCGAATATTGAATTTGTCGATTTAGGCGATTTCGGCGGTGGCGACGGTAGTCCTGAGGGCGAAGGCGCACCTGCAGCCCCCGAGCCTACCCCAGAACAACCGAAACCCAAGCCGAAACCCAAACCTAAGCCTGTCGAGCCGCCCAAACCTGTTATCAAACCTGTGGTAACGAAAAAAGAAAAAGCGGATATCGTGCAGCAAAAGGAAAAACCGAAACCTATCGAGAAACCTAAGCCTGAGCCTAAGCCGGAACCCAAACCTGAGCCGAAGCCCGAGCCAAAACCTGAACCAAAACCAGAGCCGAAGGCAGAACCTAAACCGTCTCCCAAAGCATCTGAATACTCAGGCAGCAAAACCGGGCCGAATACTGCTGAAAACGGTAAAGGCAACGGAGAAGGTAAAGCCTTGGGCGGAGAAGGAAAAGGCAACGGCGGCGGTACGAAAGGTGCAGGCAGCGGCCGTGGCGAAGGCAGCGGATCCGGCAGCGGCGGTGCGAAAGGCGAACATGGCTCCGGTACCGGTGGTGGCGGAGGTGGCAGCGGTACAGGTGCCGGCAGCAGTAAAGGCAATCCTGCAAAAGGAACCTGCCATATTCCAAGACCTCCGTATCCTTCACTGTCCACTGAAAATGGTGAAGAGGGCTTGGTTGTTTTGAAAGTCTTGGTTGGTCCCGGCGGTAAAGTGGATTCAATTAGTGTGAATAAATCAAGTGGTTATAGTCGTCTGGATAATGCAGCGCGTAAAGCCGTTAAAGATGGTAGCTGTCATGCAAGCGTTTGGACTGAATTTAAAGTACCTGTCAAATTCACGCTCGAATAAGTATCTAGGCCTAAGCTGATTGATTAGAAAATATATGCTGTTGGGAAATGATTTATTTTAAATGACCCGATAGAAATTTTAATTTTATTTTTAACTTGGAAAAATTATGGATTTAAGTTTAGTTTTCAAATCAGGTGATGTGGTACTGATTGGTGTATTTGTCCTGATGTTGTTGATGAGTGTGGTAACGTGGAGCGTTATCGTGATCCGCTGCATCAAATACCGCAAAGCGAAAAAAGGCAATGCTCAGGTAAAAGAGTTGATGCTGAATGCGTTTACTCTGGCCGATGCTGTACAGAAAGCCAAAGCGGTAGAAGCACCAATGAGCAATGTTGCCGATGAGTCTCTGCGCGCATACCAAAACTACCGTCAAACGACAAGCAAATCGCTGATTGACGAATTGCCTTTGAACGAATACTTGGTTGTTCACATCCGCAACAGCATGTCCCAAACCATGCGTCAGTTCGACTACGGTATGACTGCTTTGGCCTCTATCGGCGCAACCGCTCCGTTTATCGGCCTGTTGGGTACTGTTTGGGGTATTTACCATGCCCTGATCGGCATCAGCGAAAGCGGTCAAATGAGCATTGCTGCGGTAGCCGGTCCGATTGGTGAGGCTTTGGTATCGACTGCCGTCGGCCTGTTTGTAGCGATTCCGGCTGTATTGGCATACAACTTCCTCAATCGTGGTACAAAAACCATCGCGCAAGATATGGACGCATTTGCACATGACCTGCATGTCCGCCTTCTGAACCAAAAGGATTAAACCATGGCTTTCGGATCAATGAATTCCGGCGATGATGCGCCGATGTCGGATATCAACGTGACACCTTTGGTGGACGTGATGCTGGTGTTGCTGATTGTATTTATGATTACCATGCCGGTGCTGACCCACTCGATTCCTTTGGAGTTGCCGACTGCTTCGGAAAAAGCGGCGAAAGAGGATAAGCAGCAGCCTAAAGATCCTTTGCGTTTGAGTATTGATGCCAGTGGTGCTTATGTCGTTGGCGGCGATTCCGATACCAAAGTGGATTTGGCAACGGTAACTGCCAAGCTGAAAGAAGCCAAAGCGAAAAACGAAGATGTGATTGTGGCGATTGCGGCGGATAAAGCGGTTGAATACGATTACGTCAACCAAGCCCTGCAAGCGGCGCGCGAAGCCGGTATCAGCAAAATCGGTTTTGTAACGGAAACCAAAGCGCAGTAATCTTTTGAATACAGTAAAGGCCGTCTGAAATTTGAGTAAAGTTTCAGACGGCCTTTTGTTGTATTTGGTAACTATATGTCCAGGCTGTATAATTAGCGGATTAAATTGAATAATGACAATACAGGAACCACTATGACAGAAACCATCGAGCGCGACAGTATGCAATACGATGTCGTGATTGTCGGCGCAGGCCCGTCGGGTTTGTCTGCCGCCATCAAACTCAAGCAGCTTGCCGAAAAGAATGGACGCGAAATCAGCGTTTGTGTGGTGGAGAAGGGTTCGGAGGCCGGTGCGCACTCGCTGGCCGGTGCCATCATCGATCCGATTTCTTTGAATGAGTTGATTCCTGATTGGAAAGAAAAAGGCGCGCCGCTGACGCGTACAGTGACAAAGGACAGGGTTTTGTTCCTGACCGAGAAAAAAGCCTTCAACTTGCCGGTTACCCCGAATTTTGACAACCATGCGAACTATATTGCCAGCTTGGGCGAAGTCGTGCGCTGGCTGGCGGAGCAGGCGGAAAATTTGGGCGTGGAAATCTATCCGGGCTTTGCCGCCGCCGAAGTGCTGTATCACGAAGACGGTTCGGTCAAAGGCATTGCGACCGGCAATATGGGTGTGGGAAAAGACGGCGAACCGACCGATTCATTCCAGCCAGGCATGGAGCTTTGGGCGCAGCAAACCATATTTGCCGAAGGCTGTCGCGGCTCGCTTTCCAAGCAAGTCATTGAACAATTCAAGCTTGACCAAAACAGTGAACCGCAAACTTACGGCTTGGGCATTAAAGAAATTTGGGAAGTGCAGTCTGAAAAACATCAGCCCGGTTTGGTCATGCACAGCGCAGGCTGGCCGTTGGACAGCAAAACCTACGGCGGCTCGTTTATTTATCATTTTGACGAAAACAAAGTCGCTGTCGGCTTTGTGGTCGGCTTGGATTATCAAAACCCTTATCTGTCGCCGTTTGAAGAGTTCCAACGTTTCAAAACCCATCCCGAAATCCGCAAAACCTTCGAAGGCGGCCGCCGCATTGCTTATGGCGCGCGTTCGCTGATTGAAGGTGGTTTGCAAAGCCTGCCGAAACTCTCGTTCAAAGGCGGCGTTTTGGTCGGCGATGCGGCGGGTTTCCTCAATATGCCGCGTATCAAAGGTATTCATACTGCGATGAAATCCGCTATGCTCGCCGCAGAAGCCGTGTTCCCCTTGTTGGAAAACCTTGAAGAAGTGGAAAGCTTCGACAGCGGCAAAGAGGCAGTGGATTATCAGCAACGTTTTGAACAAAGCTGGCTGTATCAAGAGCTTTACGCCGCGCGCAATGTCCGTCCGTCATTCAAATGGGGCGTTTACCTCGGCTCCGTCTATACCGGTATCGACCAAATGATTTTCAGAGGCAAAGCCCCGTGGACTTTGAAACATCACGGCAAAGACAACGAGCAGCTCAAAAAAGCTGCCGAATGCAAGCCGATTGATTATCCGAAACCCGACGGCGTGTTGACCTTCGACCGTTTGAGCAGCGTTTTCCTTGCCAACCTTGCGCACGAAGAAAACCAGCCCGACCATTTGGTGCTGAAAAATCCGCAAGTCATGATAGACGTAAACTACAAAGAATACGCCTCGCCCGAAACCCGCTATTGTCCGGCCGGCGTGTATGAAATCGTCGAAGAAAACGGCAGTCCGCGTCTGCAAATTAATGCCGCTAACTGTGTTCATTGCAAAACGTGCGACATCAAAGACCCGACGCAAAACATCACTTGGATTTGCCCTGAAGGCGCGAGCGGACCGAATTACGGCGGAATGTAATTTATTGTTTTGAAGTCAAAACCTAAAGGCGTCTGAAAAGTTTCAGACGGCCTCTATCCTATTATTTCATCAATGGAAGCATTATGAACACGCACATTTGGCAGGCAGGCCGATTTGAAATCGCCTTAGACAAACCCAAAATCATGGGCATCGTCAATCTAACCCCCGATTCATTTTCCGATGGCGGCACCTATTCGCAAAATGTCTCAACAGCATTGGCACATGCCGAGCAGCTACTGAAAGACGGTGCGGATATTCTCGATATCGGCGGCGAATCTATGCGCCCGGGTTCGGATGATGTTTCTCTCGGAGAAGAAGAATGGGCCAGGGTACAGCCGGTTTTGGCGGAAGTCGCCAAGTGGAATGTTCCCGTCAGCTTGGACACGCGCCACACGGCAATCATGGAAAAAGCCTTGGCGCAAGGCGGCGTCGATATTATCAACGACGTTGCCGCATTGAGTGATGAAGGCGCAGTCGCATTGCTGGCGCAACAGCCTAATACAGGCGTGTGTCTCATGCACATGCAGGGTTTGCCCAAAACCATGCAGCTTAATCCGCAATATCAAGATGTCGTCGAAGAAGTCGCGCGTTATTTAAAAGCACGCGCGGCAGAATGCGTTCAAGCAGGCATTGCCCCTGAACGTATCACGCTAGACCCCGGCTTCTGTTTCGGCAAAAACCTGCAACACAACATCACACTGATAAAACATTTGCCTGAGTTGATGGACGCAACCGGATTCCCCCTTCTGATCGGCGTATCGCGTAAAAGTATGATTGGCGAGCTGACAGGCGAACAAGATGCCGCCAAACGCGTACACGGCAGCGTCGCAGCCGCTTTGGCCACAGTGGCTAGAGGAGCGCAAATCATCCGTGTTCACGATGTCAAAGCAACATCGGACGCTTTGAAAGTTTGGGAAGCATTGGGCATATCGGCATAATACCCGAATAGAAAACCAACAGGCCGTCTGAAACATTGGCCCGGTATCTTGAACAAGAAACAAGTTATGCTATAATCCGCATCTACTCTTGACGGGTCTGTAGCTCAGGGGTTAGAGCAGGGGACTCATAATCCCTTGGTCGTGGGTTCGAAACCCACCGGACCCACCAAATATTAAAAATGCCCGAGGCTTTTGGCTTCGGGCATTTTTGTATTTATTGGTTTGCGAAAGATTGGAATATAATGTCGACAATAGCAATTCGGTTATGTCGTCCAATATGTTTTTTAGGGAAAATTCTTTTTAAAAAAGAAGGAGTAGTTTGGTGGAGTTATTGCCTTATTTTCTGTTTTGTTTAGTATTTTTGTATTTTATTGCAATTATAATTAATCTAGTAATGCTATATAAAATATTAAAATCAGAAGGGATGGATATAGGTTTTTTTGAATATCTATTTACTCATAGAAGTATGCAATTAAAATTTTTCAAGATACTGTTTGGAATGCAAAAAGTCTCCAATAAATTTTATCTGAAAATATTAAGAATAAATTTTACGGTTGCTATGATTATTCTTATTTTAGGTTTTTCTGTTGTCTTATATTCGACATATTTAGCATAAAAATGAACCTATCGAATGAAAGTCAGCTATTTAACTGTAGAGTGTTTTGTAAACCAATGCCGTCTGAAAATCTTCATTTCAGACGGCATTTTTAATTATTCAAGTAATACCATTTCAGTATGGCTGGATTGTTTTCAGACGGCCAGAAGATTTAGTCGGCCGTTCCGCGTATTTCGTTAATCGGGATGCGCGGTGTATAAAGTATGTCGTAAGTCGGCTTGTCCAGCAGATCTTGCAGTGAGTATTGATCTAAATGGTTGAAGAAGGCTTTGATGGCGCCGGTGATGATACCGGTCAGTCGGCAGGAAGGGGTGATGAGGCATTCGTTGTTGTCACCCATGCATTCGACAACCTGCATCGGCTCAAGATGGCGCACCACTGCACCGATATTGATGTTTTCAGGATTGTCTGCCAAGCGCAAACCGCCGCCTTTGCCGCGCACGCTGACCAGAAAACCGCCTTTGACTAATGAGGTAACCACTTTCATCAAATGGCTTTTGGAAATATTGTAAGTCTCGGCAATGGTGCCGATATTGACGAGGGTGTCGTCGTTGATGGCGGTATAAACCAATACGCGCAATCCGTAATCGGTATGTTGGGTCAGATACATGGCTGGCTCTTTAGATATTTTTATTATATGTCAAAAGCGTAGTGCTTGGAGAGGGGCTGTTTGACTTTATGTGGGATTGGGTTTCATAATATCTGAAACATTTGAATTAATCCAGTTTGACAAACTGTTACCATTATAACGAACTTATGAAGCCCTTGAAACGCCATCCTGCCTTAATAGAACTTTCCCGCGAACATCATGGCTCGCTGTCGTTGTGCGTCCGTCTCCTGCGTACGCCCGATCAAAGCCATCAGGCGGAGCTGGATCCTCATTTTATTGAGCTTGAGCCACATTTTTTGGAAGAGGAAACCATGTTTGCGCCGTATTGGGATAAAATTGACCCTGCGTTGCGGCAGCGTTTTGAAGGCGATCATGCTAAATTGCGCGCGATGATGGCGCATCCTGAATATATGAATGAATCATGGAATAAGGAGTTTGCTGTCACTTTGCGCGATCATGCGCGCTTTGAGGAGCGCGAGCTTTTCCCTGCGATTGAACCTTTTTTGCCTTTGCCTGAAAATGTGTAACAGGGAAGGGAATCGATGGCCGTCTGAAAAGTTTCAGACGGCCTCTGTTGCTGTTTTATGATGATATAAAAATTGAAGGAACCACCATGACCGATTTGTTCAAACACCCGGTTTGGGCAATGGCCTTCCGCCCGTTTTATTCGTTGGCGGCTTTGTATGGCGCATTGTCTATACTGCTTTGGGGCTTCGGCTTTCAGGGAACGCCTGAGTTGTCGGGTTTTTATTGGCATGCCCATGAAATGATTTGGGGCTATGCCGGATTGGTTGTCATTGCATTCTTATTGACGGCCGTGGCGACTTGGACAGGCCAGCCGCCGACACGCGGTAAGGCTTTGGCCGGCTTGACCGCATTTTGGCTGTTGGCCCGCATTTGTATGTTTATCCCCGGTTGGGGGGTAACGGCAAGCGGCATATTCGGTACGATCTTTTTCTGGTATGGCGCGGTATGCATGGCTTTGCCGGTAATCCGTTCTCAAAACAAGCGCAACTATGTTGCCGTGTTCGCTATTTTTGTTTTGGGCGGCACCCATTTCGCGTTCCATATGAAAATGCAGCCGTTTGATGCCATCGCGCTGATGACCGGTTTGCAATCCGGTTTGATTATGGTGGCCGGATTTATCGGTTTGATCGGTATGCGGATTATCTCGTTCTTTACGTCCAAGCGCCTGAATGTGCCGCAAATTCCCAGCCCTCAATGGGTAGCGCACGCATCGCTTTGGCTGCCTATGCTGACCGCCATGCTGATGGCGCATAACATTTTGCCGGGACTGGCCGCGTTGTTTGCTCTGGCTGCCGGTGTGATTTTTACCGTGCAGGTGTACCGCTGGTGGTATAAAGCCGTGCTGAAAGAGCCTATGCTTTGGATTTTGTTTGCCGGCTATCTGTTTACCGGCTTGGGTTTGATTGCGGTCGGTCTTTCCTATTGGATTTCAAACTTCCTGAATTTGGGCGTGCACCTTATCGGCGTTGGCGGTATCGGCGTGCTAACTTTGGGCATGATGGCACGAACCGCGCTTGGCCATACCGGCAACTCCATTTATCCGCCGCCTAAAGTGGTTCCTGTTGCCTTTTGGTTGATGATAGCCGCAACGGTTGTCCGTGTTTTGGCAACCTTTGTGAGCGGTACAGCATATACGCACAGTATCCGTTGCTCCGCCGCTTTGTTTGCCGCTTCTTTGCTGTTGTACGCATGGAAATATATTCCTTGGTTGATCCGTCCGCGTTCGGATGGTCGTCCGGGTTAACGGTTTGGCGAAATGAGAAGGCCGTCTGAAAAGTTTCAGACGGCCTTTATTATTGATAATAAAAAAAGCCTTTCAGAATATGAAAGGCTTTTATTGAAACTGTGGCCTCGCCAACAGGAATCGAACCTGTATTTTACGCTTAGGAGGCATACGTTCTATCCGTTGAACTATGGCGAGGCGGTAAAGGAGGGGATTTTAAACCTTTCCGGCAAAAAAAGACAATAAGCCGGCGGCAATCAAAGGGCCGACCGGAATGCCGCCGACAAAGGCAACGCCGATGACCGTGCCGATTAATAATCCGGTTACCAAAACAGGCTGTTCGCTCATCAATGGAACGCCGCGTCCGGCAAGCCAGGCAACCAAAATGCCGATAAGGACGGCGGCAATCATTTTGAAATTGATAAACTCGGAAACCGGCGGAATCTGGATTTTACCGGAAATCAGCGGGCTCAATACACCGATGGTCAGCAGGATAATGCCCAGATGCAAACCGTGTTTTTCCACCAAGGGAAGATATTGCGACAAGGCCGTCTGCTGCATGAGCAGCAATACCGCTGCCGAAATCGTAATCGAGTTGTTGTTGCTGACGACGCCCAAAAAAATCAGCGTAACCAGAAACAAAGGGACAAAGCTGAAATTCATCGGATTAAGATACTCGGGCCAAGGATTCTTTTGCCAGTTGGATCATGGCATCTTTGACTTCGCTGTCAGGCAATACGTCCAATGAAGCGATGGCTTTGTCGACGGCTTTTTTCGCCTCGGAAATCGAATACGGCAAAGCGTCGGAGTTGACGACGTAGTTGTGGATTTTTTCAAAATAGCTGCGGTCGGCATTTTCCAAAGCATGGCGCACATCGTTTGCTGCTTGCTCGGAGCCGTTTCGCATCAGGTAAATCAATGGCAGGGTAGGTTTGCCTTCTGCTAAATCGTCGCCGACGTTTTTGCCGATTTCTTCGGTTTCGCCTGAATAGTCCAATACATCGTCAATGATTTGGAAAGCCGTACCGACGTACATGCCGTAGTCTTTCAAGGCTTGCTCGTATTCGGGGGAAGCCTTGCCCAAAATTGCGCCGACTTGTGCAGCCGCTTCAAACAGTTTTGCTGTTTTGTATTGGATAACTTGGACGTATTGCTCTTCGGTAATATCCGTATTGCCGATGTTCATCAGCTGCATGACTTCGCCTTCGGCGATGATGTTGGTCGCATCTGCCATCACTTCCAAGATACGCATGCTGCCGGAGCCGACCATTAGTTGGAAGGCGCGTGTATAGAGGAAGTCGCCGACCAAAACAGCCGCCGCGTTGCCGAAGAGGTTGTTTGCGGTTTTACGGCCGCGGCGCAAATCGCTTTCATCGACGACATCGTCGTGCAGGAGGGTGGAGGTGTGGATGAATTCCACCATCGCTGCCAGCGAGTACAGCTTTTCATCGTCATGCCCGACTGCTTTACCTGCCAAAATGGTAATAATCGGACGCAGGCGCTTACCGCCCGCGCTAATGATGTATGTGCCGATTTGCGAAATCAGCGCAACATCGGATTGAACAGCTTGGTTGATGACCGCATTAACTTTGGCAAGGTCATCGGGCAGGTGGCGTTGGAAGTAAGGCAGGTTTTCGAGCATAAAACATTCTCTGTTGATAAAATGGAGCGGGGGCTCCAATGAATCTGTTTAAACCCGTACATTCGGTCGGGGTAATAATGTTGCATAAAGATATCAGCAATCCAGCGCGTGATTATATCAGTTAAAAAGCATGCAACATATCTTTCAGACGGCCTTTTCACTTGTAAATAAAATAAATTTTGACAAAACAGGCAAATAGAAATAGAATAGCTCGTTTCGCACATGGTGTGCGGAATGTTAACCTAATTCTCATGGAGTTGAGTATGTACGCGGTCGTAAAAACCGGCGGTAAACAATACAAAGTTTCCGTTGGCGAAAAATTGAAAGTAGAACAGATACCAGCCGAACTCGACAGCCAAATCGAACTGACTGAAGTTTTGATGATTGCTGACGGCGAATCTGTAAAAGTAGGCGCACCTTTTATCGAAGGCGCAAAAGTAACAGCTAAAGTCGTTGCTCATGGTCGTGGCGAGAAAGTACGTATTTTCAAAATGCGTCGTCGCAAACACTACCAAAAACGCCAAGGCCATCGCCAAAATTTCACCCAAATCGAAATCGTGGCAATCGCCTAATTTCAAGTAAGTTCAGGAGTATTACAAATGGCAAGTAAAAAAGCAGGCGGTAGCACCCGCAACGGTCGCGATTCAGAAGCCAAACGCTTGGGCGTTAAAGCCTACGGCAACGAGCTGATTCCGGCAGGCTCTATCATCGTTCGTCAACGAGGTACTAAATTCCACGCAGGTGACAACGTAGGCATGGGCAAAGACCACACTTTGTTTGCTAAAGTCGACGGTTACGTTGAATTCAAAACCAAAGGCGCGCTGAACCGTAAAACCGTCAGCATCCGTCCTTACACTGGTTCTGAAGAATAATCGTTTTACGATTGAAAGCCGCATTCCCTTTTCGGAATGCGGTTTTTGTTTGTCAGGCTGTTTTGTCTGTTTAATAAAATCCGTATGTCTTGAAGCTTGATTTATATTAAGGCTAAAGTAAAAACGCGCTTACAATCGATGGTCTTTGTTTTATTCTATCGACTCTTTCTATATAATCTATCAAATGCCTTTGATTTACCCTCATGTAGCTAAACACAGTAAACTTAAGGCCGTCTGAAAAAATCCGTATCAGTTGAATACAAGGAATTCCTCCCATGAGCTTACACAGTGATATTCTCGTCGTCGGCGCAGGCCCTGCCGGATTAAGTTTTGCCGCAGAGTTGGCCGGAAGCGGTTTGAACATAACCCTGATTGAAAGAAGTCCTTTAGAAGTGTTGCAAAATCCGCCATATGACGGCCGTGAAATCGCACTGACACACTTGTCGCGCGAAATCATGCAGCGATTGGGTATGTGGGATTTGATTCCAAAAGACGAAATTTATCCTTTGCGCGATGCCAAAGTGTTGAACGGCCATTCCGATTACCAGCTCCACTTCCCGCAACCGACTCAGGCGCGTGGCGAGTCTGCGGACTGCTTGGGCTATTTGATTTCCAATCACAACATCCGTAAAGCCGCTTATGAAGTCGTGTCCAAATTGGACAACGTGAAAATTCTGACCGGCACCAATGTTAAAGAAGTCAAAACTTCTGACGATGAGGCGCAAGTTATTTTGGAAAGCGGCGAAGTATTGACCGGCCGTCTGTTGTTGGCCGCCGATAGCCGCTTCTCGCAAACGCGCCGTCAATTGGGCATTTCTTCCGATATGCACGATTACAGCCGTACCATGTTTGTGTGCCGCATGAAGCATACTCTGTCCAACCTGCATACTGCATATGAATGCTTCCATTACGGCCGCACTATTGCGTTACTGCCTTTGGAAGAACACTTGACCAATACAGTGATTACGGTGGACAGCGATAAAGCCGAAACGATTAAAAATATGTCGCCGGAAGAGTTGGCTGCCAGCGTGAAAGAGCAACTCAAAGGCCGTTTGGGCGATATGGAATTGGTCAGCACTATTCACAATTATCCTTTGGTCGGTATGATTGCCCAACGTTTCTATGGTAAACGCAGTGCGTTGATCGGTGATGCTGCAGTCGGTATGCATCCGGTGACTGCGCACGGTTTCAACTTGGGTCTGGCAAGTGCCGATCTTTTGGCTAAATTGGTTCTCGAAGCCGAGCAACGCGGTCAGGATATTGGTGCGAAGAGCCTGCTGGAAAAATACAGCACCAAGCATATGTTCCACGCACATCCGATTTACCACGGCACCAATATGTTGCTGAAACTCTTTACCAATGAAACTGCTCCGGCGAAACTGCTGCGCGGTTTGGTATTGCGTGCAAGCAATAACTTCCCTCCGCTGAAAAAACTGATTACCAAACAATTGACCGGTTAATTGCTTAAAACATAAAAGGCCGTCTGAACGATTAAAGTTTCAGACGGCCTTGTTTTTTTATCTATTGTTTATTTGGCTAAAACCGATTCGGGCATTTCTTGACGGACGTTTAAGGAAGTCAGTTTTTTGGTCAAGATGCTCAATACGATGCCGTAGGCGGGCAGGAAGAAGAGGGTGCAGATGGCAAGTTTGAACAGATAATCGACAAATGCGATGCCCTGCCAATTTGCCGCCATAAATTCATCGTTGCTCGCGTAAAAGGCAACGGCAAAAAACACCAGCGTGTCCAAAGCGTTGCCGACCACGGTGGAAGCAGTAGGGGCAGCCCACCATGATTTCAGACGGCGTAATCTGTTGAACACGAAAATATCGAGGATTTGCCCGAGTGCATAGGCGGAAAAGCTGGCCAATGCGATGCGGCCGACGAAGGTGTTAAACTCGGCCAAAGATGCCCAGCCTGTCCAGTTGCCGTCATGAAAGAGGACGGAGAAGACGTAAGAGAGCAGAAGGGCCGGGAGCATCACCCAAAAAATAATCCGTCTCGCCAATGGTGCGCCGAAAATGCGCACGGTCAGGTCGGTAGCGAGGAAGATAAAGGGGAAGGAGAATGCGCCCCAAGTGGTAAAGATACCGAAAATTTGAAAGGGGAACTGCACCAGATAGTTGCTGGCGGCAATAATAAAAATATGGAACAGTACCAGCCAGAAGAGCGCTTTCTTCTGCTGTGCGGCAGTAAATTCGTACATGGGAATCTTTCGGAAGTTTTTCAGACGGCATGAAGCCTTGCGAGACTGTGCAATAGAAAAAGTCTTGCAATGAAAAGGGCGTTAGGCCGTCTGAACGGGATTATTGTGCATCGTGCTCAAACAGGCGTTTGCGTGCCAAAGCTTCAAACTCTGTGCCTGCTTTGCCGTAGTTGGCAAACGGATGAATGGCGATGCCGCCACGCGGTGTGAATTCGCCGAATACTTCGATGTATTTCGGATCCATCAGGGCGATGAGGTCTTTCATGATGATGTTGACGCAGTCTTCATGGAAGTCGCCGTGGTTGCGGAAGCTGAAGAGATAGAGTTTCAGTGATTTGCTTTCCACCATTTTGATATGGGGGATGTAGCGGATGTAGATGGTGGCAAAGTCGGGCTGGCCGGTCATCGGGCAGAGGCTGGTGAACTCGGGGCAGACGAATTTGACGAAATAGTCGTTGTCTGGATGTTTGTTGTCGAACGCTTCCAAAATTTCAGGCGCATATTCGCTCGGGTATTGGGTTTTCTGGTTGCCCAAAAGGGAGATGCCTTGCAGCTCTTCGTTGTTGCGGGACATGAGGTTTCCTTAGTTTTTTAATGTGGGAGGTTTTCGAACCACGGGGTGCGGATTGTAATATAAATTGCATGGCTTGTGCGGATTTTATAGCGATGAATCAGCAGGATAGGTTTCAGACGGCCTGTTTTGTATTTTATGAAACCTGTTTTCCGCTTTACAATAGCAGCCAATCAACAGGCCGTCTGAAAGTTTCGTATGTCTTTATCCCAACCCAAACGTATTCTGATCATCAAATTGCGCCATCATGGCGATGTGCTTTTGAGCACGCCGGTGGTCGATGCGCTGAAAACCCGTTTCCCCGATTGCGAAATTGATATGCTGGTGTATGCCGGTACGGAGCAGCTGATTGCCGATAATCCGCAGATTGCGCAGATTTTTACCATTGATCGAAATTGGAAGAAGCTGGGCGTATTCAAGCAGTTGGCGTGTGAGAAAAACCTTTTGTCTAAGCTGAAGGCACGCGATTACGACTGGGCTTTCAATCTGTCTGACCAATGGCGCGCGGCGGTAATCGCCAAACTGTGCGCCCGTTGCAGCGTGGGTTTTGACTGCATCAAGCGCGACGGTTTCTGGTGGCGTTTCTGTCATGATTTTATCAACCATGAGCTTGATACCAGCCATCATATCGTTGAAAACCAGTTGAATATCCTTGCGCCGCTTATCCAGCCGGAAGACGTGGCCGATGCGAAGGTACGCCTTTGGGTGGCACAAGATGCAAGGGAAAGCATGCGGCAGAAATTGCGTGAGCAGGGGTGGAGCGGCGAAGATTATGTGTTACTGCACCCGGGTGCGCGTTGGCATTTCAAATGTTGGGAAGACGGCAAAAACGCCGCCATCGTACAGCTTCTGCTCAACAGCGGGCAGAATGTCGTATTAACTGCTTCTCCCGACACTGTCGAGCAATACATGCTTCAGGAAATTATAGGCCGTCTGAATATTCCGGAAGGCAGAAAAGTATATGTGCTGTCCGGATGCTTGAGTCTGCGTGAATTGGCGGCGGCCATTGAGGGCGCCAAACTGTTTGTCGGTGTCGATTCCGCACCGATGCATATCGCTGCTGCTTTGGATAAACCGCAAATCGCTTTGTTTGGCGCGTCATGGGTGGATAAATGGCGTCCGTATTCCGAACAGGCTGAAGTCATTTATGCCGGCGATTATGCCGAATTACCCAACCCCGACAGTATCGATACCAACGATCCGACACGTCTATTGAAAGCGATTCCGTTGCAGGATGTGTGGGATAGAATTTCTACCAAATTGGAAGCATTGGAGGCTTAAAACCGTTTACCACGATCCGTTAAACGTTTTAGCTTTGCGCCAAAATGCCCATTTGGAACGGCGGCCGATTTCCAGTGTGCCGCCGTTTTCGCCGTCTGTGGCAATGCATACGGTTTTCAGACGGCCTGAAGCGAGTGCGTCCCATAAAGGCGCAAACCAACGGGTTTCCCAGCCTTCCAAAATATCTTTGTATGCCCAAACATCGCCTGTTTGTAAGGTGGAAACCAAGTCGTCCAAAAAGATAAGGCCGTCTGAAACCGTGTTGTCTGTTTCTTGAACCATCTCAAACCAAGCCTTCAAATCGTATGGCGCATCGAGTTTGGGCGTATCCGAAAAACGCGCCCATACGCTGTCTGAGGCGACAATATCCGCAGACTGTGTACCGTCCGCATCATTCCACAGCCACAAACCGTTGATTTCCGGCAATCCTTGTTGTTCACGCGCTTGGTTAATCGGATGCGTGTGGAGAAACATTTGGATTTCCGTCTGCATGGCCAACCAAGACACCGCATCTTTGCCGTGTGCCTGACCGTCCATTTCCGGCTGCCCGCACACATCCAAAACACATTCCGCTCCCCAATCTTCCGTTGTCGGCATACTGAGCAGCCACATGCTTTCGCAAAGCGGCTCGAATTGCCAATCTTTATCTTGATAAAACGCCGACAAATCCACACATAACCGTTGCACCTCCTCTTTTTGGATGCCGATAAACTCGCCGCTGATAATGTTGACATGGTGCATGCCCATTTGTTGCCAAACCGGAGAGGCAAAAGCGGCTGTGCGTTTTTGGCTTGTGTGGCGTAAACGTTGCACTTGGGCAATAAGGCTGCCGTTCCACAAATGGCGTCCGTAAAATTCAGACGGCCTGAGTGTTTCTTTGTGTAATGTGCCGTAACGCAAAAGACGGTTAAAAGCAGGTAAGGCAAGCTCAGGGACGGATTCGTCGGCAAAGCGGTTGAGCGAGGGGAGGGCGAGGGTCAGCTTCATAAGCGCAAACAGATAGGAAAACCGTTATTTTACGCGACAAATGATGCGTTTCGGAATCTTGCCCTCATACCCTGAAAAAGAGCCGTTCAGACGGCCGGTTTGGAAAAAACGGGCTGTCATGCTAAAATGTGTGGCGTAAATTTCAGAAAAACAGGGTGTAAATCAACACAATAGCCCTGATAATAACGTCAATCTCAAACACGACCTCATTCATTCCGAATGAAAACCTGATTTTCAGATCGGAAAAAAGACTTCAAGTCCTTTATCCCCAAAACTGTTTAAACCAGCAGGCGGTCGCGGCAGGCCGGATGTGCCGGCATTCTGCAAACCTCAAAAACAGACCGCCCCATTAAGGATAACGCGTGATTAAAAACAAATATTCCACTCGATTTAAAGCAACCCTCTTAGCGTTTCTGCTGCCGGCTTCAGGCATCATGACCGCATACGCCATTACCGACCCTCAACCAGCACAGACCGATTTCAAAGTCGAGCGTATTTCCGAAGAGCTGCCTGCCGTTTATGTGGAAACCAATACCTATCAATCCAGCTATTGGGTGCAAGAAGCCGTCCAAGCCGGCGACTCTTTGGCAGACGTTTTGACGCGCATGGGTGTCAATCAAGAAGACATCAAGCAAATCATGGCGAAAAACAATGCCAACCTCGACATGAAAAACCTGCGGACCAACCAATCCGTCAATATCCGCATCGATTCTTCAGGCCAAGTGACCGACGTTCAATTCTTTACCGATGAAGAATTGGAACGCAACTTGGTGGCTTTGGAAAAAGTTAAGGGCAAATGGCGCATCTCCAATGCCGAAATCGACATGAAAACCATGCCGACCCTGCGCTCCGTACAGATTCGCACTTCCGCTATCGGCGATATGCTCCGTGCCGAAATCCCTTCCGAAGTGTATATCCAGCTCAAAGAAATCTTTGCCGACTCATTCAATATGAGCGATTTGAAAGAAGGCGATACCGTGCGTCTTTTGTACAACAGCATGTATTTCCGCGGTCAGCAAATGGCGGTCGGCGATATTTTGGCGGCTGAAGTGGTTAAAGACGGCAAAACCTACCAAGCCTATTATTACAGCCAAGGCAAAGGCGATGAAGAAAGCGGTAGCTACTACGACCAAAACGGTAAGTCCCTGCAACAAAAAGAAGGCTTTAATACCGAGCCTGTTGCATACACGCGCATTTCTTCTCCGTTCGGCTACCGTGTCCACCCGGTTCTGCATACTGTCCGTATGCACACCGGTATCGACTATGCCGCGCCGACCGGTACGCCGATTAAGGCCGCTGCCGACGGCGAAGTGATTTTCAAAGGTTGGAAAGGTGGCTACGGCAATACCGTGATGATTCGCCATGCCAACGGTGTGGAAACCCTGTATGGCCACATGAGCGCGTTCAGCCCTGCCGACGGCAGAGTCCGTGCCGGCGAAGTGATTGGTTTTGTCGGTACAACCGGCCGTTCGACCGGCCCGCACCTGCACTACGAAGCACGCGTCAACGGCCAGCCGGTCAACCCGACTACCGTCGCCTTGCCGACGCCGAAATTGACCCCGACCAATATGGCCGCGTTCCGCAAACAGCAAAAAGATGCCAGCACGATGTTGTCTACCATCCGCTCTTTGCCGGTTTCCGTAGCGCAGCTGGATTAATAAGATAAAGGCCGTCTGAATAAGGTTTCTTTCAGACGGCCTTTCCTATTAAAATCGATACCTCAACGCCCACGTTTACTCAGAGAAAGCTTATGTCTGCTCATCAGCCCATTATCCAATCCCTGCTTGATACCGACCTGTACAAATTCACCATGCTGCAAGTCGTGTTGCACCAATTCCCGCAAACCCACAGCCTCTACGAATTCCGCTGCCGCAACAAAGAGATGGTGTATCCGCTGGCCGATATTCAAGAAGACTTGGAACGCGAACTCGACGCCCTGTGTCAGCTGCGCTTTACCCATGACGAACTCGACTATCTGCGCAGCCTGCGCTTTATCAAAAGCGACTTTGTCGATTATCTCGAACTTTTCCAACTCCAACGCCGCTTCGTCCAAGTTAGCCCTGACGATCAAGGCCGTCTGAACATCCGTATCGAAGGCCCGATGATACAGGCGATGTTCTTCGAGATTTTCATTCTTGCCATCGTCAACGAACTCTATTTCCGCCGCTTGGAAACGCCTGCCGTCATCGAAGAAGGCGAGCGCCGTTTGCAGGCCAAAGCGCAACAGCTGAAAGAAATCGCGGCCACTCAAAATCCGAATGATCCGCCGTTCCTTATTTCCGATTTCGGTACGCGCCGCCGCTACACCCTTGCATGGCAGGAACACGTTATCCGCACCTTGTTAGAAGCCGCTCCTGATATTGTGCGCGGTACCAGCAACGTTTATCTGGCCAAAAAACTCGGCATCACACCCATCGGCACCATGGCGCACGAGTTCCTCCAAGCCTTTCAAGCCTTGGACGTACGTTTGCGCAATTTCCAAAAAGCCGCGCTGGAAAGCTGGGTGCACGAATACCGCGGCGACCTCGGTATCGCCCTGACCGATGTGGTCGGCATGGATGCCTTCTTGCGCGACTTCGACCTGTACTTCGCCAAACTCTTCGACGGCCTGCGCCACGACAGCGGCGATCCTTATGTTTGGGGCGACAAAGCCTACGAGCATTACAAAAAACTCAAAATCGACAGCCGCACCAAAATGCTGACTTTTTCAGACGGCCTCGATATTGAGCGTTCATGGGCGTTGCACCAATACTTCAAAGACCGTTTCAAAACCAGTTTCGGTATCGGTACCAACTTGACCAACGACTTGGGACACACGCCTTTGAACATTGTCTTGAAGCTTGTCGAGTGTAACGGCCAATCCGTTGCCAAACTCTCCGACTCCCCGGGCAAAACCATGACCACCAACAACACCTTCCTCGCTTACCTGCGCCAAGTGTTTGACGTACCGGAGCCGGAAGAGAAAGCCTAAAAACAAAGGCCGTCTGAAATGTTCAGACGGCCTTTTAAATTAATCCATATCGCTTTCGGGCAATTCTGCCGAACCCATGCGGCGTAAGATGATATTGGTTTTGTTGTGCATCCGTTTGCTCTTAGGGTGGTCTGCGTAAAACAGCGGGGCCGGAACGCGTGCCGTGAGCTTGGCAGCTTGTTGGCGGGTGAGGGCGGAGGCAGGTTTCTTGTAGAAATATTGGGATGCAGCTTCCGCGCCGAATACGCCGTAGTGCCATTCAATTGAGTTCAGATACAGCTCAAAAATACGGTCTTTGTCTGTAACCGCTTCCATCATTGCCGTAATCGCCGCTTCCTCGCCTTTGCGGATGTAGCTGCGGCTTTCGTTGAGAAACAGGTTTTTCGCCAGCTGCTGGCTGATGGTCGAACCGCCGGCTTTAACTTCGCCACTTTGCTTATTGCGTTTCATGGCGTATTTGATGCCGTTCCAGTCAAAGCCGCTGTGTTCGGCAAAGTTGGCGTCTTCGGAAGCAATCAGGGCTTTTTTGAGGTTGACGGAAATTTGGTCGTAAGGCACCCAGCGGTAATCTAGCTCGACATCGCGGCCTTCTTTTGCAAACTGGCTCATGCGCATGGACATGAAGGCGGTTTTGCTGGGCGCGACGGCGCGGTAGGTAATGATGTTGCCGTACACATAAGCGTTGAAGAAAATGAAGATGCCGATGGGCAGGGCAATCAGCCATTTGATGATGCGGAACATGGTTACAGGGCTTTCATGTATTCGATAACAGGGCGGATATCGGGCGTAAATCCGCGCCAAATATGGTAAGAGGCGGCAGCCTGACCGACCAGCATGCCCAGGCCGTCTGAAACTTCAGCAGCGCCGCTGCTTTGGGCAAAGTTCAAAAACGCCTGCGCCGCGTCGCCGTAAACCATATCGTAGGCAAGGCGGCAGTCGCGGAAAATTTCAGGGCTGACGGCAGGAAGCTGACCGCTCAAGCCGCCGGACGTGCCGTTGATGATGATATCAAAACCGCCGTTCAAATCCGCCATCGGGACAGCTTCAATGCTGAAAAGCTGCGCCAATTCCTCGGCCTTGGCGTGGGTACGGTTGGCAATAACGATACGGGCAGGGCGGTGTTCTTTCAAAACCGGAATCACGCCGCGCACCGCGCCGCCTGCGCCCAAAAGCAAAATGGTTTTACCTTCGATGGCAATATTCTTAACCTGCGTGATGTCGTTGGCCAAACCGATACCGTCAGTGTTGTCGCCGCGTATTCTACCGTCTTCCAACCACACCAGCGTATTGACCGCACCGGCAGCCAAAGCGCGGTCAGAATGCTCGTCTGCCAGCGCAAAAGCTTCCTGCTTGAATGGAACAGTTACATTTGCACCTTGCCCGCCCTCGGCACGAAACGCCGCAACAGCCTCGGTAAAACCGCCGATGTCGGCACAAATGCGCTCATATTCGATGGCCGCACCTTCCTGCAGCGCAAATTGCCGATGGATTTGCGGCGACTTGCTGTGGGCGACGGGGTTGCCGAAAACGGCGTAGCGGGGGAGGGTAGTCATGGTCGTGTTCCAAAAGACGAGAAGGCTATTTTATAACGGCGGCGTACAGATGGAAACGATACCGTCTGAAACGGTTGCCAGGTAGCATGATGGAATATTTGTTTCTTGAAAAAAAAGTCATTTTTTTACAATTTAACTTTATTTTGTTGATAAGGACGAAAGGGATGGACATGAAAAAGATGTTGTGCTTGGCAGTATTTGCATTAGGGTTGGCAACGCCGGCGGTGGCGGAAGATTGGGTGTTGCTAGGTATTAACAGTCACAATACTACCATATTTGGTGATGCAGACAGCCGTACGGACAATAGTGCATGGTTTGAAACAAGGTACGCCGAGCCGAAAAAGATGATTAGCAATGGAAAATTTTATAATACAGCTAAAGCGTTGGAAGAAATGGATTGCAGTGGTAAACGTTTTAGGGCTTTGACAGTAACGTGGTATTCCGAATCGGGAAACCCTATCGGTTCTTATACACCATCCTATGCCGAATGGAGTTATGTTATTCCCGGTACGGGTGGAGAGAGTGTGTACAAATTTGTCTGCAACCACGATCCTCGTTGACCATTTTCAAATCAAACAACAGATGCCGTCTGAACTGCTTTCAGACGGCATCTGTTTTGTCGGCATTCGGACAAAAGGGCGGGCATTCCGCTTGGGAATAGACAAACCGAAGCATATTGTTGACAATTAAACAGTCTGAAACTATATTTCATTGCGTAAAAACGGGTGCCCTGATGTATTTCAGACGGCCTTACCGTGATAGAATAACAACTTAAACCCATTCCCTCAGGAGCTGAAGATGTCCATCAAAGACGCTGTAAAACTGATTGAAGAAAGCGAAGCCCGCTTCGTAGATTTGCGCTTTACCGATACCAAAGGCAAGCAGCACCACTTTACCATCCCCGCCCGCATCGTTCTCGACGATCCCGAAGAATGGTTCGAAAACGGTCAGGCGTTTGACGGTTCGTCCATCGGCGGTTGGAAAGGTATTCAGGCTTCAGATATGCAGTTGCGTCCCGATGCGTCTACAGCCTTCGTTGATCCTTTCTATGACGATACCACTGTTGTCTTTACCTGCGACGTTATCGACCCGGCCGACGGCCAAGGCTATGACCGCGACCCACGTTCTATCGCGCGCCGCGCCGAAGCCTATTTGAAATCTTCCGGTATCGGCGACACCGCCTATTTCGGCCCCGAGCCTGAATTCTTCGTTTTTGACGGCGTAGAATTTGAAACCGATATGCACAAAACCCGTTACGAAATCACTTCCGAAAGCGGCGCATGGTCAAGCGGCCTGCATTTGGACGGTCAAAACACCGGCCACCGCCCGACCGTCAAAGGCGGTTACGCACCTGTTGCGCCGATTGACTGCGGTCAAGACCTGCGTTCTGCCATGGTCAATGTTTTGGAAGAACTCGGCATCGAAGTGGAAGTGCATCACGCCGAAGTCGGTACTGGCAGCCAAATGGAAATCGGCACCCGTTTCGCCACTTTGGTCAAACGCGCCGACCAAACTCAAGACATGAAATATGTGATTCAAAACGTTGCCCACAACTTCGGTAAAACCGCCACCTTCATGCCTAAACCCATCATGGGCGACAACGGCAGTGGTATGCACGTTCACCAATCCATTTGGAAAGATGGTCAAAACCTGTTCTCAGGCGACGGCTATGCCGGTTTGTCCGATACCGCCCTTTATTACATCGGCGGCATCATCAAACACGCCAAAGCCTTGAACGCGATTACCAATCCGTCCACCAACTCCTACAAACGCCTCGTGCCGCACTTTGAAGCGCCGACCAAACTGGCATATTCCGCCAAAAACCGTTCCGCTTCCATCCGTATTCCGTCTGTGAACAGCAGCAAAGCACGCCGCATCGAAGCGCGTTTCCCTGACCCGACCGCCAACCCATACTTGGCATTTGCCGCTTTGTTGATGGCCGGTTTGGACGGTATTCAAAACAAAATCCATCCGGGCGACCCAGCCGATAAAAACCTGTACGACCTGCCACCGGAAGAAGATGCATTGGTGCCGACCGTTTGCGCTTCTTTGGAAGAAGCACTGGCCGCACTCAAAGCCGACCACGAATTCCTCCTGCGCGGCGGCGTGTTCAGCAAAGACTGGATCGACAGCTACATCGCCTTTAAAGAGGAAGATGTCCGCCGCATCCGCATGGCGCCGCATCCGCTGGAATTTGAAATGTATTACAGCCTGTAAAACAGCTGAGGCATTTTAAATAGGAAATCAAAGGCCGTCTGAAACTGGATTTGAAGTTTCAGACGGCCTTTAGGCTTGAAATAAATGGGGTGCTCGAATTGGGTATGATTGCGAGAAGCAATGAATCATACTGTTTGAAAACCTTTATGGAATTGGTACTGCGTGTTAAATTTCAGCATGACAGGTCTTTTATTAAAGATATTCGCCATTACTTTATAGTGAACCAGTCTTCAAACTAAATCCGCAAGGTAAGGGCATTACTTGGGAAGAGCTGAAAGAGTCTTTCGATTCGGATAAGACAGAAGAAGATTAAAGCCTCAGGCCGTCTGAAAGGATATTTTTTGTTTTCAGACGGCATGTTTGATAAGGAAAACCATGTTTGCAAATTTTGATTTAGGCGTATTTCTGCTGGCAGTATTGCCCGTGTTGTTGGCCATTACCGTGCGCGAAGTGGCACGCGGTTATACGGCGCGGTATTGGGGCGACCATACCGGCGAGCAGCTTGGGCGTTTGATCCTCAATCCGCTGCCGCACATCGACCCTGTCGGTACGATTGTCGTGCCGCTGGTGTGTCTGATGATAGGCAGTTTTTTGTTTGGTTGGGCGCGTCCTATGCCCATTGATTCGCGCAATTTCCGTGATCCGCGCCGCGCGTGGCGTTGGGTGTCGATTTCAGGCCCGATAGCCAATCTGATTTTGGCATTCTTTTGGGGTTTTGTCGTCGTACTTGCCGCGTATGTACCTGAATCGTATCAAGCACCGTTGGCGCAGATGGCCGGTTACGGCGTGATGGTGAATTCGATTTGGGTCGCATTCAGCCTGATTCCGATTTTGCCTTGGGACGGTGGTATTTTTATCGATACCTTCCTTAACGCCAAGCAGTCCATGCAGTTCCGTAAAATCGAGCCATACGGCACATGGATTATCCTGATCCTGTTGTTTACCGGCCTGCTGGCCAAACTGATTTGGCCGATTATCGAAATGATTCAGGCCGCAGTGCAGATGGTGGTCATGCTGTTTATTTAAATGTTGTGGCTGAAAAGGCCGTCTGAAACTCAGTTTCAGACGGCCTTTTTCATTGTGCAACATGTAAATACGATTGGAAAAGTTGCTTAAAAATTGTACAATTTCAGCCCTTTCAATTTGGCGCACACATCATGCACATCGGCGGCTATTTCATTGACAACCCCATCGCACTTGCCCCTATGGCAGGCATTACGGACAAACCGTTCCGCCGGATTTGCCGCAAGTTTGGCGCAGGGTGGGCGGTATGCGAAATGCTGACCAGCGATCCGAGCTTGCGCCATACCAAAAAAACCTTGCGCCGCAGCGATTTTGAAGGCGAGGGCGGAGTTGTAGCCGTGCAGATTGCAGGCAGCGATCCGCAACAGATGGCGGAAGCTGCGCGTTACAACGTCGGCCTGGGCGCGCAGGTGATTGACATCAATATGGGCTGCCCGGCCAAAAAAGTCTGCAATGTGCAGGCAGGCAGCGCATTGATGCAAAACGAGCCGTTGGTTGCCGAAATCTTGGCAGCCGTTGTCAACGCGGTGGACGTACCCGTTACCCTCAAAACCCGTTTGGGCTGGCATGACGAACATCAAAACTTGCCGACCATCGCCAAAATTGCCGAAGAATCAGGCATCGCAGCCCTTGCCATCCACGGCCGCACCCGTACGCAGATGTACAAAGGCGAAGCGCGTTACGAACTGATTGCCGAAACCAAAGGCCGTCTGAACATCCCCGTTTGGGTCAACGGCGATATTACTTCGCCGCAAAAAGCCGCCGCTGTCCTGAAACAAACTGCTGCCGACGGCATCATGATAGGGCGCGGCGCACAAGGCAGACCGTGGCTTTTCCGTGATTTAAAACATTACGCCGAACACGGCGTTTTGCCTCCGGCCTTAAGCTTGGCAGAATGCAACCTCACCATTTTGAACCACATCCGCGCCATGCATGAATTTTATGGAGAAATTGCCGGCGTACGCATTGCCCGAAAACACATAGGCTGGTATATCGACGAAATGCCCGACGGCGAACAAACACGCTGGGAAATCAACCGCTTGGACAGCGCCGCGGCACAATACGATACCCTTGCCGCCTATCTTGAGGCGCTTTCAGAAAAAACCGACCGCTGGGTATGCCACTATCGGGAAGGCTAAAGAGTTTCGAATTTCAGACGACCTTTTCTTTTTGAAAGTAAATATGAAATTGACCCCACGTCTCAAACGCTTCGGCATAGCCGCGCTGTTGCTGACAGGATTCAGCATTTACGCTTATGACTACAATCTGATAGCTTGTAAATTAATGAATCGCTATTGGAATGAAGACAAAGGCAGGTGCATGAATCCCGATTGCCGTCAACATGATGCTTGCGTGATGAGTGCGTTTAAGAGTAGAGCAACATGCGAAACCATCCGCCCCGGTGACAGTTTAGACAAGGCTTGGTATGTACTGGGTAAGCCTTGGTATGAGGAAAACGGGCGTTTCTTTTGGGATGATAAATATGGAGATCATGTAGCGGAAATCGAACCGGACGGAGAAAAGGTTGGCAAGATTACCTGCTTTGGGGAGTAGGTTGCGTGAGGAGATGGTTTCAGGAAGCCCTATGTTTAAGTTGTTAAAACAATTGTTTGTCAAAAAGCATCAAGCTGATTCCATGTTTCCGCGCAATCGTTTCGAACATGTGGATTGGGAACAGGAGTTAAAGAAATCTATTTCAAAATAAATCGATAGTTAATCAAAAATAAATATAAATCGGATAGGGTAAATTCAATCAAATCAAATAAACGTCGTCTGAATGTTCAGACGGCCTCATCATTTAAAAACAAATCCAAAGAAAGACATGACGATGAATCAAACGACGACTGACATTGCGCAATGTATTGAACAAAACTTACGACAATACTTCAAAGACTTGGATGGTACAGAACCTTGCGGTGTGTATGATATGGTATTGCATCAAGTGGAAAAGCCGATGCTTGCCTGCGTGATGGAGCAATGCGGCGGCAACCAGTCTAAAGCGGCGGTCATTTTGGGTTTGAACCGCAATACCCTGCGTAAAAAATTACAACAGCACGGTATGCTGTAATACGGCAGGGCAATCCGTCCTGACGGTCGAAGGAGAAATAACAATGCAAAATCCGAATAAATTAAATATCCATTTCATCTTGCACGAGGTATTTGAAGTGCCGGGAGCATATTTGAAATGGGCGCAATGGCGCGGACATAACATCAGTACAACCAAAGTGTACGAATGTGAAGCCCTGCCTGACAATGTGGACGATATAGATTTTTTGATTGTGATGGGCGGGCCGCAATCGCCTGATGAAGACAGGCAGGCATTCCCGTATTACGACCCCGAATCCGAGCTGCGCCTGATGCGTCAGGCGATGGCGGCGGATAAATATATTGTCGGCGTGTGTTTGGGTGCGCAGCTTTTATCCGTTGCCTACGGCGCGCGCCACACACGCAGCCCTGAGCGTGAAATCGGCATTTATCCGATTGAGCTGACGGCGGAAGGTTTGGCGGATGCCCATGTTTCCCTGTTGGGCAAAACCCTGAATACCGGCCATTGGCACGGCGATATGCCCGGTTTGACGGATAAGGCGGTTGTGTTGGCAACCAGCAAAGGCTGTCCGCGCCAGATTATCCGTTTTGCGCCCAAACATTATGCCTTCCAGACCCATTTGGAGTTTGACCGTGAAGCCGTCGGGCTGCTGATTGCGGCGGACGGACGCGAAAATGTGGCCGAACAAAGCCAAGCCCAAACTTATGTCCAGCATCTGGATAAAATCGAAGCGGCGGATTTCAGTGAAATGAATGTCAAACTCTTCGACTTTTTGGATTCGCTGACGAAGACAAAATAAAAAAGGCTTACTCTCCAGGCCGTCTGAATAATAAATATAGAGAAGAAACGATTAACCCTTTTTAAAAGGTCGGACCATGTTCTATCAAATACTTGCCCTGCTGATTTGGGGCAGCTCTTTTATCGCTGCCAAGTATTCTTACGAGATGATCGACCCTGCGTTGATGGTTGAGGCACGGTTGTTGATTGCCGCGTTGATGGTACTGCCGTCGTGCCGCCGTCATTTGGGTAGGATTCCGCGGAGCGAGTGGAAGCCGTTGTTGTGGATTTCCTTTGTCAACTACGTTGTCGTTTTGATGCTTCAGTTTATCGGTTTGAAATATACATCTGCCGCCAGCGCGGTTACCATGGTCGGGCTGGAACCCTTGCTGGTGGTTTTTGTCGGTCATTTCTTTTTCAACGACAAAGCGAAAATTTACCACTGGATTTGCGGTGCGGCAGCGTTTGCCGGCGTGGGCATGATGGTAATGGGCGGTGCAGAAGAAGGCGGTACGATTGATTGGTTCGGCTGTTTGCTGATTTTGCTTGCGGGATTGGGTTTTGCAGGCGTGATACGACCGAGCCAGCAGATGATTGCCCGCATCGGTGCGCCTGCATTTACCGTGGCTTCCATGGCGGTGGCGGCGGTGTTGTGTCTGCCGTTTTCGCTGGTGTTGGCAGACAGTTATCAAATCAACTGGTCATGGGGCGGTACGCTGTCGATTTTGTATATGGGGATCGGTTGCAGCTGGCTTGCCTATCTGTTGTGGAACAAAGGTATGAACAAAGTCCCTGCCAACGTCTCCGGCCTGCTGATTTCGCTTGAGCCTGTCATTGGCGTTATCATGGCGGTGCTAATTTTGGGCGAACATTTAAGTGCTATGTCTGCGATGGGTATTACCGTCGTTATTGCGTCCACTTTTGTCGCCGGTATGTTGGCGCGTGTCAGCAACAAACACAAAAAGGCCGTCTGAAAACGGTTTCAGACGGCCTGAAGTAAGCAGTACTTTTTTCAATAAAACATTTTGGGAAAATTTCTATGAAACACATTATCTCCCTGCTTTTGCTTGCCTGCCCTATCTTGGCGTCGGCTGCACCCGATAACGATAAAGCCGCCGTACAGGCCGTCATTGCCAAGTATTACAACCGACCGCTTGCCGCGCACAAATGCCAGCTCGCCAAGCCGCCGAAAGACAGTGAGACAGCATCTGACAATATCATGTATTGCATGAACCCCGTTGCCGATCATACCGTAACGCGCAACGGTAAAGCCACGCGCTATGTGCTGTACACGGGTTTTGCCTACGATATGAAGCTTAAAGTCAAACAGGATGCGCATGCTTCTTCGGGTTTGGCGGAATTGTTTGTTTTGGAAAAAACAGACGGAAAGTGGGCAATCAAACAACATGGAAGCGATGAAATTGGCGCATGGGGGGATGTGCCGGAGAATAAGGATTGGCGGTTTGTCCAGATGGGTGAGCAAAACTGGGGCTACACTGTCGAATCAGGTTATACAGGTCAGGGTGAAACGACAACCGGAGAAAATTTCCTGTTTACCGATAATAGCAACCGTGTCCGTAAAAGCTTAATTATCAACGGTAACGATAACGGCGCATATTTTGGCGATTGCGATGAATTGAAAGGGCGTGAAAAACGAAACTGCAAAGACAGATATACCAGCCTGGAAGCCAAAATTGCTTTTGACAAAAGCCGTCCTGCCGTATCCGGCGTATGGGCGTTGACTGCAAAACTCAGCGGCGTATCAGGAAAGAAAAATTATAAAAATCAGAAATATATTTTCCCTTATAACGGCAAAACCCACGTTGCCCCCAAAAACTATCCCTTAGGCGGACAATAGTTCCCTCGAAAAACGCTTTGATCAAACCACTACTACCTCAAGTCAAATCCCGTGAAAGAAACGCATAAACTCTGGGCCGCCCTCATCATTACCGGCATTATCGGCGGCATGGTCGGCATTGTATTAACCGAAATCATGCACACAATTCAACATCTTGCCTACGGTTACGGTTCAGACGGCCTATACGTTTCATTCCGAGAGGGCGTAGCGCAGGCAAGTCCTGTGCGGCGTATCGGCGTAATGGCCTTTTGCGGCGTGGTGGTCGGCTTGGGGTGGTGGTTGCTCAAACGCTACGGTAGGACGCAACCGAGTATCAAAGCCGTGGTTAAAAATCCGCTTGCCGGTTTTCCATTTTTTGAAACCGTCAGCCATGCCCTGTTGCAAATCATTACTGTCGGGCTGGGCTCGCCGCTCGGCCGCGAAGTTGCACCACGCGAAATGACTGCTGCCTTTGCTTCAGTAGGCGTCAACCGTTTCGGGTTGAGCGAAGACGACGCAAGGCTGGTCATCGCGTGCGCCTCGGGTGCAGGTTTGGCAGCCGTGTATAACGTGCCGCTCGCCTCCACACTTTTCATCCTCGAAGCCATGCTTGGCTTGTGGACGCAGCAAGCCGTCGCCGCCGCATTGCTGACTTCAGTCATCGCCACCGCCGTCGCGCGCATCGGCTTGGGCGACGTGCAGCAATATCATCCGACCAACCTTTCCATCAACACATCATTACTTTGGTTTTCCGCCATCATCGGCCCGATACTGGGCGCAACTGCCGTCTTTTTCCAGCGCACCGCCCAAAAATTCCCCTTCATCAAGCGCGACAACATCAAAATCATTCCCTTGGCCGTCTGTATGTTTGCACTCATCGGCGCGATTGCCGTTTGGTTTCCCGAAATTTTGGGCAACGGCAAAGCAGGCAACCAACTGACCTTTGGCGGATTGACCGACTGGCAACACAGCCTTGAGCTGACCGCCGTCAAATGGCTGGTCGTCTTGATGGCGCTGGCGGCAGGCGCATACGGCGGCCTGATTACCCCGTCCATGATGCTCGGCAGTACCATTGCCTTTGCAGCTGCCGCCGCGTGGAACAGCGTTTTCCCAGAAATGTCCTCCGAAAGCGCGGCCGTTGTCGGCGCCGCCGTTTTCCTCGGCGTTTCCCTCAAAATGCCCCTGACAGCCATAGCCTTTATTTTGGAGCTAACCTACGCCCCCGTTGCCTTACTCATGCCATTATGTACAGGCATGGCGGGCGCAGTATGGGTAGCAAAGAAAATGGGATTTAAATAGGCAAAAGCATCAGGCCGTCTGAAACCAAGTTTCAGACGGCCTTTTACAATAAAATTGTCAACAATGTCTATAAAAACCTACTGCCAAAAAGGCGAAAATAGCGGATAATACCGCCCTGAAAATTCATCCCATACTGATTAAACCTTCAACAAAGGAAATCCAAATGTCTTCCATCAAACGCGCCCTGATCAGCCTATCCGACAAAACAGGCGCAGTCGAATTTGCCCAAACCCTGACCAAGCTCGGTGTTGAAATCCTCTCTACTGGCGGTACAGCAAAACTCTTGGCTGATGCAGGCGTTCCCGTTATCGAAGTTGCCGACTATACCGGTTTTCCCGAAATGCTCGATGGCCGCGTGAAAACCCTGCATCCGAAAATCCACGGCGGCATCCTCGGCCGTCGCGATTTGGACGAACACGTCGCCAAGATGGAAGAACACGACATCGGCAATATCGATTTAGTGTGCGTCAACCTCTACCCCTTCGCCGCCACCATCGCCAAACCAAACTGCACACTGGAAGACGCGATTGAAAACATCGACATCGGCGGCCCGACCATGGTGCGTTCTGCCGCGAAAAACTGGAAACACGTCGCCATCGTTACCGACACCGCCGATTTCCCGGCCATCGCCGCCGAACTCGAAGCCAACAACGGCGCATTGAGCGACAAAACCCGTTTCAATCTCTCACGCAAAGCATTCAGCCATACCGCCCAATACGACGGTATGATTTCCAACTACCTGACCTCGCTTTCAGACGACGTCTTAAGCGGTCAGCCCCAAATCGGCGAATTTCCAAGCCAGTTCAACCAAAGCTGGATTAAAGTGCAAGACATGCGCTACGGTGAGAATCCGCACCAACGCGCCGCGTTCTACCGCGATATTTACCCCGCCGCAGGCAGCCTTTCCGCCTACAAACAGCTGCAAGGCAAAGAATTGTCGTACAACAACATCGCCGATGCCGATGCCGCATGGGAAGCCGTCAAATCCTTTGACGCGCCGGCCTGCGTGATCGTGAAACACGCCAATCCGTGCGGCGTAGCCATCGCATCCAATACCTTGGATGCCTACAAACTTGCCTACTCCACCGATACCACCAGCGCATTCGGCGGCATCATCGCCTTCAACCGCGAAGTGGACGGCGAAACCGTCAAACAAATTACCGACAACCAATTTATGGAAGTCCTCATGGCGCCGAAGTTCACCGCCGAAGCACTCGAAATCGCCGCCGCCAAGAAAAACGTGCGCGTATTGGAAGTGCCGCTCGAAGCAGGAGCCAACCGCTTTGAACTCAAACGCGTCGGCGGCGGACTGTTGGTACAAACCCCCGACATCCACCGCCTCAACCGCGCCGATTTGAAAGTCGTCTCCAAACGCCAACCGACCGAGCAAGAATGGAACGACCTGATGTTTGTTTGGAACGTCGCCAAATACGTCAAATCCAACGCCATCGTCTTCGGCAAAGGCGGTCAAACCTACGGCATCGGCGCAGGCCAAATGAGCCGCGTGGACAGCACCCGCATCGCCGCCCGCAAAGCGCAAGATGCCAATCTCGACCTCAACGGCGCATGTGCCGCTTCCGATGCCTTCTTCCCATTCCGCGACGGCGTAGATGTCATTGCCGAACAGGGCATCAAAGCCATCATCCATCCCGCAGGCTCCATGCGCGACCAAGAAGTCTTTGACGCAGCGGACGAACACGGCATCGCCATGGTCGTAACCGGCATCCGCCATTTCCGCCACTGATAAGCTGATATAAAATAAGGGCCGTCTGAAAACCGATTTCAGACGGCCTAAGTTTTAATAAATGGGATAAGTCATGTCTTTTAGCCAAGCTGAGTTGGCAGATTTTGCTGCTAATCTTTTTGTTAACTATGACGAAGGTTTTGAAGGGGATACGCCGCTTACGGATGAGATTATTGCACGCGTGGAAGAGGAGCTGGGCTATTCTCTGCCCATCGACTATATCGCTTTGATGCGCCAGAAAAACGGCGGTAGTTTGAAACGTTGTTTTTTTCGTTATACCGATATGGATGGATATGAATGCGAGCTAATCGTTCGTGGTATATATGGTATTGGTTTTGCGAATAATAATGCCTTGTGCGGTCAAATGGGTAGCCGTTTTTTGGAGGATTCCAAAAATCACGCATTGCCGCATATTGGCGTTTACTTTGCCGAAGAAGATAGCGGGCACGGATTTTTTGCGCTGGATTACCGCAACATAAATGCCGATGGTGAGCCATCGGTTATCAATATTTATTTGGATAATTTTCATGAAGAATATATTGCCGACAGCTTTGCTGATTTTGTCCGTCGTTTGACTGCAGACGAGTAAGTAGAGCGGATAAGTAGTTAGGATTTCAAATATTCCTGTTACCGATAAGCTGATATAAAATAAAGGCCGTCTGAAAACAAAGTTTCAATATCATGAAACCCGTTTTCAGACGGCCTTCTTTAATCATCAAACAATTTAGCGGCCTAACTGCAAATCAGGACAAAGCAACCAAGCCCCAGCTCGTCCGATTCATGCAGCAACACAACGCCGCTCAAGTCTAAAGCCAACCCATTCAGAGAAAGAACATGAAACACATTCTCCTCATCATTACCCTCGCCACACTCACCGCCTGCGCCTCCAGCCATACCGGCGGCTATGGCTATGCCGGCAACAACGGCGCTTCCGCAGGCGTAACCCAAACATTCCGTTGGTAAGGCCGTCTGAAAAACAACACAGTTTTCTACAATAGAGAACAAACAACTCCCAAACGTAAAGGCAAGTTTTACACTTGCCTTTTTAACGCTGTCCATCGGCTTAATAGCGCATAAATTCGTATCATTTGTTCACTATTTATATGTTAGGAAACGTCAAAGGCCGTCTGAAACAGGCGATACAAACCCGTTACACGTTTCAAGCCGATCTTCAATACAAATTTCATTAATTCTCTAAATAAAAGCCCATATTTAAATCTATCACTAGAGAAACTATTCAAATCATATATTATTTAGTAATCATTATTGTTTGAGAATAAAAAAGTAAAATCAAATAGCTAGAAAAGCCGTTTAAAAAAAGCAACAAGTAAATTTAACGGGCATGACCGTTGAGGCCGAAAAAGTAACACTTTATCGGAAGAGTTGATTTACGAAACCAAACGCATATAAAATTTGGACAAGGATTCCGAATGCATTGAAAGAAGCTGACAAAAAGTGACTTGTTAAGAAACAAGCTGACAAAAAACGGCACATCGTTTCCCAAACTTCACAAGCTTCCCAAAATGTATCAGCATAAAATCCCATAAAACAGGCTTTTAGCTGTTATTCGGCCGAGTGTGGACTTTTGGCACGGGAATTGCATACAGGAGATTACGGCATGAAACCGCATAAAGGGGAAACTCTGAAATGCGGCAAATGTGTGGACAGGCGGTTTACAGCCGAGCAACACGTCCCAAAAGAAATCAAACCCCTTACAGGAAAATCGATATGAATAAAGTCTTTAAAGTTATTTGGAATCACGCGACCCAGACATGGACCGCGGTTTCCGAAATCAGCCATGCACACGGCAAAAAATCCGCTTCCGATAAGCGTAAAGCCGTAGCTGCTGCAGTTGCAGCGGCAGATGCCTTGATGGCTTCAGGCGCTGCTCAAGCTGGAGTGGATCTTGGAAATTCTGCAGTTAATATTTCTCCAAATGGCACTTATAACGGAAGTAACAACGTTGGCCAAAACTCTATTGTTGTAGGCTATCAAAACACAACTAATAATGAGTGGGGTACAACTGCGATCGGTGCTAATAATACTGCGACCGCAAACTCTGCATTGGCTGTAGGTAACAACAACCAAGCAACCAAAGGTGCTTCAACTGCAATCGGTGTAAGCTCTATTGCAAGTGGTGAAGCTTCTATTGCAATTGGTAACGTAGCCCAAGCAACTCAAATTCGTGCGACTGCAGTAGGTAACCGTGCGACTGCTACTCAAGACTCCGCAAGTGCATACGGTAACCGTGCAACTGCTGACGCACAATTTGCAACCGCTATCGGTGATAATTCTCATGCAAGTGCTGCGGCTGTTGCAGTGGGTACGCATGCAGATGCTTCACATCAAGATTCTATCGCGATTGGTAATAACGCTCATGGCGCTTGGACCAATGCGATTGCTGTCGGTAAAGATAGCGTAGCAAAACAAGACCACGCGATTGCAGCAGGTACTAGCGCAAATGCGTCAGGTATTCAAGCTATCGGCGTTGGTTCATATACAAAAGCAGAAGGTAATCTGACAGTTGCGGTTGGTCCATATGCGCAAGCCAATAAAGAAGCTGCAGTTGCTGTAGGTTCTAACGCTACTGCTGCTGAGTCTAACTCTATTGCCGTGGGTCAAACTGCTACTGCGGCTAACAATAACTCCATTGCTGTCGGTACAAAAACAGCTTCTAGAGGCGATAATGCAATTGGTATCGGTGCTTATGCTGAATCAACTGCTGCACGTAGTACCGCTATCGGCGTGTTGTCTCAAGCGAATGGCGCAGGCTCATTTGCCGGTGGTGCATCTGCTCAAGCAACAGGTGAAAATTCTGTAGCTATTGGCGGTGCGATGGATGGTAATTTTGGTAATAAAGCAGGTACTGCTGCTAAAGCCAATGGTAATAACTCTATTGCAGTAGGTTCTAAATCAAATGCTTCTAAAACTGCTGACGTTGCAGTAGGTTATGGTGCGACAGCCAATGGTACTTCTACTGGTGCTAATGCTGAAGGTACAGTAAACAACGCCGGTTCAGCAATGGCAATCGGTACTGAAGCTCAAGCAACCGGTATCGTGGCAACTGCCATCGGCCAACGTTCTCAAGCTCTGGCAAACGGCGCGGTAGCATTGGGTGGCGACGCTCAAGCCAAACAAGGTTCTGACGTAGCAATCGGTCGTGGCTCTGTAGCCAATGGTACTTCTGCTTCTGCATTCGGTCCTGCTGCTCAAGCAACTGGCAAATACGCAGTAGCTTTGGGTGTACAAAGCCAAGCTACCTCCGAACAAGCAATCGCATTGGGTCGCCTTTCTCAAGCCAACGGCAAGTTTGCAACTGCTTTGGGTAACAACGCTCAAGCAACAGCTCAAAACACTCTGGCTTTGGGCACAGAAGCTAAATCTACTATCGAAAACAGCGTAGCCCTGGGTAACGGCTCTACAACCAGCGCATTCGCACCTACTAACAGCGCTACTGTTGGCAACTACACTTACGGCGGCTTCGCAGGCGCAACCAGCGGTTTAAATAACGGCGCAGTATTGTCTGTAGGCTCTGCAGGTAACGAACGTCAAATTCAAAACGTTGCTGCAGGTCGTATCTCTTCAACTTCTACCGATGCAATCAACGGCTCTCAATTGTTTGCCGTAGCAAACCGCATCGAAAACCTGAATCCGTTTGTATTCACAGGCCACAATGGCAGCGGTAGCTCACCAGCTGAAGGTACTTACAAATACGATCCTAAATCAAATGCCAATAACACTCTGAAACTGATCGCTGGTAACGGTTTGACAATGACCTCAAACGGCACTAACGAGTACACCCTGAGCGTAATCGGTGGCGGTTCTACTGGTGCTTCCGGCGCAACTGGTGCGACTGGCCCTAAAGGCGATACTGGTGCAACCGGTCCTAAAGGCGATACTGGTGCAACTGGTGCTAAAGGCGATACCGGTCCTGCTGGCCAAAACGGCAGCAACTACACTATTGAAGTTGAAGATGATGACGAAAACGGTACCCATACCATCACTATTACTGATCAAAATGAAGGCTCAGTGACTACTACCATCGTTAAAGACGGTAAAAACGGTAAAGATGGTAAAGACGGTGCTACTGGCGCAGCCGGCGCTAAAGGCGACAAAGGTGATACTGGTGCAGCCGGCGCTAAAGGCGACAAAGGCGATACTGGTGCAGCCGGCGCTAAAGGCGACAAAGGTGATACTGGTGCAGCCGGCGCTAAAGGCGACAAAGGTGATACTGGTGTAGCCGGCGCTAAAGGCGACAAAGGTGATACTGGTGCAGCCGGCGCTAAAGGCGACAAAGGTGATACTGGTGCAGCCGGCGCTAAAGGCGACAAAGGTGATACTGGTGCAGCCGGCGCTAAAGGCGACAAAGGTGACACTGGCGCAGCCGGTGCTAAAGGCGACAAAGGCGATAAAGGTGACACTGGTGCAGCCGGCGCTAAAGGCGATAAAGGTGACACTGGTGCAGCCGGCGCTAAAGGCGACAAAGGTGATACTGGTGTAGCCGGCGCTAAAGGCGACAAAGGTGATACTGGTGCAGCCGGCGCTAAAGGCGACAAAGGTGATACTGGTGCAGCCGGCGCTA
>NZ_POXL01000006.1:0-192670 GCF_003044645.1 Neisseria subflava
AACTCGAACAAGCACTCTCCCTGGCCAAAAGCCTGAACAAAGCCGCCCAAACGGCCAACAACCACCACACCGATGAAGAAACCCAAAGGGGCCGTCTGAAAGACGCCCTTAAAGACCTGAAAGAGGCCGGCTTGATCCAAACCGCCCCGGCCGGCATCGCTACCGCAACAGAGCAAAGCCAACTGCACACCGCCAATGAAAACATCCACCTGGTCAGCGGGGTAAATACCGACATTACCGCCGGCCAAAGCCTGACCGCCCATGCGGCAGAGAGCCTCAACCTGTTTGCGCAAAGCAGCGGCATCAAGATGCAGGCCAATCAGGGCAAAGTAGAAGTACAGGCACAGAATGACGAATTGCAGCTGAATGCCTTAAAGGATGCAACGTTAACCAGCAGTGCAGGGAAAGTCACCATAGCGGCGAAGGAAGAGATACTGATTACCTGCAAAGGGGCGTATATCAAGTTGAGCAACGGGGAAGTTGAGATCGGGAGTCCGAAGGTGGTGCGGGTGAGGGCGCCGTTGGTGGTGAATGGGGTAAAAGGGATAAATTATCCATTACAAAATATTCCACCTTTGCAAATATTTAGTAACAAACTTGACCTTTACGACATATTTGGTTTTTCAGAGAAAAAGATTCCTTTTACGGTAATAGGCAATAAAGACAGAGAAAGTCAACATGGTACACTTGATAAAATGGGAAGAACCAACAGGCTATATTCGGATAAAGCCGAGATAGTAAAAATTTTTGCAGGCAATGCCATCTTATTGCCGGGTAAAGAAAGTGAGGAAAAATAATGGCTGAATATCGTTTTGAATTTTTGGATGCTGACCACAACCCTATGGTCAAATGTTGCTACCAAATCATGCAGTACGACTCTATACTGCGTAAAGATGTTGCCGATGAAAACGGTACGGCAGCATTTGACTCAGAATTGATTACTGGAAAAAAAATCTGGGTACGCTTTTGGACTCAGGGACAGCGACAAGATGCCGCATTCAGCACTCAACCTTTTTACTGGGTGAAAAACGTCATAACGCAGCCGATTATGGCACCCAGAGTATATGAAATTGAACTTCGTGAGACAGAGAACAAAAATAATGAGCCGGAAGATTACCGGCAAGCATTTTATGAAGTACAGGCTGGAGATACGTGGGAAGGGATTGCAGAAAAGTTTGGAACTCAAAAAATATTTATTTATGAGGATAGTTGTTCTGATGGTGACAAGCCAATTGTAGGGGCTAAATTATTACTACCTCATGGATGTAAAAGGTAAATTAAATATTAAGAGGAATAAATTGTGTCTACTAAACGAAACGACAGAACAATAAATGGTAAACCTATCACAACTCTACAAAGTTATGCCCCTTTGCAAGGGGTATGTATTTGGGTAGAAACTAAAGGAACGGGGCATACTTTCTTAACAGTACATAATAAAGATGATCTAATATTATATACGTATGGCAGATATGATGATGCTTATTTAGTAACAGCGGGATTGATGGGAGAGGGTGTACTAATTAGATATACTGGTACTCAAGCTACAACCTATATAAAGAAAGAGCTGTATCGCCTTTCATGCCAAGCATATTTAATTTCTGATGTTTCAAAAGAAAAAGTTAAACAAATCTTTGATCAAATTTGGAATAGCAGTTCAGAACATCCAGATGGTAAGGGAGTAGCTGAAGACATTAAAAAATTTGGAAGAGTAATTGATCATTATGATTTATCAGGGAATAATTGTACTACTAAAGTAATTGATGTATTAATCAAGGCTGGAACTAAAATTTTCAATACGAATGTTAGTATTTTTAGTTATAATTTATATACGTATAAGGAGGATTTTACAATCCCTAGTTCTTTGAAAAAATTTTTAGATGAAAAGAGTTATAGGGACAATAGAGTAACAAATGTAACTGATAGGATGAAAAGTTATTTTCCTAATAGTGCTAAAATAAATAATTTAAAAAAAGTTGGCTCACTGGGAGAATCGTCCGGTAGTTTAGGAAATTCGTCTGGAAGTAGTGCCAATTCTTCTAGTTCTGAACAAATGAGTTCGGGTAGTAGTCCTGCTTCTAGTGCAGGGAGTGTAGGCTCTTCCATAAACTAATAGGAAACTTAAAATGGGTATTTTAGGTAAAGTATCAATGATAATTATTGCTTCGTTATTATTTATTTTTCAAGTGGGTTATATTGTAAATGTTTTTTTAACAATTAAATATAAACTAGAAATGATGGATAATCTTGAAAAGCTATTAATAGAAACTTACTCCATAACACAAATTCTATCTATTTTTATTATTTTTGATGTTTTAATTATATTATTTTTATTAACTTACATGTTATTTATTAAATAGGTAAAGGGACAATCTGGAACACTACTTCCGCAGCACTGGAAACTTCATTCCCTCCACCAGCGAAACCAAAGTTCAGACGCCCCTGTTGTCAGCACACTGCCCGCACGGGTGACCTCGAAGGCATACTCGTCAGTGCAGATGCTCAGGGAGGCGTAAAAGGCGAAGTCCTGAAAATGGGCAAGGCAATACGACGCATGCGAAAAACATTGATAGCTGTCAAATTACTAGATACTGCCGCCAAACGTGCGGGCAATACTGCAACAGAAAGTATTGCCCAAGCAAACCACATCAACAGCGACTTAAAGAAACTGAAAAAATCGGGCGTAGTGAACACCTTTATTACGACCATCATGGCGAAGTCGTTAAAAGAGTCTTTGCAGATGGCAGTAGCGTTTTAACTGAACGCGATGCATTGGGCCGTCCCATTAAAATTACTGATGAAATGGGACGTGAAACCCGCTACCGTTATAACGAATGCGGGCTGCTGACCTGAGACCTTTGCAAAATTCCTCAAAATCCCCTAAATTCCCATCAAGACATTTAGGGGATTTCTCATGAGCACCTTCTTTCAGCAAACCGCATAAGCCATGATTGCCAAACACATCGACCGTTTCCCACTATTGAAGTTGGATCAAGTGATTGATTGGCAACCGATCGAACAATACCTGAATCGTCAAAAAATCCGTTACCTCCGAGACCACCGCGGCCGCCCCGCCTATCCCTGTTGTCCATGTTCAAAGCCGTCCTGCTTGGCCAATGGCACAGTCTCTCCGATCCCGAACTCGAACACAGCCTCATCACCCGCATCGATTTCAACCTGTTTTGCCGTTTTGACGAACTGAGCATCCTCGATTACAGCACCTTATGCCGCTACCGCAACTGGCTGGCGCAAGACAACACCCTGTCCGAACTGCTGGAACTGATCAACTGCCAACTGACTAAAAAAGGCTTAAAAGTAGAGAAAGCATCCACCGCCGTCATTGACGCCACCATTATTCAGACCGCCGGCAGCAAACAGCGCCAGGCCATAGAAGTCGATGAGGAAGGACAAATCAGCGGCCAAACCACACCGAGTAAAGATAAAGATGCCCGCTGGACAAAGAAAAACGGGTTATACAGACTCAGTTACAAACAACATACCCGTACCGATGCGGAAGGCTATATCGAGAAACTGCACATTACCCCCGCCAATGCCCATGAGTGCAAACACCTGTCGCCGTTGTTGGAAGGACTGCCCAAAGGCACGACCGTCTATGCCGACAAAGGCTATGACAGTGAGGAAAACCGGCAACATCTGAAAGAGCGTCGACTGCAGGACGGCATTATGCGCAAAGCCCACCGCAAACATCCGCTGTCGGAAGCGCAAACCAAACGCAACCGATATTTGTCGAAGCCCCGTTATGTGGTCGAACAAAGTTTCGGTACGTTACACCGTAAATTCCGCTATGCGCGGGCTGCCTATTTCGGGCTGATTAAAGTGAGTGCACAAAGCCATCTGAAGGCGATGTGTTTGAACCTTTTGAAAGCCGCCAACAGGCTAAGTGCGCCTGTGCTGCCTAAAAGGCGGCTGGATGCCTGATTAATCAGGCATCCAAGGGAGATTAAGGGGGGATTTAAGTAGAATCAGTGGATATTTGAAACAAAAACAGCCGAAAATCTTTGTTTAGGTTCATCTGTCGGGGGGGGGAGAAGGAATTTTGCAAAGGTCTCAACTTACCTGGAGCTGTATTTTCAGTTTACTCCTTTTGTACATTAAATTAGTTGATTTCACTTAACAAATTTAAATTATAGTTAACCCCACTAATTTTCCTCACTTCTTTTTCCTGCATCAACTATTACGCAGCATTTTGAATCTGTTCGCAGGAAGTCTTACTGACAAAGGGTAAGTGGATCATCACATAACATGATAAATAACTATAGTATTTTTCGTAAATTAATAGGAGATTTAAAGTGGGTATTTATAGTAAAATAATAATGATACTTTTTGTTTTGTTATTGTTTATTTTGCAAATAGGTTATATTTTAAATATATTTTTAGAAATTAAATATAAACTAGAAATGATAGATAATATTAAATCAATATTAAGTGAAACTTATTCTATAACTAAAATGCTATCTAGTTTTATTATTTTTGATATTACAATAATATCATTTCTATTAATTTATATACTAATTAGGGTTAAGGCCGTCTAAATAATTGTTTCAAACCATAGCCATAGCGCGTGCAATCAAGCTGACCTGAATAGATTGTATCTACTGAGATCATATACGCTCCACACGCAATTCTAAATCCATCTAAAACTGCCTACAGGCGAAGATGATCATTAATGGATAACTTTGATTTTGGTTCAAAGGTTATCAACTCTTTTTTTCATTTGAATTTCCATTGCATTTCTGAACTATGTCCGGCTGAAATTCTCACTTAGGCTTTGTGGCAAACGATAGGGTTTCGGTAATCTGTCCCCTCACTGAGGCGAGAGGGAGAGGTGTAGGCTGGTTTTTGGGTTTCTGACGGTCTAGCTAGGAAAACGAATATCCCAAAACGTGGATGTTCATCTGCCAAGACAATAATCTGGTATGCTAGCAAATGATGGATTTGAATACCAAAAGATGTTCATTTGTTTTTTCGGTGTCATTCTAATTTCCTTAAATTTAAAGGTTTGGACGGATTTTTAGACGACCTTTGGCGGCAGATATCGAGCAAGCTCAGGTCGGCTCAAAAACTAACAAAACGGTCAAGCTTTCTGAAATGTTGGATTTGAGCCTGGTCTATGCGCGTGATGAGCATTTGCTGCCTACGCGTCTTGTGTTCCAAAACAGCCTGAAACCGCAAGGATGGAGGCATTTGCGGTTTTCAGGCTGTCCCAATTTACCGCTGAATCTGCGAGGTAATCGTGCTGTCGGTAATCTTGTCGTCTTCTGCCAGCAGCATGGCTTTGGAGAGAACTACCGAGAGTGTGTTGTCCCCCTCAAACGGGATAAACAGCTTGTCGGATGCGTCTTTTTTGCGGCTGTCGGGCACGATGCAGAGGTATTGGTCGTCCGGCAGCATCAGGATGTTGCTGCTGCCGATGTGGATTTTGTAGGTGCGCAGTTTGCCCTGCACGACGAGGAAGTTGCCGTCTATGTGGGCAACCTTGGCGATTTTCAGGCGCGGCAGCAGGGTTTCCAATACGGCTTTGCGGGTTTTGGCGACTTCGCCCAAATCGCCGAAGGAATAGCTCTGCCAGTAGCTGTAAAAACGTGCCTCTCCGCCGTTGTCTTCCCAAGTCGGATCGTTGCCTACGCTTGCCACGCCGACAAACAAATCGACATCGCGCAGCACTTCGGAAAACACGCGCGGCGGAATATCAATTAAGTCCAGCGCGGTAGCATTGTAATCGTCGTCCAACCGGTAAAAGCGCACTTGGTCGGTGCTGACATACTGCCAGATGCCGCTTTCCGTCCATACTTCTTCGCTATCCACTGCGTTTGTCCAAAATTGGGCGAGCAGGTTGTATTCGGGCAAATCCAACGATACGGTTGCGTCGTCGCCGTCCCACGCGCCTGCCAGTGAGCCTCTCCAGCCGCGCCCCTTGGCAAGCGTCATGTATTGGTGTTGTTTCAGGATGTGGGCGGCAAAACGGTTGCTGTATGTTTTGGTGTTGATTTCGGCTTCGGTGAGCAGATAGATTTCACGGTATGCCTGTTTCAGCGGCTGGCGAATTTCTTTGTCCAGCAGCAGTTTGCGCCATTGGGCGATGCTTTGCTGCGTAGCGAGCGCGGGATGCCACAAGCTGACTTGCAGGCAGTCCGAAACATCGGTTTGCGCGCCCGTTTCGTCCACCCATGTTCCCTCCAGCCACAGCGCGGATTTGCCCTGCGTATCGTTTTCGTCGCGGAAAAACTGCCATATTAGCGGGCGCGTGAGGCAGGACATCAGCCCGTGTTGCCAGTAATACTGTTCGGCGTGTTCCAGCGGTACGCGGTGTTCGGAGCGCATCATTTGGTCCAAGCGGTCGCGTTGGGCGGTGAGCGTGGCGTTGAGGGTTTTCTGTGTAGCTTTAATCTTTTTCAGTTTGTCAGCGTAGTCGGTTTTCACAAAGGCGGGCACGGTTTTCTGCGGCGAGCCGTCGGGTTTGAACCAGCGCAGTTCGGACTTGCCTACACCCGTAACTGCCAGACGGCAGGTGTAGCCGCCGAAGTCGTAGTCGCGGCGGCCTTCCTGCAAGCCGAAATCGTCCACCGCCATGTCTTCGATTTCGTTGCGGGATACGCCTCGCTGCGCAGCGGCTTCGTCCAGATATTTAGCAATCGAGTTTTGCACGTTGCTGAACTTAATCCGCAGGCGCAGGCGCGAAAGGCAGGCGATGCCGTCCAGCCCTTTGGAGCGGAACAGCGCATAGAAGCAGGCGTTGCCCACGGAAGCATAGCGCGCGCCGAGATTGGGGATTTTGTCGTATGAATGCAGCCCAAGTTGGGTAAGGGCGGATAGGGTGGCGCTGTCGTGGAAGTGGCTGCACATCCACACCAGCCCTTTGAGCACGGTCTGGTTGATGCTGCAAACGGGCAGGATATGAGTGTCGTAGCTGTATGCTCCGTGGGTGACGGTTTCGGTCTGCACTTCGCTGCTGCAGACAAATTTTATCCAGCCGTGCAGCATTTTTTTGAATCTGTCCGGACTCAGCCCGTCAATCAGCGTTTTGGCTTCTTTCAGGTATTTTTCGCTCGGCTTGCCCGCATTGGCGGATAGGGCAAGCGCAATGATTTTGCTCCATACGTCCTGCTGTTCGGGCGGCAGAGCAGCAAGTTGCGGATTGGCGTATCGGGCAAACTCGTCGTCTTGGGCGGGAAAACAGGCTTCGGCGGAACCGCTTGCCAGTTCTGCCAGGGCGGCAAGGTTGGCGGTAGCCGCTTTCTTGTTCCACAGGTTTTCCGCAAAGACGCGGTAACGGTCGCAGACGTTTTTCAGGCCGTCTGAAAGCGTTTCACTCGGATTGGGAAACTGTTTTTTGATTTGGTTTATCAGATATTTGAGAGGATAGTAGTCTGCCTCCCGCTTGGACAGCCCGTTATCGTCCAGCATTGCGGCAAAAATATGCTGCACATCCTGCTCCGTCATCGGCAACGTTTTACGCGCCAGAGCCATCGCTACCGCTACACGGATGGTGCCGTAATTGTGTATCCTGTCCTCGCCCATATTTTTAAAAATTTTATTCCGTCCCCAGCCGCGTATCAAATCAATGCAGTGGATCAGCAAATCGACGCGGTATCCGGGTGCGGCTTTCTCCACTTCGGCAAAACTAGGGCAGAGCTTCAGGTTTATCGTGTCGTATTCGTGTGAACGGCTTTGGAGCCATTCTTTTTCCAGTGTGTTGAGAAGCTGATTAAACTTGGCACGGTGGCTGTCGGAAATCTGCACGGTTTGGTTTTGGCTCATAGGACTGTCCTTGTGTATCAATGTGTTGGTTATTTCGCTGCAAAGGTGGATAACGTCGGTAAGGGTTTTCTTGTCCGCACTATTCAGGCTGTATGGGCATCTTCTACAAAGGTGAGGTAGCGTTGCGCGGCGGTTTTCAGGCTGCTTATCCGCCTACTAGCGGCGTGAGTTTGATGAAATTGACGACTAATCCGTCATGCAGATACACCATGTCGTCCAGCGTTTCCAGTTGGCGGTTGTCGGCAAGGATGAAAAACGCGTTCTGCTCAAAAGCTTTCAAGGCGATAACGATTTGCTTTTCCGCGTCCACAGGTTGCGAGTGCGTGTCTTTTTTGCCGTGCGTTTTCCGAATCACGATGTCGCCGCGATCGGTGGGGATAACGAGGCTGTGGCGTAGCAGGACATCGGCGGCGCGGTTGTTGTAGGCTGCAACTTCCTGCCGCACGCGTTCGGCAATCAGCTCCGCCGCGCTGATGTGGTTGGATCTAAATTTTAAAAATAACTCATGCAACACTTTGCCGGCGAGATTTTGGTCTTGGATGGTGATGGTAGCTGCGATCATGGATGACTCTTCCAAACAGAAAACAGACAAATCATACTGTTTTTTGATCGTTTCAGATAGGCTGAAAACAAAGCAGCCTTCACATTGATAGATACGAGTGCAGGTTGCTCTTTACATTTTAGTTCCGAAGGAACTTTGTTGAAGTTCACGTTACAGGTATTTATCTGCTTTACGCAAGTTCAGGTTGGCTATTTTGTGCCGTTGGCAATCAAGATAATAATATTTTTCATCTTGATTTACCTTGAGATAGCTGAATTTTTCAATAGAAAAAGTCTAGCTATTTTACAAGGAGTATGAAGTGTGAATGCATAAAAGGCATAAAATAGAGAAAAAGGCCGTCTGAAACATTTCAGATGGCCTTTTTGTGTTTAAATAAGTAATTGTACAGCTAGGAAAACAGGATTTAGTAGACTAAATGCTATTTTTATGAATTTAATATAATATAAATTAAGGAAGTTTTCCTTATTGTTATATTAAATTTGCTTTTTGCTCCTAATTGCTAACTGAGAGTTAATGATACTCTAGAGGGTAGGTTAATAGTACTCAAATTTTGGGTATAAAATCAATAGGTTTTAAGAGAAATTTGGCAGTTTAATCATGCCGTAACTCTACCACTTAATTATTGGTTGGTGGAATAGGGTAGAGAGCAGGGAGCCTTAGTACGATACCAAGTACCTTCAACTTACAGACTGTTACTCTATCACTGATAGCAGGTGTAATTGAATAGGGGCTAAGATTTTGAATTGCCCAAATTCAATCTTTCAGACGGCCTTTGGAAAAACGCTCACCTAAAACCCGAGCACAACGTCCATGATCTAGACGAAATCGTCCCGCTGCCTCCGGAAAAACTGCAGAGCTGGGACGATAAAATCGCTATCCAACGTTTTGAAGAAGGATCTGCTCTGGCAAAACCATCCGATGAACTGGTATGCAGATTGGAGCAACAGGCGGGATTGGATCCGAATACTGGGCTGACGAAGTAAGAGAATCAATGTGCGCCAAAAGTAGTTTGACCACGTTCAAAGGTCGTCTAAAAGCGCTACTTCAATGAAAGGAAAACACCCAGATGCTTTTCAGACGACCTTGTGTTACAAACGGCCATGCTGTAATTGGCTTTTATAGAGAATAACCGTAAACGGTCATGGCGTTGTGCCGCTCTAAATTTTATTAAACCCACTACAATATAAAAACATGATGAAGCATAAATCTATACCTTATGAGCGTCAGGAAATCATCCGACGTGAGCGCGAGTTGGCTAAATATGCCAATACTATGGACAGTTTGTTCTGCATTCCTTTTACCAAACAGGGGATGGGTGTTGATGTCATATTGTCGCTAATCCCCTTTGTCGGGGATATTGCCGGACTTTTTCTGACGATGAAGGCTTTTCGTATGGGACGGGAGTTGGGCGTGCCGGATCATAAAATGCGTCCTGCTGTATATCTTGCTTTTGCCGATATGGTGCTCGGCATGATTCCTGTTGTCGGTACACTTATCGATATTTTCCTGCAACCGAGCCGCCGTACTTTGAAAATCATCAATGAATATGTGCGTAGCGAGTATGGTATAGACAGCGATCTGCATCTAGAGCGCCCATTTATGCATTTGGCTTTGGAGAAGAAACAGCAACAATCAGATTTTTGGCAAAAACCTGTTGCGGTTTGGCTTTATATGCATATACCTGATTTTTTTGGTTTGATTGTGTTGGTGCTGATGGGGTGGATAACGGTTGCAATGAGTAAATGGATATGGAGCGGTATGACTTATCTGTTCAGTGTTGTTGCTGGTTGGTTTTGAATGTTTGTGAGAGGTAAGGAAGAAAAGGGGATATTAGGCACGAAAATAGCTGAAAACTCGTGTTTTTGTTGGCTTTTGGAGGAAAGGCAGATCGGTAGAGTACGAAGTAAGATGTGGAATCTGTAAAGAAACCATTTCAGACAGCCTAAAGTTAACGTCCCTTGCTGTTTTTAAGGTAAGCATTACAACTTAAAAAATTAGATAAGGAAACTTTATGAATAAAATGCTGGTTTTTATTTTTATATTATTGTATTTGTTTATAGGTATTGTTGATAGAACAGGGGAATTTGACAATAATTATGTATTTTTTTTAAAAAAACCGTGGTTTTTTCAAAGCATATACTACGATCCCATAGGAGATCGTGATATACAAGATGTACCTAAAGAGCAATTGAAACAATACCTATTATATTGTAATGCTAATATTTTTAATGAATTTCCATGTACTGTAGAGATACAAGAGGAAACAAAAAAATATTTAAGTGAGCATTAATTTTAGAGATCCAAAATCATTTAGTAAAATATGGCAGGAGTAGTCCATCGATATTGATGACTAGGTGACTTACCGTTATACGGCACAGTTATCTGAATACTCGAATCCCTTTATAGGGGTGTTTTACCCGAACCATCAGGTGGAATTCGTATTAGACAGTGTAATGGCTGGTGATTAGGAAAGACTGCAGTAATATTTTAACATGCTATCCTGAAAGACAATTGGCTTTTCTTTCTTAAAATAGAAATGCTTAGATTGGGAAAGAGAATGTTTGATAGGATTAACCCATAAAGAAATTTCTAATAAAGAATGGAGAAAATGTTGAAAAAAGCAAATTGCTATGGAAATGAACACCCTTGCTTGCAGTTATGAAAAATAGACTAATTCTGTCGTTTCAAACATAGTGGTGCCAAAGCATTGTGACTCTGTATGGGGAATAAAGTAAGAGTAGCTTAGGTTGGTAACACAATATTAATAAAGGTCACCTGAGACTTTTCAGACGACCTTCTTTTAAAGTGGAATCATGTTTAAAAAATTTGCTTTAATAACTATTTTGTTGACTATAATTTTTTCTTATTTTTATTTTAGATATAGCGCATATTGCCATTATAAAGAAAAGACTTTACCTAGTTATCAAGTTCCTAGTGATGGAGATCAGTGCGAAAGGTTTAGCATAAGTGAAAATAAAAAAATTGTTGTTTGTTTGGATAGTATAGGAAATTTTTTAAGCATAGATGGCCTTAACTCTGGTATCTATTTATATGATGGCCAAGGTAAATTGCTGTCTTTTTATTATCTCTATAATGAAGTTTGGCTAGGCATGTCATTAGACTTGAACTTAGATGAAGAAGGTATATTCGATTTAGGTCTATATGCTCAAGCAGAATCCTTTTCTATAAACCCATCTATTCTCCATAGGATAGAAGCAGAATTTATTGATAATCTATGCTATAAATAAAAAATTAATATATTTATTTTCTAAAATTCAGGCACTTAAAATATAAAAGAGGACCTTCCGGTATTTTTATCCTTCAAAGAATATCGTTTTAATCCCAATTGAAGTAGTTTTGAAATAATAGGCAAAATTTATGAAAAATAGTGAAATGGTTTGGTTTCTTTATATTGATATTTGGGTTAGTGGAATATTGGAGAATCAAGGATATTGGAAAGGAAATTAATAACCTGGATATAAATAGCGAATGCTACCAGAATAATGACTTTATTGAATATAACAATTATTCTTGTGGATTTTATTTTATAAACAAAATCTCAAAAGGATTATCTGATGATAAGGAATATGAATTTTGTGAAACTAGACATAGCAGAGAGGAAGAAAAAGTTGAAGAGATAATTAGATTTAAAAATAAATTATTACAAGATCAAAAGACATTACAAAATAGAAAAATCTTTGCCTGCACAGGATGGAACGGCTTTAGGACAGCAATCTTTATTGCCGATGAAAAGGATAATTTGCTCTACTATTATCGAGATACATCCCCATTTGGTTCGGAATAGGTTCCTGAAAATTTTGCAAGACTCTCTATCAATGACGAATATATCGGCTGGAGTGGCGGACCTAATGGCGGTCCTGTTGCTCCACTGCATCCCAACCTCCTTCAACGGATAGATGCAAAAATTATACGGTGGCTGGTTGAATTGTTTTATTGAACGGAAAGAGCCCTCTTTGAACCTTTTGTTTTCTAACCTATCATGAAAAAAATAATTTTCCTAATATTGCTTTACGTGTTTCCCTTTGTGATACATGACTTCATTACTGAACAAAAACGACAAATCGTCATCCATAATTCATCTTCTTATTGGTTGCAAGTTGACGTTTCTAGAACGTATGAAAATCAGACTGAGGATGAAGCATGAAAAATTACTGGGGTTTCAATTTAGGGAAGAATGAATCTTCCCCGATCTACTTCTCATATAATAAAAAAATATTAATGAAACCCTCTATCTTGGTTTTTCTTTTTCCCTGCCAGATAATAATGATGTATTCTATACAGATGAATCTGTACCAACTCCAAAGCAGAGGTCCATGGAATTTTATCGCGACTCAAGCGATTTCTGTGAGAGGCATATTTATATTGGGAACAGTGGAGAGATAATTAAAGATGAAGTAGTTAAGGGATTTTGCTTGGGACGATTATTGAGTTAAATCCTTCATTATTTGAATCCTTGACTAAGTTTCAAGCAAAATACAGATTAAATTTAGGGGCTGTACTAGATTAGCCCTAAATTTATAAAGGTCGTTGGATTCGGGCTTCAAGTGCAACACTCGGGCACCAGTGGTTGGAACAGATTCAAGAATAAAACACCTGGCGTTTCGTAGCCAAGTGTTTTTCTCGGCCGGTGGTTCAACTCATCTTGAACCCTGCGTATCTCCCCATTACTGATGTTTCTGAAATCGGTTTGTTTGGGGAAATATTGCCGGATAAGTCCGTTGGTGTTTTCATTCAGCCCTTTTTCCCAAGAATGGTAAGGGCGGCAAAAATAGGTTTCCGTCTTTAATGCTTTGGCTATTTGGGTGTGTTAGTAGAACTCTTTGCCGTTATCTATGGTGATGGTGTGCACCCTGTCTTCATGCGCCTTCAATACTCTAACAGCTACCAGGGCAATGTCTCTGGCTTTTAAGCTATTCAATTTGCAGATGATGGTGTAGCGGGTAACGCGTTCGACCAAGGTCAATAATGCGTTTTTCTGATCTTTGCTGACGATGGTGCTGGCCTCTCAATCGCCGATACGGGTTTTCTAGTCGACAATGGCGGGTCGGTTTTCTATGCAGACGCGGTTGGGCACTTTGCCTCTGGTCTGTGTGCTGCCGTAGCGTTTGTGGTAGACTTTGCTGCATATTCTGAGATGTTGCCACAACGTGCCGCCGTTGCTTTTATCTTGGCGAAGGTAGGGGTAAACGGTGCTGTGATAGAGTGTGATTGTGTGTAGCTCATAGCAATCTTTCTTACAAGAAAGTGGGCAGAGGCGTTATCACCGCGGCTTGAGTTGGAATCAAATATCAACCGCCATGCGTTACTGCCAACTCCTCTATTCCGCAGGCCTTCCCATGCCCGAAGTCGTTTCCGCCACCCATGACATGCTCGAACGCTTCCACAAGCATTTCGATATTGATTTCCCCGAAGACAAGCTGCAACTGTGGGAAGCCGATTCCTACGCCTATATCCTCTGGCTGCTGGGGCTGGCCGTATTGTCCAACCATAAAGAAAGCCTCAACCGCATCCCCGGCTGGCTTTCGCCCGATTTGGACGAAAACGGAGAGCGCATCCTTGGCGGTGCGCCACTGGTGGATGCACCGATGAAGGCATTGCTGGATTTGGTCGGTTATCGGGGCAGGGTTCAGGTCAATCCCGAACCGTTTTTTCCAAAAAGCGTCTATATGCTGATACCCGACATCATCCATCCGCCCAAGAACCCCGACAACCCGTTTGAATCTTCGGGTATCCTTCGCGGCAGGCTACTGCGGGACTACCTGAAAGGCTGGTACAAAACCAATAAGGATACTTATTGCTATGACTATCATAAAGTTAGGGATGGAGAGTTGTTCTTCGGCTACTGGGCATTCGAAACCGCCATCTTGACCCGGCTGCTTCATGAAGATATAGAAGGTCAACCCTTAAAGGCAATGGGTTTTTATCCGAAGGACTATATCGAATATGCCCGTAAACAAGGGTTTGCGGTATTGGACGGCATATAGGATGGCAATGGGGAAGGCCGTCTGGGAAACACTTTCAGACGGCCTCAAATATTCGATCTCTATATAGGACAAAAGCATAACTCCTCAAGAACAAAAAAACCGTTTGAACGACCTTATGTTACATGTGTAGCGTTGCGAACTATACGACAACGAACACAGGCTGAGATCTTTGCAAAACTCCCCAAAATCCCCTAAATTCCCACCAAGACATTTAGGGGATTTTCCAGATTACAGCACTTTATGCCGCTACCGCAACTGGCTGGCGCAAGACGACACCCTGTCCGAATTGCTGAAACTGATTAACCGCCAACTGACTGAAAAAGGCCTAAAAGTAGAGAAAGCATCCGCCGCCGTCGTTGACGCCACCATTATTCAGACCGCCGGCAGCAAACAGTGTTAGGCCATAGAAGTCGATGAAGAAGGACAAGTCAGCGGCCAAACCACACCGAGTAAAGACAGCGATGCCCGTTGGATAAAGAAAAACGGCCTCTACAAACTCGGTTACAAACAACATACCTGTACCGATGCGGAAGGCTATATCGAGAAACTGCACATTACCCCTGCCAATGCCCATGAGTGCAAACACCTGTTGCCTTTGTTGGAAGGACTGCCCAAAGGTACGACCGTCTATGCCGACAAAGGCTATGACAGTGAGGAAAACCGACAACATCTGAAAGAGCGTCGACTGCAGGACGGCATTATGCGCAAAGCCCACCGCAAACATCCGCCGTCGGAAGCGCAAACCAAACGCAACCGATATTTGTCGAAGCCCCGTTATGTGGTCGAACAAAGCTTCGGTACGTTACACCGTAAATTCCGCTATGCGCGGGCTGCCTATTTCGGGCTGATTAAAGTGAGTGCACAAAGCCATCTGAAGGCGATGTGTTTGAACCTTTTGAAAGCCGCCAACAGGCTAAGTGCGCCTGTTGCTGCCTAAAAGGCGGCTGGATGCCTGATTAATCAGGTATCCAAGGGAGATTAAGGGGGGATTTAAGTAGAATCAGTGGATATTTGAAACAAAAACAGCCGAAAATCTTTGTTTGGATTTCGGCTGTAGGGGTGGGAGAAATTTTGCAAAGGTCTCAGACCGTCAAAAATTTTGACGACCTTTGTTTTTAAATATTGTAAGTAATTGTAGAATTTAAGAGAAACTGGAATTATCAGGCTCAAATGTCATTTTATGAATTTAACATAATATAAATTATGCGAACTAATAGACAGCAAAAAAGCTGAAATGCTGCCTTGTGTTCAAAAACAATCAATATATACGGTATAGGCCTATTTTTAACACATTTTTACAAAGGTCATCCTATGCCTATTACAACTCTTGGAATCGTGGGAACCAAAGGTGGAACAGGAAAAACAACTGTTACTGCAAATATCGGCGGTATGCTTGCCGATATGGGGTTTCGTGTATTAATGATTGATGCCGACCCTCAGGCTTCCTTAAGCAAATATTATCCACTTCATTACACCGCACCAAACGGTATCGTCGAGCTTTTGTTAGGTGAAAACTCTGAAGATATCATTACATCGACTATCTCAAATACGGTTTATCCGAACCTTGACATCGTCTTATCCAATAATTTGTCGGATGATGTACGCATCAATGTCCAAGGCCGTATCGACCGTGCCGTTTTGCTGCGTTCAAAACTGGTACATCCCTATATTCAATCCAACTACGACATCGTTATTATCGATACCCAAGGTGCCGTCGGTCCGGTACAGGATGCGGTCGTCTATGCTTCGACCATGCTGATCAGCCCGATTAACCCAAGTGCACTGAGCACGCGGGAATTCTTAAAAGGAACATTGGGTTTGCTGGATCGATTAAGTCTCGGCTCTGCGATTAATTTGGATGTTCCGCCGCTGCGTGCTTTGATTTATGCGCAAGACCGGTCACGCAATGCCCGACTGATTGCAGATGAAATCAAAGACGAATTCAATACTTCCATTGACGGTAAAAACCAGCTGTTGAATACCGTTATTCCTTATGCAAAAGCATATTTGGAGGCTTCTACTTTCCGGATTCCGGTACATGTCCACGAACGCGAACATGCCGGTAAATCCGAGTCCGCCCTGTCAGTTATGACTTCTCTTGTCTATGAGCTGTTTCCGCCAATCCGCGACAAACAGCTGAAAGGTACTTTCTTCAATAATATGGCTGATTTGTATCCTGAACAGCCTGTTGAAGCTGATACTGAAAACAAAGGGGAATGATGATGACTGCCAATCAAAACCAACCTGTGAAACCGGTCAAAAGACTGACTGAAGGGCTGGTTAGTTCCAGCCTGCTCGTCTCCAATCCATCGCAAACCAGTATGGATTTGGCTAAAACACCGTCTAACAATATTCCCGGCATGTTTTTAAATATTGCCGTCGGCGATATCGATTTCTTCGATAAAAATCCGCGCCGCCAACATGATGAGGAATTGTATGCCCAGATTAAGGCATCTATCCGCGCATCCGGTGTCCAGCATCCTGTCCATATTACGCGCAGACCTAATGAAAGCCGTTATATTTTGGCTCAGGGCGGTAATACGCGCCTTAAAATCGTCAAAGAACTCTATGCGGAAACCGGAGATTCGCGCTTTGCGAGCATTCCTTGCATCTATATCGAATACACCAATGATGAAGACATCCAGATTGCCCATCTGATTGAGAACGAACAGCGCGCCGACATGGTGTTCTGGGATAAGGCCTGCGCTTATGCGGACATCCGCGATATGCTGCAGGCCAAATCGGCGGATAAACTGGGATTGCGTAAATTGATTGAGGGGTTCGATTCAAAAGGTTTGGCCGTCTCATTAAGGCCATTATCGCTGTATTTCTTCGCTGCAGACAATTTGTGCGTCCTCGGCAAATTCTGCAATGCTCTCTCTTTGTCAAAAACCGAAGTATTACGCAAACAATACAATGACTTGCTGGAGCAGCTGCCTGACGTTTCAGAACCTGAACCGACGTTTGCCCTCTTCTGGGAAAATACTCTGGAGACATGGTGCGCCGAGCATACTGAAGAGGCGGAACTTGATGTTCCGGCTCTTCAGGAATACCTGCAACAGCAGTTTGAAACTGCATACGACATCGAATCTGGAGCAGAAAAAAATAGTGCGCCAGCACGGCCGACCGAGCGGGCGGCATTACATAATGATGATACTGGTTCAGCATCTGCAGTCAAACAGCAGTCAACCGGTGAGCATCCTACCGACGATGAGATTCAGAGCGACAGCGTGACTCGGGCTGCGGTCAATCCGCAGTCCGGGGCAATTACCCCAGAGTCCGAGGAAAACGAATTTACGAATACGTCCCCTGCTCTTCAGCAAGCCGTATTCCCTTCTTTAACTGTTGAGACTCAAGACGGCCGTCAGGCATTACAGAAATTGCATGAAACCGTAATTAAGCTGGCAAATGCAGCGAATATCCGTGATTTTCTGGTATTTGACGACAAAATGCCCTATGGCTACATGATGGATCTGCCTGATTTCTCAAAGCCGGAATGGATCGGATTGCAGCTGATAGACGGCAGTTTGAATGCACGTCACCCAAGTGCCGCAGTTATCTTCGGATATTTGTGGCAAACAAGTGGCCAAGAGGAACTGTTCCAGTCTCCTCATATGCTGCAGAAATACAATCCATTCCTGTCCAACGAGCGCAAATACCCTGTTTTGGCCGAAGCATACCGTAATCCTGAACTCTACAGCCAAATTACCGAACATGCTTTGGGTGGGGATAAATACTTTCAGAACCTCAATCTGAATGTCTACTACCTGATGACCATGGATGAGGAACTTGGTCCGTTGTTGTTTGATTATCTGCAAGCAGTGATTTACGTCAACCATTCAGATGCGCTTCAGTGGCCGCTGTTTAGAGTGATGTAAGGGAGGTAGCGATGTTTGCCGAAAAAAGAGGTACTAAAAGCCATGGCCGGTTCCGCCCTCACACTCCGGTTGCTGATACTTACCGGCTCCATTTGAACGGAAAGAATCCCCTGCTGTACAGCCAAATTATCAATATCCTGGCATCCGGCCTGCCTGATAAACAGGAGCGAATCAAAAACTCGGTCATGTTGTGCAAATATGCGGAAGTTTTTGAATATCTGCGCAAGCTGACACCCGAGCAGGTTGGAACGATTGCGGAAAGGCTGGGCGGCGTACTGGAGGTTCGAGTTGATTTAAATACCCTGCAGGAAATCATGTGGATCGAACGTGAACAGAATGCGAAGCGGAACAATCAATTGGAACAATGCGAGTGGATGATTGCCCATGGGGCGAGCAATATCATGATTCTGAATATGTGCGCCATGCTGACTTCGGCCGACATCAAAAAAATGCGGCTGGAAATGGAGCAGCCGGTTGTGTGCGGCCGCCGTAAAACATTGGAATTAGAAGAGCAGCTGACGGTAGCGGCCTATTGGTCGGATTTATGCCGCCAGGAAAAAGATACTTTTGTGCGCTATCAGAAATTATGCCGGGAATTTCCCGACTACGCGCTGTCACAAATGAATACCGCTATTTCGGAGTATGCAAAATGAGCAAAACTCTCAGCCTTTTCGAATATCCGGAACTGGCGGCTGTCGGCCAAATCGAAACAGCCAATTCGGTTTTAGGTTCACTTATGGAAGAGCCTATCCTGTATGTACCCGCTTACAGTAAATTGGCGGGAGATACCTATGCCGGTTATTTCCTGTCTTGGTTTTTGCGGAATTGTCCTTACGGCCAGTCGATCAAAATAAGAGATGAGGACATGCTGGAAGCTTTGGGGCTGACTGTTTCCCGATGGCATTCGGTACGCCGTCTGCTGAAACAGCTTAAATTCCTGAATTCGGCACGTTCAGACGGCCATACGGTATACAGCCTGAACGAATCAGACTTCTCTGAAGCATTGCGCGAACAGGATAACCGGCACCAAGGAGACCGTGCTTATGGCGAAATGCCGTCGGTACCGCTAGACCGTTTGTGTACGGCAGCAATGCTGCGTTCAGGTCTTAAAATTAACGATGTACTGTTTTATTTTGCAGTACAGGCACAACAACGGTATCTGACACCGGACAAACGCGGTGAATACAGCGAGTGGATCCCCTATAACGAAGAACAGGCTAACGCACTGGCTATGCTGTCTCATGAGGATCAGCAACGATCGATGAAGGCCTTAGACAAAGCCGGTCTGATAGAAAGCGGTCGGCATCCTTTATTCAATATCACTGTATTCCGCCTGAATTATCAGGCCATGGCCAATCTGTCATGGCAGTATCTACATGGTGCGGGAAATGGAGGGATATGATGAACGATATGCTTCCTCCCAAAGAGTTCAACCAAGCGTTATCCACTTGTTGGCGGCGTTTGCAATCAGGCCGCCGAATTGTGGTTCACCGCAGCCTGATTGAGATTACCGGCAACCTCAAAACCGCTACCTACCTGTCACAGCTGCTGTATTGGCTGCGTGTCGGCATTAATGTCGAGATTCGTAACGGCTGGATTTTTAAATCCATTGCCGAAACAGAAGAAGAAACCGGTTTGACCAAACGCGAACAGGGATTGTGCAAAGACAAGCTGGCCGAACTGAACCTGATAGAAACTGCCCGGATCGGCCAAGGCGCAAGATTGGCTGTGCGCGTTAATCTGGATGCACTGTCCAACGCCATTTGCGACCATTTCGGATTAGACAGCTTTACCCAATTGACCATCGAAGAATGGCGCAAACAGGAGTTGGGTTTTATCCGAGACTATTTCAGTGATTCGATTGTATATCACTTGGACTTGGTATGGCTGACAGGCGATATCCACGCCGCCGTGATTCTTTCGAACGCCCTTCATCAGAGTGCACGAAGAGCCACGCTGCACAATCCCTTCGTGCAACAGCGGCTGTATTATTCCGCAACCATTAAAGAATGGGAAGACGCCACCATGCTCGGATATAAACCGCAGCAGAGAACGCGGATTATGCTGAAAAATGCGGGATTGCTGATCGAAAAGCACTATGAGCAAAGTGCGCGTATCTTCAGCCATATCGACGGCGTTAAGCTGATGGCCATGCTGGATAAAAAAATCAGTCTTGCCCAAAAGCCCGAAATGCGGCTTTTCGTATTGAAGAAGCAGTCTCAGATATCCGGAAGTGACATTTTGGAAAACTCTGAAGATACCGAATACGTACAAGCTGGAAGCGGCCAAGATTTGAGAAGTAACAAATTGGCAAACTCAGAAGTCACAAAAGGAGAAAGTCAGAAGTTTAGAAGTTACAAAAGGAGAAAGTCAGAAGTAACAAATTGGCGAAATATATATAGAGATAATTACAAACATCATCCTTTGGATGATATTACAACTACAACACCAACGGATACGGCAAATTCGGCAGATTCAGATGTGGTGGTTGTGAATGATTCTGTTCTCTCCAGTACGAAGGACGACAGCAGGCGTTTTGACGGATTGGTTTACCCAAGCCTGCTGTCAAAAATGACTGAAAACTGCCGGAAAGTATTCACACGGTACTATCCCGACGGCGGTCAGGAACAGTACCAGGAGATTCTGGATGAAATTGCAGGACAGACCAAACCTGTCAGCAGCCCTTTGGGATTGTTGACTCATCTGTGTAAACAAGCTGCAGCTACAGATGGGCTGATTTGCAATTTTGCTCCGATAGTTAAGAAACAACGCGAAGAAAGCCTGAAACTTAGAGCTGCTATGGCTGTTCAAAACGAAAAAACAGAGGGAGTACCTAGCCAAAATTCAAAGGAGGCAATCAAAAACGGCCTGAATAAATTGCTTAAACAGATCTGCAAAAAGAATCCTACACGGTAATTTCCGGTGTAAACGGTGGTTCTATGCCATCGTTTACGGGGGGAACAGATTGTGTAATTAGATTCAATACCCTAAAAGGCTTTTAAGGGTAAGGGGGAATAACTGTATCCCCCGGATACACCCTGAAAACACAATGGGGACTGTATCCCCCGGATACACCCTGAAAACACAATGGGGACTGTATCCCCCGGATACACCCTGAAAACACAATGGGGACTGTATCCCCCGGATACACCCTGAAAACACAATGGGGACTGTATCCCCCGGATACACCCTGAAAACACAATGGGGACTGTATCCCCCGGATACACCCTGAAAACACAATGGGGACTGTATCCCCCGGATACACCCTGAAAACACAATGGGGACTGTATCCCCCGGATACACCCGAAAACATACTGACAAACTAACCCGAGGAGCTTTTCGAATGGCCGCAAAACACCGTATTGTTATTCCACCTTTCTCTATTCAGACTCCGCCGGAATGGTCTCAAAAAATACCGACTGCCAAACAGTCCTATTTTTCCAACGGCTATGATTATGATGGAGAAGAGCAACGTTTAGGTGCAATTCTTGGTGGGTCGCACATGATTAATATCTTCAACCTCCCAAAAGAAAACCCTGAATATGAGGCAGTTTTCAATTTTGCCAACCACAGAATTCTGCTGCAAAATTACATTCATCGAAAACGGCTTTATCGTGCGCCGAGTGTGATGTCGTCCGGCAGACCGGTACGTACTCAGACTGTCCCATTGGATGAGATTGATATCTTCTTAAGTGCCGATGCCAAATTTGACAGTATCGGTAAATTACGCGATACCGAGCAGGATTATGTTTTGCTTCATACGAAACAGGCTGTACGGGCTTGGGAGGGTAAAAACGATAAACAGCAACCGCATACCCGTTGGCCGGGGATTCGTTATGTTATGGCATTGACTGCCGAGTTGGCTCGACTGACTCAAAACGGCAACCCTTTTGCCCATGCTGCACTGCTTGATTTTGAAAAAGAACTGATGGAAACATCGTCTTTCCTAAAGCAGGAAACCGATAAGATGCAGTTGTTGATTGATCGTATCAATTCTTCGGGAATACATATTGGGGTGGTAGAAAATGAGAAGCCGGTCAGTGTGCCGATTGGGCATATCCGTGGTTACGGTTTCAATCTAATTCAGCTTCTGACGGCCTATGATCTGTATATCCGTATGGCTAAAACGCTTATGCTTAAAGGACTGCTGAAAAATTCGATGTGTAACGAAATCATCCGTGACGGCGGAACCAGAATACGGCGTCTCAATCAAAACCTGTATTTGGTTACTATGCGGATGCGTAAAATCAAAAATATTTCCAGAAAAGACTTTTTGCTGGATGAAAACGGTAGCCTGGGAAAACGGTTACAGATGGCAGTCCATGAAAACGCCCTTGCCCCAATTCCGCTTGAAGTGTTGAACTATCAGGTTATGCCGGAATTTGTTTTCATGAGGCCATCGTTTAGTCGGGAAGAAATGGATAAAATAACCGTGTATACACAGCAATATGGGTTATTGGTAAAAGAAGAATCCGAGTAATTGGACTTAATATACTAAAAGGCTTTTAAGGGTAAGGGGGTAACTGTATGCCCCCATACACCTGAAAACAAAACAGGACTGTATCCCCCGGATACACCTTGCAAACACAGTGGGGACTGTGCCCAGTGGACACACCCGGAACCGAACTAAAAATTGTATACCCCGTATACACCATGGAAACGAACAAATGACTGTATGCACTGCATACACCTTTTTGCAGGCAGATTTTGAGTAAGTGGATATTATGCAGAAACAGCAACCAAACTCTATTGAAGCAGTATACGACCTTTATCCGAGCTTACAGCGTCTCAAGGGTATTGAAGCCATTGACGGACAAATCAAACGTTTTGAAGAAGAATGGCGTATGCTGGTAGAGGACATGACGCTTTTTTTGGAAGATATCAGGGAAATGAAGCAGAAGAAGATTCTGCTTTTGGGAACCCGGGCCCATAAAAATTACGGTATCGGTAAAAACCTTCCTGATTATCCGAAAGATCAATACTACATCCCATCGTTCTGCTTTACCTACCGGAAAAAAAATCTGTATGATTGGGATAAGATTTATGCACTACTGCAACAGATGAATGCCTCGGCCGATGAAATCATGATTCATCTGCAGATATTTTTGGGGATGCGTGACTTTTTCCATCGTGCAGGCTTATTGGTCTTCAGACTGAGGCAATTGTACGATCTCAAGGTTGAGGCAGGGAATGCACTTTCTGTATCAGGGTTGGATACAAAAATGCTGCCGGATCGAATGAAATATAATCTCGACGAAGAGGATTTTCCGGGTTATTGATTGGATAAACTGTAAGGCTGTCTGATTTCAGACGGCCTTGTTTTTATATGGTATTTTTTTGAAGTTTTTATTCGAAAAGTGTTGACAGCAGAAATTTCATAAGGTAAATTAACCCTACCCCCATCTTTATTAAGGGCATTTTAAATGCCCTATCCAAAATACAGGCAATCCTTATGAGAGGAATGCCTGCTATGTCTATTGATTTAACTATCCGTGGTAATCTCGGTCAAAACATTACCCTCAAAAAAATCAAACGTCCAAACGGCGAAGATGCCACCGTTCTGAATTTCTCTATTGCTTCTACCGAATACCGCCAAGATAATTCTTCCGGCGAACGTCGTTATGTTGCCGGTGCAACCGAATGGGTCGAATGCGAATACTGGGATCGTAAAGCAGAGCATTTGGCCAACCTGCTTGTCAAAGGTATGCCGGTCACCCTGACCGGTCGCGAAAGCATCGGTTCTTATGAAAAAGAAGGTGTGCTGCAGCGTACGCGTAAAATCCGTGTCGACAATGTTTACCTCAATTTGGACTCATCTCGTATCGAGTCCGTCTCATTACGCCCTCCGCGTACCAATGAAAATAATGCTTCTGAAACTGATGAAGACTCTCCGTTCTAATCATGTGCCATGACCGGGCGGCTGTAGCCGCCCCTGTATATTTCTTTTGGGGTAATTATGTCTAAACCCGATATTTTCGAAATCAACCGTAACCGCGATCAGGGTATTCGATACATCAGCCTGGTCGCCGGTGACGATCAGGACGGGATTTTCTATTACGAAAAAGAAAATGCCATTGCTGTCATGGCATTGTTCGAGCCTGCTCCGGGCTGGAATGAGGCCATGGGTAATGCTGTTGAAGAGTTGATGGAAGCCGGTTATCCGGCGGGAACCCTGATGTCGTTCTTCCAGTTTGGGATACCCGATATCGGTGAGACGATCCGTCACTATAAAGTCGGCCGTATCGGTACGGTCGGTGATGAATCGGTTACTTTAGCCAAATTGGCCGTCGAAAACCGTGCCGATTATCTGGAAACCGGTACCAAACGTCGTCTCCTTCGTTCCAGTACGGCAAAAATCCTTCATCCGCTTTGTGTATGGACGCTCAAAATCCCCGTCAAAACCAAAAAACCGCTGGACGGTTCCGAAGAAGATCACCGCAAGTTTCTCAAAGAATGCGAGGAATTTAAAAGACTGTACGGGCATTGTCTGACACAGCTTAAAACGGCGGGATTCAACCTTTCGGTTGCCGGCCGCAGTCAGGCCATGGCGGTATTGCGCCGTATTTTCGATATGGACGGCAAATGGGATGACGGCATCGATGAAGAATTGCCGCTCAATATGCAGCTGTTCCCGCCCGGAAGTACGGTCGACTGGAATGTGTTCCGCAACGGAATGTTGATGTTTAAGGGTTTCTCCCATGAGGGAAAAAATCAAAATGTCGGTATTCTGACCGTGGACCGTTATCCAAATGAAGAGAACCGCTGGCATATGTCGCGGATGATTGACCTTCTCGGACATCCGGGCGGCAGCGGCCCACAGCCGGGTATGCCCTATATCCTGCAAACCAGCATTCATTTCCCTAATCAGGATAAAAAAAGAACCAAAGCCGGTGCGGATCAGGTTGCAACCGAACGTGCCGCCCAAGTTCCGGGTGCATTGAAGTTTTCTCCGCGTCTGCGCCGCCGTCTGGCAGGTTTCCGCATGATACAGGAAGAGCTGACAAAAGGCGGTCAGCTTGTCGAAGCATGTACCACTTTTTCTTTATTCAACCATTCGCGGCGCGAATTACGCGAAGGACTGGCCAGAATGGCCTCTTATTTCCGCAGCAATGGATTCGTGATGCGGCAGGAGCGGCTGTTGCCTGCGGTCAGCTTTTTCAATTCACTGCCGATGAATGCTTCGCCCGAAAGTATTAAACGGACATTCCGCTTTAAAACCATGCCCACACGGCTGGCGGCACACCTGATTCCGGTTATGGACGAATGGAGCGGATTCGGGAGCCGCAACCTGTTTACCACCCGGCGCGGCAAACCTTTCCGGTTCGGTATATTCGAATCATCCAACTCCAATTATAACGGCTTGGTACTGGGGCAGCCCGGACAGGGTAAATCGGTACTGTCACAGCGAATGATCCAAGACGAGCTGTCTTTGGGTACCAAAGTCTGGACCATAGACCGGGGTATGAGTTATGTCGCTGCTGCACAGACGGCGGGTGCACAGATTATCGACTTTCATCCGGATGCCGACCTGTGCCTGAATCCGTTTACCAAAATCAGCGACATCGAACGTGAGATGGAAATCCTGTTGCCTATATTCGGCAAGATGGCCAAACCGACTGCCGGCTTGGATGACTTGGAGAATGCCCTGATACAGGAAGCCATTCAGTCGGTCTTTACTGCTAAAGCCAATGATGCGGAAATTACCGATGTCATCCAGTATCTGCAGGCTCAGAGCGGCCATATGAGCGGCAAACAGTACGAGCTGGCGATGCTGCTGATGCCGTTCGGTTCGACCGGCAGCATGGGGCGTTGGTTTCGCGGCCGCAACAATCTGCGCACCGAGGCGGATTGGACGGTATTGGAGATGTCGGGATTGGCCACCAACCGTCACCTGCATGATGTTGTGTTGATGATGACGGCCACAACCATCAGTCAGGAAATGTTCATGGTGCATGACGGCCGCAAACGTCTGCTGTGGTTGGAAGAATGCGGTGATTTGCTGAAAGATGCACCGTTTTCCCAATGGGTCGGTCAGTTATGCTCGAAAGTGCGTAAGGAAGACGGTGGCGTATGGGCGGTCGCACAGACCTTCAACCAATTGTTTGCCACCAAATTCGGTGCAGACATTATGGGGTCGACTTATTCGAAAATGATGTTCCGCCAAACCGGCGATACGCTGGAACAGGCAAAACGCGAGGGATGGTTCAATCCTTCCCCCTACATTGAATCCCTGTTGCACAAGATCCAAACCGTTAAAGGCGAATATGGCGAATTTGTTCTGGTTTCCGGAGACCATACTGCCGGTATCGTCCGTTTGATTGAAACCCCGTTCAACCGGGTTCTGTTCAGCACCGAGGGCGAGTTCTTTACCCAAATCAAAAACCGTATCCGTGCCGGAGAAAAAGTGGAAGACTTGGTTCGACAGGAAGCATGGAACCGCTATGGCGACGGCACGGTTGACTGACAACAGGAGGAAGCAAAATGAGCAATGAAAAACAACCGCAAACAACAGAAAACAAACAGCCGGCAGCCGATAACGGCTCCGGCATCCTGCTGGCATTGGGTTTGGCTGCCGGAGCAGTAATGCTGTCCGGATACAATTTTTACCAGTCGTCCCTCGGCCATGCAGCCAAACCTGCTGCCGGCTTCTATGTTGTGGACAGCGACCGTCTGGCGGCATCGTATCTGACACAGGCAATGAGTCAGACGCAAAACCAGGATCCGGATGCAGTTCGACAAATGCTGGAACAGAATCTCGCCCGCGTACAGTCGAAACTCAATCAGATGTCCGACGAGGGCATGATCATTATTCAGCGCTCCGCCGTGGTGACCTACCCTAAAGGAAACGACATTACCGAGCGTGTGGCACAGGAATTGGGTATTACTCTGGTACCTGCCGGACAAGCGCAGGCTTCAACGGTTGTTCCCCCTGCAACATTGCCTCATGACGGCAGTCCGGTATCGGTCGGCGGCGGCGCGGAGCTCGATTGATGAAGCTGTTTGGGCGGGATATACGCAAACAGGACTGGCTTCGCGCTTCTCTGGCTGTTCCCTTGGTTTTGGCAGCCAAATTGGGGGCGGGATATTTTGCGGAACGCTATGCCTTGATGCTGGAATCGACCGTTTCCGGCTGTCTGCCCTGGTCGGTTTATTTTTGGAACAAACAGGAACAGATCGGTACGCTCAAACGCTACGATTTGGTGCTGTTTCCGGCTAAAAAAATGATGCCCGTCCTCGCGGACGGAGCACCGGTCGGCAAACTGGTAGCGGGGTTGCCGGGTGATCAGATTACCGTTAAAAACGGCAGGCTCTACATTAATGGCCGATTTTTAGGTGATGTGTCCTATGTCGCCCGGAAATGGCACAAACCGATGGACAGCTGGGACACTTCTTACCGTTTGGGTAAAGACGAGATTTTTGTATATGGAACCGAAAAACACTCTTACGACTCGCGTTATTGGGGGCCGTATTCTATCGGCAGCGTGGTTGGCCGTATGCATGTACTGTTCTAACGCTTATGCTGATGATGCGGCATTTTTGCGTAATCTGATTCAGCAGCAGAAGCAGAACAGTATCCGGTTTACTGCCGAGGCAGAAAAACTGACGGCCGGTACGCGCAAGATGGCTGCCGGTCAGAATCCGACCATGGAAGAGCTGCAAAACACCAAAACCGTGGTTTTTTTAAGCCGGGCTATGCCGGAACAGATTGTATTGGGTCTGCTCGAGCAGGGAGCCGGTCGGCAAGATGTTGTTTTTGCTTATCGCGGCTGGGGCAGCGGTTCGGTAGAAGAAATGTTCTCTTATACCGACAAACTTTATAAAAAACTGTCGCAGCGTGCACAAAAGAACCCCCCGAATATTATTGTGCAACCGGCGGCATTTGCCGAATACCGGATTGCCTATGTGCCTGCACTGGTGCATATGGATACCGATAAAAAATGGTATCTGGTACAGGGCGTTCAGAGTATCAATGCTTCGGTCAATGCGGTCAAAGCCCGCCGTTTTAACCAACGGCTGAGCCAGCAATGGCGTGTCAGCGAACCGGATCAGGCCGAGGTGATGCGCCGTCAGGCGGCAGGCCGCAATTTGAAGCAGGAAGCGGAGCAGGCGCGGCGTGAAGTGCAAACCGCCGTTGCAGGCCGTCTGAACCTACCCTACGCGAAAGCCCGCAGCGTGACCCGGCTGATCCCTTATCAGGCTGCTGCTGCCGACATCCTCGATCCCAAAACCGGAAAAGTGCTGTATCCGCGCGGAACACGATTTAATGTTTTGGCTTTGGACGATACCCGCAGTCGCGGTTTGGTGGTTATTGACGGCCGCAGTCGTTTTCAGACGGCCTTTGCACGGGCAATCAAAAAATACCATCCCGATCTGGTGGTGCTGTATACCCGTTTGGGCAATCTGGAACAGGCCGGTCTGAATGCCGCTCCGCTGGATGAAAGAATGCGCGGCCTGCTCAAGGTCAAAGCTGTTCCAACCTACTACCGGCAGAACGGCCGCCATTTCGATGTGGTGGAAGTCGCCAATCCGCAATAGGGACACTCCATGCTGAAAAAACTGTTTACTGCCCTGCTCCTGTCTGCTGCTGTCTCTGCAACGGCCAACACCTGTTCGAATGCCGGTCTCTCTACCGTGATGAATTTCTGCTTCGATTCGGCTTTTCCGCTGAGGATTATGGGCAATACCGTCATCTCCGGTAACGATGTACCGAATCCGTCGCACGCGACAGGACAAAGTATCTGCAAATGCGGTAAAGAACCGTATGTGCGTTACGGCTACACGCGGGGGATGTGGCTGCCGACGCGTATGGTGGAGGTTGTACGCAATCCAAGCTGTTCGCCGGTTTACGGCAATGCCGTCGGTCAGGCGTTGAAACAGGCATCGCGTATTGGCGGTTTGTTCGGCACAACGACTTCCGCCGGTGGCGGCAGCGTCGGCCACAGCAACTACGATACCGGCTTTTATCATTACCACAGTTGGGTTTTTCCGCTGTACAACATCTATGGCTGGACACCGCGCTGCTTCCATCGCGGTTCGTTTGAAAGTTCTGTGATACAGCCGACCTGGTCGAGTCGTGATCCGGTTTGGGGCAATCTGCTGTACCCGGAGTGGATGGTCATCGGTAATGTGGTCAACAACCCATTGTTCGACATGGCCGCACACACGGCTTCCTGCGTGGCCAATACCACCGGACTGGGAGCGGGATACGCCGATGATACCGCCTACTGGTTAGGCGGCTGCATGGGGAATACGATGCCTGCAACAGGATCGATGTCTGCAGAGCGAGGCAGTGTCACAGCAAGTTCCACCATATTGAACCGTTCGATTATGGTATCCAACCGTACCGGCGGATTTGCCTCGGTTTCGACTGTCGGCGACAACGCGCTATGTTCCCCGATTGCGGCGCCGTTTCCACGCAAATCCGAATTTAAAGCCACCATGATGTTTCCCTACAGCGAAGCCTCTACTGCTTCTTCTTCATCAACTTCGGATTTGGATTTGAAATCGGCCGTCCAACAGGGAGCCGGAGAGGTAGCAAGCTTTTTGGGTATAACCAGCCGTTGCGCCCACCGTCTCGGTGCCAGCAGCCTGCGTTGGGGTCTGAACCGCAGCGAACGCGCCACCCGCACCGAAGACGAAGATGCCGTCTACCTGCTGTGGCGCTGGGTAGACTGCTGTGAATTTGATTGAGGAACAAAGATGAAAACGATTCGAACCACACTATCCTGTCTGTTGCTGATCGCCCTGCCCGCTGTGGCGCAAACCGGGCAGCCCAATGTAGAAAAACAGGTGTTCGGCAGCAGCCAGCGCAATATCGGCACTCCGGCAAAAAATACTGCAGCACCGGCGGCTGACAAAAAGGCAGGTAAAGCACCTTGGACCTATCAGCGCAAACTGAGCGAACGCGAGTCTGCCAAACAGATGTTCGACCGCTTTACCTATGGAGACAGCCTGTACTCCGTCAAGCTGCGTGATGCAGCCAACAGCGGCAACCGCTGGGCGGCGTTTTATTACGGCTATTTGGCGGAAACCGGCAAATTGTCCGGAGCCAAGGATTACGAGCTGGCACGGCGTTCATACCAAAAAGCCGTCAAAAATACCGACGGCAGTCTTACCGCCAACCATCTGGCCGCCTACAACATCGGTCTGATGTATTACTACGGCAAAGGTAGCTCCCAAAATCCTGCTGAAGCACTGAAGTGGTTTTTGATTGCCATACAGGCTTACCGTGAAAGCAAAGGAAACAATGCGGTATTTTGGCCTGCCGAATACCATGTCGGCAGGATTAAAGAGGCAGCCGCCAAAAACGTACCGGCTCAATTGGCCGAAGCGCGGTCGCATTACGGCAATGCGGCCAGAATGCGCGATCCGGATTCGCTTTACCGCTACGGCCTGCTGATTGCGCTGGAGAATCCTCCGGCAGCCCTATCCTACTACACTCGTGCGGCAGACCGCTGGCACAGTGGAGCCATGGTCGCATTGGCACGCTATTACGCCAAAGGTGACAGCCTGCATAAGGCCGACCGGAGCGAAAATGCCCGCTGGCTGCAGCTTGCGGCCGTTGCCGACAAACGTTATGCCCCGTATGCCAAACGTGCCCAGGCGGGCCTCAATGCCGACGAACAGAAACGTGTTCAGGCTTCGGCCTCCGCCTGGTTGAAACGCCGGGGAATCCGCCCTGCTTCTTTTGATTACGCTGCTGCCTTGCAGGATGATCCTGCAGCTATCCGTTAAGAGGACGAATGATGAAATACAGACATACTGTGCCGTATGCGGCCGTTCTGCTGATGGCGGCTGTAACCGGCAGTTTTTGGAGCCTGAATGCCATTGCCGACGATTCGGCATTTGGCAGTGCAACCGCCGATGGCTACTTCTGGTACAAGGATAAACCCAAGGTTAAGCCGAAACCGAAGCCCAAAGTCGAGGAAAAACCGAAATCTGAGGCAAAGCCCGAAGAAAAAAAAGCGGAGCCCAAGGAAGAAAAAAAGCAGGATTTCGGTTCGGCCGCATGGATACGCGAAAAACAGAAAGAACTGCTCGAGCTGGCCATTTCCAATCCGACCGAAGAAAACGTCCGTGCCTATCTGTACGTCAACCGGTTGATGCTGGACCGGGCTGACGAATTTGCCCGCATCAGCAAAAAAGTTACCGATGCAGACCCAATGTTGTCCGAATCGGTACGGGTACCGATTTCCGCCCTGGCGCGTCAACAGGCATTGTGGCAAATCGACCAAGCCAAGGAAGGCATCATCAAAGATCTCAGTAAAAAAGCGGGGATATGGATGTTTTTTGACAGCAGCTGCAGTTTCTGCCAAAGCCAGTTTCAAGTCACACAGATGCTGGCGGAAAAATACGGTATGCAGGTCCGCTACGTCAGTACGGACGGCGGGACGATTCCCGGGATGAAACCTTCCCAAATCCGTTATGACCGTGGGGCGCAGCGTGCCCGCAGCATAGGCATTCAGCTGACCCCGGCAACGGTGCTGGTGGCTCCGCCCGACCGCATGGCGGTCGTGGCGCATGGGGCGATGAGTATGAGCGATTTGGAACAGAAAATCGTGACGGCTGCCATCGATATGAATCTGGCGGATCCCAACCTGACCAATATTGCCAAACTCAACGAGCGCGGGATGATTAACAGAAAAGACCTCGAGCGTGCCAAGCAAAAACTCAACAATCCGGAAAACATGGATGAAGTCGTCAAAATGTTGAACGGCATCATTAAAAACAATATGTAGGAGGTAACCGAAAATGCTGCATCTGAAAACCAAACGCCGCTACACCACCGTCAAAATCGGGGTCGTAGCCGCATCCCTTTTCTTTGCCATGCTGCCCGCCCCCGTGCAGGCTGATATTTCCTCAGGGATGGATGCCATGTGGACGGCTACCACTCCGGAGTTCGGTGCGGTCAACGGTAACTACGGAGGTTCGCTGGGCGGCATGAGTATGCGTGCACCAGTACGCTCATTCAACGTGCTGGCCTATGACCCTCCCCGTTTTTCGGCAGGTTGCGGCGGCATCGATGCCTACTTCGGCTCCTTTTCGATGATGTCGGTCGATAACATGCGTAATATCATCCGCGCGATTATGGCCAACGGTACCGGTTACGCACTCAAAATCGCCCTGGACAATATGTGCCCTGCCTGTCAAAACATCATGAGCGGTTTGCACGATATGACCAGCAAAATCAACGGTGCGGCCAAAAACACATGCCAAATCAGCAGTGCGATGGTTGAAGCGGTTCGTGGCGATACCTCTCAAATGAGCAGTATGGTCGGTGAAACCAAAAGCAGTTTTGAAGGTGCATGGGCGGCGGCCAAGGGGGCGATGTCGGACTTTTCGGAAGCAATGCAGAAGCGCAGCTATGCCGGTAAAAACGCCAACCGCCCTGACGATGCTGCCGACCAGTCAACGGTGTACGGCAACAATATGATGAACACGCTGTCCAGCGCAGGCGTATTCGGCAAAGGCGGCCAAGACGGCGGCGGCATCGATACCGAACCTTACGGCGGCGATCAGAGTTATCTGCAGCTGGCGATGAACCTGTACGGCACCACTGTTGCCATGACCGGCAGCAATGCGTCATCAAGTACCTCCGGCGGCTCATTCGTCAAAGAATCGAAGGAAAAAGCAGACAAAGTGTACGAAGGTATCTGGAATTTCCGCGATTTGGCCTATGGCAAAGAAACCGGTTCCGTACTGCAAGGCTACAAATGCAGTGAATTCAATATCAATAAAGCGGACAGCTGCCAGACAGTTACCTTGTCCGAAACCGAATTTCCGGGAGTCAAACGCTACATCATCAACATGATGGCCGGAAAACAGACGGCTTTCGGTGACAGCAACAGTATGGGGGATTCCGTGGTAACGACAATTGCAGCAGACTCCGTGATGGCGCATCTTGCCGACAACAGTATTGCCCAAAACAGCCGCCAACTGGCCTTTATCAATGCCATACCCGATGAAATCCGTACCAAACTGGCAGCGGCGGCCAAAGGCGGCAGCCGGCTGCAAACTTCGGCAGTATCGGCTTTTGCCGACGCTTGGGCAGAACAGATGGCCGCCGAACTGGTAACGGCCATGAACAAGAATATCACTTCGGCCTATTCAGTCAATGTATCTGCTTCAGGCAAGAATATCGCCCCCTTAAGCGATGCCCAAAAAGCCAAAATGGCGCAGCTGGAACAGGAAGCTGCCGCCCGCCTGAACTTTAATGCCCGCGCGCAGACCATGCAGAACCTGTCCACCATGCTGGATACCGCATTGGCTGTGAAAAACGGCCTGAACACAGCCTCCAAATAAGGAGCCGGATATGAATTTCCTGAAAACCCTACTGTTCCGACTGATTCTTCTGTCAGCCTTTATTCCTGCCGCTCAGGCGGCGATTCCTGAAAGCGAAATTGCCGGAAATGCGGATATTGCGACCATCTGGGTAGTCGGCGATATCGAGCTGGTCGCCCGCACACTCAGTATGGTGGCCATGCTGTTCAACAGTGATTCCGGCTCTATGGTCATCAGTGCCATTCAGTTTGCCGTTTTGATCAGTATCACGCTGGCGGCGCTGGCCATGGCGACATCGCTTAAGTTCGAGCCGATGAAAACCATGCTGATGATTATTTTTTTGGCGGTTGCGGTGATACCGACTACCCCGGTATACGTCGCCTCCTATTATGATCAGGCGCTTACCGGCAATGCCGGAGCCGTCCGCTTCAGAAAAATCGACAATATTCCGGTCGGTGTGGCGTACACACTCGGTTTATTCAGCAAGCTGGGCAAAAGCTTTACCGAAGGTATCGATACGGCAAGCACTGTGGTACCGGATGCCAACTGGACAGGTACGGGGGCGGTTGCCGGTGCCGTGGCCGGCAATCTGTCCGTGCACGGCACTCAGGGTTTTTTCAGTCCGCTGCGGACACTGATGGCTTTGCGCCGACAGTACAATTCTCCCGAAAGCGCACTGATTATGACCAATATGATGACGGCCTCAAAAGCCTGCGGTTGGAATACGCGCTGGAATGATGTCGGTCAGGAAGGTTTTTTACGGGTCTTGACCAGCGGACATCAAAGCGGTTGGACGGAGATTATGGTGCCGGATCCGAATAGTAACGGCCGGCCGATCCAAACTTCGATGAACTGTGCCGATGCCGGTAAAATTATCGCGGCTCAAGTGCATGGATATACGGCGCAAAAAACAGGTGACAGTGTTTCTCCGGCTGCCGAACGAGTAGCTGCGGCTCAGAATATGAGTGCGGTTGCCGGTATTACGCTGGATATTTCGGAACGGCAAAAAAAGGTTCAAAATGAGTTGAACGAGCTGCCCGGCGCATTGGCCGGTTTGGTAGGCAGCGGCGGGAACGACAGCCCTACCGACGTGTTGGCCACCGCCTACGCGCAAGCCAAGGAATACGGCCGGCTGAGTCCCAACTCTTTGGCGCAATACTATGCGGCAGGGATGCAGGTGGATGCGGCTTCGATTCAGGCATCGATGATTTTTAACCAGATTGCACAGCAGTGTATCGGTGCGGGCGATGCCACTTGCGCCCAAGCAACCTACATCATGAATGATGCCATCGGTACTTCGGCCGTAGATGCCGCCGGTGAGGCTTCGGTTTTTCAAACCCTGGCCGAAGGCTTTTTGAATCTGATGTTGTGTCTGTATATCGGGCTGACGCCGATGATGATTTTTATGATTATTATCCGGGGCTGGGGCGGCTTCAAACTGCTGGGCATGTATATCATGTTGGCGGCCTGGATCAACGCCTGGTTGCCGATCGACACGCTGATTGCCCATTTTATGCAACAAAACCTGATGGATAACCTGTATAAGGCGACGATGGCCGTCATCCAGAGCGGCAATCCGAACATCGTCCTGACACCGGGCTTTACCAGCGGCCTATTCGACAGCGTTCAAAAATCGATACTGACAGGTTCGTCTCTGATGGCGTATATACCGACCATCTTGTTTTTCCTGTTGAGCGGTTCGGCCTACGGCTTTGCCCAGATTGCCAACCGTGCCAATCTGGTCGGCCAGAATGCCATCAAAGAGGAGTTGGAAGCCCCTGATTTGACAAAATCCAGCGTTATCGGCGCAGACAGAATGATTCAGAATGCGTCCGAATATGGGCCGGTAGAGAGTCCGAGCCAGTTGCAAGGCAACGAGTTTGCCAACAGTAAAACGGTGTTCAACATGTCGGTCAGCGACAGCGAGACCGAAACGGCCAAACGCGTCTTGTCTGCACAGGCCAGCGCCTTGGGAACCACGGCCGAACAGATGACTTTTGCCAAAGTCAATTCGGAAGGTGTGGCCACCTCCTCCGGCTGGGTCATCGATCAGGCAACCGGACAGCAGGCCTCGGCACGTTATGTCGAAGCAGGCAGTCATGTGATGGCGGATTCAACCACCAAAGGGATTGGCGGTAAAGTATATGCCGGAATGGAAGCTTCAGGTGGGTTAGAGCTTTTAGGTAATGGAGCCAAAATTAAAGGTGGAGGCATGGTAGAGCTCTCCGCCAACGGCCAGACTTCCGATACCGAAAGCTCGAGTACCTCCAGTGAAAAATCCGACGGCACAACCAGCAGCCGCACGGTAACCAACAGCAACGGCCTGACCATGACTTCGGCCAGTCTGAGTTCGCAGACGCTGCAGGAAGTACACAGCCAAACCCTGTCCGATTTGCGTTCGGAAATGAACAGCCTGGAGAATGCGGCTGCCCTGCAGAAATCCGGTAATGTGACCACCGCAATCGATCAGAAACTGTTTAACCATGTTATGAACGATGTCGGACGTGACAGTCAGGCTGCCGATATCCAGCGTAATGCTGCCATTACCGCTGCCGGGCAATACAGCAGTAAGGTCGCGCAGACGCTTATGGATGCCGGACGCTTCGGCGGCAATGCCAACGGTGCGTTGTTCGACAAGCTGCAGTCGTTCAACGCAAGCGGCAATGATGCCGAACGGCTGGCAGCCAGTGCTGCTATGCTCGAAATTTTCAAACACAGTGAAGCTAATGGTATCCCAACGACAGGGATAGAAACGCACAAAGCTATGTTGGAAGCCCGGGTAGACACATTGGAACACCAACGTATGATGGGCAGTCACGCGGCCGAACGGATCGGACAAAGTATCGATCCTAAGTATGCCGCTTCGGTCGGAAATTTTGCCCAGGATCTTAAGGTCGGCGAGCGGTTAGGAGCCTCCCGCAACCTTGGCCCCGAAGTCAGTGAGAAGGTAAACAGTATGGGGATGACCATTGCCGAGCAGCGTAAGGTCATTGAAGCCAACAACGAGATGAAGATGCGGGCCATTCAGGAAAAACATGCTATTGAGCAAGAATTGCGCAGCCGGTCTGGTAAAGAGAAACTTCTTGAAGGAGCGGCAGATTTGGCTTTCTTGACCGACAAGCAGGGAGGAAGCAGCATTTTGGGTAAAACTGCAATGTTTTCAGACACAGATGCGCTGCAAAAGAAACACGCCGAATTAAGCCGGATGCTGGAAAATTACAATCCGAACGATTCCACCAAGACTTTCGACGGCTCATCGGTTGAAAGCATTATCGGCCGTAAGCTGACCGCCCCGACCGCCGGGCAGATGATGGATTACAGCGACCGCCATCCTTCAGACGGCCTGCAAAATCAGGTCGGCCATACGGCAGTCGCCGGCAGCCATTTGCCGACCGGACGCGAGGGATTGACCACGTTGGCCAGAAATCAGGCTTTCGGCGGTGAAGCCAAAAACGGTGTCAAAACCCAAGCCGGCATACTGGCGATGGGTCACGCCATGAACAGACTGTTCGATACCGACAGCCAAGATGTCCGTTTCAGTGCGTTTAACGACAGCTATCATGTTGCCAACCGGCCGAACAGTAACCATACGCGCGGCCTGGCACTCGATATGGTGCTGGATAAGGAAGGCAAAAGTACCGATGCGCTGCCGGGAAACCACAGCAGCTGGAACGAAGCCGAACGTAAAATCGGTGAGTTTATGCGGCAGAACGGCTTCAGTCCCAAAGACTATTATGTGGATTATGAACGATCAGGGAAAGGAGGCGCGACCGGCAGCCATATCCATTTCGAGTTCCGTAATGAAGCTGCTGCACAACGCTTTGAACGGCTTGCCGAATCGGGACAGGTAAAAGGCTTAGGCGGAGCTGCCGAGCATGTCGTACCGACAGGCAGCGCGTCTGCTTCGGGAGTCTTTGCCGGGGAACTGCGGAAACTGATCAGCCGGGGTGAAGGCGGATACAATTCGGTCAATCTGGGGGAACGTCACGGCCAAAAATCGGCTACGCGGAATCTGACCGGAATGACGGTCAATCAGATTATGGCAGCACAGCGGGCCAAAGAGTTCAATGCCGTTGGCCGTTATCAGATGATCCCTTCCACGTTTGCCTCAGGGGTGAAAGCTCTGGGGCTGTCGGGCAACGAGAAGTTTACGCCGGAACTGCAGGAACGCTTCTTCAGTGAATACCTGATTAAAAAAGCCGGTGATGGTGATGCGCTGGCCTATATCCAAGGCAAGCATAATGACCTGAACCGTGCCCTGACGGCCATGGCCAAGGAATGGGCTTCCTTCCCTGTACCTCATGCCATGAAAGGGCACAAACAGCATGTAGCGGCCGGCCAGAGCTATTATCAGGGTGTCGGCAACAATAAGGCTCATCTCAGTCTGAGCGATGTTCGTGCCGCATTGATTCATGCAAGAAAAACGTTTGCATAGTGTGAAAAAAGAGTTGGCGGATAAGCCGCCAACTCTTTGATAAATATTTACTGAGTAAAACTCTTTGATATTTCAATAAATAAATTATGAAATACCGACCATTATGACAAACAATGCCATAAAGAAAAATAAAATGATGGAACCAATTTTGACTCGTTTTTGACTTTTCTTATAGTGTTCAGTCCCTTTAAAAGCAGTAATCAGACGATCCATTGATTCGCTGTCCAACTGGGTCAGATCCACTTTACTCAGGTCGATATGCTGTTTTTGCTTCATAGCCTTACTTTTTGTTGACTTACGGAACAATCGATATATGGAATATTTTTCACGAAAAACTTGCTTTTAATAACCAAAAAATAAAATCAGCAATTAATACCCCCCATACACCAAATAAAATAAACTTTGCAAATTTTGCAATTTTGTTGTGACGTTTATAATATTCAGTCCCTTTAAAAGCAGTAATCAGACGATCCATTGATTCGCTGTCCAACTGGGTCAGATCCACTTTATTCAGGTCGATATGTTGTTTTTGCTTCATAGCCCTACTCCTTATTAACTTATGGAGAAACCGATAAAATGAAAAAATATATTCTTATTGCGGCCGTATCGGCATTTCTTTCCGTCTCGGCCGCGTCCGCTGCAACTGCCCGCGAACAGGTGGAAGGTTGCCTGCAGGGTAAAATTGCCAATAAATCCTGCATGGAGATGATTGCCAATTACTGGAAACACAGCCCTGCTATCGAAAAAATAGCACGTGACGAAGGTGTTGATCCAAATTTGTTCAAGGCTTTGGTTGCTTATGAAAGCCGTTATAACCGCAAGGCAGTTTCACGAGTGAAAGCGGCCGGTTTAACCCAAGTCATGCCGGGCACCGCTGCCGATTTAGGCGTACACCATTTGCAGTTGTTTGATGCCGAAGTTTCAATCCGTACCGGCAGCCGCTATTTACGCAAGATGTTGGACGAATTTAAAACCGTCGAATTGGCATTGGCTGCCTATAATGCAGGTCCGGGCAACGTCCGAAAATATGGTCGCACTATCCCACCGTTTAAGGAAACCCGTGACTATGTCCGCAATATTACTTCCCTATACCGCCTTTTCCAAGAAAAGTCGTCTAAAGCAGATGATTATAGACAGGGAAATCTGCAAAGAGTTTCCGGTTCGGTAACGGCTGAAACACCCCGTGTCAGTCTGCCTTCCAAACCCACACCTATGCGTGGGACAGACCGTCCGAGCAATACAGTCCGATCCGCTAAAAAATCCGTTAAGAAGCCAGAAGGCTACTTCCATACAACGGAGCGTACCGCCAAGGGTTCGGGCAGTAGCGGCAACTTCCAGTCAACCGGCAAAGCGGTATCCCATGCAGCCGATACGGGGGGATACTTCCAATCTACCGGCAGTTAAGGCAAAAATAGGAGTAGCGGCAATCAATTGCGGGGTCGGTATATTTCCCGGCAGTTGCCGACCTTTAATACCAAAACCGTCAGAACATTATCCTTGATTTCTGCAATGATACGGTAATCCCCTACCCTGTATTTCCAATATTCTCCCAGTGCCGAACCTTTGAGTGCCTCCCCTATTTGTCTCGGGTTTTCAGATGCGACTACCCGTTCGTGGAGGAACTTCAAAATTCTGACAGCGACTGGTTTATCCAGTTTGGCCAATTCTTTTTCGGCCGACCTGTGCAATTCAACCTTCCAAGCCATAGCTTTTCATCACTTCTTCCAATGGAACGGGTCGGCTGTGACCGGCCTGGATTTCAATGGAACGCTGTTCGGCCAAATATAAATCTTCCAAATCTTCCAAATGGTGCAATATCGCCTCACGCACATAAAAGGTCTTTGTGCGTCCGGTTTTAGCTGCCAGTTCTGTTAGGCGGGCTTCAATATCCTCAGGCAATCTGACGGCAATCATGGTTTTCCTTTTTAAGTTCGGAATTTGATATACATGTATATCATTGTGCCAGTTTTGATACCGAAGCATATATATGAAAATAAATTTCAATGTAAATTCATGCAAAGTTACAGCGGAATGTCATTAATACTGCGATATATGTTCATAATCTTTTTGACTGTCGTCGGACTGCAGTTGGCCAGTTTGGCCGTCTCCGCTATGCTGACTCCGGTACTGCGCAGACGGTAGACATTACGGTGTAAATTGGTATCCGGTCTGCGGCCTTTATATTTCCCCTGCTGTTTGGCCAATCCAATCCCCTGCTGCTGCCGGTCACGCCGGGTTTCGTAATCCTGCCGTGCAATCAGCAGAGAAACCTTCAACAGCATATCCGAGAGGCCGTTGAGATAAATCTTGGCCATATCCGACTGTCCTTCCATATTGAGCTGAGATAAATCGAGCAGCCCCGGTATGGCCAGTACGGCCCCTTTATCTTTGATACGGTTGATCAATCGCTCTGCATCCTGAAGAGGAAGGCGGCTGATACGGTCGATGTTCTCGGCAATGATGACATCACCGGGTTGGAGGTCTTCAATCAGCTCGTTCAGCTTCGGCCGGTCGGCCGTTGTGCCGGAAGCTTTCTCCATATAAACCTTGGCAACATAATACCCCTGTTTTCTGGCCTCTTCCTCCAAACGGTATTGGCGGCCGAAGTCCTGTTCTTCGGTGCTGACACGTCCGTAAATTCGTGCGGTTTTCATTGCAATCCCGATTTGCTCGAGCATTTCTGCACGGCCATATTGATTTGTTCGGCATGATGCTCGCCGGTTACCCTCAATTTGCGTCCCTCCGGACGAATCATCAGGAATGAACGGTTGCCGGCTCCCCCACTGATTTCAGCGGCGGCGGCCACAAACATACCGTCTACATTGTTGGTACTGACAATCTTGGCTGCACCGAAATCTTGGAATTGGGTAAAGGTGGTTTTGCCGATACGCAGCCATTCACCCGGCTCGGTTTTACGGCAGTCTGCAGCCCACGCGCCACGATACTTCTCCGGAAACACGATATTCGGCGTATAGTTAAAACGGCCGGTGTAAACGGTTTTTTCATTCTTACTGCAACTGTTTCCTGCGGCAAGCGTCAGTACGCCCTTTTTATTCCAAGAGGCGGAAATCAGGCAGCGGCTTTTATCCTTTCCTTCATAATACGAACTGTTTTGTGCGAATGTATAGGCATTGCCTGCAACAGGTTTTTGCGGATTCGATGACTGATACAGAATACCGTTTTTTGTCGCAGGTCTGCCGGTATGGTCCGAAATATTAAAGTTATAAACAACCGTACCGTCTTTGGAATCATACCAAAATACGATCTTACGGCTGCCTTCGTCAGAGGTATAAACACCCTGAGCGGTAGCGGATGCCGTCCCGGCTACGGCCAGTAATGCAACGGTTAGAGTCAGTTTTTTCATTGACCACTCCTCAAATATCAAAGTATCCATCTTTTTTCAGACGGCTTTACGGTAACACCGTGATTTGTTTTCGCCCTCTGCAAGCAGATAGCCCTCAGCCACCAATTCGGCCAAATAACGTTTTACCGTTGATGCAGATTTGCCGCTTACCTGTTGGAGTTCTATGGAAGTCACCGTTTCCTGACGGGATAGGATGTCTTCAACCATATTGCGGAACAGGCTTAATTTATCGCCCGGTTTACCGCCCACTTTATCGCCCGTTTGGGCGATATCCGTAACAGGGTAACTTTTTAAGGTCTGCAAAATCATCCCGAGCATAAATTCGATAAATACGGTTGAGTCGTTGGCTGCATCTGCCGCTCTAAGATGATTGTAATAATCTTGTTGGTGCTCGTGAACCATGGTTTCCACCGGCAACCATGCAAACAGAGGGTTCCATTTACTCAGAAGTACGCTTTGCCATAACCGCCCCATTCTGCCATTACCGTCTTCAAACGGATGAATCATTTCGATTTCATAATGGACAACGGCACTTTTGATAATCAGCGGGGTTTGATCGGTTTTCGCCCAGCGGAACAAATCTTCAACCAGGCTAGAGACAAACTGGGGTCTTGCGCCTAAATGGATGACTTTGCCCTCCCTGTTAAAAATACCAACATCGCCGGTGCGGAAACGACCCGCCTGTTTGACCAGTCCTTGCGTCAACAGCCGGTGTGCTTTTAGAAAGTCCCCGATACTGAAAGCATCATAAGTCAGAATCTGTTCGTAAGCGTCATAGGCATTTTTAACTTCCTGAATGTCTTCCAACGGTCCCAACACTCTTTGGCCGTTAAGGATGGCCGTTACCTGCTCGACTGTCAGGGAATTGTTTTCGATGGCCAGCGACGACTGAATCGATTTAATACGGTTTTCCCTTCGCAAGGCAAGATTGCGTTCATGCTGAAATTGCAGTTGTCCGATCAGCCGGGAGATTTCGAGCATATCGTTCAGCATGGCATTGGTGAGAGAAAACGGTGGTTTAGACATTTACTATATCCTATATTACTAAAGATAGGTGGCAATTTTGGGTATACCCTAAGTGACTAGGATATTTTAGTATAATTTTTAATAAGTGCCTAATTTAAAGTGTCTATTAAAAAGTGGCCCACTTAAAGTTTCTATAAATTAATAAATTAAATTAAAAAAAAATTTTGATTGTATTTGTAAATCTAATTTATATCGTACTTTATAAATTAAAACTGATATGAAAAAAGAAAGAGTATTGAAATTATTTTCCTATAATTAAGTAATTTGACGGGCATCAGAGCCCCATATCATAAGACCAATTCACAACCGATTGCTCTTCCGGTTTGGTATTCGATGGGCGCGCCGCAGTGCCTATGAAACGAAAGCTGATTTGCAGCCTGAACACCAACTAGGCAAGGGATAGTATAAAAAGAGAAACAGCCCATAAGGGCTGTTTCTCTTTTGTTCTATTCCTTTGATACTGCGTCAAGCAGTGTAGTCCAATCTGAAGGAGGATTTCCGTTCCCCAGCATTTTTTTGAACACGGTATATGCATCATTTTTGCCGCCATAAGTTCTTTTCGTACCCGAGTCGTTTACCCATGCGAGAATGATGATTTTACTGTTTGAGTCGTAACGGAAAAACAATCGATATCTACCCATAAACTTGGCACGTCGCCAAAATTTGTATTCCGAGCCGAGTGTCTTGCCAAGCCGATATTCCGGGCTATCCGGATTAAGAGCAATATTTTCTATTTCGTCTAAGATCCGTTTCAGCAGTTTGGTCTCTTCGGATCTACTGGATTTTTCGGATCGTTTCTGGCTTTCTATCGTAGTGGCCAGTCTGTCTAATTGCTGCGTAAAGCATTCGTGTTCGTAAACGGTATATCCGTTTATCTGCATGGGGGAGTCAGGCATATTAGTCTTTCATATCTGTCTCCCAAGTCAGTTGGCGAAGGCGGTTAAAGCGTGATTGAGATGTGGGTTTGATGGAATTCGGATTTTTTGTCATAGAATTTTCCAAAAAATACAGGAATTTTCCAACAATTGGATCATGCTCAAATTCTTCTTCCTCAGTATTGTTTTTTTCTAGCAATACCTGTCCGCCGTCTAAGACGGAAAAACGGATTTTGTCCTGTTTTTCCAACCCTAATGCCTTGCGTACTGACTCGGGAATGGTTGTTTGGTTTTTGCTGGTCATAGTTGACACTGCATCAAAAATAATCTTCATGGTCTCTTTGCCCTGCCTTCATTCAAATTTACTGTTGCTACTTGTGACTTCAATGTCCTAGTTACGCACATCTTTTACTTAGCGGCTTGGGAACTTATTAATTATGTTAAAACTGCTTAGATTAAAGCATTCTGTTTATTGTAAGGAAATTTCCTTACGTAGTCAATACCCAATCCTTTCGACCTTTAAATGACCAGGGCAATCGCATTGCTGCACTCTTCATCATCCTGTTTGCTTTGAGAGGGTAAGATTTCCCCAAGACATCCACAAAATCTGTGGATAACATTAACCGAATATAAAAGGTCGCCTGGTTAGACGACCTTTTATATTTCCGTGGATTCCCTTTCTATCTATTGTATAGTGGTAAAAGGTAAATCTAATTTTCAAAATCCTCCAATTTGACAAATGGAATTTGGCATTTCCCGCACCATAAATCCAGTGTCGGTTTGCCCCATGCACGATCTCCGCATGACTGGCAACGGTAAACGGTTTTACGTTTTGCGTTTACCTCTTTTTCATGTTGTTGGCACAGTTCGGCGGCGTCGATGTCAAACTGCTCCGACAGAGGGCGTAATAAAGACGCTACAGCAACCGAATCATCAGCTTCATCGCTGTCTGTTACTGCGGTCGGAATATCAGATGATGTAAAAGGTGGTTCATCGTCAATTATCGCAATTTCGACGGCAGGCAACTCCCCCACTTGTAACATAGTCCCCGAATTTATGAAGGATGCTGGTTCGGAGATATTGCGGATTTGAGTGGACTCCCTTTTGGCGTAGCGGTCGTAGAATGGCAGTTTGTAGCCCATTTTTGCAAAGACGATACATTGCAGATAGAATGCCCCTCCTTCTATAGGGTAATCACTCATCCGTTGCCCTGTCCTCTTTCCCCCGGGTTCCCCTGTGTCACTTGGCATCAGTCCGATAGATTCCATTTTATTCGCCCACTCTGTGTTATGGTAAGCACGGTGACTTGGCTTGCCAAACTCGTGCTGCCACAGATGCACCATTTCGTGAACAAGGGTCTGCATCAGTTCCAGTGGTTTATGTGTAATGAAAAACGCAGGATTAAGTGCGATTTCATGTACGACTTGCTTCCCTCCTCCCTGCCAGCGATTCGAGGAGAAGTATCCCATCGTGTTTTTTTCCCGTTGCAATGTCAGTAAACATGGCGGTAATTCGCCGGCAAACAGTTTATCGTTAAAAAAGTCATAAGCATCTTGTACAAAACTGTACATTTGCATTGTGGGTTTAGGTGTATTCATGATTGAGCAAATTTATATCGTACGATATAATTATAAAAGAAAATTTATAAAATTAACAGGTTAATCATATGATTAACAAAAATTAAACAGCGATAAATTGAAGGTCGTCTAAAAACCAGACGGCCTTCACCGTATGCAACCCCTCCCCTAAATGATCATTAAGTGAGGGAGCAGGTGTAGGCTGGAGGCCGTTCCCTGTTTCCGAGCCGTCGGCGGTGAGACCGGGGGCTTGGGGGCAGAGTCCCCAAAAAAGAAGAGTATGAAGGGGTCGTTTGCGGGAGGGGGCGGAATCCTACGCTAAGGCTTTGGCCAGCGATATTCTCCGGTGAGATTGATGTGTTCCCATCCGAGCGGCGAAACATGGGCCAAGAGATCGGGCGATAGCAGCTTTCCATCGCGTTTCTGGTTTGCAACGACCTCGCCGAGCTTCATGGTGTTCCAGAAGATGATGATGGCGGCGAGCAGATTCATGCCGGCGATGCGGTAATGCTGGCCTTCGGCGGAACGGTCGCGGATTTCACCGCGGCGGTGGAAGCTGATTGCCCGCTTCAGCGCATGATGAGCTTCGCCTTTGTTGAGCCCGATCTGGGCACGCCGTTGGAGTTCGGCATCCAGAATCCAGTCGATCATGAACAGGGTGCGCTCGACGCGACCGACTTCCCGCAGGGCTGTCGCGAGCTCGTTCTGCCGCGGATAGGAGGCGAGTTTCCGCAGAATCTGGCTTGGCGCGACGGTCCCGGCAGCAATGGTGGCGGCGATGCGCAGGATGTCGGGCCAATTGCGCTCGATCATGGCTTGGTTGACCTTTCCGCCGATCAACGCTCGCAGGTGCGCCGGGGCGGCCGACGGATTGAACGCGTAGAGCCGTTTGGATGGCAGGTCGCGGATGCGCGGAGCGAACCGGTAGCCGAGAATGGCACATGCGGCAAAGACGTGATCGGTGAAGCCGCCCGTGTCGGTGAACTGCTCGCGGATATGGCGTCCAGCATCGTTCATCAGCAGGCCATCGAGGATGTAAGGCGCTTCGCTTGCCGTTGCAGGAATCACCTGGGTTGCGAACGGCGCATATTGGTCGGAGACGTGGCTATAGGCTTTCAGGCCCGGGGTATTGCCATATTTCGCGTTGACCAGGTTCATGGCCTCACCTTGCTCTGTAGCGACGAAGAACTGTCCGTCGCTCGAAGCCGACGTGCCCATGCCCCAGAACCGGGCCATGGGTAACGCTGCCTGTGCCTCGACCACCATGGCCAGCGCCCGGTCATAGGCTTCGCCCTCGACATGCCACCGTCCAATGCGGATCAATTCCCAGAAGGTGTGGGTGTTTGTCGCATCCGCCATTTTGCGCAAGCCGAGGTTGATCCCTTCCGCCAAGATAACGTTCATTAGCCCGATCCGGTCAGCGCAGGGTGCTCCTGTGCGCAGATGGGTGAACGCTTCGGTGAAGCCGGTCGCCGCATCCACCTCCAGCAGGAGATCGGTGATGCGCGTGGGCGGGATCTGCTTGTAGAGATCGAGCACCAGATCTTCGGCGCCTGTCGGCGCGGCGGCTTCGAGTTTCTCGATATGCAGAACGCCGTTTTCAATCGACCCGCCCGGGATCGTGCCTGCGCGAGCGGCACGGCCAAGCTCGCGCAACCGCATGTCGAGGCGAGCTTGCCGGTCTGCCAGCCATTCCTCCGGCCGCAATGGCACAGCGAGACGACCGCCTTCCGCGATGGATTGTGCCGGAACGAGTGCGTGTTTCAGATCGCCATAGCGCCGGGACCTAGTAAGCCAGACATCTCCGGAGCGGAACGCATCGCGCAGATGGAACAGCACCGCGATCTCCCATAGGCGAGCGTCGCCAGCCCTCTGGGCCCGAAGGTGGCGATGCCATTTCGAGCTGGGCCGCAAGAAGCTGGTCATCGCGGCATCGTTCAAACCGGTACGAAGGGCCGTCACCGCTTCCAGAAGCGGCAGTGCAACGGGCGCAGCTCGCAGATCGAGCAGGCGCAACATGCGTGGAGCGTATCGGCGGAAGCGGTGATAACCGTCGAGCACATGATTGAGCGGATCGTCGGCCATGGTGGCGGTCAGCCTGGTTGCCATTGCAACAAGGGTTTTTAAGCCGTCCCACCCTGACCCACTCGCGATGACATCGCCCAGCGGCTGGCCATCATCCTGTGCATCGACCAGGGCGCCCCCGATCTCGGCGAAGGATTTCAGGGTGTCACGCACCACCCCCGCTTCGTCTGCGACCTTTGCATGGCAAATACGCTCCGAAGCACGGTAGAGACGGCCGACGATCCGGTCGTGGGTTTCGACCACTGCGTCGGCCAACATCGCCTGCCATTCCGAGACGCAAACAGCCAAGATCGCAAGCCGCCTGTCCTCCGGGAGATCGCGCATGCCGTCGGCATAATACCGTTCACCCTGCCTGCGCAGACGAGTCACCCGATGGGCAGGAACGCCGGCAAGCAGATCCTCGGGGAGATCGATGCGTTGCAGATATTCGAGCCGGTCGAGCAGCCGGTTGGCCGACGAAGAGTTCGAGCCAGGCTCGAACTGGCGCAGCCACACAAAACGGGTCACCCGATCATCAGCCGTCTCCTCGAGCAATGCCAGCAACTGTTCTCGGATCGACATAGGCAGCCGACTGGCGATCCTCGTCTCGATGCGTCGCTCGGCATCGACGAGAGCCGCGGCACAAAGCCGCTCGATCGTGGATGTCGCGGGAAGGACAGTGCGGGTGCGTCGGCACTCGGCTACGAAGCGACGGGCGATATCCTCGTTCGACACCGCCATCTCGGCTTCTCGGAACAACCATTCCTTCAGCTCGCTCGCACCACGTCCGGAGAAGGTGCGGAAGCCGTAGAGCCCCCGTAACTCGGCAAGATGCTCGTGCCGTGTTTCCTCGCGGGCAGCATAGTCTACGAGATCGTCGGCACCCAGGCCAAGCTGCGCTCCGATAAATTCGATGACCTCTGCAGGGATCAGTTCGCCTGGAGCCAGCACCCGGCCGGGATAGCGCAGGACACACAATTGCAGGGCGAAGCCGAACCTGTTGTGAGCGCGCCGACGCAGCCTGATATGCCCAAGGTCTTCATCACTCAGCGTATAGTGCTTGAGCAAATCCGTCTGTGAAGTCGGCAAGCGCAACAGCGCGTCTTTCTGCCGATCGGTTAGAGTGACGCGACGCGGCATACATGTTCCTTTTTCAAAATCTGATAGCGTTCAAGACGCTTTGTTTATGAAGCTGGTTGAGATACATTTCCAGAGGTCAATGCAATCGTGGCCGAAGCGCCGCCTCAAACCAACGTTTGTGATACATGCTGATCGGATATGCCCGCGTCTCCAAAGCCGATGGCTCGCAGTCTCTCGACCTGCAGCACGACGCCTTGCGCGCCGCAGGTGTCGAACGGGACAATATCTATGATGATCTTGCTTCCGGCGGTCGTGATGATCGCCCTGGCTTGACTGCCTGCCTCAAGTCATTGCGTGACGGCGATGTGCTGGTGGTCTGGAAGCTCGATCGCCTCGGACGATCGCTTGCCCATCTGGTCAACACGGTGAAGGAGCTGTCAGACCGCAAGATCGGCCTGCGGGTTCTGACTGGAAAGGGCGCTCAGATCGACACCACGACTGCGTCCGGTCGCATGGTGTTCGGAATCTTCGCCACCTTGGCCGAGTTCGAGCGGGATCTGATCCGAGAGCGCACCATGGCGGGTCTCGCCTCCGCGAGAGCGCGCGGTCGCAAGGGCGGACGAAAATTCGCGCTCACCAAAGCTCAGGTGCGTCTCGCGCAAGCCGCCATGGCCCAGCGCGATACTTCAGTTTCCGATCTCTGCAAGGAACTCGGCATCGAGCGCGTCACTCTCTACCGATATGTCGGTCCCAAAGGCGAGCTCAGAGACCATGGAAAGCATGTTCTCGGACTTACGTAGCAACTCGTTTCTTTTCGCAGGTTGAGCCCTGATGAATCCCCTAATGATTTTTACCAAAATCATTAGGGGATTCATCAGTGCTGAGCATTCCCTGCGTCGGAACACTGACAGCGAGTACTATTTCAACTGAGATTGGCGACGGGAAGCAGTACGCCAGCAGCCGTGACTTTGCGGCGGCAACAGGGCTTGTACCTCGGCAGTACAGCACGGGAGGTAGGACGACATTGCTGGGAATTAGTAAGCGAGGTAACAAAAAGATCCGAACTTTGTTGGTTCAATGTGCCAGGGTATTCATACAAAAACTGGAACACCAGTCTGGCAAATTGGCCGATTGGGTCAGGGATCTACTGTGTAGGAAAAGCAACTTTGTCGTCACTTGTGCTCTGGCAAACAAGCTGGCCAGAATAGCCTGGGCCCTAACGGCACGACAGCAAACTTATGTAGCATAACGGCAGAAATACACCGGTTTAAAGAATCACTGATCTGGTTTTGCGAATACTGATATTGATGATACTAACGGCCCACCGGCCTGTTGAGGAACCTGTAAAACGGAAAGGCTCATTGAAGCCGTATATTTTCTGGAGGTTCATCAGGCGCGGAACTCATCGAGGCGCGGGAATAAAATCCCATTCAGACGCCGGATAGATTCAAGCAAGCCAATTTATCGTCAAAATCGGTGTTGCAAAAACGGGAGTGACCATAGATTCCGTTTTCTGAGACGACCCCTATTTGAGGAAATGCGATTTCTGCCAGAATGGAGGCACAAAAAAACCCGACTGGTGAGATCGGGTTTTTATGTTTTGCCCCGGATGGAGGCGGGAACAACCAAAACAATTGACGGTTAAATATTACGCCATGAGTGCAGTAAATGCAAACCACCGGGAATAGGGTATACTGCGCGGGTCAATCTGTTGACGTTCTTCTCCGGCACTGTTGCAAAGTTAGCGATGAGGCAGCCTTTTGTCTTATTCAAAGGCCTTACGTTTCAAAAACTCTGCTTACCAGGCGCATTTCGCCCAGGGGATCACCATAATAAAATGCTGAGGCCTGGCCTTTGCGTAGTGCACGCATCACCTCAATACCTTTGATGGTGGCGTAAGCCGTCTTCATGGATTTAAATCCCAGCGTGGCGCCGATTATCCGTTTCAGTTTGCCATGATCGCATTCAATCACGTTGTTCCGGTACTTAATCTGTCGGTGTTCAACGTCAGACGGGCACCGGCCTTCGCGTTTGAGCAGAGCAAGCGCGCGACCATAGGCGGGCGCTTTATCCGTGTTGATGAATCGCGGGATCTGCCACTTCTTCACGTTGTTGAGGATTTTACCCAGAAACCGGTATGCAGCTTTGCTGTTACGACGGGAGGAGAGATAAAAATCGACAGTGCGGCCCCGGCTGTCGACGGCCCGGTACAGATACGCCCAGCGGCCATTGACCTTCACGTAGGTTTCATCCATGTGCCACGGGCAAAGATCGGAAGGGTTACGCCAGTACCAGCGCAGCCGTTTTTCCATTTCAGGCGCATAACGCTGAACCCAGCGGTAAATCGTGGAGTGATCGACATTCACTCCGCGTTCAGCCAGCATCTCCTGCAGCTCACGGTAACTGATGCCGTATTTGCAGTACCAGCGTACGGCCCACAGAATGATGTCACGCTGAAAATGCCGGCCTTTGAATGGGTTCATGTGCAGCTCCATCAGCAAAAGGGGATGATAAGTTTATCACCACCGACTATTTGCAACAGTGCCAAATATCGTGCCAGCTGAAGCTCATCCGGTTCACCGGTGAATCTGCCATAGCTTTCAGTCTGCTCAGTGGTCAGAAAGTCAACGGGCATATCGGCCTCCCTGCCTGACGGGCATTTAGTAACATTTTTGCAACCGTCCGAAATGTTATAAATTATCGGACATCGTAAAACTGTTACATTAATATGTCTATTAAATCGTAAATTTGTAATAATAGACATGAGTTGTCCGATATTCGATTTAAGGTACATTTTTATGCGACTTTTTGGTTACGCTCGGGTCTCAACCAGTCAGCAGTCTCTTGATCTTCAGGTCAGAGCACTCAAAGACGCAGGTGTGAAAGCAAACCGTATATTTACCGATAAGGCATCCGGCAGTTCAACAGATCGGGAAGGGCTGGATTTGCTGAGGATGAAGGTGGAGGAAGGTGATGTCATTCTGGTTAAGAAGCTTGACCGTCTTGGCCGCGACACTGCCGATATGATCCAACTGATAAAGGAATTTGACGCTCAGGGCGTGGCAGTCCGGTTCATTGATGACGGGATCAGTACCGACGGTGATATGGGGCAAATGGTGGTCACCATCCTGTCGGCTGTGGCACAGGCTGAACGCCGGAGGATCCTAGAGCGCACGAATGAGGGCCGACAGGAAGCAAAGCTGAAAGGAATCAAATTTGGCCGCAGGCGTACCGTGGACAGGAACGTCGTGCTGACGCTTCATCAGAAGGGCACTGGTGCAACGGAAATTGCTCATCAGCTCAGTATTGCCCGCTCCACGGTTTATAAAATTCTTGAAGACGAAAGGGCCTCGTGATACGCCTATTTTTATAGGTTAATGTCATGATAATAATGGTTTCTTAGACGTCAGGTGGCACTTTTCGGGGAAATGTGCGCGGAACCCCTATTTGTTTATTTTTCTAAATACATTCAAATATGTATCCGCTCATGATACAATAACCCTGATAAATGCTTCAATAATATTGAAAAAGGAAGAGTATGAGTATTCAACATTTCCGTGTCGCCCTTATTCCCTTTTTTGCGGCATTTTGCCTTCCTGTTTTTGCTCACCCAGAAACGCTGGTGAAAGTAAAAGATGCTGAAGATCAGTTGGGTGCACGAGTGGGTTACATCGAACTGGATCTCAACAGCGGTAAGATCCTTGAGAGTTTTCGCCCCGAAGAACGTTTTCCAATGATGAGCACTTTTAAAGTTCTGCTATGTGGTGCGGTATTATCCCGTGTTGACGCCGGGCAAGAGCAACTCGGTCGCCGCATACACTATTCTCAGAATGACTTGGTTGAGTACTCACCAGTCACAGAAAAGCATCTTACGGATGGCATGACAGTAAGAGAATTATGCAGTGCTGCCATAACCATGAGTGATAACACTGCGGCCAACTTACTTCTGACAACGATCGGAGGACCGAAGGAGCTAACCGCTTTTTTGCACAACATGGGGGATCATGTAACTCGCCTTGATCGTTGGGAACCGGAGCTGAATGAAGCCATACCAAACGACGAGCGTGACACCACGATGCCTGCAGCAATGGCAACAACGTTGCGCAAACTATTAACTGGCGAACTACTTACTCTAGCTTCCCGGCAACAATTAATAGACTGGATGGAGGCGGATAAAGTTGCAGGACCACTTCTGCGCTCGGCCCTTCCGGCTGGCTGGTTTATTGCTGATAAATCTGGAGCCGGTGAGCGTGGGTCTCGCGGTATCATTGCAGCACTGGGGCCAGATGGTAAGCCCTCCCGTATCGTAGTTATCTACACGACGGGGAGTCAGGCAACTATGGATGAACGAAATAGACAGATCGCTGAGATAGGTGCCTCACTGATTAAGCATTGGTAACTGTCAGACCAAGTTTACTCATATATACTTTAGATTGATTTAAAACTTCATTTTTAATTTAAAAGGATCTAGGTGAAGATCCTTTTTGATAATCTCATGACCAAAATCCCTTAACGTGAGTTTTCGTTCCACTGAGCGTCAGACCCCGTTCCGTGCCCTCAAGCGGGGCGAGCGCAAGCGCAGCAAGCTGGACGTGACGTATGACTACGGCGACGGCAAGCGGATCGAGTTCAGCGGCCCGGAGCCGCTGGGCGCTGATGATCTGCGCATCCTGCAAGGGCTGGTGGCCATGGCTGGGCCTAATGGCCTAGTGCTTGGCCCGGAACCCAAGACCGAAGGCGGACGGCAGCTCCGGCTGTTCCTGGAACCCAAGTGGGAGGCCGTCACCGCTGATGCCATGGTGGTCAAAGGTAGCTATCGGGCGCTGGCAAAGGAAATCGGGGCAGAGGTCGATAGTGGTGGGGCGCTCAAGCACATACAGGACTGCATCGAGCGCCTTTGGAAGGTATCCATCATCGCCCAGAATGGCCGCAAGCGGCAGGGGTTTCGGCTGCTGTCGGAGTACGCCAGCGACGAGGCGGACGGGCGCCTGTACGTGGCCCTGAACCCCTTGATCGCGCAGGCCGTCATGGGTGGCGGCCAGCATGTGCGCATCAGCATGGACGAGGTGCGGGCGCTGGACAGCGAAACCGCCCGCCTGCTGCACCAGCGGCTGTGTGGCTGGATCGACCCCGGCAAAACCGGCAAGGCTTCCATAGATACCTTGTGCGGCTATGTCTGGCCGTCAGAGGCCAGTGGTTCGACCATGCGCAAGCGCCGCCAGCGGGTGCGCGAGGCGTTGCCGGAGCTGGTCGCGCTGGGCTGGACGGTAACCGAGTTCGCGGCGGGCAAGTACGACATCACCCGGCCCAAGGCGGCAGGCTGACCCCCCCCACTCTATTGTAAACAAGACATTTTTATCTTTTATATTCAATGGCTTATTTTCCTGCTAATTGGTAATACCATGAAAAATACCATGCTCAGAAAAGGCTTAACAATATTTTGAAAAATTGCCTACTGAGCGCTGCCGCACAGCTCCATAGGCCGCTTTCCTGGCTTTGCTTCCAGATGTATGCTATTCTGCTCCTGCAGCTAATGGATCACCGCAAACAGGTTACTCGCCTGGGGATTCCCTTTCGACCCGAGCATCCGTATGAGACTCATGCTCGATTATTATTATTATAGAAGCCCCCATGAATAAATCGCTCATCATTTTCGGCATCGTCAACATAACCTCGGACAGTTTCTCCGATGGAGGCCGGTATCTGGCGCCAGACGCAGCCATTGCGCAGGCGCGTAAGCTGATGGCCGAGGGGGCAGATGTGATCGACCTCGGTCCGGCATCCAGCAATCCCGACGCCGCGCCTGTTTCGTCCGACACAGAAATCGCGCGTATCGCGCCGGTGCTGGACGCGCTCAAGGCAGATGGCATTCCCGTCTCGCTCGACAGTTATCAACCCGCGACGCAAGCCTATGCCTTGTCGCGTGGTGTGGCCTATCTCAATGATATTCGCGGTTTTCCAGACGCTGCGTTCTATCCGCAATTGGCGAAATCATCTGCCAAACTCGTCGTTATGCATTCGGTGCAAGACGGGCAGGCAGATCGGCGCGAGGCACCCGCTGGCGACATCATGGATCACATTGCGGCGTTCTTTGACGCGCGCATCGCGGCGCTGACGGGTGCCGGTATCAAACGCAACCGCCTTGTCCTTGATCCCGGCATGGGGTTTTTTCTGGGGGCTGCTCCCGAAACCTCGCTCTCGGTGCTGGCGCGGTTCGATGAATTGCGGCTGCGCTTCGATTTGCCGGTGCTTCTGTCTGTTTCGCGCAAATCCTTTCTGCGCGCGCTCACAGGCCGTGGTCCGGGGGATGTCGGGGCCGCGACACTCGCTGCAGAGCTTGCCGCCGCCGCAGGTGGAGCTGACTTCATCCGCACACACGAGCCGCGCCCCTTGCGCGACGGGCTGGCGGTATTGGCGGCGCTGAAAGAAACCGCAAGAATTCGTTAACTGCACATTCGGGATATTTCTCTATATTCGCGCTTCATCAGAAAACTGAAGGAACCTCCATTGAATCGAACTAATATTTTTTTTGGTAAATCGCATTCTGACTGGTTGCCTGTCAGAGGCGGAGAATCTGGTGATTTTGTTTTTCGACGTGGTGACGGGCATGCCTTCGCGAAAATCGCACCTGCTTCCCGCCGCGGTGAGCTCGCTGGAGAGCGTGACCGCCTCATTTGGCTCAAAGGTCGAGGTGTGGCTTGCCCCGAGGTCATCAACTGGCAGGAGGAACAGGAGGGTGCATGCTTGGTGATAACGGCAATTCCGGGAGTACCGGCGGCTGATCTGTCTGGAGCGGATTTGCTCAAAGCGTGGCCGTCAATGGGGCAGCAACTTGGCGCTGTTCACAGCCTATCGGTTGATCAATGTCCGTTTGAGCGCAGGCTGTCGCGAATGTTCGGACGCGCCGTTGATGTGGTGTCCCGCAATGCCGTCAATCCCGACTTCTTACCGGACGAGGACAAGAGTACGCCGCAGCTCGATCTTTTGGCTCGTGTCGAACGAGAGCTACCGGTGCGGCTCGACCAAGAGCGCACCGATATGGTTGTTTGCCATGGTGATCCCTGCATGCCGAACTTCATGGTGGACCCTAAAACTCTTCAATGCACGGGTCTGATCGACCTTGGGCGGCTCGGAACAGCAGATCGCTATGCCGATTTGGCACTCATGATTGCTAACGCCGAAGAGAACTGGGCAGCGCCAGATGAAGCAGAGCGCGCCTTCGCTGTCCTATTCAATGTATTGGGGATCGAAGCCCCCGACCGCGAACGCCTTGCCTTCTATCTGCGATTGGACCCTCTGACTTGGGGTTGATGTTCATGCCGCCTGTTTTTCCTGCTCATTGGCACGTTTCGCAACCTGTTCTCATTGCGGACACCTTTTCCAGCCTCGTTTGGAAAGTTTCATTGCCAGACGGGACTCCTGCAATCGTCAAGGGATTGAAACCTATAGAAGACATTGCTGATGAACTGCGCGGGGCCGACTATCTGGTATGGCGCAATGGGAGGGGAGCAGTCCGGTTGCTCGGTCGTGAGAACAATCTGATGTTGCTCGAATATGCCGGGGAGCGAATGCTCTCTCACATCGTTGCCGAGCACGGCGACTACCAGGCGACCGAAATTGCAGCGGAACTAATGGCGAAGCTGTATGCCGCATCTGAGGAACCCCTGCCTTCTGCCCTTCTCCCGATCCGGGATCGCTTTGCAGCTTTGTTTCAGCGGGCGCGCGATGATCAAAACGCAGGTTGTCAAACTGACTACGTCCACGCGGCGATTATAGCCGATCAAATGATGAGCAATGCCTCGGAACTGCGTGGGCTACATGGCGATCTGCATCATGAAAACATCATGTTCTCCAGTCGCGGCTGGCTGGTGATAGATCCCGTCGGTCTGGTCGGTGAAGTGGGCTTTGGCGCCGCCAATATGTTCTACGATCCGGCTGACAGAGACGACCTTTGTCTCGATCCTAGACGCATTGCACAGATGGCGGACGCATTCTCTCGTGCGCTGGACGTCGATCCGCGTCGCCTGCTCGACCAGGCGTACGCTTATGGGTGCCTTTCCGCAGCTTGGAACGCGGATGGAGAAGAGGAGCAACGCGATCTAGCTATCGCGGCCGCGATCAAGCAGGTGCGACAGACGTCATACTAGATATCAAGCGACTTCTCCTATCCCCTGGGAACACATCAATCTTACCGGAGAATATCGTTGGCCAAAGCCTTAGCGTAGGATTTCGCCCTCTCCCGCAAACGACCCCTATGAAGATAAAAAAACGGCCACATCAGTGGCCGTTGGTTTTGAAAAAGATTATTTGAGACACAAATGCTGCCTCAAACAGGCTTCAAGCTTGGATTCAGGATCACACTCTCCGAAAAAGTCTTCCAGAAACGGTGATAAGTCCAGTTCATACAGCGTCCCTGTCCAGTCGTTGTAGAACTCCAGATAATAAGAGAAAGAATTCATAGGGAAAGGCTTTACATCCAATCTTTCGTATCTCAACTTTCCTTCGAAACCGAACGAATCCGCACTGCATTTTGCGCTGATGCTGTGCAAAATGCCCTGGTTTTCGTTCAAAAGTCTAACAGCAGTGTAAAGGGATTCAACATCGATGCTGACTTCTAAGTCGGGTACGGTGAAGTCATACTCGTCCGTCTGCCAAATGGTATTCAATTCGTTACTACCATCGGGCAGGTTAAGGTAAAGGATACGTTTACCGTTTTCCTGTTTTAGGATGAATCGGGCTCCACATGAAGCCTGAGTGACCCCTTTGTCCTGATTATCAATCATTTTTAATCTCCATAAAAAAGCGGGAGACAACCCTGCGGGTTGTCCCCGCAGGATGAGTTGCCAATACGTTTAACGAAATCAAATTTCTTTAATCATCGTCATCGTATTCGCATCCAAAGTGCTCGATAGCGAAGTCACGGACTTCATCATCTGTGCACGGATAATCGAACAATGCTCCTTCATGACCTTCATAAGATCCCGCAAACCACATTCCCTCCTCCAAGTATTTGGCTTCAAAGACAAGGTCAGGAAAGCGTTTGGCGATTTCTTCATAAAGCCTATCCGGAGGACCCCAGGCAGTGTCACAGCTGATCCAGATGTCGCTTTTCCCAACCGTCACAAAAGTGCAGTCGGGATCTACGTCCCATTTGCAGCCCCAGTTAGCCATTCGCCAGTCATACCAATCCTTATGACCGTATTGGCGGATGTTTTCCGCAATACGCTTGGCAAATTGTTGATCGTAACGAAAACGAGATGCGACTTCAGCGTTATCTTCAAAATGGGTAAATACTTCACCAACAGTCAGATTGTCCCAATCAAATTTTTCCGAAAAATATTGCTTTAATTCGGAGAAAAGTTCATCCGGCAATCTATATTGAACGGACCAAAAGGATTTATCGCTCTGTTCCAGCATTTCCTGTTCCAAATTGATCAACTTCTTTTCAGGTTGTTGAGCAATTTGAAGCCAGGTCAGCTGCATGTAACTATCAGGCACTTCAGGAAGAATCAGCTCCTCCGGCATGGGTACAATATGCTGAAAGCTAAATTGATACCCATCGTCGGTTTTGATCAGAATTTGTTCCGCAACTTCAGCGATACGTTGGGGATTGCCTTCAAAATGAAGGCTGTTACTACACCAATTAGGCATATAAAGCTCCTAAGCAGGAATCCCTATCCCTGCGGATAAGGAAACCCGCAGGTTAATGGGCATGCGCCCGGGTTGATAAAAGAGTCGCCACCGGGAATCCGGAGCACATTTCAGACGACAGGTGCTTTAGATAAAAGGCAAAGAAACCGAAACGGTAACTTTGCCTTCAGGAAGCGGAACGACGGTCCCGCTGGCTTGGAAAAGAAGCACGGAAGTTATGCCGACTCTGCGTACAGTTCGGGCAGGATTTCGCGGTGCAGCCAGCCGGTGACGACTTCGCGCAGCACATGGCGGCAACCATCAGTCAGAACATCGGATAGACTGAAACTGAACTCGTACAGTCCCAGCCCTTCATTCGACTGCCACTCGATGATGGCATTGCTGTGGCGGCGGAAAATCCAGGCAATGTCTTCATCTGATAAATACTGCAATGCCACCTGAAAAATAACCATTTTGTCAGGACGGTTAAAATACTGCCGATAGGCAGACATCAGATAGCGCATGTCGGCAACGGCGGATACGCCTTCACCGGCGTATCCGTCCTCAAGGTAAGTGACGGCTGCAACAGCATCACCATTGCTACTGCTGATACAAACCATGTCGGCATTAGCCTGTTTGGCAAACTCTTCACAGGTTTGGGCAAAGACGGCTAAATCAGCCTCTAATCCAAATATTTTCAGTTCACGTCTAATAGCGGCCATGGCACCATCCGTGTGGGCAGTCAAAACAGCACCGTTTAATTTAGCTGCTGCAGCTGCCGATTCTTCCCTATCGGGATTCATCCATACAATAAAGTTTTGCATTATGTTGCTCCTTAAAAAGAAAACGGAGAACACTGTCCGTAGGGATTGTGTTCCCCTCGGGGTTGATAATTGAAAATACCTGCCCGAAGGCAGGTAGAAGTTACGATTTCAACCGGAAACCACCGTATTCGGTGCATTTCCGGAAATCAGAATGTCAATCAGTGTCTGTGCGGCTGCGATGGGCATCTCGTTGCTGATCACAATACTCTGCAACTGAAGATACCTGCTGTAGCCGGTCACGGACAAGCCCAAACGATCGGGTTTGAGGTGAAATGAAAAGCCAGGCTCTGCCTCACGGTATAAATGGGCCTGAAGGATGTTTTCAAACACATCCAAGACCGATTCCCCGTTTTCGCCAAAGACCAAACCGTATTTCAGGGCAATATAGTTTGCCACTTCAATCAACAGACGTTCGGCATCAGACGGCTTGGGATCAGACGACAGTCTGCCGGTGTACCATCGTCTGCGCTCTTTTGAAGGTGTGTTGTAGATTTTCTCAGCCCAAAGGCGCACCGCCTCACTGACCTGAATACAACCTTCTCCTTCGAGAACGGCGACAGCATACAGCCAATCGTCGAAATAATCGGCTGTCTGTCCCAACGTCAGACCGCTGCCGATAAAGTCGGCAAAGCCGTTTTCGACACGATAGGCAAGGTCTTCGGCATATTCTTCAAATGCCTTATAACTTTCCTCTGTAATTACTGTATCGCGGGGAACATCACCCATATCCCCAAGACAGTAACTCATATCGTCCGATTTGAGGATGGCGTTACTGCGGTAGTAATTGGGATAGTGTTTTTCGATAAAGTCCCAGTCCAAAGCGGACGGGCGAAGCATGAAATATTTTGAAACGGACACGATATTTCCTTTCAGGATAAAAAGAGGGATACGCGCCCGTCGGGGAACATATCCCCGTGGGGTTGAAAAATAGGTTTATGCTGATACGGCTTCGTCAGCTTCCAGTTGTGAACTGCTTGGGTTATTACGGCCATATTTGACGAAATACTTTCCCAATACGGCTTTGGCCCACAAAACGGTTACAACTTCAGCCAGATTCTCCTGTGTTTCGAGTAGGTCAAAGAGGTCGGTTCTGCTTTCAGCCAGCCAAAGGTTGACTGCATCGCGATTGCGGCATAAACCCACTGCAGGTCTTTACCGGTCAGGTCTTCGACATAATCTTCGAAAGACGCTTCCATATCGTCCTTGTTTCTCAACAGGTGAAGCAGATCGGCGCAGCCTTGATCCTCAACGGAATGCTCTACCGATACAGCCGCTGCGAACAGGTTAAGGTCTTTGGACGGCCAATTTTCCGAATGGAAGTTTTGCGCGAAATACTCGACCGCTTCAAAGACATCTTGGGCAATACCGTGTGGAAAACCTTTATCGGACAGATAATCCGATACCTGATCCCAAATTGCCTGATAATTTTGTGGACAGGCAAAAAAACGTCCGTTCAAAGCACTCGCAGCCGCTTCAGACAGTTCGTTTTCCATATCCATGGTAATGATGTAGGTTTGCATAAGAAATACTCTCAAAAAAAACGTGACTGCCGCCCAGAAGGGCGGTCAGCCCCTCGGGGTTGAAAAAAGGAACGGATATTCCGTTCTGCATAGTTAGGTTATATGGTTTAAAAGTTTTGCAGTGGAAGGCTGTTCAAATAACGCCTGACGGTATCGACAGCCCAGCTTTTGATGGCTTTATGGATGACTTCGCCTTTTGATTCCGGTCGGGAGGCGTTCAAATCGGTGAAATTACCCCAATTTAAGCCGTTTCCCTCCATCCATTGAAGCACAGTCGCTTCGTTGCGTTCGAACAGCCAGGCTGCCGTTTTTTCCGAAACAACCTGTTCCAAGAGTTCGATATGATTGGACGGACCGTATTCCACATCTTTAAGCAGGTAGGCAATGTCGTCGTAACCGCCAATCTGCGGAACGGGGACCAGCACAAAGCAGTCGTTGTAAGGCATGCCGCTGTCGAACACTGCCTCCATCAGCATGCTGTAACCGACATCACGGCCTCGCATAATGCTTTGGAAAACCTCCTGAGCCTGGTCATCTGTCAACATGTCGGCGAATCCGGGTTGACGCAGCAATGCCGTCCACGCGTCATGGTCGTTCATGACGGAGAAGGATACGGCGGCGGTATGGCGGTTTTCGGTCATATTGGGTACAGATCCCATTTCGTTTTCCATTCTGACGTATTCGGCCACCGGTACGATGGCACTGATCAGATTGGCGGAATAGCCCAGCTCGGCCAATTTGCAACCGATCTTATCGGTGAGGCTTTCGTCGTTAGACGGATAACAGATGACCTGTCCGTTAAGGGCCTCAGCAGCCTTGCCAGCCACTTCAAACTCCTTTTTGAACCATACGATATAAGTTTCAATATTTTTTTCCACGGTATTGCTCCTAAAAAAATGGGATACCGTTCCCCATGGGTACGGTCCCCAAGGGGTTGATAAAAGAAAATGCCGTACATCCCGAAGGATGCGTGTCATGTTTAACGGCAGGACACAAGACAGATAAGGTCTGTCAGCCTGTAAAGACAGGTATTTTCAGACGACCTTCAATCAAGGTCGTCTGAAAATACCTGCCCGAAGGCAGGTGTTACGGTAATACACCGCATCAATAGTCGCTGGGCAACATAAACGTGGTAACGCTGCGGTCCCACTCGGTAATTACCCAGATTTTATGATCGGCAACCGTATAGGAAGAAAATATCCGTCCTTCTTCGCCCGGCTTTAGGGCAAGACGGTTGGTTTTGGCATCATCCGGCGGCAGGTCATCCCACACGCCGCATTGATGTGCGTCCAATAAAATTTTGATATAGAGGTTGTTTTCGTAGAGGTCACGCGGAAGGTTTTCCTGCGCCCAGTTGTCGAGCGAGCGGGTGTAAACCACCCTGCCCACAGGGAAAAGCACGGGAAGATTTTCGGGCAAGTCTGCCAAATTGATGGAGTTCATAGGGTATATCCTTCAAAAAATAAACCGGATACACCCCCTGCGGGACGTACCCGGCAGGGTTAGAAAAAAATTTGACGGCTGTTCACTTGATCGTCAGGACACGACCGTAATCGGGAGAGCCGACGGTCAGATCGACCGCGCGGATACTCGGAGAAAACCGGTCGGTCGAAGTAAGCGTCACGACCAGGCGGTCTTTGCTGTCGTATTCCTCCGACTTTGTTTGGACCTTGGTTTTATGTGTCGAACCTTTGACCAATAACCTGCGACCGCCGGCCGAGGTAACGATCCCGTTAACCTGGCCTGCTGCCAGTGCCAACGCGGCATGCCACTGACCCAGTGCACACAAGGGCCGCCTTTTCTCTGCAGATACGGCAGAAGTGCCGAAATGCTGTCCGAAAGATGGCCACAAGGTACGGTTTTTAGACTGTTTCAGCTCCTCATCCAGCACATCGTGTTCCACCTTGAAGCTCATTGGGCGGAACCCTTTGGCCGAAGCCTCCGGCACACAGTATGCAGGGGTGCCGGCCGGAAGCGTTTCCGGAGCTGAGGCATAGTCCATCAGTAACCGCTGTTGTGCGTCCGCCAGTTTCTTACCTATGGACGCTTTGTTTTTCGGTCGAATGCCGAAAATAACCAGTTGGTTATAGGTATCCACCGCCGCGCGGATCATACGGACATCCGTACAGTGGGAAGAGATTTCGCCTGTTAGGTGCTCCGTCAGAGCGGCTTCCGGAACTATCATCACCAACACGCCCCCTGCCTGCAAAGTGCCGAAGGTACGCGCAAAGAAGAGTTCTTCTAGGCGTTTGGTGCGTTGGTTTGAGAGGTTGTCTTTAGCGGTAAAACCGTAAGGCGGATTGAGGAACAGTAATCCGACAGCTGAAGCCTGCATGGTGCAGTTTTCAATGTCGGATTGGACAACAAAGTTCAGACGGCCTGCGGCTTCCTGTGCCCGACCTTTGTCCAGTTCGACACCGAAAGTTTGGCAACGGATTTCTTCAGTCTGTAGAGTGGACGCGATAGTGGCCAAAGCCTCGCCCGTACCGCAGCAGGGGTCAAAAAGACGTAGCGTGCCGCCGGAAACTGAAGTATCCAGGCAGGCCGCTATACGCGCCAGTGTGGCGTTATCGGTGGGGAAATAGCCGTGGTCGCGGTGGTTGTTTGCGACACGGGGGTGCATGAGATGATTTTTGGTTTCCATATTGGTCTCCATTCAAAAAAAACGGAGACCACCCCGTGCGGGACAGTCCCCGCAGGGGTTAAAGTAAGGTTCAGTCGATGGTGTTACCGCGTTCTATATGGCGTACCATGGATTTAAAATTCAGCAATCCGCGCGGATCCTGATCCGGCGATCCGGGTATCGGAATTTTTCGACCGGTCAGCCGGTGCTTCAATGCACTGTGCTTACGGCCATTTTTGGGAAGGAATAACCACTCTCCTTCCGATACCAGTTGATGTACAAAATATTGGAAGTCTTTGTTTCTGCTATATCTCATTTTTTCTCCGAAAAAAAATAGGTCTTCCTCCTACAAGTGGTTCAAATACACGCATACGATTAAAAAAACGTAACCGCGTAACATCCAAGAAAAATCCCACTGCCGTACAAGACGTACGCAACAGCGGGATTTGCGGCTACAAGCCGGATTGATCTAAAAAGGAACGTATCAGCGTTCTGTTTAAATTGAGATGGGAATACCCATTAACATGACCGGTCATTTCGTGTTTTAGTGTCTTGCTGTGATTCACCAAACTTCACTAGCTTAAAGATACCAAACAACATGACGGCAATCAGAATTAGTAAGCTGTAGGTCATGATCATGGTTTTTCCCTTTCCTTGGGTTCCTGTTTGACAATCTTTGATTCATATTTATCCAAGTAAAAGATAAATACTTGGGCCACATAGGCGGCCAGTAGTAATACCAAAGTGTTTACAAACCGCTGGGTAAAACTACCGGTGCCAATCCAAAAATACGGTCCGGCAGCTAAGAAAGCTGCTTTAGACGTATCATCTAGGATTTTAACCCAAGAATCAAAGATCTTCTTTGATACTGGCAAATCATATGGGAATATGATCTTCAAAAACTTCTTAATCATATATTACCACCATATGTGTTTGTATCAAATAGATTTCATCCGGAACGGATGAGGTTGTGTACAACATAAATGTATCTCCTTTACAAAATAGGCGGAGATACATCCCCCAGCGGAGAACATATCACCGCCAGAGGGGTTGAAAAATAGCCGTGCCACATGAATGTGGATGATGATGTTTAACGGCAGCATCGAGACAGTAAAACGACTGTCGGCGTTTGAAATAGTTATATCAGAGACCTTCCAAGGACATTTCCAGTTTCATGATTTGTAGACAGTTATGCGCCTGTTCGTAAGTGGCGAAATAATCTGATTCGCGTGAAAAAGGCATTTTCATTCCGGGAAATGAATTTTCAGTGTAATCCCTGCCGACATAATATCCGGCATTGGATTGCATTACTTTCAGATCCGAAATGTAACTACCGGCAGAGTGTTTCATGGTTTTCCTTTGCAGTATATGAGATTCCAAGTTACAGGCTTTTTCAGACGACCTCGCGTTGAGGTCGTCTGAAAAAACCCACTTGACGTGGGTTGGATGCAAAAGCATCAATTATGTTTTGCGATCAGACGTTTGGCCAGCTCGACCTCGATCGAATCTTCGACCTGGTTGAGAATGTCCAAACCCGAATCCGGCATATCGCCGGAAGTCGATTGGGTCACGGCAATTTTCCTACCCATCAGCTCAAGGCAGATTTGCTGGGCGGTATCGCTGTACCCGGCAAAATAAACCTCTACATCTTCCTTCTGACCGATACGCCACGAACGACGTGCAGCCTGCATCAGGGTATAAACGTTATAACCTGTCTGCATGAAGTAGATGGTCGGAAATGCCAACAAATCCAGACCGGTTTTGACCAGCTCCGGATTACAGATAACCACCTGCACTCCTTCTGCCAACCGGTCTTCAACCCAGTCTTCCCGCTGATCGGCTTTGACCGTCGCCTTCATCACCGCCGCCTTGATACCGTGCCGCTTGAAAATCTCTTTCAGACGGCCTGTCGTATCCCGGGTATCGGTATAGACAGTGTAAACCAGGCATTTACGGCCTTTGGCAAGGGCTTCTTTAACTACTTCCAGCACATCGGCTTCCTTGGGAGAAATCTCCTCCTCTCCAAACATCGGTTCGGTGCGATGGAGTACCTTGCCTTCTTTTTTCCAATAAACCTCCTGTGCTTTGTAACAGCAATCCGGCCAAGCCAGTAAAGCACTCATGACCACACCCGTGAGGGTGTTGTCTCTGCTTCTGAGTGCCGCTTTCAAATGCGTTTGCAGCGTAGTTTCCATGATTTTGTAGGCTGACTCTTGGTCTGGAGTCATCAACACCGGCCGAAAAACTTCCGTATAGCCGGGTAAAACGCCTTCGCCCAAATCGCGCAACTTCAAAAACACGGTAATCGGCAGGACATACCGCATAATGCCCAACGGGGAGAACCCCGGTGCCTTGGCGGTTCGCACACTGCTGCGTTCCGCCTTGGAGCTGGTAAACGATCCGTTGCTGTATTCGCTGCCAAGGTGCCGGACGACTTCTTTCAGTACGCCATGCTTACGCATAAACGCCATACTTGCAGAACCCAAGGTATTACCCTTGTTGTAACCGAATCCGTCCTCAATCATCATCTGTGGCCAAAGCCGCCATAACAGGAAGAACAGGTCTTCCGCATAGCCGCCCATTAAGGTACCGGTCAGACACAGGATTTTTTTGCAGCAACGCGCCAAAACGCCCATCGCCTGACCCTGAGCCGTACCGTAGTTCTTGTACTCGTGGCCTTCATCCACCACTAACAGCCCGAAAAAATCCTTGGGCAGGTAGCGTTTGATGAATTCGGTGGGTTGGTATCCGCCGCGTCCGAGGCTGAACTCCGCTTTGCCCAAATCCCGGTCAATGCGCGCCGCCTGACGGTCGTCGAACAAAAAATCACCATTTTCATCCATCAAATTGGAAAACGCCTGAATGTTGTTTTCCAAGAGACCGGCCAGATACTGCTCGCCGTACATCCCGATGATTTTGGCAGCGGTTTTGGGACCGATGCCGGGCAAGGTGGTCATGGTTTTGAGTACGCGCTCGTACACCGTTGGAGCAACGCCCTCTTCCGCCTGCTCCTTCCGACATAACGTCCACAGCGGTTCGCCGCAGCGTTTGTCGTTGAGCATGTTTTTGCAAAAAAGACGGTTTTTGGACAGCACGTCTTTTAGACGGCCTTCGTTGAGATACGGTTTATTCTCCTCATCCCGGATTTCACCTCCACATTTCGGACAGTAGTATTCCGTTACCGGATAGCCTTCAGATGCACCTTCTGACGGAATCCACCGGCGGCGTACTGCGAAGGCAGGCCGCCAATGGTAGCCCATGCGCATCCGCACACGGCCCATCACAAAAAACTCCGGTACTTCGGGTTTTCGTTCAAGGGCGCGGATTTGTAGCAGCTTGGCCAATGTATCGGCTCCGTTGAGGATCCACACACGGGCATCAGGGACAGTATTGAGGATTTCGCGCCGCCATTTGTATACCAAATGCGGCGGGCTGAGTACCAGGGTGCGGTCCAGTCTTGCACGATGGGCCGCAGCAGCTGCAGCGATGGACATCATGGTTTTGCCGGTGCCCATTTCAGCATTGATAATGGCGGCGGGTTTGTCTTCCTCAACCAACTGCTGCAATACGGCACGGACGACTTCCCGTTGTGCCGTGAACAGTGGTCGGGCAAGACCATCCAACACTTCCTCCAGCTCCGGATAGGTTTGTCCGTGATAGACGGGTCGGTTCTGCTCCGTTACTGCTTGAAAAAGGCTTTCGCCGAATTCGGCTAAAAACTGAGTCAGCGGCATGTCGGTATCCGACTGCTCCGCTTCGGCGGTTTCCTCGGCTGTTCCAGTTACATGCGCCTTCTCGGCCTCCTCGCACACTTTGCGGAAAATTCGGTTGAAGTCTTCAATGATTTGCTTTTGATGCTCCTCCATCAGTTTCACAGTCTGGTCGAGTTCTGCGAAATCGGGAAAGAGTCCTTCAGCGTTTGATGCGGGGTATGTCATCATATGCTCCTATAAAAAAAACGGAGCAAAACCCCGCCAACGGGGAATTGCCCCGTCGGGGTTTAAAAAAGGGAAAACTATTCGTATTGGATGGGAAGTTGCACCAAACCTACACCGATACCATAAACTGAGCTTGCTGCCGCATAAACGGCCTCGTTATAGAAACGGTTGTCAAGGCTGGGCAGTGGCATAATTTCACCATCCTCCTTCACCAGTTCCGAACTGGCGAGGTCGGTAATGCGTAAACTCTCGCAGATAATATCTGCGTTTGCGTCGGTTTCCACTTCGGCAGTGATGCGGATCCGACCGCTAGGGGCAAGCAGGTTTATATCCGCCTGTTTCAACGGTGTTTCCGACGAATATACATAAACTGTTACCGAAGAAACAGCCACCATTCTGCTCATTGTGTGCATATTGCTCTCCTAGTGTTCGAAAATAGGAATCAACAGGTAAAGCCGGCGTTTTCCAGTGCGGATTTCAGACGGTCAGAATCCACCAAACTTTTCAGAATACTAAATGCCTGTTCTTCCGCTTTAGCCGATTTTCGGGAAACGGTGTTCAGTTGCAGTTCCAGGTATGGGGATTTGAAAAGAATATATCTGACGAATAGTCCCTCTCTGATAAGTTCTCGTACATGCAAATAATAGCCACGTTCGGCAGCATTATTGGCTTTCTTATACATCAACCCGATGTCCAAGGTTTTACCTTCGTTGAGTTTCGGTTTGATTCGGGTTTCGCTGAATTGGCGAATTAAGGGTAATGCGTGCATGGCATAAGCTCCAAGTAATAGGGAATATGCCATGCCCTAGGGAATGACGTATCCCCACAGGGTTGATAAAAATAGCCGTCCGCCCGGAAGGACGTGCGCAATGGATAACGGCAGTACGCGGGTGGCAGATAAGGACTGCCGGCCTGTAAACAGGTATTTTCAGACGACCTTACTAAAGTCGTCTGAAAATACCTGCCCGAAGGCAGGTAGAATAAGGGTTACATCATATCTGGCTTAACTGGACTCACCACATAACCCAACCTCCGGTTGAGATAGGGAAAATGTCAGTGCCTCCTTAACGGTATCAAATTCCGGGTCTGATCCGAATATTAATTCGCCGCTGGTATTGACCACATCACAGCCATAAACACTGCCCTCCTTCGTAATCCGAATTTCGACAGTCATTTCCTTGATATATTGCATTGTGTATCTCCTAAAACATCTTAGAGATACCTTACCCCCAATAGGGATATCGGTATCCCTATTGGGGGTAAATGGATCCGTTTACACATGAATGTAAACGCTCGGGTTAAAAAAAGAATCAGCCTTCGGATTTTTCAGCATTACCATCCGCCGGTATCTGCCGGGGATGGATGACCAAGATATCTGACTCTTGATCAATAACGCCCGCATTAGGTGAAAGTAGAACACCCAAAACGCAAAATAGCCAATCCAAATCACAGTTGTTGAATTTTTCGCACAAAGCATCCAAAACTTTATCTTTGTCCTCATCTTCCAACATTATGAATTCATCGGACTCATCTTTTTTTAAAGGATTGTATCCTTGTGCGACCAGATTCATCATACCGATGAATTCGCCGGCAATCCGCAGATCTTCATTTTCGGGTTTGGAAATATTCATAACCACGTTACTCCATCAAAAAGGTAAGTCTTCTTCAGTCTCTTCGGCATTTTGGGCTCGCACCTTTTTAGCCTTCATACGGTTCATTTCGCCTACTATCTCGCGAAGTTGTTCACTTTCACGGTGTTTGCGGTAATGGGCAAGTATGGCTTGGAAAATCGCATAATGCTTCCGATCCAGTTGTGTCACCGTACCCAGCTCGACGGGTTCGCCCCTATAGAACGAGAGAACCACATTTCGCATTATCTGAGCACCGCCGTAATTGTACGTTCCAAGCAGGATGTCTCGTACATCTTGCTGTTGAAACACCGTATCAGGATCGTAAATGACTTCTGTAAAATCATTTTCCAATTCACAAATACGTTGTTCCAGCCAGTCAGTTGCCATTTGACTTACAGCTTGCCTAAATTCGTAATAACCGAGGTCCTTCCAGGCAATTGGCAGTCTGAGTTCCATGGTCAATTTGGTTGACACACTGGCATCCTCTAACAACCATTTACCTGAAAGATACGCATAGCGTCCAAAACGGGCTTCGGGTAAAAGAACACGAGTTTCTCGACGAGTTTTCTCGTCCTCAAAAAGAAATTCTGCACGAAAATCGCATGTACGCAAATAGGCGGTTTTTTCGTAAACGTTGTAACAAATTATCATAACAGTCTCCAAAAACAGGGGAAAACATCCCCTGTCGGAGACGTATCCCCACAGGGTTAAAAAATGTCCGTCTCGGACGGATATAAAAATCCCACCGGCAGTTCATACTGTGGTGGGATTATGGGTTGCTTAAAAGGCCGATGCCAGAACAATCATCTAGACATAGTTGTAAGCATCAATCGTAAGCAGGCGATAAAGTGCCTTAGCGACACGATCGTATCCGTAAAAACCAAATGCTAGACTATGTCTATCATTAATGACCAAAGGTCCTTCCATCTCATTTTTCCGACTGTCAAAAACTATAAACTTATTTTTGTCAGTCATATAGATGGTAATGTATTCGCCTTCCGGCAAACCTTGGATAGGATTTTCAGATGAACTGGTGAGCTTCACCAACTCAATTCCTTTAAAGATCAGATCTTTGCCCTTTGGGTTAAATATTTCAATATTACTAAAGTGTTTCGAAGCATTTTCAATGATTTCGATCAGTTGAGACATTTTGTTTCCTTTCAGGAAGTGACAGGAAACGGTTTCCCCAACAGGAAAAGCGTTCCCGTCAGGGTTAAAAAATAAAATAGTGGGTTAAAAAAGAGCTACAATCGCAGTGCGATTGGATAATTTCAGCAGCAGTATCCAAGACGGAAGAAACAGTCCGTCAGCTGTTGAAATAACTCAGTCCAACTGACTTTTTCAGACGACCTGAATTTCAAATCATCTGAAAAAGCCCGCTAGGGGCTTTAGATCATGGTTGTAGTTGGCCACTTTGAAGCATTGCGGTCAATCGCACATCAAAATCTTCAGGAACGGTCACTTTAACAGCCTGTACACCGACAGCGGCATACTCTTCGCCAATTTCAGATGGGAAGCGTATTACAGAATTATCTGAGGAAAGCTCAGATAACACCGGGTACTGCCAATGATCCAACAACGGGATGTCGGAAAGCTGCTGTACCAACTTCCAAGCTGCTTTGTCTAAATCAGCTGTAACATCATCCAACATCACCCAACCGGTTTTCACATCACGATCGGGTTGTATCAAACACTCCGTATGCAAAAACATATGTGTCACCGAACCGTAATTATGGGTCGGGTACTTTGTTATGTGTTTACTCAGATTGATAAAACACTCTGCAGTTGTCAGACGCGGACAGGACAGGGAATCGTCAGGCCGTCTGAAACCCAGTCTGTCGTATCCGTAACCCTGCGAAGATTGCAGCTGCGCCTGAAAGGACAACATGTCCGCATCTCGGCCGTGTAGTGAAGCGAACATCAACTGTCGGTCCCAAATGAAGAAGGCATCAGCCATAAGGTTGTTTCTGGAAGTGAGATAAAGCATTCTGACCTCCTAGATATACCAAGTTTTTTCACGAGGATCATAGGAATAGCCAGCCTCACGTACAATCGAGACGACATTTCTTAAATCCTCACGATCAGCAAGAATGTACTCACCGAACCTGATATGTGACCATCTGTCTTCAATCATCTGCTCGACCTGTTCGACAGATTCGGCAAATTCTGGCAATTCAATGCCGTTTTCAGAAACAGGATCAAAAGTAGAAGCATGATTAGATTGTTCATCTGAAAAGCCGCATTCTTGGGCAAAATCTGCAAGATGTTGCCAGTCAAGAGCTGCATCTAAGTAAGAGGTGGCACCACCACCCCACTCATAAGCCTTAACTTTGAGCTGTTCAATAATGAAGTTTCCCTGGTATTCACCAGGCTCGAACTGTTTTAAAACCGGATTTTTGACATCGAAAGTGCCGATAGAGGTGGCCAATTTGGCCGTTTTGAAAGGGCCTCGACGACCCTGTATGATTTGCACCGTTAAGGTGCCTGGGATATTAATAGACATGGTATATCTCCAAAAAAGGGATATACCGCCCTGATGGGGTATATCCCCATAGGGTTGAATAGAAAAATTTGAAAGTTTGATCAGGCTGCCAGAGAACGACGGATGGTTTCAGGGTTCAGCCGAAAGCCCAAACGTGTCAGCAGGCGTTTGTCGGCCTGATGCAGTTGACTGGCTTTCTTCCACAGGGCTTCGATTTCGAAGCCGCAGCGGAGTTTGTAGCCGCGCAGGCAGTATTGCTGTGCTAGCTCTTTTTCAGACGGCCTGAACAGGTGTCCGTAGTCGTCTATCAAAAGCAGTCTGCTTGATGCAACATATACCGCTGTGCGGCGCGTGCCGGTGGGCAGATGAGTCAGAACCATACCTTTGCGGATTTCCGCAGATTTGATGGGGAGATCGCCGGTATTTCGGCGGGAAAAGAAATGAAACATGGTGCACTCCAAAAAAAGGGACACCAAACCCGCCGGGGAAGGTGCCCCGATGGGTTGAAAGAAAAGGCCGTACCTGATGAACCAGGTTTGCACTGTTTAACGGCAATGCAGAGAAAGAAGGCAGTCTTTCAGCTGTGAAATAGGTTTACCAAAAGCTCCGACCTTTGGTAAACCCGCTCGCAGCGGGCAATAGCCGCATCTTTGAACACACGGCGCTTAACGGAATACCACCCTGCTCTGCAACAGGGGCAAGGGATGCGGTATACGGAACAGCATCCAGTGTTGCGCAAAAGCAAAGCTGTCATGTACTCCGTTTATAGATGCAGTAAACCGGTTTCCGTGGGAGAAACGAGATTACTGTTTTCCTCAGGATTGACATCTCCGTTGGAAAAATAGTTAGAAAAAAAAACCGTGGCCATACGAATATGGCAGATGCTGTTTAACGGCGACATCAAGACTGATATAGCTAGTCAGGCTGTGGGAAACTTGCTTATCGGAACCTACTGTATCAGATGGCTCTGATAAGCCTGCTGATACAGGCTTACCTTTCCTTTGCTATGCAAAATAAAAAAAGACCTAAATAAGGTCGGGCAGCCGTAATAAAACGGCTGCAGCAATAAATAGAATCCAATTTGTTAAGGAACGATTTGCTTACTTGCGGATACCGTCTCGTGAGAGGCCGGTATCGACAAAAAAACAAGATAAAAAGCGCGTCCGATTAAAGGCCGGTCGTACCTGTATATTATTTTGTGCAGAGAATTCATAGATGGGTGCAGATTAGCAGTTGTCCGAATGGAACTTATTTAATTTAAATTTCATTTGGACAACTGCCAGAAAGATATAAAAATTTTATTTTTTATTTTAGAAGTGTTACACAACCCTCGCCTATAAAGGCGGTACGAATTAGGGTGTTCGTACATAATTACCGCTTATCTTGAATTGTAACCGATAGAATTATCTTTTATCAAGAGACAGTAGGCTTTCCGGAGAAATCTCTCATAAAATTTCTATGGAAAACCTACGCTGAAGCGCAGGTTTTTAAATTTCGGGTTACTTATTTCACAGAATGCTTTTCACGTTCTTCCTTTTCTTTCATCGCTCGTTTACCCTCAATGAAGATAAAGGCAACCATTGACACAGTCACAACGCCGACGAGAGCAGTAAAAACTACGGTAAATACATTCATTTTTTATATCCTTTCATGATGAAAGTTGTCAACCAAATTGTAGCACAGAATCCTAAACTGGCAATGCAGGCCAACATGCTTGGCCATTCAGCCTTTAAAGGAAATACAGCAAATTGTGCAACTGCCGCACCTCCCAGAAGCTCCAGCCTAGAAGTGATGAAATCAATCTGTTTTTCTGTCAGTTCATATTTATCCAGAATAGAATAGATATAAACTCGATACAATTTGTAAAAACCAGCAACCCGATCTGTTGCGCGTTTGAATAATCTTCTCATGTTTATCCTTTGTAAAATGAATTAAAAAGCCGGGATAAACACAAGTCCCTACGGGATAGTGTTTATCCCGGCGGGAAAATAGCAAAGCGAAAGTCCTAGGACTTTCGCTTCAAAGACAGCAATTACTGTCGGTTATTCGCGGTGTGAACCATAATTTCCCTGATTAGACTGTTCTGGAACAGTATTATCAGCAGCGGAATCTGCCTCTTGATTGGCATTAGGTTCGTCACGATAAAACATTTCGCCCCGTACTTTCAGATATTTGATTCTGATCAGACGGCCGTCAATGGTCGGTGTCAGGATTTTTTCTCCTGTTTCCCGATCCTCAGCTTCATACGTTTTTGCGTAAATATCGCCGATACGGAAACCGATAGTAACGGTTGGACGTTTTTTGTAGTCATTGGACAGCAAATCAGGGTAGGCTTTCAATAAATCTTCAAAAACCTTCTGTGCTTGTCCGCCAACAACGCGAACGTCAAAGCGGGTTTTGTCTTCTTCGTCACCACGAAGTGCCTGAATGGTGCAGGCAATATATTTACTTTTCTTGCTTTCAACCCAGCGTGGGCGATTTAGATAGCCAACACCGTCGCATGTCAGGTTGAAGTAAGTTTTTTCAGTTTTGCTAGTTTGCATGATATATCTCCATAAATAAATTAAGGGGATACACCATGCCCTTTGGGGATGAGTATCCCCAAGAGGGTTAAATAAAAAGCCATGCCCAAGTAAATGGGTGTATGCGTGAATGGCAACATACCGTACTTTTGTTTAGTGTAAAGTACAAAACACATAAAACAGTTTTATATTGGATGATTTGAAATCCATTGTCAAGACAATCAGTTAATTTTTACTCTGATTAGTAACTTCCTAAAAATATATCTTTTAGTAACTCCCAGCGGGGCTTTTTCAATCGTTTTTCATGATGAGCACTAATTGTTTTGGCCTTTTCAAAGATTTTTGCCAATTCAACAATAGTTTGGGGAGTGCCGGTACTGTTTGTTTCTTCAAATGCCTGCTCCAACAACAGGAAAAACAACATATCACTCGATAATCCCGTCCAAAGAGATTTTGAGGATTCATAAAACCCGCCCACACCGATCATCCAAGGCATTTCATATACCTCGCTGTTTTCCTTGTCTATAACACCATAACCGTATGCCTGAAAAATATCCCGCCATCCGACCGTTTGGACACCGTAATCTCCCATAATACGTTTTGTCAAACTAGGAAACATAACCTTTTGTATGAGTTTGCCATCCAATACAGCCCAATATTGTGCTTCATGTGCGGTTTGCCGACAAACCAATTTAATCCGTTCCGGTTCCGGGTAACCGTATTCACTGATATTAGCCGCGAGTTTTGACTGTTGGTGCTTGCGCATAAACGCAACCCTATTTTTCCCTTCATGAGCAGCAATAAATCCCAGCGGTTTAAAGTACATGTAGCAGCTTAAATTGTCACTACTGAAACATGATGAATACTTATGGATACGCTCTTTGACTTCATCTTCACGAATATCTTCCGGATAACCGTGAATGCTGGCACCTATAACCCGAAAAGGAGAGACATAAGCCGGATAATTTGTCGTTTCTTTAGAAGCAAGCAAAAGAAACGGGATAATACGGGATAAAAATTCAAATGGGAACATTGGACAGGTCAAATTGGTATTTAGAACATCTCCGACAAAATCCTTTCCCCAATCAGAACGATAGTATCGGTCCAAATCAACTTTCAGGCTACTTAACCACTCAACTGCCGAAACCATGTTGGCAGGAATATACTCCCGTTGTGTCAAATCGGTTATAAGTTCCATATCCGGTTATCCTCTCCATTCCCTTAGACGGCCTGTATCAACGTGGGTAAAGGTATTGTAATGCCCTACTCCGCCACCATTGAAATGTTTAGCCATCTCGGCAACCTGCCAATTCTCAATACCGCGTACGGTAATATCGACAGCTTTACCATGAATATGCATGGAATTTAAAGCTGCACCCTCTATATGTGCATTTCTGCGTGCTGTCCGATAGGCACTATTGATGGTAATCAGTGGATTGGTTTTCCCTGCCATTCTTGCCCATTCCTGTATCGCATACAGTAAATTAAGCAGTTGTACATCAATCTGTGTGACGGCATTGCCGTCCTTAACATCTCTCAGGTGCCAGCAGGCTTTTCGATATCCCTCTTTAAGATAACCGTTTTCTTTAGAAAAATGCTGTATTACGCCTTGTTCTCCAGTATCAGAACGTCTGAAATAAATTAAACGGTCACGCTGCCAAAAACCATTATCGGCCGACAAAGCAAAAGCTTCATCAGAGAAAAGAAGTCCTGCAACCCCGGTTGTATAAACTGCCGTGGCTGATTGCAGAGCTTTGGCAAGAAAATCCCTTCTCGTCATCTTAAGCTCCAAAATATTAAGGGCGAGGTGCAATCATTCTTGTATTACGGAAACACTGTTTGTCTTTACTGCAGTTCAACGACGTAAAGACGTAAGGCTCAGAAGCATTTTTAGGATAATCAGGGTTTTTACGGATATAGCCTAAATCCAACAGGGTTCGATATGTAATTTTCATATCAGCATAGACTTGTTCATCCAAAGGGTTGCCTGTTTTCTTCTTACCGGTTTTCGAACCGGATCCTGCCACAGTGTCCAGAGCCGCATTGGTTCCCTGAATACCTGCATTGATTTTTTGAGCAGCACGCTCAACCGGATTATCAGCCCAGTTGATACTGCCGTCAGGATTAGTAGAACAAGCAGTCAATACACCTGCAGTTACGGCTAAAATAAAGATTTTTTTCATATTCATGTATTAATCCTTTGAATTGTCTAATTTACTCTGAACAAAATTTATCCAATTACGCTGGATAAAATATACAAAAGATGCTCATTGAAGCCATTCAAAATGCTTACATTCCGGATACTTGGAACATCCCAAATATTTTTTCTCCGGAGCTTTCTTCAACGCTTTTTCCTGTAACGTTCCACCGCAATCAGGGCAAGTATCTCCGGCTTTGTGTTTTGCTGAATTTTTCGGCTGGTCGGAAGCTGCCGGTCTTGTTGGCCGCGGCCGTTTAGCCGCATCGGCTTTCGCCTGATCTACCAGCTGCTGAATCAGATCTTCCTGATAGGCCATAAAATCGGCCATAGTCAATTTGCCCGCCTCAATCCCTGCAAGCGCCAATTCCCACTTGGCCGTGGTAACGGGGTCGGCCACCATGGCCGGTATTTGGGCAATCAGTTTGCGGCCCTTTTCGGTAGAAACGATCTTGCCTTTCTGCTTCTCAATATAACTCATCTCAAACAGTCGGTCGATGATATTGGCGCGGGTCGCTTCCGTTCCCAGCCCTTCGGTGCTGCGGAGGATTTTTTTAATCTGCTCGTCATCCACGGTTTTAAGGAAGTCGGACAGGGTTTGCATTTCGTCCAATAGCGTCGCCTCGGTAAAGCGCGGCGGCGGCGCGGTTTTCTTGGTTTCCGGGTTACTGCCGGTTACAGTCAGTTGTTGGCCGTCTGAAACGGCCGGTAATACGGTGTTGTCGTTATCATCGCCGCCGTCTTCATCTGTTTTGCCCAACCATGTTTTCCAGCCCTGAACTTTAGGGGTTTGACCGGTGGCTTTAAATTGCTGGCCGCAGCTTTCCACCAAGATAACGGTCGCGTCGTATTCGTAGTCGGGATAAAACTGGGCAATGTAACGGTTGCGTATCATCAGATAGATTTCCCGCTCGTTTTTGTCCAGTTGGGCTAAATTGAAATTGCTGACTTTAGTCGGAATAATGGCATGGTGCGAATGTTTGTTGACCTGGCTGTCGTTCCATACCCGCGACGGACGCTTGGGATCGGCTTTGGCCAATACCTGGGCAAGATTGCCGTCAATGGCAGCCATAGCAGCAAACACATCGGCCACTTCGCTTTGTTGCGACTGGGGCAGGTAACGGCAAGGGGTACGCGGATAAGAGGTAATTTTGTGTTTTTCGTACAATTCCTGAGCGATTTTCAGTACCTTCGAAGCTGAAATACCCAGTCTCTTGCCGGCTTCTTTTTGTAAGGCAGACAGACTGTACGGCAACGGTGCCGGTGTTTTTTTGCGTTCGGTTTTGGCGGAAACGACACAACCTGTCGCATCGGCCAATTGTTTGGCCAAGTTGGCAACAAACGCTTTGTCGGTACACAGGCCGTCTGAATTTCTAAGTGTTTCAGGAATCTGCCATTGCGCCGTAAACCGTTCTTTTGAGGCCGTCTGAAAAACGGCACTCAAAATGTAATACGGATAAGGTTGGAAGTTTTCGATGATGTGGTCGCGGCGCACCACTAAATTCAGCGTCGGGGTTTGAATGCGGCCGATGGACAGCGTATGTTCTTTGCCGAATCCCTCCGAATAGGCCACGGTATAGGCACGGCTCAGATTCATCCCGACCAACCAGTCGGCGCGGGAGCGCGCCAAACCTGCCTGATACAGGGTTTCTTTCTGTTTGCCGGACATAATGGAAGCCAAGGCCTTTTTAACTGACGCAGTATCCAAACCGCTGGTCCAGAAGCGGGAAACTTTTTTGCGGTAGCCGCACAGATCCAAAATCTCCCGCGCAATCACCTCTCCCTCACGATCGGCATCGGTGGCGATGACGACTTCGTCGGCTCTGGCCAACAGCCCTTTGATGACTTTGAACTGCTTGGCCGCTTTGGGTTGGACTTCCATTTTCCAGTTATCAGGTAAGACAGGCAGAGCGGAAATGTTGCCGAAGTCGGCAAACTCTTCACCGTAAGCAGCAGGCATGGCCTGTGTCAGAATATGTCCGAATGCCCAAGTGACGGTGGTATCGCCTTTTTGGAAATAGCCGTCGAAGCGGCCGTCCAAAACGCCTAGCACTTTACCGATGTCCTTTGCCTGACTGGGTTTCTCACAGAGATAGAGTTTCATCACGCCCTCCTGCCTACCGTTTCCGTATTAAAGCGGAATGGTTGCTGAAAAGAACGGCATAATTGCGGGGGGAAGGATAATAAGACCAAAAAGAATCCCCACGACAGTCAAAAGGCCTTTCCAACCGCCCAAAAGCATACCTAAAACAGCAGAAATAATTGCTATCAGCATGATAATGCCACCCATACTGCCCTGCATAAGACCTAAAATCCAGTCAACACCGTCGGAGAAGGATTGGTCGCCAGAGGCATGAGCCGGTGCTGCCAGGGCAGTCAAAGCAATCATTGCCACGACAGCTTGATTGCTATTTACCCATTTCTGCTGCAATTTATTACCGATTTTTGTTTTTGCCATTTTATATTTCCTTATTTGTTAAGAAAGTTAAGTCACATTACTGCAACGGAGGGATGACTCCTGCGGGCAGGGAGTCGGGAATAGTCTGATTTTCTTGCGGTTTACTTTCTTGATGGCTTGTTGCCGCCGATTTTTTCCCGGCTTCTTCCGCTGCAACCTCTGCCGATTCTTCCACCTCTGTTTCAGCCGGCTGGACAACCAAAGGGGTAATGCGACGAGAGCTTTGAAGCCCCTGCTCCGTTGAATAGCCCACATCCCATTTTCTCGGTGTGACTTCCGAAAAAACACGGCTCGGATAAACCAAGTTGCCGCTTTCGTCCTCATAGGCATTGACCCATACCCTCATTACACGGGCAGGCTCCAATAAAGGCTTAGGCTCGCCGATAACGGCAACATTTGGTATGGTTTCAGGCAAAAAAGGAACAATCTTATTCGATGCTGATTTGCCTTTTTTACGATCATTCGTACCGATTTGGATGACTTCGTCCGGATCATATTCCTGCGCCGCATAATGTGCTGCGCGAACTGTCACACAAGGCATGCCTTTTACAGATTGAGGACAGGACAATTTGCCGCTGTCACCGACATTGAAAGTCGAAGAGCATGCGGAAAGCAGTAACATCTGCAATACTGTTGCACTTAAAATAAACGGTTTCATTTTCGGCCTTTCTTATCATGCACGATGTGTAAGAACACACCCTTAGTCAAAATAACCTCTCCCGTACGCAACGGTTCAACTTCCACTACAGGAATGGCCTGTGTTCCATAACTGCTATAAATATCGGCAATACGGTCAAAAGTTTTACTGGCCGCTTTCCCTGCTGCCTGCCCGCTGATACCGCCCAGGTTGATTTGAGTGCTGGTAGAAGTGCCGCTTGAACTGCCGGTATTAATGCTTACGCCGTTGGCAATACCTGTCGCGGTATTGGCGAGAGTTTCCATTGCTCCGACCTTGAGCAGTTGTGAAATAACCTTACCGGTTTTGGAAACCAAACGGCCTTGAAAACCGGGTTTGCCGTCTTCTCCATATACAGTACCGCTGATTTCCGCTTCAACCGCTTTACCGTCACTGCGGATACACGATAAGGTTTTGGTACGCATCATGGCTCGGGAATCCATGTACTGTCCGAATGTAGAAGCCAAGACAAAGCAATCGGAAAGATCAGAACGGAATCCGTTTGGCAAAATGGCCGTTCCTTTAACCTGCATCAACACAGGTAGAGGATCTTTGCTATCAGAATTGGTATTCGTAGGCGCATTCACACCGGTAAGCAGAGCAATAGATAATGTGGAGCCGGGAGGAAGGTATGTTTTACTTTCATCTTCGGCATCCGAAACAGCCTTACTTTTAGTGGAAGATGTTTCTTTTGCCGTCTTCTTTTCAGGGGCGGTGCTTTGGAACAGGCTCTGTCGCTCTTCTCCTGTCTCCGAAACCGCTTCACCCGTAACATCACCCGGAAGCTGTGCCGGCGGTGTTCCCGAAGCCCCTTCCGCCAAAGGTGCTTCTTTATTCACGACCTTATCCGGAACAGCTTCTTTTGCTGCCCGCATCTCTGCCTCTGCACGTAATGCTTCGGCAATTTTACGGTTTACATCATCTTCACTTAAGCCGCTTTTTTGCGACTCCGGCTGTTGTCCGGCCCGCTCCCGCTTATCTGCTTCCATCTGTTGGCGCAATGCCTGAATCTCCGCTGCCATGCGTTCTTCGTTAAGATTGCGGGTAAGCGGTGTCAGAACTTGGGTTTCTGTTACTTTTTCGGGCTTTTTCAAAATGCCGTTATTGTAGTCACGGATGCCGGCAGTAATCAGAATGAGTAAACCCACACCGCCTACCCCACCCAGTACGGCTATCTGTTTTTGCTTACCGGTCATTGATGACCATTTGTTTTTCAGCCCCATCATTTCGCTCCCTGCTTAGAAACCATGATCAGCACATCGGTTGTCTCGCCAGGATAAACACTGACTTTAGGATAAAAAGCGACGGCCATTACTCTCTTATTGGCACCGAACATTTCTTCTGCCAATACTTGCGGTGTCTGTGTCGTATTTTTCAACCGGTAGCGATAGACATCAAATTGGCTACTGCTGTAACGCTGTATAGGAGTAGAGCTCATACCGTTGGCCATACGGATGGTTTCACGCAGCGGCCGAACGGTATATCCACTCGGCAATTTGCCTTTCACGATTTCCTGTAATACCTCAGACAGGTTTTGTGCCAAGCCACCCTGTTTCGCGATTTTTCCCCCGCTTTTCTCCGCCGGAGACAAACCGCCTGTCGCCACGCTGATCGTCTGTGAACTCAATTTGGCTTGAGGAACCAAGGTCAGCGAAATAGGCAAAGTAGGATTGCTTTCATCATAAATCATGACCATAAACCGACGGCTGGACATGGGTTTTATCATGAAATTCGGGCCAAATTGCTTGGATTCGTACACCGTTTTTTCACCTACCATCACAGGGTTGGCAAATGGTGTTAAAACCAGCGATGGATAATTCAATGCAACTGGGACGGTATGATTCTCACCGTAAAGCGAGGTAATATTGTGAACACCACGTACCAAACCCTCCTGAATATTGTCCTGATAGCCTCCGCTGACGGGAGCTTTGACCTGTACAACACGACGCTGTGCAAAGTTGCTTTTTCTAGGCAGCTTTACAGCCGGTTCGGAACTTGACTTAGCGTTTTGAGTTGTACGTTTCTTGGGCTGTTTGGCTACTACTTCCGGCCAGACTTCCTCAACAGATCTGTAAACCTCCTCCTCTACAGGAGACGGCTCACTGGCTTGTTGAGATGATGCGCAGCCTGCTAAAGCGGCAATAATGGCCAAACTGATTAAATATTGATTTTTCATTCTGTTTTTCACGGTAACACATCCTCTTTGCCGGCCGGAGGTTCTACTCCATCAATCAACTGAGGGACAGCCTGTAATCCTGCAGGTGATGCTGCAGGCTGTTCAGGCATAGGCGCATTCTGTTCTTCGATTACTTTGTTAGGCTGGTTCGGTTGCGAAGGAGCCGGCTGACTGATTGAATCACGTGTAATTTCACTTTCCCGCGCATCAGGTATAACCTGCTTCGTATTTTCCTGACGTTTTTCGGCAAGATCTTTGTGGGAACGTACCCATGCTTCAGTCATCGGTTCGCCGGTATAGGCCTTGAAATAACTTACTCTAGGCAAACCGTTTTTCATATACATCTTCAATTCGTAGGTAGCCTGAACCGAGCCGATATTTTGCACCGCTCCCTTGCTGTATGCCGATGAAGTCAGTTTGCCACTGACATAAAATTTCTTTGTCGAAGGCTCATAGATGATGTCATTAGTCGGCTGGAAATAACTCATCGCATTGATGCCGTTATATTTTGGATTGCTTTTGACAGCCAACAACTGGGGTTTGAGAGATACCCAGACTTCGGGATCGAAGAACTGCTCCATACTGTTGGAAACAAAATCTACAGATTCCGGCACAACAGATGAAATAGTAGAAACGATATACAAAGCCATCGGCTCAAAGTATTCGGTAGAGGCATGGTCAAAGGCGACTATTGCCTTTTTAGTGAGATGGGGCGGTTGGATAACCAAGCGTTCATGCATGGTTACGACTTTAAATGTCAGCAGAACGGCAATAGTTGTCGCACCAAGTGCAACAAATTTAAGGGTTCTGTTTTCTCCAACCAGGTTAGCCATCGATTTGCGTGCTGTTTTTAACTGCATGATATTTACTCCTCTACCCGTTGCAGCAAGCCGTTGATAAATACTTTGTTCAGAGGGAGTCCGGAAAGGTGGAACAGATGGATAAACGCCCCCGGCAAACTATTCCGTTTCAGACGGATATATAAAATGCTCATCAGGATGCCGCCAATCAAGCCAAATACATACATCATGGTATTGGTTGCTTGGATATTGATGATCGCCGCAATAGCTAATCCTAAAAAAATCGGCATTAAATCATCTGCTTCGAACATCAAAACCTGCTGCATGGTATCGAGATACTCTGGAAAATAAACTTCTTCTGTAGTCATGACTGATCTCCTTAATTAGTCGCATAAGCCTGCATCCGGAAGCCTGTATTTCCCGTATGCGCATTCTTTTTCAATACTGATACCCCGTCCTTCCAAATAAGCTGCAACGGCATTTACCCGCTTTTGTGAAAGCTTGAGATTATATGAACCCGAAGCTCGGGGATCCGCATACCCAGATAAAACCACCGTACCACTCGGCAATTTCGACAGTACGGCATGAAGACGTTGTCTTTCCTGTTTGCTGATAGTCGATGAATCAGTTGAAAAATAAACGGTATGAAGATGTTTAGTTCCAGATCCGCCCTCTTCAAACGATAATCGGATGCCGAAAGGGCTGATTTCCTGTCCCCGCCAGATATAGGTACCTTCTTCAATACCCATCAGGGCGACATCCGAATACCCCGCAGGCTGCCGTAAAACAACCAATTCCGTTCGCTCCATCGGAGCGGCGACCACACCTTGGTTTTGTAACTGCTCGGTTTCTTCCGGCGGCATCGACTGGCAGGCTCCCAGTAATATCGGAAAAATCATTAAAACTGTTTTGATTCTAAAATCAGGCATTTTTACCACCTTTCAAATTGGCCCATATTTCAAACAGCAATATCCAAACCGCGTTTGCTGTGATGATTCCCCCGAACAGTCTGATCCAAAAAACATAACTGTTATAAGCATGCAACTGTAATGCCCGGGCGGCATCAGACGGCCATCCTGCAACTGAAACGGCAGCAGGGGCAAAACAATCGGGGGTCGATAGAAAACTTGCTACCGTTATTAAAGCGGTTTTCAATATCTCCGAAATATGCCCCATCGAAAGAATGGCTGCCTGTGCAGGCATTGTGCAACGCAGCGGAGGCGTAGCCGTCAACGTATATCCTCCCCATATCAGAATTGCACTCCAGAAAATCAGCTTCCGATAAGGTTTAATTTTTTTCCATTGCATCAGATACCAATCCGTTTAACAGCTGGGTCAGAAGGTTATAGTCGCCATTAGTAAAGCCTGCATGAGTATTGTATTTCCCTGCCACCCCGAAGGTTGGGGTTACAGTTACATGGTAGCGACGCGCCAAATCCATTGCTCTGGCAATCCGGTTTTGGGTGTTTTTGCTGTTCAGTGACGCATTGATTTGCGCCTGATTGAATCCCATCCGTTTTAAAATGCCGACATAGGTTTCAGGAGTCACCTTCCTGTTGGTTGTTTCACCATAAGCAAGTCTCATATATTCGGCCGTTCTTTCAGGAGCTAAATCACGGACGATATAAAATGCAGTAGCTGCTGCACTTTGGCTCTTACTCCCGAAAAGCGGGACAAAAACCAAGCGGTAGGGATTCGGCAGCGTTCTACCCCACTGCTGAAACCCTGCCCACGAACTAGCGCAATATGGGCAGTCAAATGAAACAAACATATAAATTCTTTGTGCTTCATCTTTATAATTTCCCACTGTTTGATAGGGTTTAATGACTCCGGCCAAATCAGCCGTCGTCTTTGACGACTGTGCGGATAATTCCGGTTCTGCAAAAGCAGTTAGTGGAATCAATGAAAGAGCCAATAATACCGATGCCAGTTTTTTTTGCATTTTTCAATCGTCTTTCATGTCTGGTAAAGAGCTTTGCTGAGTAATCGACAAAGCATCGTAAAAATCCATTTTTGCAATCGCCGACATCTCTAAGGCAGCCTCAGTCAACGTACGATATGCAGGCTGCTTAAACAGGGCCTGACGAACATTCTCCATGTTTCTCTCTAAAATCGCTTTGCGCACATCTTCGTTATTGAAAGCCATTTCGAAGACAGGGATTCTGCCCTTATGCCCCTTACCCTCACACAAATCACAACCTTGCTCGTTCATAACATAATAAGTTTGTCCCTTAAACCGGGTAGGTAATGACTCCGACTGTTCGGCAGACAGCCGTAGTTCTTTTGCACAGTTGCTGCACAATTTACGTGCCAATCTTTGAGAAAAGAAGCACAGTAAGGCTTCTGCCAGCGCATAAGGCTCGGCGCTCAAATCCATAAGCCTCAGTAATGTCGCCGGCGCATCGTTAGCATGCACACTTGATAAGATTAAATGGCCGGTATTGGCAGCAGTAGTTGCAATTGAGGCTGTTTCTTCATCACGAATTTCTCCAACCATGATGACATCAGGATCCTGACGCAAAAAAGAACGCAATACTTGAGCAAATGTTCTATGAACACTGATACTGACCTGGTTAGCTCCCGGGATCCTGTTTTCAACCGGATCTTCAACCGTCATGATATTGACTTCTTCACGATTCAGATGGTTGATGCTTGCCGCCAACGTAGCACTCTTACCTGACCCGGTCGGGCCGCTGACGATAATCATTCCCTGCTTACTGTCCAAAGCGCGCATATAAGCATGCCGGACGTTATCGGACATTTCTATTTTTTCCAATGGAAGATCCGCTGCCTGATTACCCAGACGGCAAACAATGTTTTGCCCAAAAGTGGTGGGAACGAGGCTTACCCGGATATCAATCATTGACTCCCCATCTTTATCCAGCATCCAAAATGATGAATCAAAGCAGGAATCAATGTCGTGTATAGGCATTCGGCATTTGGCACGGATGTGATCGTTGATGACTAAGGCTGACTGGCGAGAAAAGAGCCATTCATTAGCGATTTCCATGTTTTCGTGACGGATACGTATTTGGCAGCCGTTTTCACGACTTGAAAAATGTACGTCCGAAGCCTTAAGAGATTTTGCGTAAGGGAATACCCAATTCAGAAAGCCGACAACTTCTTCGTCGCCGGAATTTTTTTTAAGAAATTTTCCGGAGTCGCCGATATCGAATTTTTTACCTTCTTCTTGAAGCAGCATTCGAAAAGCGACAGGAAATTCTGTGTGATTGACGTTTTGCATGGTCGGTCTCTACCTCATATTCTTAAAGAAGGACGCTGAAACAGACGCTATACGGTACGTCTGCATGGAACAGGTTTTCTCAACGTCCCTCTTTAAGAATACGGATTCTTTGAAAATTAAAGATGCCCCCATCTCTATTTCCAAAACACAGACCGGTTATAAATTGAATAGTCGTGCAGTTGCACTGACATGTGGATTTTGCTTCTGCGCAACCAATTTCGATACCAACAATAGAAAATCATTTTTTTTCGTATTGTTTCTTGACATATTTGATTTGTTATGATTAAGGGAAAGGGGCTTATCAAAAAGCCAAAAAGGGAATGCGCTTAAAAACCGCGCATTCCCTTTTTAAAAGGCTTAAAGGTAAAGGAAAAGACTTAATGGTAAAGGACTAAAAAGGCTTAAAGGCAAAGCAAAAGGTTAAAGGGAACGGCATACCTGACGGTATGCCTAAAAAGACTTGGGTTTCATATTTGAAAAAAAATGTCAAGAAACAATCAAAAAAAGTACCAGTACCGTTTTTTTCTTGCTGCAAATCGCGGCTTTAGATAAAACTTTACAGTATGACCAATTACAACCAAAGACGGATAAGCAGATGGACAAATCCCTGTTCAATCAACTCTGCCTCAGCTTAGAGCGTTTTGAGCGTATCAGTCCTCGCTGGACCGGCATACTGATGTTAATGCTGCACCGCTGCGAGGGCTTTATGGAATACTTTACCTTAGACGAGCAAACCACCGAAGCTTTTCTTATAAACAAAACAACCTCATTACTGGCACAGCTTCCGGCCACTGCCACCGACTGCGAAATTGCCGATTTATTGAGTCGGGAATTTGAAGGTTGTTATTTCATCGCACAAACGCCAAACGGGAACTGGAACAGCCTGACCGAATCTTTCCGTGATTTTTTTGCATATTATCCTGACGCAGATGTTTATATAGGCGATCAGCCCCATGCCCCCGCTGCACAATTCAAATTAAAAATGATGCGGCTGATTCAACCTGACTATACGGAGTATTGAATGGATTGGTTATCTTATACCGGATTAGCACTTTTAAGCGGATCCGGCATTGCCTACCTGTACTTCAACCGGCGGCCAGATACACAACCCGCTCTTGAGGAGGATAAGCACGTTTCCATGTCGGCAGCGAAAATCCATGGCGATAAATTTTTGATTTTATCTCCGGCAGAGCTGATTGAGGAGCTGGACTTACAGCCTTCAATCACCAATATTCGTAGCAACTTGGGTCTATCTAATGAAAATTGGCATTTAGACGGCCTGCCTTTGATTCATAATTTCATCAACTTTGTTCAAAGACTTCCTGCCTCAGAATCCCACCACCATGCAGGAGACGGTGGTTTGGTTAAACATACCTTAGATGTTGCCGCCCTATCTTTGCTTGCCTCATCATCCCGCAGTTGGCCGCCAAACGCAAAAACCGAAGACATCGCACGCCTGACGGCTGTGTGGCGGTACGGTATTTTGACAGCCGCCCTACTTCATGACATCGGTAAAACTCTAACCTCTTTTGAAGTCGAACTCTATGAGCAGCCGGATTCAAAAGCCTTTTCATTGTGGCTACCTGATACAGGAGATATGAATGAAAGTGGTAAGAATTTTTACCGCGTTACATTCCCTGACAATAAAACGCCCTATGAAGTCCATGCCTCATTAGGCTGGACATTCTTCCAAAGCATTGTACCGTCTAATGCTCGAAAATGGATGAACGAATCCGATCCGAATCTCATTAAAACCTTACGCAGCTATCTTTCAGGCAGTCAAAAAGACGGCCCGTTGGCAGATATTATTAAACAGGCGGATATGGCTTCTACAGCACGTGATTTACGACATGGTTCCAGACAGCGATTCTCTACAGCCAAGCGAACGCCACTTATCGAAACCATTATGACGGCTCTGCGCAATATGCTTGCCGAACGGGGGGCTCATTTCAGTATTGCAACTACGGCCGGCGGCGATATTTTTCGCAAAGACGATATGGTATTTATGATGGCGAAAAATGTTCCGGACTATATCCGTGAATACCTGAAAAAGAACAAGCATCCTGCAGCCCCCTCTTTCCCAACCGATAACCAACGGATTTTCGATACATTATTAGAGTATGGTGCAGTTATTGCGAACCCTTACGATGAACATAAGGCAGTGACTCATGTTTTAGTCAGTTTCGAACGTATGGACGGCATGCTCAAAAAACATATTTTTACTATGCTGCGTTTCAAACTGGAAACCCTATATCCAGACGGCCACTACCCTCACGAATTTAGTGGAACATTGGAAATAACTTCAGAGATAGGCCAAAACCAAATAGAGCCCTCGTCCGATAATGGGGGGCTGGAGAAAAACGTCCAAACAGAAAATCACTCAGTAGAAAATGAGCATACAGAATATTCCGAAAAGGCCATGGATTTCATGGCCGTAAATACGGTTGATACAGTGCTTCCCAAAGCTGAAGCAGTATCCATGCCTGAAAAAGATGTTGTTGCAATTGATGTGCCCCCTGCTCCCAAGAAGAAAGCTAAACAAAAAGGCATGTCGGGAATTGATGCTTTATTGAGTGTTCATAATCTGTATCTGTTGGATGATTCGGAAACTGAAGCAGAAAGACCCGATGAAGCGATTACTCAAGATGGATCGTCTATGGCCTCTCCTCAAGTAACTTCCAAAAAAATGGAAGAAAAAACGGAAATACAGCCTCCGCAGAAGAAATCCGATCCTGTTGCAGCACCCGTAAAAAATAAGCCGATGTCTGTGCTGGATGACCTTTTTGCAGATTTTGAAACGAGTGAATCCAAGTTGGTATCGGCCCAACCTGACAACCTGGCTAAGCCTGTTTATTTGGCGCAAGAAGATACTGCCGCAGCCGAATTTGAAGAAATCAAAACCGAGAGGCTCTCCTTTCCTGTTCAATCGCCCCGTCCGGTTACGCCCTATCAACAGGAAAATATATTGGATCAAGAACCGAAGCAAAAACAGGCTGCCTCGGAATTCTTTGCAGGCCAAAAGCAGGCATTAAAAGACGAAGGTAAACGCTTTTGGAACTGGTTGGCCAATGGCCTATCCGAAGGAACGATTACTGTTAATCAAAGCAGTTCCCCAATTCATTTTGTCGAACAAGGCATGTTGCTCGTTACACCTGTTATTTTCCGTGAATATGCGGGTGGTTTGTTTGACAAAAATAATCCTAGTTGTCCAGGCCTCTTGGCACAGAAAGGATTTACATCCTTGGGTTTGCACGAACGTACCAAGCGATCGGCAATCTACTCGGCTTTAGCAGTGAAAGCTCAACAAAAACTACTGTTCCATTGTTATTTGATTCCTGAAAGTAAAGTCCACTTGATTATTAAGGCAGATCGTAGGCCGCCTAACAACATTGATATCGTATTAGCGGACAGCCAAAATTTACTTCAACCCGGCGTAAATGGAGAACAAAAATGAGTCTGACCATTCGAGTACCGGAAAATGTGTATCGGTATCCTTATGAGTTTTTGAGTGCAGCAGCCTATTCTGCAGCCGCGTTTGCAGCCGCACAAATGCCCATGCCCGGATTCAGTCCCTATATAGCGATCCCTGCCATGACCCTTATGGCTTTGAAACGCAGCCAAGAAGGAAACCGTATACGCAGGTATCGGAAAAATGTAAAAAATCTGCCCTACTATGCCGCTACGCCGGATCAGATTCCAGTTTCAGACAAGGCATTGTTTCTAGGTAAGGGATTTCGATGGACGCAAAAACACACACAGCGTCTGATGATGATCCGACAACCTGAAAATGACCATCTGAGACTTCCCGGAAAAATCTACAAGGCAGCGCGTCTTCATGAGATCAGGACGGAAGGACAAACATGGTTCACCAAGCTGACTTCCTCTAATGCTTGGTGGAATCCTGTTGCGCCATTACCTCCTGTTGGCGGGGCCCCTGAAATTCATGGTGTGGAGCTGCATGAAGAAGATATTTTCATGTCACTGGGAGAACGTGTAGGCCATACAGGGGTTTGGGGGACAACCCGTGTAGGGAAAACACGTTTAGCGGAAGTCATGATTAATCAAGATATCTGTCGAGGCGACGTTACTATCATGTTCGACCCCAAAGGTGATGCAGATGTAATGTTGATGATGTATGCACGGGCAAAAAAAATGAATCGGCCGTTTTACCTGTTTCATCTGGGCTTTCCTGAGGTATCTTGCCGATATAATCCTGTAGGAGATTTTTCACGTATTACCGAAGTCGCAACCCGAATGTCGAACGGCCTACCGGGGGAAGGAAACTCTGCCGCCTTTAAAGCTTTTGTGTGGCGGTTTGTAAATGTCTTGGCCAAAATAATGGAGGCTTTGTCCATTAAACCAACCTATTTGAGCATTTACCAGTGTGCCGTTAATATGGACGATTTGGCAAAAGCATATTTTGAAAAGACTTTGGAACGGCAATATCCCGGATGGGAATCAGAATATGCAGCTTATGAGTTGGATAACGATCAGAAAAAAACTGTCGGCAAAACCGGGCGCGATATAGAAGCAGTTAAAACAGCCTTCTTCTTAAAATCAAAATCAGCCGGAGCCAATGACCCGCTGACCGATGCGGTTATCGGTATATTAGGTAATGAGCGAACCTATTTCGATAAACTCGTATCATCGCTTTATCCCCTTTTAGAGAAACTGACCAGTGGTAAAGTTGCTGAACTGATTAGCCCTGATTTTAGTGATTTGACCGATGAGCGGCCGCTAATGGATTGGCGAAAAGTTATGGCTTCTGAAGCGGTAGTATATGTTGGGCTAGACGCGCTGACAGACCCAGAAGTCGCTGCTGCAGTAGGAAATGCGATGTTCGCCGACCTCACTTCACTCTCTGGCCATATTTATAAGCACGGTCACGGTTACGGCCAATCAGGAAAAACCAATAAACGCAAAGTTGCAATTCATGCCGATGAGTTTAATGAATTAATTGGTGATGAATTCATCCCCCTACTCAACAAAGCCGGGGGCGCAGGCTATCAAGTGACGGTCTATACACAGACATGGTCCGATGTTGAAGCTAAAATCGGATCAGCAGCGAAAGCAGGGCAAATTGCGGGTAACCTGAACAATATGATTATGCTGCGAGTTCAGCACGAATCAACAGCCGAACTTTTAACCAGTAAATTACCTGATGTCAAAATCGTTTCTGGCACCTTAGTATCTTCTGCAGGAGATATAGGTGTACCCGGCGATATGGAAGATTTTACCAGTTCAAACGAAGACAGATTAGCAACAGAAACTGTGCCGATGCTACAGACATCTGATTTGATTAATTTACCCAAGGGACAAGCGTTTGCGCTTTTGGAAGGCGGTCAATTATATAAAATCCGTCTCCCCCTTCCGCTCCCCGATCCAAATCTTGATGTTCCTTCTGATTTGGTGGCAGTAGCAGAAAAAATGCGCGAGATCGTTCGTCTGAACCGAGTAGATGACGATGAAAATCATGCTTTCGTAGAAGGAGAATATTATGGCTAGACAGTCTTCTGATTTTCTAAGTAAGTCGACCAGCATTGGCATTATTACAACTCCCTTTAAGTGGATTTGCATTATCCTACTGATTGTAATCATACTGTTTATATCATCAATCAGCATCCAGTCCTATTTCGGACAGGAACATTTATTGGAAGCTGAACTGCTAAAAACCCAGCAGGTTTTTAGCAGTATCGAAAATGATGATGTGCCGTTTCATATAAAAATCACAAGATTCGCTTATGAGACTCTATATTTAGCCATATTTAACGTAACCGGCATAGAATCACTTTTAAGTGAAGCTCAATCTGACGCTATCAACTTTGGACTTGCCGGTATGCTTGATTCATTTAAGCCCGAATTGGCTATATTGAACGATACTTTGAAAATAATTTCTATCCGGATAGGTAATATTTCTGCTTTTTTTCCGCTACTTTTTATTTCAATATCAAGTGCATTTTTTGATGGCCTAATGAAAAGAAAAGTACGGCAACAAAATGCGGGACGAGAATCTGCTGCTATTTACCATAGAGCTAAATTTTGGAGAACCGGAATACTATGGACAACTATTTTTATATATTTAAGTATGCCCTTCTCTATCGATCCAATAATTTTGTTGATCCCAATTACCCTATTAAGCATAGCTATATTTTTACAGGCAAAATATTTGAAAAAATATCTATAAAACCTAAAGGGTATTGACTTGAATTACACAACAAAGCTATGATTTAGACCATACCTAAAAATGTAAACAACTACATGCTACGTGGGAAAGTAGTTAGGCCTATATTATTGATCTTAATGGATTATTACATAATATAAATTATGCGAACCTAAACTGGCATGATGCAATAGTCTTTTCTACAAATTATGGCCACAACCAAGCCCATGTGCTTCGTTCTTCTCCTTGCAGTAAAACTAAAGTTCTACAAGCTGAAGCTGTGTTCATGCATTCGAAGCCGATTCCGTAGGCTGATAAGGCTGCAGCAATTTTGGGATGCAGGAATTTTTGTTTTTCTCCTGTACCTATAATAATGACTTCAGGACGGTTTTCTGCTGTTTCAATTGCTGATATAAAAATTTGTTCATTTAATTCTTCGATGGTTGTTTGAGGAATGATGCTTACTTTGCCATCTTGCCAGCAAATGGGTTCTGAATATGTTTGTTCACCGATTTGCAATCTTCCTTGCGAGGATGAAAAAAATGATGTGGCTTCATCGATATGGTTTTCTGTGATTTTCATGGCAATTCCTGTTTTTATGGTAGAACGATTTTTCAGACGGCCTCTGGAAACTTGCAAAAAAAGGTGCAAAATCAAGCAATATCAGGTAGGATTCAACGTTTGACCTTGTGCATTGATGCTTTGCTCTGAATTTACGATTGCAAGCGATTATAACAAGCCTTGGTTTTTCGTGATTATTTTAAAGTATCGGCTCAAAAGGAGACACAATGAAGCCAGTAAATATCGGTCTTTTAGGTTTGGGTACAGTCGGTGGCGGTACGGCCACTGTATTGCAGGACAACGCTGCGGAAATCAGCCGCCGCTTGGGACGTGAAGTCCGTATTTCTGCTGTTTGTGATTTGAGCGAAGAAAAAGCCAAACAAATTTGCCCGAATGCTGCTTTTATCAAAGATCCGTTTGAGCTGGTTCAACATCAAGATGTTGATGTTGTTGTTGAATTGTTTGGCGGTACCGGTATTGCTAAAGATGCGGTTTTGAAAGCAATTGAAAACGGCAAACACATTGTTACTGCCAATAAAAAACTGCTGGCTGAATACGGCAATGAAATTTTCCCTTTGGCGGAAGAAAAAAATGTCATGGTGCAGTTTGAAGCTGCTGTTGCCGGCGGTATCCCTATTATCAAGGCTTTGCGTGAAGGCTTGGCTGCAAACCAAATCCGTAGCATCGCCGGTATTATTAATGGTACCAGCAACTTTATTCTTACTGAAATGCGTGAAAAAGGCAGCGCGTTTGCAGACGTATTGAAAGAAGCTCAGGCTTTGGGCTATGCAGAAGCTGACCCTACTTTTGATATTGAAGGTCATGATGCTGGCCATAAAATCACCATCATGAGCGCATTGGCATTCGGTACCCCGATGAACTTCTCTGCCTGCTATTTGGAAGGCATCAGCAAACTCGATAGTCGCGATATCAAATATGCTGAAGAGTTTGGCTATCGCATCAAATTGTTGGGTATTACCCGTAAAACCGACAAAGGCATTGAGTTGCGTGTACACCCTACTCTGATTCCTGAAAGCCGTCTGCTGGCTAACGTTAATGGCGTGATGAATGCTGTCCGTATCAATGCCGATATGGTTGGTGAAACCTTGTATTACGGTGCAGGTGCCGGTGCATTGCCGACTGCTTCTGCCGTAGTTGCCGACATTATTGATATTGCTCGACTGATCGAAGCAGAAACTGACCATCGTGTTCCTCACTTGGCATTCCAGCCTTCACAAGTTCAAGCGCAAAATATTCTGCCTATGGATGAAATTACCAGCAGCTACTATCTGCGCGTTCAAGCAACTGACGAACCTGGCACTTTGGGTCAAATTGCCGCCCTCTTGGCCAAAGAAAATGTTTCTATAGAGGCTCTGATTCAAAAAGGCGTGATTAATCAAAGCACTGCCGAAATTGTGATTCTGACCCACACCACGGTGGAACACAATATCAAACGCGCTATCGCAGCGATTGAAGCGCTGAGCTGCGTGGATGCTCCGATCACCATGATCCGCATGGAAAGCCTGCATGACTGAGCAACAAACGGAAAGGCCGTCTGAAGAGCAACTGGCGGCCAGAAAGAAAGCCAAGGCAAAAATCCGCACCATCCGCATTTGGGCATGGATTATTTTGTCTTTGCTGGCTCTGACCGCCCTGCTCTCACAATGCGCGATGAACAAGCCGCAGATGAAACAAAATGTGGTGGAGTCTTGCGTGAAAAACATTCCTTTTGCTGAAAAATGGCAAGCTGATTTGAAGGCAAAAGGTTTGGATGCGCAAAACGAGAAATTGGCTCAAGACTATTGTGTCTGCATGTGGGATCAGCCCTTAAGCAAACTCTCTGACGAGCAAATCCGAAACTTCGGCAAAATCAGCCCTGAGGAGCAGCTCAAGCTCTTGGGTGGCGCGGAAGCTTTTGAGGCACGCGATAAGCAATGCGTGGCTGATTTAAAGGCTGAGTAAACCAATATCGGTTTAAACCAAAGCTACAAGGCCGTCTGAAATTCCAGACGGTCTTTCTTATATTAAATAAATAGTAATAAGAATTGATTTCATTATATTTTAAGTTTAAGATAGCTTGGTTAATTGCTTTTCTATGGTTATTGCCATGCGCTACCACTTTCCTATTGCCGTTGATATTTATGATTTTTTGTATACCGGCCGATTTGACTATCTGGAAATCGGACAATCTGCAGAGTCTATTTTGCAGATGTTTCCTGCGCCTGATTGCGTCCCTAAAGGCTTGTTGGTGCAAAATGGCTGGAATATTTGGCTTTATGGCGATATCGAACTGCATTTCTCCGACAATCGGCTGACTCAGATTCGCGCTGATTTTCAGCCTGATGCTGCATTAAGCGGCGGCCGTTGGGTAAAGTTGAATCCGTGGTTTTTTGCAAATGGCTGCCTTGATGTTTATGCCGTCATTCAGCGCTTGGTGCAACGCAATATTGACTTTATTAAAACGGAAACGCATACCAATTTAATTTTGCAGCTGCAAAGCGGGGTTGAATTGATTTTTGAAAAATGTCGGGGTATGAAACTTGCCTCGTTCCGCAAACAAAAAGCCTCCCTGCCCCATTGGGCGCGGGAAACAGCTTCTTAAATAAAACAATGCCGTCTGAAAATATCATTTCAGACGGCATTATCAGTTACAAACCATTCAATAATTGTCGGATTTTGGTCATCGTCATAGAAGTCTGTTCATTACAGCCCTCAGTCCCTACTCCGCTATCAAAGCAATCAATACTGCTGACGCTACAAAAGTGGGCATAGGCCATTTTCAACTCTCTGGCTAAAACGGCTTCGGGCATGCCGGTCATACCGAGTACATCTACGCCGTCACGTCGATAACGGGCGATTTCTGCGCGGGTTGGACGGCGAGGGCCTTGCAGGCAGCCATAAACGGCGGAATCGTAAATCGGCACATTGTGCGCTTTCGTGATATTCAACAATTCTTGTCGCAATTCATCGCAATAAGGATTGAAAAAATCGGTATGGATAACCGGGCATTCTTGGCCTTCAAAAAAAGTATCTTTACGGCCATAGGTATAGTCGATCAAATCGTCCGGCAACACCAAACTGCCGTTTTCAAAATCAGGATTAATACCGACGACTGAAGAAATGGCAATGATGTTTGCAACGCCTAAAGAGTGCAACGCCCAGATATTGGCGCGGTAGTTGATTTCATGCGGCGCGATGGTATGGCTGAAGCCGTGTCGTGCAAGGAAAACAATATCCAAGCGCCCCAACCTGCCGAACAAAATAGGGCTGCTGGTTAAGCCGTAAGGGGTGCGTACGATTTTTCGTTCAGTAATTTCAAGTTCCGGCAGTTTGGTCAAACCGCTGCCGCCGATAATGGCTAACATATAAACTTCCTTTGTTATCAATGGCCGTCTGAAACTTGAATTTCAGACGGCCTTAATATTATCGATTTATTTATGTTTGTAAAAATGGCTGCCGAAATAGGCAGATGCGCCTTCACGCAATAGAACCAGCGTTACAGCGGCAAGCGGCAGGCCGGCAAGCATACCGACAAAACCCATCAGTTGTCCGAAAGCCATCAATGAGAAAATCACCCAGAACGGAGACAAACCGATGCGGTCGCCGACGATTTTGGGCGTAATGAAAAAGCTTTCCAAGAATTGTCCGACACCGAATACAGCCCAGACCATCAACAAGCCCTGCCATGAGCCATATTGCAAAAGCGCGGCGATTGTCGCCAGCAAAAGGCCGGTAAATGCGCCCAAATACGGAATAAATACCAAAATACCGGCAATCATACCGATAGCAAAGCCGGAATCCAAACCGACCAACATCAAGCCCAAGCCATAGACCAAGCCCATAATCATCATAACCATCAGCTGGCCGCGCAGAAACTCGCCCAAAACTTCGTCCATATTGCCGCTGATACGCGTGTAGGTCTCGATAAAACGGCGCGGAACCAATTTGCTGATTCCGGAAGACCAGCGTTTCCAATCCAACAAGAAGTAATACAGCAACAAAGGCAATAACACCAAATTGCTGACACCGCTGATGACGTTGCCGCTTTGACGCATCAAGGTCGGAATCCATGCTTTGAGCGTATTGCTCAACTCATCCGTATGCGACTGCAACCATGCGATGATTGATTCTTGATCGATTTGAATATAATCCCCGCTGACGCTGTTGAGCCACGGCAGCAGTTTGTTTTGAACAAAGCCCACGATTTGCGGCAGGCGTTCGGCCAGATTGTTAAACTGGTTCAACAACATAGGTACGATAATCAGCACCAACGACAGCAATATCAACAAAGCCAACGCCATAATAATCATAGAGGCCGGCGCGCGGCGGATACGCTTCAATTGCAGCCACTCGACCAAGGGATTCAAAACATAGGCCAAAACGGCGGCCACAATAAACGGCGTCAAAACATCGCCCAAGGCATATAAAAGCCAAATAAAGGCTGCGATGACGCAAGCCATAATAATCCACGGTTTTGCGCCGCGCGTTTTCTTTTGATACATAAAAAGGTGTTCCCCAGTTGATGCTTAAGGTTTTCAAAATAAATAAGCAGTATAACAGATTCACAAAGGCCGTCTGAAAGTGAGACGGCTATTAAGATAAAATAAAAATTGTTGACAATAATGCCAAAAAATTCAGCCTGAATCCTCCAATTTAAGATAAAATACGCTCCGACAATCTACCCCCATACCCGAATAAGGAAATCCAATGAGCACTTCTTTGAGCTATCGTGACGCAGGCGTGGATATCGACGCAGGCGATCAACTGGTCGAAAACATCAAACCTTTTGCCAAGCGTACTATGCGCCCTGAAGTGTTGGGTGATTTGGGCGGTTTCGGCGCTTTGGTCGAAATCGGCAAAAAATACAAAAATCCGGTATTGGTTTCCGGTACGGACGGCGTCGGCACCAAGCTGAAACTGGCATTCGACTGGGACAAACACGATACCGTCGGCATCGATTTGGTTGCCATGAGCGTCAACGATATTTTGGTTCAAGGTGCAGAACCTTTGTTCTTCTTGGACTATTTCGCTTGCGGCAAGTTGGATGTTGCCCGCGCGACTGATGTGATTAAAGGCATTGCCCAAGGCTGCGAAGAATCGGGTTGCGCTTTGATTGGCGGTGAAACTGCCGAAATGCCGGGCATGTATCCCGAAGGCGAATACGACTTGGCCGGTTTTGCCGTCGGCGTGGTTGAAAAAGAACGCGTCATCAACGGCCGCAGCATTCAGGCCGGAGACGTTGTTTTGGGCTTGGCTTCCAACGGCGCACACTCCAACGGCTACTCTTTGGTACGCAAAATCATCGAGCGTGACAATCCTGATTTGGACGCGGAATTTGACAACGGCAAAACCTTACGCGAAGCCATCATCGCCCCTACCCGCCTATATGTGAAACCTATCCTTGCCGCTTTGGAAAAATTCACCATTAAAGGCATGGCCCATATTACCGGCGGCGGCATTATCGAAAACGTACCTCGCGTTTTGCCTGAAAATACCGTTGCACAAATCGATGCCAAAGCGTGGGAATTGCCTAAATTATTCCAATGGCTGCAAAAAGCAGGCAATGTGGAAACCCAAGAAATGTACCGTACGTTCAACTGCGGTATCGGCATGGTCGTTATCATTGCCAAAGAAAATGCCGATGCAGTACAAGCTTTCTTGAGCGAACAAGGCGAAACCGTTTACCGTTTGGGCGTTATTCGTGAACGCAACGGCGACGAGCATCAAACCCAAGTGGCTTGATTTGAGATGCAATGAAAAAGTGCGGATGATGAATCCGCACTTTTTTATTTACACTACCCTAGCCTACTTCTTCCAAAAATCCTGCCAACTGTGCCGTATCGTGGGCAATCATCAGCTCTTCATTGGTTGGCACAACCAAAACAGCCGGAGAAGAACCTGTCGGGCTGATAATGCCTGAATTGCCGTAGCGTTTTTCCATATTGGCTTTGGTGTCGATGTGCAGACCTAAGAAATCAAGATAAGAAACGGTTTTGGCACGGATGTTGCGCGAGTTTTCGCCGATACCGCCGGTAAACACGAGCGCGTCAACGCCGCCACAAGCCACAGCCATCGAAGCAATATATTTGGCAAGGCGGTAAGTCATGACTTCCAAAGCCAAACGTGCGCCTTCATGGCCTTCATCCGCAGCGATTTCCAAAGAACGGCAGTCGTTGGAGAGTTCGGAAATACCGAGCAAACCTGATTTTTTGTTCAGCATTTCATCAACTTGGGCAACATCCAAACCGGCGTGTGAAGTCAGATAGCTGTATACGCCCGGGTCGATATCGCCGCAGCGCGTACCCATTACCAAGCCTTCGATCGGCGTGAAGCCCATACTGGTGTCAACGGATTTGCCGTTTTTGATGGCGGTAATGGATGCGCCATTGCCTAAGTGGGCAATAATCATGCGGATGTCTTCCAACGGTTTGCCCAAGATGCGTGCGGCTTCAGGGGCAACGTAACGCATACTGGTACCGTGGAAACCGTAGCGGCGGAAAGCGTATTTTTTACGCAATTCGCGCGGAACGGCATAAGTGTAGGCACGCTCCGGCATGGTTTGGTGGAACGAGGTATCCATCACGCCGACATTGGGCAGCCCTGGGAAGTGCTCTTGCGCAGCCAAAATGCCGTTGATATTGGCAGGGTTGTGCAGCGGAGCGAGCGGAATGCAGGCATTGAGTTCGTCCATTACTGCTTGGTCGATCAAAACAGATTCGCTGTATTTTTCGCCGCCGTGGGCGATGCGGTGGCCGATGGCTTTAATGCGGTCGTGCAGGCCGTGTTTTTCAAGCTCTTTCAACAGCATACCTACGGCACCGGCATGGTCGTTACGGCCGGTCAAGGCTGTTTGGCATTTTTTGCCGTCTTTGCTGAACGTAATGACTGCTTCGGGCGTACCCAAACGTTCGCCGAGACAGCTTAAAAGAACTTTGCCGTTTTTACGGTCGATAACGGCACCTTTGAGTGAAGAGCTGCCGCAGTTCAGAACAAGAATGAGTTGGTTGGACATAGTGTTTCTCCTTTGAATTTTTGATTGTTTTTTTGGCTTCAGGCCGTCTGAAAAGAGCAAGAACATTTGAGAGCTTTTCAGATTGCCTTTGGTTTGGTGTTTAGTCAGGCTTTATACCCAACCATAATCTCCATTGCAGGTATCGCTACCCGACTAAAATCTGCTTATTTGGTTTTCAGACGGCCTTGTTTAATGGCGTGGCCGTCTGAAAACTTAAAAGCAATCTTCCGGCACTCGGACTTGTCCTTCCATAATCACGCGTGCGCTACGGCTCATGACCGCTTTGGTGGCCGTCCATTGTCCGTCCTGACATTCGGCGGCTGCACCGACACGCAGTGTGCCTGACGGATGACCGAAGCGGACTTCTTTACGCGCTCCGCCTCCGGCTGCAAGGTTGACCAGCGTTCCGGGCACGGCGGCGGCGGTAGCAATGGCGACTGAAGCGGTACCCATCATGGCGTGGTGCAATTTGCCCATGCTCAGCGCGCGTACCAATAAGTCGATGTCGGCAGCTTGGACGGTTTTGCCGCTTGAAGCGGTGTAATCGGCCGCGGGGGCGACAAAAGCGACTTTCGGAGTATGGGCGCGGGTGGCGGCTTCGGATACATCGCTGATCAAGCCCATTTTCAGCGCGCCATACGCACGGATGGTTTCAAATTTTTCCAAAGCCGCGGCATCGTTGTTGATGTCGTCTTGCAACTCTTTGCCTGTGTAGCCCAAATCTGCGGCATTCAGGAAAATGGTTGGAATGCCGGCATTGATAAGCGTGGCTTTCAGACGGCCTATATTCGGCACATCAATTTCATCGACCAAATTGCCGGTTGGGAACATACTGCCTTCGCCGTCGGCCGGATCTAAAAATTCGATTTGTACTTCAGCGGCAGGGAACGTTACGCCGTCAAGCTCAAAATCGCCTGTTTCCAAAACTGCGCCGTTTTGCATCGGCACATGGGCAATAATGGTTTTGCCGATGTTTTTCTGCCAGATTTTGACGGTACACAGGCCGTCTGAAGGGATTTTGGATTTATCAACCAAGCCTTGCTCGATGGCAAATGCGCCCACGGCGGCGGTCAAATTACCGCAGTTACCGCTCCAATCGACAAAAGGTTTGTCGATGGAAACTTGTCCGAACAAGTAATCGACATCGTGATCGGCGCGTTCGGATTTGTCCAAAATTACGGCTTTGCTGGTGGACGAACTGGCGTTACCCAAACCGTCAATCTGTTTGCCGTAAGGGTCGGGGCTGCCGAGTACGCGCAAGAGGATTTTGTCGCGTGCCTCGCCTGCTTCCTGCGCAGCGGCCGGCAGATCGGTGCGTTTGAAGAAAATGCCTTTAGATGTACCGCCGCGGTAGTAAACGGCGGGGATTTTAATTTGCGGCATTTCGGGTTCTCCTTTGTATTTTTAGTATGGTTTTTTCAGACGGCCTCTCAAACATTCAAGGCCGTCTGAAAACCTTTTTGGGCGTAGCCCGGGCATTTTGACGATGCCCGATTTACCTTACGCTGCATTTCCTTCCAAAAAGTCCTGTGCAAACCGTTGCAGCACGCCGCCGGCTTCGTACACCAACACTTCTTCTGCAGTATCGAGGCGGCAGGTAACGGGGACTTCGACGGTTTCGCCGTTTTTGCGGTGGATGACGAGGGTCAGGTCGCCGCGCGGTTTGCGTTCGCCGACCACATCGTAGGTTTCCGTGCCGTCCAGTTGCAGGGTGTGGCGGTTGGTGCCGGGTTTGAATTGCAGCGGCAAAACGCCCATGCCGATGAGGTTGGTGCGGTGGATGCGCTCGAAGCCTTCGGCGGCGATGGCTTCCACGCCCGCCAGCCGCACGCCCTTCGCCGCCCAGTCGCGGCTGGAGCCTTGGCCGTAGTCCGCACCGGCGATGATGATGAGCGGCTGTTTGCGGTTCATATAGGTTTCGATGGCTTCCCACATGCGCATGGTTTCGCCTTCGGGTTCAACGCGTGCCAGCGAACCTTGGCGTACGCTGCCGTCTTCGTTTTTCACCATTTCGTTAAACAGTTTCGGATTAGCGAAGGTGGCGCGTTGGGCGGTAAGGTGGTCGCCGCGGTGGGTGGCGTAGGAATTGAAGTCTTCTTCGGGCAAACCCATTTTTGCCAGATATTCGCCTGCCGCACTCGCCGCCAAAATCGCGTTGGACGGTGAAATGTGGTCGGTGGTGATGTTGTCGGGCAAAATCGCCAGCGGTCGCATACCTCTTAATGTGCGTTCCCCTGCCAATGCGCCTTCCCAGTAAGGTGGGCGGCGGATATAGGTGGACATCGGACGCCAATCGTACAGTGGGCTTGGGGCTTTTTGCGCTTTGCCGGTGTCGAACATCGGCACATACACGTCGCGGAACTGCTGCGGTTTCACATATTCGGCAACGACGGCATCGATTTCTTCGTCGGTCGGCCAAATGTCTTTCAGGCGGATTTCGCGGCCGTCTGCAACGCCGAGTACGTCGTTTTCAATATCGAAACGGATGCTGCCTGCCAGCGCATAGGCAACAACCAAAGGAGGCGAAGCGAGGAAAGCCTGTTTCGCATACGGGTGGATGCGGCCGTCGAAGTTGCGGTTGCCCGACAATACGGCGGTGGCGTACAAATCGCGGTCGATGATTTCTTTCTGGATTTTCGGATCGAGCGCACCGCTCATGCCGTTGCAGGTGGTACATGCGAAGGCGACGATACCGAAGCCGAGTTTTTCCATTTCGGGCAACAAGCCTGCTTCTTTCAAATAAATTTCAGCTACTTTTGAACCCGGGGCAAACGAAGATTTCACCCAAGGTTTGCGTTTCAAGCCGAGGCGGTTGGCATTGCGTGCCAACAGCGCGGCGGCGACAACGTTGCGCGGATTGGAAGTATTGGTACAGGAAGTAATCGCAGCAATAATCACTGCTCCGTCAGGCATTTGGCCGTCTGAAGGCTCTTCGTAAGGCTTCGCCAGCCCTTTTGCCGTCAAATCGACGGTGGCAAAACGCGCGTGCGGGTTGCTCGGGCCTGCCATATTGCGCGTTACGCTGCTCAAATCAAATTTCAATACGCGAGGATAAACGGCGGTTTTCAAGGCATCTGCCCACAAGCCTGCGGTTTTGGCGTAGGTTTCTACCAATTTCACTTGCGCGTCGTCGCGTCCGGTCAGTTTCAAATAATCAATGGTTTGCTCATCAATAGCAAACATCGCGGCAGTCGCGCCGAACTCAGGGGTCATGTTGGAAATGGTGGCGCGGTCGCCGATCGACAGGCTTCTTGCACCTTCACCGAAAAACTCGACAAATGCGCCAACCACGCGCTCTTTACGCAAGAATTCGGTCAGTGCCAACACGATGTCGGTGGCAGTAATGCCCGGCTGGCGTTTGCCGGTCAGTTCAACGCCGACGATATCGGGCAGGCGCATCATGGACGCGCGCCCCAGCATCACCGTTTCCGCTTCCAAACCGCCCACACCCACGGAAATCACGCCCAGCGCATCGACGTGCGGCGTATGCGAATCGGTGCCGACGCAGGTATCGGGAAACGCCACGCCGTTTTTAACTTGGACGACGGGCGACATTTTTTCCAGATTGATTTGGTGCATGATGCCGTTACCCGCCGGAATCACGTCCACATTTTCAAAGGCGGTTTTCGTCCAGTTGATAAAGTGGAAACGGTCTTCGTTGCGGCGGTCTTCGATTTCGCGGTTTTTGCGGAACGCATCGGGGTCGTAGCCGCCGCATTCCACCGCCAGCGAGTGATCGACAATCAGCTGCGTCTGCACCACCGGATTCACTTTGGCAGGATCGCCGCCCTTCTCTGCAATCGCATCGCGCAAACCTGCCAAATCCACCAACGCTGTCTGACCCAGAATATCGTGACACACCACGCGCGCCGGATACCAAGGGAAGTCGATTTCCTGTTTTCCCTCAATCAGCTGACCCAGCCAGCTTTGCAGCGTAGGCAGGTCGACTTTGTCTGCGCGGTTGACCAAGTTCTCAGCCAAGATGCGGCTTGTGTAAGGCAGCTTGTCATAAGAGCCTGGTTTGATGTCTTCACACGCCTGACGCGCGTCGTAATATTCCAAATCCGTACCGGGTAAAGCTTTGCGGTAGCGTTGGTTGGCAGTCATGTCGGTTCTCCTAAATCTATTCTTTTTTTGGTTTTGGGTTTCAGACGGCCTGTTGATTCGGACCTTAAGGCCGTCTGAAACCATAAATTCTGTTTTATTGCTTGTTGTCTGAAATCTATTCGCGGTATGAAAAAAAATTGCTGCTCCGCTACCATCATTCCCGTATAGACGGAAATCCAAACTTAAATTTTTCAGCACTCTTTACAGCAGGACATTTCAACTTTTGAATTTCTGCCTGTATGGGAATGACGACAGCAGAGCAGCATGTTTTCCAAACGGCCGGCTCTCTCTCTCGCATACTGCACTAGGCCGTCGAAAAACGAAAACATCATTTATTCATTGTTTTCAAACGGCATTTCGAGATGGGGCGGGCTGGCGGCCCACCCTGCTGTTACGCGTATCAACGGTTTTCAATCTCCACGAATGCCAAATCTTCAGGGCCTGTGTAGTTTGCGCTCGGACGGATGATTTTGCCGTCTTTGCGTTGCTCGAGAACGTGTGCGCTCCAACCGGTTGTACGGGAAATCACGAACAGCGGTGTGAACATAGCGGTCGGTACGCCCAATTTTTGGTAGGAAACGGCGGAGAACCAGTCCAGATTCGGGAACATTTTTTTCTCTTCCCACATCACGCTCTCCAAGCGTTCGGCAATGTCAAAGAGGCGCATATCGCCGGTTTCTTTGCTCAAACCGCGTGCCACTTCTTTAATAACAACGTTGCGAGGGTCGGAGATGGTGTACACCGGATGACCGAAACCGATCACGATTTCTTTGCGGCCGATACGTTCGCGGATGTCTGCTTCGGCTTCGTCGGCATTGCGGTAGCGTTTTTGAATATCGTAAGCCACCTCGTTCGCACCGCCGTGTTTCGGACCTTTCAAGGCGCCGATTGCACCGGTAATGCTGGAGTACATATCAGAGCCTGTACCGGCAATCACGCGGGCAGTGAAGGTAGAAGCGTTGAACTCGTGTTCGGCATACAGAATCAGTGAAACGTGCATGGCTTTGATGTGTGATTCGCTTGGGCGTTTGCCGTGCAACAAGTGCAGGAAATGACCGCCGATGGTCTCTTCGTCGCTTTCAACTTCAATGCGTTTGCCGTTGTGCGAATATTGATACCAGTACAAGAGGAGGCTGCCGAGGCTGGCAATCAGTTTGTCGGCGATGTCGCGCGCTTCACTTTCCGGATGGCTTTCACGTTCAGGATGAACGCAGCCCAGCATGGATACGCCGGTACGCATCACATCCATCGGATGGGTATGTGCAGGCAGGCTTTCCAAAACTTTAATCACACGGATAGGCAGGCCGCGCATGGATTTGAGCTTGGTTTTATAAGCGGCCAGCTCGAATTTGTTGGGCAGATGACCGTGAATCAGCAGGTGGGCGACTTCTTCAAACTCGCATTTTTGTGCCAAATCCAAGATGTCATAACCGCGATAGCTCAAATCGTTGCCGGTACGGCCAACGGTACACAATTCGGTATTACCGGCCGCAACGCCAGAAAGCGCAACGGATTTTTTAGGTTTGAAAGTCGGGGTTTGAGTAGTTTCAGTCATGGTATTTCTCCTTTGTATTTTTGTGGGTTTTATTTTTCAGACGGCCGATGCGGATTTGTTGAAAGGCCGTCTGAAAGCGGTTACTTATTTTTGAAACAATTTATCCAGTTTTTGCTCGAAGGCATGATAGTTTAGATGCTCGTACAGCTCGGCACGGGTTTGCATACTGTCAACCACTGCGGCCTGAGTTCCATCGCGCATAATTGCTTCATAAACATTCAGAGCGGCTTTGCTTGCTGCGCGGAATGACGACAGTGGATACAGCACCAGTGACACGCCGTTTTCAGCCAGCTCGCTTTGGGTATAAAGCGGAGTGGAACCAAACTCGGTAATGTTGGCCAATACAGGTACTTTCACTGCATCTGCAAATTGGCGGTACATTTTCAAATCGGTCATGGCTTCAGGGAAAATCATGTCTGCACCGGCTTCGACACAAGCCTGAGTGCGTTCGATAGCGGCATCCAAACCTTCTACCGCCAGCGCATCGGTACGCGCCATAATCACAAAGTTCTCATCAACGCGCGCATCTACGGCAGCTTTGATACGGTCGACCATTTCATCTTTAGAAACGATGGCTTTGTTCGGACGGTGGCCGCAGCGTTTTTGCGCTACCTGATCTTCGATGTGAACTGCTGCAACACCAGCGCGTTCAAAGTTGCGAATGGTACGGGCAATATTGAATGCACCGCCCCAACCCACATCGATGTCCACCAGCAGAGGCGTATCCACGTTGTCCGTAATGCGTCGCGCGTCGATCAGAACATCTTCCATTGTGGTGATGCCCAAATCAGGGATACCGCAAGAGCAGGCTGCCACGCCGCCGCCAGACAGGTAAATCGCTTTGAAACCGCTTTGAGTGGCCAATCGTGCAAAATAAGCATTGACGCAACCGACCACGGCAAGTGGATTTGATTCTTTCACGGCTTGGCGGAAACGTGCTCCGGCAGAGTGTTGACTCATCATATTTCTCCTTTATAGACTTTTTTCATCAGTATTAATCGGACGGCTCGGTTTTTTCACAACTTGAAACGAACCGTTTAAAAAGAAACAATCGTTCTAAAAACTGTTTTCAGACGGCCTGTAAAATTTCAATCATCAACCATCTGAAAATTTAAAATCAATAAATACAAATAGTTATCAAAACAATAAATACAATAAGGCTGAAGCAGAGGTGTACGTTTTTTAATTTTTATTAATCAAAATATGAATTCGATTGGAGATACAGATATTTTAAAACCCGAAGCGTTTGTAGGAATACGGAAACTGGATTCGGGTTGAGAGCCTTCAGACCGTCGGGACTGCCAATAAACTGGCGGCGACGGGAGCGGCAGAGATGGGAGAAAATCTATAACAAGAGAGAGTGGTTTGATACAGATTCATGATGATGTTCCTTTGTAGTGCGATGTAGTTTTTATTTATGGAAACAAATTTAAAAAATAAAACCGGTCTTGTCAAACACTTTTTTCAAAAAAATTATAAAAATTTCAGTTATTAATAAACGATTTTTTTGCAACAAATGTAAAAAATGGACAGGCTGTACCACATCAAATCCTTGCGTGGCTTAGCTTCTGTCCGTTTTGTGCTTTTGGCTTATAGTCAAAATAATTGTAAACAATCTATCCAAAAATAATTTATAATTGATTCATTTATAAGGAACTTTTAAATATACCTTCTGAAAAATTTTAAAATTTTAGCCTTTAAATTTTCAGACGGCCTTTGCATGATGACTACTCTGCACTAAATGCCGTCTGAAAAGTCTGTTTGCCAATGGTAATGTCGGCAGTGTAATCATGGCGGCCTTCGACGCAAAACGGCAAGCGGATTTGCGCAGCCTGCCAACTTTGTGGCGATTGTTGCGTCAGGTTATAGCGGTTGAAGCCCATGTTCATGTTTTTCATACTGAAACTGATACTGACCGCACCCGTATTCTCCGGCACATTCTCCACCACAATATCAAACGGCTCGTGTGTATTGATAGAGGTCGCACGCACTTTTGAACCGTCAGGCAGAACGCAGCCTTGTGTCAGACTACATTCGACTACATTCGCTTTTGTCTGTTGCCGCTGCCACCAATCCAAGAGCAGCAGTTTAGCCGCCGCAAACACAATCAGTAAAACAGCAGCAATCAGTAGTTTTTGATTTTTACTCATTTCAGACGGCCTCAATATCATTATCGATCAAAACAGCATGCGCACCCATGCTCTGCCACTGTTCGCGATAAATGGAAACCATACTTTCCGGAGCAGCTGCAATCAACGGCATAGCCACGCCTTGCGCCAAAATATCCATAACTTGCTTGGCGGCCGCTTCATTCGCCACTTTCCATACGACGGCATCCGCATTTTGCACCTGCTGCCATTGTTCGGCATTTTCAATGATTGGCCATGCGCTAGACGCTTCTATCGGCTTGCCTTGCTGCCAATCGGCAAATTCCAACAATACGGCAGATGCGGTTTGATGCTGAGCCGACATATATGGCACAACATGATATTCGCCCATGCTGTTTTGACCGCTCAAGCCGCTTTTCAGACGGCCTTGAAGCTGGCGCGGAATAGAGAGGGAACGTAATAATGCGCTATTGGCAGGCAACATCGGCGCAACGGTAAAATCCCCTGCCTTTTGCCATGCCCATTTCTGCCCTTCCCTCGATTGGATTTCGCCCGCCCATTGGTCGGCTTCTACCCATAAAAAATGCAGGCGTACATGTGCGTGTTCGTAGGAATGGACTTTGGTCAGCCATGGCGTAGCGACGAGGATACGGATGCCGAGTTCTTCTTCAAACTCGCGTTGCAAGGCTTGAAAATCGCTTTCGCCTGCTTCAACCTTGCCGCCGGCAAATTCCCAATAGCCGGCATACAGCTTGCCCTCCGGGCGGGAACTGAGCAGGTAGCGGCCGTTTTTGTCGAGCAAAATCCCAGCAACCACTTGCACCAATGGACGTGTGTCTTCAGTCATCATGAGATTATTCTTATATGAGGCAGGCGGCGACACCTGCCGATTTATGTGTAAAAAAAAACGATGTCGGGCCTATACGCCCGACCTTTGACAAATACCTAACTCTTCAGGCCGTCTGAAAAGGATGCTCTATTTCAGAATACTTAAATCCGGCCTTATTTTTCCGCAATGACAAAAGCCATGACGGTATCCTCTTCATCGCTCATGCTCAGATGACAGCCGCGGATGCCCTGCTCTTCCAGCCATTTGGTCAAAGCCGGTGCAAAAAACAATTCAGGCTTGCCCAATGCATCATGCCCAACACCGATATTGCGGAAGGACACCACGCCGCGTATGCCCGTCCCGACGGCTTTGGCAAAAGCCTCTTTGGCGGCAAAGCGTTTGGCAAGATAGTTAACCGGTTTGCCTGCCTGCGGAAACTCCAACAGCTCTTCCGGACTGAGAATGCGTTGCGCAAATGCCAGTCCGAATTTTTTGTTTAGGCGGATAATGCGTTTGAGGGAAACAATGTCTGTACCTATTCCGTAAATCATGGGTCTGCTCCTTGTTTAAATAGTCAGGCCGTCTGAAAGTGTGGATACCGGCCAAAGCAAACCGCTTTAGCCTGTATGGCTGATGCCGTTAAGGCAGCATTCTTGCTCTGAACATGACTTCCTTCATCTGGCGGACAGCTTCAGGCAGGCCGAGGAAGAGTGCTTGGGAAATCAGCGAATGGCCGATGTTCAGCTCGCGGATGGCGAGAATTTGAGCAATCGGCGTAACATTGTGAATGGTCAGGCCGTGTCCGGCGTTAACGACCAAACCCAAATCGCTGGCGTAATGCGCGCCGTTTTGAATGCGCTCGAATTGTTTTATTTGCTCGGCGTGGCTGTGCGCATCGGCATATGCACCGGTGTGCAATTCGATAACGGGTGCGCCGACATCATAAGCGGCTTGGATTTGCGCGTTGTCGGCATCGATAAACAAAGACACGCGGATGCCTGCGCCGGTCAGGATTTTGGTGAATTCGGCCACTTTATCCTGTTGCGCCAATACGTCCAAACCGCCTTCTGTAGTCACTTCTTGACGTTTTTCAGGCACGAGGCACACATCTTCAGGCATGACGTTGAGCGCGTTTTCCAGCATTTCTTCCGTCAGCGCCATTTCCAAATTCAGACGCGTGCGGATGGCGTTTTTAACGGCGAACACGTCCGCATCTTTAATATGGCGGCGGTCTTCACGCAAGTGCATGGTAATCAAATCTGCGCCGTGGGTTTCCGCAATCAGCGCCGCCTCGACAGGGCTGGGATAAATCGTACCGCGCGCATTGCGGACGGTGGCAATATGGTCGATGTTTACGCCTAACAACATAATAATGTCCTTTCATTAAGGTTTCAGACGGCCTGAGCCTTTACCTACAAAGGCCGTCTGAAAAAATTCAACTGCCCAAACCAAACTGCTGCAACTGCTGCAAAACCTGCCGAGACTTAATGCCCTCTGGTAGAAGGTTGTCAATCAAAAGCCGCGTCACTTTCAAAGCCTGACCGAGGCTTTCCTGATGAACGAAACTACCTTCCCTCAAATCGATTAAAGTCGCGCCCAATACGGCCACGCCCTTATTGAGTGTGTGAAAGCGGTCGGCCTCAGACAGGGGAATTACAGCCTCTTCCGGTGTGAGCCAATAAGTTTCTTCGCCGTTAATTTCATTGCCGTTGCCGTCATGGAACAAATCGGGGGCAAAGCCCAAGCGTGTCAACAGAGACCATTCAAAACGGCGCAAAGCGGCAATGTGGTTGGCCTCGCAACAGATGGTTTTCATGGTTTCCGCCAAAACATCGTAAAGCTCGGGCAACGGGTCTTCGCGGACGGTCAACTTCAGCATCAACTCGTTCACATACAATCCGCTGAACAAAGCCCTGCCCTGCGGTTGCGGCCACCCGCCTATCCATTCGGCGCGATGCAGGGTCTTCAACTCTTGCGAGCCATACCAAGACGCGCTCACCGGCACAAACGGCACCAACACGCCGCGCAATTCACTCTGCCGTTTGCGCGCGCTTCTGGCCAACAAAGCCACCCGCCCATAGCGGCGGCTGAAAGCCTCCACCCACAAGCTGCTCTCGCGCCAAGGGGCGGAAGCAAGCAGAAAGATAGGTTCGTGGTTGATGCGGTTTGGTTGCGCCATAAGGGTTTGGAAAGATAAAGATTGTGTCGATTATAACGGAAAATCGACGCAAAAAGGCCGTCTGAAAGTCTGCCTTCTATAAAGTCCGTCTGAAAACCTTTATAATCCGTTTTGAATAAACAACCGACTTTCCTGTGTTTATGCCGAAATTCTCTTTTAAATCTGCCCTTTCCCTGCTCTCCGCAGCCCTATTATCCGCCTGCTCACTGGTAAAATATCAGCCTGTTGCCGGTATTGATACGGTCGACCTGCAACGCGGCTACCGCTTTGAAACCAGCCGGCTTCAGCGCAACGACGAAGACGATACGCTTGTTGTGTTGATGTTCTCCGGCGGCGGTACGCGTGCGGCGGCCTTGGGTTATGGCGTGTTGGAGCAGCTTCATAAGCAGCAGATTACTATCGGCGGCAAAAAACAGTCTTTGATGTCGAATGTCGATGTAGTGGTCGGCGTATCCGGCGGCTCGGTTTTGGCAGCTTATTTTGCACTCAAGGGCGAAGAAACCATTCCTTTGTTTTATAAACGTTTCCTACACCAAAACTTCCAACGCCAAGTCGTCAAACAAGCATTTTCCATGTCCAATCTGCCCCGACTGGCCTCGCCTGAATACGGACGCGGCGATCTGTTACAGGAGCAGTTTGAAAACTACCTTTTCGGCAAAACCACTTTCCGCGATTTGGAAAAAAATGCCAAAGGCCCGTTTGCCATCATTTCCGCCACCGATATGGGCATAGGCGAGCGTTTCAATTTCACGCAGGAATATTTCGACCCGATGTGTATCGACTTGGGCGACTTGCGACTTGCCCGCGCCGTCGCAGCTTCAAGCTCCGTGCCTATGGTATTTGCACCGATTACCCTAAACAACAACGGCGGACGCTGCAGCTACACGCCACCGATCAAAATCGAAGATGCAGACGACAGCGAAACAGGCAGACAACAAAGCCGCACCATAAAAGAATTTTACGAGCGCTTCCAAAAATACGCAGACGGGAAAAACCGACCCTACATCCACCTGATAGACGGCGGCCTGACCGACAATCTGGGTATGCGTAGCCTTTTGGATATGACGGAAATGTACCCGGAAAAAATCCTGACAAACAAAATCCTGCAAAACAACATCCGCCATATCGTCGTCATCAACGTCAATGCGCAAAACCAAGTCAGCAGCAATTTGGACAAAACTGCGGCCGTTCCCGGTTTCCGCGACGTCGTCTCCTCCATCGTCAATATCCCCATTGACCAAAACTCGCAAGAATCCCTGCGCCGTTTCCGTGCTTTCGTCGATCAGTGGAATAAAGACAAACAAACCGACGGCATCAGCTTCTCCTTCGTCAGCCTCAACCTCAAAGACCTCCCTCCTTCCGAGTTGAGGGAAAAAGTATTGAACATTCCGACCAGTTTTTATCTGCCGCCGGAAGATGTGGACAACCTGCGTACCGCCGCTGCCGAACTGATGAAGCAATCGTTGGACTACCGCAACCTGCTGGCAGAATTCGGAGCGCACCCCAATCCAGACACCATCTTCGCAGCCCCGCCTCCGGATGCACAAGAGTTCAAACCATTGAACGAAAAGAAAAAGCAGTAGTAAACTGTTCCATAAAGTGCGGCTCTGTTAAAATATATGCTTCATTTTATATTTCAGACGGCCTCAATACCCAAGGCCGTCTGAAACACTTAACAATAAATAGAATCCAACCATGACCAAATTAAACACTCCCATCGTTACCGACATTGACCGCCCCATCCTCGTTCCGCCCGGCGGCCATAAAAAAGTCCTGCTGCATTCCTGCTGCGCCCCATGTTCCGGCGAAGTGATGGAAGCCATGCTTGCCAGCGGCATCGACTACACCATTTATTTTTACAACCCCAATATCCATCCGCACAAAGAATATATGTTGCGCAAAGAAGAAAACATGCGCTTTGCGGACAAATTCGGCATTCCCTTTGTCGATAAAGACGACGACTACGAAAATGACCGCAAAGAATGGTTCGCCAAAGCCAAAGGCATGGAATTTGAACCCGAACGCGGTATCCGCTGCACCATGTGTTTCGATATGCGTTTTGAAAAAGCGGCCCAATACGCTCATGAAAACGGCTTCCATGTTTTCACCAGCTCACTGGGCATTTCACGCTGGAAAGACATGAAACAGATCAACGGCTGCGGCCATCGCGCTGCCGAACCGTACGATGACTTGGTTTATTGGGATTTCAACTGGCGCAAAGGCGGCGGCAGTGCACGCATGATTGAAATCAGCAAGCGCGAGCATTTCTACCAACAAGAATATTGCGGTTGCGCCTACTCCCTGCGCGACTCCAATGCCCACCGCAAATCGCAAGGCCGCATCCCCATCAAGCTGGGCGTATTGTATTACGGTGATGAATCCACCCAATACGAGCCTCAAGCCGAAAACAAAATCATTATTGAGAAATAAATATCAAAGGCCGTCTGAAACATTCAGACGGCCTTTGTTTAAATCAGACGATTAACGGCGGCGGAATTTGCCGTGATCAAAATCATCAAATGCCTGATAAGCAGCTTGGCATTGAATTTTTTGCTCGGCATAAGGCAAACCGCGGAACGCTTTTGCCGCTTTACGGTTTTCCCTCAACTCGGCCTTGTTGCCTTTATAGCGATACCAAGCAGCACGGCGCTCAAGGTATCTCTTGCAAGCAGGATGCAATTTGTTTTTCTTCGCATGCTGGTGTTTGCTCACATGATGGCCATGCGGTTTGGCCGCCGCCTCTGCAGAATAAGTACCCAAGCTCAATACGGCAACCACTACCAGTGCAGAACCTAAAGTTTTCAGTGTCAACATGATTTGCTCCCAGTTTAGGTTGGATAGTCATCCCATTATATGCCTCGCCTAATACATCGACAAACTTCTCAATATGTTTCATGATAAATGAGTGTAAGCAATTACAGCACTATCCTTCTTGCTTTGCAAAATTTAACACACCTTCCATGCAGACAGAAGCCGAATATAAATTTCTTTATTTCATAAGCCTCTAGCTAATGTTTGGACAAATGTGATGCAAATGCAAAAAAATGTCAAATCGCCACAAAGCCACATAAAATCTGGTTTAAGCCTCCCATCCCCTAATCCACACCCCGAAAAAAGCGCATTGTCAAGTCTAGTTAAACAAAGAAAAATACATTATATTGTGCCGTTCAAAGCAATCACATACCGTATCTTGTGTTTTTTAATGGGAAGACTGAACAATGAATGCAGCAACGAATATTAAAGTAACCAAACGCGACGGACGCTTGGAAAATATCGATTTAGACAAAATCCACCGCGTTGTTACTTGGGCGGCGGAAGGCTTACAAAACGTCTCCGTATCGCAAGTCGAGCTCAAATCACATATTCAGTTTTACAACGGTATCCGTACCGACGACATCCATGAGACCATCATCAAGGCCGCGGCCGACCTGATCTCACAAGATACGCCCGATTATCAATATCTGGCCGCCCGCCTCGCCATTTTCCATCTGCGCAAAATCGCTTATGGCGAATTCGAGCCGCCTCACCTCTACGATCACGTTAAAAAACTGACCGAAGCAGGCAAATACGACCGCCATATCATCGCAGATTACAGCCGCGAAGAATTCGACGAGCTGAATGCCTATATCGACCACAGCCGCGACATGACCTTCTCTTATGCTGCCGTAAAACAGCTGGAAGGCAAATATCTGGTTCAAAACCGCGTTACCCGCCAAATTTATGAAACACCTCAGTTTTTATACATTTTGGTGGCGATGTGTCTCTTCAGCAAATATCCGAAAGAGCCCCGTTTGGATTACGTCAAACGCTTTTACGACGCCGTTTCCACATTCAAAGTATCGCTGCCTACACCTATCATGAGCGGCGTGCGTACGCCTACCCGTCAATTCTCAAGCTGCGTATTGATTGAATGCGACGACAGCCTCGACTCCATCAACGCCACCACCAGCGCGATTGTGAAATACGTTTCCCAACGCGCAGGCATCGGCATCAACGCCGGCCGTATCCGCGGCTTGGGCAGCGAAATCCGTGGCGGCGAAGCGCAACACACCGGCTGCATTCCGTTTTTCAAAATGTTCCAAGCGGCCGTTAAATCCTGCTCGCAAGGCGGCGTACGCGGCGGCGCGGCAACCTTGTTCTACCCATTGTGGCACATCGAAGCCGAAAGCCTGTTGGTATTGAAAAACAACCGCGGCGTAGAAGACAACCGTATCCGCCAATTGGACTACGGCGTACAAATCAACCGCCTGCTGTACACCCGCTTGATTAAAGGCGGCAACATTACCCTGTTCTCGCCGAATGAAGTTCCAGGTTTGTATGATGCCTTCTTCGCCGACCAAGACGAATTCGAGCGTCTCTACACTCAATACGAACAAGATCCAAACATCCGCAAACGTACTTTACCGGCAACAGAATTGTTCTCCACCCTGATGCAGGAGCGCGCCGGTACCGGTCGTATCTACATCCAGAACGTTGACCACTGCAACACGCACAGCCCGTTTGATCCGCGCGTTGCGCCTGTTCATCAGTCCAACTTGTGCATGGAAATCGCCCTGCCGACCAAACCGCTGGACAACATCAACGACGCTGAAGGCGAAATTGCCTTGTGTACCCTGTCCGCTTTCAACTTGGGCGCATTGAACAACTTGGACGAACTGGAAGAGCTTGCCGATTTGACCGTACGTGCACTTGATGCCCTGTTGGATTATCAAGACTATCCGGTTGCAGCCGCTCGCACCGCAACCATGAACCGCCGCACACTCGGTATCGGCGTCATCAACTACGCCTACTATCTGGCGAAAAACGGCGTACCTTACAGCGACGACTCAGCCCTCGGCCTGACCCACCGCACCTTTGAAGCCATGCAGTATTACCTGCTCAAAGCATCGGTAAACCTTGCCAAAGAATACGGCGCATGCCCGCTGTTCAATCAAACCGTTTATTCGCAAGGCAAACTGCCTATCGACACCTACAAAAAAGACTTGGATGCCGTGTGCAACGAGCCTTTGCACTACGACTGGGAAAGCCTGCGCGCCGACATCGTCAAATACGGTCTGCGCAACTCAACCCTGACCGCACTCATGCCGTCTGAAACCAGCTCGCAAATTGCCAACGCCACCAACGGCATCGAGCCCCCACGTGGCCTGGTCAGCGTTAAAGCATCAAAAGACGGTATTTTGAAACAAGTCGTACCGGAATTTGAAACCCTGAAAGATGCCTACGAAACCCTGTGGCAGCTTCCCGGCAACGAAGGCTACCTGAAACTCGTCGGCGTAATGCAAAAATTCGTCGATCAATCGATTTCCGCCAATACCGCCTACGACCCGAACAAATTTGAAGGCAGCAAAGTTTCCATGAAACAAATGCTCAAAGACCTGCTGACCGCCTATAAATACGGCGTCAAAACCCTGTACTACCATAACACCCGCGACGGAGCGGACGATACGCAGGCCGATATTCAAGATGACAGCTGCGCGGGCGGGGCTTGTAAGATTTGATAAGGGGGATTTTCAGACGACTTTTAGCGTTTAAAAGGTCGTCTGAAAAATATTGAGAGAATAATGCTGAAGGGAAAAATGATGTTTTATCATGTATTAGTAGAAACCAATGAAAAAGATAAAAATGGCAATAATAGACAATATCATCAGCTTGATATAGATGATAAAGAAAAAGTATTGGAGAAGTTTGCAGTTCGGCATCTAAAAGGGCAACCATTAAGAGTATATGGTTATTTGATAGATAATGCTTGTCGATTTGTTGTAACGCAATCTGAATTAAACACTGAAACAATTAGAAAAGTTAAACAAGATGAGTTGGATAGAAAACAGAAAAGTCTCCGCGTATATTCTTCCTTTAGATATTCAAGAGAAATAGTATCAAGAGACGAACAATATACAAAAGATATAACTGATGAAATTTTGGAAGAAGCTCAAAACTCATTGGATACTGCTGTTTCGGAATTAAAAAAAGAGATACCCATTTATTCCAATCATAAAGTTTTCATTGTTCATGGTCGGGATACTCTTCTCCGCACGCAAGTAGAGAATGTACTAAGAGCATTAGGGCTAGAACCGATTATTTTGCAAGAGCAAGCCAATAATGGAAAAACAATTATTGAAAAAATTGAAGAATGTACAGATGTAGGTTTTGGTATTGTTCTTTATACGCCATGCGACGAAGGTCGTCTGAAGTCAGAAGAGGGAAAGCTTAAACCCCGCGCCAGACAAAATGTAGTGCTTGAACATGGCTATTTGATGGCTAAGTTAGGGAGAGAAAGAGTTTGTTGCTTAGTCAGTGATGATGTTGAATTTCCATCAGATATTCAAGGTGTAGGTTATATACCAGCAAATGATATTGACCAATGGAAATACAAAATTGCCAAAGAGTTAAAAGCGGCAGGATTCGATATTGATATGAATAAACTTTGAAATAATAGCCCTAGATCTATGCTAGTTTTTTAGACGATCCTTGATTAATCTAAAAGGTCGTCTGAAATCCAAATTCCTAAATTTAAATAAACCTGAGAAAAACCCATGTCCTGCGAACACCTAGTCATGTCATACAGCACCTTTTCCAAAACCAAAAACGATGCGCTGAAAGAGCCGATGTTTTTTGGTCAGCCGGTAAATGTCGCCCGTTATGACCAGCAGAAATACGAAGTATTTGAAAAACTGATTGAAAAACAATTGTCTTTCTTCTGGCGTCCCGAAGAAATCGACGTGTCGCGCGACCGTATCGACTACGCCAATCTGCCCGAACACGAAAAACATATTTTCATCAGCAATCTGAAATACCAAACCCTGCTCGATTCGATCCAAGGCCGCAGCCCGAACGTTGCTTTCTTGCCTTTGGTGTCGATTCCCGAGCTGGAAACTTGGATTGAAACGTGGAGCTTCAGCGAAACCATCCACTCGCGCAGCTACACTCATATCATCCGCAATATCGTGAATGAACCGTCAGTCGTGTTCGATGATATTGTGCAAAACAAATACATCATCGCCCGTGCTGAAGACATTGCCTGCTATTACGATGATTTGATTGAATACACTCAATATTACAATCTGTTGGGCGAAGGCACGCACAATATCGGCGGCAAGCTCGTTACCGTGTCTTTGCGTGAGTTGAAGAAAAAACTCTATCTTTGCCTGATGTGCGTCAACGTATTGGAAGCCATCCGCTTCTACGTTTCATTCGCCTGCTCTTTCGCCTTTGCCGAGCGCGAATTGATGGAAGGCAACGCTAAAATCATCAAGCTGATTGCCCGTGATGAAGCCCTGCATTTAACTAGCACCCAGCATATGCTCAACCTGATGCGCGCCGGTGCCGATGATCCTGAAATGGCTGAAATCGCGAATGAATTGCAGGACGAGTGTTTCAACCTCTTCAAAAAAGCAGCCGAGCAGGAAAAAGAATGGGCGGCCTATTTGTTTAAAGACGGCTCAATGATCGGTCTGAACAAAGAAATTCTGGCTCAATACGTTGAATACATTACCAATCTGCGTATGCAGGCGGTTGGCCTGCCTGCCGGATTTGAAGGTGCGACCCAAAATCCGATTCCTTGGATCAACGCATGGCTGTCTTCTGACAATGTACAGGTTGCGCCGCAGGAAGTGGAAATTTCCTCTTACCTGATTGGTCAGATTGATTCGGAAGTCAATGCCGACGATTTAGGCGATTTCGAGCTGTAATCGAACATTCGGTTTTATGATCAAGGCCGTCTGAACGGTGTGGCAGAAATCTTTGATTTCGTCTTTACACCGTTTCAGACGGCCTTTCCAATCCAAATAAATCATATGGCACTCATCAGCACACACGACAAAACCTTCCAACTCCAACAAGGCGAAACCTTATTGGAGGGCTTGGAGCGCACCGGACACGAGGTTGAATACCAATGTCGCAGCGGCTATTGCGGTTCATGCCGGGTTAAAATCTTGGATGGGAAAGTCTCCTATGATAATTTCCCGCTCGCTTTTGTCGCGCCCGGAGAAATTTTGCCGTGCTGCTGCCGGGTTACTGAAGACATCAAGCTTGATTGTCGGGAGCGCATCAAAGAGCCGGATTTATTTGATGTCGATTTATTTGAAGACAAATAAAAAATGCCGTCTGAACATTGTGGCTGAAATCTTTGATTTCATTTCCACTGTTCAGACGGTATTTTGTTTAAGCAACCTTATTTACGCTCGCCAACCGGCAAAACCGTACGGCCGAAAGATTCGTTGATGACCTCTGCCGCTGCCAAGTAGAACGCACCAAGTGCAGTTACCAAGCCTAAGCAACCGCCGATATGGACGATGCTATGATTTTCCATGCCATCGCCAATACCCAGGGTAAAGAAAGTCAGTGTCAAGAAAAAGAAAATACCGCTTAATACCTTAGGCTTGGTCAAGGTGGCCACAAACATCATCAGAGAAAACATACCCCATGCGCAGAGATACCAGCCGATAAATGCCGGAGCGGTTTCACCTTTGAAAAAGATGGTAAACAAAGCCCATATCCACCAGAATGCGCCATAGCTGATAAAAGCGGTAAAGCCAAACGTATTGCCTTTCTTGAATTCAAACATACCGGCAATAACTTGGGCGATACCACCAAAGGCGAGAGCCATACCCAAAACTAAGCCGACACCCTCTTGAGCAGTAAAAAAGCCGCCGTTAATCAGACTGAGCAACCAAGTTGTCAATGCAAAGCCACACAGGCCTACTGGACCTGGGTTCGCCAGGTTTTCTTTAGTAGTAGTCATTTTATTTCTCCTCTGGTTATTAAAATAGGAAACCCATTGTTACCTATTTTATTTAAAATTAAAAGAAATAAATTTAAAAAAATCAGGCCGTCTGAAAAATATTTTTCAGACGGCCTTTAATATTAATAATTAAACTATCCCAAAATTGCCAAGATTTTCCTTAATTCGTTGGCATCAATTTGGCCGGGGGCCGACGTTTTTTGTGCTGCGCCAAAGGTAACGGCCGAGCCGAAAGTCGAGCCGGCCAAGCGACTGACGGCTCCAGTTTTACCCATAGACATAGTAATAATCGGGCGGTCGATAATTTGTGAAACATCATATGTTGCCTGTAATAAAGTCAATACATCTTGCGGCGATTGCGGCATTACGGCAATTTTGCAGATATCCGCGCCCCACTCGGCCATTATTTTCAGACGGCCTGTAATGTCTGCCAAAGACGGCGTGGCTTGGAAATCGTGATTACAAAGTAAGGCGACAGTTTGATACTCATGCGCCAAAGCTATGGCTTGTTTTATGCCGCTTTCCTCGGCAAAAAGCTCGATGTCGATAATATCGGCTTGTTTGGAAAGGATAATTTTTTCCAATAATTCAAAATAATAGTCGTCCGAACAAGGCGTATTGCCGCCCTCTTGCGCCCTTCTAAACGTAAACAGTAAAGGCTTGTCAGGAAAAGCCTGTCGAGCGATGCCTAATTGCTCGGCAATAAAATCGGCATCAAGCGCAGCTTGAAAAAAATCCGCACGAAATTCAATAATGTCAAAAGCCGTCTCTTTCAATACTCGCAAAGCCTGCTCCAATTCCTGCGTATTGGCGGCCACCAGCGGCACGGCAATTTTAGGCAGGCCCTTGCCGATCTCGATATTTTTGATGATGACAGATTTCATATTGTTCCTTTTGCTGTTCAAGCCAATCAGTGCAGATGCTCGTAAATGGTTTCCGCCAAGGCTTTGCTGATGCCTTCAACTTTTTCCAAGTCCTCGCGACTGGCAGCAATCACGCCGCGCAGACCGCCGAATCGGGTAAGCAATGCTTGGCGGCGTTTGCTACCGATACCGGGGATTTCGCTGAGTGATGAAGTAACGCGTGCTTTGTCGCGTTTTTTTCGGTGGCCTGTAATCGCAAAGCGGTGCGATTCATCGCGTACGGTTTGCAATAAATGCAAGGCCGGGCTGTTGGGTGGCAGGCGGAAGACTTCGCCGGTAAAAGGCAGTATGAGTTCTTCCATACCGGCTTTGCGCTCAGGGCCTTTGGCGATACCGACCAAAGGAATGTGCAGCCCGAGTTCTTCCCATACTGATACGGCTACGCCGATTTGCCCTTTGCCGCCGTCTATCAACACGACATCCGGCCATTTGACGCTTTCGCCGTTGGCTTCGGCTTCCTGCATTTTACCGTAACGGCGCGTCAACACTTCGCGCATGGCGGCGTAGTCGTCGCCGGGTTTGGCGGTCGTGATGTTGTAGCGGCGATATTGCGAAGGCTGGATGTTTTGCTCATCGTACACAACGCAGGACGCAATAGTGGCCTCGCCTTGCGTGTGGCTGATATCGAAACATTCAAGGCGATTGAGGCCATCTGAATCCATGCCGAGGATTTTTGCCAGTTCATCAATACGGTGTTGCTGGCTGCTTTGTTGCAGGCGGCGTTGGGCAATCGCCATTTGTGCGTTTTGCTCCGCCATTTTCAACCAGACTTTGCGTTCGCCTATGGTTTTGGTGACAAATTGCATCTGCTTACCGTGTTCGCCTTCCAAGGCCTCTTTCAGCGCATCGGGAACGGGAAAGTTGCTGATGATGATGTCGGGTTTACTTTTGCCCAGATAATGTTGTGCGACAAAGGCTTCAGCGTAATCTTGTCCGTTTGGCTCGGGATCGTTTTTGGTGTCAGGGAAAAAGCTTTTATCGCCTACATGTCGTCCGCCGCGTATGCTGACCCAGTGTACGCAAACCAGACCGTCTGAAACCGCCAGCGCGAGCAAATCGATATCATTGGGATTGTTCGGATTTTTACTGTCGATAAACTGATTACTCTGCATGATGCCGAGCGCTTGGATTTGATCGCGGTAACGCGCGGCTTCTTCAAATTGCAGATTGGCGGCGGCGGTTTGCATTTTGTGTTGCAGGGTACGCGTCAATTCGTCGGTTTTGCCATTGAGGAAAGTCGCGGCTTCACGTACGCTGTCGCGGTAATCTTCTTCGCTGATATAACCGACACAAGGCGCGGTGCAGCGTTTGATTTGGTAAAGCAGACAAGGACGGTCGCGATGCTCGAATACACTGTCTTCGCAGGTACGCAGCATAAAGACTTTTTGCAACACTTGAATACTGTCGCGCACGGCATTGCTGTTCGGATACGGGCCGAAATATTGATTTGGCTTTTTCAGCATGCCGCGGTAATACGCCATTTGCGGATATTGATGGCCGCTGAGCATCAAATAAGGATAGCTTTTGTCATCGCGGAAAAGAATATTGTATTTCGGCGACAAGGCTTTGATGAAGTTGTTTTCGAGAATCAGCGCTTCGGCTTCAGAACGCGTGATGGTGGTTTCGATATGGTGAACCTGTTTTACCATCAATGCGATGCGCGGCGAATGGTCGTTTTTTTGGAAATAGCTGGAAACGCGCCGCTTGAGATTGACCGCTTTGCCAACATACAAAACATTGTTGTCTTCGTCAAAAAAACGGTACACGCCAGGCAGGTTAGGCAGATTTTTCAGAAAAAGAGGTAAATCGAACGGTTCGGTTGCGCTCACGGGATTTTCTTTTGGAATAAGCAGGCCGTCTGAAAACTTTTCAGACGGCCTTGTTCATTGACGTTTAAGATTCTTGAGACGGAGTATCTTCAGTTTCTACCACTTGGTTTTCAGCTGCATCGGTTTCTAAAGGGGCTTCATCTTCAGCCTCTTCGGCCACGCGCTCCAAGCTGACCAAGGTTTCGCCTTCATCCAGATTAATCAGGCGGACACCTGCGGCTGCTCGGCCGGTCTCGCGGATTTGCTCAACTTTGGTACGAATCAGGACGCCGCCGCTGGTAATCAGCATCAGGTCGTCGGTTTCGCTGACCAAAGTCGCGGCAACCAAATCGCCGTTGCGCTCGCCGGTATTGATGGCGATATTGCCTTGGCCGCCTTTGTTTTTACGGCTGTAATCGGCAATCGGGGTGCGTTTGCCATAGCCGTTGGCGGTAGCAGTCAATACTTGCAAATCGCTTTGCTCGGCCTCAGGGGCGAAGGTAATCAGGCTGACAATCTTGCCATCGGCCGGCAGGCGCATACCGCGTAAACCGCCGCTGCCACGACCGGACGGACGGACACCGTGTTTGCCGCTTGGCAATGCGTTTTCGGCATTTTCATCATCCAGGCCGTCTGAATCTTCGTTTTCGGTTTCAATATCGGCATCTTCTGCTTCATCGTTACCGGATTTTTCCCAATATTCGTTAAAGCGGATGGCTTTGCCCAAGTTGGAGAACAACATAATGTCGTCCGCACCGCCGGTTTGCGCTGCACCGACCAAGTAATCGCCTTCTTTAAGCGCGATGGCTTTGATGCCTTGGCTGCGGACGTTTTTAAACGCAGACAACTGGACTTTTTTCACCATGCCTTGTGCAGTGGCGAAGAAAACGTATTGGTCTTCCGGGAACTCGCGGACGGCCAAGATGGCGCTGACTTTTTCGCCTTCTTCCAATTGGATAACGTTGTTAATCGGACGACCACGGCTGTTGCGGCCGCCTTCCGGCAGTTTGTACACTTTAATCCAATGGCACTTGCCCAAATTGGTAAAGCACATCAAATAATCATGCGTATTGGCAACAAACAGGCTTTCGATAAAGTCTTCGTCTTTGGTTGCCGCTGCCTGTTTGCCGCGGCCGCCGCGACGCTGCGCCTGATAATCGGTTGTCGGCTGGGTTTTGATGTAGCCGCCATGAGTCAGGGTAACGACCATTTCGCGTTGCGGAATTAGGTCTTCATCGGCAATATCACCGCCAAACGGATTGATTTCGCTGCGACGCTCATCGCCGAAGTTGGCTTTGATGTCTGCCAATTCTTCGCGGATGATTTGGGTAACGCGCTCAGGTTTGGAAAGAATATCCACGAAATCAATGATTTTACTCATCAGGTTTTTATATTCGCCGACAATTTCTTCCTGATCGAGGCCGGTCAGGTTACGCAGGCTCATGCGCAAAATGGCATCAGCTTGCAATTCGCTCAGATAATAGCCTTGGCTGTGCAACCCCAAATTCTCTGGCAAGCCTTCAGGGCGCATCATTTGCAGGTCCAAATCGGTACGGCTGAGCATGTCTTCAACCAAGCTGCTGCGCCATGGGCGGGACAGCAATTTTTCTTTGGCTTCCGGCGCATTGGCAGATTCTTTAATCAGACGGATGATTTCGTCGATATTGGACAAGGCAACTGCTTTACCTTCGGCAATATGGCCTTCATGACGCGCTTTTTTCAGGCGAAATAAGGTACGACGAGTAACGACTTCGCGACGGTGGCGCAGAAACTCGGACAGGATTTGTTTCAAGTTCAGCAAGCGCGGCTGGCCGTCAACCAAGGCCACCATGTTGATACCGAAGCTGTCTTGCAGCTGGGTCAGTTTGTAGAGTTGGTTCAAAACGACTTCGGCATTTTCATTGCGTTTCAATTCGATCACGACACGCATACCGGATTTATCGGACTCGTCGCGCAGGTCGGATACGCCTTCCAGCGTTTTTTCGCGTACCAACTCGCCGATTTTCTCAACCAGCTTGGCTTTGTTTACTTGATATGGGATTTCATCGATAACAATGGCTTCACGCTCGCCGTTTTTACCGATAGGCTCAATATGGGTTTTACCGCGCATCACCACGCGGCCACGGCCGGTTTTATAGCCTTCGCGCACGCCGCTCAAGCCGTAAATAGTTGCGCCGGTTGGGAAATCGGGTGCTTGGATAATGTTGATCAGCTCGCCGATTTCAGTTTCAGGCTCATCCAACAAACGCAGGCAAGCATTGATGGTATCGCCCAAATTGTGCGGCGGGATATTGGTTGCCATACCGACGGCAATACCGGACGAACCATTGACTAACAACGCCGGGAAACGGGTCGGCAATACCAGCGGCTCATGTTCGCTGCCGTCATAGTTGGGACCGAAATTGACGGTTTCTTCTTCGATATCCGCCAGCATTTCATGGGAAATTTTTTCCATGCGGATTTCGGTATAACGCATGGCTGCTGCGGCCAATCCGTCGACAGAACCGAAGTTGCCCTGACCGTCAATCAGTACATAACGCATGGAGAAGTCTTGCGCCATGCGGACGATGGTGTCGTAAACGGCTATATCACCGTGGGGGTGATATTTACCGATAACGTCGCCGACGATACGCGCCGATTTTTTATAGGCGGAATTCCAGTTGTTTTTCAACTCGTGCATCGCGTACAACACGCGGCGGTGTACCGGCTTGAGACCGTCGCGGACATCCGGCAGGGCTCGTCCCACAATCACGCTCATGGCGTAATCGAGGTAGCTCTTGCGCATTTCGTCTTCAAGGCTGACAGGCAGGGTTTCAAGTGCAAATTTATGGTCGTTGCGGATGGTTGCGTCGGTCATGATTATCTGTAATTTCGTATGGCAAAAATCTTGTTGATTCTACCACAAAACAAGCGGTTTATGGCTTTTGCGTGAAGGCCGTCTGAAACAGGATTTCAGACGGCCTTCGTTATTTAATAAATTTAATTTAGTTGCAGCCAGAATCTTCGTTCGCAGCCTGCAAACTCAACTCTTTACGCTTTTTAGCCCTTTCATAACGGCAGCGTTGGCGCTGTGTATTGATTTCCAAAGGTGGTACAGGAACCGGCTTACCGTCTTCAACGGCAACCATGGTGAAGTAGCAGCTGTTGGTATGACGCACTTCGCCTGTGTGGATGTTTTGCGCCTCCACGCGGATACCGACTTCCATAGAAGTACGGCCGGTATAGTTGATACTGGCGTAAAAGGTTACCAGTTCGCCGACATGAATAGGCTCTTTAAACAATACTTTATCAACAGACAGAGTAACGCAATAGGTACCGCTGTAACGGCAGGCGCAGGAATATGCTACTTGGTCGAGCAGGCGCAGAAGATCGCCGCCGTGAACATTTCCGCTGAAGTTTGCCGTATAAGGCATCATCAGTTCGGACATAATCAGTTCATGGGAAGGTAGTTGGCGTTCCGGTTTCATAGTTTATTCTCCTTTTGATATTTATTTTAAAATCGTCTGAAAACTTCAGACTGCACGTGTGCAAAATTATTCTACCGTTTTTAATCTTTGAATTTCAACCCCTTGCCTACCTGTTTACAGCCATTTTCTACGCGAAAAGAAAATCAGTAGTCCGATAATGATGCACAGCATCACACCCAAAACCATGAAATAGCCGTAATGCCAATGCAGCTCAGGCATATTGTCGAAGTTCATGCCGTAGATGCCGGTGATGACGGTCAGTGGCATGAAGATGATGGTAATAACCGTCAACACGCGCATTTGCTGGTTCATGCGGTTGGATTGGAAGGAAAGATAAATGTCCATCATGCTCAACACCATATCACGCGAGGCATCAAGCGATTCGATAAGCTGCATATTGTGGTCGTACACGTCGCGCAGATAAACGGTTGATTCGCCTTTGAAAATAGCAAAATCGCCGCGTACGGCCAGTTGGTAGAACACGTCGCGCAATGGCAAAAGCGTGCGCCGTAGACGAACGGCATCGCGCTTGAGTCGGTGGATTTTGCCGAGAATATCGCTGTTTTCGTTTTTAAACAAGGATTTGTCTATGACTTCGACGCGGTTGTTGTACTCTTCTAGGACGATAAAATAGTCATCCACGATGCGGTCAAGCAGGCAATAAGCAAGAAACGCCGTATTTTTGTTCAAAATATTGTGCGGATTTTCGTGCATCTGCCGGCGGAGATGGCTGAACAAGCCCAACGGTTTTTGTTGGAAAGACAACACAAAATCTTTGCCGATAATCACATACACTTGGTCGGAATGGAGCTTGCCCGTGGAGGTATAGTGGTAAACCTGTGCGGCAGTAAAAACATAGCTGCCGTAGTCTTCGATTTTCGGACGCTGTTTGCGGCTGAGAATATCTTCAATCACCAGCTCATGGATGCCGTAAGGCTCAAGCGCGTGTTTGAGCAAAGCAGCATCATTGATACCGACAAAATGCAGCCAGTTGATTTGACCTTCTTGCGGGCGGGCAATATCGGGCAAGTTTTTTCCGGCAAGATAATCATGCTGAGCAAAGGTATCGGCGGAATACAAGGTTTGATGGATAGCAGAACGCGGCGCATTATCGGTATTGCTGCGCTGCATGGTTTGATCTTGCAGAGTGTCGATTGTCTCAACAGGATTGGCTGGTTTGCTCATAAAAATAAATCATGTTTTTTTAGTTAGAATGAATTGTACAGACAGAAAAGGCCGTCTGAAAACTAATTTTCAGACGGCCTGACAATATTGATCCACGTTTTATTAGGCTTGAGGTGCGGTTTTCTCCAACTCCAATGCAGCGGCAAGCAAGGACAGGCGCGCCATTACGCCGTAAACGTAGAGGCGGTTGTGTTCGTTGTCGACATCGCAATCTTTTTCGGAGCGCGGCATACCGAGCGAATCCCATTGTTCAAATACGCGTTTGCAGGCTTCGGGGGCTTCTTGGGAATTGTCGCCGCTGCCGGTGGGGATGCTGTTGGACAGCGGGACGAATCCCATGCCGCCGGCATTGAGGTTTTCGTCCGCGCCACGGCCTTCGTGTACACGGAAGAAACCGCCGATGACGAAACGGTCCATCATATACACAACGGGTTCGCACACGGCGCCGTCCATGGTTTCGTAGGTATAAATACCTTCTTGGACAATGACTTCGCTGACTTCCAAACCTTCTTTGACTTTCGCCATTTTATTGCGGTTTTTACGGTTCAAGCCGCGCACTTCATCGGCGGATTTAATACTCATCACGCCCATGCCGTAAGTGCCTGCGTCGGCTTTGACAATCACGAAAGGTTGGTCGGTAATACCCAATTCATCGTATTTGGCTTGAATTTTCGCCAATACGCGCTCTACCGCGCCTGCCAATGCGTCCTCGCCTTCGCGCTCTTGGAAATCCAAACCGCTGATTTTTTCAAAATAAGGATTGATTTGCCATTCGTCGATGTCAATCAGCTTGGCAAATTCGGCGGCAACTTGGTTGTATGCACTGAAATGTTCTGTTTTGCGGCGCGTCGTCCAACCGCCGTGCAACGGAGGCAATACGGTTTGGCTGATGCCTTTGAGAATATCGGGAACGCCGGCGGACAAGTCGTTATTCAACAAAACAACGCAAGGCGAAAACCCGTTGGCAAGGTGGACTCGCTCGCGGGTACGCAATAAAGGTTCCAGCAAGATTTTATCGCCCAACGCGGTTTCAAACTCGGTCGGCTCGGCAACTTCCGGATTCAGGCTGCCCAAACGGACTTCATACCCTGCCGAACGCAAAATCTCGCTGAGTGCGTAAACGTTTTGCAGATAGAATGTGTTGCGTGTGTGGTTTTCAGGAATAATCAATACGGATTTGGCCGTTTCACAGGCGCGCTGTACCGCATCCTGCGCGGCAACCGCCGCCAGCGGGATAAAGTTGGGATTCAAATTGTTGAAGCCGCCTGGAAACAGGTTCATATCGATAGATGAAATTTTGTAACCGGCATTACGGATGTCAACCGAACCATAAAATGGCGGACGGTGTTCGTTCCAATGCGAACGGAACCATGCTTCGATTTTGGCATGATTGGCAAGGACTTTTTTCTCAAATTCCCGTAATTGAGTCAGATGCTCAGGAGCCATTACCGGTAATTTCATTCTCTATACCTCTTGGTAAGTGTGGATGTTGAGTGAGAATGATAGAACTTTTTAGTGCATTTCGACAAGCATTCTTTCAGATAAGATGAATCTTTTTGTCAACAATTCTACAATTTGTCTAATTTTTGACAAGTATTTTTGAAACTTTGCAACAAATTTTAAAAATTGGACAAATTCCTATTGCGTAGCCCCTATAAAAAGCCTAAAATCCGCCCATAAACGCAAACCATCATTCATACCTACCAATAGCAAAGAATACTCATCATGAGCGCACAAACCCTTTACGATAAACTTTGGAACAGCCACGTCGTCCGCGAAGAAGAAGACGGCACTGTCCTGCTTTACATCGACCGCCACCTGGTTCATGAAGTAACCAGCCCGCAAGCATTTGAAGGCTTGAAAATAGCCGGCCGCAAACTCTGGCGTATCGACAGCGTGGTCTCCACAGCCGACCACAACACCCCGACCGGCGACTGGGACAAAGGCATCCAAGACCCGATTTCCAAACTGCAAGTCGATACTTTGGACAAAAACATTAAAGAGTTTGGCGCACTCGCCTACTTTCCGTTTATGGATAAAGGTCAAGGCATTGTACACGTTATGGGTCCGGAACAAGGCGCTACCCTGCCCGGCATGACCGTTGTCTGCGGCGACTCGCACACTTCTACCCACGGCGCATTCGGCGCATTGGCGCACGGTATCGGCACTTCCGAAGTCGAACACACCATGGCGACCCAATGTATTACCGCGAAAAAATCCAAATCCATGCTGATTGCCGTTGAAGGCCGTCTGAAACCCGGTGTTACCGCTAAAGACGTAGCGCTTTATATCATCGGCCAAATCGGCACGGCAGGCGGTACGGGCTATGCTATCGAGTTTGGTGGCGAAGCCATCCGCAGCCTTTCTATGGAAGGCCGCATGACTCTGTGTAATATGGCGATCGAAGCCGGTGCGCGCTCAGGCATGGTTGCCGTCGACCAAACCACCATCGACTATGTAAAAGGCAAACCTTTCGCACCTAAAGGTGAAGCATGGGACAAAGCCGTCGAATACTGGCGCACGCTGGTGTCTGACGAAGGTGCCGTATTTGATAAAGAATACCACTTCAAAGCCGAAGACATCGAACCTCAAGTAACTTGGGGCACCTCGCCTGAAATGGTTTTAGACATCAGCGGCAAAGTGCCTAATCCTGCTGAAGAAACCGATCCGGTCAAACGCAGCGGCATGGAACGCGCCCTTGAATACATGGGCTTGGAAGCCGGTACGCCATTAAACGAAATCCCTGTCGATATCGTCTTTATCGGTTCTTGCACCAACAGCCGTATTGAAGACTTGCGCGAAGCCGCCGCTATCGCCAAAGGCCGCAAAAAAGCGGACAATGTACAACGCGTGTTGATTGTTCCAGGCTCCGGTTTGGTTAAAGAGCAGGCAGAAAAAGAAGGCTTGCACGAAGTATTTATCGAAGCCGGTTTTGAATGGCGCGAGCCGGGCTGCTCTATGTGCCTCGCAATGAATGCCGACCGCCTAACCCCGGGACAACGTTGTGCCTCTACTTCCAACCGTAACTTTGAAGGCCGTCAAGGCAACGGCGGACGCACCCACCTCGTCAGCCCTGCCATGGCAGCTGCAGCCGCGGTTACCGGCCACTTTACCGATATCCGCACTATGGCTTAAAGTATTTTCAGACGGCCTTTATTGATCAAGCCGTCTGAAACAATACCTTGCCCAAGTAAATTTTCCTATTGCGCAAAACGTCCGAAAACCTTCTTAATCATTGATAACTTGAAAGGAATCTAGTATGAAAAAACTGTTTGCATTGGCTGCCGCAGCCCTCATTCTGTCAGCTTGTTCCAGCACTTGGTCCGGCGCAAAAGACGATACCAACCGCAATTGGGACAAAACCAAAGAAACTGCCGAGCGCGTAGCCGATAAAACCAAAGAAACCGCAGAACACGTTGCCGACAAAACCGGCGAAGCCGTTAAAAAAGGCGGCAATGCAGTAGGCCGCGGCATGAGCCATGTTGGAGAAAAAATCGAAGCTGCTACCGAATAATTCGGTAAATCAGGCCGTCTGAAGCTCCTGACTCCGTTTCAGACGGCCTGATATCTTATTAATTGTTCAGACATTTTCACGAGTCCAAGCAAAGGAAGAAACAATGAGTAATCCGTCAAGCTGGTTTGGTATTCATGCTCATGATTTGGATCGCGCCAAAGCCTTTTACGAATCCGTATTCGGTAAGCCCCTGCAAGACGTTGGCGGCAACGGATTCTGTTTCATCATTTTCCCAGCCGATTACACCCAACACGGTACGGCCGGCATGATTTGGCATGACAGCAACGCCCAGCCCGGCTACGGTGGTACAACCATTTTCTTCAATTGCCCGGATTGTGCCGAAACAGCAGAAAAAGCCGTTGCAGCAGGCGGCAAACTGTTACAAGAGAAATTCCGCATTGCCAACGGCTTTGCAGCATTTATCGAAGACACAGAAGGCAACCGAATCGGTTTGCACAGCACACGCTAACCCGAATAGCCATAAAATAATTTCCCATTATTACTATAAGAATCTGACATGAAAGCCTTTACCAAAATTACCGCCATCGTCGCCCCGCTCGACCGCAGCAACGTCGATACCGACGCCATCATCCCCAAACAATTTCTGAAATCCATCAAACGCAGCGGCTTCGGCCCTAATGCCTTTGATGAATGGCGTTACCTCGACCACGGCGAACCGGGCATGGACAACAGCAAACGCCCGTTGAATCCGGATTTCTCCCTGAACCAGCCACGCTATCAAGGTGCACAAATCCTGTTGACGCGTAAAAACTTCGGTTGCGGCTCTTCACGCGAACACGCCCCTTGGGCATTGGACGACTACGGCTTCCGCGCCGTCATCTCCCCCAGCTTCGCCGACATCTTCTTCAACAACTGCTACAAAAACGGCCTTTTGCCTATCGTTTTGACAGAAGAACAGGTTGACCAGCTTTTCAAAGAAGTTGAAGCCAATGAAGGCTATCAGCTCTCCATCGACCTTGCCGAACAAACCCTGACCACACCAAGCGGCGAAACATTCACATTCGACATTACCGAACACCGCAAACACTGCCTCTTAAACGGCTTAGACGAAATCGGCCTGACCCTGCAACACGCCGACGAAATTCACGCCTTTGAAGAAAAACGCCGCCAAAGCCAGCCTTGGCTGTTTAACGGTTGACATACAAAAGGCCGTCTGAAAAATTTAAGTGTTTCAGACGGCCTTTAATCTACACAAATATATTATGATTACCGACACTATAAGCAATGCCACCCGCTACGCTGCCTTACATCCCGACTTTGCCGAAGCCTTCCATCTGTTGCAGACCATAGATTTTGCCAAGCTGCCGGACGGCCAAGTGCCATGCGAGAATCCCAATATCCGTATTTTTATCGGCAGTGAGCCGATGAGGACTAAAGGCGAAGCTCAGCCTGAAGCACACTTAAAACATATTGATATTCAAACGCCGATTGATGGCAGCGAAACGTATGGCTGGATAGACAGAGGCCGTCTGAAAAACGGTTTAGGCTACGACGAAAAGCGCGATATCGAGTTTTTCGACTGCGAGCCGGAAACCTGGTTAACCTTGGAGCCCGGCGAATTTGCGCTATTTTTCCCGAATGATGCGCATGCCCCATTGGTCGGCGACAGGGCGAACATACGCAAAGTCGTTTTTAAAATCCGTGTTGAAACCGAACGTCTATAATATTTCAGACGGCCTTATCCCCTCATTCAGGACACAATATGTCTTTTTTCAGCAGGTTGTTCCGCTCTAAACCTAAATTAATGACTTGGCAGGAATTTGTCGAATACTTTGCCCATCGCATCCAAGAAGAATTGGATCTTGAGGCGAAAATCGACTGGGGCGAAAATATTGCTTCTTCGCCTATCATCGTCCAGTTTCCCGAAGACGATGAAGCATCGTTCAGCACATATTTGAGCAACCATTACACAAGTTATCTGCAAAATCCCGAGGCTTTGGAGGCTATTGTTGCTACCAATTTAGCGGTTATCGATAAGATTCAGGACGCTGATGCCAGTGTTTCAGCACAACAAATTCTTCCGACAATTAAAAATACGATTTATCTGGAAAACGCCAAACTGATTACAAATACGGACGAAGCCGAACCTGCTGATTACCTGGTATACAAACCGATTGCCGGCGATATCATGTTGCTTTATATGGTGGATACGGAAGAATCCATGCATACGCTCAATCGTGAGCATATGAAAGAGGCCGGTATTGAAGATGAGGACGCCTTGTATCGTACCGCCATGGATAATTTGCGCCAACGGATGAATGGACATGTCCAAATTCATCATGCCGAAGGTTGGTCATTGACCCAAATCCATTTGGACAACGACTATGATACTTCCCTGATTTTGCTTTTGGACGAAGTACTTAAAGACGATCTTATGCTGCCGGCCAATCCTGTTTTTGCAGTCCCGGCACGCAACGCTCTGCTCGTTTGCAGCCCGTCCGATGAAGAGGCTTTGCAGGCAATGGCAAATATCGCCCTGCAGGCATTTGAAGACTCTGCCTACGCGATTTCTACCCAGCTTTACCAGTACCATAATGGTACAATCAGCGTTTTCAGAGCAAATTGATTTAAGGCCGTCTGAAAAACAGACGACCTGCCCTTTACCTAAAACCTTCCCATAAGGAAACCCGAAATGACCAAACATATCGCTATCTTGCGCGGCGACGGCATCGGCCCTGAAATCGTTGCAGAAACCGTCCGTGTACTCGACAAACTTATCGAACAAGGTTTGGATGTCAGCTACGAATACGCACCTTTGGGCGGCGAAGCCTATGACGAATACGGCCATCCTTATCCAGAATTCACGCAAAACCTTTGCCGTAAAGCCGATGCGGTTCTGCTTGGTGCAGTCGGTTCTCCTCAATACGACAATCTCGACCGTCCGCTGCGCCCTGAACGCGGCTTGTTGGCCATCCGTAAAGACTTGAATCTGTTTGCCAACCTGCGCCCTGCCATTTTGTATAAAGAGCTGGCCAATGCTTCCACTCTGAAACCGGAAATCGTAGCCGGCCTCGACATCCTTATCGTACGCGAACTGACCGGCGATATTTACTTCGGCGAACCGCGCGGCATCCGTGTGTTAGAAAACGGCGAACGCGAAGGCTACAACACCATGAAATACAGTGAAAGCGAAATCCGCCGTATTGCCCACGTTGCCTTCCAATCCGCCCAAAAACGCAGCAAAAAAGTCTGCTCCGTAGGCAAAGCCAACGTTTTGGAAACCACCGAACTATGGCGCGAAATCTTTGAAGAAATCGGCAAAGAATATCCTGACGTCGAGCTTTCCCATATGTACGTGGACAATGCCGCCATGCAGTTGGTACGCGCGCCCAAACAATTTGACGTGATTGCCACCGGCAACATCTTCGGCGATATTCTCTCTGACGAAGCCTCTATGCTGACCGGTTCCATCGGTATGCTGCCTTCTGCTTCTTTGGACGAAAACGGCAAAGGCCTGTACGAACCGTCTCACGGCTCCGCTCCCGACATTGCCGGTCAAAACAAAGCCAATCCGCTGGCAACCGTATTGTCTCTTGCCATGCTGCTGCGTTATAGCCTGAATGACGAAGCACGCGCGCAACAAGTTGAAAACGCCGTACAAAAAGTACTGCAACAAGGCTTGCGTACCGGCGACATTTATGAAGAAGGTACCAAACTGGTTTCCTGCTCCGAAATGGGCGATGCCGTATTGGCCTCTTTGTAAGAGGCCGTCTGAAAAAAAGCGTGGGATCAATCCCGCGCTTTTTTCTATACAAAAACTCGAAACCATAAAAAAGGGCGTGTTTTCACACGCCCTTATGTCTTTTTCAGACGGCCTTCAGATTGAAGTAATCAACCTCTTTTGTGTTTGCCGCCAAAGCTGTCGTTAGACTTGCGCTTGCCTTTAAAGCCTTCGCCGCCTTTTTTGAAACCGTCAGCTTTTTTGAAACCATCTTTCTTAAAGCCATCTTTCTTGAAACCGTCTTTTTTATGGCCTTCGCCACGAGCTTTACCGCCGAAACCTTCTTTAGCCGGTTTCTTATCGCCGCGCCAGCCGCCGGATTTACGATCGCCCCAACCGCCTTTGCCTTTCGGTTTGCCACCGGCAGATTTGCGTTTACGTGTCGGCTCCATGCCTTCGATGGTCAGCTCAGGCAATTTACGGCCGATGTATTTTTCGATTTTGTGTACTTTGACGTATTCGTTCACTTCAGCAAAAGTAATCGCAATACCGGTACGACCAGCGCGACCGGTACGGCCGATGCGGTGAACGTAGTCTTCAGCCTGTTTCGGCAAGTCGTAGTTGATAACGTGGGTAATGGTTGGTACATCGATACCGCGTGCTGCAACATCGGTGGCAACCAAAATTTTGCAGCGGCCTTTACGCAAGTCCATCAGCGTGCGGTTACGCCAGCCTTGCGGCATATCGCCGTGCAGGCAGTTGGCGGCAAAACCTTTTTCGTACAATTCATCCGCGATGACTTCGGTCATGGCTTTGGTGGACGTGAAAATCACGCATTGGTCGATGTTGGCATCGCGCAAGATGTGGTCGAGCAGGCGGTTTTTATGGCGCATATCGTCGCAGTACAACAGCTGCTCTTCGATTTTGCCTTGATCGTCCACGCGCTCGACTTCGACGACTTCAGGGTCTTTGGTCAGTTTGCGCGCCAGTTTGCCCACCGCGCCGTCCCAAGTGGCGGAGAACAACAAAGTCTGACGGTCGCTCGGCGTTGCTTCCACGATGGTTTCGATGTCGTCGATAAAGCCCATGTCCAGCATACGGTCGGCTTCGTCCAGAATCAGAACTTCCAAACGTTCAAAATCAACTTTACCACTTTGCATCAAGTCCATCAGACGGCCCGGAGTGGCGACAATCAGGTCAACCGGTTTGCTCAAAGCACGGGTTTGGTAGCCGAAAGATGCGCCGCCGACAATGCTGACAGTACGGAACCAACGCATATTTTTAGCATACGCCAGTGCATTTTTTTCCACTTGAGCCGCCAATTCGCGGGTCGGGGTCAAGACCAAAGCGCGCGGGCCTTTGCCCGGTTTTTCGCTGCGCTTGGTCAGTTTTTGCAAAGTCGGCAGCAGGAAGGCTGCGGTTTTGCCTGAACCGGTTTGTGCCGAAGCCATAATGTCGCGGCCGTCCAAAGCAAACGGAATCGCTTGCGCCTGAATCGGGGTTGGGCTTTCATAACCCTCGCTGCGTACGGCAGACAAAATGTTTTTATCAAGGTTCAAATCGGCAAATTTAATAGACATATCTATCCTAAGAGACAACAACGCGCACGCCTGAACAATTTCAGACGACCTGAAGCAAAGGAAAGTAACGATACGGAAAATGTGAAGTTACAGGGTTGTCGCAAGCATCTTGCTTGTGGTTAACATCGACGACAACCTGCACAGAAAAGGCTTTGCAAATATGCAAGCAATAAAAGAAACGCACCCGAAACGGCGGTTTAGGTTGGATGACGATGGCTTCGTATCAAAAGGCGAACGGCGGATAATATAGATTTTATGGATAACAGTCAAGCAAAAAGGCATCAAGTGCGTTAAAATCCAACCCCTTCCCAATACTTATTCAGGCCGTCTGAAACCATGACCGACATTACCCCCTTTGCCAACCGCTTGGGCAAAAACATCAAACATCTTATGAAATGGGCCAAACGCAGCAATATCGAAGCCTGGCGCATTTACGACCGCGATATTCCCCAATTTCCCTTTGCCGTCGATGTTTACTGCGACCAAATCCACCTTCAGGAATACGATACTGGCTGGCTGATGCAGCCCGAAGAATACGAAGCATGGCTTGCCGAAGTATTGGAAGCCGTCGCTTTCGTTACCGGTTTTGCGCCCGAACAAATCCACCTCAAACGCCGCGAACGTCAAAAAGGTTTGCAGCAATACGAGAAAACCGGCAAAACCGGCGACGATTTCGTCATCACTGAAAACGGCCGCAAGTTTTGGGTCAACCTCGACAAATACCTCGATACCGGCCTTTTCCTCGACCACCGCAACACGCGCAAAAAAGTCGGCGAAACCGCAGCGGGCAAACGCTTCCTCAACCTGTTTTCCTACACAGGCAGCTTCACCGTCTATGCCGCAACCGGCGGCGCGGTATCCAGCGAAACCGTCGATTTATCCAACACTTATCTCGAGTGGGCAAAACGCAATTTCGAACTCAACGGCATCGACCCTGAACAACACAAAATCGTCCGCGCCGATGTGTTCCAATACCTGCAAAATGCCGCAGACGAAGGCAAAAAATTCGACCTGATCGTCATGGATCCGCCCAGCTTTTCCAACAGCAAAAAGATGCTCGACATCCTCGACATCCAGCGCGACCATAAAAAACTAATTGACGGCGCAATGAGCCTGCTCGCTTCAGACGGCATTCTGTATTTCTCCAACAACCTGCGCAGCTTTGTGTTGGACGATTCGGTATCGGAACAATATGCGGTCAAAGACATTTCCAAACAGTCCGTTCCCGACGATTTCCGCAACAAAAAAATCCATCAATGCTGGGAAATCAAGCATAAATAAGCATCAGGCCGTCTGAAAACCAGTTTTCAGACGGCCTGATTGCCATATTGAATCTCTCAACCAATAGGCGCATAATTCAAGAGATTGTTGACAATATCAAAAGGAAAAGAACATGCAAAACTACCTGACGCCCAATTTCTCATTCGCCCCCATGATTCCGGAACGCGCGCTCGGCAGCCGGGTTTGGGATACCGAAGGACGAGAATACATTGACTTGTCAGGCGGTATTGCTGTGAACGCGCTAGGCCATTGCCATCCCGATTTAGTCGCAGCCTTGGCCGAGCAGTCGCAAAAACTCTGGCACATTTCTAATATCTACACCACCCAACCGGCACAAGAATTAGCCAAAAAACTGGTCGAAAACACCTTTGCCGATAAAGTGTTTTTCTGCAATTCCGGCGCGGAAGCCAATGAAGCCGCGCTGAAACTGGCGCGCAAATACGGCCGCGATCATTTTGGCGAACACAAAACCGAAATCATCTCCTGCCTCAACAGCTTCCACGGCCGCACCCTGTTTACCGTATCCGTCGGCGGCCAGCCCAAATACAGCAAAGACTACGCGCCGCTGCCGTCAGATATTACCCATGTTCCATTTAATGATATTGCCGCATTGGAAGCCGCCGTCGGCGACAAAACCTGCGCCGTGATTATCGAGCCGATTCAAGGCGAAAGCGGCATCCTGCCTGCCACTCAAGAATATCTGCAAGCCGCGCGCCGTTTGTGCGACAAACACGGCGCCTTGCTGATTTTGGACGAAGTGCAAACCGGCATGGGCCATACAGGCAAACTGTTTGCCTACGAGCATTACGGCGTGACACCCGATATTCTCAGCTCTGCCAAAGCCTTGGGTTGCGGTTTCCCGATTGGCGCGATACTGACCACCGATAAAATCGCCCCAACCTTCGGCCCCGGAACGCATGGCTCGACCTTTGGCGGCAATCCGATGGCGTGTGCGGTCGGCAGCCGTGCGTTTGACATCATCAATGCGCCCGAAACATTGGCACACGTTGAGCAACAAGGCCAAAAACTTCAGACGGCCTTGCGTGAAATAGGCGTAAAAACCGGCGTATTTAAAGAAGTCCGCGGCATGGGCCTGCTGCTCGGCTGCGTGTTGGCAGACAAATACGCAGGCAAGGCATCGGAAATTACCGCCGCTGCTTTGAAACACGGCCTGATGGTACTGGTTGCCGGCGCCAATGTGGTGCGCTTCGCCCCCAGCCTGCTGCTGAACGATGAAGATATGGCCGAAGGCTTGAAACGTTTTGAAGCGGCTTTGAGCGATTGGTTAGCCTGATTTTTAAAACCCAATAGCCAAATCCGCCGACAGCTTAGCGAAGGCCGTCTGAAAGACCGTTTGAGTTTTTCAGACGGCCTTTTTTCAATATTGAAAACAACATCCGCCTACATTCCCTGTCATTTGATGTTTGTTAAAAATCGTGCCGCCTCTTCGTGCTACGCTTGGCAAACAATTTGATTTTACGAAGAAAAGGAGCAGGAGATGGTATCGTTGAAAACACAAATCGCCGGTTTTTCTTTTGACAACTGCCTGATGAATGCGGCTGGTGTGTCGTGCATGACTGTTGAGGAATTGGAAGCGGTCAGACAGTCTTCGGCAGGCACTTTCATTACCAAAACTGCTACGCTTACCCCTCGTCAAGGCAACCCCGAACCGCGTTATCGGGACGTGCCTCTCGGCAGCATCAATTCGATGGGTTTGCCGAATCAAGGCATTGATTACTATCTGGATTACCTGCTTACCCTTCAAGAGTCTCAGCCGGAACGGACATTTTTCCTATCACTGGTCGGTCTGTCGCCCGGCGAAACACATATCCTGCTGGAAAAGGTGCAAAACAGTGGATTCAACGGCATTACCGAACTCAATCTTTCCTGCCCAAACGTCCCCGGCAAGCCGCAAATCGCCTATGATTTTGAAACCACCGAGCGGATTTTGAGCGAAGCCTTCAGCTACTTCGATAAACCTTTAGGCATCAAATTACCGCCATATTTCGATATCGTCCATTTCGATCAAGCGGCAGAAGTGTTCAACCGCCATCCCTTAAAATTCGTCAACTGTGTCAACTCTATCGGCAACGGCATGTATATCGAAGACGAATCCGTTGTTATCCGCCCGAAAAACGGCTTCGGCGGCATAGGCGGCCAATACATCAAACCAACTGCGCTTGCCAATGTCCACGCGTTCTATCAAAGACTGGATCCGTCTATCCAAATCATTGGAACGGGCGGCGTTTACAGCGGCCGGGATGCGTTTGAACATATCTTGTGCGGCGCAAGCATGGTGCAGATCGGCACGGCGCTACACCAGCAAGGCGTAGGTATTTTTGAACGGGTTTCCCTTGAATTAAAAGCCATCATGGCGCAAAAAGGCTACGAAAAACTGGAAGACTTCAAAGGCAAATTGAAATATCTGGCATAAGGTTTACGCTAAAAACGCCCAAGGCCGTCTGAAAATTTCAGACGGCCTTGTTGTATAATTGTTCCCCACATTACCCGTCTTCCCTCTTCAATGAAACTCAACCCCCAACAGCAAGCCGCAGTCCAATATCTTGGCGGCCCCCTGCTCGTCCTTGCCGGTGCAGGCAGCGGTAAAACCGGCGTGATTACGCAAAAAATAAAGCATTTGATTGTCAACGTCGGCTATCTGCCGCATACCGTCGCCGCGATTACCTTTACCAACAAAGCCGCTACGGAAATGCAGGAACGCGTTGCCAAAATGCTGCCCAAATCGCAAATGCGCGGGCTGACAATTTGTACCTTCCACTCTTTGGGCATGAAGATTCTGCGCGAAGAGGCGAACCATATCGGTTACAAAAAAAACTTCTCCATCCTCGATTCCACCGACAGCGCGAAAATCATCGGCGAACTTTTGGGCGGCACGGGCAAAGAAGCCATATTCAAAGCGCAGCACCAGATTTCCCTGTGGAAAAACGATTTAAAAACGCCTGAAGTTGCCGTTCAGACGGCCTCCAATGTGTGGGAACAGCAAACAGCGCGTGTCTATGCCAGCTATCAGGAAACCCTGCAAAGCTATCAGGCGGTGGACTTCGACGACTTAATCCGCCTGCCCGCCGTGCTGTTGCAGCAAAACAGCGAAGTGCGCAACAAATGGCAGCGGCGGCTGCGTTATCTGCTGGTTGACGAATGTCAAGACACCAACACCTGCCAATTTACGCTGATGAAGCTTCTGACCGGCACGGAAGGCATGTTTACCGCCGTCGGCGACGACGACCAGTCCATCTACGCATGGCGCGGCGCAAACATGGAAAACCTGCGCAAAATGCAGGAAGACTATCCGCAGATGAAAGTCATCAAACTGGAGCAAAACTACCGCTCCACCGCACGCATTCTCAAAATCGCCAACAAAGTTATTGAAAACAACCCCAAACTCTTTACCAAAAAACTTTGGTCGCAGTTCGGCGAAGGCGAAATCGTCAAAGTCGTTGCCTGCCAAAGCGAGCAGCACGAAGCCGACTGGGTTGTCAGCCAAATCGTCAAGCAAAAGCTGGTCGGCGGCGACAAAACCCAATACGCCGATTTCGCCGTGTTATACCGCGGCAACCATCAGGCACGGATTTTTGAAGAAGCCTTGCGCAGCGCACGCGTTCCCTACCAACTCTCCGGCGGACAAAGCTTTTTCGACAAAGCCGAAATCAAAGACGTGTTGTCCTATTTGCGCCTGCTTGCCAATCCCAACGACGATCCCGCCTTCCTGCGCGCCGTCACCACGCCCAAACGCGGCATCGGCGACGTCACACTGGGCAAGCTCAACACCTACGCGCACGAACACGAATGCAGCCTATATGAAGCCGCGCAAACCGAAGAAGCGCTTGCCCTATTGAACCATACCAACCACCAACACCTGCAAGCCTTCATGGATATGATTGAAAGCTACCGCGCCAAAGCCGAAACCAGCGAAGCAGGCGAGCTTATTCATAACCTGCTGAAAGAAATCGACTACGAAAACCACCTGTTGGCCAACGAAGAAGGCAAAGCAGGCGAAATCAAATGGCGCAACGTTACCGACCTGACCGGCTGGCTGGAACGCAAAGGCGAGCAGGACGGCAAAAACATCATCGAGCTTGCCCAAACCATCGCCCTGATGACGCTTTTGGAGGGTAAAAGCGAAGAAGAAATCGATGCCGTCAAACTTTCCACCCTGCACGCTTCCAAAGGTTTGGAATACCCCTACGTTTTCATTGTCGGTTGCGAAGAAGGCATCTTGCCACACAACGACAGCATCGAAGAAGACAATGTCGAAGAAGAACGCCGCCTGATGTACGTCGGCATCACCCGCGCCAAACGCCAGCTTATACTGACCCACTGCCTCAAACGTAAAAAGCAAGGCACATGGCAATTCCCCGAGCCGAGCCGTTTCATAGATGAAATGCCGCAGGAAGACATCAAAATCCTAGGCCGCAAAGGCGGCGAGCCGATTGTGAGTAAGGAAGAAGGAAAAAGCAATCTAGCAGGATTGCTGGACATGTTGGGAAACAAAAGAAAAGGATAAAGCAAGGTCGTCTGAAAGTAAGGTTTCAGACGGCCTTATTGTCAGCAAAATGTCAAAGACAACAATTAAATAATTTTTACTTTATACCTTTATGCCCATCTATTCCCATTCCTCCCGATTCTTCAAAAATAAACAAAAATAATTGAATAATCAGGTACAAAATAAAAAAAGCAGATGACACGATCGCCTCATCCCCATTCAATTTACAAGCAAAAATTGTCAACACTTGAAGTATAAATTCACAAGCAAAATTGCATTTTTCAGGTATAATAATGGATTCCCCAACTGCATTTTGTGAGCTGAATCCATGTCTGTTGTTCTGCCCTTGCGCGGTGTAACCGCCCTTTCCGATTTCCGTGTTGAAAAACTCTTCCAAAAAGCAGCCGCCCTCGGCCTGCCCGAAGTCAAATTAAGCAGCGAATTTTGGTATTTTGTCGGTAGCGAAAAAACACTTGATGCCGCGACAGTCGAAAAACTGCAAGCCTTACTGGCAGCGCAAAGCGTTGAACAAACGCCCAAAGCGCGCGAGGGCTTGCATTTATTTTTGGTAACGCCCCGTTTGGGTACCATTTCGCCTTGGGCTTCCAAAGCAACCAATATCGCCGAAAACTGCGGTTTGGAAGGCATTGAGCGTATTGAACGCGGCATGGCCGTGTGGTTGGAAGGTGCGCTTACCGACGGGCAAAAACAACAATGGGCAGCCCTGTTGCACGACCGCATGACCGAAAGCGTATTGACCGACATTGATGCTGCGGCGCAACTGTTCCACCATATCCAATCGGAAACCTTCTCCAGCGTAGATGTATTGGGCGGCGGTAAAGAGGCATTGGTCAAAGCCAATACCGAAATGGGCTTGGCGCTTTCAGCCGACGAAATCGATTATCTGGTTGAAAACTATCAGGCTTTAAACCGCAATCCGTCCGATGTTGAATTGATGATGTTCGCACAGGCAAACAGCGAACACTGCCGCCACAAAATCTTCAACGCCGATTTCATCCTCAACGGCGAAAAACAACCGAAATCCCTTTTCGGCATGATACGCGATACGCACAACGCGCATCCCGAAGGCACAGTCGTTGCCTATAAAGACAACTCGTCCGTGATTGAAGGCGCGAAAATCGAGCGTTTCTATCCGAATGCGGCGGAAAACCAAGGCTACCGTTTCCACGAAGAAGACACCCATATCATCATGAAAGTGGAAACGCACAACCACCCGACCGCCATCGCGCCGTTTGCGGGTGCGGCAACGGGTGCGGGCGGTGAAATCCGCGATGAAGGCGCGACAGGTAAAGGCTCACGTCCGAAAGCAGGCTTGACCGGCTTTACCGTCTCCAACCTGAATATTCCGGGCTTGGAGCAGCCTTGGGAACAAGCCTACGGCAAACCCGGCCATATTGCTTCTCCTCTAGACATCATGATTGAAGGCCCGATCGGCGGCGCAGCGTTCAACAACGAATTCGGCCGTCCGAACCTCTTGGGCTACTTCCGTACCTTTGAAGAAAAATTTGATGGTCAGGTCCGAGGCTACCACAAACCGATTATGATTGCCGGCGGCTTAGGCAGCATTCAGGCACAACAAACACACAAAGACGAAATCCCCGAAGGCGCATTGCTGATCCAACTGGGCGGCCCGGGCATGCTCATCGGCTTGGGCGGTGGCGCGGCTTCTTCCATGAACACCGGCACAAACGACGCATCTTTGGACTTCAACTCCGTACAACGCGGCAACCCCGAAATCGAGCGCCGCGCGCAAGAAGTCATCGACCGTTGCTGGCAGCTTGGCGACAAAAACCCGATTATCTCCATCCACGACGTCGGCGCGGGCGGCCTGTCCAACGCCTTCCCCGAACTCGTCAATGATGCCGGACGTGGCGCGGTATTCAAGCTGCGCGAAGTACCGCTGGAAGAACACGGCCTCAACCCCCTGCAAATTTGGTGTAACGAATCGCAAGAACGTTATGTGTTGTCCATTTTGGAAAAAGATTTGGAGACCTTCCGCGCCATCTGCGAACGCGAACGCTGCCCGTTTGCCGTGGTTGGTACGGCGACTGACGATGGTCATTTGAAAGTACGCGACGACTTGTTCTCCAACAATCCCGTCGATTTGCCGCTGAACGTCTTGCTCGGCAAACCGCCCAAAACCACGCGCACCGACAAAACGGTTACGCCGTCTGAAAAACCGTTTAACGCTGGCGATATCGACATTACCGAAGCCGCCTACCGCGTTCTGCGCCTGCCTACCGTAGCGGCTAAAAACTTCCTGATTACCATCGGCGACCGCAGTGTCGGCGGCATGACCCACCGCGACCAAATGGTCGGCAAATACCAAACCCCCGTAGCCGACTGCGCCGTTACCATGATGGGCTTCAATACCTATCGTGGCGAAGCGATGTCTATGGGAGAAAAACCGACTGTCGCCCTGTTTGACGCGCCTGCTTCGGGCAGAATGTGCGTCGGCGAAGCCATCACCAACATCGCGGCGGTCAACATCGGCGACATCGGCAACATCAAACTTTCCGCCAACTGGATGGCGGCGTGCGGCAACGAAGGCGAAGACGAAAAACTCTACCGCACCGTCGAAGCCGTTTCTAAAGCCTGTCAGGCATTGGATTTGAGCATTCCCGTGGGCAAAGACAGCCTGTCGATGAAAACCGTTTGGCAGGACGGCGAAGAGAAAAAATCCGTCGTTTCGCCGTTGAGCCTGATTATCTCCGCGTTCGCGCCTGTGAAAGATGTGCGCAAAACCGTTACGCCCGAATTGAAAAACGTTGAAGACAGCGTATTGCTGTTTATCGATTTGGGCTTCGGCAAAGCGCGTATGGGCGGCTCGGCGTTCGGTCAGGTCTATAACAATATGAGCGGCGAAGCACCCGATTTGGACGATACAGGTCGTCTGAAAGGCTTCTACAACGTGATTCAACAGCTTGTCGCCGAAGACAAACTCTTGGCATACCATGACCGCAGCGACGGCGGCTTGTTTGCCACATTGGTAGAAATGGCGTTTGCTGCACGGTGTGGCTTGAATGTGGATTTGACCTCGCTGGTTGCCAACCAAGCCGATGTCAACGAAGCCAGCATCCGCGCATTGTTCAATGAAGAGCTGGGCGCAGTGATTCAAATTGCCAAACAAGATGTAGCAGCCGTAGAAGCCTTGTTTAAAGAAGCTGATTTGGCACTGCATACCGTTGCCACCATTGGTTCTGACGAAAGAATCGTTATCCGCAATCAGACAGGCATCGTATTGGGACAAAACCGCGCCGACCTGCAACGCGCATGGCAGGAAACCAGCCACGCCATCCAACGCCTGCGCGACAACCCTGCCTGCGCAGACAACGAGTTTGCCCTGATTGACGACAACGAACGCAGCGCATTGTTTGCCGACGTGAAGTTTGATGTAAACGAAGACATCGCCGCGCCGTTTATCAACAGCGGTGCAAAACCCAAAATCGCCATCTTGCGCGAACAGGGCGTAAACGGACAAATCGAAATGGCCGCCGCCTTTACCCGCGCCGGATTTGATGCCTACGACGTGCATATGTCCGACCTGATGGCAGGCCGCGTCCACCTTGCCGACTTCAAAATGCTGGCGGCGTGTGGCGGCTTCAGCTACGGCGACGTACTCGGTGCAGGCGAAGGCTGGGCGAAATCGATTCTGTTCCACCCTGCTCTGCGCGACCAATTTGCCGCCTTCTTTGCCGATCCGAACACGCTGACATTGGGCGTGTGCAACGGCTGTCAAATGGTCAGCAACCTCGCCGAAATCATCCCCGGCACGGCAGGCTGGCCGAAATTCAAACGCAATTTGAGCGAACAGTTTGAAGCGCGCCTGAGCATGGTTCATGTACCGAAATCCGCGTCGCTGATTCTGAACGAAATGCAAGGCTCCAGCCTGCCCGTCGTCGTCAGCCACGGCGAAGGCCGCGCCGACTTCGCGCTTCACGGCGGCAATATTTCTGCCGATTTGGGCATTGCGCTGCAATATGTAGACGGTCAAAACCAAGTGACCCAAACTTATCCGCTCAACCCTAACGGCTCGCCTCAAGGTATTGCTGGTGTGACCAACGCCGACGGCCGCGTTACCATCATGATGCCGCATCCGGAACGCGTGTACCGCGCCGCACAAATGAGCTGGAAACCGGAAGACTGGACGGAATTGTCCGGCTGGTACCGCCTCTTTGCCGGCGCAAGAAAAGCTTTGGGTTAACCGGCAGGCTGATTTGATTCGGCTTTAAAGAAAAGGTCGTCTGAAATAGGCACATCGGACTTCGCTCCAACCTGTTTCAGACGGCCTAGATTTTTTATCCCGAACCTATATACAAAAAAACTTAATTGAATTTATAGAAAGATTTGGAGAAGCTTATGTCTGACAAAGTAATTTTTAAAAACAAGCCGAATGATGATGAATATATTAAATGGATTGAAGAAAACTCAAATGGATTTGTATTAAATATAGATCAAACTAAAGACCCTTCTAAGATTTATAAAGATTATCCCAAAATACATTTTGCTAATTGTGGCCAACTAAATAAAAGGCCGGGGCGCACAACTAAAAAATATTTCAAAGTTTGCTCAAACTCAATCGAAGAACTTGAACGATGGAGCTTGAACACATACAACAAAGAACTAACTCCATGCAGAACCTGTAAGAAAAGAGGATTATTAGTGGCATGGTACGCAGAAATAAAAAATCTTCAGGCGGCTTCTGCCCTGTCCTTAAAATCTGATATAGACGAACTCGAAGAATGTTTAGTATCTGAGACCAATTCAGCAAAACGAACCGAAATTGAGACTTTGATAAAAGCCCGTCAAGGGCAAGGCAGTTTCCGACAAAAACTACTCAAACTGTATCCAAGCTGCCCGCTGACCGGTCTAGATATCGAGCCTTTACTCATTGCCAGCCATATTAAACCTTGGAGCGTGTGCGATGATAACGAGCGTTTATGTCGCTTCAATGGTCTGATGCTCGCACCCAATATCGACAGATTATTCGATAATGGACTGATTACGTTTGATACCGACGGTACGATAAAAATCAGCCCGACAATCGATTCAGAAAATCAAAAGCGGCTTGGAATTTCTCGCGATATGAAATTAAAAATTCGACCGGAAAGCGAAAAATATTTCGAGTATCACCGCAACCATGTCTTCCAAAAAGAAGAATAGATGGGTTGAACAGTCTGTTGATTTAAGGTCGTCTGAAAACGATTTAGCGAACCACTCTATACCTGTTTTCAGACGACCTTTTTGCGTCCTTTTGCATATAAAGACCAAACCGACCACCGTCATTCCCGCGTAGGCGGGAATGACGGTGGCGAAGTGTTTTTTTGGATTCCCATTATCGGCATTCCATTAGCGTGTTCTGCAAGCAGAAGCATCATTCCGTATAATCATAATCCCCCTTAGCTCCCCATCAGCTATAATCGACATATTCAGACGGCCTTTCCCGACATTATGACTCGACAAGCCTTTATCCTCAGCGATTGCGAATTTTCCGAATGCGGAGAAAAGCCTTACGCCCTGTTGACCGCAAATCCGACGAAGGAACACCACTTCATCGCCCAAACCGAGCAGCGGCAGCATTCGCATAATCCACAGGTCAGCCCGCAAAACCAAAACGTTTATCGCTTGCCCTTGTCTATGTTCCATACTGGCGAAAAAGCCCGCCGCAAAGAACAAAACCGCACCGAAGCGATAAGCGTCAACATCATCGGCAACTTGGCGGCGAAAAACCTCTATACACTGACCTTTGTCGAAGACTCCGCCAACCAATACAATCTGGAAAGCTGGTTCAACCGTCATGAAAGCGGCTACGAAGAAGCCTGCAGTCATCTGCGTACCTTACCTGCAGGCTGTCTGAAAACACCTACGGCAAATGCCGATACCGTCAAAGTACCGGATGCCTTGTGGCGGATATTGAGGCTGAAATTCCTCGGCATTCTGCGCAATCCGCACAACCATAAAAACCTGTTTGCCCACCGCCTGCATCAAACACTTCGGGCGCGGCTGCCGGAAGTCGGTTTTGAATTTGTCCGCTTGATCAGCAAACGCGACCCCAAGCGCATCGAAGCCATTATGCAGGACTACCGTTTCACCTTTCTCGGCTATGTCGATTGGCTGGGCGGGCTTTACGGTATGTTGAGCGAAGGCGTGGCGCAGCCGTCGTTGTTTGAACGGCTTTTTTGCAACATCTTTGCCGAACCCGAAGCCGTGAAAATCGAATTGTTCCGCTATCCGGAAAACACAGGGCTGTGCCTGTTTGGCGACAGCAGTTTCTGCCTGCAAGCCTCGGCCAAGCTATTCAGCGTCGGCGTTAATATTTCGCACGATATGTTTGCCATCGTCCATCTGCAAACCGACCGTTGGCACGCGTTTAAGAATACCTTTCATCACGACGCGCCCAAACTGCAAGGTCAAGTGCGGATTATCGACGGCGACCAAACCCAAAGATTGCTGTTCAACCGACTGTGCATCCATCAAGCCCATGAAGCCGTGTTCGGCCAAAGCCCGAATATCAAAGATTATTTAGAGGCCGTCTGAAACCCCTAACCAGAAGAAAGCATATGAAAATCACGCCAATCCAAGCCCTAAACGACAACTACATCTGGATGATTCAAGAAGGCAACCATGCCGCCTGCGTCGATCCGTCCGATGCCACGCCCGTTTTGAAATTCCTCGTCCACAACCGCCTAATGCTGGCGCAAACATGGATTACCCATCCGCACCCCGACCATACCGGCGGCGCAAAAAGCCTGTTCCACGGCTTTTTAGAATCCCCAATCTATGGCGAAAGCGACATCGACGTGGCGACGCATACCGTCACCGCAGGTACGCAGTTCCCGTTTGGCGAAGGCTTGGTTACCGTTTGGGCAACCCCCGGTCATACCGACCGCCACATCAGCTATTTGCTGGAAAATTCAGACGGCCTGCACGTTTTCTGCGGCGATACCTTATTCTCAGCCGGTTGCGGCCGCGTATTTACCGGCACAATCGAGCAGCTTTACGACAGCTTCCACCGATTCAACCAGCTGCCCGAAGAAACGCTGTTTTATCCGGCGCACGAATACACCGCCTCCAATCTGCGCTTTGCCCTGCATATCGAGCCGGACAACGCCGACATTCAGACGGCCTTGGCCGCAGCCGAACACACGCCGACACTGCCTGTCAGCCTGGCGCACGAACGCAAAGTCAATCCGTTTTTCCGCGTACACCTGCCCCAAGTTCAAGCGCGCGCCGAAGAATTGAGCGGACGAAAATTAAACAGCGAACTCGAAGTCTTCGCCGCTTTGCGTGAATTGAAAAATCAATTTTAATTGGGCTTAGTCCCTAAATAATAAAGGCCGTCTGAACAATATCTGTTCAGACGGCCTTTATTATTTAGGGATTATTCCCACTCAATTGTGGCAGGCGGTTTACCGCTGACATCATAAACCACGCGGTTGATGCCTTTGACTTCGTTAATGATGCGGTTGGAAACGCGGCCAAGCAGCGAGTATGGCAGCTCTGCCCAGTGCGCAGTCATAAAGTCGCTGGTAATCACAGCACGCAAGGCTACGACGTAATCGTAAGTACGTCCGTCGCCCATTACGCCGACGGATTTCACAGGCAGGAATACGGCAAAGGCTTGGCTGGTCAGGTCGTACCAAGATGTGCCGTTTTCGTCGGTGGTGTTGCGCAATTCTTGGATGAAAATGTCGTCTGCCTGACGGAGCAAGTCGGCGTATTCTTTTTTCACTTCGCCCAAGATACGCACGCCCAAACCGGGACCGGGGAACGGATGACGGTACACCATTTCACGAGGCAGGCCCAAAGCCACACCCAATTCGCGCACTTCGTCCTTGAACAAGTCGCGCAATGGTTCAAGCAATTTGAGCTTCATGTTTTCAGGCAGGCCGCCGACGTTGTGGTGGGATTTGATGGCGTGGGCTTTTTTGGTTTTCGCGCCTGCGGATTCAATTACGTCAGGGTAAATCGTACCTTGCGCCAACCATTTGGCGTTGGTAAGTTTTTTCTCTTCTGCATCAAATACTTCGATAAATTCCGCACCGATGATTTTACGTTTTTTCTCTGGGTCGGTCACGCCGGCAAGTTTCGCTAAAAACTGCTCTTCGGCATCAACGTGAATCACGCGTACGCCCAAGTTGCGGGCAAACATGTCCATTACCATTTTGCCTTCGTTCAAACGCAACAGACCGTGGTCAACAAACACGCAGGTCAGTTGGTCGCCGATGGCACGATGAATCAACGCGGCCGCTACGGAAGAGTCCACGCCGCCGGACAAACCTAAAATCACTTCGTCGCTGCCGACTTGTTCACGGATTTTGGCAACGGCTTCTTCGATGTAGTTCGGCATGGTCCAGCTTGGTTGTGCGCCGCAAATATCCAAGACAAAGCGGTTTAACAACGCGCGGCCTTGTTTGGTGTGGGTCACTTCAGGGTGGAATTGGATGCCGTAGAATTGTTTCTCAGCGTTTTCCATCATGGCAATTGGGCAAGACGGGGTGTCGCCGATGACAGAGAAGCCGGTAGGCAGTTTGGAAACTTTATCGCCATGGCTCATCCATACGTCGAGCGTGTTTGGTGCATCATCTTGAATGCCGCGTGTCAGCTCGCTGTCGATGGTTTTAACTTGCGCATAACCGAATTCACGTTGGTTGCCCGGGCTAACTTCGCCGCCCAAGTGGTGCGCCATAAATTGCATTCCGTAGCAAATGCCCAAAACCGGAATGCCCAAATCAAAAATGCCGGTATCGGCTTGATAATCGGATTCGTAAACGGAATTAGGGCCGCCGGAGAGGATGATGCCTTTCGGATTGAAGGCTTTGATTTCTTCCAAAGGCATATCGAAAGAATGCAGTTCGCAGTAAACGTGGGATTCGCGCACGCGGCGGGCGATCAGCTGGGTAACTTGCGAGCCGAAGTCGAGAATAAGGATTTTGTCTTGGGTCATGGCGGAAACTTTGCAAAATGTAAGAAAACGGTGCGGCCGAGAGGGTAAATTTCAAATTTAAACCACAATAAAAAAGGCCGTCTGAAACGGCGGATTATACCATTGTTCAGACGGCCTTTATAGGGCAAAACCCAAATCTCTCATCTTTCTATTTTGTATGTTTCTCAGGAATCATATCGCTGCGTGAGAGCAACAGCAGGCAACCCAACACGACCATGCCGATGGCCAGCAGAGGCGAGAGGTAAATCCAGTAGCTCATGTGCAGATAAATGGCTGTACCGATATAAACCAGCATCGGGCCGGAAACAATGGACTGTTTGTTGATGCCGTCCATAATCAACACGGCAAAGCCCAAAATAATTAATGCGCCGGCAATCATGGTCGATGTCGCAGGCAAAATATCCGTAGCACGTAAAAACCAAATCGCGCCAAAGATAATCAAAAACAAAGGCAGAAAAAGTGAAGGACGGGACATAACAACGCTCCGTAAAGGTTTCAGACGGCCTGTATTATTGGGTGCGTCGGCCATGCAGGCAAGATATAAAAATGCAATCTTGTGTGTAATTATGCAAAGGTTGGCACAACAAAAAGGCCGTCTGAACCGTGGCAAACCGAAATCAAATATTTCAATTTTTCCTGTTACAGACGGCCTTTTAAAGAATCAGGCTTTGCCGGTGCTGCCGAATCCGCCTTCACCGCGCTCGCTGGCGGCAAACTCGTCCACGACTTTAAACGCGGCTTGGACAACCGGCACAATCACCATTTGCGCGATGCGCTCCATCGGCTCGATGGTAAACGCTTCTTTACCACGGTTCCACAGAGAAACCTTCAATTCGCCTTGATAATCCGAGTCAATCAAACCGACCAAATTGCCCAAAACAATACCGTGCTTATGGCCCAAACCGGAACGCGGTAACAAAACGGCTGCATACGCAGGGTTGGCCAAATGCACCGCCAAACCGGTCGGCACAAGATACACATCGCCCGGCTGCAATACAACAGCTTCATCCAGGCAGGCACGCAAGTCCAAACCGGCAGAACCGGGCGTTGCATAAGCAGGCAGGGAATCGGCCATTTTCGGATTTAAGATTTTCAGTTCGACTTCGGTTTGCATGACAGGACTCCGTATTGTTCTATATTGGAAAGGGCTATGATTATACACAAATGCCCTTGAGGCCGTCTGAAAAAACGGGGTATGATTCAGTCAAACCTAAGGAGAAAAATCATGGATCTGCACAATATCCGCGAAGATTACAGCAAACGCGAGCTATCGGAAGCCGAATGCCACGCCGACCCGATTGTCCAATTCGAGCAATGGCTGAACGAAGCCATTCACGCCGAAGTCAACGAACCGACTGCGGTCAACGTTGCCGCCGTGGGCGAAGACGGCAGGCCAAACAGCCGCATGGTGCTGCTGAAAGAAGTCAACCCCAAAGGCTTTGTTTTCTTTACCAATTACCACAGCCGCAAAGGCCGCTCCTATACGGCACACCCCTTTGCCGCCATGACTTTTTTCTGGCCGGAACTCGAACGCCAAGTGCGCGTTGAAGGACGCATTGAAAAACTCGACGCCGCCGCTTCGGACGAATATTTTGAAAGCCGCCCGTATACCAGCCGTATCGGCGCATGGGCAAGCGATCAAAGCGAAGTGATTTCCAGCAAAGCCGTTTTGGTGGCCAAAGCCGCAGCTGTCGGCGTCAAACATCCCTTACATGTCCCCCGTCCGCCGCATTGGGGCGGATACCTCGTCATCCCCGACCGCATCGAATTCTGGCAAGGCCGCCCCAGCCGCCTGCACGACCGCATCCAATACCGCCTAGTTGACGGCAACTGGATACGCGAACGCCTTTCACCATAATTTTCGGATTTTCAAACAAAAATTTACTGGTTGAGTTACAATACAGTCTTTCATCGGCAGGCCGTCTGAATCTGATTTTCAGACGGCCTTTTCCCCCAATCCAACCCCTGCCGCAACCGCCGCAGAAGAACCGCTTTTCAAGCGAGTTAGGAAAAATCATGTCCAAACAGCCTTCCAGCAAACGCCAATGGCGCGACGGCGTATCGTCTACCGCCAAAAAACCTTCCAAACCGGCCAAATCCTTTGTCAATAAAAAACGTCCAGACGACGAACGCAAAACATCAGGCAAACCTTACGGCCAAAAAGTTTCAGACGGCCCTAAAGCTCAAAATACCGCCCCAAAACAACGTGCCGCCAAAGCCAAAAAACTGGTTGTCCGCAACCCCAACCAAAAAATCATGGAGCACGCCCGCGATTTGAAAGAACGCCGCAGCGACCTTTCCCGCTTTGAACCCGAGCGCCTGCAAAAAGTCCTGGCCGCCTCCGGCGTCGGCTCACGTCGCGAAATGGAAGAATGGATCAGCAACGGCTGGGTAACGGTCAACGGCCGAGTAGCGCAACTAGGCGAAAAAGTTACGCCCGACGATCATGTTACCGTCAAAGGCAGCATCATCAAACTCAAATGGGCTGACCGCCTGCCACGCATCATCCTCTACTACAAACAAGAAGGCGAAATCGTTTCCCGCGACGACCCGCAAGGCCGCGTCAGCATTTTCGACCGCCTGCCGCAAGCAGCCAGCAGCCGCTGGGTGGCTATCGGCCGTTTGGACATCAATACCAGCGGCCTTTTGATCCTTACCACCTCAGGAGAACTTGTTCAACGCTTTGCCCACCCCAGCTTTGAAGTCGAACGCGAATACGCCGTACGCGTATTGGGCGAACTGACCACCGAACAAATGCGCATTCTGACCGAAGAAGGCGTCATGCTCGAAGACGGTTTGGCAAAAGTCGAACGCATCTACGAACAAGGCGGCGAAGGCGCAAACAAATGGTACAACGTCGTCATCAAAGAAGGCCGCAACCGCGAAGTACGCCGTATCTTTGAAAGCCAAGGCCTGACCGTCAGCCGCCTCGTCCGCGTAGGCTTCGGCCCCATCGGTCTGCCAAACCGCCTCAAACGCGGCCAGTTCTACGAACTCAATCCGGCAGAAGTTGCCAACATCATCAAATGGGCAGATATGCTGCTGCCGGGCGAACGTCGCCGGAAGAAAAGTTAATGTAAGATAAATCGGGGCTGAGACCTTTACAAAATCGTCTCAGCCCGACAAAATCTTGCCTAAGTCATAAACATAGTGGGTTAAGTTTAGACCAGTACTGCATTGCTCCGCCTTGTCCTGATTTAAACTTAACCCACTATTCACATATTAAAATTCAAAAAAAGTGACTCAGCGTCAGCGTTGAATCTCCAATACACTGCCAACAACACTTTTAACAATCAGCATGTGATATTTCCCAGGAGCTTAAATCATGCCCCGTTTCTTCCTGAAAACCGTTTCCATACTCACTTTAGCGGCTTTGACTGCGTGTTCCGGTCCTCTCGACCGATCAGACTCATCAACCGAAAATCTTCAGGGCGCACCGGACTCAGCATTGCCTGCTGCTGCCGTTGCTGAAGAAAATCTGTCTCTTACAGAAAACACTGAACGCTACCAAGAACAACCTGACCAACCGGTTAAATCCGTTGCCCAAGAGCCTGTTTCCACATTCAGCATCGATGTCGATACCGGCAGCTACGCCAACGTCCGCCGATTTCTGAACAGCGGCAAACAGCCGCCTAAAGATGCTGTACGGATTGAGGAAATCGTCAATTACTTCCCTTATAACTATCCGCTGCCTACTGACAGCCGTCCATTTGCCGTTCATACTGAAACCATTGATTCTCCATGGCAACCGGAAGCCAAGCTGATCAAAATCGGTATCCAAGCACAAGACACGGCAAAGAAAGACCTGCTGCCTGCCAACCTCGTTTTCCTTGTGGACGTATCCGGCAGTATGAATGCAGAAAACAAACTTCCGCTGGTTCAAGAAACCCTGCGCATCCTAACCCGACAACTGCGCCCGCAAGACAAAGTGACCTTGATTACCTATGCGTCAGGTGAAGATCTGGTACTCCCGCCCACATCAGGTGCAAATAAAGAAACCATCCTGAACGCCATCGACAAGCTGCGAGCAGGCGGCGCAACAGACGGCGAATCCGCACTGCAAATGGCTTATGAGCAAGCGCAAAAAGCCTTCGTACCCAACGGCATCAACCGTATCCTTTTGGCGACCGATGGCGACTTTAATGTTGGTGTATCTGATACCGAGACGCTCAAATCCATGGTTGCCGAAAAACGTAAAACCGGCGTTTCACTCAGCACGCTAGGCTTCGGTACGGACAATTACAACGAAGACATGATGGAACAAATTGCCGATGCAGGCGACGGCAATTACAGCTATATCGACAACGAAAAAGAAGCGAAAAAAGTTCTGCAGCAGCAACTGACTTCCACGCTTGCCACCGTTGCGCAAGATGTCAAAATCCAAGTCGAATTCAATCCTGCCACTGTCAAAGAATACCGCTTGGTCGGCTACACCAACCGCACTCTACGCAATGAAGACTTCAACAATGACAAAGTAGATGCGGGCGATATAGGCTCAGGCCACAGCGTGACCGCCATCTATGAAATCATTCCGGCAGGCAAAAACGGCTGGCTGAACAAATCACGCTATCAAAAAGCCCCTGCCGCTAAAGGCAGTAAAAACGAATACGCCTTTGTCAAAGTCCGCTATAAGCTGCCTGGGGAAAAAGACAGCAAGCTGATGGAACAAGCAATCCCCGTTGGCAGCAAACCGCTGGAGCAAGCCAATAAAGACACCCTGCTCGCTCTTGCCGCAGCCTCTTACGCGCAAGCCCTGCGCGGCGGCGAATACAACGGCAAACTGGGCTGGAGCGACATCGAAAAAATGGCGCAGCAAGTCCAAGGCAATGATCCATTTGAACTGAAATCGGAGTTTCTCCAATTGGTACGCATTGCCGCCGGTAGCGAAAAGAAATCAGGTCCTTTGGTTAAAGAATAAAACCTGAAAAAGGCCGTCTGAAGAACATTCAGACGGCCTTTTAATTAAACTTTTTATTTTTCCGATTTCAACACCCGTTGACGGCGGGTTTCGCTCAATACCATGCCCGCGCTGACGGAAACGTTCATACTTTCTACAGTGCCAAACATCGGAATCGATACCAGCATATCGCAATGTTCGCGCGTCAGGCGGCGCATGCCTTCGCCTTCGTTGCCCATTACCCAAGCCACACTGTCGGGCAAGTCGCAGTGGTAAAGGTCGGAGTCGCCACCCATGTCCGTGCCGACAATCCAAATGCCGTATTCTTTCAGCTCACGCAAAGTACGGGCAAGATTGGTTACGGTAATATACGGCACGGTTTCCGCCGCGCCACAGGCAACTTTGCTGACGGTCGCATTTAGGCCGGCGCTTTTGTCTTTGGGCGCAATCACGGCATGTACACCCATCGCATCGGCAGTACGCAGGCACGCGCCGAGGTTGTGCGGGTCGGTAATGCCGTCCAATACCAGCAAAAACGGCGGTTCGCTCAGGTTTTCCAACACATCTTCCAAATGAACATGGTTTTTGGAAGCATCGATAAATCCGACCACGCCCTGATGACGCGCCCCTTTGCTGATGGCATTCAGGCGGTCGGCATCGGCGAAATGCACGCGTACGTTTTCAGAGGCTGCTTTATCCAATACATCGCGGGTGCGCGCATCGGATTTGCCCTCTTGGATATAGAGTTCGGTAATCGATTTCGGGTTTTGCCACAAACGGGCATTGACGGCGTGAAAGCCATAGATGAGTCGTTGGTTTGCCATGTTTTTGCTTTATCGAAAAATTCAGACGGCCATTATAACAAGTAAGGCCGTCTGAAAATTTTTTATTTCATCAAATAACCGAGTATGCCCGAAGTACCAACGCCGATTAATACCGTCACCAACATCGAAAACCGGCTGGCCGCCAATACCGTCAAAGCAATGGCAATCAGCTCATGCGGTTTGTCCGACACAAAATAAGGCGCAATCACCGAAATCAACACGCAGCCCGGCGCAGCCTCCATAACTACTTGCGCACGACGGCTCAATGTACGGTTGCGCAATGCAAAAAAGCCGATTAATCGGGTTGAATAGGTAACAGCCAACATGCTTAAAAACAGCAGAAACGATTGCAGCGACAACAAATCCTTCATTTTTGCTCTCCCCACAAATACGCCGCCAACAAGCCCGACAACGTTCCGGCTGGAACATACCATGCGCCATCCACGGTCAAATAGGTTGCGCATGCCACAATCAGACTGACAAACCAAGGGCGTGAAGCCGCAAAGCTCTTCCACATCCCGCGCAGCAACACTAAAAACACCGCAGGAAACGCCATGCCGAAGCCCCAAGCCGCGACATCGCCGAACATCGGGCCAACTGCCGCGCCAAACGCCGCAAAACCAATCCAAGTTACATACAAAATAAAACACACGCCGGCATAAAACGGCATATTGAATGCAGGCAAACCTGCCGCCTTACGTTTTTGAATTTCAGCAAACGCCATTGCCCAGCTTTCATCACACATAAAAAACAGCGCGGGCATCGCCTTTTTCAGCGGCATATCCCTCATATACGGTGCAATCGCCGCACCCATCAGAATATGGCGCGAATTAATCATAAACGTTACCGTTGCAATCAGCAGAATCGGCAAAGGATTTGCCCACAAATTGACTGCGGCAAATTCCGAACCCCCGGCAAAGTTCATGCCCGTCATCAACAGCATTTCCAGCCAGCTCATGCCTTTCTGCCCACCCTGCATGCCCAAAATCAGCGCCCACGGCAACAAGCCGATCAGCATGGGGGAACATTCTTTGATACCGCGCAGAAATTCCGATTGAGGAGAAGCAGTGTGATTCATTTTGATTGAAACGGTTTATTAAAAAGAAGCGACGTATTATAAAGCAGGCCGTCTGAACAAGGGTATAATACGGAAAAATTAGATTTATTTACGGAAACCGATATGACCCACACCGTCCATCTGCAGTTTGAAGAAATTGACAATACCGTGTTGCAACGCCTGTGCGGCGCGCTCGACAGCAATCTCGAAGCCTTAGGCAAAGCCCTTGATATCCAAATCAGCCGCCGCTTCGAACATTTCACCTTCATAGGCGAACTGGCACACGCCGGCTGTCGTGCCTTGCTGTCGCTTGCCGAAGCCGCAGAAAAAAGCGACTTAGACGACAACGCCATCAGCCTAGCGGCCGTTGAAGCCAAAACCGCAGATGAAAAACACGAAGAAAAACACCACGACCAACAATACTATTTCCGCACCAAACGCGGCAGCATCGGCGGCCGCACCCCGCGCCAAAACGGCTATATCCGCGCCTTGCTCAACCACGATGTCGTGTTCGGCTTAGGCCCTGCCGGTACGGGCAAAACCTATCTTGCCGTTGCCGCCGCAGTCGATGCCATGGAAAAACACCAAATCGAACGCATCGTGTTGGTACGCCCCGCAGTCGAAGCCGGAGAAAAATTAGGCTTCCTGCCGGGCGATTTGGCGCAAAAAGTCGATCCCTACCTGCGACCGCTTTACGATGCACTGTATGATTTGATGGGTTTCGACCGTGTAACCAAACTGATGGAAAAAGGTTTGATTGAAATTGCGCCGCTGGCCTATATGCGCGGCCGCACCTTAAATGGCGCGTATGTCATTTTGGATGAAGCGCAAAACACCACGCCCGAACAAATGAAAATGTTCCTGACCCGTATCGGCTTTGGTGCCAAAGCAGTCATTACCGGCGACATCAGCCAAATCGACCTGCCGCGCAACATTAAATCCGGCTTGAAAGATGCACGCGAAAAACTGCGCGATGTAGAAGGCCTGTATTTCCACACCTTCACTAGCGAAGACGTCGTCCGCCATCCTTTGGTGCAAAAAATCGTCGAAGCCTATGAAGCTGCCGAAGAACAAGCTGAAAAGAAAAGCGGCGAATAATCTTTTTAAACACTCAAGGCCGTCTAAAAATCAAATTTCAGACGGCCTTTCTACATCATTCTCCCTATAATACTGCTATAATCCGAAAATCAAGTAAAACAAAGACTTCAAAAGGAAAAATATGTCCCTCAAGCCACCCGTCCGAATCGCCGTTACCGGCGCGGCAGGCCAAATCGCCTACGCCACCCTCTTCCGTATCGCCGGCGGCATCATGCTCGGACGCGACCAACCCGTTATCCTGCAGCTGCTCGACTTGCCGCAGGCACAACAGGCATTGCGCGGCGTGATTATGGAAATGCAGGATTGCGCCTTCCCGCTCCTTGCTGACATCTTCGCCACAGACGACCCCGAAGTCGCCTTCAAAGATGCCGACATCGCCCTCTTGATTGGTGCACGTCCGCGCACGCAAGGCATGGAACGTGCCGACTTGTTGCACGCCAATGGCGAAATTTTCAAAGTACAAGGCGAGGCGTTGAACAAAGTTGCCCATCGCAACGTTAAAGTCCTCGTCGTCGGCAATCCGGCCAATACCAACGCCTACATCGCCATGAAGTCCGCACCTGATATCCCGCCAGAAAACTTCACCGCCCTGATGCGCCTCGACCACCACCGTGCCGTCAGCCAAATTGCCGAAAAAATCAACCGCCCGATTACTTCCATCGAGCAAATGTGCGTCTGGGGCAACCACAGCCCGACCATGTACGCCGACTACCGCTACGCCACCAGCAACGGCGAGTCCGTCCAAGACATGATTACCGAACCCGACTGGAACACCGAAGTCTTCATGCCGAAAATCGCCGGACGCGGTGCTGCCATTATCGCCGCACGCGGTTCATCATCCGCAGCTTCCGCCGCCAATGCCGCCATCTACCATCTGCGCGACTGGTTGCTCGGCAGCAGCGGTAAATGGATAACAATGGGCGTTCCGTCAGATGGTTCTTACGGCATTCCCGAAGGTTTGATTTTCGGCTTCCCTGTCATTTGCGACGAAGGCAGCTACCGCATCGTCCAAGGCTTGGATTTGTCGGACGAATTCAGCCAAAAACGTATTGCCGCTACGCTGGCCGAATTGGAAGAAGAGCGTTCAGCCATCCAAGATCTACTCTAAAACAAAGGCCGTCTGAAAACCAAATTTCAGACGGCCTTTTCTGTGCAGCCTTATTCCGCTACATCAATGCACAAATATTTCAGTTCTAAATACTCGTCCGCACCATATTTGCTACCTTCACGTCCCAAACCGCTGCGTTTTACGCCGCCAAATGGTGCTACTTCATTACTGATTAAACCCGTATTGATGCCGACCATGCCGTATTCCAAGGCTTCTCCGACGCGCCACTGACGGGCGGTGTCGGAGGTGAAAAGGTAAGCTGCCAAACCGTATTCCGTATCGTTGGCTGCCGCGATGACTTCAGCTTCGGTTGCAAAGCGGAACACGGGGCACAACGGCCCGAAGGTTTCTTCGCGCGCCACCGCCATTTGCGCCGTAACGCCGCTTAAAACGGTCGGTTCGAAAAACGTTCCGCCCAACGCGCTACGTTTGCCGCCAGTCAGACAAACCGCGCCTTTGGAGAGCGCGTCGGTGATGTGCTGCTCGACTTTCTCCACCGCTTTTTCCTCAATCAGCGGTCCTTGGTTGACACCTTCATCTAAGCCGTTGCCCAATTTGAGCGCGGCTACTTTTTCACTTAATTTGCGGCAAAATGCGTCGTAAATGCCGGATTGAGCGTAAACGCGGTTGGTGCAGACGCAGGTCTGGCCGCTGTTGCGGAACTTGCTGGCAAGCGCGCCTTCGACGGCTTTGTCCAAATCAGCATCGTCAAACACGATAAACGGCGCGTTGCCGCCCAGTTCCAAACTAAGTTTTTTAATGTCCGCCGCGCTGTCGGCAAAAATTTTCGCGCCGACTTCAGTTGAGCCGGTAAAGCTGATTTTGCGCACAGTCGGGTTTGTAGCAAATTCATGGCTGATTTCCGAAGCACTACCACTGACAACAGGCAATAAATCCTGCGGTACGCCCGCTTCATAAGCCAAGACAGCCAACGCATATGCACTCAAAGGCGTGAGCGATGCAGGTTTAACAATCATCGCGCAGCCCACCGCCAAAGCAGGCGCGGCCTTGCGCGCAATCATCGCAGATGGGAAGTTCCACGGTGTAATCGCCGCAGTAACACCGATAGGCTGTTTCAACACAACCAGTTTTTGCGACGCTTTCACACTCGTCAGCACATCACCGTCAATCCGCCGCGCCTCTTCCGCAAACCAGCGCACAAACGAAGCCGCATAATCAATTTCACCACGCGCCTCAGTCAGACTTTTGCCCTGCTCCATCGTCATGATCCGTGCCAGGTCTTCTTTGTTTTCTTTAATCAAAAAATACCAACGCCACAACACATCGGCACGTTCCAATGCAGTTTTTGCTGCCCATAATTTTTGTGCCGCCTCTGCCTTTTGAATCAAAAGCTTCAGGCCGTCTGAATCAGTCTTACGGACAAACGCCAAAGCCTCACCTGTTGCAGGGTTATCAACTCTCATGGCATCTGGAATCGAAACAAAGGAAATATCGGGATGATTGAGCAAACGGGCAAAATCTTTCATGAGAAACGACCTTTCTAAAATCTGGAATATGTGTTCATTATCATATTCACACCATGAAAGCGCAACTTAATCGCAAAATAAGACAACAGCAAAGGCCGTCTGAATATCTTACAGACGGCCTTTTTTATTCGGTTTTATCTAATCTACACACTTATCTCAATTTAGGTGAGCGAAGATAAGAATATAATATTGATTAACAGAAGTAACGCATATAGAGCAAATATAATGATTAATCCATAATTACCTGCTTTTATTGTACTGAAGACAATGATAAAAAACAGATCCAATTCTACTAAGTGATAGACAAAATATACCAATAAAGCAAAGACGATTGTGCCAAGTATTTTTCTATTAAGCAAAAAAAGCAAAATAGAAATATTATTTAAAATAAAAAATAACTTAACGACAATTTCACTTCCCTCTATCTCACCCTGAAGTTCGGACAGCTTATACATATCTCCATTTACAATATAATCTGCAATATAGAAATTTTGCTTAAGAAGGAAAAAAGACAATATACATAGGGGCTGACGTAGATTAGCGGTTATGCTAGGCTACGAAAATGCTGATAACCAATTGTAAATTAAGCAAGAGAGTTCAAAAGAAACTACTTGAATTTTTTGTACTCCAAGTTACCGCCCGTTCCGCTGCCGATATTTTGGGCATTCAGCCCAACTCCGCTATTCTGTTCTACTGCAAAATTCGTATGGTTATCAGCCATTATCTGGCCTTGGTTGCCGATGAGGTTTTTGAGGGCCCTGTCGAGTTGGACGAAAGCTATTTCGGCGGACGGCGTAAAGGCAGACGTGGTCGCGGCGCAGCAGGAAAAGGTGGTTGTCTTTGGTATTCTGAAACGCAACGGACGGGTCTATCCCATTGTCGTAGATAATGCCAAGTCTGATACTTTGATGCCTGTTATCAAACAGAAAATCATGCCGGACAGCATTGTTTACACGGATAGCCTGAGCAGCTATGACAAGCTGGACGTAAGCGGTTTTATCCATTACCGTATCAACCATTCCAAGGAATTTGCAGACCGTCAGAACCACATTAACGGCATTGAGAATTTTTGGAATCAGGCAAAACGCGTCTTGCGCAAATACAACGGAATCGATCGCAAATCTTTCCCGCTGTTCTTGAAAGAATGCGAATTTCGGTTTAACTTCGGCACACCCTCCCGGCAGCTTAAAATTCTGCGGGATTGGTGTGGAATTTAGGGCTAATCTACGTCAGCCCCTAAATTTATGTTAATAGAGATTTTAAATATGCTCAAACGTGATAAAATGCGTTTAAATTTAAAACAAATATACGTTTATTTGCGTAATTTATTAATTATAAATTGAAAATGGAACACTCAAATGTGTATATCAGAAAGATTAAGACAGGTTTGTGAAGCTAAAAATTGGAAAATTACAGATTTTGCAGAGCAGGCAGGAATAGCTTATCGCACGATGCAAGGTTATATCGGTAGTGAACGTGAACCCAATGCAGAAGGAATGTCAGGCATTGCTAAAGCGGGAGTAAATTTAAATTGGCTCGTGAGTGGTGAAGGTGAGATGTTTCAATCTGTAATACAAAAAAATACTATTTCAGAGCAAGAAGAAAAGCTGATTGCAGACTATCGTGCTATGCCTGAAAATTTAAAGGATGCCTTTGCTATTTCTTTTAAAGAAATAGCAAAAAACAATAAATATTAATTTGACATTAACTCAATAAGGAACAAAAAATGTCCCTACAAGCCTACAAGCCTACAAGCCTACAAGCCTAATGTTGTATTTTATTTTAAATCTTCAAGACAACTTGGAGGTTTAAAATGAACTTTTCTGAATTTAAAACTAAATTTGATCAAGAAAACATTAATACGATTGAATATGATTGTTTTCTTCCTGTCCATTTGACATATAATAAAAAGTCTACTTTTAAGAAGAAAGATGGATCAAGTAATGAAGAATTTTACAAATGGCAATTTTTATATTCATTAGTAAATTCTGGGCTTGTTCCAAAAGACTATATTGGAACAGAAGTTCATTTCCCAAAAGGAAATAAATCATCTGCACCAATAAAAATTGATGGAGCAATTTTTGATGATAAAAAGTGGTTTGAACATTACAAGAACTATCACCAGAATGGTGATCTAGATAGTTTAGAATGGTTAAGAGAACACTTAATTGTTGCCATAGAATTTAAGAAAGAAGATAAGAAAAATATTCCTGAAGTATGGGATAAGCAATTAAAAGCCTATTTACGAGAAAGTGTTCGAAAATTCTGTTTAGGTATTTTATATGACACAGGTAGATTGTACTTATTTAAAAAACAAAATGATAAATTATTACGTTTTAGTGATGAATATAATACAAAAGGCCAAGATAGTAAGACTAAAGACCTTTGTTTGCATTTGACTGATCCTTATCTAAACATTCCTAGTTTTCAATATCTGTTAGATATCGAAAATTTAAAAGAAAAAGACTTATCGACTCGTACTATTTTTGATTTGGATATTATTTCGGGCGTTCATTCAACGCAAATTAATGATGTAATGAGTAATATCTTGCGTACAATGGATAAAGTAGGTTTAACTAATCAGCGTGGATTTGAAATTTTAATTCAAATTTTATCATTAAAGATCTTTGATGAAAAACGAAATGAAAAGAATAATAACCATTATCTTGATTTTTATATTACCCCTAGTGAAAAGAAATATGAGTCACTAGCCGATGAAAATGTACAAAAACTTATTAAACGGATCAATAAGCTAAGAGATGATGCATCTGGTGCATATACTCGAATTTTAAAAAATAATGTTTTTAATAGTAAAAATGAAAATCACGTTAAAGTTTTAATTGAAGTTATTAGTCAATTTCAAAATTATTCATTTGTGCGTTCACATAAAACAGACCTTTATCAACTTGTTTTTTATAAGTTTGCCACACCATTTTCTAAAGAAAATAATGCTCAATTTGTTACCCCTTTACCACTAATTGATTTCTTGGTTAAGATTATCAACCCTAGAAATGGTGAAACCGTCATTGACCCAACAGTTGGTATCGCAGATTTTTTATCTGTGTCTTATGTCAATTCGAATAGCAAGCTAGATGACGGCAATATTTTTGGTATGGATATTGATGAACAAATGGTGATGCTTGCTACTTTAAATATGCTACTAAATGGTGATGGAAATGCCAAAATAGAAGCAAAATCAGGGTATGGTTCATTATTATCCAAGTTTGATAATGATGGAGGTATCTTAGAGTTAATACCATCTATGAACAAAAATGGAAATTGGGATAACCGCCCAGATGAAAAAAAATTAAAAAAATTTGATGTAGTATTAACTAATCCGCCTTTTGGAGAAGATCGTGCGTTTACACCCAAAAAGGATAATAATACAGATAAAGCTGTAATTGAATGTTATGAATTATGGAATTTGTATTCTAATAAAGGTGATAACAACAGTGATACTGCTGATAAAAAGAAATTATCTAAAAAGCAAGCTACAAAAATTGACTTAGGTGTTATTTTTCTTGAGAACGCCTATCATATTTTAAAAGAAGGCGGCAGAATGGGAATTGTACTATCTAATTCTATTGCTAGTATTGATAGTCATAAAATCGCTCGTCAATGGTTAATGGATAAAATGCGGATTGTGGCAATTTTTGATTTGCCCGCTAATGTATTTGCTGAAACTGGGGTAAATACATCTATTATTGTTGCGTATAAGCCAACGGCTGATGAGCTAGAAAAATTAAAAGAGCAAAATTATCAAGTATTTGCTAAAGATATTCAAAGAGTGGGTTATGAAGTTAAAACCAATAAACGTGTCAAACAGTTTGTACCAACTTATAAGATTGATTATAAAACTTTTGAAGTACAAATTGATAATGGCGGTAATCCAATGTTAGATGAAGATTTTACCCAAACAATTTCTGATTTTAAACAGTGGTGTATATCACAAGAACAGGTATTGCAAGATATGTTTATTAAGGCGAAATAATTATGAGCAATTATATTCATACTCCTAAAACAATTAGCTACAATGATATTGTAGAAAATGGCTTTAGTTTATCGTCATCGCAACATAAAAGATTTGAAATTACTAATCAAAACTGTAAATTAGTGAGAGATTTTTTAGCTCGTGATTTAACCCGCAGAGATTTAGGGGAAGAAGTTGGCTCTGCGAATTATATAAGTCAATCTAGTCATTATTTTTTACGCACCAAAGCCTTGCAAGATCATTCTTACTTGCCAGAAATCAGTTCCGAAACTGCATTACCTATTATGCCAAGTAGTTTTGTGGAAATGAATTTAAAGGCTGGAGACTTGATTATTTCCAAAGATAGCAATATTGGTGAAATTATCATTTTGGATAAAGATTATTCAAATTATATGTTGTCTGGGGCATTATATAAACTACCTGTTAATAAGCATAAATATTATCTTCTTGCAATGATAAAACACCCTATTTTCCGTGAGCAACTGGATTTTATTGTACCCAAAGGAGCAACAATTCGTCATGCTAAAACATTATTTTTAGATTGCAGAATTCCTATGCCTAATGATAATGCTGATAATGTCATTAAATTTGTGGAAATTTTGACTCTGGCAATTGTGAATAAACAACGCTTGATTAAAGAACGTCATCAAACTATTTTAGATTTAGTTGAAAAAGAGTTATTAGATAATCAAGGTAATATTGTGTTTTCTTATAGTTTACCAACGATAAAAGAAATTGAAAATATAGGTAGATTAGATACTAATATTTATCGTAAAGAGTTTAAAAATATAGTTTTCACAATAGAAAATTACATAAATGGTTATAAAACTATTCACGAATTTGGATTTTCGCTTTCTCGCGGGCAGAATTTACAAGTGTCAAATATAGGAAATAGTATTTATAGCAAAAAGAAATATAAAAACTTTTACACTTTAATATTACCTAAATTTATCTCAAAATATGGAACCGTAGATAATATAGAATATTTGGGTAATCCAAATTCTTTGAAAACCCTTAAGAAAGGGGATCTAATTTTTGGGGCTGAAGGGTTTGAAAAAGGACGATCCATAGTAGTTATTGAAGAACAGGATAGAGTCATTACAAATATTCATGGCATTACAATACAGCAAGAAGAACATAATGCTAATAAAGCAATATTTATAAAATGTATATTAGATTACTTTAGAATCAAAGGAATAATCGATCTTTATGCCGTTGGTGGTAATGGTGGAAGTTTGGCCCAAAAATACTGGAGTATGATTCCTTTCCCAAATTTTCCAACAGAAAAGCAAGAAGAAATAGCTAAGCTATACCATAACCCCATTAATTATGATGTAAAAAATGCCACTCTGGATAATTTTCTTACATTAGATGATGAATTTAATAATCAAGCAGGCATCTATGAATTAGATAAAACAGCTAAAATATTACAAAGCATATTAGATCAAACTATCGAAATATCATAAACGATAATTCTATTAAAATTGAATTTAATATAAGATGATGAGGCATCTATTCAAAAGGAAATTTAAGATTTTATATAATTTATGAATTATCTTGCTCACCTCCCCATAAGCCAACAAACCAATTATTTTGCCTTTAGCTTTTCTTTTAAGGAAAGATAGATAAACCGCAAAAATGGTGCATCTCGCCACATACGGGGTGATATCGCTATGTGTTTATCTAGGCGTTAAGTCCACAAGTTTCTTGTGGCGGTACGGTATTCGAGGCATAAACGCTTTGAGCCGACTTGAGATTTCCAAGTTGACGATTTTTTGTGTCTAGCGTTTAGCAAATCTTGAATGCCTTGTACCACACAAAGAAATTCTTAATTACTCAACATTCATGGTTTCATGTGCTGGTTCATTATCTAGTAATAATTTGCTTTAAAAGCCATATCTAAAATAGAAAGGTCTATATAGTTACTTTATCTATTGTAAATCGATCAAATTTTGATCTAAAATACCGCCCACTTTAGGCAAATCTTCTCGTTTGCTTTTTTTATATTTAATTCGTTCAACCAATTTAGCAAGAGAAACATGACTTATTGGCTACAAAACAATAAGTTGAAAGTTGATTATGCACGTTGAACGAAAAAAATGAAAAACAACAAGAAAACATCACCACTTTTACTTTCTGCACTTCGCAATCTCTCCGCATTCGCTATTTACGATTTATCTGATACCGAAATACTCATTCTTCTTAAAAATGCTCGTTGGGGAAATTCTCATTGTTTTCATACTGTTCAATGTCCTCGTTGTCAGATTGAGCATAAAGCCTATTTTATTTCTTCTCGTAAGCAATGGCAGTGCAAGCATTGCCAACATCGTTTTTCTGTAAAATTTTCAGCACACTAAACTTTCCCTAAAAAAGCTACTGTTATCGGTTTATTATTTCACTATCAATAGTAAAGGTATTTCTGCGCTTAACTTATCTCGTCATATTGGCGTGCAATATAAAACTATTGGCGTGCAATATAAAACGTCATGGGCATTACTACATAAATTCCGTGAAGCAGTCGAAAAAACGCAAGATTACACACCACTCACGGGCATTATTCATATTGATGGTTGTTATGTGAATAACTACCTTCGACCAAAAAATTTTAAACATAAGCGAATTAATAGACGTAAGAGATGTCACCAACGTAAAGACAAATCCTGCGTTATGGTTTTCCGTCAACAAGCTGCAAATCAGGAAATAATAAAAGGAGTAGACCGCACACTCGTTGCGTTAGTTAAAGAGGAAAATGCTGATGATATGTTTGCTTTAACACATCGCTTAGTCGCACCAAAATCTACAATTTGTGCTGATGAAAATCCTGCTTATGATGGCTTGGCATTTCACTATGACTTATGTCGTGTAAATCATTCGCAAGAATATTGCTCGATTGATGGCACCACCAATAACCTAGCAGAATCCTTCTTTGCAAGATTTAGAAGAATGATTATGGGTGTGTATCATAAGATGGGAAATAATTACATGATGCACTATGCGAATGAAACCGCATGGTGTGAGGATTTTCGTTACCAGTCAGATAAAGACAAATTCGACAACGTACTAAAATGCTGTTTGAAAGCTAGACCTTCACGAGATTTAACTGGCTACTGGTAGGGAAATAAGAAACCTGCAGCAAAATTCGAATTGGAAAGTTTATGTTTGGAAGCCTCAAACGATAACCAATATTTAGCCGTAGCCTAAACAATTTAAAGCAACACAAGGAGCAATAATGGAAACCATGACACACACGCCACTTAATGTGGATTTAAAAAAGATGGACTATGAAACCTTCAAAACTTTTATGCGTGAACTGGCTCAGATGTATTCAAACGTAAAAGATGATGCCTATCTGTTGTTCTATCACAATTTGCGAGACCTTGCGAAAGAAGTCAGTACTTTACCCCGTAATCTATTGATATTTTATGGAGCCTATGAAATCGCTAATAATCAGGTAGTCGTGGCGATATTTGAAATGCAATTTACCGCTGAAGTGTTTGAAACCGAAGATGGGAAACCTTATCAGATGCTTTCTATTATTAGTAGTTTTGCGGAAGATAAAATCTATCTACGTTGCCCGACTAAAATTAGAGAACACCTAACCCAACCTGAATACGTTGCTCTCTGCGAACAGGCTTATCCTGCAATGATGGAACAAATACTGCTAGAGGAGCAACGTGAAAAATTGTTTAGAAGAAAACGGAAAAGTGAGTAATGGAAAAATAAGTAGAATTCTGTAAAATACATTTATAAAAAATAATGCCCTTATCGAAATAAGGGCATTTTTGTATAGTTTTGTTTAAATTTTGGTCTTTGTGCAACTGCTACATAATACCGTATTTTGTAAATCATCTTCGAAATCTGACCGCTTGTATTTTTAAGATTATTTTCCTTTCTTCTGATTCATCAACCAATCACGGGCAGGTTCGAGTAAATAGGCGTAATCAAATGAGTACATATGCTCTGCACCTTTGTGGGTTGAGTTTTCCGGAATTACGGTATTTGGTGTGAAACGGATGAAGTTAATACGTTTGCCTTGGGCAAGCATTTGTTGGACTTTTGCGTCTTGTTTTGCCTGTGGCAGTTTGGCAGAGAACTCAGTTTCGGCGTAGCTGACTTTATCTTGTTTCAGCATTTTTCCAACTTGAGCCATGCCTGCAGAGGCTTTTGGATCGGCAGCCGAAACGGTATAAATAAACTTCGCTTTCTCCAATGGTTTTAAAACATTGATATCCCATTGACTGCCGACAAACATAGACGCCGCAAAGAAGTTAGGCTCGATACTATTTAGGTAGAATGAAATCATACCGCCCATGGATTGACCCGTGGTATAAACACGATTGGCATCAATCGCTTTTTCGGCGATCAGATTTTTGACAAGGCGTAAGGTCATGGGGACTTCTTCAGTTGTTTCCCATTTATCGTTGACTGCCGTTTCGGTGTAAGACGGTACAAGGACAAAGGCTGGGTATTTCGCCTGCGCTTCATCGGTTGCCCAGATGATGCCGCCGTAGCCTTGCATTAGTGGGGCTTTTACGCCTTTTCCTGCTGTGCTGGCATCTGCGATAAACATGACTAACGGATATTTGCGACCAGGCTCAAGATTTTTCGGGGTGTACAGGTTGTACTGCATTTCTTTGCCTGTTTTGGGATCTTTAAACGTTAACACTTCAAAACGTGGTGCAATTTGTTCACGCAAGGCAAGCAAGCGACTATCGTAGGATTTATCTGCGCCGCCGTATTGTTTGTCCCAAGCTGCATTTTGCGTGTTTTGAGCCGTCATTGCTGTTTCAGTCGCATTTTGAGTGGCATTGCAAGCGGCAAGCAACAAACTTGCGGCGATAATTGTTACGGTTTTCTTCATCATGAAAACTCCTTAAATTTTGTGAGAAATCGTCAATGTGTTTTGATGCCTAAACGGTTTAAGGCATCAATGGCAGGTTGGGAAATATGATCACCACGTTTAGCAGACTCTTGATACCAATGAACGGCTTTGGTCATGTCTTTTGATGTGCCGATGCCGTTTTCGTAGCAATGGCCGAGCCAGTATTGCCCGGTGATGTCGCCCACTTCTGCTGCTTGCATGAAGTAGGCAAAAGCGGTTTTCGCATTTTTGGCGACACCTTCGCCGTTTAGATACATCAGTCCCAGATAACGCGGCGCTTTCATATGCCCCGCCTGTTGTGCCTGCTCAAAGTAAGGCTTGGCATGTTGGTAATCCTGTTTTTGATACAAGGCGATGCCTTTGTCCAACAGGGCTTTCGCCTGCTCATTATGTTGCGGAACGGTAGAACAGGCAGCGAGAAGGGCTGTAGCGACGAGCGCGGATAGTTTGGATTTCATAAATCACTCCCTAACATGTATCGCAAATTGAAATAATAGTACAAAGTTTCGTTTTAGACATCAAAGTGCGGTCAAATTTTCAGGCGTTTTTGCCACCTGTCTTTAAAACTCATCTATTTAATATCCCCCTTCGGCGCATGCCCGTAATAGCGTTTGTATTCACGGCTGAACTGGCTGGGGGACTCGTAGCCGACTGCTTGCACGGAGCCAACCGCCTCGCCAGCAACTCCCTGCTCGAATGCTTAGTTACCGCTAGACTTGCCGCCCAAACCATCACAGACGAACAAGCATTCCAAGCCGTATTGTCCAAAAGGCCGTCTGAGCGTCCATCCGCCGAAGCAGGCATCTTTCCAGACGACCTCCAAAACACATTCAGCCGCCCCACCCTGCAAGCGTTCAACCAACACCATCTAGGCATTCTCCGCAACGATACCGGCCTATGCTGCGCCATCGCCCAACTGCGGTTTTGGAAGCAAAACCAAAGCGAGCCGCACACCACGTCTGAATACGAAAACCGCAACCTACTCGAATGCAGCCTCGCCGTCGCCCAAGCCGCATACAGGCGGAAACAGAACATCGGAGCATATTTTAATAGTGATTGTTAAGGCTGATAGTGAAAACTTTTCTCCAATAAATAACGTCATTGACTGAAAAAGAAAAGGTTCACACATGATTAAGGAAAGATTGAAAGAAAGTAGGAGAAACGGTGGAAACTAAAATGCAGGGATTGACAGTAGTTATAAGTGATAATAACTAATCAACAATGGTTTTTGCATTTTGTGGAGAGAAAAAAGCTAGGATTAATGAAATAAGACCATCTGAACAGTTTTGAATAAGTTCAAACAAAGTTGGCACAATTCACTATCTTTACCCTACTCTATTTCGCCAGGCTACAATTAATGATAAGGTTACAGTAAAATTAACCAGCCAAATTTCTATTAATATTGATTTGATACTAAAAATTGGAGTACTATGAGCACACTCTCTAGAGTATCATTAATTCTCATTTGACATATAGGAACAAAACAGCGGAATTTGTAGAAGAATAGGGAAAAGGAAATTAATTTATATTATGTCAAATTAATAATGTTAGTATTTAAGTCTATTAATTCCTGTTTCTCCTAGTTGTTACAATTACTTACACAAAAAGGTCATTTGAAAAATCTCAGATGACCTTTTTGTGTTTCACATTTCAGTAAGCGCAATTGATATTATTTCAACTCAGCTATCCTCTTTTTTTCTCACTACACTTTTCTTTTCATATCCCAATAAAGTAAGATTCAGTCAACGGATATCAATCCATCCAAGCTCTGGAGTAAAGCATCCCATGGCCGTCAATAAAATCGCCTGTAAAAGCAGCAAGTTCCGCGTTGTCTTCACCTTCCCTAATTTCTGTTGGCCGCCTCCACCAACTCCTCCTTCTGTTCCGCCCATTCCATTTCCACTCTTTGCCGATTTCGGAGGTGCCAAGAGCGTTGCCAAAGATATACGCCGCAACCGTAAGTCTGCTTTTGTCTTTAAAGCCAGTAAGACGGACAAGACTTATGGCGACGAAATCGCCCTTCCCGGCCGCAAAGGGGTAAAAGCCGTACCACTACCAAACCGGCCTGGCCGATGCGTCATTCTTCCTCGGTTAAAATTCTCAAACGCTATATCGTGCGCACTGGCGATACGTTCTATATGAACGGCAAATTCAGTAAAAAACCTGTCTATCCTGTAAGGGTGCAGTGGGCGTTGGTCAGCCGGTCAATCCGATACATGGTTTGAAGTTTCTGACAAACAAAACCGTCTTTGCCTTTGAATGCATTCTGTCGCTGGTATGGAGCCGCAGCTATAATTCCGACCAAGAAGGTACCGGCTGGATCGGTGAGGGTTGGAGCGTACCGGGCTGCCAACGCATCATCCGCATGAGGAGCTTTACTCCTCAAAGTAAAAATAAGTAAGGAACGTGCTAACAATGGAAATACTGAAAAATTTCTTAATTTTATTTTTGTTATCAACCCCTTTAATATCATGTAAACAACATCTAGAAAGAAACGAGAAAATGACTAACCTTATATCAACAGGTAGTACTTATTGGATTTCAGATGAAGAAATTTATATTCTCGAAGAGAACGCCACTAATGGAGATAAAAACTCAGCATTCAAATTATATCAATACCATATGTTTGTATCTTTAGATAAAGATTTGGAATTTACATGGCTAGAGATAGCGGCAAAAAATGGACATCCAATTGCCCAATCCAATTTAGCTGATTTATTTTTCACACAAGGCAATAAAGAAAAAGCCATATTTTGGGCTAAAAAGGCATATAGAAATGGTGCCAAGCTACCAGACGAATTAAAAATACTAATAAATATCAATTAATAAGGCTGTGCAGATTATCGTTACAAACCTAAAACTTCTGTATGAGGATTAAGCAAGCCGTAGCCTACATGAAACCTTTAATCCCAACGTAGAGCGTGTGCGATACGCACACACGTGGTTTCTGCTTTTCAGACGATCTCAATCCTTTTTCGAGGCCGTCTGAAATATTTCTTCCATAACAATCTAAGCCAAAACTGCTTACGAATACGGCCAAGACGGTTTGCCGACCCAACGCACCAATGCGCTGGGTCATACCTTCGGCTACCATTACGATAAAGCCCACCGCTTAGTCGGCCTTATCAATCAAATACGATATGCAGAAACCGTACTTTAAGAAGCTGTGCAAAGGCTATACTGCTGCCGGCACCACGCACCAACACACACGATCTTGCGGTGCGATACGAAGCTGTTGTAATGAGCCGAACGCGGTGTAGTAAGTTTCGGGAATTGCGGCAAGGGTTGTTCAATCTAAATCGGTATGAATGGGGTAAATTTGCTCGTTTGGCAGCAACACATATTCGGCGTAGCTGCCGTCAAAGGCGCGCCCCATTTCTCCCATAATAGAAGACAACCTTTTGTCCGACCGCCAGCGCAGGTGTGGAACTTTGCGTCACTTCGCCTACACATTCAATGCCCAAAATGCGTGGAAACTGCACGGATGGCGATTTGCCTTCACGCGTGAAAATCTCAGAATGGTTGATGCCGAAGCCTTTGATTTTTACTAGTGATCAACCCTCTTTGATATCAGGTGTTGGCACGTCTTGATAAATTAGTTGTTCCGCTCCGCCGGCTTGGTAGATTTTTACGGCTTTCATAATACCTCCCTAAGAATCTGATGCTTTCAGGTAGCCTACTGCCCATTTTACTTTCCTAACAACCCATTTTTCTCTAAATAATTCCGAGCCACGTTTTCCGCGCTTTCGCCTTGCACTTTCACGCGGTAGTTCATCTCGCTCATTTCCTCTTCGCTAATTTTTCCCTCCAGTCGATTAAGTGCGGTCACAATTTGCGGATTTTTCTCGGCAAATTCTGCTTTCATCAATGGTGCACCCTGATAAGCAGGAAACAGGGAAATATCATCTTTCAACAGGAGCAATTGATATTGTTTCAATTCTGCATCGGTGGAAAAGGCTTCCACTAGGTCGATTTTGTCATTCAACAATGCCGTATAGCGTAAGGCAGGTTCCAAGCTAACAATATGTTTTAGCGTGATACCGGCTGCCTGCATGCCTTTATAGCCATCCGCTCGGTCGATAAATTCCAGTGAGAAACCTGCTCGGATATCGGGCGCTACCTGCTTCAAGTCGCTGATTGTCTTCAGTTGGTGCGATGCACCGTAGCTTTCTTTGACCGCCAACGCGTAAGTGTTCTGATAAGACATCGGTGGTAGAAACTCTAGCTGATATTGTTCCGCCAATAATTGTTTGCCCCGTTGATAGGTTTCATCTGTCGACAGATGGCGGTTCTTCTGTTCAGTTGGTACTTGTACTAAGGCTTCCAGCACTGTGCCGGTGAATTCAGGATAAATATCGATTTCGCCACTATTCAGTGCGCTAAACAGGAAAGTAGTTTTGCCAAAATTAGGTTTGACTGTGACTTTCACGTTCGAATTCTCACGTTCAATCAATAATTTATACATGTTAATCAGAATATCCGGCTCACTCCCCATTTTGCCGGCAATCACCACGTTTTTTGTGGCAGGCATAAATGAAATCTGCGACAGACCGAGTGCGCCGAAGCCCACCGCCAATGCAAGAATAATCGGCAACTTGCGTCGCGATTTCTGCAACAGCCCGATAATGCCGCTTACACCGACAGCCAATAACGCGGAGAGCAATGCGCCAGTAAACGTCATTGTCATGTTGTTGCGGTCAATGCCGAGCAGAATCAGGTTACCCAAACCGCCTGCACCAATTAACGCCGCCAGAGTTGCCGTGCCGACAATCAGCACCGCCGCCGTGCGAATGCCTGAAATCATGGCAGGCAAAGCCATCGGCAGCTCAATCCGCCATAATGATTGCCAGCGCGATAGTCCGAATGCAGTGTATGCATCTTGAATCGATTGGTCGATTTGGGTCAGCCCCAAATAGGTATTTTGAAAAATAGGCAACAGCGCGTATAGCGTGAGCGCAATCAAGACGGGCGGCGAACCGATACCGACAAACGGAATCAGCAAACCCAACAGCGCCAAAGACGGAATGGTTTGCAATATATTGGTAAACTGCAATACCGCTTCCGCTACCCGCTGTCTGCGCGCAAACAACACGGCCGCAGGCACCGCAATTGCCACTGCCGCGAGCAAAGCCAGGCCGGAAAGCCATAAATGCGTAAGCAGCATTTGCCAGAGTTCTGCCGGGGTAACATTTAGGGATGAGAACATAGTTTTAAATTTTATGTTTAGTACGTTGAATAATAGATGTTTATGTTTGCTTTACAGCAAGGTATTAGCGCTTTGAAAGAGGTTTCAGACGGCCTTCACCATCATAACACTGCCCTTCTCACAGCTTCCTGTCCCTGTTTATCCAACCGTAAGAATTGGTGGATGATGCGTTCGGCATCGGGTGCATCGGCGGTGGAAAACAGCGATTGCACATAATCATTTGCCGGCTGCTTTTTGATTTCTTCAGGTGTGTCGATTTGTACCAGTTTGCCATTATGCATTACACCGATACGGCAAGCGAGTTTGGCGGCTTCCTGCATATCATGGGTAACGAAAACGATAGTGGTGCCAAATTTTTGGTGAATCATAGCAATTTGGTCTTGCAGCACGGTGCGTACCAGCGGGTCAAGTGCTGAAAACGGTTCGTCCATCAGCAGAACTTGGGGCTTGGCTGCAATGGCTCGCAAAATACCGATGCGCTGCTGTTCACCGCCGGAAAGTTCGTGCGGATAGCGGTCGCGGTAGTGCGCAGGGTCAAGTTCCACCAGCTCCAATAATTCATTCACACGCGTTTTGCGTTCGGCTTTCGGCCAGCCCAGTACGTCAGGCATGAGTTCGATATTTTCCGCGACGGTCATGGTGGGAAAAAGCGCGATTTGCTGTAATACGTAACCAATTTGGTGGCGGAGCTGGCGGATGTCGTAGTCTTTAATCCGTTTCCCGTGCAGATAAACGTTGCCATCGGTCGGTTCAATTAGCGCGTTAATCATGCGTAAAGTGGTGGATTTGCCACTGCCCGAGCCACCCACCAACACGAAAAATTCACTCTGATAAATGGTCAAATCCAAATCGCGCACAGCATATTTGCCGTCATAATGCTTGCCTGTGCCACGAAATTCGATAAATGGGACAAGATTATTTTGCATATTGTGCCTTTACTACGTCTTCAAAACTAAGCGGTGCGCGTCCCAACAACTGCGGCAGGTCGTCTGAAACGGTAGCAAGCTCGCCTTTGGCAATGGCAGTGTAGGTAGAAACCCAGGCTTCAATCTGCCAATCGGACGTGTCAGGATACTCAGCTTTGCGGCTGGCGAAGGCTTCTTCCACAGTTTCATTGTGGTAGCAGTGCGGTTTGCCGGTGATTTCGGTTAAGACGGCGGCTATTTCAGCGAAGTTTAATGATTGGGAACCGGTCAGCGTGTAGGTCTGATTGTCGTGGCGGTGGTTGCCGTATGCGATGTCGGCGATAACGTTTGCCGCTGCTTGGGCGACATCGCGCTGTGAAACGCAGGCAACTCGCCCATCATCAGCAGGACCTGCGATGATGCCGTCTGCGTTGGCAATGGTTGCCATCATCTCGCTGTAAAAATTGTCGCGCAGAAAGGTGTAGCGCATATTTGTTTGCCGGATTGCATTTTCGGTAACCGCATGAGTGCGCGCCAGCGTGAAGGTGCTGTCCAACGCCGCTTGAGCAAAAGAGAGATAGACAATATGCTTCACGCCCGCTTCCGAAGCAGCCTGCACCAAAGTCAAATGCTCCTGTTCGCGCATCGGACTTTCGGCGACGGACACCATAAACAGCACGTCCACCCCGTTTAATGCCTGCTTGGCAAGCTCCAAATCGCCATAGGCAAACCGTCGCACCTCGCAGTTCAGCAAATCGGTCGCTTTGGCAGGGTTGCGCAGCGGCAGAATAAGCGGCAGACCGCGTGTGCTCAGATGACGGGCAACCATACCGCCGATGTTGCCGCTGGAGCCAGTGATGGCTAGATTCATGTTGTTTTCCTTATGCGTTTTCTAAAGAGATAGCTTTGCCGTTTACAGGGTTTCTGTAAAACCATGTGCATGCTGCTTTTTGGGTTTCAGGTAGACTGAATAGATTCAAGGGATGGTTTATTAATGGTTATTTTATTGTAGCAGTTTTCCTGCATACGATAAGCCGCGAAAGACTTACTTGATTATTAAGCTGATATTAATAATTAGGTTAGGATATGTGGTCTTTCCGTTTTCAGGTCCCTTATGGCTTAAAACGGACCTCTTTTACTAGTTTTTAGAATTTAGGTGGCATTTACATTACCAAGTATTTGTACTGCATTTCTCTATTCTCAAAGAATTTAAAGAGCTTGGGGTATGTCTCCACGGCCCTATTCCACTACTAAATAATTAAATGATAGAGTTATAGCATAATTAAACTGACAAATTTCTTAAAACCTATTGATTTAATACTAAAAATTGGAGTACTATGAGCACACTCTCTAGAGTATTATTAATTCTCATTTGACATATAGGAACAAAACAGCGGAATTTGTAGAAGAATAGGGAAAAGGAAATTACTTTATATTATATTAAATTCATAATTCTAGTATGTTAGTCTGCTAACTCCTGTTTCGCTCAGTAGTTCAATCACATACAGAATTCAAAAGTAAAAGGCCGTCTGAAAGGTTTTTCAGACGGCCTTTTATCAAATGCTCCAGCTTTTTCTCAATAAATCCCTTGTTGTTAAATCCCCCGTTCTTTCAATTTCATCCAGCATTCTTTTAGTTGTAATAACAAAACGGTTGTAGTGCAGCCTGTTCTTTTCATCATGATACTGAACAGAACGTGGACTTTGAGGCCGTCTGAAACGGTTTCATTACAGATTCTACCCCATGCTTCGTATTCGGCTGTCCATACGGCTTCGCCTTTTACATTGTGTGCTGCAATCGGCGTGCCCAGATGGTCAATGATCAATTAATCATATGACCCTAAGCCTACGAATTTCTTAAGAATTTAGCTAATTTAATGTAGTGATCAAAAGAGTTATTGCAGCTTGCTTTGCATCATAAGTGAAACTTAAATAATCCCATACGATATTCGAATTCTTAAATTCTAATTTCATTGGGTTGATAAGCTCATAACTTGAAGCCAAAATAGGATATTTCTTAATAAACCTACGAACAATCTTCGAATTAAGTATAGTATTATCTAAATAAACATAATCTTTAAATATGATATAAATATCAATTTTATGAGAGATAACGATTATTATATTTGCTTTTTCACTTAGGTATGTAATGTCCCTATCAAATACATAGCTGTTTCCAGAAAATGTAAAAAACTCCTTTAATTTATTTAGAAATTTTTCCGTAAAATCAATGGCTATATTATTATCTATCGTAATTCTTTTATGATTCATAGATACTTGTAAGTTATTCATATCATTTTCCATAATTAATCAATTTAGAGGCCTTCTGAGACGGTTTCTTGACGGATTCTAGAACGAGCGACAGATCAAGGGTATCTTGACCCTAAACTTCGAGCAGCTAGTGTTGTTCCAAAGCTAATCATCAGGACATTGAGGGGCAAACCTAGCGCTGTCAATATGAAACAGCTTGCTGTTGCCCTGATGATATGGTTGGATGAAAAAAACCACGATTATTTATGGTACTACAAGGCGGAAGTAACATTCAATGTCCCGTTAAGCGGCACACCTGTTCCCGTATTAACGGCGAATAGCAAAGACAAAAACCGTCGCCATTCTCACAACCCGTTCGGCCAGGTCATACCCGGCGCGCAACGCAGGCGGCCGGACATCATCATCGTTAAAGACAAAAACATCCGCTGGCCCGGGCGGGCGGCAACCTATCCGACGGGCGAAGTGTATGCGGACAATTTGTCGCGGGTGGTGGAGGTGAAATTTGGAGGTGATGACTTTAGGAAGGGACAAAAAGAAGACTATGAAAAAATAGCAGGCGGAATGGATCGTTTTACCGTACTAAAGGTAACCAGCTACGACGATACCAAGGGTAAAGGCATACTGGTCAAGAAACCCCTGCCTGTCTATGCGGACAGACCGCAGCCTAAAGGTTATTTTTATGAGGAATGGATACGCAGTGGCGGGCGGGTAGTCGATTCCGTAGTAGTGGCAGCACAAGAAGCCTATCGAAATGCTTCTAAACAAATTACAAAATATTCTAGAGAAGCAGAGCAATATCTGCGAAATCATGCGCCATGGATATTTGAGGGAGGAAAATTGATCAGAGATGCGGCAACCAATACTTGGAAATGGATGGATGAACAGGGTAGGACGCTTAAAATCTGGACGCAAAAGCAGTTAGATGCTGCTTTCGAAGCCCTGAAAAGGGCTACCGACTGGACAATAGAGGAAATCAAAAAGATTGACTGGATGCAGGTGATTGCCGTCGGCGCGGTGGTGGTTCTAGTTATTGCCATTGGTGCGGCGGTTACTTTTTTCACTGCTGGGACGGGTACTGCGCCCTACGCCGCTTCGGTTCAGGCTTTTTTGACTTCTATAGGATTAGGTGCGGCAGCAGTTGGTGCAGCGGCCAGGTAAGCGAACAGGCCGTCTGAAAACGGTTTTTCAGACGGCTTAAAATATTCAATCTCTACGAAAGGACAAAGCATGACCCCTCAAGAACAAAAAAACCGTTTGAACGACATTATGTTTCATGCGCGGCGTTGCGAACTGTACGACGACGAACACAGGCTGTATGCCAAGATGGGGCTGGGTATTACTATATATTTCTACGGCGGCGGGAGTGAAAGCGGGCAGCGGAAGGTATTGGATGTGTTCAAAAGATATCAAGCGCAATATAGCAAGTATCTGAACGGTTTGTTCTTTGAAGAACATCAAAGATTTGTCAAATTTAGTGCCGCGCAATTTGAAAAAAGTATGGAGAAAAGCCAAAAAACAGCCCAACGGGATGAAAGATTAGAAGCCCATATCAGTTCGGAACGAAAAAGCGATTATGCCCCGAACTACCATTGCTCCACTCTAACCACATCTCCGACAGGAGAACTTGAATACAACTTCCTCAGCTATTTAAGTTTGACCTTCCCCATCGATTGGTTGAAAGATGAAAACAAACGGACGGAATTTGAAGAATGGGTGGATTACCTGTGTGCACAATTCAACGTACTGCACGGCTACGCAGGGTTGGAGTGCATCCTGCCTTACGGCTGTGAGGAATGGGAGCCGCATGAATACCAGGTTGCCACTCATTACTATAATGTGATGCCCAACTGCAATGCTTATGCAGGGTTAAGGGATTACAAGGATGCAGCTAAAAGCATCGCTTGGTACACCATTCTAGGCAAATCCCTATTCACGCGTATCGAACCTCAGGTATGGGCGCGGCTGGCGGCCCAGTACCCCGAAATCACGGTCAAAACGCAGGCAAACGGCGTTTCCGTCATCAAAATCGACGAACTGCCCGATGTCAGCGATGCCGGCGAACCGCTGCCTTTAAATTACCAGGCATTGAACGAAGCCCTAAGGCCGGTCATCAAAGCCGTTCCCAACCGCCTGCACCACCTTTACGATGCACCCCATTTCGATGCTGTCAAAACCTATTATTGGACACACCGCTGGGACAATCCGAATATGAAGGACGGGGTATTAGACCCGGAGGACAAAATCGTTAAAACTGCGCCGATACTGGTGGAAAACGGCGAAACCGTCCGTGTGCCGTACAGCGGAGTATGGCAGCCGTTCAACCATAATGGGGAAGCCATACATTTGGAAAAGGGAAAGCCCTTTCCCGATGTGCCCAAGCCTGAAGATTTGCTGGCGCAGACTTTGTGGAGACTAATCAGCAGGGATGACGGCGGAACATTGGAAGTAGTCCCCTCATTCAGATAGACATCAAAGGCCGTCTGAAAAATACTTTCAGACGGCCTTTCCACCACCAATCCCCTCCGATTGACCACCCCCCGGCAGTGTCGTTTCTTTCGAATACGATGCCGATAATAATCTGACTGCCGTTACCGACCCCGAGGGACACCGCTGGTTGCGTCAATATGATGCCAACGGCAACATGATTCTCGAAACAGACCCTGAAGAGAACGAAACCCGCTATCGCTACAATGATGCAGGCTTACTGAACCAAAACGGCGATCTTTACGGTTTCCGCTACAACAGCGTTGGCGCGCTGACCGAAGAAAAAGGCTTTGACGGTAAAATCACCCGCTACCATTACACCCAAGGCAGCGGCGTACTCGAACGCATAGATGAAGCCGGTACCATCACTAAGCTGGACTACGACCCCGCCGGCCGTATCGAAAGCCGCAGCATCCTTGTGACCGATGAAAACGGTGAGACACACGAAGCCGACAAAGAAAACTACGCCTATGACCCAAGCGGCAGACTGGCAGGAACCCAAAACGCCCACAGCCGCCACCAATACTTCTACGACAAACTCGGCAACCTTATCAGGGAGTACCGTCACGACAGTCTGGACAGCATAGCCCGAAGCCACGTCTGGCATCACCGCTACGACGCATTGGGCAACCGTACCGAAACCATCCGTCCCGACGGGCAGCGTATCGGTTATCTCCACTACCGCCGAAATCCGCAACGGGGAAACCACCGTCTACCACTGGCAGGAAGACACCCTTGCCATCGAAAGCACCAACGGACAAAACACCCATTATCTGTTCGAACCCGGTACATTCGAACCGCTGGCATAATTTCAGACGGCCTCACCGATAGGCATAGAAAGGGAAGACAAACCCGCCGAACCGTATAGCTACGACCCCGAAACCGATCCGCTGCTGAAAATCCCGCCCGAACCCCAAAAGCAGTCCGAATTAGTTTATTACCAACTCGACCATCTCGGCACACCGATTGCCGCACACAATGCAAAAGGCGAAGCCGTATGGACGGCGGAATACGAAGCATGGGGTAGCATCCATAACGAAACCGTTTCAGACGGCCTCAAAGCCAACATCCCGTTCCGCTTCCAAGGTCAGTATTATGACGAAGAAAGCGGGTTGCACTACAACCGTTTCCGCTATTACGACCCTGAAATCGGGCGCTTTGTGAGTCAGGATCCGATTGGGTTGATGGGCGGAATGAATCTGTTTGAGTATGCGCCGAATCCGATATTATGGGTCGATCCGTTGGGATTGAAGAACTATAGAGATAAGTTTTGGGAGCGTGCTGGAGAACAAGACAGAGGAAAATATCAGGTTCATCACATTATTCCCCAAGATATTTTTAAGAAGGAGGATTCAGGCAATATTTTAAGGTGTCATGGTATGGATGTAGATAATTTAGGTAATTTGATAGGATTGCCAAGAAATGTTAATGATCATCCAAGAAAGGGAAACCCTTGGTTTGGGAATGCTCAGCATAATTCTAATCATGAAGCGTACTCTGGTGCTGTTCAAAGAGCAATTGTTAGAATAGGATCAAAAGGGTCATGCCTCCAACAAAAGAGCAAGTTGCTGGCTTTGCAGAAATCTTTGCGAAGAATGTTACAGAGAGGAGAGCCTATTATGAAAAGATCTGGTGCCACGGATCAACAATGAGATGGTATTTTAAGAGGTTACTAATATGTTAGAAAAATTGAAAATTAGATTTAATAGTAAACAAAAAGAATTATTTGAGATTTTAAAAAGCCCACCATTTTTTCATGGGAATTTTAATCTTCAAGGGTATTTTGTTATTCATGATAAATCAGAGGCTCAAGATTTATATGAAACGCAAGATCCAGATTACACCATATATAGCAGCTACCCAGATTTGCTTGGTGAAAGAACCCCTCTGACTTACCTTTTTGAAGGAATGACCATGGAAGTAGAATTAAAAGCGGAATATTTGTGGAGAACCTATAAAGATCAGTTATGGAATTTAATTTTACAGCTACAACAAGAAAATCAAGATTTGTTTCCTGAGCCGTTTATAGATTTTGTTTATAATGACTTCTTAACTTTTGCTGCATATGGGATCTTTTCTAAAATAAAAGATGATTTTATTGAAAAGCAAATTGAAGTCTATAAAAATGGTGGCTTTCCTTGTGGTTGGAAAGGGGAATTTCCGGATGGTGTAATGGTTGTTTATTCGCCTGAATAACTGTTTGTCTTTCTATTTGTCAAAAGTAAAGTAAGGCCGTCTGAAAAGCTTGCCCTCTTTTCAGACGGCCTTTTCAGTTAAAAATATCGGATCGCCATGAAGTAAAGACATTCGGGTACCCGCCGAATTGTACAGCTATGATCCCGAAACCGATCCGTTGCTGAAAATCCCGCCCGAACCCCAAGAGCAGTCCGAAGCACAGCCTGAATTGGTTTATTACCAACTCGACCATCTCAGCACGCCGATTGTGGCACACAATGCAAAAGGCGAAGCCGTATGGACGGCCGAATACGAAGCATGGGGTAGAATCCGTAACGAAACCGTTTCAGACGGCCTCAAAGCCGACATCCCGTTCCGCTTTCAAGGACAGTATTATGATGAAGAAAGCGGGCGGTTTGTGGGTCAGGATCCGATTGGGTTGCAAGGGGGAGAGAATTTATATTCATACGTAAATAACCCAAATCAATGGGTAGATGAGTTAGGTTTATGCCAAATTGCTCCAAAATCATTTTCTGCACCTACTTTATTAAAAAGGGCGTTAAATCGTCAGGGCTTTAAAACTGGAAGTAAGTATCCTGCTAGATTCAAAGAAAAATGGTCTGTTGGAGGGTACGATTATGAAGTTCGTATTCATGGTCCTGACGCTAGTGCACCTTCAGGATCCACTTCAAATATGACAACAACTTATAGAGTGGCTAGAAGAAGGCAGGGGGTCGATTGTAATACAAAACAAGGGTACGGATGGGAATATGGCGATGCATTAGGTAATTGGTATTCAAATAAATTTTTAAAAACAGCAAATATCAATCCAATAGCTAATAAAGCAGCAGATATGACGCATATCAAGCTGCCATCAGGAGTAATTAAATGATTGAATTTAAAAATTTTATAAAAGAAGTAAATAAGAAATTTCAAGATGAATTTTGGGCTGATTTTGAGTCTAAATTCTTTGGAAAAAATTTATTTATTAAAGCTGGTATAGATTTTTCTTATAGCCATTATTTCGAGTTGTATATTGAAAATGCATGTATAAATAAATTAGTTGAAGAATGGACTGTAGATTTAAGAAAAAATCATATAATTTATCTTGAAGGGAAAGGTATTTATTTTATTACGGATGACGATAAAATTATATCTATAAGTGGTGAAAGATACTTTGTAAATATGGCAACAACTGTTTACTACTCAAGTTCTACAGAAAATTTGAAAAATTATATAATTAATGAAGTATTAATGGATTTATCTTCTGTTTCAGATATTTTGATAAACAACCATTTTGAAGAATTAAAACTTTAATAAACTAATAGGATGTGTTCTCCCGAGGCTGTTGTTCAAGCAGACGGCATGAGGGAATCCTACCTGTATGATGTGGAAGGCAGACTGCTTGAACATACCGATCTGCCCAAGCAAAGCACTCACTTTCATCCTGACGGTAGCGAAGACAATTACACCTATGCTGTGGTCCAAGTAGAAGGAAATAAATATGTTTATATTCCAAATAAAAGAGAATTTTTTTGATCTTATAGAAGAATTTTTAAATTTATTGAATCAAAGAGATTTTAAACAGCTTGAAATTAAATTTCAGCTTAATAAAAATATGTATGATGAAATTTTGGAAGAACTAGATTATGAAAATATTTCAGATAAAAAATTATCATTGTCACCTAAAGAAATTGCGTTAACTGCGCAAAATGATAACAGAGCAATATTTGAAATATATAAAATGAATAATACTGAAGAAATTATAGGGATCGAAAGTTGTTTATATGCAGATAATGAAGAAACTGACCTCACATTAGAAGGTTCTATCCATAAAAAAGATGATAAATACATATTCATTTACCATGGTATTCGGGCATAAGTTTAATCTTAAGAATGCTGAGTAAAAAGTAGATTGGATTAATAATGCAAAATATTAAGGTCGTCTGAAAAGCTTACCCTCTTTTCAGACGGCCTTTTCAGTTAAAAATATTGTGTCGCATGAAGTAAAGACATTTGGGCATCCACTGAGCCGTACAGTTACGCTCCCGAAACCAATCCGCATGGATGGCCGAATACGAAGTATGGGGTAGCCGAGCATAACCTTTTTCCACACTAATGCTGGTAACAATTCCCATATTTTTACTCCCGAATCATTTTATCGTCATGCACAAAATCCAAATGCAGATTCTCTTTCCTGCCTCCGCAAAGGTATAAGGTTTCTGTTTTTGTTTTTTCCTGTTCAGGTAAAACCAATTCGACACGTTGCGGTTCGGCACTGAATACGGTATGGGTTTTCCCTTCATGGTCGGTTTTTCCCAAATATTCCGTACCATCTGCCAGTTTTAAAGTGTATGGTTCGTTATATAAAGGTTTCCCGTGTTGGTTGGTTAATTGATAAAGTGCGCCATGATTTGGCTTGAATGGAGGAAGCCTAAAATTTACCTGATTAACCCCATTCACCACCAACGGCGCCCTCACCCTTACCACCTTCGGACTCCCGATCTCAACTTCCCCGTTGCTCAACTTGATATACGCCCCTTTGCAGGTGATCAAAATCTCTTCCTTCGCCGCAATGGTGATTTTTCCTGCACTGCTGGTCAACGTTGCATCCTTCAAAGCATTCACTGCAACTCGTCATTCTGTGCCTGTACGGTGACTGCGCCTTGATTGGCCTGCATCTTGATGCCGTTGCTTTGCGCAAACAGGTTAACGCTCTCTGTCGCATGGGCGGTCAGGCTTTGGCCGGCGCTGATGTCGGTATTTGCCCCGCTGACCAGGTGGATGTTTTCATGGGCGGTGTGCAGTTGGCTTTGTTGTGTCGCGGTGGCGATGCCGGCCGGGGCAGTTTGGATTAAGGGGAAGTGGATACCGTATTCGGGACCGGCATAGGGTTTGGCCAGTCGGACGGGACGGCTTTCCCCGCCCGGACTCCATTCGTCCAAATCAAACGGTAATTTGACGCGGTAGCGTCCCATATCGTCGATGTAGGCATAGGTGCAGTTTTCTGCCGCAGTGACCCGTGCCGGTAAGGTACCGTCGATATGCGGACGCGGGGTGATGCGTTCGGGACGGTAGGCGAGTTTGGCGGAGATGGCGGTAAAGGTGTGGCTGTAGGCGGTATCGCGGCTGCCGCTGTGTTCCATGGAAAGTACCAGCCAGCCGTCGGGGGCTTCGGGGAAGGAGACATCGGTTTGGAACACCTTCATCGGTGTCATGGAGACGACGTTGCCGCTACATACTCGCGTACGCTGTAGTTGCGGCTCTTTTGGAAACGGTAGTCGACACCGGAGAAGCCGTGGTGTTTGAAGACGGCGGCAACGATGTCGGGAACGGTTTGGTGTTGAAACAGCCGGGAGGATTGGAAATGTTTTAAAGCCGCGAAACGCGGCTCTAAAACAAAGCGGTAAACGGTTTCATCCTTGGAAACCGACAACTTCTCGCATGAGGTGATAATGCCCTGCCATTGCTTTGCCGGCGGGTTGTCTGAAGCAGACCCGAATGTCCCGGCCACTTCCAACAGTAAACCTTCCTGCGGACGAATCTCAAACGCTGCGCGCTGGTTGAGGTAGGAAGAGAGAGGTAGCGAGGAATCGGCCGAGGTGGCGGTGATTTCAACACGGTAGGCGGTATTGACCGCTTCAGATGCGCTGAAGGAGCAGACTGAAAGTGAAGGAGAGAAACGGGCGAAGGTGAGGTGGTAGGATTGGCGGGCGGTTATGGCGGATATTTCTAAGATGACGATGGGGTGAGTATGGTAGTTTGAACGGGGGGCAAGCTGGGGGGATTGGTGGTGGAAAGGCCGTCTGAAAGTATTTTTCAGACGGTATTGTGGTTTAATCCCACCAGTTCTGCCAGCTTCGGACTGCGGGCAGTCCGTCTTTTTTGACCGGCAGGCCGGTGGCGGGGTCCAGGCCTTTAGCGGCGGCGAGTTTCTTCATCAGTTCGTCCGAAGGTTTGGCGGGGGATTCGCCATCGTAAAACCGCTGGAAGGCGATGGTGCCGTCCCATGCGGGCAGCGGCGCCGGCGGCAGCGGCACGATGTCGTCCAAATCCTCCACCGTCATTTCGGGCATGAATTCCGGCCGTACGCCCAAATAATAACCAATCTTCCTGTAACGCTTGGCGCGTTCGGCATCGGGCGTGACCGTGGTATAGCGGGGCGGCGCATTCGGATAGCGGGAATTGGGGTCAAAAGCCATATCTAATGCATATGCGGCACTCTCTCCCCCTGCCTTCATCCCTTGCTGCAGCGCCTGCAGCGAGAGCTGGTCCAGTTCGGCAACGGTTTTGTCGCTTTTCGGCTTTTTGCCCTCCCATTTGGTAATTAGCGTATCGGCATCATTTTGATAGGCGATTTCCGCCTGAATCGCCCCTTCCGGGCTGGCGAAGCGGTGTCCCGCCGAAGCCGAGCAGTAGTAGAATTTCTCGGCGATGACCATGATTTTCCAATATCTTGGGTCGTCCGAGTCCATATCGTCCGTAACGGCATCCAGTATTTCACCCATCATATACTGCGCTTCGGCATTGCCGCGTTCGGCGGCGCGGCGCAGGTAGGCGGTGGAATCGCCCTTCTCGTGGCTGGGGTCGTAGCCCGCCAGGATGTAGCGGCTCCACCACAGGTCGGCGGTGGCGGGCAGGGCGTCTTCCAGCAGCAGGTTGTAGGCGATGCCTTCGTTTAAGGAATTCTCCACTTCTATGGCGTCGTTGGCGGCCAGGTGTTTTTGCAGCGTCAGGTTGGCGCGCCAGTGGCCGTTGGCGGCGGCGATGCGGTAGTAGTGCAGGTAGTCCAGTACGTTTTTGCGCTGCGACGGGCGTTTACGATTGTGCAGGTCGTGGTATAAGGCGTAGCGGTACAGAATGTCCGCTTCGGCGGGCAATTCGGGGTATTGTTCCTGCGTGCAGGCAAAGTCGAGTTTGGCCAGTGCGTCGTGGCTCATGGGGTTCTCCTTGAAGTAGCCGCAGGCGGCAGGCAGCAAGAAGGCGGTCAGGACGACGGCAAGGACTTTGGGCATGTTCTTTTCTCCCTTTGTGTTTCAAAGGCCGTCTGAAAGGCGGTTTTGCCTGCTTTCGGACGACCTTCGGTCTTAATTCCACCAGTTCTGCCAGCTTCGGACTGCGGGCAGTCCGTCTTTTTTGACCGGCAGGCCGGTGGCGGGGTCCAGGCCTTTGGCGGCGGCGAGTTTCTTCATCAGTTCGTCCGAAGGTTTGGCGGGGGATTCGCCGTCGTAAAACCGCTGGAAGGCGATAGTGCCGTCCCATGCGGGCAGCGGCGCCGGCGGCAGCGGCACGATGTCGTCCAAATCCTCCACCGTCATTTCGGGCATGAATTCCGACCGTGAGTCTATATAATAACCAATCTTCCTGTAACGCTTGGCGCGTTCGGCATCGGGCGTGACCGTGGTATAGCGGGGCGGCGCATTCGGATGGCGGTAATCGGGGTCAAAGGCTGCACGTAATGCATATGCGGCACTCCCCCCTCCGGCCTTCATCCCCTGCTGCAGCGCCTGCAGCGAGAGCTGGTCCAGTTCGGCAACGGTTTTGTCGCTTTTCGGCTTTTTGCCCTCCCATTTGGTAATCAGTGCATTAGCATTGATTTGATAGGCAAGTTTTGCTTGCATCGCCCCTTCGGGACTGGCGAAGCGGTGTCCCGCCGAAGCCGAGCAGTAGTAGAATTTCTCAGCGATGACCATGATTTTCCAATATCTTGGATCATCCGTATGCAGTTCGTTCTTCACCGCATCCAACAGTCCGCCCATCATATACTGCGCTTCGGCATTGCCGCGTTCGGCGGCGCGGCGCAGGTAGGCGGTGGAATCGCCCTTCTCATGGCTGGGGTCGTAGCCCGCCAGGATGTAGCGGCTCCACCACAGGTCGGCGGTGGCGGGCAGGGCATCTTCCAGCAGCAGGTTGTAGGCGATGCCTTCATTTAAGGAATTCTCCACCTCTATGGCGTCGTTGGCGGCCAGGTGTTTCTGCAGCGTCAGGTTGGCGCGCCAGTGGCCGTTGGCGGCGGCGATGCGGTAGTAGTGCAGGTAGTCCAGTACGTTTTTGCGCTGCGACGGGCGTTTTCGGTTGTGCAGGTCGTGGTATAGGGCATAGCGGTACAGAATGTCCGCTTCAGCGGGCAGTTCGGGGTATTGCTCCTGCATGCAGGTAAAGTCGAGTTTGGCCAGTGCGTCGTGGCTCATGGGGTTCTCCTTGAAGTAGCCGCAGGCGACAGGCAGCAAGAAGGCGGTCAGGACGATGGCAAGGACTTTGGGCATGTTCTTTTCTCTCTTTGTGTTTCAAAGGCCGTCTGAAAGGCGGTTTTGCCTGCTTTCGGACGACCTTCGGCCTTAATCCCACCAGTTCTGCCAGCTTCGGACTGCGGGCAGTCCGTCTTTTTTGACCGGCAGGCCGGTGGCGGGGTCCAGGCCTTTGGCGGCGGCGAGTTTCTTCATCAGTTCGTCCGAAGGTTTGGCGGGGGATTCGCCATCGTAAAATCGCTGGAAGGCGATGGTGCCGTCCCATGCGGGCAGCGGCGCCGGCGGTAGCGGCACGATGTCGTCCAAATCCTCCACCGTCATTTCGGGCATGAATTCCGGCCGTACGCCCAAATAATAACCAATCTTCCTGTAACGCTTGGCGCGTTCTGCATCGGGCGTGACCGTGGTATAGCGGGGCGGCGCATTCGGATAGCGGTAATCGGGGTTAAAAGCCGTATCTAATGCATATGCGGCACTCCCCCCGCCGGCCTTCACCCCCTGCTGCAGCGCCTGCAGCGAGAGCTGGTCCAGTTCGGCAACGGTTTTGTCGCTTTTCGGTTTTTTGCCCTCCCATTTGGTAATCAGCGTATCGGCATCGTTTTGATAGGCAAGTTTTGCTTGCATCGCCCCTTCCGGGCTGGCGAAGCGGTGTCCCGCCGAAGCTGAGCAGTAGTAGAATTTCTCGGCAATGACCATGATTTTCCAATATCTTGGATCATCCGTATGCAGTTCGTTCTTCACCGCATCCAACAGTCCGCCCATCATATACTGCGCTTCTGCATTGCCGCGTTCGGCGGCGCGGCGCAGGTAGGCGGTGGAATCGCCCTTCTCATGGCTGGGGTCGTAGCCCGCCAGGATGTAGCGGCTCCACCACAGGTCGGCGGTGGCGGGCAGGGGGTCTTCCAGCAGCAGGTTGTAGGCGATGCCTTCGTTTAAGGAATTCTCCACTTCTATAGCGTCGTTGGCGGCCAGGTGTTTTTGCAGCGTCAGGTTGGCGCGCCAGTGGCCGTTGGCGGCGGCAATGCGGTAGTAGTGCAGGTAGTCCAGTACGTTTTTGCGCTGCGACGGGCGTTTACGGTTGTGCAGGTCGTGGTATAGGGCATAGCGGTACAGAATGTCCGCTTCGGCGGGCAGTTCGGGGTATTGCTCCTGCGTGCAGGTAAAGTCGAGTTTGGCCAGTGCGTCGTGGCTCATGGGATCCTCCTTGAAGTAGCCGCAGGCGGCAGGCAGCAACGCCGCCGCCAAAACGGCCGGTTTCAGTATCGTTTGCAAATATTTCCGCATTATCAATCCAAATCATACCTGTGGGGGACAATGTCCTCGTCCAACATTTCAAATTCCATCAGGGACATGGTAAGGGGCTTTTCAGCCTCCATCAGTTTTCTGTTGTCTTCCATTAATTCCCCCCATTTTTCGTACAGGATTTTCAACTGTTCCAGGTTTTCGATTTTTTCAGGGTTCAGGACGGCGGCGTTCTCCCCGGTATGGTTGCGCCACAGCTCGCGCCGCAGTTTGCGCGCCACTCCCTCGCATTCGGTTACGACGTTCAGTTCGCTGTCCACCTGCATGCTGCGGGTGTTGATGTTGGCCGAACCTATGGTCATGAAGACGTCGTTGGCGATGGCGACTTTGGAATGGATGTAGATTTCTTCGGGACGTTTTTTTTCCTTGCCGATGCGCCAGCGTTCCTCGTAATTGGCCTTGCGTTCGTCCGCCGATGCGCCGGGGTCGTCCTTCACTTTGTCGAGCCGGTCGCGGTTGCTGACTTCGGTGCTCATCAGACGGCAGATGTGAACGGAGACGTTGGGGATATCGCGTTTGAAGATCTGCCGCAATTTTTTGCGGTCTTCTTCGTTTTGCGGGTCGAGTTTGGCCAGCCTGTTTTTTTCCTGCCGCAACCCGTCCCGTGTGGCATCCTGCCGCTTTTCCCCTTCCGTCCGGCCGGTTATCCTTTTCCACAGGGAGCTGCCGCCTGTTTCGTCCAGCTCTTTCTTTATCCTTCCGATTTCGCGCTGTTTACCGACGCCGGGCATCACGTCGCGCCGTCCGAGTATGTCGAGCATCCTGTCGGTATTGATCCTCCCCCTGCCCAAGCCTTCTTTGCTGGTATTGGTAACCACAAAGACGCACAGGCGGTCTTCCCGTCCCTGTTCGGCCATCTTCTGCCCCCATTTGGCCAGCTTTTCGGCCAGGGGCGGCCAGCGGAAATATTGGTTTTCTATATACAGGTAGCTGGTTGACAGTTCCGACAGCCGGTAATAGAAGCCTTTGATTTCTTCCAAACCGAATTCGGGTTGTGTGCAAAGGATTTGCGCGTTCAAGACAGTGCCCTTTGTTTTGTCTGGCTTGAATGCGCTGCGTTCGATTTTCCTTCGTTGCTGTACAAATTCTTCGGCTTCTTTCTTGCTCCTGATGCCCATAGGGATTTTTTCCCAAGAACGGACGAAGTTTTCATTCAAATCGTACAATACGCCGCCGGTAACCATACTCGATACGTCCTCCCTTGGAACGGGGTAATATGCTCCCAAATCCGGTGCGGTAGCGCGTTTGCTATGCCGTTCGGTATCCCAATACGCCTCGAGCATATTGTGTCCCATCACAAATCCTACGGCGCGCTCGGGATGCTCGTAATCGATTAGGACGGTTTTTTGGTGGTGGGACGGACCGACGCGCAGTGTCTTTTCTGCCTTACCGCCCAGCCCTTTGTCGTCAAACACGGTATTTTTGACCGCCTCAAATGGTATCTCGCGGACATGAAATTTGAGGAATTGCTTTTGAGATATGCTCGCTACTGTTGGAACAGTTACAACTGGAATACTAGAATCTTTCGTATCCTCAACTGCAGTTGTCTCAGATACAGCCGTATTTTGTCCGCTTTTTTCAGGCGTGGCATAGACTGGTACTTCGCCTGCATCTACCTGTGTTAATTTGCCAAATGCATAACGAAACTCGGCATGCTGTTTCAAAAAAGCATAATGGACACAGAAAATATAACTGTCGATAAACTCTGCGACATCATCGAAAAGAATCCCACCATCCTGTTTTATATCTTCCCAAATATGCTTGTACGGATAGAGGAAATCCAAGACTTGCGCCAAGTTTTTTTGAATTTTTTCATGGATATTAAGCGCAGTGTCGGTCCTGGAAATTTCTCCCGCTGCGTTTTTCAAAGCCGTTGCTAGATTTTCCGTTCCGCCGTTTTTTTCGTAAATTTCATACAGCTTATCTATCCCCGGATCCAATAATAACCCCTCTATTTTTCCTGCCACATTGCTTGGCGTGGTATCAAATATTAGGTGGGAAATACTGTAACTCGCCTTCTCTATTGCTTCCGATGTCCATCGGTTCATTTCCAAACCCAAATTACGCAGAAAATCTGGTGTAAGGTCATATTTCCAGTTGCCCACCTTCTTTGCCCACGATCCTATTTTGTCGTCTATATGATTAATCTTCCTCAATAAGATATTCTGCTTGATTTTTTTGAATTTTTCAAAAGATGACTTATATGATTCCTCATCCAGGCTGATACCGCCTTCCACTAAATCGAACCATGCCCAGTCATAATGGGCCTGAATCCCAGTATAGCCTTGTTTGATATTTGCACCTGCAAACCTGCCTTCATTCGCTTTCACAAATCGTTCGAAATCCTCTATCGTCTGGACATCCGACCTCAAAAATGCCATCCAATGACTGTAAATCAATATTTGATGTGGCGTCGTCAAGGTATGGCGTCCTGGCGTGTTGTCCTCCAGCAATTTTTCTGTCCCCCACGGAGTCTGCCAGCACATAATTTTGATTTCTTTCCCTTCTTCCGCTTTCTGCAGCAGAAGCTCCCCTATGTTTTTCTCTTGTTTTCCCCGAACGAAATACATTGACGGCTGAAATCCCCAACAAACGATTTCTACTGAATTTTGTGCATTGTTTATTGCCTCATAAACTTTTCCAAATGCTTTTTCACCATTAACCAAAACTTCCAAAGTGGAGTCGCTCGGCAAAGGGGCTTTTGTGTCGAAGACATTGGATGCGATAGTCGTATTCGGTTTAGCGATTGTGGCTGCAGAATGGGTTTGGGGTGCCTTGCCAGATTGTTTGGTCATCATAAGTCCTCAATTTGGTTTCTGTGGGTAACGGATAAAGCAAGATTATTCTTTGCCATCATCTTTACGTACCAATTTGTAATATTTTTGGGCGTAATCCTTGCCGGAAATCTCCCTATCATTAAATTCCCTCGGATGGAAGCCTTGATTGGTTCTGCTGTTCTTGGCGGTATTATCGTTAAATTCATTCACCATATGGATACGATATTCTTCCCCGTTACCTAAAACAACCCGATATTTTTCTGTCGAAATTTCATGATCTATGATTAAATCGTCTTTACCGTTGATAATTCCTTCCTTAATCTTTGCCTCATTGACATAAACAGAATAAGGCATACCGATGTATGTACTGCTGGAATGAGGGGAAGGAAGCAGATTTATCTTCATCGGTCGCTTCGGTAAAGTTTTCGGCCATGACGGATGCGTCATATCCATTGATGAAGCCCCACTCACCACCAACGGCGCCCTCACCCGCACCACCTTCGGACTCCCGATCTCAACTTCCCCGTTGCTCAACTTGATATACGCCCCTTTGCAGGTAATCAGTATCTCTTCCTTCGCCGCAATGGTGACTTTCCCTGCGCTGCTGGTTAACGTTGCATCCTTTAAGGCATTCAGCTGCAATTCGTCATTCTGTGCCTGTACAGTAACTGCACCCTGATTGGCCTGCATCTTGATGCCGCTGCTTTGGGCAAACAGGTTAACGCTCTCTGCCGCATGGGCGGTCAGGCTTTGGCCGGCGCTGATGTCGGTATGGTTGCCGCTGACGAGATGGATGCTTTCATCGGCGGTGTGCAGTTGGCTTTGTTGGGTCGCGGTGGCGATGCCGGCCGGGGCAGTTTGGATCAAACCTGCCTCTTTCAGGTCTTTAAGGGCGTCTTTCAGACGGCCCCTTTGGGTTTCTTCATCGGTGTGGTGGTTGTTGGCCGTTTGGGCGGCTTTGTTCAGGCTTTTGGCCAGGGAGAGTGCTTGTTCGAGTTGGGCGACGGCATCGTCCATATCCAGCACTTTGCCGCCGGCGTCTTGGTTTTGTGCGCTGACGAGTATGCCCTTGCCTGCCCGTACCGCACCCCAACCGTCGGTTCTCAATTCGAAGCCTTCGCCGTTCTCTCCGCGTTTCTCACGATTTGAGT
>NZ_POXL01000007.1:0-147831 GCF_003044645.1 Neisseria subflava
TTCCCGACTTTTCCGCCTGACTGCCATGCACCTTCACGACCGTTTTGCTGAGTTTCTTTCCGCCTCTGAAATCATCGAAGCCACTCCGGCCTTGTTAAACGACCAACGCCGCCGTTTTGTTTCTTCTCCAGATATTGTCTTACAGCCGAACTCTGTCGAAAGCGTGCAGAAAATCATGCGTTTCTGCTTTGAGAACCGCATCCGGGTAACCCCGCAAGGCGGCAATACCGGATTATGCGGCGCAACGGTAACCACCGAGGGCGTACTGCTCAACCTCTCCAAGCTAAACCGTATCCGTGATATCAACCTTGCCGACAACAGCATGACGGTTGAAGCTGGCGTGATTTTGCAAAATGCTCAAAAGGCGGCAGCCGAAGCCGGACGACTGTTTCCGCTCAGCCTTGCCAGCGAAGGCTCTTGCCAAATCGGCGGCAATATCGCCTGTAATGCCGGCGGTTTGAATGTCTTGCGTTACGGCAGCATGCGTGATTTGGTATTGGGTTTGGAAGTCGTTTTACCAAACGGCGAACTGGTTTCTCACCTTCAGCCCCTGCACAAAAACACGACCGGCTACGATTTGCGCCATCTTTTTATCGGTAGCGAAGGAACATTGGGCATCATTACCGCCGCCACACTCAAACTCTTTGCCCAGCCCAAAACCAAAACGACCGCATGGGTAGGTTTAGACGATATTGAATCCGCCGTCTCGCTTTTAACTGCGGTGCAAGGTCATTTTGCCGAACGCTTGACCAGCTTCGAGCTGATCAGCCGCTTTGCCCTCGATTTATCCTCGGAATTCAGCCAACTCAAAAAGCCTGCCGACGCGGAATGGCATATTTTGATTGAACTTGCAGATTCCGTTCCCGATGCCGGGCTGGATGAAAAGCTTGCCGAATTTCTCTATCAAAACGGGTGGGAAAACAGTATCTTGGCGCAATCCGAGCAAGAGCGTTCCGACTTATGGACCTTACGTGAAAATATTTCCGCTTCCCAACGCAAACTCGGCACCAGCATCAAACACGACATCGCCGTTCCTATCGCCCAAGTGGCCGCCTTTATCCGCCAATGCGCCCCTGACCTGGAAACCCGTTTTCCCGGCATACAAATTGTCTGCTTCGGACATTTAGGCGACGGCAGCCTGCATTACAATACATTCCTGCCCAACGTATTGAGCAACGAAGCCTACCAATACGAAGACGCCGTCAATACCATCGTTTATGAAAACATCCTTGCCTGCCACGGTACGATTGCCGCCGAACACGGCGTAGGCATCATCAAAAAACATTGGCTGCCCCGTGTACGTACGCAGGCCGAACTCGTTCTGATGCATGCCATCAAAAATCAGCTTGACCCTTATAGCATTATGAATCCGGACAAACTCCTGCCTTCTTTGGATTAACCAATACAAAAAGGCCGTCTGAAACATTTCAGACGGCCTTTTTATTTTATCCAAACTATTTCAATGCCGTTTTCCAATCCAATCCGCCCAACGACGGTACCTGTATCACTTCGTTGGTATCCAAATTGACCGCTGTCAGCTCTCCGCCCCACAACGCGCCGGTATCCAAAGCAATAACCTGATCGGTATTAACGTAACCCAATGACGACCAATGTCCGAACACAGTAATATAATCCAAATTCTGCCTATCAGGCGCTTTAAACCAAGGGCGCAGGTAAAGCGGCATTTTTTTCAAAGTGGATTTATATTCGTAATCCAATTCGCCTTTGTACGTCAGCGCACGCATACGGGTAAAGACGTTGATAATCATGCGTAAACGCTCATAGCCTGTCAAATCGTCTGTCCACTCGGTCGGCTTGTTGCCGTACATTTTGCCAAAAAATTTCCTGTACTTTTTACCTTGCAATTCATCCTCAGCTTCACGGGCAAGGATTTCGGCTTTATCAACCGACCATTGCGGCAAAATACCGGCATGCACCATCACATGTCTGTCGCCGCGTACCAAAAGCGGTTGATGACGCAGCCAATCAAGCATGGCATGACTATCGGGATGGGTCAAAATCGGCTCAACCGTATCACTGCGCTTGAGCGTTCCTTCACCGCAACCGACTGCCAAAAGATGTAAATCATGATTGCCCAAAACCATTTGCACGCTGCTGTCATGCTCTTTGGCAAATCTCAGGGTTTCCAATGACTTCGGGCCGCGATTGACAATATCGCCGACCAGCCAAAGGGTATCCGTACCATGATTAAAGCCGATTTTGGCAAGCAACAAAGTCAGCTCGTCAAAACAGCCTTGAATGTCTCCGATTGCGTAATGTGCCATTATTATTGTTTTCCGTTGTTATTATTTTCAGACGACCTCAAGCCCAGCCCAGGCCGTCTGAAAACATCAATTATGCGTTTAAAACCAATACTGCCTCTGCTTCAACCTGAACGCCTTTAGGCAGGCTGGCCACGCCAACCGCCGCACGTGCAGGGAAAGGTTGTTCGATAAATTCAGCCATCACTTCATTGAACACGGCAAAGTTGGCCAAATCAGTCAAATAAGCATTGAGTTTGACGATATCGTTCAAAGAACCGCCGGCCGCTTCGGCTACGGCTTGCAGGTTTTTAAATACTTGCACTGCTTCGGCGCGGAAGTCGCCATTGCCGACCACAGTCATCGTAGCCGGATCCAAAGGAATCTGACCGCTCATATAAACCGTATCGCCTGCGCGGACTGCTTGGCTGTATGCGCCAATCGCGGCAGGGGCTTTGTCAGTATGGATAATGGTTTTAGACATGATATTCTCCTCAAATAGAAATGTCAGAATCAGGTGAAAGCTTCGAATTTTACTTTCAACAGAAATACGTTTCAATAAAAGCATTCAATTAATGCGTTTAGTCCGTCTTGTTCTTCCTCGATTTTAAACCTACAATCCCACACATTATTCATTTCAAAGCCGAAATTATTATGTTTTTTGTCTTATCCCCAGCCAAAAACCTCAACGAAAAAGACCCCTCCCCCGTCAGCAGCTTTACGCAGCCCGACCTTCTGCCCGAAGCAGAAATCCTGATGCAGGAGTTGCGTCAGCTTGCCCCCCAACAAATCGCCGAGCTGATGCATGTTTCCGACAAAATCGCCCTGCTCAACTCCGAACGCAATGTCGCATGGCACACGCCGTTTACGCCTGAAAACGCCAAACAAGCCGTATTTATGTTCAACGGCGACGTCTATGAAGGCATCGCCGCCGATACGCTCAAACCGGAACAAATCGACTACCTGCAACAACACGTCCGCCTGCTCTCCGGCTTATACGGCGTACTGCGCCCGCTCGACTTGATGCAGCCCTACCGCTTGGAAATGGGCACAGCCTTTGCCAACACGCGCGGCAAAAACCTCTACGAATTTTGGGGCGATAAAATTACCGACCTGCTCAACCAAACGCTGAAGCAGGCCGACAGCGACGTTTTAATCAACCTCGCCTCACAAGAATATTTCAAATCCGTCAACACCAAAAAACTCAACGCATGCCTGATTACGCCGATTTTTAAAGACGAGAAAAACGGCAAATACAAAATCATCAGCTTCTACGCCAAACGTGCGCGCGGTTTGATGGTGCGCTACGCGGCAGAACACAGCATTACCGAGCCTGAAATGCTCAAAAATTTCGACTACGAGGGCTATTCATTCAATGAGGCAGCTTCAAACGAAGCCGAATGGGTATTCATGCGTGAAGAACAATCTAAATAAAAACAGAATCCTAGATATTTTTTCTAAAATACCTCTTGGCAAAGGCCGTAAGTTCCATTAATATTACGGCTTCAAGAATGGAAGCGTGGCAGAGCGGTTTAATGCAACGGTCTTGAAAACCGTCGAGGGTTGATAGCCCTCCGTGAGTTCGAATCTCACCGCTTCCGCCATTCTTGATATTTTTTTTATCTAATGAAAATGAAATGCGAGACTTGATGATTCAAGTCTTTTTTTATTTTCAAATCCAAAGAATCCCGCAAAGGCCGTCTGAAAATCTCTTTTCAGACGGCCTTTTCCTTTTCTATAAATCAAACGCGGCGTTAATCAAACGTTTGGTGTAGTCGTTTTGCGGATGGTGGAAAATCTGATCCGCGCTGCCGTATTCAACCATTTCGCCCTGCTTCATCACAATCACGTTGTCGCTGACAGCGCGCACGACAGACAAATCATGACTGATAAACATATAAGTCAGACCGTATTTCTTCTGCAAATCGCGCAAAAGTTCGACCACTTTGGATTGTACGGAGCGGTCAAGTGCAGAGGTCGGCTCGTCCAAAAGGATGAATTTCGGGCGCAGGATAACGGCGCGTGCAATGGCGATACGCTGACGCTGGCCACCGGAGAATTCATGCGGATAACGGTTGAGCGCATCAAGCGGCAGGGACACTTCCTTCATAACTTCCAAAACACGTTGGATACGTTCTTTTTTGGTCATTTCAGGATGATGAACCGTCAAACCTTCGCCAATAATTTCGCCAACTGTCAGGCGCGGGGAAAGCGAACCGAACGGATCTTGGAACACAATTTGCCGTTGCGATTTCAGACGGCGTGTTTCTTCGGCGGTATAGTTTTTCAGGTCTTTGCCTTCAAAGGAGATATGCCCTGTATAAGGCAGCATCTGCATGACGGCTTTGCCCAGCGTGGATTTGCCGGAACCGGACTCGCCGACGACGCCCAACGTTTCGCCTTCTTTAATTTTGAGGCTGATGCCTTTGACAGCGTCAAAAGTTTTGAGTGGCTTGCCGAAAAAGTTTTGCTTCAATACGAAAGAAACATGGACATTATCAGCATCGATTAACACACCGGCGTTGTTTTCTTCCGGCTCTTTCATGCCTTTGGGAATGGCATTGATGAGTTCGGCGGTATATTCGTGTTTCGGATGGGCAAATACTTCTTTGATTTTTCCGCGCTCGACAATTTCGCCGTTACGCATGACGCAGACGGTTTTGGAATAGTGTTCCGCCAAACCCAAATCGTGGGTAATGAAGATAATCGCCATACCCATTTGCTGTTGCAAATCGTGGAGCAAATCGAGAATCTCGGCTTGAATAGTCACATCCAAAGCAGTGGTCGGCTCATCTGCAATCAGCAGGTCAGGTTCATTAATGAGCGCCATGGCAATCATTATGCGTTGCAGCTGACCGCCGGAAAACTCGTGCGGATACTGCTTCATACGGCGTTCGGCTTCTTTGATACCCACACGCTCCAGCAATGCCAATGCCTTCTGTCCTGCTTCTTTTTTGCCGAGCTTTTTATTGTGCACACGCGCCGCTTCAATCAACTGCGTACCGATACGCATAAACGGATTGAGCGAGGTCATCGGCTCTTGGAAAATCACGCTGATGCGGTTGCCGCGCAAATCACGCAAGGTTTTCTCATCGGCATCCAAAATGGAAATACCGTCAAAAGTAATGCGCGAATCTTTGCTGTATCGGGCAAATTTCTCAGGCAGCAGGCGCATAACGGACATGGAGGTTACAGACTTGCCCGAGCCGGATTCGCCGACCAAAGCCAATGTTTCGCCCTCCGCCACTTTAAAGCTGACATTACGCACGGCATGCACGTTTTTTTCATGCAATTCGAAATTGATGTCCAGATTTTCTACAACCAGTAACTGTTTTGTCATTTTGATTATCCTTTTGGTTGTGGTTTAGCGGTCTTTCGGGTCGAGCGCATCGCGTAGACCGTCGCCGATAAAGTTGAAACAGAACAAAGTGGTTACCAAGAAGAAACTCGGCACGAGCAGCTGCCATGGTGCGGCTTCCATCGAAATCGCGCCTTCTTGCAGCATCGAACCCCAACTGGTCATCGGCTCTTGCACGCCCAAGCCCAAGAAGCTCAAGAAGGATTCAAACATAATCATGCCCGGCACCAGTAAAGAGGCATACACCATCACCACGCCCAAAACATTCGGAATAATGTGGCGCGTCACGATTTTACGTTTCGCCACGCCGCTCACACGCGCCGCTTCGACAAACTCTTTATGCTTCAAGCTCAAGGTTTGACCGCGCACGATACGCGCCACGTCCAGCCAAGACACCAAACCCACGGCGGCAAAAATCAAAAGCAAGTTGCGGCCGAAGAACGTAGTCAGCAGAATAACGAAAAACATAAATGGAAACGCGTTCAAAATTTCCAAAAAGCGCATCATCAGCGAATCGAGCTTACCGCCGATAAAACCGGCAATCGCGCCGTAAAGTGTACCGATGACAACGGCCACCAATGCGCCGGCCACACCGACCAGCAAGGAAATACGTCCGCCGGTTGCCGCGCGCGACAGCAAATCGCGGCCGAGTAAATCCGTACCCAGATAGTGATGGGTAGAAAAGGACGGCGGAATCTGCATATTGTCCCAGTCGGTAAAGTCGTAGGTGTAGCGGACAATCCATGGCGCCACAATCACAAAAATGCTGATCAGCAACAGGATGATAATGCTGTACACCGCCGCTTTGTTCTGTTTAAAACGCCGCCATGCGTCGCTCCACAGGCTTTTGCCGTGTACTTGGGCGTATTCTGCTGCCTCTGCAAGGGCCTGAGTCTGCTTCTTTTTGAATAACATAATATTCTCTCTCGCTTTTTATTCTTTCTTCAGGCCGTCTGAACGTTTCAGACGGCCTTTGCGCAAATGGGATTAATAACGGATTTTCGGGTCAATAATGGCATACAGAATATCGAGGATGGCGTTGAACAAAATGGTCATGATGCCGACCAAAATCGTCAAACCCAAAATCATGCCGTAGTCGCGGTTGAGCGCGCCGTTGACAAACAATTGTCCGACGCCGGGAATACCGAACACGTTTTCAATCACAATGGAGCCGGTGATGATGCCGACGAATGCCGGGCCTAAGAAAGAAACAATCGGCAGCATGGCGGGACGCAGCGCATGGCGCAGGATGATGCGGCTCATGGGCAGGCCTTTGGCGCGTGCCGTGCGGATAAAGGGGCTGTTCAATACTTCAATCATCGCGCCGCGCGTAATCCGCGCGATACTGGATACATAACCGATGGACAAAGTAACGACGGGCAAAATCAGGTTCATCAGTGCGCCATCGTTCCAGCCGCCTGCAGGCAGCCATTGCAGTCTGACGGCAAACACCAGCACCAATACCGGCGCCATTACAAAACTGGGGACAACGATACCGGTCATCGCGCCGCTCATCAGCGCATAATCCAGCCAGCTGTTTTGTTTTAAGGCGGCGATAATGCCGATAAACATGCCGAAGATAGCGGCAATCAAAAAGGCGTAGAAGCCGAGTTCTGCCGATACCGGCAGGGATTGGGCAAGCAACTCATTAACGCTGAAATCTTTATATTTGAACGACGGTCCCAAATCCCCCTGCGCCAACTGCTTGAGGTAGTGGAAATATTGGAGGTACATCGGATCATTGAGGTGGTATTTGGCTTCAATGTTGGCCATGACCGCAGGCGGCAGATTGCGTTCGCCTGTGAACGGGCTGCCTGGTGCGAGCCGCATCAGGAAAAACGATACGGTAATCAACACCAGCATGGTCGGGATGGAAGCACATATCCGTTTGATGATGAATTTCAACATAATCAGGCTGTCCTGTCTGAACATACCGGACTCGTGAAAACAAAGCTGACCTGAAGCGGAAATCGGATGAATGGCAGCAGGCGTCTGTAACGTCGCCGCGCCGGTTTCTCTCTCTATTCCGACCGGGTTATTGTTTTTATTCGGAGTCGGGTAAGGTTTTTTAGTTTTTAGATAATTATTGTTATAAGGCCGTCTGAAACTTTGTATCCGCCGTTTCAGACGGCCTTTCACGTTAACGCGCCAAAGGTTCGGTGCGTTCAATCAGCCATGCTTTGGCCGCGCCTTCTGTCAAAGGCTCAAGACGGCGGCGCACTTCGGCGTGATATTGGTTCAGCCATTCGATTTCGCTGCCGGTCATCAGTTTGGTATCAATCAGGCGCGTATCAATTGGGCAAAGGGTAACAGTTTCAAAATACAGGAATTTGCCGAACTCGGTTTCCTCTGGGTTTTCAACCGGACGGTTGATTACCAAACTTTCGATACGGATACCCCATTTGCCCGGACGGTAAAGACCCGGCTCGTTGGAAGTCAGCATGCCTGACTTCATCGCGTGATGCGGTTGCGGCACGGCGGCAACGGCAATGCTTTGCGGACCTTCATGCACATTGAGGAAATAGCCCACGCCATGACCTGTACCGTGACCGTAATCGCATTGCGCCTGCCAGAGCGATTTGCGGCAGATGGCATCAATCATCGGGCCTTTGATGTTTTCAGGGAAAATGGTTTCCGCCAGAGAAATATGCGCTTTCAACACCAAAGTGTAATCGCGCTTCATGGCCGCACTCGGATTGCCGACAGGCACCACGCGCGTGATGTCGGTCGTACCGCCCCAGTATTGGCCGCCGGAGTCAATCAGCAGCATACCGTCGCCTTTGATTTTGCTGTTGTTTTCCGGTGTCGCACTGTAATGAGGCAAGGCGGCATTGGCATTGTAGCCGGCGATGGTGTCGAAACTTGGCGAAATAAAGCCGGGACGTTGGCTGCGGTGTTTGTAGAGCATACCGTCGATATCCAGCTCGCTCAATTCGCCACCGTCTGCCAAGATTTGTTCAAACTCGGCAAAGAAACCGCACAATGCCGCGCCGTCTTCCGCCATGGTATTGCGGATATGGGCGATGTCGGCATCGGATTTAACCGATTTGAAGAATGTGCTTGGGTGGATGGCTTCAATCAAACGGACGTCTTCAGACAGGCGGCGCAAAGTGCCGACAGCAGTTTTGTTCGGATCAATCAGCAATGCGCCCTTAACGCCTGCCAAGTAGTCCGCCGCTTGCGCATAAGGCAATACTTCAAAGCCTGCCGCTTTCAAGGCTTCGGCAGATTCGGCTTTCAGACGGCCTGCATCGGTAAACAATACGGCTTTGTCTTGGCTGATAAACAAATGGGACAAGAACACGGGGTTGAACGGTACATCATCGCCGCGCAGATTGGTAATCCAAGCGATGTCGTCCAAAGAAGAAACCAAATGCGCATCTGCGCCCTGCTCCTTCATGGCCGCACGGATACGGGCCAGTTTTTCGGCCGCCGTTTCGGAAACATAGTCGGGATGGTGAACGTAGATTTCCGGAGTCGGCAATGCAGGACGGTCGTCCCACACTTCGTCCAACAAAGTTTCAGGATATTCAAGGCGGATGTTTTTAGCGGCAAGTGCCTGTTTCAAACCGCGCTCGCCGCTGAGTGCGAACATATCGGCAGGCGAGCCGACGACTGCGCCCTCGGGCAGATTTTGTGCCAACCACTCGGTATAAGGCGCATCAACGCCCATTTTTTGCAGCTCGATGCCGTTTGGCGCAAGCTGTTGGCCTGCCTGTTCCCAATAGCGGCTGTCCGTCCACACGCCTGCTTTATCGGCGGTCACCACCAAAGTGCCGGCCGAACCGGTAAAGCCGGAAAAATCGCGACGTGCCTGCCAATGCTCGGGCAGATATTCGGAAAGGTGCGGATCGGCGGAAGGAATGACAAACGCGTCCACACCATGTTTTTTCATGGCTTCGCGTAAAGCGGACAAACGTTGTTGTACAGATTTCATGTGTTATGTCTCCTGTTGTTTCAGACGGCCTCTGTCATCAAGGCCGTCTGAAAACTTGTGCTGTCTATAATCAATCTATTTTTTCGGTGCGAACGACCAGCTCTTGACCGTGTAGTTCCGCAAAGGGTCTTTGTCGGAATAGCCGATAATATCGGGTTTGACCATACGCACTTCAACCTGATGATACAGCGGAATCAGTGCAGCGTCTTCTTGAAGCTGCTTCTCTGCATCGGCATAAAGCTGGCTGCGCGCTTCCTTGCTGACACCATCTTTCAGCGTATTGTTCATAAATGTGTCAAACGCCGCGCTTTTGTAGCGGAATGCATTGTTTGAGTTATTGGATTTCAAGATATTGAGCATGCCCGCCGGATCGTTAAAATCAGAACACCAGCCGCTGAACGAAACCTTGAAATTGCCTTGCGCGCGCGTATCCAAATAAGTTTTCCATTCCTCGTTGGACAAAGTCGGACGGATAAACGGAATGGCGGCTTTCCACACCGACTGCACGGCAGTAATTTGTTTTTTGGACGCTTCGCTGGTGCTGTACAAGATATCGAACTCAAGCGGATGGTCATCGTTGTAGCCTGCTTCGTTCAACAGTTTGCGCGCGGTTTCGATGCGTTTTTCAGGCGTCCACTCTTTCCACTCCGGATAAACAGGAATCACGCCCTGCATTTGCGGCGGCGTCAATTGGAAAGCAGGCGTATCGCCACGGCCGCCCACTTTGACGACGATGTCGCGGCGCGTCAGCATATTGAGCGCCTTGCGGACGCGCGGATCGTTAAATGGCGCCGCTTCGTGGTTCGGCTCCAAATACCAGCTGCACAAAGAAGTCGTGCGTCTTACTTGTCCCGGAAACTCAATATCCGCTACTTTGACCTGATCGCTGGGAATGCCGTAAGTCACATCAATTTCATTGGCGCGATAACGGTTGTACTCGCCGCTGCCTGACAAGAAAACCGCCTTTGGAATGGCCACTTTGTCTTTATCGTAATAATTGGGATTGCGTTCCATATTGATGTGGCTGTTGACTTTCCAATCCGTTAACAGATAAGCGCCACTGGAAACATAATGACCGGGCTGCGTCCACTTATTGCCGTATTTTTCAACAGTGGCGCGGTGAACCGGAAACGTGAATTGCTGAATCAGCATATCGGGAAAATAAGGTACGGGCGCAATCAGCGTAAATTGCAGGGTCTTCGCGTCCAACGCCTTGACGCCCAATGTCTCAGGCTTGGCTTTGCCGTTTAATATATCTTCCGCATTTTCCACTTGGGCATCGACCAAATAGCTGCCAAAAGGTGCGCCGGTGGCCGGATCGGCAAGACGGCGGAAGCTGTATACAAAATCTTCGGCAGTAATCGGATCGCCATTACTCCATTTGGCATCACGCAGATGGAAGGTCCAAACACGCTCGCCCTCGCTCTCCCATTTTTCCGCCAAAGCAGGAATGGTTTTGCCTTCGGCATCCGTACCGACCAAACCATCCATCAACTGACGGATAATCGCACCGGCCGCCATATCGCCACTCATTTGAGGATCCAGCGTACCCGGCTCGACGCCGTTGCTGACTACCACGCGCTCATAATCGGTACGCTTAAACTCAGGAGCAGGCTTGACATCGCGGCTGCACGCTGACAATGCGAATACGGCAGCCAATGATGCAGCCAACAGCGGATAGGTTTTTCCGGCCATATTTCATTCCTTCTTTTGGGTATTCTTCTTTTTCAGACGGCCTGATTATTCAAACTACACTTAACTACAAATATTTGAGGTTTTTAAACCCAGTTAAATCCTCTATTTTTTAGATATAAAAATAGTGTTTAAAACTACCTATACCATCAAAATAAAAGCAGCCGTCTAAGATTGTTGGCAAATTAACACAAAAATACGTAACTGAAAACTATTTTTCAATTTATCCTACGATAAGTTACAAATGTATTGATTTTTTATAATTTGTCAAATAAGATTATCCGAATTTCCCGTCCCCAATTAAGAAAAAGACATAAAAGGAGAACAAAATGAACAAGTTATCTTGTTTTATTGCCACTGCCCTCATAGGCTCTTCCATAAGCGCCGCCCACGCCGAACCTAAAATGAGCGGCACCATCTACATCATGACCGAGGTCGAACACAACAATAAAACCGGCGTAACCAATACAACCATTTCCGATAAAAGTTCCAGTCTTTATCTCTCCGATGAAGTACGACTCAACAACGACTTATGGCTAAAATGGCAACTTGGCTCCTTTATTTACTTCGATTCCGACCGCTGGGGCGGCTGGGGTACTGCCGACTCATACGTCGCGCTCAACAGCTACAAAAACCTTGGCACCGTCAAAATGGGTTACATCAGTACCCCTATGAACAGCATTTATCTGAACCCGTTCGACACCAACAGCCCGATTTTGGAGTTCGGCAAAATTTCTCGCTTCGGCCAACGCCGTGTTTCCATGGCTTATGAGTCGCCTTGGAAAAACGGTTTCCAATTCAAATTCAACGTTTCCCCCGGTTCCAATGCCGCGCGCAACAACAATGACTGGAATCCGGACAAAAAACGTGACGGCGACTGGGTCTTCGGCTGGGGGATGGACTACTACCACCCAAACAATGGCTTTAACGCGCACTACGCTGCCGAATACGCACCCAATGACTCCCCAACCGAAACCAAAGACTTCCAAGCCCACGCATTCATGGCTGGATACAGCAAAGACAAAATCTCCGTCGATGCTGCGTTCCAATACGCCAAAAACACTTGCGACGGCTTCAGCTGCTGGGGCGTATGGAAAGATGCGGCAGGCAACGTAGCCGGTTCTTACGACAAAGAAATCAACAACACCAAAGAATTTATGGTGTCCGGCTCATACAAAGTGGGCAATTTCAAACCTCAAATCGGCTTTGCCTACGGTAAAAGCTCTGTCGGCGAAGACTACAAACACGTCGCCGTCAGCACCGATTACAGCTTCTCCAAACGGACAACCGCCACACTCGGCGCTGGCTGGTTGAAAGAAAACGTCAATCCGAAATACGACGAAGATTTGCCGAAAAAATCTTCTTACGCAGTGGGCATGGTATTCAAACACCGCTATTAATGCCTGACAGATTAAAGGCCGTCTGAAACAATTTGTTCAGACGGCCTTTTCTACATCCTATAATTAAACTTGCAGCCCACCCTAAAAATCATTACATTGCCCACACTCAAGCAACAAAAACGTCATCATGAACGCCCACCGCACCCTCATCATCTCCGTTTTTATCGTCGCCAGCTGTGGCCTCGCTTACGAGCTCATTATTGCTGCACTCGCAAGCTATCTTTTGGGCGACAGTATTTTACAGTTTTCCTCCGTCATCGGGCTTTATCTGTTTTCAATGGGTATCGGTGCCCACCTGACCCAATACATCAAAGATAAAGACGTGTTGCACCGCTTTATCGAAATTGAGCTTCTAGTCGGCATCATCGGCGGTATTTCCGCGCTGGCATTATTTGTAGCCTTCGGTTTATCCGCAGCCCCGTTCCGCACCCTGCTCTACGCTTTTGTACTGATTGTCGGCATGGTTGTTGGCATGGAAATTCCTTTGGTCATGCGCGTGTTAAACCAAAAAGGTGCGGAATTTAAAGAACTCGTTTCCAAAGTATTGACCTTCGACTACTTGGGCGCACTTGCCGTCTCGTTATTATTTCCGCTCCTGCTCGCCCCAAAACTCGGCATGGCGCGTTCCGCCTTGTTGTTTGGCATCTTCAACGCCGCCGTCGCCTATCTGACCGCCCGCGTGTTTAAAGCCGAACTGCCACGCTACCGCGCCATCCGCCTGCGTGCGCTGATTGTCTTGTCCATCCTCGCCATCACCTTCGCCTACGCCGACCGTATTTCCTTTAAAGCCGAACAAAGCTATTTCGGCGATCCCGTCGTCTATCAAAGCCATTCACCCTACCAACGGCTGGTCGTGACACGCTGGAAAGACGACACCCGCCTCTATATCAACGGCAACCTACAATTCTCCTCACGTGACGAAGCCCGTTACCACGAAGCACTCGTTCTGCCTGCCATGCAGATGGTGCCGAACGCCGAACGCGTCCTGATTCTCGGTGGTGGCGACGGATTGGCGGCACGCGAAGTCTTGAAATATCCGCAAGTCAAAAATGTTACTTTGGTCGATCTCGACCCCGATATGACCGCTACTTTTAGAACCTCCGCCACCTTAAGCGCCCTCAACCAAGGCTCGCTGTCCCATCACAAAATGCACGTCGTCAACGATGATGCCGCCAAATGGCTGGAAGGGTCGTCTGAAAAATTTGACGTTATCATCATCGACCTGCCCGACCCATCCAATTTCTCGCTGGGTAAACTTTACTCCGTCCCCATGTACCGCCTCGTTGCCCGTCATCTTGAGCAACATGGTAAAATTGTTGTGCAATCGACTTCGCCTTATTTCGCACCCAATGCCTACTGGTCGGTCGTTGCCACCCTCGAAGCGGCTAAGTTGAATACCGCGCCCTATCATGTCTACGTCCCCTCATTTGGCGAATGGGGATTTGTGTTGGCAGGGTTTGACCAAAACTTCCCCATTCCGCAAAAATTCGACGTACCCACCCGCTATCTCAATGCCCAGACCGTCGCTGAAATGTTCCGTTTTCCGCCCGATATGGCAAGGCGCAAGGTGGAAGCAAATTATTTGAACAACCAAATTCTCGTCAGTTATTTTGAAAGCGATTGGAACAATGTGATGCGATAGAATATCTAAAGGCCGTCTGAAACATCAGTCTTCTTTTTATCTCCGTTCAGACGGCCTCATTACCCGTTTACCCTTTTTCACACAGCATTTGCTTGAAAAAATAAGGTTTATCTTTATCTAGATAGAACACAATCGACACTATCCGTTGAATGAAGGAACAAACTCTTATGCAGTATTTTGGAATCGGTTTTTTGGTTTTAATCTTTTTGGAAATTATGTCCATCGTCTGGGTTGCCGACTGGATAGGTGGCGGCTGGACGCTGTTTGTGATGGCCGTCAGCTTTATCAGCGGTATCTTTATGCTGCGCCATACCGGCATTTCCGGCCTTTTGCTCGCAGGCGCAGCCGTCCGCAGCGGCCAAAACATTTCCCTCTATCAAATGCTGTGGCCGATTCGCTATACCGCCGCCGCGGTTTTCCTGCTCAGCCCAGGCTTTATTTCAACCGCCGTCGCCCTGCTCTTGCTGATTCCGTTTAAAGGCAACGCGACCGTTTCTTCTACGCAGTCTTTCCAAAGCCGTCAGACTTACAGCTCCGCCAAAGAGGATGAAGACATTATCGAAGGCGAATATACGGTTACGCGCACCAGCAAAGCCGACAAACCGCAAGACTATATCGAACACAAACCCGATTGACGACTTCCTTCATAAAAGGCCGTCTGAAATAAGAATACCTCAAAAGTGTTTCATATTTCAGACGGCCTTAGTCATCTCCAGGCTTTGAAAATGTAAATATCGGTTTGTAATTCGGTTATTCCGCATAAATCATTTAAAATAAGCAGTTATTTTGATTCTAAAAACGACACGGTACCCAATGAACGTTCAACGTCTTTTCCCTCTCTCCCTCAGCTTGATTACCGCCGCTGTTTTATCGGCGTGCGCCACCCAAAACACACCGACTGCTTCGAAAACCGAAACCGTCGTTCAGCCTAAATCTACTTCTATTCCTTCACGCCGCACCGACAGCGAGTCCAAAGTCCTGTCCGATTACAGCCAATACCAAAGCGCCATCGATGCCGCCAAACGCGGCGACGATGCTTGGGTACAACAATTTTTATCCCAAGCCAGCGACAGTGCAATGGCTGAAAACGTCCGCAACGAATGGCTGAAAACCTTGGGTGCACGCGGCCAATGGGATTTGTTCCGTCAAGAATTCAGCAAATTGAACGCCGCCGGCGTCGCACAAGAAGTGCAATGTTATGCCGATTTGAGCAGCAGCAATTACAGCAAAGCCGCCGAGCTGGTTCGCGTTACCGGCAAACTGCCTGCCGGGTGTACTCGCTTGGTTGAAAGCACGGCAGCTTCAGGCCGTCTGAACACCAACGATGCATGGCGTCGCGTGCGCGGCTTGTTGAGCAACAGCCAAACCACGGATGCACGCAACCTCGCCGCCGCATTGGGCAGCCCGTTTGAAGGTGGCGCGCAAGGTGCGACCGAATACAGCCTGTTGAGCGTAATCGGCAAAGATGCACGTAAATCCGCTTCTGCCGCCGCCACCCTGTCCGACATGGAATCCGGCCTCAGCCGCGAACAACGCAGCTTCGCATGGGGCGTATTGGGCCACTACCATGCTCAAAGCCAAAACATGCCGACTGCTTTGAGCTACTACGGCCGCGTTTCCGACCGCAAGCAACTGACCGACGAACAATTGGAATGGTACGCACGCGCCGCTTTGCGCCTGCAACGTTGGGACGAATTGGCAAGCGTGATTCAGCATATGCCTGAAAAACTGCAAAAAGACCCGACATGGCAATATTGGCTGGGCCGCAGCTTTGCCGCACAAGGCAAAAGCAGCCAAGCCAAAGAAATGTATGAAAAAGCCGCTGCTTCCGGCCGCAATTTCTACGCCGTAATGGCAGGTGAAGAACTGGGCCGCCGCATCAATACGCGCAACAATGTTTCTGATGCTGATGCCAGAGACGTCCGCCGCATGAGCGAAGACGGTGCCATCAAACGCGCATTAGTTCTGTTTAAAAACAGCCAAAGCAACGGCGACTCCAAAATGCGCCGTCAGGCACAGGCAGAATGGCGTTTTGCCACCCGCGACTTCAACGAAGACAACCTGCTGACTGCCGCACAAGTCGCTTTTGACAACCAGTTCTACGACATGGCGATCAACAGCGCCGACCGTACCGACCACAAACTCAACTACAAACTGCGCTATCTCTCTCCGTTTAAAGACCTGACCGTCCGCTATGCCGCACAGGCAGGCGTTGACCCTGCATGGGTTTACGGTTTGATTCGCCAAGAAAGCCGCTTTGTCATGGGTGCGCAATCCAGCGTCGGCGCACAAGGCCTGATGCAGGTCATGCCTGCGACCGCCCGCGAAATCGCCGGCAAAATCGGCATGAGCAGCAGTGAACTCTACACCATGGACGGCAACATCCGCATGGGTACTTGGTACATGGCAGATGCCAAACGCCGCCTGCAAAATAACGAAGTAATGGCCACCGCAGGCTACAATGCCGGCCCCGGCCGCGCCCGCAACTGGCAGGCTTCTTCGCCTTTAGAAGGCGCGATTTACGCCGAGACCATCCCATTCACCGAAACCCGCGACTACGTGAAAAAAGTTATGACCAACGCGACTTATTACGCGTCATTGTTCAACGAACCGCAAACTTCGTTGAAACAACGTATGGGTACGGTTCCCGGCCGTTATTAATACCCGATAGGCCGTCTGAAAAGTGAGACAGAATCAAACGTTCAGACGGCCTGCAACCTTGACAGACCATCGGGTTTATAAGATAATCGCCCGATTGTTTCTGACCGAAAAGGTCACTTGCACGGCAAAAGCCGACTTGTTAGGAGGTGATGTTTACATCACGGCGCGTATCCCGCCCTGCCCTCGGCAAACCAGCGATACAACAACTCCCCCATTATGACAAACCGTCCTCTATTTCTTAAAACGGTTTGATTGAACAAAATTTAAAGGAAATAAAATGCCTGCTATTCGTGTTAAAGAGAATGAACCATTTGAAGTTGCCATGCGTCGTTTCAAACGTGCCGTAGAAAAAACCGGTCTGTTGACCGAACTGCGCGCCCGTGAAGCGTACGAAAAACCAACTACCGAACGCAAACGCAAAAAAGCTGCTGCAGCCAAACGTCTGCAAAAACGTCTGCGCAGCCAACAACTGCCTCCTAAAATGTACTAATTACAGGCCTGCCCTGTGATAAACGACACACCGCAAGGGCAGCTTTGCGGTGTGTTTTGTTTTTCAGACGGCATCTTTTTATATAAAGTGAGAACATTATGAGCCTAAAAACACAATTAACCGAAGACATGAAAACCGCCATGCGTGCCAAAGACCAAGTATCTTTAAGCACCATCCGCCTGATTAATGCCGCCATCAAACAATTTGAAGTAGATGAGCGCACTGAAGCCGATGACGCAAAAGTCATCTCTATTCTGACCAAAATGGTGAAACAGCGCAAAGACAGCGCCAAAATCTACACCGAAGCCGGTCGTCAAGATTTGGCTGACAAAGAAAACGCGGAAATCGAAATCCTCAACCGCTACCTGCCGCAAATGATGTCTGCAGAAGAAATCAAGACTGTCGTTGAAGCAGCCATTACAGAAACCGGTGCATCAGGCATGGCCGATATGGGCAAAGTCATGGGTGTACTGAAAACCCGTCTGGCCGGCAAAGCCGACATGGGTGAAGTCAACAAGGTTTTGAAAGCCGCATTGACTGCTTAATCATCAATAATTAAAAAGGCCGTCTGAAATATTATTTTCAGACGGCCTTTCTTATTGTGCCAATCAAGCGGCAGTTACTTTACCTTCATGACGCAACAAAGTAATCAAATCGCTGATACGTTTTTTCATGGAACGGCGATCGACGATTTGGTCGATTGCCCCCTTCTCCAACAAGAATTCTGCACGTTGGAAACCTTCCGGCAAGGTTTCACGTACAGTCTGCTCGATAACGCGCGGACCGGCAAAACCAATCAGCGCATTCGGTTCTGCCAAAACCACATCGCCCAAGAAGGCAAAGCTGGCAGATACGCCGCCCATGGTCGGGTCGGTCAATACAGAAATAAACGGCAGACGTTTTTCAGTCAGCAAATGCAAAGCCGCGCTGGTCTTCGTCATCTGCATCAAAGAGTTAATCCCTTCCTGCATACGCGCACCACCGGAAGCCGCCACACAAATAAACGAACAATTATCTGCAACGGCACGACGTACACCCTGAACGAAACGCTCACCCACGACCGAACCCATAGAGCCGCCGATAAAACGGAATTCAAACGCAGCCACAACGACAGGCAGGCCGTTCATGGTGCCTTTCATAACAACCAATGCATCGTCTTCGCCGGTTGCTTTACGCGCAGCCGCGAGGCGGTCGGGATATTTTTTGCTGTCTTTGAATTTCAGCGGGTCGGTCGGTTTAATATTGGCTGCAATCTCTTCACGGCCTTCTTCATCCAAAAGTAGATTCAAACGTTCGCGCGCAGAAAGCGGATTGTGGTGATTACATTTCGGGCAGACTTCGCTGTTTTGCTTCAACTCGGTTGAATAAACCGTTGCCGAACAAGACGGACATTTGTGCCACAGGCCTTCAGGGACGCTGGACGAACTGCTTCGGTTTTTAATTTTCGGAGGAAGAATTTTATCTAGCCAGCTCATGAATGACTCCTTGGAATTCAGAATTCAGACGGCCTGTTGAATGTAAGGCCGTCTGAAATAATGGAATAAAAAATATTAGCGAATCGCGTCTTTCAACTCTTTAACCAACACGCCTACCGCTTCGGCCTCGCTACCTGCGTGGCTTTCAATCTCTTTGACGATACGGCTGCCGACAATAACGGCATCCGCTACCGCACCAATTTTACGCGCACTCTCCGCATTATTGATGCCGAAGCCGACACCAATCGGAATATCGATGTATTTGCGCAAAAGCTCTATTTTACGCGAAACTTCTTCAGTATCCAAACTTGCCGCACCGGTCACGCCTTTGAGCGATACATAATACACAAAACCGCCGGCTACTTTGGTAATCGTTTGAATACGCTCCTCAGTTGTTGTTGGCGCAATAAGGAAAATACAATCAATACCTTGCTCTTTCAACGAGTCATGCAGCGGGGTAATGGTTTCTACCGGAGAATCCACAGTCAATACGCCATCCACGCCAGCGTCGGCAGCCGCTTGTGCAAACGCTTGATAACCCATTTTATGTACTGGGTTCAAATAGCCCATTAACACAATCGGCGTTTTATCATTGGTTTGGCGGAACAAACGTACTGTTTCCAATACGTCGTACAAAGAAACATGATTTGCCAACGCCCTTTCAGCCGCACGCTGAATGGTCGGACCATCCGCCATCGGGTCAGAAAACGGCACACCCAGTTCCAAAATATCAGCACCGTTAGCCACCAGGCTATGCATCAATGCCAAGGTCGTCTCAAGGTTGGGATCACCCACTGTAATATAAGGAATCAGTGCTTTTGCGCCATTGAGCGCTGAGAAAGTTTGTTGGATTCTGCTCATTTTCTGCTATCCATTTCATCGATTCGAATGTTGTCCGACAGCCTAATCTATTCTGCCGTTACATTTATTGTAAAAAACTTAGTCTGCCGCAAAAACAAATGGCCGCTTTTCCCAATCGGCAAACAAGAGGCTAAGTATAACATTTACGGCTATTTCATAGAATCATTTGCAATCAAGATTCTGATATTTTGAAAGCAATATAAAACAATAAAGGCCGTCTGAAAATCATTCAAACAGCCTTTATTAGAATCAATTATGCAAATCTTTGTATGCTTTCGCACTTTTGATCAGATTTTTCCTATCAATTACAGCTCAACATGATGGTTTTGTTGTTCAAAACCAAGATGACGCTCCAAATCAGACAAAATCTGCGTCAGACCATGACGGACTTCTTCCGCATTGGCGGCAGGATTGCCGTTTGCATCCAAAGCGCCACGGCTGAACGTATCGATATACGGTTCAAACGTATCTTTCAGTTTCAACAACTTAACTACATCTGAGCGCGTATATCGATCGCCACCGTATCCAATCACAACATTATTTTCATGTTGCCATTGGGCAAACTGAGCCGGGCTGATTTGCACCAATTGGCACATCTCATCCAACGTAAAATAACGCTTGGCAGGAATAACCGGATTATTGTTGTTTGTCATAGTAATGCTCCACCATGCCTTTGAGTTTTTGGCTGGCATGGAAAGTTACCACACGGCGTGCGGTAATCGGCACTTCTTCGCCTGTTTTAGGGTTACGGCCTGGGCGTTGAGGTTTGTCGCGCAATTGGAAATTGCCGAAACCGGAAATTTTAATTTCTTCACCACGCGCCAAAGTGCTGCGGATTTCTTCAAAAAAGAGCTCGACGATTTCTTTGGCATCATTCTTGGTGACGTTGCTGACTTTGTCGACCAAAATATCAGCCAATTCTGCTTTAGTTAGTGTCATGTGTTTACCTTCATTCAAACTGGTGCAATTATTACCAAAATTCTTTTAAAAATCAAGTCCTCACCAAAAAATCAAATATTATTGGTGATTTTTGGCGACAACTTTTATCTTATTTTAAGCGCGAAGCTGTGCATCTTTTTCGGCTGCCGCTTTAATCATTTTCGCAACCAAAGGCTCGATGACTTCATCTGTCAGCGTGTTTTCCATATCTTGCAAAATGATTTTGACGGCAACGCTCTTCATGCCTTCAGGCACGCCCGTACCGCGGTAAACGTCAAACACGCTGATTTCTTGAACCAGCTTGTTTGCTGCCGCTTTCAGGGCATTTAACAAATCATCATGCGTCACAGCCTCAGGCATTACAAATGCCAAATCTCGGCGCGCAGGTTGGAATTTGGATACAGACTGATAACGGGTTTTCTCACGACCCAATACCGCATCCATATCGATTTCAAATACCAGCGGCGCTTGTGGCAAGTCATATTTTTGCAGCCATTTCGGATGCAACTCGCCAACAAAACCAACTACTTTGCCGTCTGAAACAATATTGGCGGCACGTCCAGGATGCAATGCCGGATGTTCTGTCTTAACAAAGGATACTTCCTTGTTTTTCAAAAGGCTCTCAACATCGGCTTTCATATCGTAAAAATCTACGTAGCGTGTTTTCTCACCCCATTGCTCAGGCAACACGGAGCCATACCACAAACCGCCAATACGTTCGTTTTGAACAAATTGATCAGCCGAATCTTTGCTGAACACACGGGCAATTTCAAACACGCGTACGCGGTTTTGCTTACGGTTCAAATTGTTTTGCAAAACTTCCACCAAACCGCCGATAAGCGTAGAACGCATAACGGCATACTGCGCCGCCAACGGATTTTGCAGGCGGATAGGATTGGTATTGGCAGCAAAGTCTTGCTCCCATTGCTCATCCACAAACGCATAGCTGACTACTTCGCGGTAACCGCGAGCCGCCATTTCGTTATAAACCGCAAAACGCGGACGTTTGGTTTCAGGCAAAGCCAACATCTTCAGACGGCCTGAAGTATAGTCGTCAGGAATATTTTCATAACCGTAAACGCGGCCGATTTCTTCAATCAAATCAGCTTCGATCTCGATATCGAAACGGAAGCTAGGAGAAGTGACACGGAAGCCTTCTGCAGTTTTCTCAGGCTGCAAACCCAAGTGTTGCAAGATAATTTCAACTTGCTCGACAGGGATTTCAACGCCCAATACCGTTTTCAGACGGCCTAAACGCAATTCGACCTGTTTTGCCTCGGGCAATTTGCCTTGTGCCTCAACCATTTCACCGGCTGCACCACCGCAAATCTGCAACACCAATTCGGTAGCACGCTCAATAGCATCAGCTTGCAAGCGGTAATCCACACCGCGTTCAAAACGGAAAGAAGAATCCGAACCAAAACCGTATTGACGGGATTTACCGGCAATAATCTCCGGAGCAAACCAAGCAGCTTCCAACACAATATTTTGTGTCTCATCAGAAACCGCGCTTGCCTCGCCGCCCATCAAGCCGGCCAAGCTCAACGCACCTTTTTCATCAGCGACCACCAGTGTATTGTCAGCCAAAGTAACCGTCTTCTCATTCAGACACGCCAAAGTCTCGCCATTTTGAGCACGGCGGACAATCAAACTGCCTGACAGCTTGTCAGCATCGAAAACATGCATAGGCTGACCGATTTCCAGCATCACATAGTTACCAATGTCCACCAATGCGGAAATGCTGCGGATACCGCTGCGTTCCAAACGTTGTTTCATCCAATCGGGAGTAGCCGCTTTCGCATTGACATTTTCAATAACGCGGCTGATAAAACGACCGCAATCGGCCGGTGCATCAATACGGACAGCCTGTTTTTTCTCGCTGCCAATAGAGGCCGTCTGAATTTCAACAGGCGTAAACACACATTGAGTCAACGCAGAAACCTCACGCGCAATGCCCTTAACACTCAAGCAATCAGCGCGATTAGGCGTAATTTTCAACGTAAACAGCGTATCGTCCAAATCCAAGTATTCGCGGATATTGGTACCGACAGGCGCATCTTCAGGCAGAATGTGCAGACCGTCTACACCATCATCAGGCAAACCCAGTTCATTGGTCGAACACAACATGCCGTTTGATGGTACGCCGCGCATTTTAGTCGGCTTAATTTTGAAATTACCCGGCAAAACGGCACCCGGCAACGAACACGGCACTTTAATGCCCGGCTTGACATTTGGCGCGCCACAAACAATCTGAACTAACTCGCCCGTACCGGCATCAACTTGGGTAACGTTCAAACGGTCTGCATCAGGATGTTTTTCAACGGATTTTACTTCGGCAACAACCACGCCACTGAAAGCAGGGGCAGCAGTATCGATTTCTTCCACTTCCAAACCGGCCATAGTCAAAAGATGTTCCAGTTTATCGGCAGAAAGATCAGGATTGGCTTGGGTTCTCAGCCATGAGTAGGAGAATTGCATTTATCACTTCCTATAAAATAAATCTGCTTTATTTAAAGCGAACTTGAAGATTCAGTTTGATAAAAAAGTCATTGTCTTCTTTGAATAGCCAACCGTAAAAATACTTCTTCTTAGCATCATTGTCAGAATGCCCTGGATTATTTTTATCTTCGCCTGTAGTAGCTTGTTCCAATTTTGTACGCTTTAAGAGATAATTTCTAAGTAAATTGAAGTCATAAATGTGGAAACATACGACACTTCCATCCTTTTTTGCTACAATTACCCCACCAAAAGATTCATATTCTCCCAGCCATACAGCTTCCGAGGTCATTCCCATCGCACTTTCTACTAAAAATTTTTTAATCTTATACTCATAAAACTTCTGCTGCCCCCTCCCCCCTTCATAAAAATTTAATGGGTCTGAATCCTCCAATATGTCTACTAATTTTTCAATAGAAGATTCCCTATTCAAATACCTTAAGTATAGGCAATGTGCCAAAATTTCAGGTAGATCCCCATCTATAATCTTCAGATTATTATAAAACTGCCTGGACTGTATTCCTTGAAAGCAAACATCTGCACCAATGTTTTCTATTTTTTCTAATCTTGCTGTTATCTTTCCTTTCTTTCCTTTTGTCTCATAAGTATTACCATTGAAAGACTGTAAATCAAAGCTTTTTGGAAGATTTGTTATCTTATAAATAAAGTTGTTTCCAGCCCCTGTGTTCAATAAAGTTGCATTTTCTCCTAATAAAGACTTAATACTGAAGCCTAAATCAGTATCCTTGGCAAGCCGATAATCATAAATTTTTAACCTTATATCCGATTTAGTACCAGAATTAGCTTTTGCTGTTTTAATTTGATTGCTCTGTAAAAATGGATCTAATTTAGAAATTGGAAATGAACGGTCTTTTCCATCTTTTATACCTGATAAAGCATCTTCAATTACTTTAGTTAATTCCTGATATGTATAGCTATTCAATAATTCTTCTTGAGTATTATCAACTTTAAAGATATGTATTTTTACTTCTTCACCTAGCTCTTCTCTTTCAAACTCTAGCCGATATCCTTGTTCAGATTTATAGCTTTTCATCACTTGATAAATATTTGTATTATCAGGATTTAAATCCATATCTGACTGCACCAACTTTCCCTCTGCAATTAGTTTCAATAATACATATAATTCTGTCCACTCCCCTTTATTTGCTCGTACCGCCATAATTTTATCCCTTATCTGATAATAGCTTGTCTAAAACTCTCTCAGCCACTGCCTGAATTGCTGGCACAGCAACCGAATTGCCGAATTGTTTATATGCGGAAGCATCTGCAACCGGGATTTTAAATTCTTCAGGAAACCCTTGCAGCCTTGCCCATTCGCGCGGAGTCATTTTTCTGATTCCTTCGCGGTTTACCTCGCCTTTAATATTGGTGGTCGGAGTAAAATCGGTAATACGCTTGTCGATTACCAAATTCCGCTCCCTTCCCATACCTCCGACGACAATCGCATTGGCAATCCCGTCATCGGGAATAATCTCATATCCAAACCCATTACCCTTTTCTTCATGCCTTTGTTTGTGTTTTCTTAAAGTATCAATGTATTGGGTGGACAAATAATATTTAGTCGGTACAGTATCTTTTTCCCGTATATCCTTAAAAGCCACCTGAATTCTTGTCGGTTCAGGATATTCGAAATCTTTGATATTAGTATCTTCCCGAAAGCCCACAATAAAAATCCTCTCACGGTTTTGCGGCACCCCGAAATCCTTTGCATTGACAATTTTCGGCTCTGGTACAAAATATCCTAAATCTTCTCTCAACGTATTCAATATCGTCTGCAACGTCCTGCCTCGATCATGATTAGTCAATCCTTTTACGTTTTCCAAAAAGAATGCCTTAGGACGGTGCCTGCGGATAATCTCCGCCACATCAAAAAATAATGTACCGCGCGTATCTTCAAACCCCCCGCGCCGGCCGGCAATCGAAAAGGCTTGACAGGGGAAACCTGCACACAGCACATCAAATTGCTTCGGAATGTATTGTTTGGTTTCTTCCGAAGTAATATCGCCAAACGGTACTTCTCCGAAATTGGCTTCATACGTCTGTTTGGCTTTCTCGTCCCACTCGCTCGAGAACACGCATTTCCCACCCAAGTTCTGCATCGCTATGCGGAAGCCGCCAATACCTGCAAACAAATCGATAAAGGTAAATTTGGGCTTCAAGGCCGTCTGAAAAGTACCACTGTTTTCAAAAAGGCAGTATTGAGCTGCTTTTTCTTCCAAGTATTCGCCTTGATTACCACCCTTAATTTCGTTTTTGTAAATCAATTCTTCTTGCTCGGATGATTTCTTTGACTTTTTCTGCACAGCTGGTTGTATCTTTAACGACATCGTTACTCCAAAAACGTAAAACCGTCCAGCCCTCGGCTTTCAGACGGCCTGTTACTTCCATATCCCGTCGGATGTTGCGTTCTATCTTGGCAATCCAAAATTCGCGGTTGCCCTTTATTTCCGCTTTTCTCTGTTCCCAATCCTTGCCGTGCCAAAACTCGCCATCGACAAACACGGCAACTTTGTATTTTTTAAACGAAAAATCAGGTTTTCCAAAAATGCTTCCGCTATTTTTCCGATACCTGAGCCCCAAAGCCCACATCGCCTTTGCCAATGCAAGCTCAGGTTTCGTCCCTTTGCTTTTGTTGGCACGCATACATTTTTTACGCTGCTCTGGGGTTAATTTATCCATTTTTTGGGGCGTCTGAAAATTACTTAAACTGCTTCAAAAAGTTCAAATCATTATCGAAGAACAAGCGCAGGTCATTGACGTTGTAGCGCAACATGGCAAAGCGGTCGAGACCGATACCGAAAGCGAAACCGGTATATTTTTCAGGGTCGATATTGACGTTTTTCAACACGTTAGGATGTACCATGCCACAGCCGCCGACTTCCAACCATTTGCCGTTTTCGCCCATGATGTCGATTTCGGCAGAAGGCTCGGTGAACGGGAAGAAAGACGGACGGAAACGTACTTGCAGGTCATCGCGTTCAAAGAAGCGACGGATAAAATCAGTGAACACTGCTTTCAAATCGGCAAAAGTTACGCCCTCTTCTACCCACAAACCTTCGGCCTGATGGAACATAGGCGAGTGAGTGGCATCACTGTCCACACGGTAAACGCGGCCAGGGGCAATAATGCGGATAGGCGGCTCTTTTTTGTCGAGCATATAGCGGATTTGAATAGGCGAAGTGTGTGTGCGCAAAACGTCGCCGTTTTCAACGTAGAAAGTATCTTGCATCGCACGCGCTGGGTGATTTGCAGGAATATTCAAGGCTTGGAAATTGTGGAAATCGTCTTCGATTTCAGGGCCGTCCGCCACTTCAAAACCCATACCGTGAAACAGCTCGACCACACGTTGCAAAGTCAAAGTAACCGGATGCAAACCGCCATGTTCTTGTGCACGGCCCGGCAAAGTAATATCCAAGGCTTCTGCAGCCAATTGAGCTTGTAGCTTGGCTTCATTCAGGGCATCGCGTTTGGCATTAAAGGCCGTCTGAAACTGATTTTTGCATTCGTTGATGTGCGCGCCTATGGTTTTACGCTCTTCAGGAGACATTTGACCCAAAGTTTTCAAAAGTCCGGTCAATTCGCCGGTTTTACCAAGATAGCGTGCTTTAATTTGTTCTAAGGCATTGAAGTCTTGCGCGGCTTCAATAGCGGCAATACCTTCTGCAACGATACGGTTTACATTTTCCATAGTGGTTTATCGTCTGTTTGTTGATGGCAGGCCGCCTGAAACAACAAAGCCGTCTGTTGGATTTGATTGCAAACCCGTTCAGACGGCCTTTTGTCTTACTGCGGCCAATCCGTTTGATAAGAGGGGCCTATTTTATCGCAAATCAGTATAAAAAAATAGAGTTTAAAGAAAGAAAATCAACTACATAGGATTTCTTTAAGAAAAGAAAAAAGGAAGCATAAGCTTCCTTTTTAAATAATCTTATCGAATTAAGCAGCCAAAGCAGCTTTAGCTTTTTCAACCAATTGTGCAAATGCAGCTTTGTCGAATACAGCCAAATCAGCCAATACTTTGCGGTCGATTTCGATAGCAGCGCGTTTCAGGCCGTTCATGAATTTGCTGTAAGACAGACCATTTTCACGGGCACCTGCGTTGATACGAACGATCCACAGTTGACGGAATTGACGTTTGCGTTGGCGACGGTCACGGTATGCGTATTGACCGGCTTTCATTACCGCTTGTTTGGCAACACGGTAAACGTTTTTACGACGACCGCGGTAGCCTTTGGCTAACGCGAAGACTTTTTGGTGACGAGCACGAGCGGTAACACCGCGTTTTACGCGTGGCATATTCTAAACTCCTTAAGCGTAGGGCAACATTTTAGCAACAGAAGCCAAATCGCGTGAATCCACCATAGCGGTGCCGCGCAATTGACGTTTAGTTTTAGTGGTTTTTTTGGTCAGGATGTGACTTTTGAACGCATGACCGCGTTTTACACCACCGTTACCCAGTACTTTAAAGCGTTTTTTCGCGCTAGACTTGGTTTTCATTTTAGGCATTGGAAAACTCCATTCGTTATTAGATAAGGTATAAGGGGTTTTGAAATAAATTTCAAACACTTGGAACCCAAAATACCACGGTTTTTGCCGCTAATTAAACCTTATTCCGAGCGGCAATCGAAATAATCCTTGCATTATAGCTTTATTTTTTCTTAGGCGCAATCATCATCACCATCTGGCGGCCTTCCATTTTAGGGAAGGACTCGATTTGTGCCACTTCAGCCAACTCTTCTTTTACGCGTTCAAGCAGTTGGGCACCCAATTGTTGGTGGGCCATCTCACGGCCGCGGAAACGCAATGTCACTTTGACTTTGTCACCATCGGCAAGGAAACGGTTGATGTTGCGCATCTTGATTTGATAGTCGCCTTCATCAGTACCCGGACGGAATTTAATTTCCTTGATTTGTACCTGCTTTTGGTTTTTCTTGGCTTCGTCGCGCTTCTTGGCTTGTTGGTATTTGTATTTACCGTAATCCATCAGTTTGCAAACGGGCGGCTTGGCAGTTGGGGAAATTTCTACCAAATCGACATCTTGCTCTTCGGCCATAGCCAGAGCTTCACGAACTGAAACGACACCAAGCTGATCGCCTGACTCACTGATTAATCGCACTTCTTTGGCGGTAATTTCACCATTGATTCGTGCTTCGCGTTCTTGAGCGATGATGAATACTCCTATAAAAATTAATGATTGACAAGGGCGTCAGTGATTTCTTGCTGCAATTGTGCAATAAAATCATCTACATTCAAAGAACCCAAGTCTTCTGCTTTGCGGCGTACCGCAACTTTGTTTTCTTGCTTCTCTTTATCGCCGACAACGATTTGATAAGGGAAACGGTATTGGCTGTTGTCGCGGATTTTGTAACCGATTTTTTCGTTACGCAAATCCAATTCGACACGGAAGCCTGCCGCCTGCAACTTAGCAGCTACTTCTCGACAATAATCTGCTTGGTTCTCGGTGATATTCATAATCACCATTTGAACCGGCGCAAGCCACAATGGGAATGAGCCTGCATGGTTTTCAATCAGAATACCGATGAAGCGCTCCAATGAACCCAAAATAGCACGGTGCAACATTACAGGACGCGCACGGTCGTTGTTTTCTGTTACATATTCGGCATTCAAACGCTCTGGCAATACAAAGTCCAACTGCAGGGTACCGCACTGCCAAGAACGACCCAAGGCATCTTTAACATGGTATTCAATCTTAGGACCGTAGAATGCACCTTCGCCAGGCAATTCTTCCCACTCTACGCCGCAAGCGGTCAATGCATCACGCAGGCCTTGTTCGGCTTTATCCCAGACTTCGTCAGAACCTGCACGTTGCTCAGGGCGGAGTGACAACTTCACAGCAACATCATGGAAGCCGAATTGTTTGTAAATACGAACCAGCAATTCATTGAATGCACGTGCTTCATCAACGATTTGATCTTCGGTACAGAAGATATGCGCATCATCTTGCACAAAACCGCGAACACGCATCAGACCATGCAATGCACCGCTTGGTTCATTACGGTGGCAAGAACCGAACTCAGCCAAACGCATTGGCAAATCGCGATATGAGCGCAAACCGTTATTGAAAATTTGCACATGACCCGGACAGTTCATCGGTTTAACCGCGTATTCGCGTTTTTCTGAACTGGTCACGAACATATTGTCTTTATAGTTTTCCCAGTGACCGGATTTTTCCCAGAAGGTTTTATCCATAATCTGAGGCGTTTTAACCTCTTTATAACCGGCAACATTCAGCTCTTTGCGCATATGCTGCTCAATCACTTGCCACAAAGCCCAGCCTTTAGGATGCCAGAACACCATACCCGGCGCTTCATCTTGCAGGTGGAACAAATCCAATTGTTTACCCAGCTTACGGTGGTCGCGTTTTTCCGCTTCCTCGATGCGTTGGATATAGGCTTTTAATTCGTCTTTACTTGCCCATGCTGTACCGTAAATACGTTGCAACATTTCATTATTACTGTCGCCGCGCCAGTATGCGCCCGCCAGTTTGGTCAGCTTGAAGTTTTTCAAGAAACGGGTATTGGGAACGTGAGGACCGCGACACATATCGACGTATTCTTGATGATGATACATACCCATTGCTTCCACTTCAGGCATGTCTTCAATCAGACGCAATTTGTACTCTTCGCCGCGATTTTGGAAAATTTTGATGGTTTCTGCACGGGGCGTCATCACTTTAATGACGTCATAGTCTTGTGCAATCAATTCTTTCATGCGCGCTTCGATGGCTGCTACATCATCAGGCGTAAATGGTTTTTCAGTTGCGATATCGTAATAGAACCCGTCTTCAATCACCGGGCCGATAACCATTTTAGCATCAGGGTAGAGCTGTTTGACCGCATGACCGACCAAGTGCGCGCAAGAGTGGCGGATAATTTCCACGCCTTCTTTGTCTTTAGGCGTAATGATTTGAACGTGGGCATCTTCGGTAATCGGATCGCAAGCATCCACCAATTTACCGTTAACCTTGCCCGCTACCGTTGCCTTTGCCAAACCTGCACCGATAGACGCTGCTATTTGCGCCACGGTAACGGGTGATTCATATTGGCGGACCGAACCGTCCGGCAAGGTAATGTTCAACATCAGAAAGCTCCAAAACATTAAAAAATAACGGCATAAAGCCGTTATGGAAATTTGGTAGGCACAATTGGACTCGAACCAACGACCCCCACCATGTCAAGGTGGTGCTCTAACCAACTGAGCTATGTGCCTTCATCTAAGTCGCTTATTGTAACGAAGCGTGTTCCCTTTTGCAAGCATCTGTAAATACTTTTCAGACGGCCTGAATATTTTTGTTTGATTTATACCTCATTTTTTATTCTCTCCGTCATTCAGGCCGTCTGAAGCATTGTTTTGACAAAGATAAAATCCAGCCGTCAACCAACGAAAAATCCTTTATAATCTGCCCTTTCATTTCGCACACACGCGAACGTCCAATCTATTATTACTATGCTCAAATTTACCTTACACAAAAAAGACGGTCATGCCCGACGCGGCACTTTGGAACTGAACCACGGCAAAATCGAAACGCCGGTATTTATGCCGGTCGGCACTTACGGTTCGGTCAAAGCGATGAACCCGCAAAACCTGCATGACATCAAAGCGCAAATCATCTTAGGCAACACTTACCATCTGTGGCTGCGCCCCGGTTTGGAAGTCATCGAACAATTCGGTGGCCTGCACGAATTTATCGGCTGGGATAAGCCGATTTTGACTGACTCAGGCGGTTTCCAAGTATTCTCGCTGTCCGACATGCGCAAGCTGACCGAAGAAGGCTGCACATTCCAAAGCCCGATCAACGGCGACAAACTGTTCCTCTCGCCCGAAGTGTCGATGAAAATCCAAACCGTATTGAATTCCGACATCGTGATGCAGCTGGACGAATGCACCCCTGGCGAAGCAACGCACAGCCAAGCGCAAAAATCGCTGCAAATGAGCCTGCGCTGGGCGGAACGCAGCAAAAAGGCTTTTGAAGACCTGAAAAACCCGAATGCACTGTTTGGCATCGTCCAAGGCGCGATGTATGAAGATTTGCGCGAAGAATCGCTGAAAGGTTTGGAAGAGCTCGACTTCCCCGGCTTGGCCATCGGCGGCTTGTCTGTTGGCGAACCTAAGCCCGAAATGTACCGTATGTTGCGCGCCGTCGGCCCTATTCTGCCGGAACACAAGCCACATTATTTGATGGGCGTTGGCACTCCTGAAGATTTGGTATACGGCGTGGCACACGGCGTGGATATGTTCGACTGCGTCATGCCTACCCGCAATGCGCGTAACGGCTGGCTGTTTACCCGTTTTGGCGATTTGAAAATCAAAAACGCCAAACACAAACTCGACAAGCGTCCGATTGATGAAAGCTGCACCTGCTACGCCTGTCAGAATTTCAGCCGCTCCTACCTGCACCATCTGCACCGAGTCGGTGAAATCCTGGGCGCACAGCTCAACACCATCCACAATCTGCACTTCTACCAAGTCATCATGGCAGAAATGCGCGAAGCCATCGAACAAGGTAAATTTGCCGATTGGCAGGCGCAATTCCATGAAGACCGTGCCCGCGGTGTGGATTAATCCTTTTAAAGGCCGTCTGAAATCAGGTTTGGATTCAAACTGCTTTTCAGACGGCCTCAATATTCTTCATTAGTAAAGCACAATCATGTCCCGTTTCCATACCGAACCGCCCTTAGCCTACACCGCACAAAACCGCACCGCCGTCCTGCTGCTCAACCTCGGCACGCCTGACGCGCCGACGGCTGCCGCAGTCAAGCCTTACTTGAAAGAATTTCTGTCCGATCAACGCGTTGTCGAACTGCCTAAACTTTTATGGCAACCGATATTGCGCGGCTTGGTATTGACTTTTCGCCCGAAAAAAAGCGCGCATGCCTATGAAAAAGTTTGGTTTAAAGAAGGTTCGCCGCTTGAGGTTTACACACACCGCCAAGCAGAAGCCCTAGCCAAACATTTGCCCGATGTCATCGTCCGTCATGCCATGACTTACGGCAATCCAAGCGTTGCCGATGTTTTGGCGGAACTCAAAGCCCAAGGCGTGGGCAAATTGCTGGTCATCCCGCTCTATCCGCAATATGCCGGCTCTTCTACTGGCGCGGCTTTGGACAAAGTGTTTCAAGAATTATTGCTGCAACGCAACCAAATGAGCGTCCGCACCGTTTCCCGTTACTACGACGATGCCGCTTATATCCAAGCCATGAAGCAGCACATCGAAGCCTATTGGGCCCAAAACGGACGCGGTGAAAAACTGATGTTGAGTTTCCACGGTATTCCGCAAAAGCATCACGACGACGGCGACCCTTATCCTGACGAGTGCCACCACACCGCCAAACTGTTGGCGCAGGCATTGGGCTTGTCCGAACAAGAATACATCGTTTCTTTCCAAAGCCAGTTTGGCAAATCCCAATGGATCAAGCCCAGCACGCAAGCCCTGTTTGATCAGCTGCCGAAACAAGGCACAACCAAACTCGACGTATTCTGCCCCGGCTTCCTGGCCGATTGCCTTGAAACCATGGAAGAAATCGCCATTATGGGACGCGAACAATTCCACGCCGCAGGCGGCAAAGAATACCGTTACATCCCCTGCCTCAACGATTCCGCCAACTGGATTGCCGCACTTGCACAATTAAGTCGGGCCAATCTGCAAGGCTGGATTTGACCTAAACCAAAGGCCGTCTGAAAAATCCACTTTCAGACGGCCTTTAGCGTTATCATCAAGCTATTAAAACGCAAACCAAGCGTGTGGCCATCAAAAACAACACTACTCAAAAAGGAACACATCATGACTGCACTCCGCCCTATCCTGCTCCTTCTGACCGCACTCAGCATCCCAACCGCTTTTGCCGCCGATGCCACGCTGATGAGCAAAGGACAAAAGATTTACGAAACCAACTGCGCCGCCTGCCACGGCAAAAAAGGCGAAGGCCGTGGTGCCATGTTCCCGCCACTGTTCCAGTCCGACTATATCAACAAAAAACCGCAAGTCCTGTTGCAAAGCATGACCAAAGGCATCAACGGTCCGATTAAAGTGAACGGCAGATCCTACAACGGCTTCATGCCTTCTACCGCCATCAATGATGCCGATGTTGCCGCCGTTGCCACTTACATTATGAACGTCTTTAATAATGGCGGCGGTACGATTACTGAAGCAGATGTCAAAAAATCTCACGGGAAAAAATAAAACGTCTCTCCCCTAAAGGCCGTCTGAACATTTCAGACGGCCTTTTCGATATGAAACACATTTTTATTTCCATATTTATGGTTACGCAACATCAACAAACATACGCAAAAAACCGTCAAACCAAAAAAAGCATATGCGTTTTTGTGTTAAAGTAAACATTATTTAGCGGCTGTTTTGCGTCCAGGCCGTCTGAAAGGTTTTATGTTATGAACTTTTTCCGCAAGACTGTTTTATTTCTAGTCGTCCTCTCTATATTTGCCGCCTGCGGCTCATTTATTTCCCAATACGTTTTGGGCATGAACCCGTGCGTATTGTGCATCCTGCAACGCTTGTGCGTTTTGGCTGTCGGGCTGTTGGCCATTGTTACGGCATTCAGTTCTCAATCTTCCAAATTTGCCCGCTCGCTCTCGGCATTGTTGATTGCCGCTCCGGCCGTTTACGGCGCCGGTGTCGCCGCCTATCAAATTTGGCTGCAAAGCCTGCCGCCCGGCACCGCCCCTTCTTGCGGCGCACCTTGGACCTTCCGCCTGCGCGACTGGCCCTTGTTCGATTGGTTTGAACCCATCGTCCGCGGCTTTGGCAACTGCGCCGAGCCGGACTATCTATTCGACGTCGCCCTACCGGTGTGGAGTATTTTGTATTTCAGCTTCGTGGTATTGCTGCTGCTTTGGGCTTGGTTTAAAACCAGAAAAATCTGATTGGTTTCGATATAAAAAGGCCGTCTGAAATTTCAGACGGCCTTTTGTTCTTTAAACTGTTTAGTCCAGATTCAACACGGCAGAAGTGTAAACGTCTTGTACGTCGTCCAAATCTTCCAATGCATCAATCAGTTTTTGCATTTTAACCGCATCTTCGCCGCTTAACTCGGTTTCGTTTTGGGCGCGCATGGTAACGTCGCCGTCAACAGATTTGTAGCCTGCGGCTTCCAATGCCGCTTTCACGCCTGCCCAGTCGTTCGGCGCGGTAATCACTTCGATGGAACCGTCGTCGTTGGTGATGACGTCTTCCGCACCGGCTTCCAAAGCCGCTTCCATCAGCGCATCTTCGTCAACACCTGGTTCAAACACCAAATAGCCTTGATGAACGAAGTTGAACGCTACGCAGCCGTCGGTACCCAAGTTACCGCCGTTTTTAGTGAACGCATGGCGCACATCGGCAACGGTACGGGTTTTGTTGTCGGTCAGACAGTCCACCATCAAAGCCGCGCCGCCGATGCCGTAGCCTTCGTAACGCAACTCGATGTATTCCACGCCTTCCAGATTGCCCGTACCTTTATCGATGGCACGTTGCACGTTGTCTTTAGGCATATTGTTTTCAGCAGCTTTTTCCAAAGCCAGGCGCAGGCGCGGGTTCGCGCCGGGGTCGCCGCCGCCCATGCGGGCAGCAACGGTAATTTCTTTAATCAGACGGGTGAAGATTTTGCCGCGTTTGGCATCTTGTCGGGCTTTTTTGTGTTGGATATTTGCCCACTTACTATGGCCTGCCATATTGATTCCTTTCGTTTTTTCACGCGTTGAGGCGGAATTTGCTTCATTTGTAAGGCGTGCATTTTATCATAAGTTGCCTTTAGCCAAAATATTCAGACGGCCCGAACATTTGCAAAAAAAGGCCGTCTGAAAACAAAGAAACCTTTTTTAAATAAAGAAGCACATTTACGGCAAACCTTTGTCAGTTTTTCGTTTTAATTCACGAAGGTTTACGGTATGATGACAAAATCGGTCAAAATTGTTAACAACTTAACCGGTATCGAATGGCAAAACGGCCTGCTCGCCGATGTTGCCAACCATGAAAAATGAGTGGGAGTAGTTACCCGTATCATTTTATTTTTATTGTTTTTATTAAAGGTTTTATTATGGAAGAAATATTGTCTGCTCTGGTGGGTGCAGTCAATCAGGTTCTTTGGGACTACCTGCTGATTTATGCCTTAATCGGTATCGGCCTGTTCTTTACCCTGTACTTGGGCGCGCCGCAAGTGACCAAATTGGGGGCTGGTTTTAAAGCCGTTTTCGGCGGCTTGTTCAGCAAAAAAGACAAAGACCACGAAGGCAAATCCCTGTCTCAATTTCAAGCGCTTGCCGTAGCGATTTCCGCGCAAATCGGTACCGGTAACGTTGCCGGTGTCGCCACTGCGATTACTGCCGGCGGCCCCGGTGCCATTTTTTGGATGTGGTTGTCTGCCATTTTGGGCATGTCCACCATTTTTGCAGAAGCCGTTTTGGCGCAAAAATACCGCGTGGTCAGCCACGGCAAATACATCGGCGGCCCTGCGTTTTACATCACGCACGGCCTGACGCCGAAAATCGGTCGTGGTGCGGCGCGTTTCCTGTCCGGCTTTTTCTCCATCGCCTTGATTATCGCGCTGGGCTTCATCGGCAACGCAACCCAATCCAATTCCATCGCCTCGGCCATGAATTTGGCTTTCGATATTCCTCCGATGGCTGTCGGCATTGCTTTGGCGGTTTTCGCCGGCCTGATCATCATCGGCGGCATCAACCGCATTGCCGGTATCGCGCAATTTGTCGTGCCGTTTATGGCGGTGATTTACATCTTGTGTGCGGTGATTATTTTGTTCAAATTCTCCGACCACATCATTCCGATGTTCCACAGTATCTTTGTGGCCGCCTTCAATCCTGAAGCGGTATTGGGCGGTGCGGCCGGTATCGGTATGCGCGAGGCAGTCCGTTTCGGTGTGGCACGCGGCCTGTTTTCCAATGAGGCCGGTATGGGTTCTACTCCGCACGCTCACGCGACCGCCAACGTCAAACACCCTGTGCAACAAGGTATGGCCGCGTTTATCGGTATTTTTATCGATACGCTGATGGTCTGCACGGCAACCGCGCTGATTATCCTGCTGACCGACGCCAACCTGTCCGGCGAAACCGGCGCTGCGGTTACCCAACTGGCGTTTAACAAAGCCTTCCCGGGTTTCGGTTCGCAACTGCTTGCCGTCTGTCTGACCTTCTTCGCCTTTACCACCATCATCGGCTGGTACTACTTCGGTGAATCCAATATCCGCTTCCTGTTCCGCGGCAAACACTTGGGCATCTACCGCGCACTGGTTTTGGTGGCCATCGTATTGGGTACATTGGGCAAAGTGGATTTGGTTTGGAGCATGTCCGATATGTTCAACGGCTTTATGGTCTTGCCGAACTTAATCGCCCTCTTCCTGCTGCGTAAGGAAATCCGTGCGGTTTACGACGATTATCTGGCGCAAACCAAAGCCGGCAAAGAGCTGACCTACAACTATGAATTCCACGAATTCCACGACAAAAACCCAGGTTAACGACAAACAAAAACCTCTCAGTCAAACTGAGAGGTTTTTTATTTCAGGCCGTCTGAAACTACAACACATAAAAATAAATGCTGATAAATTGCGTCAAACTGCCTGCCAAGACAAACAAGTGCCAGATGCCGTGTCCGTGGCGGATTTTCGTATCGTTGATAAACCAATAAATCCCCGCGCTATACAATACGCCGCCCAACACCAGCCAAAATAATCCGCCTGCCGAAAGCGACTGTATCAGCGGCCATACCGCCACCACAATCAACCAGCCCATCAACACATAAATTACCATCGACAGCAGCCGCTTCTCGCTTTTGCGCCCGATCGTCAGCTCCTGAACAATGCCCAGCAAAGCCAGCCCCCACGACACGCCGAAAAGTGACCAGCCCCAACCGCCGTGAAGGGTAATCAGCGTAAACGGCGTATAGCTGCCTGCAATCAAAAGATAAATCATGCAATGATCGACCTTTTGCAAAATCGCCTTGGCCTTCGGCTGCGGAATACTGTGGTATAAGGTTGAGCCCAAATACAGGAGTAGTAGGCAGACTCCGTAAGTCAGTGCACCGGCAATCCGATAGCCGTCCGCCGATTCCACCGCTTTCACCAGCATCAGCACCAAGGCCGCCACTGCCAATAAGAAACCGGCCAAATGGCTGTACGCATTAAATCTCTCGCCGTGATACATAAACCATTCTCATTTATAAAAAACCAAAGTGTACGCCAAGACAGGCGCTTCGTCAGAGAAATCGGTTTAAAAATAAGTTAAAGCGCAAAGGTCGTCTGAAAAACACGGCCTTGCAATATAACAAAAACATCTTTGCAACAAACAAACCATTCTTTCCCTTTTTCAGACGGCCTCACTAAAGTATCGGCTATCGCCAAGGTTACAAAGAGAGAAAAAATGTCCATCCAAAACCACCACCTCGACTGGCTTGAAGCCGAGTCTATCTACATCATCCGCGAAGTGATTGCCAATGCCCAAAACCCGGCCTTGCTGTTTTCCGGCGGCAAAGATTCCGTCGTATTGCTGGCACTTGCCGTCAAAGCCTTCCAAATCGAAGGCCGTCCGCTGAAGCTGCCGTTCAAACTCCTGCATGTCGATACCGGCCACAATTACCCCGAAGTCATTCAGTTCCGCGACGATACGGTCGCACGCACCGGCGTACAACTTGTAGTCGGTAGCGTAGAAGAGTCCATCCGTAAAGGAAGCGTCGTCTTGCGCCGCGAAACCGATTCGCGCAACGCAGCCCAAGCCGTTACGCTGGTTGAAACCATCGAAGAACAAGGCTTTGATGCGTTGATGGGCGGAGCTCGCCGTGATGAAGAAAAAGCGCGCGCCAAAGAACGCATCTTCTCTTTCCGAGACGAGTTCGGCCAATGGGATCCTAAAAACCAACGTCCTGAATTATGGTCGCTCTACAATACACGCCTGTTCCAAGGCGAAAACATGCGCGTATTCCCGATTTCCAACTGGACGGAATTGGACATCTGGCAATACATCGCACGCGAAAAACTCGCCCTGCCGCCGATTTATTACACCCACAAACGCGAAGTTGTCGAACGCAACGGCTTACTCGTTCCCGTTACCCCGTTGACCCCAAAACGCGAAGGAGAAGTTGCCCAAATCCGCGATGTCCGTTTCCGCACCGTCGGCGATATTTCCTGCACCTGCCCGGTTGCCAGCACCGCCGCCACACCCGAAGACATCATTGCCGAAACCGCCGCCGCGACCATTTCCGAACGCAGCGCCACGCGCATGGACGACCGCGTATCGGAAGCGGCAATGGAAGAGCGCAAAAAACAAGGCTATTTCTAAACCGTTTTTTCAGACGGCCCCTATATATTTCAAACCCGAACAACACGGCAACGCCATCAGCCCCTGCCGTGTTGTTTGCTTTATTATTCTTGCAAATATCATTTAACAACAAAAGCTTAATCGACCATCCTTACCAAGCGACAAACAATAAAACATAAACAAACATGGTATAATGAACGCTTACAGGCAGAGATTAAGACAAAAGTCTCAGGCCGTCTGAAGGAGGAAAAACATGAATCGACGCGTTTATATCGTACATGGCTTTGAAGGCAATCCGCACGGCAACTGGTTTGACTGGCTTTGCGCCCAAGTCAAAAGCACCGGCGCACAAGCAATCTCCCTCGCCATGCCCAATCCCGACAAACCAAGCACGACCGCGTGGCAGTTTACCCTTGACCAGCACATTGGCAAGCCCGATGCCCATACCTTCCTAGTCGGCCACAGCCTCGGCTGCATTACCCTCCTTCACTTCCTCAGCCGCCAACAGCCGCAAAAAATCGGCGGCCTGCTGCTTGCCGCAGGTTTTGCCGATACGCTGCCGCCCTTACCTGCGCTCGATGCCTACATTAAAGCAGCGTCGCCCGATTTCGACATCCTGCGCAAAATCGACATGCCCAAACACTGCCTGGTTTCCGACAACGACACCCATGTTCCGCCCGAACTGACTTTGGACATGGCGGCCAAACTCAAAAGCCCTGTTACCCATATTCCCGAAGGCGGCCATTTGATGGCTTCAGACGGCTTTACCCAACTGCCACAGGCTTGGGAAGCACTGAAACCCATGTTGACCGAATAAACACACAATATAATCCGGTTTTCAGACGGCCTTGTATGTCCCTTCCCTATAACAGGCCGTCTGAACGACAATAAAAAAACAACCTGCCCTTTCAAGCAGGTTGTTTCTTTTTATGTCTCATTGACGGCAAATTTAATATTGCACCGTCCATTCGATCTCGCTGCCAGCCCTCATCGGTACAAGCTCGCCATCGCCGTAAGGTACGCTGGCAGGAACGGTTTGCGTTTGTTTGACCAATGTGATGGTATCGGAATTTTCAGGCAGACCGTAGAAACGCGGGCCGTTTTTAGAAGCAAAGGCTTCCAGTTTATCCAACGCGCCTGCTTTCTCAAACACTTCGGCATAAAGCTCAATGGCAGTCATCGCGCTGAACATACCGGCGCAACCGCAAGCATTTTCTTTGGCAGTTTTGGCATGTGGCGCAGAGTCCGTGCCGAGGAAGAATTTGTGCGCCTTATCGCCGGTAACAGCGGCAACCAAAGCCTGACGGTGGGTTTCGCGTTTGAGAACCGGCAAGCAGAAATGATGAGGGCGCACGCCTCCGACCAAAAGGTCGTTGCGGTTGAGCAGCAAGTGTTGCGGCGTCACAGACGCAGCCACATTATCGCCGGCTTCCAATACCAGTCGGGCAGCCTCGGCAGTAGTGATGTGTTCAAACACGACTTTGAGGTTGGGCACTTGTGTTAAAACTGGCTTCATCACGCGCTCGATAAAGGCTGCCTCGCGGTCGAAAATATCAATTTCAGGATCAGTGACTTCGCCGTGAACCAAGAACAAAATGCCCTGTTTCGCCATTTCTTCCAACACGGGAATCAGCTTAAACAAGTCGGTCACGCCGGAATCGGAATTGGTGGTCGCGCCTGCAGGATAGAGTTTGAAAGCCACAATACCGGCAGCCTTGGCCTCACGCACGAGTTCGGGAGTGGCATTGTCGGTCAAATAAAGCGTCATCAACGGCTGGAAGGTACTGCCTTCTGGTAGGGCGGCCATAATGCGATCTTTGTATGCTTGGGCATCGGCAACGCTGACGACGGGCGGCTTCAGGTTGGGCATGATAACCGCGCGGCCCATTTGTCGGGCGGTGTACGGGGCAACGGCTTTGAGCGCGTCGCCGTCGCGCAGGTGTAAGTGCATATCGTCGGGGCGGATGATGGTCAGGGTTTGCATAGCTTACTTTCGAGTGGTTTGGTTTGATAATGTTTCAGACGGCCTTTATTCGGCGGTAACGGTTTCTAGCAATTTGATGTTTTTCAATCGTCAACCGGCCTAAGGCAAAACGGCGGCCTTATTGTCGTAAGAATGATGGGTAAAATAAAAAACAGCCTGTACCGGAAAATGCTCGGACGACGTTGTTTTAACGGTCAGCAAGGTTTCTTTCGGACTACCGGACGCGCGCCATGCGTAGGAAATCTGACGCATAGGCAACGGGGTTTCCGCTAAATTATCGGCACGCAATTCAGCGTTCAAACCTTGCGGCGGATTTTCTGCCAAAGCCAAAAATTGTTTGAAAATCAGATGGTCGTCGGCTTTAGCCGTGCGCACGCTGCAACTGTCTTCAGTCAGGCTCAAATAATAATCCGCGCCGTTTTCCGTTTTCTTCCAAATGCTTAATGCCTCCAAATCCATCATTCCGGCAGGCAAATCGGCAATATCTTTTTTCGACAATAAAACCAGTTTATTGGCATTGGCAAACTCGCCGACAAGGGCGGCATCGCCGTCTGCGGCCACGCAGCTTTGGCGGAACAAGTCGGTTACATTTTGGGCATAATCGGCAGCGTTCTGCGGCGAAACGCCTTCATTGCCGCATGCACTCAGGCAGACGGCCAATACAGCGGCAGACAACGCGACGGCTTTAGACATTTCAGACGGCCTTTATTTGTGTTTCAACACCAGCTTGAACACGCCGTCGGCCTCGCTCGATTCCAACAAGACATGTCCGGTCTGACGGCAAAACGCTTCAAAATCGCCGGGCGCGCCGCCATCGGTAGCCAATACGGTCAGCACTTCTCCTTCCTGCATTTGCGCCAAAGCTTTTTTGGCACGCAAAATCGGCAACGGGCATTTCAAACCGATGACATCCAGAGTTTGTATATTCATAAGGCTCCATAGGTGTATTGGGGTTAGGTTTTATTGCCGCGTTACCAACAGCGGCACAACTATTCAGCTATAACTAACGCAATGATAAATTTAACTTTTAACTATTTTAGAGAATTCAACATTTTTAATGTAAAAGAAATTTTTTTGCGGTATTTTGTGAATTTTCAGAAATATATTTTTCAATCAATATAGCTGTTTCCGCAAAATACTCAGTAGATGTTTCAAATTCTCTTTCTTGTTGCATCTTTGTGAAAGCAATGTAAAACATAAAAAATTCCGTCAGGCTATTGCTCAACTGATAAAAATCCGGGTCTCCTGGTCTTCCTGCATATACAGGAGACATTAAATGAGTTATATCGCAAAAAATAATGGCATCACTATCTGTACAAGCAAAAATTTGATATTTCCCATCTATAAATTCTTCATAATCTTGCAAAGCCCAATGTTCGACTGTTGTAAATTCGGAATGTAAAGGCAGCAATATTAAATTGAAATTACTATTTCTAAAATAACAATCTCCCTTCATTTGGACATGCTGATAATAATATAAAAGCTCCCCTTGAAAAGATAAGGATGAAATATCCAGCTCTTCAAATGAAAATTCTAATTTATTTGAAGGAAATGGGGTTACTCTGGAATATAACTCTGCTAACTCACTTAATACATTGTCTAATCTCATATTTTCCCCATTAGTATTTATCTTGTTCTTGACTTAATCGTTGTTGCAAGGTTGCTTTGCGATTGATTAACCTTCCTGTATTTTTACCGCTATGTCCTTAGTATGAAAACTCGTCATATTAATCAGAATTAACGTCAATTATACCGCACTTACTTGCACCCCACCCTGCAAGCCCATAAAATAAAGCCGTTTTTCACTTTGGAGCTGTCTATGCGCCGTTTTGCCCTTCTCGCTCTCAGCCTTGCCGCGACTCAAGTATTTGCTTTGGGTTTCAGCCAAAAGGATACGCTGACCAACACGCGTTATCAGGAAAGCCCTGAAGAAGTTGCCGCACGCGAATTTAAAGAACACAAAGCTGAGTTGCCGCCCCTGCCCGATACCCAATCGGGCGATTGGTTCGACCTCTATGTCAACGAAACCTACGGCAAGCAGCCCAAAATCCTGCTCAGCAGCCTGCAAATCATGCCTGCGCCTGACAACAGCATCCGCTACGTCTTGAACGTGCGCTCCGACAAAGGCTACGACAACCTCTCCGTCGAAGGCCTCTATTGCGCCCGCACGTCCTTTACTTACAGCAACGACAAGCGTTCGTCTTACAAAGTATTCGCTTACGGCGACACAGTAAACCACCGCTGGATCGAGCCGCGTAAAGGCGATTGGAAGCTGATCGGCAATGCGTTCAGCCGCAACGATGCCCTGCACACCGCCCTGTATCAGGCATTCTGTATCGACGGCATGCCGACAACGGTCGAAGGCTTGGTGCAACGTTTGAAAGAACGCGGCGGTCGTCACGGCACAACACTGACCAACCACGACAAATAAACTGCTTTAATCAACAAAAAGGCCGTCTGAATTTTTTCAGACGGCCTTCTCTTTCAAGACGGCTTAGAATTTGTGATACAGGCCCACAGAAGCGGCTTTTTGTTCAACGCCGCCTTTGTTGGTTGCAGTCAGACGGGTTTTGTTGCCGACTTTCAGATACGCCAGTTGGGCATTGACGCCGGTGCGTTTGCTGAAGGTGTATTGGCCGCCGACAACGACTTGGTCGAATTTATCCACCAATTTCTCGCCGCTGTTCACGCCCTTGGCAGGCCAGCCGTGCGCGTAAGTAATACGCGGGGTCACGTTGCCAAATTTGTAGCCGACAGTTACCGCTGCATCAACTACTTTTACGGCTTCAGATTTGCCTGTATCGACAGTAATGTCGCTACCCTTGTACTCATTAAAACCATCGGTGAAATAGCCTAAATATTCGTTGCCTGTCTCATGGCCTTTGGCATAGTGTACGCCGCCGCCGACAAAGAGATTGTCTTTATCGTAATAAGTTTCGACTTTGGCGATTTGCGCCGCTTTGACTTTGCCTGATTTGTCGGTGTACGCGCCGTTGTAGTGGCCGTAAGCCGCATTGGCGGTAAAGCCGTTTTTAGAGAAGCTCACGCCGCCGGTGTATTGGTCTTTAGCCGGTTTGGTGTGCGTGTATTTGTCTGAAGGATTGCGGTTGTCGCGCGGTGCGTAAGACACGTTGAATTTGAATCCGCCGAAATCCGGGCTGTCGTAGCGTACAGCGGCGTTACGGTTGCCGGTACGGGTAAAGATGCCCAAGCCTGCGGCATTGGTTTTGTACATCCATGGATCGATGGTGTCTATTTCGTTCAGCATATTGCTGAGTTTACCGGCGCGAATCTTACCGAATTTACCTTGCAAACCGATGAAGGAATCACGAGTGGCAAAACCTTGGGAATCGCCCGTGATTGCTGTTTTTTGTTCAACTTGCCAAATGGCTTTCAAATCGCCGCCCAAGTTCTCGCTGCCTTTGAAACCGATACGGGAAGTATTGTCATTGATGCTGGTTGCTGTAGAGCTGGTTTCAGAACCTGCATCACCTTTGATTTTTACTTGACCGACGGTCACGCTGCTTTTGATTTGACCATACAGAATCACTTCTGCAGATGCAGCCAGCGGCAAACCAGCAATAACCAAAGCGATAATCGATTTTTTCATTATTCTCTCCAAAACAAAGTTAAAATCTCGTGAAAACACGTTTGGCAATATTAATGTTTTCCAACGCTACAAACAACTACTTTCATCTTGATAGACACTTTTATTCATTAGAGTTTAGACTTTTTACAACATTTTCAAATAAAACAGGCCGTCTGAAAAAAATTTCAGACGGCCTCTCCCATTCAAAGTCATGGAAAGGACAATCATCCCTATTATTGTAATCATTTAATCAAAAATGATTGCTTGATAAATGTTTGCCATATATCAACCCAATATTCCCAAATTATCACTATCATTAACTTTCTTCTTATAAAGAAACTTTTTTATATCAATAATTTATTTGGTATAAATTTTTCCTTTTACCTAATATAAATAAATAGGAGTCCTTATGTTGAACAAACATCTCTTTTTATCTTTGCTAATGGCTGTCTCTACTGCAACGGTATCCGCCGAAACCCATCATGCACATTGGTCTTACACAGGTGAAAACGATGCTGCACACTGGGGCGATTTAAGTGAAGACTTTGCTGTCTGCAAAACAGGCAAACAGCAATCTCCAGTGGACTTCTCCACGACAAAAGCAGTAAAAGGCAAACAATTGGCATACCGTTACAACGTCGCCGATTACAAAGTAGAAAATAACGGCCATACCCTTCAAGCCACGCCGCAAGGCAAGGCCCAAACCATCGTGATTAACGGTAAAACCTATACCTTCAAACAATTCCACTTCCATACGCCGAGCGAACATACTTTCAAAGGCAAACATTTCCCGATGGAAGCGCATTTCGTCCATCAAGCCGAAGACGGTACTTTGGCAGTCATCGGCTCTGTATTTAAACCAGGCAAAAACAATCCTGCCTTATCCGCACTCACAGCTAAAAAACTGAAAGCAGGCGAATCCGTAACGTTGAAAAACTTGAATATCCAAGCCCTGCTGCCTAAAAATAGCAAGTCCTTCCAACTGAAAGGCTCGCTGACAACACCGCCTTGCAGCGAAAACGTTACTTGGGTTGTCTTAAAAACTCCGGTTCAAGCTGATGCGGCACAGTTTAAAGCCATGCGCGACATCATAGGAGGCGAAAACAACCGTCCCGTACAACCTTTAAACGACCGCGAAGTCAATGAAGACAAATAACTTCTAAGGCCGTCTGAAAACAAAAAAGCACCCGGAAACGGGTGCTTTTTCAATCACATCAATCAGGCTTTTTTGTTACCCAACGCGGCTTTTACAAACGCGCTGAACAAAGGATGGCCTTTGCGCGGATTGGAAGTAAATTCCGGATGGAACTGACACGCGAAGAACCAAGGATGATTTGGCAATTCGATGGTTTCAACCAAACGCTCGCGGCCTGCGGATACGCCGCCAATGACCAAACCGGCTTTTTCCAACTGAGGCACATAGTTGTTGTTGACCTCGTAGCGGTGGCGATGACGTTCGCGGATATGTTCGCTGCCGTAGATTTTTGCGGCAAGGCTGCCCGGTTTGAGGTCGACTTCTTGTGCACCCAGACGCATGGTGCCGCCCAAATCGGCAGATTCGTCACGGGTTTCTACGCTGCCATCGGCAGTTTGCCATTCGTCAATCAGGGCAACGACAGGCGCGGCGCATTTCAAGTCAAACTCGGTAGAGTTCGCACCTTTCAAGCCTGCAACATCGCGGGCGTATTCGATCAGGGCAATTTGCATGCCCAAGCAGATGCCCAAGTATGGTACGTTGTTTTCACGCGCATAGCGTACAGCGGCAATTTTGCCTTCTACACCGCGTGAACCAAAGCCGCCCGGCACCAAAATCGCGTCCATGTCTTTGAGCATGGAAACGTCGCCATTGCTCTTCTCGATGCTTTCACTGTCGACAAAGGTAATTTGTACGTCAGTTTCAGTATGAATACCGGCGTGTTTCAGGGCTTCGATCAGCGATTTGTAGGACTCGGTCAAATCAACGTATTTGCCGACCATTGCGATTTTGACGGTGTGTTTCGGATTTTGAATCGCGTGAACGATTTTCTTCCATTCGGTCAAATCGGCTTGTTTGACATTCAGTTGGAGCTGCTCGGTAATGATGCTGTCGATGCCTTGGTTGTGCAGCATTTCAGGGCATTCGTAAATGCTGTCCACATCGTAGCTGCCCACAATGGCGCGTTCTTCAACATTACAGAACAATGCAATCTTACGGCGCTCGTCCGCAGGCATTTCTCTGTCCATACGGCAGATCAGGATGTCCGGTTGCAAACCAATGCTCAACATTTCTTTAACGGTATGCTGGGTCGGTTTGGTTTTGATTTCGCCGGCAGCGGCGATGTAAGGCACATAGCTCAGGTGGGCAAACAATGTATTATTGCGTCCGAGCTGGCTGCGCATTTGACGGATGGCTTCCAAAAAAGGCAACGATTCGATATCGCCAACTGTACCGCCGATTTCGACAATCGCCACATCATAACCGGCCGCGCCTTCGTGGATGCGGCGTTTGATTTCATCGGTAATGTGCGGAATCACTTGTACGGTACCGCCCAAATAGTCGCCGCGACGCTCTTTGGCAATCACGTTTTCATAGACTTGGCCGGTACTGAAGCTGTTGCGGCGGGTCATGGTGGCGTTGATGAAACGCTCGTAGTGACCGAGGTCGAGGTCAGTTTCCGCACCGTCATCGGTTACGAATACTTCGCCGTGTTGAAAAGGGCTCATGGTACCCGGGTCAACATTGATATACGGGTCAAGCTTAAGCATGGTCACGTTCAAGCCACGCGACTCGAGAATAGTAGCAATAGAAGCGGCGGCGATACCTTTACCCAAAGAAGATACAACGCCGCCGGTTACGAAAATAAATTTAGTCATGATGTGATACCCATGTTGGAATGTGTGATTTTAACTTGAAGCAGCATATTCTGGCAAACGGCAAAAGCTTCAGGCCGTCTGAAAACAGCGTTTTCAGACGGCCTTATCATGCTGATTCTGTATATCAGCGTAGCTCGCGGCGCAGGATTTTGCCGACGTTGGATTTTGGCAACTCGTCGCGGAATTCGATGTCTTTCGGCACTTTATAAGCAGTCAATTCTTTGCGGCAGAAATCGATCAGCTCTTCCTTGGTCAAAGACGGGTCTTTGCGTACGACGAAAACTTTAATCGCTTCGCCGGTTTTCTCGCTTGCCACACCGATACAGGCGACTTCCAAGACTTTGTCGTTGCTGGCCACCACTTCTTCGATTTCGTTCGGATATACATTGAAACCGGATACCACAATCAAATCTTTTTTGCGGTCCACCAGCTTCAGCCAGCCTTTTTCATCCATCACGGCAATATCACCGGTCTCCAAAAAGCCGCGTGCATCGATTGCTTTGGCGGTTTCTTCCGGACGGTTCCAATAGCCTTTCATCACTTGCGGGCCGCGCACCCACAATTCGCCCGGCTGTCCGATAGGCACTTCTTTGCCGTCCGCATCGCGTAATTCGACTTCGGTCGAAGGAACCGGCAAACCGATACCGCCGCTGTAAGCCTCGATATTCAAAGGATTGCAACATACGCCCGGGCTGGCTTCGGTCAAACCGTAAGCTTCCACAATCGGCGTACCGGTAATTTTTTTCCATTTTTCCGCCACGGCTTTTTGCGTTGCCATACCGCCGCCCAAAGTCAGCTTCAAACGGGAAAAATCGACTTCGGCGAAATCCGGACGGTTGACCATCGCATTAAACAGGGTATTCACACCGATGAACACGCTGATCGGCTCTTTTTTCAATTCGCCGATAAACCCCTTCATGTCGCGCGGGTTGGTAATCAGGATGATTTTGGAACCGGTATTCGCAAAAATCATCAGGTTCACCGTCAAGGCAAAGATATGATAAAGCGGCAACGCGGCAATAACCGTTTCTTCGCCTTCGCGCAGGCTGTTTCTAATCCATTCTTTTGCCTGCAACATATTGGCGCAGATGTTGCCGTGGCTGAGGACGGCGCCTTTCGCCACGCCAGTCGTGCCGCCAGTATATTGCAGCAAGGCTGTGTCATCGCGCGTCAATTCGACGGGCTTGAACGTATTTGCCGCACCTTGCTTCAAGGCCGTCTGAAAAGTCACGGTATTGGGAATGCGGTATTCCGGCACCATTTTTTTCACTTTGCGGATGACGAAATTCATCAACGCGCCTTTAATCATGCCGAACATCTCGCCAACCGATGCGACAATCACATGTTTGATTTGTGTACGCGGCAACACCAGCTCCAGCGTATTGGCAAAGTTCTCCAACACGACAATCGTGGTCGCGCCGCTGTCTTTCAACTGATGTTCCAACTCGCGCGGCGTATAAAGCGGATTGGTATTCACTGCCACCAAACCGGCCTGCAAAATACCGAAAAGCGCAATCGGATACTGCAAAACGTTCGGCATCATAATCGCCACACGCTCACCGCGCGGCAGTTTCAATACGTTTTGCAGGTAAGACGCAAAATCCGTCGCCAACTTGCCCACTTCGGCATAAGTCAGCGTTTTGCCCATGTTTTGAAAAGCCGGTTTGTCCGCGAATTTTTCGACGCTTTGACGGAATACGTCGCTGATGGAGCTGTATTGCGTGATGTCGATTTCGGGGTTGACACCTTGTTCGTAGCTTTTGAGCCAGAGTTTTTCCATGTTGATTCAGTCTTTGTTTTAGTCGTTTTTAGAATGGAGGCCGTCTGAAAGGCTTGATTTAATCCGCCGCTTCGTTTTCAGACGGCCCTTGTGTTAAGCAGTAATGATGACAGGCTTGTCGGTGGACATGATGATGCCGCCGCCCAAGCACACATCACCGTCGTACAGTACCGCAGATTGGCCTGGGGTTACTGCCCACTGCGGCTCATCAAAAACAAGCTCAATGGTTTCATCATCCAAGTAACGCAACGTACAAAGCGCGTCAGCCATACGGTAGCGCGTTTTGCAGGTATAGCGGCCTTCTTTCGGGCGTTCGGGCAATGTGAAGCTCAAATCGTTCATAACCAGGCTTTGCGTATAAAGCAAAGGATGGTCATGGCCTTGGACGACAATCAGTTCGTTTTTGGTCAAATCCTTGGCCGCAACAAACCACGGCTCGCCTGCGCCGCCGATGCCCAAGCCTTTGCGTTGACCCAGCGTGTAAAACATTAAGCCGACGTGTTCGCCGACTACTTTGCCTTCAGGGGTCACCATTTTGCCATTATTGGTCGGCAGGTATTTTTGCAAAAACTCGCGGAACGGGCGCTCGCCGATAAAGCATATGCCGGTACTGTCTTTTTTGGTTGCGGTCGGTAATTTGAATTCTTCGGCAAGACGGCGGACTTCAGGCTTCTCCAAATCGCCCAACGGGAAAATCGCACGCTCGAGTTGGAAAGGCTTGAGACGATATAGGAAATAGCTTTGGTCTTTATTTTGATCCAAGCCTTTGAGCAGGTAATGCACGCCGTTGCGAACTTCTTTGCGGGCATAGTGTCCGGTGGCAATGGTATCGGCGCCCTGCTCTATGGCATAGTCCAAAAAGCATTTGAATTTGATTTCGGCATTGCACAAGACATCCGGGTTTGGCGTGCGGCCTGCGCTGTATTCTTTGAGAAAATAGGCAAATACATTGTCTTTATATTGCGCGGCAAAATTAACGATGTCGATGTCGATGCCGATGATGTCGGCAACGGCAATGGCATCGAAGGAATCTTGTTTGATGCTGCAATATTCGTCGTTGTCGTCATCTTCCCAGTTCTGCATGAACACGCCGCTGATTTGATGGCCTTGCTGTTTGAGCAGGGCCGCGGTAACGGATGAATCGACGCCGCCGGAGAGGCCGACGATGATGTTTGCTGGTGTGTTGTGAGTATTCATGAGCGGAATGTGGGTTTCAAATACATTTTTTAAAGCGTGATTTTAGCACATTTTGATTTGACGACAGAAAAGGCCGTCTGCAAGCCCAATGACTTTCAGACGGCCTTTATATGCAAATTCAAGCAATTAGTGCTGATGTGCGCCACCGTGTGCGCCGTGATCGTGCTGCATTTCGGCTTTAGGCGCGGTTTTCACTTCCAGCTCGACAGTTTGAGGTTTGGCGTTTTTGAATTTCAGGGTTACAGGCACTTTTTCGCCTTCTTTCAATTGTTTTTTCAGACCCATGAACATAAAGTGGTAGCTGCCCGGTTTCAGCTCGGTTACGCCTTTTGCCGCCAAAGGCACGCCGCCTTTAACTTCGCGCATACGCATAACGCCGTTGTCGTTAATATGGGTATGTACTTCAACGCGTTCTGCAACAGGGCTGCTGCCGCCTACCAAGAAGTCTTGTTTGGCTTCATCGTTTTGGATTTTCATGAATGCGCCACCCATTTTCATACCTTCGACAGTGGCACGTGCCCAACCGTCTTCAATATGGATACCGGCTGCAGATACGGAAGTTGCCAAGCCTGCCAGAATCAGGGTTGCCATTAATTTTTTCATGTTTTGCTCCTTGTGTTTGCCAAATGGCTGGGATATACAGTCTTCATCTTACAACCAAAGGCCGTCTGAAAACTTTGATATAGATTAATTAATACTATCTAATCCTAACGAATTACCATATTACCACATTTTTAAGCAGTTAATGCAATAATCCAAACAATAAATAACATGAACAAAGCCATCAATTGCGCGGCCGAACCGGCATCTTTGGCACGCTTGGCCAACTCGTGTTTTTCAGTAGAGGTATGGTCAACGGCTGCCTCGATGGCGGTATTAAACAATTCGGTAATCAGTGAAATAAACGATGCGACAACAAGCACCATTTTGGTGACCGATCCGAAATCAAGAAACAACGCTAAGAAAATTAAAATCAGGTTCAACCAAAAAACTTGGCGAAATGCGCTTTCATACCGATACGCGGCAGCCAGTCCATCTTTGGAATAACCAAACGCATTAATGATGCGCTTGATGCCGTTTTTGCCTTTTTTCTCGGAAGCGTAGGAAGATGGTTTCATCATATGCTCAACATTAGAATGCCGTCTGAAAAGAAACGGTCGGGTCAATTTTCAGACGGCCTTTGGGTTTATTGTTTTGCCCAAGATGCCACGGCATCTGCAAACATGGCGGCAACGTCGAAATCTTTTTGCTTCATGATTTCTTGGAAGCCGGTCGGGCTGGTTACATTGACTTCGGTCAGGTTACTGCCGATGACATCCAAACCGGCAAGCAAAATACCGCGGCGTTTCAATTCAGGCACCAGGGTTTCTGCAATTTCACGGTCGCGCTCGCTCAATTCCTGCGCCACGCCTCGGCCGCCGGCAGCCAAGTTGCCGCGCGTTTCTCCGTTTTGCGGAATACGCGCCAAAGCATACGGAACAACTTCCCCGCCGATAATCAGAATGCGCTTGTCGCCATGTACGATTTCAGGAATATAACGTTGCGCCATGATGGTGCGTGAATCAAGCTGCATCAGGGTTTCCAAAATACTGCCGATATTGGGGTCGGATTCGGTCAGGCGGAAAATGCCCATGCCGCCCATGCCGTCCAAAGGTTTGATGATGATGTCGCCGTGTTCTTTCAAAAAGGCACGGACATCGGCGGAACGTGTGGTAACCAAAGTCGGCGCGGTAAACTGGCTAAAATTCAAAATAGCCAATTTCTCATTGAAATCGCGCATTGCCTGCCCGCTGTTAAATACTTTTGCTCCCTGCTGCTCTGCCAACGTCAAAAACTGGGTTGCGTACAAATATTGCATATCAAACGGCGGATCAGTGCGCATAATGACCGCATCGAAATCTTTTAAGGCCGTCTGAACTTTTGCCTCTGATTTAAACCATTCGTGATCGTCATCGTGCTTCGCGCCGACAAACTCAAATGCCGCTGCCTGAGCCACTACCCAGCCTTCACGGACGGACAATTCTCCGCTCAAGGTATGAAAAAGCTGCCAACCGCGCTTTGCCATTTCACGCATCATGGCGTAAGTAGTGTCTTTATAGGTTTTAAAACTTGCCATCGGATCGGCGATAAACAGGACTTTCATCAAAATTTCCTTGTAAACAGACGATATAATCATACCTTGTATTCTGCCTGCCTGAAAAGGTGGCAAAATATAGAAAAGGCCGTCTGAATCCTATTTTCAGACAGCCTTGAGGCTTTTAGGCGGCTGCCAAATGCAAGAGTTCGGCGGCATGGCTGCGTGTGGTATCGGTAATGATTTCGCCACCCAGCATACGCGCGATTTCCTCAATGCGCTGATGATGGTTCAACACGCTGATTTCGCTGACGGTTTGTTCGCCTTCACTATGCTTGCGGACTTGCCAATGGTTTTCACCGCAAGAGGCGACTTGAGGAAGATGGGTTATCGCTAAGACTTGATGTTTTTTACCTAAGGCACGCAAAGCTTTACCGACCATTTCAGCAACGCCGCCACCAATACCGGTATCCACTTCGTCGAAAATCAATGTCGGCACTTGCGTGTATTGGCTGGCAACCACTTGCAAAGCCAAGCTGATGCGCGCCAATTCGCCGCCGGAAGCCACTTTGTTCAAAGGTCGGGAAGGATTGCCTTTATTCGCCGCCACTTGGAATTGCACCTGCTCCAGACCATGTGCGGTCGGCGAAGACGGCAACAAGACGATGTCAAAACGTGCGCCTTTCATAGCCAAATGCTGCATATGCTCGGTGGTCTCTTCTCCCAAACGGCCGGCTGCCTGATGGCGCATGGCGGAGAGAATGTGCGCGGCTTCGTGGTATTCGGCAAGATTGCGCGCAACCGTATTTTCCAAGGCTTCCAAATCAGCGGCCGCTTGCAGGTTTTGCAGGCGCTCGTCAATTTCCGCCAACTTTTGCGGTAGCTCTTCCGGCTCAAGGCGGTATTTGCGCGCCATGCTCATCAATTCACCCATACGGCTTTCTTGTGCGGCCAATTCATTCGGATCGATATCGCTGCGACCGGCCACATCACGCATATTGGCACTGATTTCACCCAACTCGGCTTCAATACTTGCCAACATATTCAGGCTCTCGGCAAAGCGCGGCTCAATGTTTTGCAGATTGCTAAGCAGTTTTTGGCATTGATAGATTTGACGTTGGATGCCGTTGTCTCCGTCTATACTGTCGCCCACCTGCTCGGCGGTTTGCAGCAACTCGGCCGAATGCGCCAGGCTGTCGTGGCTTTGGCTTAAGGTTTCCCATTCATTGGGTTTGAGCTCCAATTGGTTCAATTCATTAAACTGCCATTCCAAACGCTCGCGTTCGATGGCCATGGTTTCTGCCTGCTCTTGTGCTTCTTGTAGTGCCTTTTTCGCATTGACCCAATTTTGATAAAGCTGTTTGACCGTTTCTGCCTGCTCTTTGCTGCCGGCAAACGCATCCAACAACTCGCGTTGCGCAGACTCTTGATTCAGCGAATGATGGGCATTTTGTCCGTGAATATCGATTAACTGCTCACCGATGGCTTTCAGCTGCGCCAGCGTTGCCGCTTGGTTATTGATATAACTGCGGCTTTTGCCCTTGGCATCGATAATACGGCGGATGCTGAGCTCTTCCGCATCTTCTTCCAAAAGGCCTTGCTCCTGCAGCTGCGCTTTCAGTTCGGGCAAACCGCTGATGTCAAACAAAGCCGACAACTGCGCTTCTTTGGCGCCGCTGCGCACTTGGCTATAATCGGCTTTATCGCCCAACAACAGGCCAATCGCGTCCAGAGTAATCGATTTGCCTGCGCCGGTCTCGCCCGTCAATACGGTAAAGCCGTTTTGAAAATCAAGATTCAGGTTTTCAACAATGACAAAATCACGCAAAGAAAGTGCCAACAGCATTGCAGTATTCCTTAGTAAATCACCCGCACCTATGCGGAATAACTTTAGATAAGCTGATTATAACTAAGATTTTTTATAGTTTAAATCAGATTTTTCTTATAATTTATTTAAGATATTTATTTTAAACAAATTATTTTTTAAGCAGGCAATAAAAAGGCCGTCTGAATATTGCTACATGTTCAGACGGCCTAAATTTGCTTTACTCTGCCAGCTCTACTTGTTCATGCCCCATCAATTCCTGCCCCACTCCGGCAAGCAGGTTCAGATAGCGCTCATACTGCTTGAGCATATCGGCAATCAATTCTTTTTGCGTCATATATTGCACATCGTATCCATCGCGCCCATCCGAGAAATACGTCAACGGTATGAACGTTGCCGCATATTTGAAATGAGGCAGGTTGTCTTCGCGAATCAACTGATCGGTAATTTCCCGCTTTACGGATTTAATCCCATAGACAAAATCCCTTACCGTCCCTTTATGTACCACCAGCTCCACAGACGGCTCATCCTGCTGCAACAGGCAACGGATTTCTACGTCCATATTGTATTTTTCGGTCAATTCGTTTTTCAATTCCTGCATTGCCGAAAGCGCCGTATTTTTCATAAATTTGATGATATCGACTTCCTGCGTCTGATTCATCATTTGGCCAAGGCGTTCCCTCCAATGATCGCCCGACCAGAAAATACTGCTCGGATTGACGGCGGTTGCAAAATAGTTGGCATCGTTGTTCAGGGCTTTCCACAAAGAAACCATCATAAAAATCATCAACACCGCAAACGGCAGAGACGCAATCAGGGTCATGGTTTGCAAGATAGGCAAACCGCCGGCGCCCAGCAACACAATAGCCACAGCCGAAATCAACACGCCCCACATAACCGATTGCCACTTGGGCGAAGCCAGCCCTTTATCGCGCGAAGCAATATTGTTCAGCACATAAATGCCCGAGTCGGCAGAAGTGATAAAAAACAGCGAAATCACCAGCAATGCTACCAAGCTGCTGACAACCGGCCACGGCAAATAATTCAAAAAGGCAAACAACAATTTTTCAGGCTCGTTGGTCAAGGCAGACAAGGCGCCGTTTGCCACATGCGTGTCCAGCCACAAGGCTGAATTGCCAAATACGGTAAACCACAAAATACTCATCAGGCTAGGCACTGCCAATACACCAAAAATAAATTCGCGGATGGTTCTGCCTCGCGAAATTCGGGCAATGAACAAACCGACAAAAGGCGACCACGAACACCACCAAGCCCAATACAACACCGTCCAGCCGGTAAACCATTTTGTATGCTCAGGCTCGTAGGTATATGACTTAAAGCTGAACGAAACGAAGTTACTCAAATAAGTGCCCAAATTGTCGCTGAATGCGAAAATCAAATACGTCGTTGGCATACTCAACAAGACAAACAACAGCAATGACAGTGCCAATACCAAGTTGGTTTCACTCAAAATTTTGACGCCTTTGCCCACGCCCGAAGTTGCGGAAAATATGGCAATCGCCATCACAACAACGATAATGCCGACCTGCAAGACATAGCTGTTGTCCTGCACCCAGCCCATCTTCAGCAAACCGGAACCCATTTGTGCCGCGCCAAATCCCAAGGTTGTGATAATACCGAACAAAGTCGCAATCAAAGCCATCACATCGATGGCATCGCCCATTTTGCCGTTGATTTTGTCTTTTAAAATCGGATAAAAGCAGGAGCGCAACGCCAGCGGCAATTTATAGCGGAAACCGAAATACGCCAAGGCAAGTGCAATGATTCCGTAGATTGCCCAGGCATGAATCCCCCAGTGGAACACCGTATGCAGAATCGCCTCTTGCGCATTGCCTTTGGCAATCGGGGAAGAGAAATGCGATAAAGGTTCGGCCACACCGAAAAACATCAAGCCCACGCCCATGCCGGCTGCAAACAGCATGGCCAGCCATGATAAAAACGAAAACTCAGGTTCATCCTCGTTTGTACCCAACCTGATACTGCCGAAGCTGCTGATGGGAAGCGCCAATAAGAAAATAAGGAATACAGAGAAAGTCAGAATGTAAAACCAACTGACATTTTGAAAAATAAACTGCTTCATGGCATTTAACAAAGCCTCAGTATTTTGAGGCCAAACCAAAGCAGCTGACAAAAGCAAAAGGACGAAGAAAAGCGTAATACCGACCACGCTTGGGTTGAAAGAAGATTTGTTTTGAATGAATTGTTTGAATTTCATATCGGTTCCGTAGTTGATACAGCGCATATTTGAAGAACAAACGGGCTGCCGATTGATAAAGAGAGAAACGTTTCCGTATGTCTTCTCAAGCTATTACAGAATGAGAGATATTTATTCTAATGCTTTTTTCAAATTATATCACAAAATCAATAAGTTACAAAACTAAACGAAAATTTTATTTAGAATCATAATGTTACACAACAATAAAAGCCGTCTGAAACATAATTGTTTCAGACGGCCTTTACATTCAAATCAGTTAATCAGTCTACTTCCTGATTCAACTGTTTCTTCAGCTTCCTCATCGCCTGTCGGCGGCGTTTCCATCAAATCAGGCAACACCAGCTCGCCCAATTCAGTCAGCGGCGGCAATTCTTCCAAACTTTCCAAACGCAAATCGCTTAAGAATGTTGCCGTGGTTGCCCACAAAGCCGGACGGCCGACAGAATCACGGTGACCGATGACTTCAATCCAGCCCCTATCCTGCAAGGTTTGCATGACATTTTGCGACACAGCCACGCCGCGTATGCCTTCGATATCGCCACGCGTTACCGGCTGCTGATAGGCAATAATCGCCAGTGTTTCCATCACGGCGCGGGAATAACGCGGCGCGCGCTGCTCTTGCAGGCTGCCCAGTCGTTCAAATGCGGCTTGGGCAATTTGAAAGCGCCAGCCCTCATGGGTATGCACCAGTTGCAAAGCCCTGCCCTGCCAGCGAGCCTTCAGTTGCGCCAACACGTCAATCAGCTTGTCTTGCGACAACGGCGGCACGCACAATTCGCGCATGGCTTTTTCGTTTAAGGGTTCGACTTGCGTCAACAGCGCCGCTTCAATCAGCGCATCGGGAGAAAGTTTTTCAGTCATAATAAAATCAATGTTCAGACGGCATAAACAGCCAAAGGCCGTCTGAAAGATAATATGGTCAACGGTTTGTTACGCCCTCAAATGAGCTTTCAGTTTTTCTTCGTCCAAAAACCAATGGCAAATTTCGGTATCGCCATCCAGCAAGACAGGTACCAGCTCATTGTACTTTTCTTCTAAAACCGGATCGGCATCGACATCAACAATATCCAGCTCAAATCCAAACTGCTCCTGATAAGGCTTTAATTGTTCGCGCATTTTGTGGCACAGGCTGCAATATTCCCGAAACATCAAGGTCAGTTTCATGGCGGTTACTCTCGGAGGGACAAAAGCGGCCATTGTATAGCAAAATGCTTCCAAACCATACAGGCATGACAAAGGCCGTCTGAATAGGCGCGAAACGAAATCAAAGATTTCTGTTACGCCTTCAGACGGCCTTTATGTGTATTCTAAAATTAAGACTGAACGTTGATACCGGCAGTCACGGTATTTTGGGCACTGCTTGCTGTCAAAAACGATGCAGCCAATTCGCCACAGCAACCGCAACAAGTCGCCACGCCCAATTGAGCCTGCAAATCACTCATGGTGGTTGCACCGGCGGCAATGGTCTCTTTGATGTCGTGGTCAGTAATGGCGTTGCAGATGCAGACAAACATGATGTGCTCCAATAATTTTGTTACCCTCTGTAATTGAGAGTAGGATTTATTCTTGAACGTAAATATAAATAAAAACGGTTTGCATTGCAATATTGGCACTGTCCTTTTGTTTTGAAATTTTTCTATGTAAATTTGTATTTTGATTGTTATTTTATAAATAATAAACTTTATAACCGTTCAGACGGCCTCGATAACAAAAGGCGGTATCTTCGAGATGCCGCCTTTATTTATGAGCGAGAATGGTGTTCATCAACCATGTTTTTCAAACGGATATTGGCAACATGGGTATAAATCTGCGTGGTATTGATGTCGGAATGTCCCAACATCATCTGGACCGAACGCAAATCGACGCCGTGATTGACCAAATGCGTGGCAAAAGCATGGCGCAAACCGTGCGGGCTGAGCGAAGCAATACCGGCCGCTTCGGCATATTCTTTGACTATCATCCATGCAAGCTGACGGCTGATGCCGCTGCGTTTCTGACTGACAAATACTTCGTCGCAAATTTTGTTTTTCAGCAACAACGGGCGCGATTCGTTGCAATAGCGTTCCACCCAATACGCTGCCTCCTGCCCCAGCGGAACCAGACGCACTTTGTCGCCCTTGCCTATGGTACGGATACAGCCGCGATGTAAATCGATATCGCTGAGCGTCAATTTGACGGCCTCGGTCACGCGCAAACCTGTTGCATACATGACTTCGAGCAAGGCTTTGTCGCGCAGGCCGTGCGGCGTTTCCACATCCGGCGCAGCCAGCAGCGCGTCGATTTGGGCTTCTGTAATCAGCGTGGGCAGTTTGCGTTCAGATTTCGGCGCCTTGAGAAAACGGGTGGGATTGTCTGCTCTTTGGCCCGTTTCTTCCAACCAGCCGTACATACGCTTGCAAGCCGACAAGGCCCGCGCTTGGGACGTGTTTTTTTCCTCTTCCGCATACACGGCATCAGACAGGGAAAATTCATCAGCACTCAACCAATCCTGCCCGCCCTTAGCCAACCGCGCGGCGACTTTGACCAAATCACGGCGGTAACTTTGCAACGTATTATGGCTGAGTCTGTCTTGCAGCCAAAGGGATTCAAGCAACTTGTCTATTAAATCGTCCATATTCATCAAACTGTATTGAAAGGCCGTCTGAACGGCATGACTTTACATCCGTTCAGACGGCCTTTAGGTTTTCAAAGCCCTATTTAAGAGGTTTGAGAGATTGTATCCAAAACTTCCTGCGCGTGTCCGGCCACTTTGACTTTGCGCCACTCATGGGCGATTTCGCCGTTTTCATCCAACACAAACGTGCTGCGCTCAATGCCGAGGGATTCTTTGCCGTAAAGCTTTTTCAGCTTGATCACGTCAAACAGTTTGCAAACGGTTTCTTCTTTATCGCTCAACAATTCAAACTGGAAGCCTTGTTTAGTGCAAAAATTTTGATGCGATTTCACGCCGTCGCGCGAAATGCCGACAACGGTATAGCCCAATGCTTTGAATTGTTCCAATCGGGCATTGAAATCCAAGCCTTCGGTGGTACAGCCGGGCGTGCTGTCTTTAGGATAAAAATAGACAACCAACGGCAAATGTTCGGCGGAGTTAAAATCGCTGCCGGAAGAAGATGGGAGTGTGAATTGATATTTTGACATATTATTCCTTTCAGACGGCCTAAATCTAGCCTGTATTTATTTTTCGCTTAAATTCAAATAACTGCGCGTACCTTGAAAATCTTCCAGTGCGCGCAACAAAAGCTGGAAGTGGTCGTCATTGCCGGCCAAATCCAACTCATCGGCATTGACGGTCAGCAAAGGCGCACTTTGATATAAATGGAAGAAATGACTGTATTCGTCATGCACCCGTCCCAAATAGCCTTCGGGGAACAAGCTGATAATGCCTTCGTGACGTTTTTGCAGACGTTTGCGGTTGTTTTCGACGGCGGTTTGCAGATAAATCACCACATCGGGTTCCGCGTATTGCGGCAGAATGCGTTGCTTCATATCGGCAAAAAGCTGCTGCTCGTCATCATTCAAAACGATAGGCGTAAAAATACGGTCTTTTTCCGGCAAAAAATCAGCCACAACCATTCCGCCTTGCGCGCATTGGTCTTCAATAATATTTACGCTTTCAGCACGGCGCGTCAGGAAAAAAAGTTCGGCAGCCAAGCCATTATTGGAAACATTGCTGTAAAACTTCATGAGAAACGGATTGTGATCCGGATTCTCCGACAACAGCAACGCGCTGAAATGCTCTGCCAAGCGGCGGCTCAAAGCGGTCTTACCGCTACCGATGGCACCTTCGACAACAATATAACGAGGATTCATAGTAACTCTTTGTAATGTGTTTCCCAACAATATTTTATAGTAAAAAAGGCGTGTCCAACACGCCCTTTCTTGTTTTAGTCCGTTTTTCAGACGGCCTTTATTCTTTCAACAGGCGAATACCCTGCCCGCCCAAAGCCTGAGCCAAATCAGCCGCACGGCCATGCTCGCCCAACTCGAAATCCGGAAGGATTTCTGCCAGCGGCAACATCACAAAACTGCGCTCATGCGCACGCGGATGCGGCAAGGTCAGATGCGGGTCATCGCTGCGGAGACCGTCAAAATCGATGATGTCCAAATCCAAAGTGCGCGGCGCATTACGGAAGCTACGCTCGCGCCCAAATTCGGCCTCGATGCGGTTTAACTCCGCCAACAGCGCTACGCCGTCCAATGAAGTTTTCACGGCACACACGGCGTTCACAAAATCAGGCTGATCGTCATAGCCGACCGGCGCAGTCAGATACAGGGAAGAAGCCTTTTCGAGCCAGATATGCGGATGCGCGTCCAATTCGGCCAAAGCGGCGCGAACCTGTTCGGCAGGATTGGCAAGATTGCTGCCCAAAGCGACAACAGCAAAATGCGGATACATTTCAGACGGCCTCTTTTAAAACGGCAGCGTTTTGGTTTTGGCAAGAAAAACAATCGTAGCAACACACGACATGGCCAAAATGTAGACGATATAGAATTTCGGCGAACGCGGACGCGAACGCATCATAATCATGCCCAACACAATATAAACCAGCAACAGCAGGATTTTCATGCCGAGCCACGGCGCATTGAACGGCGAAAAATGGGTAATCTTCATCAGCCACAAGCCGGTAAACAGCAACATGGTGTCGTTTAAATGCGGCATGGCCTTCCAAATGCCTGCCAACGGTTTTTCAGGATGACGCCAAAGCATGAAAAAGCGGATGTTAAACAGCAAAATGGTAATGGTTACAAAAATCTGGTGGCTGTATTTGACGAACAGGTATTGCATAACAGTTTCTTGTCGGTAGAGGGAATGAAAGCGGTTATTTTACCGCAAACATCTATTTCTGACGCAACTTTTCAACCGCCAGCAGATAGGGCGGCGCATTGCGGCGGTTGACAAAGCCATAGCGCAACACGGCAAAGGCTTCCTGCGGCAAAGCCTCCGCCCATTGCACAATCGCCTCAGCTTCTATTCGGCCGGCTTCATGCCCCGGATACAATACCGCCACGGCAAGCCCGCCCTCTTTCAGCAAACCCAAAGTATCCGTCAGCGCGCAGATACTGCTTGCCGCCTCAGTCGTACAGCTTTTATCGCCGCCCGGCAGCCAACCGAAATTAAATACTGCGGCATCTAAAGGTTCGTCGATATAAGATAAAAGGTTTTCATGGCCGTCATGTATCAGGGCTACCCGGCCATCTACGCCGTTTTCTTTCAGACAGCCTTGAGTCTGCGCCAGTGCTTTAGATTGCACATCAAAAGCCCACACCTTACCCGTTTCGCCAACCAATTGCGCCAACAGCAAAGTATCATGCCCGTTTCCGGCCGTCGCATCCAAAGCGCGGCCGCCTGCTTTTAAGGCTTGTCGTAACAGGGAATGTGCAAAGGGAAGAATGTCTTCAAGCAGCATGATAAAGGTCGTCTGAAAATAAAAATACCCTACCGCAAAAGCGGTAAGGTATTGAAAAACAGGAATGCGTTACATCATTTATTCGGCAGGTTGTTGCACAGTCTCAACTTGAACCGGAGCAGCTGCGGCAGCAGCTTGAGGTTGTTTGTTTTCGTGTTGCAGGCTGACTGCGCGTGCAGGAACGATTGTTGAGATAGCGTGTTTGTAAACCATTTGAGTGACGGAAGTATTACGCAGCAGAACAACGTACTGGTCGAATGATTCCACTTGGCCTTGCAGCTTGATGCCGTTTACCAAGTAGATCGAAACCGGAACGTGCTCTTTACGCAACGCATTCAAAAAAGGATCTTGTAACATTTGTCCTTTAGCTGTCATATTCTTGAGCTCCATTATTATGATTGTAAAGACGCCAAAATCGGCGTTTGATTGGATTGTAGCCCCGAATAGAATAAATTACCAACTATTTTTTTCTATCACACCGTTTAGGAATCCAGCAATAAGGGAAATTCCCGACAAACCGACTGTTTCATTTTCATCTTCACACCCCTTCCCAATCCCGATTTTATGTATTTTGATTCCAGCAAATCTAATCGATAAATATCATGAAACATGAATAACTTACATTCCATCATAAAAGGCCGTCTGAAATCGTTCAGACGGCCTTTATGCTTATTTGCTGAATTGTTTTTTCACGCTGACTTTGGTTTTTTTCTTGAAGCGGTTTTTCTCTTCCTTGCGGCCTTCGCGTTTCTCAATGCGGTTGCTCAGGCTGACACGGCGCAACGGTTTTTTCTTCGGTTTATCTTCCGCATTTTCATACGGGTTTTCCGAAACATTGTATTGAATTCTGAGCGGCGTACCTTGCAGATTGAAGGCTTTGCGGAACGTTTGGGTCAGATAGCGCGTGTAGCTGTCTGAAATCGCGTGCAGCGAATTGCCGTGAACCACAATCACCGGCGGATTCATGCCGCCTTGGTGGGCATAACGCATTTTCGGACGCACCAAACCTGCGCGCGGCGGCTGTTGACGCTCGATAGCGCTTTGCAATACGCGCGTGATTTTCGGCGTCGGCATCTTAATCATTGCCGCATTGTAGGCAGCCTGAATGCTTTCAAACAAACCGCCTATACCGCGCTCTTTCAATGCAGAAATAAAGTGGAACTTAGCAAAATCAAGGAAATACAGTTTGCGGTTGATATCGCGTTTCACTTGCTCGCGACGCTCTTCGCTGATGCCGTCCCATTTATTGACCGCCACCACCAAGGCACGGCCTGCCTCTAAAGCAAAACCTGCAATCGTCGCATCTTGGTCGGCAATATCTTGTTGCGCGTCCAATACCAAGACAGCAACGTTTGCTGCCTCAACCGCCTGCATGGCTTTGATAACGGAGAACTTTTCCACCGCTTCATCCACTTTACCGCGACGGCGCACGCCTGCTGTATCAATGATGGTAAACGGCTTGCCTTCACGTTCAAAATCAATATGGATACTGTCGCGCGTCGTGCCTGCCATATCAAAAGCAATCACGCGCTCTTCTCCGAGAATAGCGTTTACCAAGGTCGATTTACCGACATTTGGACGGCCGATTACAGCAAAAACAGGATGTTTCGCTTCTTCCTCTTCCTTTTCAGGCTCAGGGAAGGTTTCCAAAATATCCTCAATCAGATAATACACGCCATCGCCGTGCGCACCTGAAATAACATAAGGGTCGCCCAGGGCAAGTTCGTAGAACTCAGCGGCAAGCACGGCCCTATTGCCGCCCTCGCCCTTATTCACGGCCAAATAAACAGGACGTGGGCTTTGGCGCAAACGGTCGGCAATGATTTTGTCTTGCGGCGTCAAACCGGTGCGGCCGTCCACCAAAAACACCACTGCATCGGCTTCATCGACAGCCTGCAAGGTCTGTTTTGCCATTTCGTGCAAAATGCCGCTGTCCACAACCGGCTCAAAACCACCGGTATCGATGACCAAATAAGGTTTGCTGCCGACTTTGCCATGACCGTAATGTCGGTCACGCGTCAGGCCGGGCAAGTCATGCACGAGCGCGTCTTTGGTGCGCGTCAAACGGTTGAATAAGGTAGATTTGCCGACATTGGGGCGGCCGACAAGCGCGATGGTTGGTTTCATGATGGAGTCTTTCTGTGTCAAGTGCCGCCTAAAAACGGGAGCGGAACACAAGCAGGTGTTTTAAAAACACGGTTGATAAGGATAAGTGTAGGCCGTCTGAAAAGTCATGGCAACTTCAGACGGCCTTGATTTCAAACAAACTTATTTCAAGCTGTCGATTTTCATTTGCAGCAATTCGCGGCCTACTGCGGTTTGCGGCAATTTGCTCAAAGCAGCTTCGTAACTTTGTACGGCTTCTTTGGTTTTATTTTGGGCAACGTAAACATCGCCTTTGGTTTCCAGCATCAAAGGCTCGAAGTCAGCCTCAACCTGAGTATTCAGGGCATTGATGGCGGCATCGTATTTTTTCTGCTGCAACAGGACAACGCCCAAACGCTGGGCCGCCAAAGCTTGAACCAGCGGTGCGTTTTGGTTTTTCAGCACCCAATTCAAATGACCTTCCGCTACATCATAACGGCCGGCATCAAACTCGGTCGCCGCTACCATCAACGTAGCTTGGGCTGTCGAAATGGAATCAGGATAGTTTTTTTGCAATTCGGCCAAATCGGCGTTGATGGCTTTGGGGTCGGTTTTTTGCTGCGCCTTTTCCACCATTTGCGCCAATACGGCGGCGGCTTCCTGATCTTTTGAAGCTTTTTGGCCTTGGTAAATGGTGTAACCCAAATATCCCAAAGCCGCTACGATCAGCAAGGCAAAGATCCAACGGCCGGTGCGTTTCCAAAAATATTTAAAGTTGTCTAACTCTTGTTGTTCTTCCAAATGGGCTGCCATTTATGCGTTCTTCCATTGTTGTAAAGTGTCTGTCAAATCAGCGGCGGCAACGGTTTTCTGTTCGTGTTTGCCCTGCATATCTTTCAGGGTAACCGTACCGTTTGCCAGCTCATCCTGAGCCACAATCAGGGCAAAGCGTGCGCCACTGTTGTCTGCTTTTTTCATTTGCGCCTTCAGGCTTTGATAGCCGGAATGCTGCATTACATTAAAACCTTGTGCGCGCAAGGCTTGCGCGTATTTCATCACCTGCAAGTCCGCACCTTCGCCTTGGTGCATTGCATAGACATCAGGCGCAGCGTTCACTTCCAACGAGCCGTATTCGCTCACCAAAAGCAGCAGGCGCTCAATACCCATCGCAAAGCCGATAGACGGCGCAGGTTTGCCGCCAAGCTCTTCAATCAAACCATCGTAACGGCCGCCACCGCACACAGTCGCCTGCGCACCGAGTTTGTCGGTCGTCCACTCAAAAACCGTCTGATTGTAGTAATCCAAACCGCGGACCAAGCGCGGATTTTCAACATATTGAATACCCAAACCGTCCAACATCGCCTTGAAGCGTGCATAGTGGTTTTGCGAAGCCTCGCCCAAGTAATCCACCAAACGCGGCGCCGCATTGCAGATTTCCTGCAAATCAGGATTCTTCGTATCCAAAACGCGCAAAGGATTAGTTTTCAGACGGCGTTTGCTGTCTTCGTCCAGTTGCGCCTCATAGCGGGTCAAATATTCAACCAATGCCGCACGGTGTGCCGCGCGTTCCTCACGGTTGCCCAAGCTGTTGATTTCCAAAGTCAGGTATTCGCGAATGCCCAATTTTTCCCACAAATCGGCAGACATCGCGATGATTTCCGCATCGATATCCGGCCCTTCAAAACCCAAAGCCTCGATACCGACCTGATGGAACTGACGATAACGGCCTTTTTGCGGACGCTCGCGGCGGAACATCGGCCCCATATACCACAGCTTTTGCGGGCTGTTGTACAAAAGGTTGTGTTCGACCACAGCACGCAGACAAGAAGCTGTACCTTCAGGACGCAGGCTCAAACTCAAAGAATCGTTTGAATCGGAGAAGGTGTACATTTCCTTGCCGACCACATCGGTTTCCTCGCCGATGGAGCGGACAAACAAACCGGTTTGCTCGACAATCGGCGTACGGATTTGCTGATAGCCGTAAGCGCGTGTCCAACGACTAACCGTATCTTCAAACGCCTGCCAAAACGCAGCCGTCAGTTTGAAATCTTTTTGCTCGACAGGTAAAAGGTCGTTCATACCTTTTACAGATTGAATTTTTTGTGCCATTTCAATATGGGATAAGCGAAAATCAAATAGTTGGGCATTATAGCTGATTTTTAAGGGTTTGTGAGGTTGGGAACAAATCAAAAGGCCGTCTGAAAATCGGTTTTCGTATTCAGACGGCCTGTAAAGCAGATTACAGAATCATATTCAATGATTTCAATCCTTCCCCTGCTTTTCAACTTAAATTTCTTAAAAATATATTCAATATAGATTCAATGTCGTTATACTTAGATTCTTTTCATCTCATCCCTATGCACATCATGAAAACACTGCGCTCTCTTTTTGTTATCGGCTTGTTGACTACCAGCCTATCTTCCCAAGCGATGGCTGCAAATGACGCCACAAATAATCAAGCCAAAATAGATTTAGTCAAAAAGGTTTATCTGTCTAAAGTGGATTTAGGCTCTGAACACAATCGTGTTACTACGCCTGAACTACAAAAAATCATCCGACAATTCAATAAATTTGACACTAATATCCGTAAGCAACCCGATATGGAGATGGGATGTGACATGCCGATACATTACTACTTGGGCTTTGGTCAGGATCATCCTGACAACTTCCATAAAACCTTGCAAGTCAAGGTCACGTCTCCCCATACCGTCCGGGCGACATTTAAACAATTTGACGGCCATAAAGTCGGTGCAGATTTCACGTTGAAATGTACAGAAAACCGTTGTTTGATAGATGATTTTAAGATGATTGGCGATCAAACCAGCATCAAAACTGATTATAAACTTGTTTTACGCAAACAAAAATGTGAGTGAGCCAACAAAACAAAAGGGCTGTCCAAACAAATGGAGCAGCCCTTTGATTTTGTAATCAAGGTCGTGAAGGATGTGGATTTAAGCGGACAGGCGGCAAATTAGGTTTTCCGTATTGGGAAACGGCTTGTCTGCCTGAAGCTGCTTTTCCTGACTGCATGACGCCGCTATCGTTGCGTATTGGATGTACTGCATACTTGTCTTGATTTAATTGTGAAACTTCTTCATTTACTTCATTCTCTACCACAAGTTCATACTCATTATCGTATGCCTTACTCTTGCCAAGCCGAACTTCCCCTCCCGCCATAGCGGATACGGAAAACGCGGATAACATGATGATTATGCCGATTTTTCTCTGCATAATATTCTCCTTTTCTCAAATATTGCTTCTTTATCATTTCTTTAATTCATGCCATAAAAGCAAGTTCAAACAAAACCAGTTTCTCAGCTCGTTTGAAGAATCTATTTAAACACAAAACCTGCATCAATACATATCTATTATTAGAAACTTATTTTCCATAAAAACAAGGCCGTCTGAAAAAATCCTAAAAACCGAGTACAATCCACCGCATGAAAAAACGTACCAATCCCCTCCCCCTTTTAGACGGTGTCAAACCCAGCTACTTGGTTTTGCCGCATGAAAAGCAGTTTTACGGCTTGCCGCTGCTGCATTTTCTATGCGCTCATTTTCCCTTTGTCGGCGAAGAAAACTGGCGGCGGCGGCTGAACAGCGGTTTTGTGGTGGGTTCGGATGGCGTGCCGTTTGATGAGAATACTTTGTTCGAACCCGGCAAGACGATGTTTTATTACCGTGAAACCAGCCGTAAGAGCGAGCCGCGCATTCCGTTTGACGAAAAAATTTTGCATATTGACGAGCATTTGATTGTGGTGGACAAACCGCATTTTCTGCCCGTTATCCCCAGCGGCAGATTTTTGCGGGAAACCCTGCTCACGCGCCTGCGTTTGCGGCCTGAATTGCAGCATTTGAATGTTGAAGACATTACGCCGATTCATCGCTTGGACAAAGATACGGCAGGCGTTATGCTGCTTTCGCTCAACCCTGCCACGCGTCGCGATTATCAGACCATGTTCCAAGAAAAAACCGTCCAAAAAACTTATGAAGCGGTGGCGCCGACGCGGACGGATTTGGACTATCCGCTGGATATTTCGTCACGAATGGAACGTGGCGAAAAATTCTTCCTCACGCGTGAAACGGAAGGCGAACCCAACGCCCACACGACCATCGAACTTATCGAAAACCGCGGCGCATTCAGCCTCTACCGCCTCACGCCGCATACCGGGAAGAAACACCAGCTCCGCGTGCATATGATGAGTTTGAACATGCCGCTGATGAACGATACGCTTTACCCTACCCCATTGGCGGCCGGCGAGGAAGACTACGACAAACCTTTAAAACTTCTGGCTAAAAGAATAGAGTTCACCGATCCTGTCAGCGGAGAAATCCGCGTATTTGAAAGCGGTTTTGCGCTTTAAGTTATCCAATCCAATAAAAAGGCCGTCTGAAATTTTTCAGACGGCCTTTTTGTCACGGAATCATTTGATTAGTGATGAATGCAGCTGCACTCTTTGTTCATATCAATCACCATACGGCCGGTAATTTTACCTTCGCGCATTTCTTGGAAGATGGCAGGTGCTTCATCCAAAGCACGCAATTCGACTTTAGGTACAACCAAACCTTCTGCACCGAATTGGAATGCTTCTTCCAAATCTTTGCGGGTACCGACCAGAGAGCCGACCACTTCGATGCCGTCCAATACCAAACGTGGGATAGACAAATCCATAGACTCAGGCGGCAAGCCAACTGCAACAACACGGCCGCCTGCGCGAACGCAGTTAACGCCTGAATTGAAGGCAGCAGCGGATACGGCTGTGACAACGGCTGCGTGTGCGCCGCCGGTTTTCTCTTGGATGACTTGAGCCGCATCTTCTTTGGCGGCATTGATTACCAAATCCGCACCGGTTTCTTTGGCAAAAGCCAGTTTTTCATCGTTGACATCAACGGCAACAACGTGCGCGCCAAATACTTTTTTTGCGTATTGAACTGCCAAGTTGCCCAAACCGCCTGCGCCGTAAATCGCAATCCATTGGCCCGGACGAACGCCGGAAACTTTAATCGCTTTATAAGTAGTTACGCCGGCACAAGTGATGCTCGAAGCTTGCGCAGGGTCCAAGCCTTCAGGGACTTTGACTGCGTAATCTGCGCTCACGATACAATGGGTCGCCATACCGCCGTCGGCAGTATAGCCTGCGTTCAATACAGAGCGGCACAAGGTTTCGCGGCCGGTATTACAGTATTCGCAAGAACCGCAGCTTTGGAACAGCCATGCAATGCTGACACGGTCGCCAACTTTCAGATTTTTCACACCGTCGGCAACTTCTTTAACCAAACCAATGCCTTCGTGTCCCAACACGCGACCCGGTTTGTCGCCGTAATCGCCTGCCGCAACGTGCAAGTCGGTGTGGCACACGCCGCAATACTCGACTTCCACCAACGCCTCGCCGTATTCCAGCGGACGCAGTTCGCGTTCAACAACTTCTACATCACCTGCTACATCTTTGTTTACTACCACAGCATGCATTTTCATGGAGCGTCTCCTAGAGTGTCGAAAAAACTGTTTAGCTATAAATGAGAATACTCCCCATGTTCGAAGCCGTCAACCCATAATCTTTTTCAAAACAACAAGTTATGATGTTATACCATAACAAATCTTATTCAGGCCGTCTGAATCTTTAAATATATTAACAAATGCACTTTCATTTCAATCAAATCCTTTATTTTTCAGACGGCCTGCTACATGAAACAACATTGCAAACGTAAATTTTGAGAACATTCTCATTTTTAGTACTTGAACCTAAAAAGAAAAAAGCATAAGCTGTTTTTATGGCGTAGAAACACGCCTTCCCATTCATTAAGGAGACAGCATTATGGCAAAAGATTTAAATGTGTTTGATAAAGAATATGGCCTTTTAATCAACGGCGAATGGACGAAAGGTAGCGAAGGCAAACTTTTATCCTCTTACAACCCTGCCAATGGCGATGAATTGGCCAAGTTCACAGACGCAACCGACGCCGATGTCGATGCTGCCGTGGCCGCTGCGCAAGAAGCGTTCAAAACATGGCGTAAAACCACGACTGCCGAACGCGCGGCCATTTTGAACAAAATCGCCGATGTGATTGACGAAAACGCCGAATTGTTCGCCCTGCAAGAAACCTTGGACAACGGCAAACCCATCCGCGAAACCCGCGCCGCCGACGTACCTTTGGCTTCCGACCATTTCCGCTATTTCGCCAGCGTCATCCGCGGCGAAGAAGGCACGGCAACCCAGCTTGATGCCGAAGACCTGTCCATCGTTTTGCGCGAACCGATCGGCGTTGTCGGCCAAATCATTCCTTGGAACTTCCCATTCTTGATGGCCGCATGGAAAATCGCTCCGGCATTGGCCGCAGGTTGTACCATCGTCATCCACCCTTCTTCCAGCACTTCATTGAGCCTGTTGTCCTTCGCTCAAAAAATCAACCACTTGCTGCCTAAAGGCGTGTTGAACGTGATTACCGGCCGCGGTTCCAAATCCGGCGAATACATGCTGCACCACAAAGGCTTCAACAAACTGGCCTTTACTGGCTCAACCGAAGTCGGCCGCCGCGTCGGCATCGCCGCCGCCGAATTGCTGATTCCGTCCACTTTGGAATTGGGCGGCAAATCTGCCAATATCTTCTTCGACGATATGCCTTTCGACAAAGCGCTCGAAGGCGCGCAAAAAGGTATCTTGTTCAACCAAGGCCAAGTGTGCTGCGCCGGTTCGCGCATTTTTGTACAAGAAGGCATTTACGACAAATTCGTCAATGCTTTGGCTGAAGAATTCAAAAAAATCAAAGTCGGCCTGCCTTGGGAAGACGACACCCAAATGGGTTCGCAAGTCAATGCCGGCCAACTCGAGACTATTTTGAAATACGTCAAAATCGGCGAACAGGAAGGCTGCCGCATCATTACCGGCGGTAAAAAAATCGAAGGCGCATTGGGCAAAGGCGAATTTGTCGAGCCTACTTTGATTGAAGCCAGCAGCAACGAAGCCCGTGTTGCCCAAGAAGAAATCTTCGGCCCGGTTGCCACTGTGATTAAATTCAAAACCGAAGAAGAAGTCATCAAAATGGCCAACGACAGCGAATACGGCTTGGGCGGCGCAGTGTGGAGTACCGACATCAACCGCTGCCTGCGCGTTTCCAACGCATTGGAAACCGGCCGCGTTTGGGTAAACTGCTACAACCGCCTGCCTGCCGGCGCGCCGTTTGGCGGCTACAAAACTTCAGGTATTGGTCGCGAGACCCACAAAATGATGCTCGCCGCCTACACCCAAGTGAAAAACATCTACATCAGCACTCGTGAAGAACGCGAAGGCTTCTATTAATTCGGCGATTCACATTAATCTGATTTAGAAAATATAAAGGCCGTCTGAAACCTGTTTCAGACGGCCTTGTTTTATTCTGTTTCGCAATAAATGCTTTATATCTTTCTCAAAAAAAGCCCCATCACTTTCTCTCCGGCCACAGCCAGCAAGGCTCCGGCCACAACCACCATAGCACCCACATAGCTGACGATATTCATATCCGAAGCGGCAAAATAATCGGGGGCGAGATGATGGCCTATGGTGGAAAATATCATGGTGAACACAGGAATCAACGTGGTAACAATACTGACTTTGGAAGCGTCCCAATGGTTGAGCGCTTCGCCGAATGAACCGTAGCCGATCAGCGTGTTCAAGCAACAATAAATAAAGCAGCCCCATAAAAACGGATTGCCGATATGGGCGATTTGTGATGGTTCGGCAAACGGCAGGAAAACAAAGCTGCTGCAAAAATAAATCATGAGCAGGATTTGTTGCGAATTGAAATGTTTGGACAAAAGTTTTTGCGCCACGCCGTAGCACACCCAAATCATGCTACCCGAAGCCGCCATGATTACCCCGACCGCGTAGCTGCCCAAGCTGAAAAGTTCGCCGAATTTGTCGTTAAAAAACATGACCAAACCCGTTAGCAAAAGCATCAAACCGATTTTTTGCCAGCGCGTAAAGGCTTCTTTAAACACGCCTACGCCGACCAAAATCATGGTAAAGGGCGAGAGTTGCCACAACACCTGCGTGGTTGTCGGCGAAATATAGTGCAAACCCATGGCAACGAGCACGAAGTTGGCGGAAATGCCAATAATGCCCAGCACCAATAAAAACAAGGTTTGCTTGGAAAATTCAGACGGCCTCGGCAGCTTGCCGGTCAGCCCCAACAGCACAAACAATACCAGCGAAGCCACTAAAAAGCGTATCCACACCAGCGTGGGCGCATCGACGGCTTTTAAGGCCTGTTGGGCGATGACCGGCAGCGAGCCCCAAGTCATGGTGGCAAGCAGCGCCAATGAAAAGCCGAGCCAAGGTTTTTGTTTCTTCATTTTTCAGACGGCCTTTGTTTACGCGGCTTCCCAGTAGTCGATATAAAGCTGCAATTCGAGATTGTTCCGCCATTCGTTGGCAACGGGACGGTACACTGTGCGGATGTATTCGGGAATGTCTTCGCTGCAACGCCAAAACATGGCTTCAAATTCGTAGCCGTCTTTCTGCAGCCAGACTTTTTTGTGTTTGCCTTCCGCACCCAACGGCTGCTGGCGGACAACATGAAATTCGTCGGTAAAACTCGGTGGCGCGAAGCCCTGCCCCCAAACGTGTTTGGCAAGGTTTTGCGCCTGTTCCAGCGTAATATCGCGGGCAGGCAGGCTGCCGTCGGTAATATAGGTTTGCGACAAATCGTCTTCGCACACCATTTCGCGCACTGCTTCTTCAAAGGCCGTCTGAAACGCGGGAATATTGTGTTCAAGTATGCTCAAACCCGCCGCCATCGCGTGTCCGCCGAATTTCAAAATCAAATCGGGATGGCGTTTGGACACCAAGTCCAAAGCATCGCGCAGGTGCAGATTGGGAATGGAGCGTCCCGAACCGCGCACTTCGCCGTTGTCGGCAGGCGCAAACACGATGGTCGGACGATAAAAACGATCTTTGAGGCGGCTGGCAACGATGCCGACCACGCCTTGATGAAAATCGTCGCGATACGCCACCAAAGTTGTCTGACCTGGAGGCAGGGTTTCGGGAAAGGCGTTCAGCGCGTCTTGTAGCATGGATTGCTCGATTTCGCGGCGCTCGATATTGAGGTCGTTTAACTGCGCCGCCAGTTCCTGCGCTTCGGCATCATCTTGCGCCAACAGACAGGCAATGCCGACCGACATATCGTCCAGCCGTCCGGCCGCATTGATGCGCGGTCCCAACGCAAAGCCCATATCAAACGGCTGAGCCTTGCGCCAATCCCGTCGCGCCACTTCAAACAAGGCGCGGATACCCGGGCGCATTTTGCCCAAACGCATCCGTTTCAAACCTTGCGACACGAGGATACGGTTGTTGTGGTCTAGAGTGACAACATCGGCGACGGTACCGAGTGCGACCAAATCCAAAAGATCGCCCAGATTCGGCTCTTTCAGGCCGTCTGAAAAATAATGGCGGCGGCGCAGTTCGGCACGCAAAGCCATCAATACATAAAAAATCACGCCCACGCCCGCCAAGCTTTTGCTTTGGAAACCGCAGCCTTTTTGGTTCGGATTGACGATGATGCAGTCGGGCACGGTCTCGGCAGGCAGATGGTGGTCGGTCACAATCACATCCAAACCCAATTCCTGCGCACGCGCCACGCCTGCAATGCTGGCGATACCGTTATCCACCGTCACCAACAAATCCACACCTTGCTCTGCCGCGATTTCAGCCAGCTCGGACGTTAAGCCGTAGCCGTGTTCAAAACGGTTGGGCACAAGGAAATCCACTTTAGCCCCCATCGCCGCCAAACCGCTCATACCGACGGAACACGCCGTCGCGCCGTCGGCATCGTAGTCGGCGACAATCAAGATTTTTTCCTGACGCTCAACCGCATCCGCCAAACGGCCGGCGGCAGCTTCGCAGTTTGTCAACGTTTGATACGGCAAAAGCGCAGCAAGCTTGTCGTCCAACTCAGCCGGACTTTGCACATCACGCGCAGCACACAGCCGTGCAATCAAAGGATCGGTACCGGCAGTGAGCAAGTCGTTAAAAACAGTCGGATTAATGGAACGTGTTTGGATTTTGACGGACATGGTGTGTGGGATTAAATAGAGAAAAATTAATATTTTTGAAGCGTTTATTTTAAGGAGGAGGCCGTCTGAAACCTGCAATCCGTTTTCAGACGGCCTTGGATATTATTTGCGTGAAGCATCGACAATTTCACCAATCACGACAAAGGGGATTGCTATCACTGCGCCGACTGCGTCCAAAGCCAATGTAAATGGCGTTTGCAGGATATTCTCCGTCAACTTCTGAACGTCAGTGCTTTTTTTGGTTTCCGTATAATAAATTCTGACCGGGACGGCAGTATCAAAACGGCGGTCTTCAGCAACATTTTTGGGCGTTGCGTAATAATGACCTTCGGTAGAAATACACCGAGTGTAGACAGTTTTGTCATCGAGTTCGACCGGTTTAAACGCCAGCTGTTTCAACTTGGCAATCTCGGCAGCTTTTTGAGTATCGTAACGCAGGCAGAAATCCGAGCTGAAAGTTTGCGCTTCAGGGGATTTCAATTCGACCGGCAAAGCCTCATACGCATATCTTGGGTTTTGCTGAACCATTTGAAACTGTTTGTCCAATTTAACATCCAAGACTGCCTTCAATTTGGCCGAATCTTTAGGATTAACGACAAACCAATATTTTTTGCCCATCATGACCAAGCTGCCTGTTTTCAATTGCGTATTGTCTTTGGCGACCACGCCAAATGCGTGAATATTATCTTTGGCAACGGTTTTTTCGGTTGTGGTTTTATGGAACGGGTTGTTCTCTCCCCAAAGAAAGGCAGTACATCCATTGAGGGTCAATACACTAATCAGCAAGGCAGTTACAGAGTGGCAAAATTTCATGGTCATCCTCCTTCGATATTACGATACAGGCCGTCTGAAAACCGCAATCGGTTTTCAGACGGCCTTAAGGTTTATTCTTCCCAATCCTGCTCTTCTTCTGAAGCATCGGATTGACCGGCCTCCATCACTGCTTTAATTTCTTGGAACAGCGCACGGAAGTTTTTAGGCGGCTTGTTTTGTTCCTGCTCTTTTTTGGTGTTGCGGATCAAGGTGCGCAATTTGCCGGCGTCGGCTTGCGGAAAATCGGCCATAAATTGGGTAATCGCGCCATCGTCTGCCAACATTCGGGTACGCGCCTGCTCGACGCGTTGCAAAAAGGCATTGTGCGCCGTATTGTCGCCGCGCAGTTTGGCCAAATAGGCTTCGATGGGCGCAGGGTCGGTATCGCGCATCAGGCGGCCGATAAATTGTGCTTGGCGTTTGAGCGCGCTGTTGGACGTGATTTTTTTATAGGTAACGATGGCTTCGAACAGCTCTTCATCCAAGCCGATTTTTTTCAGCGTATCGCTGGAGAGCTTGGTCAATTCCATACCCAAAGCCTGCAAATCGTTCATTTGCTTTTTCATTTGGGTTTTGCTGACCCATTCGTCTTCTTGTTCAAACATTGTGTTTCCCTGATTTTCTGAATCTGCCTATTTTATCAGTTTTCAGACGGCCTTTCCGTGCGATTTTTGCAGAGGCCGTCTGAAACGGTTAAAATGCCGCAAAACCCTGTCAGGAAACCTTTTTATGCTGTTTAACCACACACCGGACGAGCTGTTGCGCTTGTGCGGACACACGCTGGATTTGGCCAAACAATCCGGCGCCACCTCGGCCGAAGCCGATTTCAGCGAGTCGCTCGGCCAAAGCGTCAGCGTGCGCTTGGGCGAAATCGAACAAATCGAGTTCCAACAAGACAAATCTTTAGACATTACGGTCTATGTCGGCCAACGCAAAGGTCGCGCCAGTACGGCCGACTTCTCCGAACGCGCCCTGCAAGATACGGTCAAAGCCGCCATCGATATTGCACGCTATACCGCCGAAGACGATTGCGCCGGCCTTGCCGACGCTGCCTTGATGGCAACCCATATCGGCGACCTCGACCGCTACCACGAATGGGATTTGAGTACCGAATCCGCCATCGATTTGGCCAAGCAATGCGAACAGGCTGCGCTGTCAACGGACAAACGCATTGAAAATTCCGAAGGCGCATCGGTTCATACCGGCCATTACCAATACGTCTACGGCAACACCCACGGCTTTGTGGCACATCAGCAAAGCACGCACCACAGCATTTCTTGCAGCGTGGTCGCCAGCGACGAACACGGTATGCAGCGCGACTATTGGTATGATTCTTCCTGCCGTCACGAAGACATGGACGCGCCCGAACTCATCGGTAAAACCGCAGCCGAACGGACTTTACGCCGTCTGAACAGCCGCAGCGTACCGACCGGCAGCTATCCCATACTGTTTGACACCACTGTCTCAGTCGGCTTAATCGGCCACCTTATCGGCGCACTCAGCGGCGGCGCGCTCTACCGTCAAAGCAGCTTCCTGATTGACAGCATCGGCAAACAAGTGCTGCCTGAGTTTCTCAGCCTGCGCGAAGAACCGCATATCCTGCGTTCGTTCCGCAGCACTTATTTCGATGCCGAAGGCGTCGCCACGCAGCCGCGTTTTGTGGTGAAAGACGGCGTCGTCGAAGGCTATTTCCTCAGCAGTTACAGCGCGAAAAAACTTGGCATGCAGACAACGGGCAACGCCGGCGGCGCGCACAATCTGTATCTGAACCACACCCATGCCACGCAGGCCGACCTGTTGAAAGAAATGGGAACGGGTTTGCTGGTTACCGAATTGATGGGGCAAGGCGTCAACGGGATTACCGGCGACTACTCGCGCGGCGCGGCCGGTTTTTGGGTGGAAAACGGCGTCATTGCCTATCCGGTTCAGGAAATCACCATTGCCGGACGTTTGCAGGATATGTACCGCGACATCATCGGCGTGGCAGACGACGCATTACGCCGTTCGTCCAACCAAATCGGCTCCATCTTGGTTTCCAAAATGACGGTTGCCGGCAACTGATTGAACTAAATAGACAAAAGGCCGTCTGAAAGATATCTTTTCTTTTCAGACGGCCTCGCCGTTATCTACTTCCATAAAAAACACATCATGCATATTGTCGTTATCCCCTCTTGGTATCCTTCTTCCGAAACCGATGTGGACGGAATCTTTTTCCGCCTCCAAGCCCAAGCCCTGCAACGCGAAGGCATGAAAATCGGCATGGTCGTACCCATGTTCCGCTACTTGAGAAGTCAGCCGAAAACCATCTTCTCGCGCTTCTACGGCCTGCGCCGCCATCAGCAAGGCGGACTCAACACTTACGCCTACGACAGCATGTATTTCTTCCCGCGCTGCCCGGTTGCCGATATCGACCGCATCCGCTGGGTCAACGCAGGCATGAAAGCTTTTGAAGCCTATATCGCCGACAACGGTAAACCCGACGTAATTCACGCCCATTGCGTCAACTACGCCGCCATTTTGGCCTGTGCCATCTTCAAAAAATACGGCATTCCCTATGTGATTACAGAACACAGCAGCGCCATTTCGCGCGGCCTTGTCCGCAAAAACCAATGGCCGTCCATGCACGAAGCCGTGCGCCACAGCGCCGCCCGGTTCGCCGTCAGCCGTGATTTCTGCCGCATTCTCGAAAAAACCTACGCCGGTACAGACTGGCAATACCTGCCCAATATGCTGGGCGGTAATTTTGAACAGGATTTCGAGTTCCCCGAAAAAAACAATCAAGACTTTACCTTCTGCAGCGTCTCCCACCTGCGCCACCTCAAAGGCCACGACCTGCTCCTGCCTGCCTTTGCCGAAGCACTCAAAACCTATCCGCAGCTCAAACTCAAAATCGGCGGCGGCGGCGTAGAAGAAGGCCGTCTGAAACAACTGGCAAGCGACTTGGGTATCAACCACGCCGTTACCTTTACCGGCGCATTGACCACCGACCAAACCTTAGACCTCATGCGCCACAGCAACGCATTCGTCCTCGCCAGCCGTACCGAGACCTTCGGCGTCGTCTATATCGAAGCACTGTCGCAAGGTTTACCCGTTATCGCAACACGCTGCGGCGGCCCCGAGTCCATCGTCACATCCGACAACGGCCTGCTGGTACCAATCGAAAACATACCGGAGCTGACCAAAGCATTGCTCACCCTCTACGAAAATCATGCACAATACGATCCCGTCCGCTTGCGCCAAGATTGCCTGCAACAATTCGGCAGCCGTGCCATTGCGCAACACCTGATCGATACCTTCCAAAAAGTGCTTAATAAGTAGGCATAAACCATACAGGCCGTCTGAAATCCTTCAGACGGCCTGCCTGCTTCCAATAAGACAAATCTAGTGTAAAATTAAGACAATAACTAAACTTTTTGATTTAAAATCAGTCCAAGGAAAAACTGTTACCTATAATAATATCCCCACATACATTATGCGCTATTACGGAACGATTACTCGCTGGAACAGCAAGCGCGGCTTCGGAGCCGCTACCATAGAAGACACAGGCCAAGAAATCTTTCTTGCCCTTGCCGCCTTCACCACCCTTACCCGCCTTCCGGCCGAAGGGCAACACATCTCCTTCAACATCACAGAAGGCCGGCGCGGCCGCAAAGAAGCCGAAAACGTCTGCTTCGCCCTTGATTGCGCCGACTGCTTTGATGTCCTCGTCCCTCCCCCCGAAAAACCCCTCGCAGGCAAACAGGCCATCATCGGCCTGATTGCCGTTATCTTCGTCTGCAGCATTTTCGCCGCCTTGTGGTACGGCCTCCACTTTTCCGACAACACACCGGAAGAGCCGGCCGTTAAAAAACAAGAAACCATGGTTCACGAAGTAGCCGCCAAAATCGAAGCCGAACGCAAAGCATGGCGCGATGCCGTCAACGGCAGCAACCAACGCTCGGGGCAGCCTCAACGCACCAAAGATGATGCGTCGAAACAATAATAATATTTATATCAGATTAAAATCCTTTTATATCAAAACCTTTTTATCAAAATTTCAAATATAGCAAGCCAACGTTAAAAAACTGCCTTCTGCATATTTAATGCACGAAGGCAGTTTTTCATTGAAAATAAAAACACTTCAATTTGCCATGTTCAAAATATGCTTCTCTGACGCTATCCATCCAGATAGAAATAAGCACCATGTATAAAACAAATCCAAACTACTCAAATACTCCATATTTTAATCGTCAATAAAATAGATTTATTGATGCAATCAAATATACCCAATTTGAATCTGATTAAAATATAGCCCTTTCAAATTTAACAGAATATTTTCAAAGACTTAATTTATCTCTGAAAAAATATAAACAAACTTGAGGCACACTCTAAACAGTTTGTTAACAGTTTATTAAATAAAAGCATTTGACACGCTATTACGTAAGACTATACATATTACCCTGACTTAATTCCTCTTAATTTTTGATAACATTTTGTTTTATATATTGTATCTTTCCTACAACATCAAAAAAATATTCAAAAATATCAAAATACATAATATCTTGATTTCATAAAAGAAATATTTAAATTTCATTATTACCCTAATAGTTTCCTCCTACACTTTCTATCTTATCTGTTTGTTTATGTATGTATTTGTTGTAGAATTTTTTTTGACCGTAAAAGTCATTAACCAGATTTAACCGATATTCAAATACTTAAGGATTCAAACTTATGAATACAAAAATCAAAACGACAGCTTTGGTTTGCGCCGCTTTGTTCGCGGTAACTGCATGTAGTAGCAATGGTGAGAGCGGTCCAGATATCAACCCTTCTAATACGATTACTCCTTCTAAACCTACAACTCCAGCTAAACCAACTACTCCTGAAACTCCGGCTAAACCGACCACTCCTGAAACTCCGGCTAAACCGACCACTCCTGAGACTCCGGCTAAACCGACCACTCCTGTAACTCCAGCTAAACCGACCACTCCTGTAACTCCAGCTAAACCGACCACTCCTGTAACTCCAGCTAAACCGACCACTCCTGTAACTCCGGCTAAACCGACCACTCCTGTGACTCCGGCTAAACCGACCACTCCTGTGACTCCGACTAAACCGACTACTCCGACTAAACCAGCTAATCCTGTAACTCCGGCTAAACCGACTACTCCATCTCAACCAACACCTAGTGCAGCTGTTGGCGGTAATGCAATGACTTCAACAAATGCATCCTATAACACTGCAAAATACGTTACTCCTCAAGGCGAGATGAATGCTAGTGTTACCATTGACGGTCGTAAAATTGATTTATCCAAAGCCAATGCAGCATTTCTCTTCTACAGAGAAATTGGCCCTACCAAAGATAATATGTCGACCCGTATGACTGTTTTGAGCGGACGCAAATACAGCCATGTTCAATTCGGTGCACAAACTGTCGGCATTATTAGCCCTACTTATCAAACAACACTTCATCATGACTCTTTTGCCATTGGTAGTATTACGCCAACTAGTGGTGCAGGTGCTATGCCAACTTCTGGCAAAGCATCTTATGTTGGTGATGCTATTTTGCTTCAGGGTGGAGCTTATACAACAGGCGCATCTAAATTTGATGTTGATTTCGGCCGTAAAACCATCTCAGGCCTGATTGACCATGTATATGATATTCCTGTTTCCGGTAAAATTTCCGGTTCATCCTTCAGCGGCGAGCAAGATGGTATCCGTATGAAGGGTAATTTCTTCGGTCCTAAAGCTGCAGAATTAGGCGGTGTCTTTAGTGCTGAGCATGAGAATAATGTTTACCAAGGCTCTTTCGGCGCGAAAAAACAATAATCTGCCGCTTTCAACCGTCCGGCATCTGCCGGGCGGTTTGTTTTACCAATATGCCGTCTGAAAGAATTTTTACCATGCTCAAACGCCCCAAAACGAAATAAAAAATATGCGCTATCCAACTTTGGCTTTAATTTTATGCGCTGCGGTACACTATGCCTCAGCTGCACCAACACCACACGATGAAATTCAGCCCGACCTAAACCATAATCAAATCCGCCAGGCTGAAAAACAAACTCTGCAAGAAGACAATCAGGTTGAGCAACAACAGTTTTCTATGTCATCAGAAGAATTGCTCCAACAACCTGAAATCTTAACCGATGCAATGGATACTGCCCTTGCACACCAAAATATTGACAACATCCGTTTCCTATTGCCACTCTACCGTCGCATGACCGGACACGACGAAACAATGGCTTCCTATGCAGGTGCTATTCTTTCCCGTGCAGATGGAAAGTACAAAGTAGCAGAACAGGATTTTCGGAATATCCTTGCCAATCATCCTGACTACTCTCCTGTACGCCTACAATTGGCATTAACCCTTTCACAAGACGGAAAAATGCGTGATGCAGCAAAAGAGTTACAAGAAGTCCGAAAAACTCCCGACCTACCTGAACCAACACTGCAATATTTGAATGAATTTGATAAATTTCTAAAGAAAGATAAATCTTGGAACTTTGACGGTAATATTTCCTACGTTCGAGATAATAATATTGCCCGAACGCCGCGCGAACGTGTGTACGGAGGTTTTGAGTTTGAAGCGCCTCGTACAGCAAACGGTATTGCCTACGATGTTTCTGCGCAAAAAAATACTCCTCTCAATGGGCATTGGGTCTGGAAAAAAAACCTTTCTGCCGGTGGCAAATTTTATTGGGATGCGCACGATTATGATGATTTGACTGTGCGTGCTGAAACCGGTGCCGGCTGGCGTAATCATACTCAGGAAGTCTCCTTATCGCCATTTTATGAAAAACGCTGGTATGGTACAGAGCCCTACTCCAATACATCAGGCGGTATTTTGCGCTATTCACGTGTGTTATCGCCCAAATGGCAAGTATTCGGCGCATGGCAGTCCGGCTACCGTAAACATAAAGAAAGAAAATTCTTAAACGGTGTGAACCATATTGCCTCTATATCAACCCTCTATTATCGTAAGAGTGGTGAATATTTCGTATTTGGCGTAGGCAAAGGCTACAACAGTGCGCGTGACCGTTCTGATGCCTATAAATATGAAAATCTGCGTGCAGGCTGGACAAAAGCATGGGGCAAGTCAGGCAAGCTTGTTACTTCACTCAATACCACTGTACAGTACCGCCGCTATCAGGCAGAAGATATTTTCAATATCAAACGAAATGACCGTGAAACCTACGTCCATTTGTCAGCGGGTCATAAAAAGTTGTCCTGGAAAGGCTTTACTCCGCGCCTGAACTGGGGTTGGACACATGTCCACAGCAATCATTTTTATTACCGTCAAAACCAGCATCGCTTGTTTATTGATATTTCCAAACAATTTTAGAGTGAAGATAAATAAAAAGGTCGTCTGAAAACCATATCCAAAGTTTTCAGACGACCTTTTTCTTGCTTTAAGGAAAAATTAAAGTTCTCCCCATTCAGGCTCACTTAATTATGTAACTGGCTATCAGAATTTCTTAATCGTCAGCCTTTGTTCTTACCTCAATTCGGCTCCGCCATTTCCAATGCCTGCTTGATGTCTACGGCAACGACGCGCGATACGCCTTTTTCCTGCATGGTTACGCCGACGAGCTGTTCTGCCATTTCCATGGTCAGGCGGTTGTGGGAGATGTAGAGGAACTGGGTTTGCGCCGACATTTCTTTGACCAGGTTGCAGAAACGCGAGGTATTGGCGTCGTCCAGCGGGGCGTCGACTTCGTCCAGAAGGCAGAAGGGGGCGGGGTTGAGGCTGAACAGGGCGAACACGAGGCTCATGGCGGTGAGGGCTTTTTCGCCGCCGGAGAGGAGGTGGATGGTGCTGTTTTTCTTGCCGGGCGGGCGCGCCATGATGGACACGCCGGCGGTCAGGAGGTCGTCGCCTATCATTTTGAGGGTGGCTTCGCCGCCGCCGAACAGGGTGGGGAAGAAGGTTTGGACTTTGCCGTTGACGGCGTCGAAGGTTTCTTTGAAACGCTCTTTGGTTTTGTCGTCGATTTGGGCGATGGCTTCTTCCAAAAGGGTGATGGCGGCCTGCACGTCTTCGCTCTGGCTGCGGTAGTAGCCGTCGCGTTCGCGCGCTTCTTCGAGTTCTTGCAGGGCGGCGAGGTTGACGGCGCCGAGGGCTTCGATTTGCTGGGTGAGGCTGCCGATGCTGCTGTTCAATACTTTCGGCGATTCTTTTGCCAACGCTTCGAGCGCGTCCAAATCGGCGGCGCGTTCGGTCAGGTTTTGATGGTAGCGTTTGGCGTTAATCAGGGCTTCCTGCTGCTGCAACAGGGCGGTTTGGGTAGCGGCCTGAAGCTGTGGCAACTGGGTTTGCAGAGTTTGCACTTTAGCGTATTGCTCCCTGCCCTGCTCCTGAATCTGCGCGAGTTTGTCCTGCACGGCGATATACTCTTCGTCCAAAGTCTGTACGGCTTCGGTCAACTCTTCAAGCTTGATGTGCTGCTCGTCGTTTTGGAACTCGGTCTCATAGGCAAGTGCAAGCTCTTGTTGGCGTTCCTGCCAATCGAAGGTTTGTTGTTCAAGCTGGACAATTTGCTGTTGGTAGTTTTGTTTTTGCTGATTGAGCTTGTGAACGGCGACTTCGGCCAGTCCGTATTGGCGGTTGGCTTCCAACAGGGCAAGCTGCGCCTGTTTCAGACGGCCTTGCTGCTCTTGGCGGCTGTGCGCGGTGGTCTGCTGTTGGTGTTCGAGTTCGGCGGCGGCCTCTTGCAAGGTAGCGATGTCGTCTGCAAGGCCGTCTGAAGTATGTTGCAACACAGTCTGCTCTTCCGCCAACTGCGCCAGTTCGCGCTCGATGTGTTCGCGGCGAATTTGCCCTTGGTTGGTGCGCGCCAGAAGTTCGGCGGCGCGTTGCTGCGCCTGGCTGTACTGGCGCGTGTGCTGCTGTTGTTGCTGCATCAGGTTTTTATGTTGCACTTCGGACGAGCGTACGGTTGCCTCCGCCTGTTTGAACGCGGCTTCGGCGGTGGAGAGTTCGGGGGCGAGGTTTTCCAGTTCGGACGCGATGCCGTCGAGACGGGCTTTTTGGGCAATCAGACTTTCCTGCGCGGGTTTGGCATAGAGCAGGACGCTGACTTTATCGACCTGATGGCCTTCGGGCGTGAGCCAGATTTGGTGTGCGCCCAAATCGCTTTGATGCTCGAGGGCGTAGCTTAAATCGGGCGCGCACAATACGCCGTCGAGCCAGTGGTGCAATGCCGTCTGAAACGGCGGCTGCGCTTGGATTTGGTTCAGCAATGCCTGTACGGGCAGGGATTTTTTGATGCCGCCGGAGAGGTCGTCTGAAAGCCATGCCGCCTGCCCCTGCGGCAACGGCATGGGCGGAACGAAGCCGTGCGGCACGGCGCGGGCGTGCAGGCGTTCGGCAAGGAGGACGGACAAGGCGTGCTGCCACTCGGCGGGCGCGGTGATGTGTTGCCACAGTTGCGGCGCGGCAGCGTGGTCGGTTGCCTGCCAGAAGTCGGCGGCTTCCTGCTGTTGCGACAGAATTTGCGACAAGGCCTGCTGCTGCGCCTGCAAGGTGATGTGTTGCTGCTTCAGGCTTTGGAAGCGGTTTGAGGCCGTCTGAAACTCCTCGCGGGCGGCGTGTAAGGCTTCTTCGGCGGCGATGATTTGTTCTTCATAATGCTCTTGCTGGCTTTGCAACAAGGCGGCGGCTTCTTGCGCGGCAGTGGTTTCGGCTTCGTCGGGCAGGTTCAGGGCTTGGTTTTCCTGTTTCAGACGATCTTTGCGCTCTTTGTGTTTGGCAACGGTTTGTTCGGCATGGGCAAGCTGCTGCTGTTTCAACGCCAGTTCGCGGCGAATGCGGTTTGCCTCGTCCTGCTGGGTTTGGAAGGCGGCGTTGAGCGTGGCTTGGGCTTCTTCCAATTCGGGCAGACGCTCTTCGTGTTCAGCAACCTGCATCGCCCACCCTGCCAACTTGGTTTGTTTTTCTTCGACCTGTAACTCGTTTTCTTCCAGCTTGACGCGGATTTGCTGCTGCTCTTGATGAATGCGTTGCAACTGCGCCTGCGCCGCCTGCTTGTCGCGTTCGATGCGTTGGTGCAGGTTTTGCTGATGGCGGATTTGTTCTTCCAAACGGGCAATCTGCTCGCGCAACACGCCGCGTTTGTTGCTCAATTCGTGCACCGCCTGCTGCTGCGACTGCTCGGCGGTCTGCAAGTCGTGTACTTCGTCGTTTAACGCCTGAACCTGCGCGGCGGTTTCGTCCTGCTGCGCCTGCAAAGACTGATGCTGCGCGGTCGCCTTGTCGGCGGCGGCAAGCGATTGCTGCCATTGGGCGTAATCGAGCAAATCCTGTTGCTGGTTCAACTGCGCGGTCAGGGATTTGTAGCGTTCGGCGGTTTCCGCCTGTTTCTCCAGCTTTTCCACCTGACGCGCCAACTCGTTCTGCAAATCGCCCAAACGCTGCAAATGCTCGCGCGTGTCTTTCAGACGGCCTTCCGTCTCCTTGCGGCGTTCCTTATATTTGGACACGCCCGCCGCCTCTTCTATATAGGTGCGCAACTCCTCCGGCCGCGCTTCGATGATGCGCGAAATCATCCCCTGCTCGATAACGGCATAACCGCGCGCACCCACGCCCGTACCCAAGAACAAATCGGTAATGTCACGGCGGCGCACGGTCTGATTGTTGATGAAATAAGTCGATTCGCCCTGACGCGTCAGCTGCCGCTTGATGCTTACCTCGGCATACTGCCCCCACGCCCCCTGCAAACTGTGGTCACTGTTGTCAAACACCAGCTCCACCGAAGCCCTCGGCGCAGGACGGCGCGTCGCCGCACCGTTAAAAATCACGTCCTGCATACTCTCGCCGCGAAGCTGCTTCGCCGAAGCCTCGCCCAACACCCAGCGCACCGCGTCAATCACATTCGACTTGCCGCAGCCGTTCGGCCCGATGACCGCAACAAGCTGCCCCGGCACATGAATCGTGGTCGGGTCGGTAAAAGATTTGAAGCCGGAGAGTTTGATGTGGGTAAGGCGCATGGCAATGTTTCGAATCGGAAAAGAAGGCGTATTTTAACGGAAATACACTGATCCGTTGAGAGAAAAGGATCCATAAAGTCCGACTGCTTTTTTATCTTCAAAAGGCCGTCTGAAAAGTTTGTTAAAAAGAAACAGACCAGCTATCGAACTCACTAAAATATTCAAAATAAATCCATATAAAACAATTAACTAAAAAAATACCCACCCAACCACCTTCCCTTTGATTAATTTTTGTACAGAAATGAAAACAAACTGTTTATTTTTTTATGATTTATGGTTATTATCGGGCATTAAAGGTTTAAAAATCAGATAAACGATCTCTCCGACCTTTTCATCAAGCGAATAACTATACAGGGAATCTCATGTCAAACATCCAAACCAAACTTAAAACCATCGTTTTTACAGCCACCAGCGCAGCCATCTTGTCCGCATGCGGTGGTGGCGGAGGCGGCGGTTCATCTGCTTTAAGCACCGGCTCGACCCCTACCAATAATACCGGCAACTCTGCTAGCAACAATGGTAATCCTACCAACAATAACAGCAATGCCAACACTCCGAAAGCGCCGTCTACTACGCTTACTAACAGTGCCGACAACCTTGCCGAACTGACCGATGAAGCTCCAATCGATCCAGCCAACGTTACCCAGCCTTTGCACACACATTTCATATCTTCCAAAGGTGCACAACAATCCAACCCTAACGTACAAATCCGCAAAGATGCCGCAGGCAAAATGTTCCAAACAGACAATCAAGACCGCAACCAAAATGGCCTGATCAGCTCTATTGACTTTAACAACAATGATGAAGTCAAAATGGACGGCGTTGTGTTATTTAATAAGACCTCTGATGGCAGCGCAACCCAACCTACATGGACAAGTTCCGCTTCTGTTATTGCCAAAGTATATTCAAAAGGAAATACTCAAACTGATGTCAGCGAACAAACGGGCAAAGAGAAAAATACCAAATTTGCATACGGTAAATCAACTTTGGATGACAATATTGTTGAAATTTCTAAAAAGTTAAAAGCTGAACAAGAAAAACTTGAAAAAGAAGAAAATCCAGAAGCCGGTCCAGTTAACAATAAAAAAGTAACTGAGATCAAAGCAAAGATTGAAGAATTAAATACTTTATACGCTAAAAATCTCGAAGTTCGGGCTAAACTAGCAGAAATGAATGAAAAAGCCAGCAATAATCTAGCCTATTTCCGTCCAGACCAAGATGGCTTAGTTTTCGACAAACAATTCGACGGTGTCTATGTCATCAATTTTGGCGATGGCACCCAGATTGTGTTGCATGATCCTTCCGCAGCCGGCTGGACATATCAAACCTTCGCGCATTACACCGACCCTAAAGGACATGTATACCAAGGCTACCAAAGCCTGGGCGATGAGACTGTCTTCACTACCCTGCCTGCTAAAGGTACAGCCACCTACAAAGGTATTTCCACTGCCTATGTGGTTACCGACAAGAACAATCGTCAGTTGACTTCCAATGTCATGGCTATCGTTGATTTCGGCCTCAAAGGTGTCCGTTTTGAAACATCAAACTCACACTTCCATACTTTGGAAAATGGTAAGCGCGTATCCAAAGCAGATAAAAACTACGATTTCAAAGGTACGGCAAGCTGGAAAGATGGCAACCTCTTCTCCGGTAAAGTCAGCACGGACGATGACAAGTTAAGCGGCAACCTGAACGGCAAATTCTACGGCCCCAATGCTGCAGAAATCGGCGGCACTTACGGCTTAAAAAACAAAGATGCAACCGAACACTTAATCGGTGGCTATGGCGCGAAACGTCAATAACCCTGCCTAAACAAAAGGCCGTCTGAAGTTTCAGACGGCCTTTTGTTTTTTAACTTGGTTTACACCGATACGGCTGCTTTGATATGTGGATGTGGATCGTAGCCTTCCAATTCGAAGTCTTCAAATTTGAAGGCAAACAAGTCTTTGACTTCAGGGTTGATTTTCATGGTCGGCAGTTTTCGGAAATCGCGGCTTAATTGCAGCTGGGCCTGCTCGATATGGTTGCTGTACAAATGCGCATCGCCAAACGTATGGATAAACTCACCGGCTTCCAGTCCGCACACTTGCGCCATCATCATGGTTAACAATGCGTAGCTGGCGATGTTGAACGGTACGCCAAGGAAAATATCGGCGCTGCGTTGGTAAAGCTGGCAGGACAGTTTGCCATTGGCAACGTAAAACTGAAACAGCGCGTGGCAAGGCGGCAAGGCCATTTCATCGACCAAAGCCGGATTCCATGCGGACACAATCAGGCGGCGCGAGTCGGGATTTTTTTTGATTTGTTCAACCACATTGGCAATTTGGTCGATATGGCGACCGTCGGGTGCGGGCCAGCTGCGCCATTGGTAGCCGTAAACCGGGCCCAAATCGCCGTTTTCATCCGCCCATTCGTCCCAAATAGACACATTGTTGTCTTTCAGGTATTTGATGTTGGTATCGCCTTTGAGAAACCAAAGCAGCTCATGAATAATCGAGCGCAGATGCAGTTTCTTGGTGGTCAATAGCGGAAAGCCTTCACTCAAATCAAAACGCATTTGGTAACCGAACACAGAACGCGTGCCGGTGCCGGTACGGTCGGATTTGTCGATGCCATTGTCGAGAACATGGCGCATAAGGTCGTGATAGGCTTTCATGGGTTTCCTTAATGTATGTGTTGTGGGAATTTGGTGTGTATTGTACCGAATTTTCAGACGGCCTGCCTCTCTGTCTTCAATGGGCAACCTTCCCCATATTCGCGTAGTACACTCATTAACAATGTTGACAATTCAGCGCTAATTTACACAAATTTATGAGCTGAATTAAATTTTTACAAAAAAATTTTCAACATTTTCTAGTTTAATTACTCAGCATTTTATTTTTATTTAAATCTATTTAATGAAATATTTTTATATATTTTTAATTAAATTTAAAATATAATTCCATTTTTACAAATTGGTAAAAAAATAATGTCAACAATCTAGGAAAATTTTTCTTGGCAAGTAAAATTTTTACAGCTATATTTCAAAACATAAATATTGAAATATCTCACTCAATAGGAGTAGAAAAATGACCGACCTGAACACCCTGTTTACCAATCTTAAACAACGCAACCCCAACCAAGAACCCTTCCACCAAGCTGTTGAAGAAGTGTTCATGAGCCTCGACCCGTTTTTGGCGAAAAACCCGAAATACACCCAACAAAGCCTGCTTGAGCGTATTGTTGAACCGGAGCGCGTGATTATGTTCCGCGTCACTTGGATGGACGACAAAGGCCAAGTTCAAGTCAACCGCGGCTACCGCATTCAAATGAGTTCCGCCATCGGCCCTTACAAAGGCGGTTTACGTTTCCACCCGACCGTCGATTTGGGCGTGTTGAAATTCCTCGCCTTTGAACAAGTCTTCAAAAATGCGTTGACCACCCTGCCTATGGGCGGCGGCAAGGGCGGTTCCGACTTTGATCCTAAAGGCAAATCAGATGCCGAAGTAATGCGTTTCTGCCAAGCCTTTATGACCGAACTCTACCGCCACATCGGTGCTGATACCGACGTTCCTGCCGGCGACATCGGCGTAGGCGGCCGCGAAATTGGCTATCTGTTCGGCCAATACAAAAAAATCCGCAACGAATTTGCTTCCGTCCTGACCGGCAAAGGCCTCGAATGGGGCGGCAGCCTGATTCGCCCTGAAGCCACCGGCTACGGTTGCGTGTATTTTGCCCAAGCTATGTTGGAAACCCGCAACGACAGCATCGAAGGCAAACGCGTGTTGATTTCCGGCTCCGGCAACGTGGCGCAATACGCTGCCGAAAAAGCCATCCAACTGGGTGCAAAAGTATTGACCGTTTCCGACTCCAACGGCTTTGTCCTCTTCCCTGACAGCGGTATGACCGAAGCGCAACTGGCCGCTTTGATCGAGCTGAAAGAAGTACGCCGCGAACGCGTCGCCACTTACGCCAAAGAACAAGGCCTGCAATACTTTGAAAACCAAAAACCGTGGAACATCGCAGCCGAAGTCGCCCTGCCTTGCGCCACCCAAAACGAATTGGACGCAGACGCTGCCAAAATCCTGCTGGCAAACGGTTGCTATGTGGTTGCCGAAGGTGCGAACATGCCGTCAACTTTGGGCGCAGTCGAACAATTTATCAAAGCCGGCATCCTCTACGCTCCGGGCAAAGCCTCCAACGCCGGCGGCGTAGCGACTTCAGGTTTGGAAATGAGTCAAAACGCCATCCGCCTGTCTTGGACACGTGAAGAAGTCGACCAACGCCTGTTCGACATCATGCACAACATCCACGAATCCTGCCTGAAATACGGCAAAGTCGGCGACAAAGTGAACTACGTCAATGGTGCGAACATTGCCGGTTTCGTCAAAGTTGCCGATGCCATGTTGGCGCAAGGTTTCTAAAGGCTACATCAACGCAAATCATAAGGCCGTCTGTTTTCAGACGGCCTTTTTCTTTTCCTGCAAATTTTATACGCCCAAATAACCTTCCCTGCTGGAAAGCCATCTTGCCAAATGCGCTTCGACGATTTCAGGGTTTTGTTCAATCAGCAAAGGGGCGATTTCGCGCGCCTGTTCCATGAGATGCAGGTCTTCTTCAAGGTTGGCGAAGCGCAGCATGGGGACGCCGCTTTGGCGCGCGCCGAGAAATTCGCCGGGGCCGCGGATGTTGAGGTCTTGGCGGGCGATTTCGAAGCCGTCGGTGTGTTCGTAGATGACTTTCAGCCGCGCTTTGGCGAGTTCGCTCAAGGGCTCGGCAAACAGGAGGACGCACACGCTTTCTGCCGCGCCGCGCCCTACCCGCCCGCGTAATTGGTGAAGCTGCGCCAAGCCCATGCGCTCGGCGTGTTCGATAACCATCAGGGCGGCGTTGGGCACATCTACGCCGACTTCGATGACGGTGGTGGCAACCAAGACGTTCAGACGGCCTGCGGCAAATTCCGCCATGACTTCGGCTTTTTCGGCGGCTTTCATACGCCCGTGTACCAAGCCGATGTTGAGTTCGGGCAATGCCGCCTGAAGCTGCTCGAGGGTTTCGGTCGCGGTTTGCAGTTGCAGGGTTTCGCTTTCTTCAATCAACGGGCAGACCCAGTATGCCTGCTGCCCTTTGCGGCAGATGTTGAGAACGAAGCCTTCGACTTCGGCGCGGCGGACGTTGTTGACGAGGCGGGTTTTAATCGGGGTGCGCCCGGGCGGCAATTCGTCGATGACGGACACGTCCAAATCGGCGAAGAAACTCATGGCAAGCGTGCGCGGGATGGGCGTGGCGGACATCATCAATTGATGGACGTCGCGCCCTTTGTTTTTGAGGGCGAGGCGTTGGGCGACGCCGAAGCGGTGTTGTTCGTCCACAATCACCAAGCCCAGATTTTGAAACTCGACGTCGTCTGAAAACAGAGCGTGCGTGCCGACGGCGATTTTGACAGAGCCGTCAGCAAGTTTGGCTTTGGCCTCATCTTTGGCTTTTTTGCGCTGGCTGCCGGAAAGCCAGACGACTTCAAGACCTAAAGGCTCAAGCCATTGTTTGAACTTGATAAAATGCTGTTCGGCAAGGATTTCGGTCGGCGCCATTACAGCCACCTGCGCACCGGATTCGATAGCTGTCAAAGCAGACAAAGCAGCAACAATGGTTTTGCCGCTGCCGACATCGCCTTGCAGCAGGCGGTGCATGGGGTGGGTTTGCGCCATATCGTGGCGGATTTCGGAAACAACTTTTTCTTGTGCATCGGTCAGGGCAAACGGCAATGCATGGCGCAGAGCTTGAGTCAATGTACCGTCGCCGCCCAATGCCGCCGCCGTGCCGCTGACGCGCTTCTGCCGCGCCAGCCGCATGGAAAGCTGTTGTGCCAAAAGTTCGTCAAATTTGAGCCGTTGCCATGCAGGCAGCGTGCCGTCTGAAAGTTGATGAATAGTGAAACTCGGCGGCGGCGAGTGCAAAAGGCGCAGGCTTTCGGCGAGGTACGGCAGTTTCAGACGGCCTAATAAAGCATCAGGCAAGGTATCGTGCAACGGCGTAACGTCTAAGGCCGTCTGAATGATGCGGCGCAAAGTGGGCTGGTTCAAACCGTTTACGGTCGGATAAATCGGCGTGAGGCTTTCCGCCAAACCACTGCCCTCGGCATCACGGATTTTAGGGTGAATCATCTCGTCGCCATGAAACCCGTGTTTGATTTCGCCCACAGCGCGGATACGCTTACCGACCGCCATCTGTTTCTGGTTGCTGGCGTAAAAGTGGATGAAGCGCAGAAAAAGAACGCTGCCGGAACCGTCGGCAATTTGGATAATCAGCTGCTTGCGCGGTTTAAAAGTGACTTCCTGATAGATGACTTCGCCCTCGACCTGACACGGCACGCCAATCGGCGCATCCTTAATCGGCATGATGTGCGTCTCATCCTCATAACGCAACGGCAGGTGCAACACCAAATCCCATGCGGTATGGAGGTTGAGTTTTTCGAGCTTCTTGGCGGAAACATCGGTGATTTTGAGCTGTTTTTGGGTTTCGGGCGTCATCTTAAAAGGCAGCTGATTTAAAGTTTGCTGTATTTTATCCGAAAACAAAAAGGCCGTCTGAACACAATGTTTCAGACGGCCTTCAAAGCTGAATACTTGAAACAAATTAATATTTGAAAATACGCCGGCTATCGAATCAACTTCAGCCATTGTTAGTAAACAGCTTTCAAAAAAGAAGGATATTCAACCCATACCTTTATCAGGAATTTAGCCAATAATGTTTACATACCCAATCATTATCCATTCTCCTAAAAATGCCAATCCAATTTCAATTTGACTGTCCGCGGTTCGCCATAGAAATTGTTTTGACCTCGCGTACGGTTGTAGTTATTTTCAAAATACGTCCTGTCAGCCAGGTTCGTTCCTATCAGGCTGATTCTGCCGTGCTTGTGGAAGTCATATTGAACAAAGCCATCTATAAGTCCGTAGCCTCCTTGGCGAATATTGTAAAGGCTACTTGTGCGACTTTGCGCGGATATTCCGCCACCCAAGGTCAACTTAGTTTGAGGCAAGCGGTAGCTTGTACCGAGACGGAACATATGTACCGGCGTGAAGTTACTGAAGTTATACGGGTCGGCAGTCGTGTTTTTCTCCAACCGCTCCGCATTAACTTCTGCAGCATTTTTATACTTACTTTTGTTATATGTGTAGCCAACAAAAATACGCCAGTTTTCCGACAATTCGCCAGCCAATTCAAGTTCTGCACCGCTGCTCTTAACCTTACCCACAGGTTTAGCGATGGTTTGGAATGAACCTCCGTTACGACTAGTATCGGGAACAAATCCGAAATCGACAACGGTACGGTTTTTCTGCTGTAAGACAAACAAGGCAAGCGAAGCATTCAGACGGCCTTGCAAGAACGACCCTTTCCAACCTATTTCATAGTTAGTCCCGATGAGTGGTGGAAGAACGGATTTGCTGGTTACATCAACGTTATCCTGTTGTTTAAAAATCTTAGTATAGCTGGCATACAAGCTTTGTTGCGGTGTCAGGTCGTAGGTAATGCCTGCATATGGCGTAAACCGATGACTTTGCATTTTTGAGGTGTAATGCTCTTTGTCGATTTTGTTACTGCTCTCAGTTTGGAATGCCGTAGCAGGCTGGCCGTAGCGTACAGGCATTTCTTTGGCTTGTGTGGTTTCATAGCGCGTATAGTGCATACCGCCCAAGAGATGCAGACGGTTGGTCGCATTAAAGCGGGTACTGACAGTCAAAGAATGTGTTTTATTCGTGTTAAGGTATTTCGAATAATTGTATAACGCCGGAACATGATCATCTGCAACCTGAACAGTTTTCCACAGCGGCGTTTTCAGATATTGGTTTGCCCATTTCAAATTTCCCTCTTCATCCCGCTCCTGTATTTTGTTTCCATTTGCATCCAATTCGTAAACAGGATCTTGCACCATTACGCGCTCACCATTGTCGTTGACTGTCCAGACAGGCTTGCCCTCAGCATCCAAACGGGGAGTATATTTTGTAACATGCGCGCCACTGCATTCCGGTACATAGATTTTGTTATTACCTTTTTCGTTATAAATATGCCAATCTGGTTCGACAATGCCTTTTTCTAAAGGATTACGCTCCGGACCATCGGGATGAATGCCGCAACTGCCTGCACCTGCATAACCTTGAGGACGGACAAAATAACGGTTTTGATATATTTCCGTATAGGCAGAACGGATTTTTTCATTGTTATACGCATAACCGACAAAGAAATCATGTTCACGCCCAAGCAGGCGGTAGTTACCTGTCAGATCCAGCTTAAAGCCCCATTGCACATCGTGTTTGGTATAGTGCAACGGCATGAAGTTGTAACGGCGGTTGTATGTGTGGCGAAGATTGTATGCTGAGTCGTATAGACGGTTGGGAAACAGGCCTTCTGCATTGTTAATAATGCCTTGCTTTGCAAGCTCCTTATCAACAAACTCTTTTTTATCTACTTCTACACCAGGATCCTGCCAGTCGTTGCACAGGAAATCCAAACCAATGTCCTGCATACATTGATCAAAACCTGCCCGACGTGCTGCCGCCCTTTGGGAGCGATATTGTTCAAAAGCAGATGAATCGAAATGATGGGCAACGTAATCTGCTTTTTTCTCTTCATATGTTTTAGTGACGCCATCACGATATTCTTTTAATTTTGCCAACGCCTTGTCTTTAGGCTCAAAAGGGATAACCTCTCCCTTTTCAGTTAGGAAACCCGTTGCCGCAGATGCTGAAATACCTGCCGCGTGTTCGTTTTTCAGAAAAAATTGTCCGACTTTGGCATCTGAATCATTACGCGTATAAGAAATTTCGGCATTGAGTTGCCATCCATTGTCAAAGACATGTTTGAAACCGGAAAAAATATTGTATTTATCAGCATTCAGGCGTGACCATGAGGTTTCACCCAAATAAGTATTACGTGGCAATTTCAAAGGATTGTTACAGGCAGGACTGGAGCTGAAGGCCGCAGTTTTTTGATCCTCACAAGGTAAAATCACGCCGGCAAAATCGGGAATATCTTTATTTTTCTGATAAGTGCCACCCAAAGTCAGCATACTGTTATCACTCAAATCCGCATCAATCACACCATAAACCATGTCTTTCTTGTTCCATACACCCTCTTTAAAAGAGCGGTGGTCCTCATGAACACCAACCAGCCTACCGCGTACCGTATGTTCATTATTCAAGCTTCCAGATACATCCAAAGCCAAACGCTTGCTGCCCCTATGGTCAGTGCTGATTTCACCTGTATGCTTAAACAGGGCTGTTGGCCGCTTACGGATTAAATTAATGGTTCCACCCGGTTCGGAATTGGACTGAGTAAGACCAGTCGCACCTCTGACAACCTCAATGTGATCATAAACAGCAAGGTCTGTACTGGGTGAGACATCGATTTTTGCCGTATAGCCCGAACGTCCAGACACATTAGTGGTAATACCGTCTTCACCAATCTGATCAACATAGAAACCACGAGACAAAAAACGAGTTTGTAGGCCCGAATCGCGAACCACGTTGATTCCCGTGGTGTTTTTCATTGCATCTTCTAAAGAATATATTGCTTTATCATCTAGCTGCCGACGCGTCATTACACTCACCGACTGCGGCGTATCCTTGCCTGAAATACGCAACCCGGTCGCCGTTGCCATTGTTCCGATTGTATAAGACTGACTGCGCTCGGTATTCCTTTGTGCCTGCCGTTTGCCACTGACCTTGACCGTATCCATGTCTACATGTTCCACTTCTTGATATCCCGTATCTGCAAAAACAGTTTGGCAAGGCAGCACCAATAACAAACAAATTGTTTTCATTTGAAAATCAGGTTTCACAACTATTTCCTTAATTAATAGAATCTACTTACTGGATAAAATTCTAATTCATTGATTTTAAATGGTATATAAACCTATAAAATTAAAAACATTATCGTAATGATAAACGGTATCATTATATACTTATTACATTAATATATGAACTTTTTTTATTATAGATTTTTCTTATGTCCTAATTTTCAAATAAAAAAGACCGTCTGAACGCAATGTTTCAGACGGCCTTAATTTAGGTATAACGCGATTAAGCGTTAGCTCCCTGTTGCTCTTGGTAGATTGCTTCGAAGTTGATCGGAGCAAGCAGTACAGGTGGGAAGCCGGCGCGGGTTACGCTGTTGGAAATGGCTTCGCGTGCGTAAGGGAACAGGATGTTCGGACAAGCAACGCCCAGCAGCAGTTGTACGTCTTCTTCAGGAATGTTTTCCAGACGGAAGATGCCGCTTTGGGTAACTTCGTTCAAGAACATGGTGCGCTCTTCGTTCAGTTTGGCAGTCACGGTCACGGTAACGTCAACGCTGTAGAAGCCGTCTTCCAGTTTGGTGTTGCCGGTAGAAACGCGCATATCGACTTCAGGCTCGCCTTGTTCCAAGAAGATTTGTGGCGCATGAGGCACTTCCAAAGACAAGTCTTTTACATACAGACGCTCAACGCTGAATACGGGTTGCAATTCTTCGCTCATTTTATTTTCCTAAGTTAAGGGTTAAGGATTCAGTAATTCGTCCAACTTGCCTTCCTGCTGCAAGCGGTACAAATCAGTAAAGCCACCGACATGGGTATCGCCGATAAAAATCTGCGGCACGCTGCGCTGGCCGGAAAGCTGCTGCATTTCGGCAAAAACTTCCGGATTGCCGTCGATGCGGATTTCGTTGATTTCTTTCACACCCACCGCCTGCAACAGCCTTTTCGCCATGGTGCAGTACGGGCAATATGGACCGGTATAAACAGTAACGGTTTGCATGATTTCTTCCAAAATACCAATGTTCATGACTATATGGGCATAAGCGTTATTTTACAAGTGTTCCCGCCGTACGGTTGTAAAAAACATTTAGACGGCCTCTTGACCATAAACATTTGTGCAGATGCGGAAAAACCATAATTAAAGTATGATAAGCGCTTTCGCAGAATGACTTTTGCCATTTGTTTTTTGGAGAAGAACACATCGCAAAATTTTTTCTATTCAAAATCAGGTATCCCTATGCTTTCAGGAATCCCCATCCCCAAGGACGCCGTGCGTCCGTCTGAAACCGTCCTCGTCAACATTACGCCGCAAGAAACGCGTGTGGCCGTTTTGGAAGAGAACAATATCTGCGAGCTGCACATCGAGCGCAACAGCGGCCACAGCTTGGTCGGCAATATTTATTTGGGCGTCGTCAAACGCGTCCTTCCCGGCATGCAAAGCGCGTTTATCGATATCGGCTTGGAACGCGCCGCGTTTCTGCATATCGTCGATGTCCTCGAACAACGCCGCAATCCGGACGAAACCCAACGCATCGAACATATGCTCTTTGAAGGCCAGTCCGTCTTGGTTCAGGTCATTAAAGACCCCATCAACACCAAAGGCGCGCGCCTGTCCACCCAAATCTCACTGGCCGGCCGTTTCCTCGTCCATCTTCCGCAAGAAGACCACATCGGCATTTCCCAACGCATTGAAGACGATGCTGAGCGCAGCAGCCTGAGGGAGCGCCTCAACAACCTGCTGCCCGAAAATGCCTGCCACGGCTACATCATCCGCACCAATGCTGAAAACGCCTCCGATGACCAACTGCAATCAGACATCAACTATCTGACCAAAGTGTGGGAACACATTCAAAAACAAGCAAAAATCCAGCCGCCCGAAACCCTGCTCTATCAAGATTTGCCTTTGAGCCTGCGCGTTTTGCGCGATATGTTCAGCCTCGATACGCACAAAATCCTGGTCGATTCCACTGAAAACCACCGCCGCATGACCCAGTTTGCCGAACAATACGTTCAAGGTGCATTGGGCAGGATCGAGCTATTCAAAGGTGAACGCCCTCTATTTGAAACCCACAACATCGAGCAAGAAATCGCCCGCGCCCTGCAACCGCGCGTCAACCTCAACTTCGGCAGCTACCTCATCATCGAGTCCACCGAAGCCATGACCACCATCGATGTCAACACCGGCGGCTTTGTAGGCGCGCGCAATTTTGATGAAACCATCTTCCGCACTAACCTCGAAGCCTGCCACACCATTGCCCGCGAACTTCGCCTGCGCAATCTCGGCGGCATCATCATCATCGACTTCATCGATATGGCGCAGGAAGTCCACCGCGAAGCCGTCCTGCAAGAGCTTGCCAAAGCCCTCAGTTTCGACCGCACCCGCGTCACCCTCAACGGCTTTACCAGTCTGGGCCTTGTCGAACTGACCCGTAAACGCTCGCGTGAAAACTTAAGCCAAATCCTCTGCGAACCCTGCCCTTCCTGCCAAGGCCGGGGCCGTCTGAAAACGCCGCAAACCGTGTGCTACGAAATCCAACGCGAAATCGTCCGCGAAGCGCGCCGCTATGATGTCCAAGCCTTCCGCATTTTGGCCGCTCCGAATGTCATCGACTTGTTCCTAGACGAAGAATCACAATCGCTGGCGATGTTGATAGACTTTATCGGCAAGCCGATTTCACTGGCAGTCGAAACCGCCTACACGCAGGAACAATACGATATTGTGTTGCTGTAAAAATAAAAGGCCGTCTGAAAACTTTTCAGACGGCCTTCTTGTTTGAGCAAATAAAGATTACGGTTTCACTACTTTACCGTTGATTTTGACGGAAGTCAGTTTCAAGTTGTAGGTTTTGCCGTCATCGGTATAACTGATTTGCGCAGGGATATTGTCGATATCGGAAGCAAACGAGTAAGTCACGGTATCGTCGCCGCGGCGGACGCGATATTTACTCACAGGCGTTGTACCGCCGTTCAGCTTATAGCTTTCGCTGCCGATTTTGTTCATGCTGCCAACGGTGTACAGTTTTTTACCGTTGGTAATTTTCAAACCTGACGGCAGGCGCACGTCATTGGCGGCCAGTTGCCATGCCAAAGTAAACAAGTCCATGGCCGGGCCGGATTTTTCGGTTTTCAAATCACCTGCTTTGCCGTAAGTGATGTTGCCGCCGGAGAATTTGGCCTCGGCATACAATTTACCGCCGCGTACATCTTTGTAGTAAGACGGATGCAGGGTCGTGCCGTTGATGCTGCCACCTGATTCAAAGCGGATATTGTAAAGCGGTACTTTGATGGTAGAAACGATTTTGTATTGGCTGCCGCTGCGTGTGAAAGTCATGGTCGCAGGAATACCGTAGCTGCCTGAGTATTGTAAAACGGCAGATTGCGGCAATTCAGCGGCTTGTGCGCCGATGGAGGCAGTGAGCAGGGAAAGTGTCAGCAGGGTTGTTTTAATCGGATTCATGATGTTTTCCTTGTGTGTATCGTGTTTTAATTAAGCCAACAGGCTTTGACCGGCGGCATTGCGTTGTGCATTCAAAACGCGATTGCCTTCGATTTTCAGACGGCCTGCAACAAAGTCGGCAACGGCTTGTGGGAAAAGCTGGTGTTCAACCGTCAGCACGCGTGCGGCAACGTCGTCAGCGGTATCGCCGTCCAAAATAGGAACAATACCTTGAGAAATAATCGGGCCGCAATCCAGCTCTGGGGTCACGAAATGGATGGTGCAGCCTGCCACTCGGCAACCTGCTTCCAATGCGCGTTCGTGGGTGTGCAGACCGGTGAAAGAAGGCAGGATGGACGGATGGATATTGATCAGGCGGTTTTCATAATGTGCGCAGAACTCCGGAGTCAAAATGCGCATGAAGCCCGCCAATACGACCAAATCCGGCTGATAGGCATCAATTTTCTCCATCATGGCCTGATCAAATGCCAGACGCGAGTCGAAGTTTTTATGGTTCAAACTATCAGTGGCAATACCGCGCTCTGCCGCCCATGCCAATCCGGCTGCGGTCTCGCTGTTGCTCAATACGGCTGCAATGTTGGCATCGGGAATATTAGCATTCACAATCGCCTGCATATTGCTGCCGCGTCCGGAAATAAGGATGACGATATTTTTCATCATAATTCCTTGTTGGTTTGGAACAAAGGCCGTCTGAAACGGAATTTTTTCAGACGGCCTTTTATCCGTTGTTTAAGGGCGTAAGCCTTGATTCGGATTATTGAACTTTTTGTACGTCAACTTGTACAGGTTGTTGTGCGGCAGCATCAGGCGCGCCGACTTTAACCAGTTTTACGTCGAATACCAAAGTGGCGTTCGGGCCGATTTTATCGCCGGCGCCAACTTCACGGTAAGCCAATTTGGCAGGGATGTAGAATGTTGCTTCGCCGCCTTCTTTCAAGAGTTGGATACCTTCAGTCCAACCTGGAATCACTTGGCTTACAGGGAAGCTTACTGGGCCGCCGTTGGCTTTACTGCTGTCAAATACGGTACCATCAATCAGACGGCCTTCATATTCAACGGTAACCATATCGTCTTTAGTCGGTTTTTTGCCTTCGCCTTCTTTGGTAATTTTGTATTGCAGACCGGAAGCGCTGGTTTTCACGCCTTCTTTAGTCGCGTTTTCTTTCAAGAACGCTTCGCCTTTTTCCAAGTTTACTTTGGCATCTTCAGCACGTTTGGCAGTAGCTTTTTCTTGTTGCTCTTGCAGGAATTTCATCATCACTTCCTGAGCTTGAGCTTCAGTCATTTTAACTTCTTTACCTTCAAACATGGCTTCCATGGCTTCGGTGAAGACTTTCAAATCGATTTCCGTACCTTGGTCCTTCATTTGTTTCAATGAACGTCCGATGTCCACACCCATTGCGTAGCTGGCTTGTTGGGCAGTAGAACCGATGGCAGAAGCATCTGCAGTCGCATTTGAAGCTGCGGAAGCAGCAGGAGCGTCTTTAGCGGCAGTGTCTTTTTGGTTGCAAGCAGTTAGTGCTAACAAAGCAGACAAAGCCAATGCGCTGAATTTGAAAGTTTTGTTCATGATTATGTCTTTTCCGGAAAGGTCAAAAAAGGGGATTATAGCTGAGTTTGATTGAAATGGAATCAAGGTGGATTAAAATTTGTAAAGGCTCTTATCAAAAACATTAAGGCCGTCTGAAAAGAGGTTTCAGACGGCCTACTCTTAGCTATCGCTCAACCGATTAATACCAGCCGCGCAGTTTCATTGCTTTTTCAACACGACGGATACTCATCATGTAAGAAGCGGTACGCAGGTCGACATCGTATTCTTGAGCCAAGTTCCAAATATCGCGGAACGCACGGCGCAGGACAACGGTTTCTTTCTCTTGAACTTCGTCAAACTCCCAGTAGTAGCCTTGCAGGTTTTGTACCCATTCAAAATAAGATACAACCACGCCGCCGCAGTTTGCCAAAATATCAGGAACAACCAATACGCCGTTTTGACGCAGGATAACGTCTGCTTCAGGAGTAGTCGGACCGTTTGCACCTTCAACCACGATTTTCGCGCGGACTTTACCGGCGTTTTCAGAAGTCAGTTGGTTTTCCAGCGCGCAAGGGGCGAGTACGTCCACTTCCAGAGCCAAAAGTTCGGCATTGCTGATTTCTTTGCCGTAGCCGGCTTCGTTGGTGATGAAACCTTTGGTTTGGAATTCTTTGATGATTGCTTCCATATCCAAGCCGTTTTCGTTGTAAATGGCAACGTCAACAGTAGATACGGCAACGATTTTCGCACCGGCTTTGTGTGCATAATAACCGGTGTGGTAGCCCACGTTACCGAAACCTTGAATAGCGTAAGTGGCACCCTTCACGTCTTTACCCAGTTTTTCCAAAGCTTGAACGGCGGCGAAGTTTACGCCATAACCGGTGGCTTCAGTACGCGCCAAGGAGCCGCCAAACTCAACCGGTTTACCGGTGAACACGCCCGGTGCAGAATGTTTCACCACATTTTCATAGGCATCAACCATCCAAGACATGATTTTGCCGTTGGTGTTCACATCAGGGGCGGGAATATCGATTTTTTCGCCAATCAGCGGAGAAATGGCTTCAGAATAAGCGCGGGCGATGCGTTCCAATTCCGCTTCGGAATAGTTACGCGGATCCAAAGTAATACCGCCTTTACCACCGCCGTAAGGAATACCGGCCACGCAGCATTTGATGGTCATCCAGATAGACAGGGCTTTAACCTCGTCCATATTCACATGAGGATGGAAACGCACGCCGCCTTTGTAAGGGCCGACGGCATTATTGTGTTGTGAACGGTAGCCGGTGAAGTTTTCTACTGTACCGTTGTCGAGTTTGACAGGGAAGTTCACTTCCAAAACACGTTGCGGCTTTTTCAAGATTTCAAATACTGCCGGGTCGGCATTCAGGCGATCGCAGGCAATTTTCACTTGTTTTTGTGCAATTTCAAACGGATTCAGTGTTTCTTTAACAGCAGATGCGGACATGTATTTTTCCTTTTCATACACATGATTAGACGAGAGCCATACTTGTTACTATATACAAAAACAGGAAAAAATGTAATAGCATGTAGTCGATAAAAAGCAAATCCATTCATTTATATATGAATTTAGTTTGAGGCCGTCTGAAAATATCGGCATGCCGACCAAAAAATTTTCAGACGGCCTAGTATAAATGCTCATCAAACCATTCAAAAAAACACACAAACCCTTTGTTTTTTAATGCCTACCAAACCACCCTTTTTGTTGACAAAATCCCTTCCATATTCCAAATAGGCTAACAGCCTTACACCAGCAAAAATTGTTAACAATTTAAACAAATATCCCTTTAAAGAATCAGCAAAACATCGGCAAATCAGGCAAATAATGTTAGAATAACCGCTTAAATAATATGACAGGAAGCTACTCAATGACCACTGCTGCTTTAGAACACGTTCAAGCCGTTGCTTTTGATTTGGACGGTACCTTATGTGATTCCGTTCCCGATTTGGCCGCAGCAGCCCAAGCCATGTGTGCGCACTTGGGTTTACCTGTTTTGCCTACCCAAACGGTTGAAAGTTATGTCGGCGACGGCATCGGCAAATTGGTTCATCGCGTCATTACCAATGATCGTGAAAAAGAAGCCGATCCTGAAATCTGGGAAAAAGGTTTTGTGTTCTTTATGAAATATTATCGCGAGCACTTGAGTGACTTTACCCGCCCCTACCCTGAAACTGAAGCCGGTCTCGGCCTGCTGAAGTCCTTGGGTATTCCATTGGTTGTCATTACTAACAAAAATGAAATTCTGGCTGCTGAGTTGCTGAAACAGCTCAATCTCGACGACTATTTCAGCCTGGTTCTCGGCGGCGACAGCCTGACTGAGAAAAAACCCAGCCCATTGCCGCTTCAACATGCAGCCGAAGTTCTGGGCATCGACGTTGCCAATATGCTGATGGTGGGCGACTCCAAAAATGACATTATTGCTGCCAAAGCGGCCGGTTGCTTCAGCGTCGGCGTAACATTCGGCTACGGCGACATGACCTTGCTCTCTCAAGACAAAGCAACCAAACCTGATTTGTTGATTCGCGCCCTGCCTGAAATCTACGAAAATCTGCAACCGCAAAAAAACAAAGACGAAGAATAATTCGGCTTTATTTTCAGACGGCCTTTTCGGTGCTTTTACCTAATCAGGCCGTCTGAAAATGTAATTCAATGTAGTTAAATCCCTCCCCTTCCATATCCCCATGAAACCTCCCAAAACCTTACGCGCCCGCGCCTTGGATATTCTTTCCCGTCAGGAAGTCAGCCGTGTCGGCTTGAAACGCAAACTGGCTCCGCACGCTGAAAGCGAAGAAGAATTGGAAAAGGTTTTGGACGAATTCGCCGAACGAAATTGGCAATCCGACCAGCGTTATGCAGAAGCCTATATTCACAGCAAAAGCAACCGTTACGGCACGCTCCGCCTCAAGCAAGCCTTGGCACAACAAGGTATCGATGCAGACGACTGTCGGGAGTTCCTACCCGATAGGGAGGACGAGCTGCAAACCGCCATTTCCGTCTTGCGTAAAAAATTCAAGCAAGAAGCCCAAGATTTGAAAGAAAAACAAAAACAAGCGCGTTTCCTTGCCTATCGCGGCTTTGGTGCCGACACCATTCAGACGGCCTTAAAAACCGCGTGGAATGAAGACGAAGACTTCTATCAATAATCATTCCCACTTGAATCTTTGCTTCTATCGGCGTAACCTTACACTTTTATTCAATAATTCAATCAGAGCTTCATTATGTCCGACAAACCACACGATACATCCAATCCCCTACTCGAAGACGAACGCAAAAATCCTGTTTACCGCTTGGGTCAGGCAGTAGCCGGATTCATGTTGCTGGTTTGGGCCGGCGTTTTGGCCTTGGTTTTCTTCTTGGTTTTCCGTTTTTGGTTAAGTTAAATCCAACCTGAAGCATTATTTTTCTTCAAAACAAACTAACAGAGTTTGTTTGTACATACTCAAAAGGCCGTCTGAACACACTTTCAGACGGCCTTTTCTTATCATGCTGATCACAGATTATCCTCGGATTACTTTGCGGATATTCGGATTGGCATGCATTGCATGAATAATCTGATTAACCTGATCCAAATCTTTGACTTTAATCGTGAATTTAAATTCTACAAAACCTTCCGTTCCTGCTTGCGCTTTGGTCGGCGTATCAACAGATTCGATATCCGCACCGGAATTGGAAATCGCTTGCGCCATTGAGGCCAACAAACCATGCGCATCTTCGGATTTGACATTGAGGATGGTGCGATACGTTTGATTGCGCAAACTGTCCCAGCCCGCATCGAGTTGCTCTTCCGGATCAGCTTTGACCAAAGTTTGGCAGGTATCTCGGTGGATAATCATACCCTTGTCTTTGACCAATAAGGCGCGGATTGCATCGCCGGGAATCGGATGGCAACATTCGGCAAAATGAATCCGGCCGGTTTCCTGATCGTTGACTTTGATCGGGCTGAGTTTGACCGCGCTGCCAAAATGTTGGCCTGCCAACTCGGCAATGTGCATGGCAACGTGTACCGGCAAAGTATGCCCCATACCGACATTGTAGAGGACCTCTTCAAACGAGGTTTGTTTGGTATTCAAATCGGCAAGGTATTTTTCTTTGAGGTCGTCTGAAAGCAGGATATCTTTAGGCAACAGGCTGGATAAAGCTTTTTGCAGCAAGTTCTCACCCAAAACAACGGCATCGTGACGATTCAGATTTTTAATGTATTGGCGGATGGCGCTGCGCGCACGGCTGGAAACGGCAAAATTCAACCATGCCACATTAGGCTTGGCGTGTTCGGAAGTAATGATTTCTACCGTATCACCGGTTTTCAGCTTGGTGCGCAACGGCATCATGACGTTATTGATACGCGCGGCAACGGTTTTATGACCGATATTGGTGTGAACTGCATAGGCAAAGTCAATCGGCGTTGCACCCTTAGGCAAGGTAAGGATATCGCCTTTCGGGGTAACGATATAGACTTCGTTGGGGAACAAATCGACTTTGACATGCTCCAGAAACTCGATGGCATTTGAGCTGCTGGCCTGCAGGTCAAGAATATTTTTCATCCATCGGTTCATATGGAGGACGGCTTGGTCCGGAGTGTTTTCACCGGATTTATAAATCCAATGACCGGCAATACCGCCCTCAGCCACTGCATCCATTTCACGCGTACGGATTTGCACTTCGATCGGCAAACCGTAAGGGCCGACCAAAGTCGTGTGCAAACTTTGGTAGCCGTTACTTTTCGGAATGGCGATATAGTCTTTGAAACGGCCGGGCTTGGGGTGGTATAAATTATGCAATGCACCCAACGCGGCATAACAGGCAGGAATATTGTTTACAATGACCCGAAAGCCGTAGATATCCATTACTTCGGCAAAACGCAGCTTTTTAGCCAGCATTTTTTGATGGATGCTGTATAAGTTTTTCTCGCGGCCTTTGATTTTGGCTTCAATATTGACACCGACCAAACGCTGACCGAATGCACGCAACACTTTGCCGACAACATCGCGGCGATTTTTGCGGCTGTTGTTCATGGCTTTTTTCAGGGTTTCGTAGCGTCTTGGGTGGAGGTTTTGGAACGATAAGTCTTGAAGCTCTTGATACGCATTGTTCAGGCCAATGCGGTTGGCGATTTGAGCATAGATTTCGAGGGTTTCTTTGGCGATGCGGCGGCGTTTTTCCGGACGCATAGAGCCAAGGGTGCGCATATTGTGCAATCGGTCGGCAAGTTTGACGACGATGACGCGCACGTCTTTAGTCATGGCGAGGATAAGCTTGCGGAAACTTTCCGCCTGATGCTCGGCATGATCTTCAAATTTGAGTTTTTCCAGCTTGGAGAGGCCGTCTACCATTTCGGCAATAGTATCGCCGAATTCTGCCGCCATTTCGACTTTGGTTACGCCCGTATCTTCCAATACATCATGCATAACGCCTGCGCAAAGCCCTTGAACATCCATGTGCCAAATCGCAAGCTGCGTGGCAACGGCGAGAGGATGGGTGATGTAGGGTTCGCCGCTTTTACGGGTTTGTCCGTCATGGGCATGGAAAGCGTAGGCAACGGCTCTTTCAAGCTCGGCCTGCTCATTGGTATTGAGATAGAATGCGGTACGAAACAGAAGCTCGCGCGCTTCTGCTGTCAACGGATCATAGGGGGCGGTAGGCTGTGGGGCTGGCATTTTCAGACGGCCTTTTATGGCTATTTTTTTAAGCCGTCAGACTGTATCGGTTGTGATATCGCACCGATACAGTCCGCGCGGCGGTTTTATCGGTTTGCCGGTTGGTTTATTTATTGCGGGTCAGCAGCTCGGTTCCGATTTGTCCGGCAGCGATTTCGCGCAGGGCGGTTACGGTTGGTTTGTTGTTGCGGATGTCGTCAACCAATGGCGTATTGCCGTTTTCGAGCTGGCGTGCGCGACGGGCGGCAACGAGGGTAAGGTCAAAGTGGTTAGGGATTTTACCTGTGCAGTCTTCAGTAGTAATACGAGCCATGTTTGCTTGCTTTCTTTCTATGTTTCAAATAAACGGTTATTTTCGCTGTTTTTTACGAATTTTCCAACAGGTTTGAAATAAATCCCTGTTGAGAGGATTTTTTCAGACGGCCTGCTTTAATAATGTGGAACAAATCGGCTTCAGCACGATCTAAATCGTCATTCACGACGACGTAATCGAACAAAACGGATTGCTCAATCTCATGACGGGCTTTTGAAAGGCGTGTTTGAATAACTTCTTCGCTGTCTGTACCACGGCCGATCAAACGTTGTGCCAATACTTCAAAGGAAGGCGGCAGGATAAAAATGCTGCTGGCTTCAGGCAACGATTTACGTACTTGCGCTGCACCTTGCACATCAATTTCCAAAATCACGTCATAGCCCTCTTCGCTCAACGAATTCACGCCGGCAATGCTGGTGCCGTAATAGTTGCCGAACACATTGGCGTGTTCCAAAAAGGCCCTTTGATCAATCAGTAATTCAAATTCTTCTTTGGGAACAAAGTGGTAATGCACACCATGTTCCTCACCCTCACGCGGCTGACGCGTGGTATGAGAAATAGAAACACGGATGTCGTCATGATTTTTCAATAGGCGCGACACCAAGGTCGTTTTACCTGTGCCGGAAGCGGCAGAAATGATGTAAATATTGCCTTTTTTATGATTTTGCATGGTGGTTCAGCCGATGGTATGTACCTGTAAATTATAACACAACACAATGTTTCTCGGAATTTCAGACGGCATGTTGCAAAATTTGGCTATTGTATCGATTAATTTGGCAAGTCCGCATATGACCGCTACAATAGCGTGTTAAAAACTTTTTGATTTCGGAATGTCAAGATGTTGATTCATCCTGAAGTAATGGGCGTAGAAGCTTTGGCGGACAAAATCCGTAAAATTGAAAACTGGCCGCAAAAAGGGATTTTGTTTCATGACATTACTCCCGTTTTGCAAAGCGCAGAATATTTCCGCCTGCTGGTCGATTTACTGGTTTACCGCTATATGGGGCAGAAAGTTGATGTCGTTGCGGGCTTGGATGCGCGCGGCTTCATCATTGGTGCGGCTTTGGCCTATCAGCTAAATGTCGGCTTCGTTCCCATTCGTAAAAAAGGCAAGCTGCCGTTTGATACGGTTTCTCAAAGTTATGCTTTGGAATATGGCGAAGCAACGGTAGAAATCCATACCGACGCCATCAAGCCGGGCGCACGCGTTTTGTTGGTAGATGATTTAGTAGCAACCGGCGGCACAATGCTGGCAGGTGTCGAACTGATCCGCAAACTGGGCGGCGAAGTAATCGAAGCGGCTGCCATTTTGGAATTTACCGACTTGGACGGCGGCAAAAAAATCCGTGAAAGCGGCGCGCCGTTATTTACCCTATGCCAAAACAAAGGCTGTATGTAATAAAAAACCGCAAGCTGTTCAGCCTGCGGTTTTTTATTGTTAAAATTATTCGAGAACGTACCCGTCCGTATCCCAGAAAGTTTTTTTCACCAACTGGTCATCTTTATAAACCAGCTCAGATTTCTTCGCACCATCATCATACCAATCCAAAATAATGCCGCTGCGTTTACCGTTGCGAATACTCAATTCAGACACGATGCGGCCATTTTCATCCCAACTGATGATCTCCGTTGGTTTGTCATTGCTCATCATCATTTCAGTTTTCGGGCTGCCGTCTGAATACCATTGTTTCCAATGACCGTTGGCCTTATCGTGCTTGAATTGGATTTCACTTTCTTTGACGCCGTTGCGGTAATAACGAGAGCCTACGCCCTCACTCAGGCCATTTTGATAAGGCATCACCGCAGATTTTTTGCCGTTTGGATACCAGTTGACCCATTCGCCATGCGGTTTGCCATTGCGATAGCTGCCAACCATCTTTTTCTGACCGTTGAAATGCCACAGGGTTAATGTACCGTTATCCAAAGCCGGCACAAAAACCTTAATCTGACTGGCAGGTACTTCATAAGGATCAGAATATTTTTTCATCGATGGATAGTAAAAATCCTGTACCTGAGCCTTGCCTGCCTCAATCTTGTATTGTCGGACATAAGCAACCGAAGGCATGGTCGCCGTCAGTTTACCGTTTTGATTGAAATAAACGGTATGTTGCTGGGCAAAGACGGCAACGGGCATACTGAACAAGGCAGCAGCCAACAGGCCTGATTTTAAATAATTATTCATAATATGGAGTTTGGCAGTATATGTTCTACAAAAAGTCAGTAATAAAAATCCACTGACATTAGAAACTATGACAAATATTATAAGCCATAGTTTCAAAGACTGCTTGGATTTCATATTCGGTATACCATAGCCATTTGTATTTTCTTAAAACATTAAAAATTATACAGAACAAAAGCCGTCTGAAACTTTTTCAGACGGCTTTTGTTTCATTTATATCGAAATAAACTACTCTTCACCCAATAATTGCTCTCGGGTCAACAAGAATACAAACCCATCGCCACCGCTGGTTTCCAACCAAGTAAACGGTAATTCGGGATAAGCCGCTTCCAATACTTCACGGTTGTGACCGATTTCAACCAGCAATATACCTTTCGGATTCAAATATTTCGCCGCTTGCAAAATGATTTGACGTGTAGCGTCCAAACCATCTTCGCCGCTACCCAAAGCCAATTCCGGCTCGTGCAGGTATTCATCAGGCAACGCTTCCACAGATTCTGCATCAACATAAGGCGGATTGGAAACAATTAAGTCGTAGGTGTCATCCAAACCTTCAAACAAATCGGTATGCACCAAGCTGATGCGGTCTTCCAAGCCATAATCTTCGATATTGATGGCGGCCACTTCCAGCGCATCCAAGCTCAAATCAACGGCATCGATTTGTGCATCAGGATAGTGATGCGCCATTTGAATGGCCAAGCAGCCGCTACCGGTACACAAATCCAAAGCTCGATGCACCAATTCATCGTGTTCAATCCAAGGACGGATACCGTCGCCAAGCAATTCATAAATGAAAGAACGAGGTACAATAACGCGCTCATCGACATAAAAATCAAACTCACCCTGCCATGCTTGATGCGTCAGATACGCGGCAGGAATATGCTCCACTGCGCGGCGTTCGATAATCGACAACACTTCCTCCTTCTCACTTTGCAACAATTTGGCATCCAAATAAGGCTCCAACGTATCCAACGGCAGATTTAAAGTGTGCAAAATCAGATAGGCTGCCTCGTCATGGGCATTATCGCTTCCGTGTCCGAAAAACAGTCCGGCATCGTTAAAACGGCTGACGGCGAAACGCAGCAAATCGCGAACAGTGGTCAGCTCTTGAGCAGCTTGGTTGAACATAATGTTTTGTCTTGTCAATTTAAGAATGTTGAAATTATAACAGAAAGGCCGTCTGAAAACTTTTCAGACGGCCTTCGATTTAACTCAGCTTAAGATTATTTATCGCGGCTGAATATGATTTTGGTAGCTTGGATAGCAACGCAGACAGCACCACCGATGAAGATCAAGTCAGCAGCGGTACGAACCCAACGCAGGGTATCCAGAATTTCCATTTGCAGGAATTCTTCGCTACGTGCATACCACAGACCATGAGTGATAGAAGCGTAAGCTTGAATCACGCCGACCGGCAACAGGCTGATAGCAATCATACCCACCAGACCGCCGTTCAACAGCCAGAATGCCCAAGTCATTAGTTTGTCGTCAAATTGAGCATTAGGTTTCAGGTAACGTGCAACCAGCAATACGAAGCCCAGAGCCAAGAAACCGTACACACCGAACAGAGCCGCGTGAGCGTGAACTGCAGTAGTGTTCAGACCTTGGATGTAGAACAGGGAAATCGGTGGGTTAATCAGGAAGCCAAATACGCCGGCACCGATCATGTTCCAGAAGGCAACTGCTACGAAGCACATCAGAGGCCAACGCAGACGTTTCGCCCAGTCGGACAGGTGTTGGTAAGACCAGTGTTCGTAAGCTTCACGGCCCAGCAGAATCAAAGGTACAACTTCCAAAGCGGAGAAACATGCACCGATTGCCATAGAGGCAGAGGTAGAGCCGGAGAAGTACAAGTGGTGCAATGTACCTGGAATACCGCCCAACATGAAGATGGCAGCAGCAGCCAAAGTAGAAGCTGTGGCAGTACTACGGCGGACAAAGCCCATGTTATAGAAGATGAATGCGAAAGCGGCAGTAGCGAACACTTCGAAGAAACCTTCTACCCACAAGTGAACCACCCACCAACGCCAGTATTCCATCACAGCGATTGGAGATTTTTCACCGTAGAACAGACCAGGAGCATAGAACACACCCACACCAACCATAGAAGCTACGAAGATAGCCAACAGGTTTTTGTCTGTACCTTTTTCTTTAAAGGCAGAAATGGTGCAACGCAGCATCAGGAACAGCCACAACAGCAAGCCGACCATCAGCAGAAGTTGCCAGAAGCGACCCAAATCCAAGTATTCGTAACCTTGGTGACCGAACCAGAAGTTCAGCTCAGGCGGAATGATGTGAGTCAAAGCAAAGAAGTTACCTGCATAAGAACCGCCGACTACGATGAACAGGGCGATATACAGGAAGTTCACACCGGCACGTTGGAATTTAGGATCTTTACCGCCGTTCACAATCGGAGCCAAGAACAGACCTGCTGTCAGGAAGCCGGTTGCAATCCAGAAAATAGCGGATTGGATGTGCCAAGTACGGGTCAGCGCATATGGGAACCAGTCGGCCATTTCAAAGCCCAAGGCGGTATCGATACCGTAGAAGCCTTGGCCTTCGACAGTATAGTGAGCGGTCAAACCACCCAACAGTACTTGTACGACAAACAAAGCAACAGTCAGGAATACATATTTGCCCAACGCTTTTTGAGAAGGAGTCAGTTGTACTTTAGAGATAGGATCCTCAGTAGGTACTTCAACCTCTTCGTGTTTAGTCAAGAAAGAGTAACCCCACATCAGCAAGCCGATACCCATCAGCAACAATACCACGCTGGTGAAGGACCACATGTAGTTTTCAGTAGTCGGTACGTTCTTGATCAAAGGCTCGTGCGGCCAGTTGTTGGTGTAAGTGAAGTTCTCATCAGGACGGTTGGCCGAAGCAGACCAAGAAGTCCAGAAGAAGAAGTTGAACAGTTTTTCACGAGCTTCTTGGCTTGGCAATGTGTTGTTTTTCATTGCAAAGTGTTCGCGAGTGGTTTGGAACTTAGGATCGTCGCTGTACACGCCGTGATAGTAAGGCAGAATACTTTCGATCGCTTTCACGCGGGTATCGCTGATAACGACAGAACCGTCTTCCTTAATACGACTTTGGTTGCGGTATTCGTCAGCCAAACGGGTTTTCAGAACAGCTTGTTCCTCAGGAGAAACTTCGTCAAATTTTTTGCCGTAAGTTTCTTGCGCAGTCAGATCCAACCATGCAACCAGCTCGCGGTGCAGCCAGTCGGCAGTCCAGTCCGGAGCTTGGTATGCACCGTGACCCAATACAGAGCCAACTTCCATACCGCCGGTAGTTTGCCATGCAGATTGACCTGCCAAAATATCGTCTTTGGTCATCAGGACTTTGCCGGATGCAGAAACGACTTGTTCAGGGTATGGCGGAGCCTTTTTATAGACCTCGCTACCCATATAACCAAGAATGGTAAAGCATACTGCCAGTACGGCAAACAGCAAGTACCAAAGCTTCTTGTACTGTCCCATTTTGAGTACTCCTTGATTTTGGTAAAAAGTGGTTGGGTATTAATTCATCAAATATGAATGTTAAAGATTGTATCACGGTTTTAAAAGTAAAGAAATATTTTGTCAATAATATTCCTTTAAAACCATTAACTTACATGATATTGATTCCTATTATCCTATATAACTCCTCCTTTGTTATATTTTGTGTTAAGCCTGCACTAACATTTTCACACAAAAATAAACTTTTCGGTTTAGTTTTTTATACTACTAAAGGAGTATTTAGGGATTAAAAGATTCATATTCATTGAACAATTTGATTTATGTCAAAATATACCCAAACAAGCGCCTACATAATCATACAAAATTTCAAACCATCCTATCAGGATACTTAACTTTTCTTACAATAAGGAAACTTTAAACATGAAACGCCAAACCTTAGCTGCACTTATCGCTTCTGTATTTGCACTGGCCGCATGCGGCGAACAAGCTGCTAAACCAGCTGAAACTCCGGCTGCCACCGCTTCTGCCGAAGCTCCTGCTGCTGCTTCTGACTCACAAGCTGCTGCCGAGACTCCTTCTTCAGAATTGCCTGTAGTCGATGCCATCATGACTCACGCTCCGGAAGTTCCACCTGCAATCGATCGCGACCATCCGGCTAAAGTACGCGTTAAAATGGAAACCGTCGAAAAAACCATGACTATGGAAGACGGTGTTGAATACCATTACTGGACATTCAACGGCGACGTTCCGGGCCAAATGATCCGTGTACGCGAAGGCGATACCGTAGAAGTAGAATTCTCTAACAATCCTTCTTCTACCGTTCCTCACAACGTTGACTTCCACGCTGCTACCGGTCAAGGCGGTGGTGCAGAAGCTTCTTTCACTGCCCCAGGCCACACTTCTACTTTCAGCTTTAAAGCTCTGCAAGCCGGTTTGTACATTTACCACTGTGCCGTTGCTCCTGTCGGTATGCACATCGCCAACGGTATGTACGGTTTGATCTTGGTTGAACCTAAAGAAGGTCTGCCTAAAGTGGACAAAGAGTTCTACATCGTACAAGGTGACTTCTATACTAAAGGTAAAAAAGGTGCTCAAGGCCTGCAACCTTTCGATATGGATAAAGCGATTGCTGAACAACCTGAATACGTTGTATTCAACGGCCACGTGGGCTCTATCGCCGGCGACAACGCCCTGAAAGCCAAAGCTGGTGAAACTGTTCGTATGTACGTTGGTAACGGTGGTCCTAACTTAGTATCTTCTTTCCACGTTATCGGCGAAATCTTCGACAAAGTATATGTTGAAGGTGGTAAACTGATTAACGAAAACGTACAAAGCACTGTGATTCCTGCCGGTGGTGCCGCCATGATCGAATTCAAAGTCGATATTCCAGGCAGCTACACTTTGGTTGACCACTCTATCTTCCGTGCGTTCAACAAAGGTGCTTTGGGTCAATTGAAAGTTGAGGGTGACGAAAACCCTGAAATCATGACCAAAAAACTGAGCGACACCGCTTACCAACCTGCCGGTGCTGCCGCTTCTGCCCCAGCCGCTGCGTCTGCCGCACCTGCTGCTTCTGAAGCCGCTAAATAATCCCTCGGTTTAATACGCCAAGCCACTGCTACTCTTCTCTTAGAGTCGCAGTGGCTTCCATCACAATTAATCTTCCCATTCAATCAGACAGATTGATTTTTCAGACGGCCTTGTTATGATTAGGCTATCTTAAAAATAAATTTTCTGTTTTCAAACGATAATAAGGGCGTACCATGAAACTCATACGACTCCTCCTCTTAGGCAGTGCCTTAATCTGCGGCAATACATTTGCAGCCGAAATGGTAAAAATCGAAGGAGGCAGCTATCGCCCTCTCTATCTCAAAAAAGAGACTTCCCTTATTAAAGTCAAGCCCTTCCAACTTGACAAATATCCTGTAACCAATGCCGAATTTGCCGAATTTTTGAAAACACATCCACAATGGCAAAAAGACAAAATCAGCTCTAAACAAGCTGAAAAAGCTTACCTGAAACATTGGGTAAAAAACGGTAGCAACAGTTATGCGCCTAAAGCCAGCGAACTCAAACATCCGGTAACCAATGTTTCATGGTTTGCCGCCAATGCCTACTGCGTTTCTAAAGGCAAACGCCTGCCGACTATTGACGAGTGGGAATTTGCAGGCTTGGCTTCTGCCACTCAAAAAGACGGCTCTGCCGAACCCGGCTACAACCGTACCATCTTGGATTGGTATGCAGACGGCGGCCGCAACGGCCTGCACGACATCGGTAAAAACAAACCCAACTACTGGGGCGTATACGATATGCACGGCCTGATTTGGGAATGGACCGAAGACTTCAACAGCAGCCAACTCTCTGCAGGCTCGTCCAACACACAAATGTTCTGTAGCGGCGCATCCGTAGGCTCAAGCGACCCATCCAACTATGCGGCTTTCTTGCGCTACGGCATCCGTACCAGCCTGCAATCCAAATATGTTTTAAATAACTTAGGCTTCCGCTGCGCAAGCAAATAAAGTTTAGTTTTATCACCAAAGCAGCTTTGGCGGTACTGGAAGGTATCGCCGCTTTTTTTGGCCGTCTGAAAAGATGTGGCACACAAAGACAAATTGTGGCATAATCCGCCCGTCTTTATAAAAAGACACTTAGGAGTTTGCTTAGGTCATTTGGCTTGGCAAACTTGTCCGAACCTGAAAAGGTTCTTTTATTTTCGGAGTTATCCATCATGGCATTGACCGTAGAACAAAAAGCACAAATTGTTAAAGATTTCCAACGCAAAGAAGGCGATACCGGTTCTTCTGAAGTACAAGTCGCTCTGTTGACTTTCCGTATCAACGACCTGACTCCTCACTTCAAAGCCAACCCTAAAGACCACCACAGCCGTCGCGGCCTGTTGAAAATGGTTAGCCAACGTCGTCGCCTGCTGTCTTACCTGCGCCGTACTCAGCCTGATACTTACCGTACACTGATTACCCGCTTGGGTCTGCGTAAATAATTTATGCTTAAATCAACACCGCCTTCGGGCGGTGTTTTTTATTAACATACCGATGCCGTCTGAAACACAGGCCCACGCTCTGTGTTATACTTCCACACGCTTAAGCAGCAAGGCTTAAACTTCCAATCACTCCTTAAAGCTCCCATCAAAGCGAGAATCTGAATTGTCTGTTCATTCCATGTTGCACTCAGGAAAATTTTGGCTGAAAACCCTGGTTTTCAGCATTGCCGTGCTTTTATGCCTAGCGGCGGTATTGAGTGCCTTAATGTTCCGCATATTCAACACAGAAAACATCGACGCATTCATACAAAAAAACTTTTCCGCCCATGGCTGCCAAATCAAATACAACGCCACTATCGGCAGAAAATGGCTGCCGCGCCCTACGCTTATTTTAAAAGACCTCAGCCTTTCATCTTCCGAACCCGATACGCCGACTCTGAACATTGCCGAATCCAAAATGGGCTTTGGCTGGAGCAGCCTATGGTCAGACGCCCCCATTCTTGAAAAATGGATTCTTTCCAATCCGTCTCTGACGCTGGGTCCCAAAAACCACCTGCCTGCCTGCCTGCAACAAAACCATGCATCAAAAGAAAGCTTCCAGCTCAACCGCGTCATCATCAATAGCGGCAGCATCCGCTATCACAATAAAGAACAAGATATTGCCTTAAACGATCTGCAATTTTCCCTACGCAGAGCCGATTCAGACGGCCGTCCCTTCGACATCAGCGGCACACTGCAAAATATCGGTAACCCCATCAGTTGGCAGGGCGCAGGCTATCTGGTACCCAACAATGCCGGTTGGAGTGTTCCCGCCCTTAAGCTGAACCTACAAACCGTATTACTCAAAAACAAGCTGGATGCCCAAATCGCAGGCAGCCTTAATTGGCAAAACCAAACCGCCCTACTCCGCGACTTCAATCTGCAAGCCGAAAGCGACTATCAAAACTTGCATATCAACGCACGTTCTCCCCTCTTGCAATTCAAAAACGGCTATTTGCACCTCAACACACTCAACGGCGCATTGACCGCCGGCAGCGAAAACAATCAATGGGACGGTTCATTCAAACTGGACAAAACCAACCTCTATCCAACCGTTTTGACCGCCACCAATTTTGAACTCAAAGGCAGCTATAAAAACGACCGCCTCCAAACCAACTTTACCTTTTCCAGCCCATTGGTTTGGCAAAAAGGCAAAGGCATCGAAGCGTCCAAACTGCACCTCAGCACCCTGCAAGACACCATCAACCGCCTTCCCCGCCCCCGATTCATCAGCACCCTTGAAGGACAGGCCAATTTCAGCCTCAATACATGGGAAGGCCGTCTGAAAGGCGCATTTGACAGACAAGCCCTTGCCGTGGCCTTTAAATACCAACGCGATGCCCAACCGCGTCCGCACCTTGACGCCGGTATCGCCTTACAAAAACTCAATCTGACTCCTTACTTGGAAGATCTGAAAACCCAGCCATCACTGAACCTTCCTTCCCTGCTGGCCAAATCCTGGTTGCCCGACATTGAGGCCAACCTCCAAATTGGCAGCATTCAAACTGCCGGCCTGCAATTAGAAAACGTCGAATCCCTGCTCACCGCCGATAAAGAACATATCGCCCTGCACCGTTTCAAAGCCGGGCTTTATGGTGGCAAAACCGAGGGCGGCCTGAGTATTGCGGCCACCCAACCCGCTTCCTACCACCTCCAACAAAACGCAAAAGGCATACAAATTCAGCCGCTGCTACAAGACTTATTCGGCTTCCACAGCTTCAGCGGCAGCGGCGACGCCGTTATCGACATTCAAACTTCCGGTAACGACCGCGCTCAAATGATACAAGTCCTAAACGGCAGCCTGCTCCTCGATATTACCAACGGCGCATGGCACGGTATCGATATGGACAGCATTCTGAAAAACGGCATCTCTTCGGAGAAAATAGACAACAGCAACCTTAAAACCCCTTTCCATCATTTCATTCTTAATAGTGAAATTGAGAAAGGCATCAGCCATCATATCAACACCGAACTGTTTTCCGACAGCCTGCACGTTGTCAGCAGCGGCTATACCGATTTGAATACCCAAAAGCTGTCCGAAAACCTGCTTATCAGCAATGTACTGCAACCTAAAAACAAACCGATTCCCCTCAAAATCGGCGGAACCGTACAAAACCCTTCCATTACCCTTGATTACAGCCGCTTGACCAATGGCATGAACACGCCGGCAGAAAAACAAAAAGCCCTGCAAGAAACCATACAAGAACAATGGAAGTGGCTCAAACCACGCTAGGTTTTCAAATCAAAGGCCGTCTGAAACCCAAAAAGTTTCAGACGGCCTTTTAACAGATACATTGTCAGAATAAGATGTTTACTTAGGAATGACTATATACGCAATCAGTGCAACAATGATGACAAACCATATGGCCAACATTATCAAGCCTTTTTTGGAGAGTTTTCTTTTTCTCCAATCGAGCCTCAATATTTCTATCGTACCCTCAAACATAGACCCAATTATTTCCATCAATATTTGAAGTAGAAATTCCAATAAATCCGACATCTACAAACCCAAATGCTCCCAAATCTCATCGATTTTGGCCGTAACGGCAGGGTCTTTTTTGATCACACGCCCCCATTCGCGGTCGGTTTCACCCGGCCATTTGTTGGTCGCATCCAAACCCATTTTGCCACCGAGTCCGCTGAAGGGGCTAGCGAAGTCGAGGTAGTCAATAGGTGTATTTTCCATCAAAACAGTGTCGCGTACTGGGTCCATGCGCGTGGTTACCGCCCAGATGACTTCTTTCCAGTCGCGCACGTTTACATCGTCATCGACCACGATGATGAATTTGGTGTACATAAACTGGCGCAGGAACGACCAGCAACCCATCATCACGCGCTTGGCGTGTCCGGCGTACTGTTTTTTCATGCTGACCACCGCCATGCGGTAGGAACAACCTTCGGGCGGCAGGTAGAAATCGGTAATTTCGGGGAACTGCTTTTGCAAAAGCGGTACGAACACTTCGTTCAACGCCACGCCCAAAACGGCTGGTTCATCGGGCGGTTTGCCTGTGTAGGTGGAGTGGTAAATCGGGTTTTCGCGCATGGTGATGCGTTCGACCGTGAATACGGGGAAATGGTCCTGCTCGTTGTAATAGCCGGTGTGGTCGCCGTACGGGCCTTCCAGCGCGGTTTCGTTCGGATGAATAACGCCTTCCAGTACGATTTCGGCACGTGCGGGCACTTGCAAATCGTTGCCGATACATTTCACCAGTTCCGTCCGCGAACCGCGCAGCAGTCCGGCAAACTGGTATTCGCTCAAGGTATCGGGAACGGGCGTTACCGCGCCCAAAATGGTGGCAGGGTCGCAGCCGAGCACGACGGCGACGGGATACGGCGTATCGGGATTGAGTTTGCGGAATTCCTGATAATCCAACGCGCCGCCGCGATGCGACAACCAGCGCATAACCAGCTTGTTTTTGCCGATTAATTGCTGGCGGTAAATACCTAAATTCTGGCGTTTTTTGTGCGGTCCACGCGTGACGGTCAAGCCCCACGTTACCAGCGGCGCAACGTCTTCCGGCCAACAATGCTGAATCGGAAGTTTATACAAATCAACGTCTTCACCTTCCCACACGATTTCCTGACACGGCGCGTTTTTCACCACGTTCGGCGCCATGCTCCAAATATCTTTCAGCAACGGCAGTTTGGAAAACGCGTCTTTAATGCCTTTGGGCGGTTCGGGTTCTTTCAGATACGCCAACGTCTGCCCGATTTCACGCAGCTTGGACACACTGTCCGCACCCATGCCCAGCGCCACACGTTCGGGCGTACCGAACAGATTCGCCAAGACAGGATAATCATAACGCGTACCATCAGGCTTAATCGGGTTTTCAAACAACAACGCCGGCCCTTCGGCACGCAGCACGCGGTCGGCGATTTCGGTCATTTCCAAATGCGGCGACACCGAATGCTGAATGCGCTTGAGTTTGCCATCAGCTTCCAATCCGGCTATAAATTCTCGCAAATCTCTGTATTTCATGATTTCATTTTCCTGAACAGGCCGTCTGAAAACAGACTGCCATTTCGGGTTTGAAAGATAAACCAGCGGCTATTGTACCTGCCAAATCTGTTCAAATCCCAACTTTCCACGTCCGAATTTTGAGATTTTTTGCAAACTACCGTCAAATTTAAACAATATCTGCTTGTGATTGCTTTCAGACGGCCTTATCTTTGGTAAAATTCCGACTTAATCCAGTCATCAATCAATATTTATCGTGGGACAGCGGCCATGTTTGCAATTTTAGAATCTTTTTTCGTTGAATACGGCTATGCAGCCGTGTTTTTCGTTTTGGTTATTTGCGGCTTCGGCGTGCCGATTCCTGAAGATTTGACGCTGGTAACCGGCGGCGTGATTTCCGGCCTGGGTTATACCAACTCTCATATTATGTTTCTTGTCGGCATGCTCGGCGTATTGGCCGGTGACGGCTTTATGTTTGCGGCCGGCCGGATTTGGGGGCAAAAAATCCTTAAATTCAAACCGATTGCACGTGTGATGACGCCCAAACGCTATGCCCAAGTACAGGAAAAATTCGACAAATACGGCAACTGGGTTTTATTCGTCGCCCGTTTCCTGCCCGGCCTGCGTACCGCTGTTTTCGTGACCGCCGGCATCAGCCGTAAGGTTTCCTACCTGCGCTTTATCCTGATGGATGGCTTGGCCGCGCTGATTTCTGTTCCGGTTTGGATTTATCTGGGCGAATACGGCGCACGCAATACCGACTGGCTAATGAAAAAAATGCACAGCCTGCAATCCGGTATCTTTACCGTACTGGGCATTGGTGCAGTTATTGTCGGCTGGATTTGGTGGAGAAAACACCGCCGCCACACCTTCTTCCGTGAAAAACTGCACGAAAAACGCGCTGCAAAAGCCAAAAAACAAGCCAATCAATAAACCATTCCAGGCCGTCTGAAACACTTTCCCGCTTTCAGACGGCCTCAATCATTCATCAGAAACACCATGAAACAAAAAATCTTCGTCCTCTACACCGGCGGCACCATCGGCATGACCCAAAGCAGCGCCGGCCTGCGTCCCGATACCGCACTCGTCGATAAAGCCCTTGCTCCCTTTTCAGACAGCCTTGATTTCGAATGGCACGTTTGTCAGCCGCTCATCGATTCTTCCGCGGTAACGCTGCAAAACCAACGCAACTGGCTGGAGCTTATTATCGCCAAACTGCCTGACTATGACGGCATTTTGGTGCTACACGGCACGGATACCATGGCATACACTGCCAATCTCTTCGCCCTAGCGCTGCAAAGTTTGGACAAACCTATTATCCTGACCGGCTCACAATGGCCTTACGATGCCGCAAACAGCGATGCGCCGCACAACCTTGCTACCGCCGTTTCCGCTTTCTCACTCAAACTCAAACAAGTGGCGATTGCCTTTGACGGCAAGCTCTTCCCAGCCGTCGGCAGCAGCAAAGTCAGCACGGAAACCGCCGCAGGTTTTGACAACCTACATTTTGGCGCGCTCGCCGAATGGGAGGAAAACAAAGGTTGGCACAATATCCGTACCGCCCCGACCGACCATTCAGACGGCCTCAAGCCGCGTCTTCCAAATCCTGAAGCCAAAGTTTCCGTCCGCACGCTGATTCCCGGTTATGCCGCGCAAGAACTTTCAGACGGCCTGCCCCATCTTCCCGCCAAAGCCCTGATTCTGCAAAGCTACGGCCACGGCAATGCGCCGAGCAACGATGCGTTTGTCCGAGCCGTCCAAGCCTTTACGCAACAAGGCAAATTGCTGCTCAACATCAGCCAAGTGCCGCAAGGTTGTGCCGCCGCCGTCTATGCCCAAGGCGATGCTTTGCGTCAGGCAGGTATCATCAACGGCGGCAAATGCAATCTCGAAACCGCCACTGCGCTGATGACCCTCGCCGTATCTCATGACTGGAATGCAGATAAGGTGCAACAGGAATTGCGACAATTAAATCTGCTGTAACCGCCATTAAACATGACTTTCACCGACACCCACTGCCATCTTGCCGATCCCAAACTTGCCGACATGCTGCCTGCCGTGCTTGCCGAAGCGCAAGCCGCCGGCGTGGCGCGTTTTATCGTACCGGCCACATCCCCCAAAGATTGGCATTCCGTTGCGCAGTTGGAAAGGCCGTCTGAAAACATCCATATCGCTTTGGGCATTCATCCATGGTTTTCAGACGGCCTCAACGAAGCGGCATTCCAAGAGTTAGAGTCCGAATTAATCCGGCATCCGCAAGCATGGGTTGGCGAAATCGGCTTGGATTTTTATGGCAAAGAGCAAACCCAAGCGCAACGCGACACGCAAATCGACATATTTATCCGCCAACTCATCCTCGCCCAACACCTCAACCGCCGCGTCATCATCCATAATCTGAAAGCCACCGCCGCCATTGCCGCCGCTGTTAAAACCGCCGGTTTCACACGAGGCGGTATCGTTCACGCCTTCTCCGGCAGCGTAGAAGAAGCAGAGATTTTGGTGAAACTCGGCTTTAAAATCGGCATAGGCTCGCTGCTGCTCAATCCCAATGCAAAAAAAGTCCGTGCCGCCTTACAAGCTTTAAACGACAGGGATTTCGTTCTCGAAACCGACAGCCCCTTTATGCTCGGCCACGAAACCAATACACCAGCCAACATCCGACGTATCGCCGAAATTGCCGCCGAATTGCGCAGCATACCGCTGACACAACTGGCTGAAATAACCGAGCAAAACGTGGATTCCCTGCTCCATACTTCCCCTTAATATGCCGACCTCAAGGCATCAAAAAGCCTCGCCCAGCCATTTCGTTTCCAAACCGACACACTCTGCCCTCCCTACCCCATATTCATGAATAAAAAGCGATACAAGGCCATCTGAAAAAATGTTTTTGGCACAAAATATCGCTCACTCCGTCATCTCGGCTTTTTAACACCGTATTTTCCCTTTGATTGATAAAAAGTATTACGCATATTATTGGGCAAACTTTTTATTTACGTTAAAATATGCCTTTTTTTGATAATAAGGCCGTCTGAAAAAGGCGGAAACTAATTATGGCTGAACAACATACACACGCTTCCACCTGGAAGAGCAAAATCAATGCTCTCGGCCCGGGTATTATGATGGCTTCGGCAGCTGTCGGCGGCTCGCACCTGATTGCCTCCACGCAGGCAGGCGCACTTTACGGCTGGCAGCTTGCGCTGATCATTATTCTGACCAACCTGTTCAAATACCCTTTTTTCCGCTTCAGCGCACATTACACGCTGGACACGGGCAAAAGCCTGATTGAGGGCTATGCCGAAAAAAGCCGCGTTTATTTGTGGGTATTTTTGATTTTGTGTATTGCATCGGCAACGATTAATGCCGGTGCAGTCGCCATCGTTACCGCCGCCATCGTCAAAATGGCGATCCCGTCGCTGACTCTCGATACTGGCATAGTGTCCGCCATGATTATGGCTTCCTGCCTGCTGATTTTGGCAAGCGGCCGCTATAAAGCATTGGACAACGTTTCCAAAATCATCATCGTCAGCCTGACTATTGCCACCGTCGCCGCGGCAGCCGTGGCCATGTCTCGCGGCATGCAGATGAAACCCGACTTTATCGAGCCTACCCCATGGACGCTGACCGGCTTGGGCTTCTTAATCGCGCTGATGGGCTGGATGCCTGCGCCGATTGAAATTTCCGCCATCAACTCTTTGTGGGTAACTGAAAAACAACGCATCAACCCTTCCAGCTACCGCGACGGTATTTTCGACTTCAACGTCGGCTACATTACCAGCGCGATTTTGGCGGTCGTTTTCCTCGCCTTGGGTGCATATGTACAATACGGCAACGGCGAGGAAGTGCAAATGGCCGGTGGCAAATATGTCGGCCAGCTGATTAATATGTACGCCGTGACCATCGGCGACTGGTCTCGTCCATTAGTGGCATTTATCGCCTTCGCCTGCATGTACGGCACCACCATTACCGTAGTAGACGGCTACGCGCGCGCGATTGCCGAACCGGTACGCCTGTTGCGCGGTAAAGACAAAACCGGCAATGTCGAACTGTTTGCTTGGAACATTTGGGTCGCAGGCTCAGGCTTGGCAGTGATTTTCTGGTTCAACAGCGCAATGGCTGAGTTGCTCAAATTCGCCATGATCACCGCCTTCGTTGCCGCCCCTGTGTTCGCTTGGCTGAACTACCGCCTCGTCAAAGGCGACAAACGCCACAAACTGACCATGGGCATGAATTTCCTCGCCATTATCGGTTTGATTTATTTGACCGGCTTTACCGTTTTGTTCCTGCTGAACCAAACAGGCATCTTGGCTGCTCCTAAATAAGCCCATATGAAAAAGGCCGTCTGAAACTCAAAAACAAGTTTCAGACGGCCTTTCCAATCAATCATATCTTGTTGAATTTTCATTCAAACCCATTATAATGACTCCTTATTTCGCCGTTGCAGACCACTCGACGGCATCCGTATTTTGGAAAATTTATGAAGCCGTCTATCTTAGAAAAACTACAACAACTCAGCGACCGACTGGAAGAAGTCACGCACCTGCTCGGACAGCCTGAAGCCACGTCTGACATGGACAACTACCGCAAACTCACACGCGAACACGCCGAACTGACCCCCGTCGTCGAAGTCTTCCAAAACTATCAGCTGGCGCAAAGCGACTTGGCGGATGCCGAAGAAATGCTGTCCGACCCTGAAATGAAAGACTTTGCCGCCGAAGAAATCGAAGCGGCCAAAGCCAAAATCGACGAACTCGATACCGAATTGCAAAAACTGCTGCTGCCAAAAGATGCCGATGACGACAAAAACATCTTTATCGAAGTGCGCGCCGGTACCGGCGGCGACGAAGCCGCGCTGTTTGCAGGCGATTTGCTGCGTATGTACAGCCGCTACGCCGAGCGCAACCGCTGGCAGGTTGAAATCGTTTCCGCCAACGAAAGCGAATTAGGCGGCTATAAAGAAGTCATCGCCCGCATTATCGGCTTGGGTGCATACAGCCGTCTGAAATTTGAATCCGGCGGCCACCGCGTGCAACGTGTTCCTGCCACCGAAAGCCAAGGCCGTATCCACACTTCAGCCTGTACCGTCGCCGTCATGCCCGAAGCGGACGAACTGGAAGACATCGAGTTGAACCCGGCCGATCTGCGCATCGACACCTTCCGCGCATCCGGTGCCGGCGGTCAGCACATCAACAAAACCGACTCCGCCGTCCGCATTACCCACCTGCCCACCGGCATGGTAGTCGAATGCCAAGACGGCCGCAGCCAACACGCCAACAAGGCACAGGCGATGAAAGTCCTCGCCGCCCGCTTAAATGACGCACAAAAACGCGAAGCCCAAGCCAAAGAAGCCGCCGAACGCAAATCCCTGATCGGCAGCGGCGACCGCAGCGAACGCATCCGCACCTACAACTACCCACAAGGCCGCGTGACCGACCACCGCATCAACCTTACCCTGCACAAGCTGGATTTTGTGATGGACGGCGATTTGGAAGAAATTACCAATGCCCTGATTGCCGAGCATCAAGCCGAGCTTTTGGCGGCAATAGGGGATTGATGGATTTGGTCCATTGCGTTTATACTTTTCAGACGGCCTGATGACATATGTCAATATGACCGTGAATATATTAAAGAAACTTCAATCCTGAAGTGTTAAAATGCAGCACCAGCTGCGCCCCAGCAACACCCTTCTACAATTAACGAAAGAGAGGACACAAAATGGCAAAAATCCTGATCGCACCGGTATCTACCGGCCTGAGCGCCGATGCAGCGGCAAAAGCATTCGCAGCGGCATTGAACGCGCAAGTTTTCCAAGCCGTTGACTCCACTACAGAAGCCCTGTTGGCTCAAGGCAAGAGCGACGACTGGTTTGACGCACTTGTCGGTAAAGTTGCAGCATTGAACGCAGATAACCTCGTTATCGAAGGCATCACTCCTGATGCAGACAAATTGTTCTTGGCAGGCAAAAACGTTGAATTGGCACTGTCTTTGGACGCAGGCGTTGTCTTGGCGCTAAAATCCGACAACACCGACGCAGCCGCCGTCACCCAACAATTAAACCTCGCCAAACAGCTCTACACCAACGCCCCGGGCTTATTGGAAGGCTTTATCATTGACGGCGCAGCCGCTGCTTTAGGCGCACAAGTTGCCGAGCAAACCGGCCTGACTTTCTTCGGCTCCAGCGACAAACTGCAAGACGTATCCGCTTTGGCCAAACGCGAAGCCAAACGCCTGTCTCCAGCCCAATTCCGTTACAACCTGATCGATTTCGCACGCAAAGCTGATATGCGCATCGTCCTGCCTGAAGGCGCAGAACCACGCACCGTCGCCGCTGCCGCTATCTGTCACGAAAAAGGCATCGCCCGTTGCGTACTGTTGGCGACCCGCGAAGAAGTTGAAGCCGTAGCGAAAGAACGCGGCATCTCCCTGCCTGATTCTTTGGAAATCATTGATCCTGCTTCTTTGGTTGAGCAATATGTCGAGCCAATGTGCGAATTGCGCAAATCCAAAGGCCTGACTCCTGAAGATGCACGCAAACAGCTGCAAGACACCGTCGTACTGGGTACCATGATGATGGCTCAAAACGACGTAGACGGTTTGGTTTCCGGTGCAGTCCACACCACTGCCAACACCATCCGTCCTGCCCTGCAACTGATTAAAACCGCTCCGGGTGCAAGCCTCGTATCCAGCGTATTCTTTATGTTGCTGCCTAACCAAGTTTTGGCATTCGGCGACTGCGCGGTTAACCCGAACCCAACGCCTGAACAACTGGCCGATATCGCCATCCAATCTGCCGACAGCGCCAAAGCTTTCGGTATCGATCCAAAAGTAGCCATGATTTCCTACTCTACCATCAACTCAGGCAGCGGCCCTGATGTCGATGCAGTAATCGAAGCAACCAAACTGGCTAATGAAAAACGCCCTGATTTGGCCATCGAAGGTCCGTTGCAATACGATGCAGCTACCGTTCCATCTATCGGCAAATCCAAAGCTCCAGGCAGCGCTGTTGCCGGTCAAGCAACCGTTTTGGTTTTCCCAGACCTCAATACCGGCAACTGTACTTACAAAGCCGTACAACGCAGCGCCAACGTCCTGAGCGTAGGCCCGTTGTTGCAAGGTTTGCGCAAACCGGTTAACGACTTGTCCCGCGGCGCATTGATTGAAGACATCGTCTTCACCATCGCCCTGACTGCCGTTCAAGCCAAACAAATGCAAGGCTGATTGACAAGCTGATGCTTTGAAATCAAAGGCCGTCTGAAACCGATGTTTCAGACGGCCTTTCGTATCTTTGCGCCAACTATATTATAATTCGCCATTATTTTCTGAAAGACTGCCCCAATGACTGCCTACCAGCAACAACTAGCCGACAAAAAGCAATATCTTCAGCAACTTTTCCAAGGACTGGATTTCCCTGAAATCGAAGTATTTGAATCTCCGGAACAGCATTACAGAATGCGCGCCGAGTTCCGTATCTGGCATGAAGGCGGCGAAATGTTTTACGCCATGTTTGAGCGCGGGCAAAAGGCAAGTGGGGCAAGCCTGATTCGTTGCGACCAATTTCCTGCTGCGTCCGAATCCATCAATACCTTGATGCCGAAATTGATTGAAGCAGCGTCCAATCATCCCGAGCTGAAAAACCGCTGGTACGCCGTCGAATTTTTGTCCACTTTAAGCGGCGAAATGCTGGTAACCATGATTTACCACAAGAAGCTGAACGAAGCATGGCAACAAGCCGCGCAAGAGCTGGCGCGCACTTTGGGCATCCACATCATCGGCCGCAGCCGCGGACAAAAAATCGTATTAAGCCAAGATTTTGTGACCGAAGCGTTGGAAGTCAACGGCAAAACCTTCCGCTATCGTCAAATCGAGGGCAGCTTTACCCAACCCAATGCCCAAGTGTGCCAAAAAATGCTGACGTGGGCGTGTAATGCCGCAAAAAACCTAGGCAAAGACCTGCTTGAGTTGTACTGCGGCAACGGCAATTTCACCCTACCGCTTTCACAACATTTCAATCAGGTGCTGGCAACCGAAGTTTCCAAAACTTCCGTCAATGCCGCCCAATGGAATATTGAAGCCAACCAAATTACCAATCTCAAAATCGCCCGCCTGTCTGCGGAAGAATTTACCGAGGCCTACACGCAAAACCGTGAATTCCGCCGCCTGCAAGAACAAGGTATCGACTTAAAAAACTATGATTTTTCAACTATTTTTGTCGATCCTCCACGCGCCGGTGTTGATGATGAGACGCTCAAATTGGTTGCCCGATTCGACAACGTCCTCTATATTTCCTGCAACCCTGAGACCCTGCGCGCCAATCTCGACACGCTCTGTCAAACCCATACCATTGAACGCGCCGCCCTGTTCGACCAATTCCCATTTACCCACCATATCGAAAGCGGCGTTTGGTTGAAGAAGAAAAAATAAAACCATACAAAAAGGCCGTCTGAATGTTCAGACGGCCTTTAATTAACGGCATATTAAGCGATTTTCAAATCAATCCGCTTCCAAAACTACTTTCATGGCTTGATTTTCAGCAGCGTGTTTGAACACATCGTAAGCTTTTTCCAATTCGCTGAATTTGAAATGGTGGGTCATCATTTTGGTGTAATCCACTGAGCTGCTGGAAATGGCTTTCATCAGCATTTCTGTGGTATTGGCGTTAACCAGGCCGGTAGTAATGGCAAGGTTTTTAATCCACAGTTTTTCCAGTTTGAAATCAACGGATTGACCATGTACACCGACCACAGCAATATGGCCGCCGGGTTTCACGATATCTTGGCACATATTCCAAGTCGCAGGGATACCGACCGCTTCGATGGCGCAATCTACGCCATCTTCGCCAACAATGTCGGCAACTTGCTTGCTTACATCGCCGGAAGCAGGGTTGATGGTATGGGTCGCTCCCAATTCTTTCGCCAGTTTCAAACGGTTTTCATCCATATCACAAACGATGATGGCGGCAGGGCTATACAGTTGTGCAGTCAGCAACGCAGACATACCGACAGGGCCGGCACCTGCAATGAATACGGTATCGCCAGGTTTCACATCGCCATATTGCACGCCGATTTCGTGGGCGGTAGGCAGGGCATCGCTCAACAGCAGGGCAACTTCTTCGTTGACGTTGTCAGGCAGCGGAACCAAGCTGTTGTCTGCATAAGGCGTACGGACGTATTCGGCTTGCGTGCCGTCAATCATATAGCCCAAGATCCAACCGCCGTTGCGGCAGTGTGAATAAAGTTGGATTTTACAGTTGTCGCAAGTACAGCATTTGCTGACACATGAAATAATGACTTTATCACCGACTTTGATGTTTTTTACAGCATCGCCGACTTCTTCTACAATACCGATACCCTCATGACCGAGAATGCGACCGTCGGCAACTTCAGGGTTTTTACCCTTCCAAATACCCAAGTCAGTACCGCAAATCGTGGTTTTAACGATTTTGACGACTGCATCGGTCGGATCGATAATTTGAGGGCGGGGTTTTTCTTCGAAACGAATGTCGTTTGCGCCATGATAAACCATTGCTTTCATGTGAATCTCCTTGAGCAGTTAATAAACTTTAACAATACAGCGTAAATCCACGTTAACTATATTTATATACCCCTCTACCAGATAAGTCAATCCTGATTATTATTTCGTATATTATAGTGTAACATGCTGTTTTAAAAATAAATAATTAAAAAGTAAATATTAATGAACACACACACATCCTTTGCACAACGACTCATCGATTGGCAACGGCAGCATGGCCGTCACGACTTGCCTTGGCAGGTCAAAGACCCCTATTCCGTCTGGCTTTCAGAAATCATGCTCCAACAAACGCAGGTTGCTACCGTATTGGACTACTATCCGCGTTTCTTAGCCAAATTCCCAACCGTACAATCGCTTGCCGCCGCGCCGCAAGACGAGGTTTTATCCTTGTGGGCAGGCTTGGGCTATTACAGCCGCGCACGCAATCTGCACAAAGCATCGCAACAAGTCGTCGGACAATTCGGCGGTATCTTTCCATCCGAGCGCAAAGACTTAGAAACACTCTGCGGCGTAGGCAGAAGTACAGCCGCCGCCATTTCTGCCTTTGCTTTCAACCGACGAGAAACCATCTTGGACGGCAACGTCAAACGCGTTCTCTGCCGTGTCTTTGCCCAAGACGGCAATCCGCAAGACAAAAAATTTGAAAACTCGCTCTGGACACTTGCCGAAAGCCTGCTGCCGTCTGAAAACACTGATATGCCTGCCTACACGCAAGGCTTGATGGATTTGGGCGCAACCGTCTGCAAACGGACAAAACCTTTGTGCCATCAATGCCCTATGGCAGACATCTGCGAAGCAAAAAAACAAAAACGCATTGACGAACTGCCCCGTAAAAAAACTGCTCCCGAAGTGCAAACCCTCCCGCTTTATTGGCTGATTATCCATAACACTGACGGCGCATTATTGCTTGAAAAACGCCCTGCCAAAGGCATTTGGGGCGGTCTGTATTGCGTACCCTGTTTTGAAAAATTAGACGATTTGTATGCTTACGCCGAACGCTTCGGCATTATTTCAGACGGCCTCGAAGAACAAACCACGTTTACCCACCGCCTGACCCACCGCTTATTGATGATTACTCCTTTTCAGACGCAACAAAGGCCGTCTGAACATCTTTCAGACGGCCTTTGGGTATCAGCGGAACATTTGGCAGATTATGGTTTGCCCAAACCTTTAATCAAATATTTGGCTAAAGGCTAAACCGCCCTATTCCACAATCTCTTTAAATACAACTTCTTTCCCACCGCGAATCAGTACGGCAAACCCGTCGCCAATTTGCCAACGCGAGCTTAGATTGGCGTACTCGACACCCTGACTGCGCAAGCGGACTTGCACCAGTTTCTCAACCGTATTGCCTTCACGCAGCTCAACCATCATCGGGCTGTGGCTGTTGATATAAATTGCAGTAATCGTCCTACCCTGTGCGGATTGATAACGGACAGAATACGTCTGCGCCTGCGCAATGACTGGTAACGGCGCATCAGGGCGCACGGCCTTATACGAGCCGCACGCAGCGCACAAACTCACGCACAAAGCGCAGATGATTTTGTTCAACATAGGCATAGATCAGTAATGGTGATGCGGAATCTCGCCATCAAGACGGTAATAAGTGCCGCAATACGGGCATTCAATCTCACTGTTGGACTGAATCGGCAGGAACACGCGCGGATGGCCGTTCCATGTTTCATGATTAGGGCCGGAGCAATGCAGCGGCAAATCCTGCGGCTTGATGACTACAACGTTTTTTTCAGACTGTGTACTCATGGTTTGGTTCCTCACTATGTTTTCTTATCTCCCGATATTGTAAAGCAAAACGGCCGCTAGGTTCGACTGAAAACATTATATAATCACTTTTTTCAGACGGCCTTTGATGATTATGACTACCCTGCTCCGCCTTCAAGATTTCGATACTTCCGATTCCGCTTCATTTCTTTATACACTCAGTGCAGCCTATTTGGATCACACCGAACAGACAGGCGATGAAGACATGTCCGGCCTCAACGACGAGCAGCATACATTGACCGCCCTTTGCTATCTCGACAGCCAAGTTCAAGAAGGCGGCTTCGTACAGCTTATCGCTTCAGGATACGGAGAATACATCTTTGGCAATCCGGTTGCCGACAGCCTGCGCCGCTGGCGCATCAAGCCGATACCGAAAATCTTAGACAAAGCCAAAGCCCTGTATGAAAAACACGGCGAAGCCATTGAAAAAATGGCAGACGAACAAAGGGATTTCGATGAAATCCGCAAAGCTTTTTCCGATTTTGAAGAGCTTGACGGCGATTATTATGACGTTGCCGACGAAGACTTGGAAACTGCGGCAGCGTATGTTCAGGCAAATTGGGATAAATTTGCCAAACTGTCAGACTGAAACCATAAAACTTTGCCGGTTTGAATCATCTGTTCAAACCGGCAAAATCATCAATACGTCGAATTAACGTTTGTTTTTCTGATAAATCGGCATCACTTCAGGCAACATTTTGCGGATTGCATTGATACGCGCCTGATTGGTTGGGTGGGTCGACAAAATAGACAATGAGCTGCCACCCTGTACTTTATTCATTTTTTCCCACACGCTTACCGCAGCCTCAGGGTTGTAGCCTGCTTCAGCCATCAAACGCACACCGCCGGCATCCGCTTCGCTTTCCTGATGGCGTGAGAACGGTTTGGTCGCCAACAAATCTGCACCCAAGCCAACCAAATCGCCATCCACACCGGTTGAGCTGGCCAAAATGGAACCGCCCAAGCCAGTCAATACTTGTCCGCCCAAAGCTTTTTTGCTGTGTTCCAACAAAGCATGGGTCATTTCATGGCCGACAACAGCGGCAATTTCAGCATCCGTCAGCTTCAATTTCTCTACTATACCGGTATATACAGCCATTTTACCGCCCGGCATTGCCCATGCGTTCATTTCATCACTGCGAATAACGTTCATCTGCCAGTTGAAAGGCACGCCGGTTTTGTTGGCGCGCTCAGCATGAGGACGCAGACGTGCAAACACGCGTTGAACGCGTTGAGCAGTTGGAGATGAAACATCCAAAGCTTTTTGACCACGCGCGTTTTGAATGACTTGTGAATAACTTTTAGCCGCATCTTCATTCAAAGTCGCAGTATCATAGCCAACCATATCCGCTACAGAAGTACAGCCGGTCAACGCCAAAATCACGCCCATGCCGGCCCAATATTTTTTATTCCATTTTTTCAACATGTTTTCTCTCTGTGTTTTTAAGTTAATGTAACGACATTGTACCCAAATTTAATACACTTTACACAAAAGGCCGTCTGAACGGTTTCAGACGGCCTTTAAGCGTAACATTTAAGAACGGCGCTGCAACATCCAAGACTCAATCTTACGCGCATCATTTACGCGGGTTGTAGAAGATGGAGAGTTGAGCAATACAATGGTAATCGGCTGATTCTGTACATTGGCCTTAACCACCATAGAACGTCCTGCCTCGCGGATATAGCCGGTTTTCTGCAATTCAATATTCCAGCTACCCTCACGCACCAAGGCATTGGAATTTTTGTAGTTTTGACGACCGTTTGCCGTCCAAACCGAGCCGTAATTTGAAGTAGAATTTTTACGGATCAGCGGATATTTGCTGGCTGCCGCAACCATGCGGTTCAAATCGCGTGCAGTGGAAACGTTTTGGAAATTCAAACCGGTAGGCTCATAGAAACGGCTGCTGGTCATACCCAGGCTTTGCGCTTTGGCATTCATTGCCGCAACAAACGCACTCATACCGCCCGGATAAGTACGGCCCAACGCATGAGTAGCACGGTTTTCACTGCTCATCAGGCTCAGGTGCAACAGTTCGCCGCGTGTCAGCGTCGTGCCGATGCTCAAACGGCTGCCCGTACCTTTCAGACGGTCGATTTCAGCCTCGGTAATCGTAATCGGCTCGTTCATATCCAGATGCGCATCCAACACCACCATCGCGCTCATCAATTTGGAAATAGAAGCAATCGGCATGACACGATCAGGGTTTTTCTGATACAGCACTTCACCGGTTTTATTATTGAAAATCAAAGCAGATTGCGAAGAAAGCAGAGGACCTGCCAAAGCGGCTTGAGCTTCGACTTGGTCGGCATGACTCAACGCAAAAGCTTCCATCGGGTCATTTTGCACTGGGAAATTTTGCTCCAAAAATTGTCCCAATACATCCATATCATCGGCAACGGCAGGCGCAGAAGCAAAGGCCAATGCCACACCTGTCCATACCATTCCTAAAGTTTTATAGAATTTCATATCTGCCAATTCAAAAAAAATACATTTAATTCAACATTCTGTTAAATTTTTCGCTAATTGTAAAGCGAGTTGAGAAAACTTTGCGTTTGTTTGCGAGATATTCAAATCCAGCGCCCGCATCTGTTTCTTAGACGATACAGCACAATGCCTGCTCTGATTTGAAAAAACACAAGATAGTCATTATACTTAGGCTCCTTTGTCAGAGGCATTCCCTCAATTCGGCAATACGCCCGAAATATCTGTTCCCCCTTTACAACACAGCCTCTATACAACCATACGAAGAAATTATTATGTCTGAAGAAAAACGCACCTGTTCATTCTGCGGGAAGTCCGAAAACGACGTTAAAAATCTGATCGAAGGCGAACACGCCTTCATCTGCAACGAATGTGTAGAAACTTGCGGCATGATGCTGCAAGACAACGAATCCGGCGAAATTGAAAACGAGCTTGCCAAAGCAAAAGAAGAAAACACCGAGAAAAAACTGCCTACCCCGGCCGAAATCGTTGCCAACCTCAACGACCACGTTATCGGTCAGGAACACGCAAAAAAAGCATTGGCAGTATCGGTTTACAACCACTACAAACGCCTGCGCCATCCAAAAGCAGAGGGCAAGGTTGAATTGTCCAAATCCAACATCCTGCTCATCGGCCCTACCGGCTCAGGTAAAACCCTGTTGGCGCAATCTTTGGCGCGCAAACTGGATGTACCTTTTGTCATGGCGGATGCCACAACTTTGACCGAAGCCGGTTATGTCGGTGAAGACGTCGAACAAATCATTACCAAACTTTTGGGCAAATGTGATTTTGATGTTGAAAAAGCCCAGCGCGGCATCGTTTATATCGATGAAATCGATAAAATTTCACGCAAAAGCGACAATCCGTCCATCACGCGCGACGTATCCGGCGAAGGTGTGCAACAAGCCCTGCTGAAACTGATTGAAGGCACGGTAGCCAGCGTTCCCCCTCAAGGCGGCCGCAAACATCCGAACCAAGAATTCATCAACGTTGATACCACCAACATCCTCTTTATCTGCGGCGGTGCATTTGCCGGCTTGGAAAAAGTCATCCGCCAACGTACTGAAAAAGGCGGTATCGGCTTTGGTGCCGCGGTACACAGCAAAGATGAAAACGCCGATATTTCAGCCCTGTTTGAAACAGTCGAGCCTGAAGATTTGATTAAATTTGGTTTGATCCCTGAGCTTATCGGCCGTCTGCCCGTGATTGCCACATTGGCAGAATTGGACGAAGATGCTTTGGTCAACATTTTGACCGAACCGAAAAATGCCTTGGTCAAACAATACCAAACCTTGTTTGAAATGGAAGATGTCGGCCTTGAGTTTGAAGAAGATGCCTTGCGCAGCATCGCCAAACTGGCTATGGAACGCAAAACCGGTGCGCGCGGCCTGCGCTCTATCGTTGAACGCTGCCTCTTGGACACCATGTATGCCCTGCCTGATTTGAAAGACGTAGCCAAAGTCGTCATCAATAAAGAGGTCGTGGAAAAAGGCGAACAGCCAAAACTTTTCCGTGAAGACGGCAGCGAATATAAGTAATAAGGACATTCTCTAAAAAAGACGTGTACCCGTTACACGTCTTTTTTTTATTTTTTAATAAAACCAAAAGCATATCTTTGATTAATGGTCTTATACATGAAAAAACAAAGGCCGTCTGAAACATATTCAGACGGCCTTTGTTTTCAAGTTGCTCTAAGTCTGTCTTCATCCGGAGTATTGATGAGAGTGACTTCCTTGAATTTTATGAAGCTTATTTTTTTGCTTTTTTAGCAGCTTTTTTTGCAGGAGCAGCTTTAGCAGCAGGCTCGGATGCGGCAGCTTCAGGAGCAACAGCCTCAGGCGCTGCTACCGGTTCAGAGGCAGCAGGCTCGGAAGCAGCTGATTCAGCGGTACGTTGATAGCCTTTGTCTTTCATGCAGGCATCAAACACAGCGCGGTCAGCATTTTCACCAGATGCCTGTTGGCATTGGGTCATTGCTTCTTCAACAGTGACGCGTGGCGCTGCCGCTTCTTCAGCAGGTTTGGAAGAAGAACAAGCTGCCAACATCAGGCTACCGGTTGCAAGAGCAATCAATAAAGTTTTCATAATTGTATATTCCTAAATTTTGATTTTATGGTTTACCGTTAAACGGGAGATACAGGCTACAAAACAAGCTCTGCACCTCAATATTGAGTACGTGAGTACAATTTAGTTTCATTTTAGCCGGTAAGTTTTTGATAAATTAATTCTATTAAAGTTAAGACAAATGCTTAATCTTCAATAAACTCAAAACCTTGCAAGCCAGTAAATTTTTCTGTTTTTGAACTGTAAAAATATCAAAACTTGGTCAATCCTAGCCGCAACCATCATTTGGGGAGTCCCTCTTTTTATGGCATAATGGGCTACTTGACGGATTATTCCGCTCCCCATTTTTTTCAAACCGCAGAATCAAAATCATACTGCGGTTTATCCATTTCAGAATCAGATTTTTCAGACGGCCTCACCATTCAAAAGGCCGTCTGAACAGAAAGCCACCATCATGAATCCTTTCTCTTCACTCGGTTTAGGCAGCGAATTAGTCTCTGCCCTGACCGATCAAGGGTATGAAAACCCGACGCCTATCCAAGCCGCAGCGATTCCTAAAGCCTTGGCAGGACACGACCTTTTGGCCGCAGCACAAACCGGCACAGGTAAAACCGCCGCCTTTATGCTACCCAGCCTCGAACGCCTGAAACGCTACGCCACATCCAGCACCTCCCCTGCCATGCACCCTGTCCGCATGTTGGTATTGACCCCGACCCGCGAACTGGCCGATCAAATCGATCAAAACGTACAGGCATACATTAAAAATCTTCCTTTGCGCCATACCGTCCTCTTCGGCGGCATCAATATGGACAAACAAACTGCCGACTTGCGCGCCGGTTGTGAAATCGTTGTTGCCACGGTTGGCCGACTGCTCGACCACGTCAAACAAAAAAACATCAATTTAAACAAAGTTGAAATCGTTGTACTCGATGAAGCCGACCGTATGCTTGATATGGGTTTCATCGACGATATCCGTAAAATCATGCAGATGTTGCCCAAACAGCGACAAACCCTGCTTTTTTCCGCCACTTTCTCACCGCCTATCCGCAAGCTTGCGCAAGATTTTATGCACACGCCTGAAATGGTCGAGGTGGCCGCGCAAAACGCCACCAACGCCAATGTCGAGCAACACATCATTGCCGTTGATGCGCTCAAAAAACGCAACCTGCTCGAACGTCTGATTGTTGATTTGCATATGAATCAAGTCATTGTATTCTGCAAAACCAAACAAAGCGTCGATCAAGTTACCCGCGACCTCGTCCGCCGCAACATTGCCGCCCAATCCATCCACGGCGACAAATCCCAACAAAGCCGACTGGAAACCCTTAATGCCTTTAAAGAAGGTACATTACGCGTTTTGGTGGCCACCGACGTTGCCGCACGCGGTCTGGATATTACCGAGTTGCCTTTCGTCATCAACTACGAGCTGCCAACCCAACCTGAAGACTACGTCCACCGCATCGGACGCACCGGCCGGGCCGGTGCTGACGGCGTTGCCATTTCCTTGATGGATAAAACCGAACAGAAAATGTTTGAATCCATTAAAGAGCTGACCGGCAGCGATTTGAATGTGGAACGCATCGAAGGCTTTGAGCCGCATTGGTGGGGCAACGACAATCAAGATGAAGCCGAAGCACAACCGGTTCAGCACAACGACAGTCGCTCTCGGCGCGATGATAGAAACAAACGCAACGAATACGCGAGCAAGTCAGACAAAAACTCGAAAAAAGTAGAAGAGAAAAACGATCCGGGTATTGTCTGCGGCAAAATTGCCGGCAGAACACGCCGCAGCCGTCACGAGCGTCAGCCTTGCGCCCTGCTCCAACCTGGTTTTGGCGTAAAGTAAACAACGCTGATTAATCGGTTTTCTGATTATTTATCCTAACAAAGGCCGTCTGAAACTTATCTTTCAGACGGCCTTTTATTAAACTAAAAATAAAAAGGACGTGATGAACACGTCCTTTTTTTCCGTTTCAGACGGCCTTTATTATTTAAGGCCGTCTGAAAATCGGTTTACCTTGCTATATTAAACATTCACTTTCTCGGCTACTTCGTTGTAGCTGTCGATTTCGTTGAAGTTCATGTAACGGTAGATTTGGTCACCCTGCTCGTTGATGATACCGATATTGGCTTGGTATTCTTCAACAGTCGGGATTTTACCCAGTTTGGAGCAGATCGCCGCCAACTCAGCCGAGCCGAGGTAAACGAAGGTGTTTTTACCCAAGCGGTTCGGGAAGTTACGGGTAGAAGTGGACATTACAGTCGCGCCTTCGTGTACTTGTGCTTGGTTACCCATACACAATGAGCAACCCGGCATTTCCATACGCGCGCCTGCACGGCCGAGTACGCCGTAGTGGCCTTCGTCAGACAACTCTTTCGCATCCATTTTGGTTGGAGGCGCTACCCACAGGCGTACGGGGATATCGCTCTTACCTTCCAAGAGTTTGGAAGCAGCGCGGAAGTGACCGATGTTGGTCATACAAGAACCGATGAACACTTCGTCAATTTTGGTGCCGGAGCGTTCAGACATGAAGCACACATCGTCAGGGTCGTTCGGACAAGCAATAATCGGCTCTTTAATGTCGTCCATGTTGATTTCAATCACGGCGGCGTATTCGGCATCTTTATCCGCTTCGAGCAATTCAGGATTTGCCAACCATGCTTCCATGGCTTTGATACGGCGTTCCAAAGTGCGCGAATCTTGATAGCCGTTGGCAATCATGTTTTTCATCAACACAATGTTGGATTTCATGTACTCGATAATCGGCTCTTTATTGAGCTTCACAGTACAGCCAGCAGCGGAGCGTTCGGCAGACGCGTCAGTCAATTCAAAGGCTTGTTCCACTTTCAAATCAGGCAGGCCTTCGATTTCGAGGATGCGGCCGGAGAAGATGTTTTTCTTACCGGCTTTGGCAACAGTAAGCAGACCTTGTTTAATCGCGTAAAGCGGAATGGCGTTTACCAAATCGCGCAGGGTTACGCCCGGTTGCAGCTTGCCGCTGAAGCGTACCAATACGGACTCAGGCATATCGAGCGGCATTACACCAGTAGCTGCTGCGAAAGCAACCAAGCCGGAGCCGGCAGGGAAAGAAATACCGATAGGGAAACGGGTGTGGCTGTCGCCGCCGGTACCGACTGTATCAGGCAACAGCAGACGGTTGAGCCATGAGTGAATCACGCCATCGCCCGGACGCAGGGATACACCACCACGGGTAGAGATGAAGGCAGGCAATTCTTTATGGGTTCTCACATCGACAGGTTTTGGATAAGCAGCGGTGTGACAGAAAGACTGCATCACCATATCTGCTGAGAAGCCCAAGCAAGCCAGGTCTTTCAATTCGTCGCGAGTCATCGGACCGGTAGTATCTTGCGAGCCGACAGTAGTCATGCGTGGTTCGCAGTAAGTACCCGGACGCACGCCTTTGCCTTCCGGCAAACCGCAGGCACGACCAACCATTTTTTGAGCCAATGTGAAACCGGCTTTGCTTTCGGCAGGCGCTTGAGGCAGACGGAACTCGGTAGAAGCAGGCAATTTCAGTGCTTCGCGCGCTTTGGCAGTCAGGCCGCGACCGATAATCAGGTTAATACGGCCACCAGCTTGTACTTCATCCAGCAATACTTGTGATTTCAATTCAAAATCGGCAACAGTTTCGCCGTTTTTCACGATCTTGCCTTCATAAGGCAGGATATCGACGACATCGCCCATTTTCAGCGCGGAAACATCGACTTCAATCGGCAATGCGCCGGAGTCTTCTTGAGTATTGAAGAAAATAGGAGCAATTTTGCCACCCAAGCACACACCGCCGAAACGCTTATTCGGTACGAACGGAATATCTTCGCCTGTATGCCAAATCACAGAGTTGGTAGCAGATTTACGTGAAGAACCGGTACCGACCACGTCGCCAACGTAAGCAACCGGATGGCCTTTAGCTTTGAGTTCTTCCAACAATTTAATTGGACCGACTTCGCCCGGTTTGTCAGGCGTGATGCCATCGCGCGGGTTTTTTAACATCGCCAACGCGTGCAGAGGGATATCAGGACGGCTCCATGCGTCGGGCGCTGGAGAGAGGTCGTCTGTATTGGTTTCACCATCGACTTTGAAGACGGTAACAGTGATTTTTTCTGGAACTTTGGCGCGAGAAGTGAACCATTCGGCATCTGCCCAAGATTGCAATACTTCTTGCGCGTATTTATTGCCTTTTTCGGCTTTTTCTTGAACATCGTGGAAAGAGTCAAACATCAGCAGAGTGTGTTTCAGACCATTTGCAGCGATAGGCGCAAGTTTGTCGTTATCCAAGAGTTCGATAAGTGCATGAATGTTGTAACCGCCAAGCATGGTACCCAACAGCTCGGTAGCATACTCAGGGGAAATCAGCGGACTGGATGCGCTGCCTTCGGCAACGGCTGCCAAAAATGAGGCTTTAACTTTGGCGGCATCGTCCACACCGGGCGGTACGCGGTGAGCCAACAGCTCAACCAAGAACTCACCTTCACCGGCAGGTGGATTTTTCAGCAGCTCAACCAAATCAGCAGTCTGCTGAGCAGTCAGAGGAAGGGGGGGGATACCAAGGGCGGCGCGCTCGGCGGCGGCTTTACGATAGGCTTCTAACATCTCTTTGTTCCTTTTTCTGTTTTTTCTTCTGGGCAGTTGCAAATGATTTGCAATTAAAGATTGTAAACAATCCTTTTAAGCATCATAGACCAGTTTTCAAAAAATGGGAACAGTTATGTTACTGAATGTAATAAATTTAAACTATTTTATTTAATGTGTTAATAGTCTAACCTATCTAAAGCCGCCCTCTTCTATACGTTTTAGCCAAACAGACGGGAAACTTCGGCTGATTTTTTACGATACGGCAATATGATTTCAACGCGGAACAGGCCGTCTGATTGGATGTTTCTGATTTTCGCGTCGGTGTCATACATCAGAGTCAGGCGCTCTTTCAGATTGCGCAGAGCCATAGAATTGCCTTTATGCGGCTTGGTATTTTCGTTAGGCTCCGTTCCGCACGGATTTTCGATACTGATGAAAATAGATGATTTTTCCAATTTTGTTAATACCGTAATTATCCCTGGACGGTGGGTGGATTCGACACCATGAAATACGGCATTTTCCAAAAGCGGTTGCAATAGCAGATGCGGTGTTTCCGCATCATCAGGCGCATGGTGCTGCCACATAACCTGTACGCGCATATGTCCCATGCGGATTTGCTCGATGGCAATATATTCCTGCGCCCACTCGATTTCCTGCCCCAAGGTGCTGTTTTGACTACCGTCGCGCAGTTGTGCGCGGAACAGGTTGGCCAGGTTTTCCAGCAAAGTTTCCGCATCATACGGACGCAGACGGATTAAGCTGATGGCGGCATTCAGGCTGTTAAACAAGAAATGCGGACGGATACGCGCCGTCAACGCGCTCAATCTGGCTTCGGAAATGGAAGGCGCAAGGCTGTTGCGACGGGATGCTTCGATGTACATGAAACTGAAACAAAAAAAGGTCAGCAAGAAGAAGTGTTGAATCAGCGGCCAAATCTCTGTCTTCAAAATCACTAAATCGACAAACAAGAAAATCAGCAGGTTGGAGACGTAGGAAACCACAACGCTGTACTGCGAGCGAAGCAGGGACGGCGCAAATGCCTGTAAGAAATAGACTTTAAGTAAAATTAAAAGGATGACGGGGCAAGCCCATGAAAAATGTTGGAAAATCTGTTCCGGATAAGGCACGCCCGATACCGTCATCAACGGAAAGATAAACAAACTGATTAACAAAACAATGAGCAGGCGCACCAGAGTTGCGGAATTGCGCAAATCCGGCACTGCGAAATTCTGGTTTATTTGACGTATAATAGACATGATTTCAACCGTTTTCTTTCATAATGTATAGACGGGTCTGCTATATTGAAGACGTAGACCCTGTTTTTTTATTTATATTTTAAGGATGCTGATATGAGCAAGGACAAAACCTGGTCAGGCCGTTTTAACGAACCTGTTTCCGAGCTGGTCAAAAAATATACCGGCTCGATTGATTTTGACAAACGACTGGCAGAATGGGACATCCAAGGCTCGCTAGCACACGCGCAAATGCTGACACAGTCGGGCGTTTTGAGCGAAGACGACCTCTCCGCCATCCGTCAGGGCATGGCCGAGATTATAGCAGAAATCAAAGAAGGAACGATTTCCTGGTCGCTGGATTTGGAAGATGTCCACATGAACATCGAACGCCGCCTTACCGACAAAATCGGCGACGCCGGCAAACGCCTGCACACCGGCCGCAGCCGCAACGACCAAGTCGCTACCGACATCCGCCTGTGGCTGCGCGATCAAATTACCGTTATTCAAAGCCTGATTCAAAATCTTCAGACGGCCTTGGTTGATTTGGCGGAACAAAACGCAGAAACCGTTATGCCCGGTTTTACCCATCTGCAAGTTGCCCAGCCGGTCAGCTTCGGGCATCACATGCTCGCCTACGTTGAAATGCTCGGCCGCGATTTCGAGCGCATGGCCGACTGCCGCAAACGCGTCAACCGTATGCCGCTCGGCGCCGCAGCCCTTGCCGGTACCACCTACCCGATTCAACGCGAAATTACCGCCGAGCTGTTGGGCTTTGAACAAATCTGCCAAAACTCGCTCGATGCCGTATCTGACCGCGATTTTGCCATTGAGTTCACGGCTGCCGCTTCTCTGATTATGGTTCACCTGAGCCGCCTTTCCGAAGAATTGATTTTGTGGATGAGCCCGCGTTTCGGCTTCATCGATATTGCCGACCGTTTCTGCACCGGCTCGTCCATCATGCCGCAAAAGAAAAACCCCGACGTACCCGAACTCGTGCGCGGCAAATCCGGTCGCGTGATTGGCCACCTGATCGGCCTGGTTACCCTGATGAAATCGCAGCCTTTGGCATACAACAAAGACAATCAGGAAGACAAAGAGCCTCTGTTTGATACTGCCGACACGCTTATCGACACCCTGCGCATTTACGCCGACATGATGCGCGGCGTGACCGTCAAACCCAACAATATGCGTGCCGCCGTAATGCAGGGTTTTGCAACGGCTACCGACTTGGCGGATTACTTGGTGAAAAAAGGCATGCCTTTCCGCGACAGCCACGAAGTTGTTGCCCAAGCCGTGCGCCATGCCGATGAAACAGGCGTTGATTTGAGCGAATTGCCGCTTGAAGTCCTACAAGGTTTCAGCGGTTTGATTGCCGACGATGTTTACAGCGTGCTGACACCCGAAGGCAGCTTAAACGCGCGCAACCACTTGGGCGGTACTGCGCCTGAACAAGTCCGTTTCCAAGTCAAACGCTGGCGTGAATTGTTGGCTTAAACCCATCTAAACACATAATAAAAGGTCGTCTGAAAATTTTCAGACGGCCTTTTGATTACCCGTGTTACACTCAACCTCACAATAAAAATAGCTAAAACCTAAAACTTACCTTCAAACGAGAAAACACGCCTCCTGACTTTGCCGCCGTCTTCAAACAAAAGGAGCAAGGATGAAAAACATTGTCTTAAAATTGGTCATGATCTGCCTGTGCTGCGGATGCTATGCCGTATTCGTCGCCTGGGAAAATGGCGGATTCAGCCAGCTCCATGATTTTCAAGCAATAGAGAGCAACGGCATGAGCGTATACCTTCATCAAATCTCCTCCGCAGCCATGCAGGCTGAAAAAAACGAGCTGTCGATTTTGCAAAACAACCAAAACAGCTTGGCCTCTTGCGTCGGCATTGAATCTTTATGCGAACACGCCAAGCCAGGCATCTGGGTTGAACATGCCAAATTCTTACAACACAAAGACACGGGCAAATTATTGGTACTTTCGTTGGACTATTTGGAAAACAATGACACCGCAAAAACCCTACACAACCGCTATACTGCATCGCTCCTACCCCAAGCAGACAGAACGGAGGCATGGTATTACGCCTGGCGTACATTTCTGAGCTCAATAATATTTCTAATGGTCGTCAATCTGACGCCAATGATTTTTGCCCTATTCGAAAAAAAGACAACCGCAGCATAAAAACATGCCGTCTGAAAACATTTTCAGACGGCATGTTTCATTATTAAAGCTTAACGCGGATGAACCATATCGGCAGGAACGACCAATTCGTCAAACTCTTCGCCTGTCAGCAAGCCCAATTCGATGGCGGTTTCGCGCAACGATTTGTCGTTTTTATAGGCGGTTTTGGCGACTTTGGCGGCATTTTCATAGCCGATTTTACGGTTTAACGCAGTAACCAACATCAGGGAATGGTGCAGGAAATAGTCGATTTTTTCCGGCACGGGTTCGATGCCGACGGCGCAGTGTTCGTTGAAGCTGTTGCACGCATCGCCCAAGAGGCGGATAGATTGCAAGAGGTTGTAAGCGATAACGGGCATATAGACGTTCAGCTCGAAATTGCCTGACGCGCCCGCCATGCCGATGGTGACGTCGTTGCCGAACACTTGGCAGCACACCATGGTCATCGCTTCGCATTGGGTCGGGTTGACTTTGCCCGGCATGATGGACGAACCCGGCTCGTTTTCGGGGATTTTGATTTCGCCCAGACCGCAGCGCGGACCGCTTGCCAACCAGCGGATATCGTTGGCGATTTTGTTCAGGCTTGCCGCCAGCGTTTTTAGTGCGCCCGAAGCGGCAACGGCGGCATCGCGTCCGCCCAAGGCTTCAAATTTGTTCGGCGCGCTGACAAACGGCAGGCCGGACAATTCGGCGAGTTTGGCGGCGGCTTTTTCGGCGTATTCGGGATGGCTGTTCAAACCCGTGCCGACCGCCGTGCCGCCCAAAGCGAGCTCGTATAAACCTTTGAGCGCGTCGTTCAGACGACCTAAGCCGTGGTCAAGTTGGGAAACGTAGCCTGAAAACTCTTGACCCAAAGTCAACGGCGTCGCGTCTTGCAAGTGGGTGCGGCCGATTTTGACGATAGGGGCGAATTCTTTGGCTTTTTTGTCCAATGTATCGCGCAAGGCTTTTACCGCCGGAATAAGGTGGCGGTTGATTTCAATTGCAGCGGCGACGTGGATGGCGGTCGGGAACGCGTCGTTGGTCGATTGCGCGTGGTTCACATGGTCGTTGGGATGGACGGGCTGATACGCCGCCAAGCCCGTACCGGCAATTTCATTGGCGCGGTTTGCCAACACTTCGTTCATGTTCATATTGGACTGCGTGCCGGAACCGGTCTGCCACACTACCAATGGGAACTGCCCGTCAAGCTTGCCGTTCAACACATCATCCGCCGCCTGCGTAATCAAATCCGCCTGTTCAGGCTTAATCCTGCCAAGGGAAACATTGGTGGCGGCGGCGGCTTTTTTTACCAGCGCCAAAGCGTAAATCAACGGCTGCGGCAGGGTTTCGCCGCCGATTTTGAAATTGTTGCGGCTGCGCTGGGTCTGCGCGCCCCAATAGGCTTCGGACGGGACTTCGACATTGCCCATGGTGTCGTGTTCGGTACGGGTGCTCATGCGTTTCTCCTATATTTAAACAGAAATAATAATGATTCGTAAATTTATTATACCCAGCAAAAGGCCGTCTGAAAAGAGAGAGGTTTTCAGACGGCCTTTTGCTTTATTAACCTGAAATACTAATAGAAGATAAAACCCGATTTCGGAGCAAATACAACCTGCGCCGCCGCTCCCCTCTTCTAAAAATTTTCCTCCTTGCCGATTTGTATTTTGCGCTAGGTATTTATCGACAATAAATACCTTATCGTTTCTTTACTTTGTTTCTCTCTAAGAGCATAATAAATAAAAATGATTATCAGGATATAGATCATGAAACAAAACCATTTGATTTGCTTGTTAATGAGCAGTTTTGCCGCTGCAAACGGCTTTGCCGAAACCTTGGCAGACCCTGACGAAATCCAGCCTGTCAAAACCTTCTCCCCTCCCAAACCGATTGCACCGACCGCTGCACAAGGCTATTTCCCTGAAAACCAATTCGACCGCACCGACCGCAGCGATCATTACTTTGTCACCGAAAACATAGACCAAGCCTTCCGTCCGTTGAAAGCAAACAGCGGCTTTTACGGCAAAAGCTTTTACAACTCCGTTACCGCGCAAGCGCGTGGAGCAAAAGTGTACGGCGTGGCCAACCTCAATCACACCAAGGCCAACGGCTATAAAGACGGCGGCGGCAATCAGACCGATTGGAAATACAGCCGTTTCAATCAGGCTTTGGTACTCGGTTTCGTGCCGTCTGAAAATCAGGAATACCGCCTCACCTACCTACACGACGACATCAACAACGACCGCCAGCCGCAGTTCGTCAACGACGCATTGGATACCGAACGCCACATCGCCAAACTCAACGCGCGTTGGGGCAATGCCGATTTGAGCAATACGGTCAGCGCAGAAGCAGGCATTATCAAACTCAAACGCCACGCCGACAATTACTCCCTGCGTCAAAACAACACGCCGCAGCAAGTATTCGTAGAGCTTGACCGCAAAGTGTACGACTTCTCGCTCAAACACGATGCGGATTTCGGCAAATTCCACAACACCTCCGCCGTCAGCTACCGCAACGACAGCCAAAACGGCGAACGCAACGCCCACACCGCCATGCGCGATTTCCTCAACGGCTACCGTTTCGCCGATGTGCACATCGACCGCTGGCGCATTGCCGATACCCTGTCTTACAAGTTTGACGACCGACACAAACTGGGCTTGGGTTTAAGCTACGAGCTCAACGAAGCGGACGTTCGCAAAAATACGGCGCAACCCGCCCATCCGATGAACCGCAACCTTGCCTTCGCCTCATCACAACAAATCTGGAAAACCCATTACGGCTACGACTTCAACGGCAAAGTGCGCCGTCATGCCTTCTCAGGCGAACTCAAATACGATTTCACTCCGTCTGAAACGCAAAAATACAGCGTTTCCCTTGCTCACTTAGAACGCATCGGCGACAACACCGAACGCTTCAACTCGCTTGCCGCCATCGTGCAAAACCGCATGAACGGCGCGCTGATGAATCAAAATCCAGCCGCCGCCATCGCAGGCAATCCCCTTCTGAAAACCGAAAAACACAACCGCATCAAACTCACCGCCGACAGCCGCAACGACTACTACAACGGCTACATGAACTCGCTGGCAGGCGCGGGCTGGAACGTGGGCGGCACGCTTGTGGCAGATAAAGTCAAAGACCTGATTATTTTCGACCGCGCACGCGGACAAAGCGGCACTGCTTCCAAAGGCGGCGGCATCATCACACGCAATATCGATGCGCGCCTATTCACCGCGCAGGCCTACGCGCGTTACAACTTCAATCCGCATTGGGCGGCTGGCATCAAAGCCGCCTACAACTACGGACACAACGAAACCGACGGCAGGCCGCTCTATCAAATCCGTCCGTTTGAAGCCGCCGTTCAAGCCGACTACAAAAACTACTTTGCCCACGGCAGCTACAACATCGGCGCGGCAACACGCTTTGTCGCCAAACAAACGCGCGGCGATTTTGACGCGGCAAGCGGTCTGGGCATAGATAAACGCGAAGCCGCCAAAGGCTTTACTGTTGCCGACGTGTATGCAGGCGTAAACATCAAAGACAAATACGGCTTGCGCTTGGGCGTGAACAACGTGTTCAACAAAAAATACGCCGAACACATCAGCGGCGACCACGTCCTCGCCCTGTCGCCCAGTGTAGTGTATGCACCGGGCAGGACATATTGGTTGAGTTTGCATGCGGCTTTTTAAAACCAGGCCGTCTGAAAGAATGCCTACACTGGCTTATTAAGAATTAGGAGATAAAAAATGGATATGAAAAGACGCGATTTCTTAAAAATGACCGCCGCGCTGGCAGCCGCAGGCGTTTCGCCTTCATTGTTGGCAGCTGGTAAAGAACAATTTACCGTATACGGCGCACCGGCAATGCCCAGCGTTACCATTGCAGTAGCGGCGTTACAGGGCAAGCTGGCGAAACAGGCAGATGTATCGCTGAAAATCTGGCGTTCGCCCGACCAACTGCGTGCAGGCGTAGCAAGCGGACAATTTAAAGTAATGATGAGCCCGAGCAATGTCGGCGTGAACCTGCGCAACCAAGGGCAGAAAGTCGGCATGGTGAATATTTTGACCAACGGCATCACGCAGCTGATGTGCAAAGGCAGCGCGATTGCCTCGCCGCAGGATTTGGTCGGTAAAAAAATCCTTGTGCCGTTTAAAAACGATATGCCCGACATCGTGCTGCAAGCCTTGTTGAAAAAACTGAAAATCGACGTACACAAAGTCGGCATCACTTACACCGCCACGCCGCCCGAAGCAGTCGGACTGTTTTTAAGCAAGGACTACCACGCCGCCATCCTGCCTGAACCGATGGCAACCGCCAGCCTACTGAAAGGCAAAACCATGGGCGTAAACGTCGTGCGCGGCTTTGATTTGGTGAAAGCATGGGGACAGGCGTTTGACACCAAACCGCTGATTCCGATGGCAGGCATCATCGCCAACGAAGAATATTTCCACGCACACAAAGCGCAGTTCGACCTCTTCCATCAGGATTTGAAAAACGCGCTCAACTGGATACTCGCCAACCGCCAAAGCGCGGCGAAAATCGGTAAAAACTATCTCCCCGCCCCCGAACCCGCCCTAGTCATGGGCTTGGACGGCGCGCGGCTGACGGTAACCAAAGGCAGCGAAGTGAAGAACGAGATTTTGAAGTTTTACGAAATCCTGATGCAGTTCAACCCGAAACTTTTGGGCGGCAAGCTGCCTGATAATGGGTTTTTCTTGGCTTAAAATGGGAGAAAGGCCGTCTGAAAGTGTAGAATAGTTGCAAGTATTCAATCTTCTATTTTCAGACGACCTCAGAGCATTATCCGCTGCGTAGGTTAAATCAATTCCCAGCAGCGTAGGTCGGATTCTTGAATCCGACATTTCGGCTAAACGGGGGCTGTCGGATACGAGTATCCGACCTACTTTTTTTCAGATGGCCTATCCTTGCCAAAACATAACGACAAAACAACACCCAAACCATGATTAAAACCGATAAAATCCGCAAACCGCAGCCTGCGGTGTTTTACATCATCGACTACCTTTGGAGCGGCTTTGCCGGTTTGAGCGTGGCAATGGTGGTGGTGGCGTTGTGGGCATGGGGCAGCGCCGTATTTGGCGAGTTTATGCTGCCTGCTCCGGTGGAAGTGTTTCAAAAGTCATTAGATTTATTGAAACATTTTCAGGAAAACGAAATCGGGATTTCGCTGTGGCGGTCGGTGGTGGGGATTTCGGTTGCTTTGGTAGCGGG
>NZ_POXL01000008.1:0-142833 GCF_003044645.1 Neisseria subflava
GTATTTGAATTATGTATGGTTACCCTGTTGTTATTCTTGAACAAAAGTACCGAAAGTTACGGTTAACCGTTTGGAATGTTTGAAATCGAACGTTATTTGCGTTATTATGTCGTATGCATTTATATGGGCATGGGCTGTTGCCCTATCCGTATATGTAACAGTGTTTACAGAGTGGAGTAGAACCACGGTATTATGTAGCAGTTGCACAAAGATTTAACCGATTAAGAATCTTAAAATCCCTATTGGAATTTTAACTCAATAGGGACTTTCCATTATGGCACAAAAGCTGCTAAACACGAATTGCTCGAACGTCTATTAAAGCTAAAAGAACAAAGAACCAACCTTTGATTACAATGCGATTAGTTACGCAAGCCCTACGTAAAAATCCAGATCGGATGTTTTGTGCGGAAATTGCTGAGAAAACTTTGGAGTTGGTAGGAATGCCGCAGTTTGTTGATATGGCGGATGAGCATTATAATGTGGTGAATCGTATACTGGTGAAGTTACGTAAAAGGGGAATGTCTAAAATGGGTTTAGATTTTGGCGGTTAAAGCCGTTGGAATAAGAATAAAATTAGTAGTAGATATCCAGTTATATTTCTGTTCCACAAATGTTGTTTAATTGATTATCCCTACTTTTTCGATTAAAATTCAATAAAAATTTTTATAGAAACATTTTCGTAATGAGTACATTAAGTAATCAATCAGTTAGCTTTATTGCTTGGCAATTAGGTAGCTTTGCCGAAAAATACTTTAAAGAGTGCGATATAATCTCTTACATGGGAAGTATTAATGAGTCTAGTATAGATTACTGGAAAACTAGAGTTCAGGAAAATGGTAGAACAGCTAAAAGTAATGGGATATCAACTCTAGTGGTATTTTTATCTACAAATGGTGGTAGTGCCAGTGCTGTAGAAAAAATGGTTGAAATAACTAGATATTTCTATGATGAGGTTTATTTTGTAATCTTAGATCAAGCAATGTCTGCTGGAACTATTTGGGCAATGTCAGGTGATAAAATTTACATGAATTATGCTTCATCTCTAGGTCCTATAGATCCACAAGTACCAACTCCAGAAGGAAGATGGGTTCCAGCTTTAGGTTTTCTGGATAAAATAGATGAATTTGTACGTAAATCTAAAGAAGGTAGTCTAACGCAAGCTGAGTTAATGTTGTTAAAAAATCAGAATTTAGGTACTATTAGATCATATGAACAGGCTGCCGAGTTATCCAAAGCACTATTAAAAACTTGGTTAGTAAAATATAAATTTAAAGATTGGACTAAAAAGGAAACATCAAGGGAAGATGTAACTCAAGGAGATAAAGAGGCTCGTGCTAGAGATATAGCTGAAAAACTTGGTGATAATAAGCGGTGGCATTCTCATGGTCGTTATATTGGTATAAAGACTCTTACAGAAGAGCTAAATATAAAAATTGATGACTTTAGTGACAACATTGAAATGTGTAACGATTGTGAACAATTAAGAGATAGTTTGAGAGAGTTTATGAGAATGTTTTCTCAGGAAATTCTTATAGTTTTTGGTTACAGAAGACCTAAATCCATTGAGGAAAAGGGGTAATAATGAGCTATACACAACAAGATTTAGAATACTTGCTTTCTAAAACAATCGATCTAGAACAGGATAAAATGAGTAATGAATTAAATTCTAAATTTTCTTTTACTGATTCTAATTATGATATTGCAACACCACATGAAGTATTTCTTTTAGGATTACAGCAGGAAAAGAATTATACTTATCAATCCTTGTAAATTTAAATAGCAGTAGAAATACCGCTATTTTTGTTTCCACTTCCATTAAATAATTTTGTATTTCAAATTTATGCAGTAAATTAGTCAATTTTCAGACTTTTTGCAACTGCTACATAATACCGTAAAACCATTCGGTAGACTTCCTGACTGATTCAATCAAATATGTTATGGAAAAAAATCTGATGAAGAAATTTTTATTTGGTGCATTTGCCGCCGTCTGTGCAGCATTCTCTTTGGCCGCCGTGAACATCAATACCGCATCTTCTGCCGAACTGGAGGCCTTGCCGGGTATCGGCCCGGCTAAGGCGAAATCAATTGTGGAATACCGTCAGAAGAACGGTGCGTTCAAATCGGTGGAGGAGCTGAAAAACGTGAAGGGTATCGGTGATGCGGTGCTGAACAAGTTAAAGGCGGAGGCGACGGTTTCTTCTGCTGCGCCTAAGGTCGCCCAGCCTGCCGTGAAAAAATAAGTCTGACGGTTAACTGCCGTATACGCCGCCCCGAGGCTGAACCGTTTGCCGGTTCGGGTTGACGGGCGGCTTTGTATGGGCAGTGGTAATGAGAGTTTGGACCAGTGGGGGCTTTTATTGGGTAATAACTGAAAACAATTGAATCCCTGTGTTTGGGTTTCTGTTGTTGAGTACGGGACTATTTTGTAAATGCCTCAGGCCGTCTGAAAACTTGAAAGAAGCGGCCGTCTGTTAAATATGAGATAATGCGGGGGATTTCATGGGTGTGGTAGAAACATGGTTGAGACTGTCCGGTGGGAATCATGCCGGACAACGATGGAATCGGTTTGCTTGAAACGCCCGCCTGTTGCGGGCTTTTTTATGGGAAGGAATGGTCATGCCTAATCCGCTTTATCGGCAACATATTATTTCAATTTCAGATTTGACGACGGAGCAGCTCGAATTACTGCTTCAGACGGCCTTGAAGTTGAAAAAGCAGCCTCGTGAAGATTTGCTTGAAGGCAAATTGATTGGTTCGTGCTTTTTTGAACCGTCCACCCGTACGCGTTTGTCTTTTGAAACGGCGGTACAGCGTTTGGGTGGAAAAGTTATCGGTTTTTCCGATGGTGCCAATACCAGCGCGAAAAAGGGTGAAACGCTTGCAGATACTGCGAGGATTATTTCCAGCTATACGGATGCGATTATTCAGCGACACCCTAAAGACGGTGCGGCCCGTGTGGCGGCCGAGTTTTCGAGCGTACCTGTGATTAATGCCGGCGATGGTACCAACCAACATCCGAGCCAGACGCTTTTGGATTTGGTAACGATTTATGAAACACAAGGTAGTTTGAGCAATTTGAAGATTGCGATGGCCGGTGATTTGAAATATGGCCGTACGGTACACTCATTGTGTCAGGCATTGAAGCGTTGGGGTTGTGAGTTTGCATTTGTATCCCCTCCCAGCTTGGCGATGCCGGACTATATTACTGAAGAGCTGGAGGAGGCCGGTTGCCCTTACCAAGTTTTGTCCAGTTTGGAAGAAGCGGTCGAATGGGCGGATATTTTGTACATGACCCGCGTTCAGCGCGAACGTTTTGATGAGCAGGAATTTGCCAAAATTCAGGGTAAATTCAATCTTGATGCGCCGATGTTGGCAAACGCCAAACCCAATTTGCGTGTCTTGCATCCTTTACCGAGGGTAGATGAAATTCATCCGGATGTGGATAAAACGCCTCATGCCTATTATTTTGAACAGGCAACCAACGGCATGTATGCACGGATGGCGATTTTGTCTTTGGTATTGAACGAAGAAGTTTAAGGAGCGAAAGATGGAAAACTCAAAACTCAGCGTTGAAGCGATCGAACAAGGTACGGTAATTGACCATATTCCTGCCGGTAAAGGCTTGGCTATTTTAAGGCAGTTTAAGTTGCTGCATTATGGCAGTGCGGTTACGGTCGGCTTTAATTTGCCCAGCAAAACGCAGGGAAGCAAAGACATTATCAAAGTCAGCGGCGTATGGTTGGATGCCAATGCGGCCAACCGTTTGGCTTTATTTGCCCCTGAAGCAGTGGTAAACAAAATTGATCAGTTTAAAGTGATCGACAAACAGCATTTGTCATTGCCGGACGAAATTTCGGAAGTATTCCGCTGCCCGAATACCAATTGTGCCAGTCATGGAGAGCCGGTCATCAGCCGTTTTTATGTCCGTTCACATAATGGTCAGACGCGTTTGAAATGCCATTATTGCGAAAAAACCTTCTCGCGTGATTCGGTTGCCGAAGCCTGATAAAAATCTCAGGCCGTCTGAAAACACAGCTGTGCGGTTTGAGTTGTCTGCTTGATACATCAGTTTCATAAAAAGCAAGATATTAAGCAAATTGCGTTAAAATTACGTTAAAATAATGCCTTCTGAGTTGATGACATCATTTGCTCAAAAGGTATTATTTTTTATAACACGACACGAAATGTAGGAAAACTTATGCACTCATCCATACAAAGCCGGTTTGCCCCAATTTTATACGTCTTGATTTTCTTTGCCGGATTTTTAGCCGCACAAGTTTGGTTTAATCAGCAAGCCTATTTGACCAATCTTCCCCTTTTGGTTACAGCCATTTCTGCCGTTGCATTTGTTTGGTTGATTTGGGCCGTCGTATCTGCGCGATCCAAAGCTAAAAGCAAGATGTTGCACCGTGAGCAGCTGATTCAAAAAGAGAGCATTCATCCGGTTTTGCATGCGACGTTGCAGCGTTCTGACGGGCAAACGGATTTATTGGTTTTGGTTGTCCGCAATAGCGGTAAGGGCTTGGCGAAGAATGTGCGCTTTGAGGCTGAGGCTTTGCCGGATCACTTGCCGAGCAAGCTGGTTGCCGATGCAGTTATGCGCTTGGAGATGTTTTCAGGAGGCGTGGATATGCTGGCATCGGGCGAATTGTATGGCGGCGTGTTTGCAAGCATGTTTGCGCTGGCTGCCGAATTGCCGGACCAGACATTTGGCGGCGTGTTGAAACTGAAGGCCACTTATGAAAATGCCTTTGGCGATCAATGCACTTCTGAAAGCGTCTTGGATTTGAGCATATTGAATTTCAATTTGTCAGAAATTAAATCCAATGGCGAGCAAAAGCCCCGCAAGAAATTGTTGTATTGATATTCAAAATATGCAGGCCGTCTGAAACCGAAATACTTGTTTTCAGACGGCCTGTTGTTATTTTTCAAATGATTTTTGAAGAAAAAGAGGCGTATCGGGTATAATAATCAAAGAATTCGAAACGGATTGTCAGGATCGGCAAGCCGTCTCATCATTGTCGTATTTCAAAACCTTACTGATATTTTTTCAATAATCTGTTGCTATGTATCGGAACTTTTTCTGATGTTGGCACTGGCGAAATATTCCTTCAGCCATTTACTCTCAGGAAGCTGCTTATGTTAGTGTGTAATCCTTATGAAGTTGTGATCCATGGTACGACCAGCAAAGGCAAGATTTTCCGACCAAGCGACTGGGCGGAGCGCCTGTGCGGTATTTTGTCTTCCTTTACTAAAGACAACCGCCTTTCCTATTCGAATTGGGTGCGTCCGATTTTGGTGGACAATGTCCGTTGTGTGGCAGTCGATAAAAAACTGGAAGAAGACAATCCGCAAATGTTCCGTTTCTTGATGGACTTTGCGGCGGATAATGATTTGCGCGTGATTGACTGCAAAGCCTTGCTTAAAGAGCAAGAGAGCAAACAGCAGGGCGAAGTGCCGGTCGAGCGCGTTTTGTTGGCGCAGGCGATTGAAGAAAAACATGCCGCCGAGCGTGCGGAGGCGGCCAATGCGCAGCCTGAGCCTCAAGCTGCCGCTCCTGTGGTCGGCGTATTGCGTGAAATTCCGCCGGAAGAAACCGCGACTGCTTTTGCGGCACTGAGCATTTTGCGTTCTTCTTTGACTGATATTCACCGTTTCGTCGAACAAATCAACGAGCACCAGCGCAAAACCGGCTACCGCCTGTTGGGTATTTTTGAAGAAGGCAAACAAAATGCTGTGGCCGTATGCGGTTTCCATACTGCACATAACTTGGCCAGTGGTTACCATATCCATATTGATGATCTCGTAACCATGCCGCAATGCCGCCAAAAAGGTTATGCTTCACGCTTGTTGGAAGAAGTACGTAAAATCGGTGCGGAAACGGGTGCGACCAAAATCCATCTGAATGTCCATGTGAACCATGACCGTGCAGGTGCGCATCGTCTCTACTTCAAAAACGGATTTGAAATTTGTGCGTACCATTTCCGTTGCGATCCGAAATAATTTTTGTGGAAAGAGAGAAATCAATGTTGAAGATTTTGACCGCGGCTGTTTTGACACTGAGCTTGGCGGCCTGCGCATCAGGCAGCGGAGGCAGCTCGCAAATGTATGGTGAGATTAAGGCAGGTGTAGAAACCAGCCATCAACGTTGAGATATACAATGACAAGGCCGTCTGAAATAGGTTTTTCTGTTTCAGACGGCCTTTTTGCAGCTTGATTAGAGGGTAGCGGAGGCATCGTCGGTGGCAACAGTCCGATGCAGGCGATACCAATTGTACAGGCGCAAGATGCACAAGAAAGCAATAATGGGCATGCAGGCTGCGGTAACCAGATAACGCGGGTTGCTGAAGTTTAAAACATTGCGGCCGGAAAGCAGCGACAAAGCGGCATGCAACCATTCCCACAAAGACGAAATGCTGAATGCCAAAACGGCCAACAGGCCGAGGGTTCGGAAAATGCCGATGGGCAGAATTTGTTGGCGCAATACGGCGCGGTTGAGTTGGAACAAGACAATCAAGCCGAAGCCGATAATGCAGACCATGCCGCCGTTGGCGACAATTTGCAGGCTGTTGAAGGCGATGTCGGGCGTAACGGAAAGCGTGCCGGACTGGTTGGATGCAGTTTGTTGCAAGTTTAAGCCTTGCATCACATTCAGGACGAAACCGTATATCAGGTCGGCCAAAACGATGCCGATGGGCAGAGGAGTCAGAAAACGTTTCATGGATCGGTCGGATATTTCAGTATTCTATTCGGATGAGTGAGGTCGTCTGAAAATTAAACATGACGACGTGAGGGTATATTGTATCCGATAGGAAAGTAGGTTAATGCAAAAATAAATTTAGTTTAAGTCAGAAAATGATGTAATTTTACGCCAACATTATTGCATTAAGAGTACAATCCTCTTCATTATCAAACGTGAAATCAACAGGAAAGGACGTTTACATGAGCCAATTGCAACGTGATTTAACCCGTATCAGCCACAATACCAAAATTGTTGCCACACTGGGTCCGGGCAGCAACAATGTACAATTGTTGGAAGACATGATCCGTGTCGGCGGCCTTAATGTCGTCCGTTTCAATTTCAGCCATGGTACGCCGGAGTTTCATGAAGAAAATGCCCGTATCGTACGCGAAGCCGCGAAACGTGCGGGTCAGGAAATCGCCATTCTTGCCGACTTGCAAGGGCCTAAAATCCGTGTCGGTAAAATTGCCGGCGGCAGCATCGAGTTGAATAAAGATGAAACTTTGATTTTGGATGCCGCACTTGAAGGCGAAGGTACACGCGAAGCGGTGGGTTTGGACTACCGTGATTTGCCGAATGACGTCGCTGCCGGCGATGTTTTGTGGCTGGACGACGGCCTGTTGACTTTGACCGTTGAAGCGGTTGAAGGAAGTAAGATTATTACAAGGGTAGAAAACAGCCATGTGCTGAAAAGCAACAAAGGTATCAACAAACGCGGCGGCGGCCTGTCTGCCGGCGCGTTGACCGAAAAAGACTTCCGCGACCTGAAAACGGCAATTGCCATCGGTTGCGACTACTTGGCCATCAGCTTTGTGAAATCTGCTGAAGATTTGCACATCGCACGCGCCAAAGTCGAAGAAGAAATGAAAGGCAGCACTGCCGTACGCCCCGGTTTGGTTTCCAAAATCGAGCGCGTAGAAGCCATTGAAAACCTGGACGAAATCATCCTTGCCAGCGATGGTATTATGGTTGCCCGCGGCGACTTGGCAGTGGAAGTCGGCCATGCCGCCGTACCTGCCCTACAAAAACGCATGATCCGCCGCGCCCGTGAGTTGCGCCGCTTCAGTATTACGGCAACTCAAATGATGGAATCGATGATTACCAACCCCGTACCGACCCGCGCGGAAGTCAGCGACGTGGCTAACGCGGTATTGGACGGTACCGATGCGGTGATGTGTTCCGCCGAAACCGCCGTCGGCGCGTATCCGTTTGAAACCGTCAGCCAAATGGCGATTATTTGTGCGGCTGCGGAAAAAGAACAAGATTCGCTCAACGGCGTTGCCGAACAGGTCGAGTATCCCGAAGCCGTCAGCACCAACTTGGCGATTGCCGGCGGTGCAGTCAGCGTGGCGCGAGCAGTTCACGCCAAAGCCATCGTTGCCCTGACTGAAAGCGGTTCAACCGCCTTCGAAGTCAGCCGCCACAACATCACCCTGCCGATTTTTGCCCTGACGCCGAGTGTTTCAGCGCAACGCCGCATGGCGATGTACCGCGGTGTACGTCCGTTGATTTTGGCAACCAGTACCGATCACGATACCGCGCTGAACGAAGTGGAAGCCATGTTGGTAGAACACAAAATCCTCCAAAGCGGCGACCAATACATTATCACCAGCGGTTCGCAAATGCGCGAATCCGGTTCGACCAATACGCTGGAAGTGTTGCAGGTTAAATAATTGCAGTGATCCGATGATTGGAAAAGCAGGCTGTTTTAGCCTGCTTTTTTTGTGTAAAAAAAGAAAAGATTAGGCAAAAATAATGATGTAGTATAGAATTGAGTGCCTATACTAAATCAATAAAGGACGTTTCAGACGGCCTTTTTCTTTGTCCGCTACTTTCACGGTAAACCAAAATGATTCATTTCAATCTGAAAAAAACAGCATTTATTTTAAGCGCAGCACTGTTATCTACCGCCGTCCAAGCCTCCGGCTACCACTTCGGCACACAATCCGTTAACGCACAAGGCACGGCCAACGCCGCCGCCGCCGAAGCCGCCGATGCATCAACCATTTTCTACAACCCGGCCGGTTTGAGCAAAATCGACAGCAGCCAAATTTCCGTCAACGCCAATATCGTTTTCCCAAGCATTCATTATGAGGCAGAATCTGCAAAACACTTCCGCACGGGTGCCGATGTCAGCGGCTCGACCAGCGGCAAAATTACCGAAACCACCGTTGCTCCACACGTTTATGGCGCGTACAAAGCCAGCGACGATGTAACTTTGGGTTTGGGCGTGTACGTTCCCTTCGGCTCTGCAACCGAATACGAAAAAAATTCCGTATTGCGCCACAACATCAACAAACTGGGTTTGACCACTATCGCCATCGAGCCGGTAGTCGCATGGAAACTGAATGAGCAGCACGCTGTTGGTGCCGGTTTGATTGCCCAATATTCCAAAGCCGAATTGCGCAAATACTCCGACTGGGACGCTTCCGGCGCCATCAGCCAATTGGCCAGCGGCTTGGCTTCCCGTCAAGCAGGGCGTCCAGTCGCTGTCGATGCGACCGGCAAAGCTGACGGTCATGCCGATGTAAAAGGCCACGATTGGGGCTTCGGCTACCAACTGGCATGGATGTGGGACATCAACGATCGCGCACGCGTGGGTGTGAACTACCGTTCCAAAGTATCGCATACGTTGAAAGGCACTGCCGATTGGGAAGCAGACGGCGCATATGCAAAACGCGCTTGGGATTTGGGTGCAATGGCTGCACGTGGTTATGTGCCGAACGAAAAAGCCAGCGTAAAAATCGTTACGCCTGAGTCTTTGTCTGTTCATGGTATGTACCGCGCCACCGACAAAACCAATTTGTTCGGCGATGTGACTTGGACGCGCCACAGCCGCTTCAACAAAGCGGAGCTGGTGTTTGAAAACACCAAAAAAGTTGTCAACGGCCAATCTGACCGTACCGTCATTACGCCTAACTGGCGCAACACTTATAAAGTTGCATTCGGCGGCTCTTACCAAGTTACCGAACCATTGCAACTGCGTGCCGGTATCGCTTTCGATAAATCACCGGTTAAAAGCGCCGAAGACCGCATGAACAGCCTGCCTGACGGCAACCGTATCTGGTTCTCCGTCGGTGCCAAATATCAACTGGGTAAAAACCATGTTATCGATGCGGCGTACAGCCATATCCACATCAATGACACGGTTTACCGCACCGGCAAAGCCAGCGGCAACGACGTAGACAGCCGCGGTGCATCTTCTGCACGCTTCAAAAACAAAGCAGACATCTTGGGCTTGCAATACACTTACAAATTCAAATAATCGGATTTGAGTTGTAGATAAAAAGGCCGTCTGAAGATTTCAGACGGCCTTTTTGATTGGAAGGAACAGATGGAACAATCAATAGGCAATAAATGGCGTATTGGGCTTTTCATATTTCTGATTTGAATGGCAGAGCAGAAAGACAAATGGAAAAGGGGATAGCCGATAAATAGCTGAAGACATGAAATATTGTTTGCGCTTTAAACAACGCGTTACCAAATTTATTTATGGGCGGAAATCAAAAGGCCGTCTGAAAAACAGGTTTTCAGACAGCCTTTGTTTGCCGGATGGCTGCTAAGAAAGCCCAATCAGCTGCGGACTTCCAGTTCGATTTCTCTTTCTTGTTCGTCTTCGGCCGGTTTATCCATGGTTTTTTCATCAGCCATATTGTCCAAATCGCGGCCGGGTTCGGAGGCGGTATCGCCGATGGAAACGCTGTTCAGGCTTTCCAAAATAATGGCGGAGGCCAGATGGTCGGATGTGCGGTACACCATTGCCAAACCGATTTCTTCCGCCGGAATGGAAACCAATTCAACCGTATCTTTGTCTTTCGGCTTGCGAATCAGGTTGTTGGACAGATTGACACGGACTTGGCGGCCGCGTTTGTAGAGGCTGACCACCGTGCCTTTGTCCAAGCCGTCGAGTTCGCCTTTATCCAAAGTAATGGTTTGGAACTGGCCGGCTTCGCCCACGCCGTCGAAGATGGAAACGACTTTGGCCTGAATCGGACGGGCAGGGGCGTGAGGCATCACGTTGAAGCTGTCGAGGCCTTCGGGCAGTTTCAGCAGATAGTCGTCTTTGCGGATTTCGGAAACGGCTTCTTCGATAACCAAAGGTTGCGCGGACTGGGTGCGCAGTTTCATAACTTTGTTGACTTGGGTGTAATACTCGTTGCTTTTGAGTTTTTCGTCAGAAGCGCGGGTACGGTGTTCCAAGGCGGAGTCGGTGTAAGGCAGCGTGTTGGCGATGCCGCTGAACACGACTTCTTGGCCGAGGAATTTGCCGGTTTCCGGATCGGTGATGTTTTTATTGACGCGGTAGGTCAGGTAGCGGCCGGGTTCGGTCAGGCCGTATGCGTACACGCGGTTGCCTTGGGTGTAGAGGACGCGGTTGTCGGGGCCCGCAATCAGGCGCGGCGCGTTGGCGGTTTCTTCCGGAGCGATAATCTGCGGATGTTTCATAAACATGCGGTAGAGGTTGACGTTGACGGTCGGAATGCCGTAGCCGGAAGTTTCGCGTACGCGCGGATGCAGTTTGATCACGGGAATGCCGTCTGAACGGGTTTGGGCGTGCTCAAAACCCAGTCGCGGCTGGCCGTTGACGTAGCGTAAAACCAACACCTGACCCGGATAGATCAGATGCGGATTGCGGATGGCGTTGCGGTTGGCGCCCCAAAGGCGGTTCCATTGCCACGGGCTGTACAGATATTTGCCGGAAATGCCCCACAAGGTATCACCGTTTTTAACGACGTAGCGTTGTGGCGCATTGGGTCGGATTTTTAAAGAAGCTGCCTGAGTGTGGGCAGAAATAGCCATGCCTGCCATGCAAAGCAGGGTTATAATACGTTGTTGCATAACCGTTCCCCTTGAAATCGATTCGGTTTGTCTTCAGATGATAAACAGAGAAGGCTGGAGTTTGCGAAACTGCCGCCCATCCGTCAATACGATAACGAACGGCCTCTGTCGCGCTATCTTAACATTTTTCGGCGTTATTTTAGCATTGAATGTTGCTGTCATGACAGGAGATTGTGGCGGCGGAAACCAAATCTGTATGAAAATCACACATCAGCTTTATAAAACGAGAATATTATGGCTTTACTGAACATCCTCCAATACCCTGACGAGCGTTTGCACACGGTCGCCAAACCTGTTGAGAAAATCGACGAGCGCATCCAAAAATTGGTTGCCGATATGTTTGAAACCATGTACGAAGCACGCGGTATCGGCTTGGCGGCCACTCAGGTTGACGTACACGAGCGCATCGTCGTGATGGATTTGACCGAAGACCGCAGCGAGCCGCGCGTGTTCATCAATCCCGTTATTGTCGAAAAAGATGGCGAGACGACTTACGAAGAAGGCTGCCTGTCCGTGCCGGGCATTTACGATACCGTAACCCGTGCCGAGCGCGTCAAAGTCGAGGCTTTGAACGAAAAAGGCGAGAAATTCACACTGGAGGCAGACGGCCTGTTGGCAATCTGCGTGCAGCACGAATTGGACCACCTGATGGGCATCGTGTTTGTCGAACACCTGTCGCAGCTGAAACAAGGCCGCATCAAAACCAAACTGAAAAAACGTCAGAAACACACCATCTGACCTAAGCATCGCTTAAAGGCCGTCTGAAAAGACAAAACAGAAGGCAGACTTCGGTTTTCAATCTTTCAGACGGCCTTTTTAGCTGAAACAGTTTGCCCAACGCGCCCATTCAAACCATTTTCACAAGGACACAACATGAAAGTCATCTTTGCCGGTACGCCCGATTTTGCCGCCGCCGCTTTGAAAGCCATCGCCGCCGCAGGTTTTGAAATTCCGCTGGTGTTGACCCAGCCCGACCGCCCAAAAGGCCGCGGCATGCAGTTGACCGCATCGCCGGTCAAACAGGCTGCCTTAGAATTGGGTTTGACCGTGGCGCAGCCGGAAAAGTTGCGCAATAACGCCGAAGCCCTGCAAATGCTCAAAGATACGGGCGCGGATGTGATGATGGTGGCCGCGTATGGCTTGATTTTGCCGCAGGATGTGTTGGATACGCCCAAACACGGCTGCCTCAATATCCACGCTTCGCTGTTACCCCGTTGGCGCGGCGCGGCACCGATTCAACGTGCGATTGAAGCCGGCGATGCCGAAACCGGCGTGTGCATCATGCAGATGGACATCGGCTTGGATACCGGCGATGTGGTCAGCGAACACCGCTACGCCATCCAACCTACAGATACCGCCAACGAAGTGCATGATGCGCTGATGGGTTTGGGTGCGGAAGCGATTGTTGCCGACTTGCAGCGTCTGCAGGCTGAAGGCCGTCTGAATGCTGTCAAACAGCCTGAAGAAGGCGTTACCTACGCCCAAAAATTAAGCAAAGAAGAGGCGCGTATCGATTGGAATGAAAGCGCGGCTGTGATTGAGCGCAAAATCCGTGCTTTCAACCCTGTACCTGCCGCGTGGGTCGAGTATCAAGGCAAACCGATGAAAATCTGGCGTGCCGAAGTCGTGGCCAAACAGGGTAAGGCTGGCGAAGTATTGTCTTGCACTTCAGACGGCCTGCTGGTGGCGTGCGGTGAAAATGCGCTGAACATCACTGAATTGCAGCCTTCCGGCAGCAAACGCATGAGCATACAGGCATTTGCGGCAGGCCGGACGATTGAAGTTGGAACGGTTTTGTAACAGGCTGGAAACAAACGTAGAGGAAAGAAAACAATGGCTGTTTTTGAAGTGGTTGAGGGCGATATTACCCGATTGGCAGTCGATGCGATTGTCAATGCTGCCAATTCATCGCTGTTGGGCGGTGGCGGCGTAGACGGTGCGATACACCGCGCCGCAGGCAAAGAGCTGCTGGACGAGTGCCGCACTTTGGGCGGTTGCCGCACAGGCGAAGCCAAAATAACCAAAGGCTACCGTTTGCCTGCACGTTTTGTCATCCACACGGTCGGGCCGGTATGGTTTGGCGGACAACAAAATGAAGAGGCCAAATTGGCACAATCCTATGCCAATTCTTTGCTGCTTGCCCAGAAACACGAGCTTCATAGCATCGCCTTTCCGTGCATCAGCACTGGGGTGTACCGCTTCCCGGCCGAAGCTGCCGCGCGTATCGCTTTGGAGAGTTTGAAGCAAACCCTGCCGCAATGTCCGGCAGTGGAAAAAATCATCTTTTGCTGTTTTTCCAAAACAGATGCCGAATATTATCGGGCATTGCTGGCTGCCGAACAGGCCGTCTGAAATCCTCCGAACACTTGAAATCAAATATAAATCAGAAAGCAAAAATATGAGTATGTCCCTCGCCCAAAAACTGGCCGCTGACAGCGTTGCCGCGGTTGCCGAAGGGCGCAATCTTCAGGATGTTTTGGCGGAAATCCGCGCGGCGCATCCGCAGCTGACGGCGCAGGAAAACGGCGCGTTGCAGGATATTGCCTACGGTTGCCAACGTTATTTGGGTAGTTTGAAGCACATGCTTGGTCAAATGCTGAAGAAGCCGATTGACAATCCGCAGCTCGAAAGCCTGCTTTTGGCGGCGATGTACCAACTGCATTATACGCGCAATGCGCCTCATGCCGTGGTCAATGAGGCGGTGGAAAGCATTGCCAAAATCGGCCGCGGCCAGTTCCGCTCGTTTGCCAATGCGATTTTACGCCGCTTTTTGCGCGAACGTGACAAACTCGAGGCTTCCTGTAAAAAAGACGATGCAGCGAAACACAATTTGCCGCTGTGGTGGGTGGCTTATTTGAAAAACCATTATCCGAAACATTGGCACAATATCACCACTGCGCTGCAATCGCATCCGCCGATGACTTTGCGCGTCAACCGCCGACACGGCAATGCCGAAAGCTATTTGGAAAAACTGGCTGCGGAAGGTATTGCGGCCAGGGCTTTGGACGAATACGCCGTGATGTTGGAAGAAGCTGTGCCGGTAAGCCGCCTGCCCGGTTTTTCAGACGGCCTGGTGTCGGTGCAGGATTTTGGTGCGCAACGTGCTGCCTATTTGTTGAACCCGAAAGACGGCGAACGCATTCTCGATGCCTGTGCGGCGCCGGGCGGCAAGACAGGCCATATCTTGGAACTGGCAGATTGTCATGTTACCGCTTTGGATATAGACGAGGGCCGTCTGAACAGGGTGAAGAGCAATCTTGACCGTTTAGGCTTTCAAAAGGCCTCTTTGACTTGTGCCGATGCGCAGGACTTGACAGCGTGGTATGATGGCAAGGCCTTTGACGCTGTCTTGGCCGATGTGCCGTGTACTGCTTCGGGCGTGGCGCGCCGCAATCCCGACGTAAAATGGCTGCGCCGGCCGACCGATGCCGTCAAAACCGCACGCCAACAGGAAGCATTATTAGACGCGCTGTGGCAGACCCTGACGAAAAACGGCAGGATGTTGCTGGCTACCTGCTCGGTCTTTGTCGAAGAAAACGACGGTCAGTTGCAAAAATTCCTTAACCGCCATGCCGATGCCGAGTTGATCGAATCGCATGTGCTTTTACCGAACAAACATCAAGATGGCTTTTATTACGCGCTTATTAAAAAGCAGTAAAACGCTGATTGTACCGCTCTTGCTCGCCGTGTCGCTGAACGCGGCGGGCGAGGGCATCAGTGCGACCCGTGCCGAGGCAAAGCTGACCCATGCCGGACAGCTTTCCGTCAGCAGCCGTTTCCGCACCGATCTGCCCGATCAGCTCAAAGAAGCACTCAAACAGGGCGTCCCTCTGCATTTCAATTTAAGTTGGCAGCTGTCGGCGCCGTCTATGTCGTCTTATAAATTCAAGTTCGACCAGCTGCTCAACAACGACAGCACGATTCAATATAAATTATCCTTCCATCCGCTGACCAACCGCTATCGCGTTACCGTCGGTACGTTTTCTACCGAGTACGACACGCTTGAAACCGCCTTGCGCGCAGTGGGTGCGGTCGCAAATTGGAAGGTTTTGTCCAAGGGCGCGCTGAGTGATGTGGCCGCCAAAGACACGAAGGCTGAAATCCGCCTGCTGCTGACAACCGCCAAGCTGCCCAAACCGTTCCAAATCAATGCCCTGACTTCTAAAAACTGGCATTTGGATTCCGGTTGGAAATCCTTGTCGGTCGTGCAGGAGTAAACCATGCGCCGCTTTCTTCTGATTGCCGCCGTATTCGCCGTTGTTTTGTTGTACGGTCTGACTGTTGCAACGGGAAGCAGCAACGTATTGTCCGATTATTTCTGGTGGATTGTCGCCTTGTGCGGTTTGCTGTTGCTGGTGTTGGCAGCGGTGTTGGTGCGCTATGTCGTGCTTTTGATGCGCGACAACAGCAAAAGCGTGTTCGGTTCGCAGATTGCGCGTCGGCTGTCGGGGATGTTTACTTTGGTTGCCGTATTGCCGGGCGTGTTTTTGTTCGGTATTTCCGCCCAGTTTATTAACGGTACGATTAATTCTTGGTTTGGCAACGATACCCATGAGGCTCTAGAGCGCAGCTTAAACTTGAGCAAATCCGCGCTGAACTTGGCGGTGGACAACGCCGTCAGCAACGCCACGCCGGTGCAGATCGACTTAATCAGCGCCGCTTCGCTGGACGGCAACTTAGGGCAAGCGCTGGCAAAATCCGCGCTTACTTCCGACTTTGCCCAGCTGGCGCTTTACAACGCGACTACCCATAAAGCCGAGAAAAGCATCAATCCCCTGAAACTAAATCAACCCGAGCTCAACAAAGAAGGATGGGAGCAACTGGAGCAGACAGGCTCGGTACGCAGCTTGGAAAACATCGGCGGCGTGCTGTATGCTCAAGGTTGGATGCTGATCGGTACGCATAAAAATCAGGATTATGCGTTGTTTTTCCGGCAGCCGATTCCGAAAGATGTTGCCCAAGACGCGACGTTGATTGAAGCGGCCCGAGCCAAATATGCCGAGCTGAGTTATACCAAAAAAGGCCTGCAAACCTTTTTTCTGTCCACGCTGTTGGTCGCGACATTGTTGGCCATTTTTTTGGCGCTGGTGATGGCTTTGTATTTTGCCCGCCGTTTTGTGGCACCGGTGTTGTCGTTGGCAGAGGGCGCGCGGGCGGTGGCTCAGGGCGACTTCAGCCAGACCCGGCCGGTATTCCGCAATGACGAGTTCGGCCGTTTGACCCAATTGTTCAACCACATGACCGAACAATTATCGATTGCCAAAGAGGCGGACGAGCGCAACCGTTTGCGCGAAGAAGCCGCCCGCCATTATTTGGAATGCGTGTTGGAAAGTTTGACCACAGGCGTGATTACTTTGGATGCCGACGGCCGTCTGAAAACCTTTAACAAGGCCGCCGAACAGATTTTGGGCGTTTCGCTGGTGTCTTTGTGGGGCAGCAACTGGCATCAATGGCACGGCAAATCGCCGCAGCAAACCCTGTTGGCCGATGTGTTTGCCGCCATTAATGAAACCGCCGACAGCGACAAACCCGTCCAAGTCGAATATGCCGCGCCCGATGATGCCCGAATCTTATTGGGCAAGGCCACCATCCTGCCGGAAGACAACGATAACGGCGTGGTGATGGTGATTGATGACATTACCGTCTTGATACGCGCGCAAAAAGAGGCCGCATGGGGCGAAGTGGCGAAACGTTTGGCGCACGAAATCCGTAATCCGCTTACGCCTATACAGCTTTCCGCCGAGAGATTGGCATGGAAATTGCATGATAAACTTGATGAACAAGACGCCCAAATCCTCAGCCGTTCAACCGATACCATCGTCAAACAGGTTGCCGCGCTGAAAGAAATGGTCGAAGCATTCCGCAATTATGCGCGTGCGCCGTCGCTGAATTTAGAAAAACAAGATTTAAACGGTTTGGTGTCGGAAGTATTGGTATTATATGAGGCCGGCGCGTGCAAATTTAATGCACGGCTCAGCGCCGACGCCCTGCCGATTGCCGCCGATACGACGGCGATGCGCCAAGTGTTGCATAACCTATTTAAGAATGCCGCAGAAGCGGCAGAGTCGGACGAAGCGCCGCAAGTAAACGTCGAAACAGGGCGCGAAGGCGGACAGGTTTTCCTGACCGTCTGCAACAACGGTAAAAGTTTCAGCAAAGAAATGCTGCACAATGCTTTTGAGCCGTACGTTACCGACAAACCGACAGGAACGGGGCTGGGTTTGCCCGTTGTGAAAAAAATTATTGAGGAGCATGGCGGCCGTATCAGCCTGAGCAATCAGAACAGCGGCGGCGCGTGTGTCAAAATAGCTTTACCGGAAATGGCAGAAACTTATGCGAAGCAGTGATATTTTGATTGTAGATGATGAAGTAGGCATCCGCGACCTGCTCTCCGAAATCCTTCAAGACGAAGGCTATACCGTCACTTTGGCCGAAAATGCCGAAGAAGCGCGCCAATTGCGTTACCAAACGCGTCCGGCCATGGTGTTGCTGGACATTTGGATGCCCGATTGCGACGGCATCACTTTGTTGAAAGAGTGGGCGAAAAACGGCCAACTCAATATGCCTGTGGTGATGATGAGCGGCCATGCCAGCATTGATACTGCGGTTGAGGCCACCAAAATCGGCGCGCTCGATTTTCTGGAAAAACCGATTGCCCTGCAAAAACTCTTGTCCGCAGTAGAACGCGCCTTGAAACATGGCGAAGTTCAGACGGCCTCCGGCATGACTTTGGACAAACTGGGCAACAGTTCCGTCATTCAAGAAATGAACGGCAGCATTGAAGCGGCCGCCAAACACAACCGCCCGCTGTTGTTGGCCGGTGAGGCAGGCTCGCCGTTTGAAATTGTCGCCCGCTATCTGCACAAAAGCGGTACGCCTTGGGTGGCAACCGACCGTGTCGAACACATTGTCGATACGCCGATGGAGCTGTTGCAAAAGGCATCAGGCGGCATTTTGTATGTCGGTGATATTGCCCGTTACAGCAAAAATATCCAAAACGGCATTGCTTTCTTGCTGGAGAAAGCCGACCGCTACAATGTCCGTGTGATTGCTTCATGCGGCTTTAAACGCGGTGAGAGCGCCGATGACGTCGTTGCCGGCCGACTGGCGGAGCTGTTGAAAGAGCGCATCAATGTTCCTTCTTTGCGCAGTCAACCAGACGATATCGTCTTTTTAATCAACCGCATCATGACCGATTTGGCCGAAAGTCAAAAAATCCAGCCGGTAAAATTCAGCGACAGCGCGTTGGTGGTTTTGCGCCAATACGATTGGCCGGGCAATTACGACCAGCTTGCCGAAACGGTGAAAAACATCATGTTGGAATCGGACGGCAAAGAAGTGGACGAGCAGGCCGTTGCTGTGGCTTTGGGTCAGAAGGAAAACGCGACGGCGACAGAAATCATCGGCGGCTTCAATTTCAATATGCCTTTGCGCGAATTGAGGGAAGAAGTCGAGCGCCGCTACTTTGAGTACCACATCGCCCAAGAAGGCCAAAATATGAGCCGCGTGGCGCAAAAGGTCGGTTTGGAACGTACACACCTTTACCGCAAACTCAAACAACTCGGTATCAGCGTATCGCGCCGCAGCGCCGATAAATCCGAAGAATAAGCGCAATATCGGTTCAAACACAAAAGAGGCCGTCTGAAAGCCATCAGGTTTTTCAGACGGCATCGTCATTTGACGGTTTGCTTAGACAAGCGATACTTTATAAAAATAATGATATGGCTCGGAGGTGTTATTTTGCCTTTTAAGCCGAAAGAAGTTTTATATCAATAAAATTTTCAGACGGCCTCGATTTACTTCGGGCCGTCTGAACAACCATTACGAAAAGGGAACAGATTGATGACGGAAAACGAGCGTTTTGCTTGGTTGCAACTGGCATTTACGCCCTATATCGGCGCAGAAAGTTTTTTGGTGCTGTTGCAGCAATTCGGTAGTGCACAAGCAGCCTTGAATGCGCCGGCAGACAAAATTGCCGCGTTGGTACGCCATAAGCAGGCAGCCGAGTCGTGGCGTAATGCAGACAAACGGGCTTTGGCGCAGCGGTCTGCCGAAGCCGCTTTACAATGGGAAATGCAGGACGGTTGCCGTCTGTTGCTGCTGCAAGATGATGATTTCCCCGAAATGCTGACACAAGGCATTACCGCGCCGCCGGTCTTGTTTTTACGCGGCAATGCAGAGTTGTTGCACACACCTTCTGCCGCGATTGTCGGCAGCCGCCATGCCACACCGCAGGCAATGCGGATTGCCAAAGATTTCGGCAGGGCGTTGAGTGAAAAAGGCATTCCCGTCGTATCGGGTATGGCTTCGGGTATCGATACCGCCGCCCATCAGGGCGCATTGCAGGCAGGTGGCGGTACCATTGCCGTCTGGGGAACCGGTATAGACCGCATTTATCCGCCATCCAATAAAAACCTTGCCTATGAAATTGCTGAAAAAGGATTGATTGTCAGCGAGTTTCCTTTGGATACGCGCCCGTTTGCGGGCAACTTCCCGCGCCGCAACCGTCTGATTGCCGCATTGTCGCAGCTGACATTGGTGGTCGAGGCGGCATTGGAATCCGGCTCATTGATTACTGCCAAGCTAGCGGCGGAGATGGGGCGCGAAGTGATGGCGGTGCCCGGTTCGATAGACAATCCGCACAGCAAAGGCTGCCACAAGCTGATTAAAGACGGGGCAAAACTGGTGGAATGTCTGGACGATATTCTCCATGAGTGTCCGCAGCTATTGCAAAATACGCCTGTTCCATCATATTCTATAAATAAGACGGTAAAACTGAAAAACGATCAAACCAAACATCTGCAACAAAAAACAATAGCGGATGAACCGCAAAGGCCGTCTGAAAACCTATCTGCCGCCCCATCAACAAGCGCTTTATTGGAAGCAATGGGTTACGACCCGATACATCCCGATATTTTGGCGCAACAAACCAATACGGCAGCGGCAGACGTGTACGCACAGCTTTTGGAATACGAACTTGACGGTATCGTCGCCGCCTTGCCGGGTGGTCGTTATCAGCGTGTCAAAGCATAAATTATCTATATTTAAGGAACCAGCATGACCGAAGTCATTGCCTATTTAATTGAACACTTCCAAGATTTCGACAATTGTCCGCCTCCGGAGGATTTGGGTCGCCTCTTGGAAGATGCGGGTTTTGATGCTACGGAAATCGGCAATACATTGATGATGATGGAAGTCTTGTTCAATACGTCAGAATTCTATGCCGAGCCGTTTAACAGCGACTCCCTGCGCGTATTCTGCCGTGAAGAAGCTGAAAACCTGCCGCAGGAAGTCATGGGCTTGATGCAATATTTGGTTACCGAACACGCAATTACTTATGAGCAACGCGAAATCGTCATTCACGCCCTGATGCACATTCCATCGGACGAAATCACCCTCGATACCGCCAAAGTGTTGGTATTGCTGGTGTTGTGGATGCACAAGAGCGAGTTGCCCGTCCTGATTGGCGACGACTTGATGAGTGCGTTGACCGGGCAAAACGTGATGCACTAAACCTTTTTTCAGACGGCCTCAATCATAAAGGCCGTCTGAAACATAAATCCAATACATCCAAAAGAGAACAACAATGGCGAAAAACCTATTAATCGTCGAATCCCCGTCTAAAGCCAAAACCCTGAAGAAATATCTAGGCGGTGATTTTGAAATTTTGGCGTCTTACGGCCACGTCCGCGATTTGGTTCCGAAAAGCGGAGCAGTCGATCCTGACAACGGCTTTGCCATGAAATACCAATTGATCAGCCGCAACAGCAAACACGTCGATGCCATCGTCGCCGGTGCCAAAGAAGCCGAAAACATTTACCTCGCAACCGACCCGGATAGGGAAGGCGAAGCCATTTCTTGGCATCTTTTGGAAATCCTCAAATCCAAACGCGGCTTGAAAAACATCAAGCCGCAGCGTGTCGTGTTCCACGAAATTACCAAAAACGCCGTCCTCGATGCCGTTGCCCATCCGCGCGAAATCGAAATGGACTTGGTTGATGCGCAACAAGCCCGTCGTGCTTTGGACTATCTGGTCGGTTTCAACCTTTCGCCATTGTTATGGAAAAAAATCCGCCGCGGTTTGAGCGCAGGCCGCGTGCAAAGTCCCGCACTGCGTTTGATTTGCGAACGCGAAAATGAAATCCGCGCGTTTGAAGCGCAGGAATATTGGACGGTACATCTCGATAGCCACAAAGGCCGCAGCAAGTTCACCGCCAAACTCGCCCAATACAACGGCGCGAAACTCGAGCAATTCGATCTGCCGAACGAAGCCGCTCAAGCTGACGTGTTGAAAGAACTCGAAGGCAAAGAGGCCGTCGTTACCGCCATCGAAAAGAAAAAGCGCAGCCGCAATCCTGCCGCGCCGTTCACCACTTCTACCATGCAGCAGGATGCCGTGCGCAAACTCGGCTTTACCACCGACCGTACCATGCGTACCGCCCAGCAGCTTTACGAAGGTATAGACGTAGGGCAGGGCGCCATCGGTCTGATTACCTATATGCGTACCGACAGCGTGAATTTGGCTGATGAAGCGTTAACTGAAATTCGCCATTACATCGAAAACAAAATCGGCAAAGAATATCTGCCAAGTTCGGCCAAGCAGTACAAAACCAAATCCAAAAACGCCCAAGAAGCCCACGAAGCCATCCGTCCGACTTCCGTGTACCGCACGCCTGAAAGCGTCAAACCCTTCCTGAGCGCAGACCAGTTCAAACTGTATCAAATGATTTGGCAGCGCACCGTTGCCTGTCAGATGACGCCCGCCAAATTTGACCAAACCACCGTCGATATTACCGTCGGCAAAGGCGTGTTCCGCGTAACCGGACAAGTGCAAACTTTCGCAGGCTTCTTGAGCGTTTATGAAGAAAGCAGCGATGATGAAGAAGGCGAAGACAGCAAAAAACTGCCCGAAATGAGCGAAGGCGACAAATTGCCTGTGGACAAACTTTACGGCGAACAACACTTCACCACTCCGCCTCCACGCTACAACGAAGCCACACTGGTTAAAGCCCTCGAAGAATACGGTATCGGCCGCCCTTCCACCTACGCCAGCATTATTTCCACGCTCAAAGACCGTGAATACGTTACCCTTGAGCAAAAACGCTTCATGCCTACCGATACAGGCGACATCGTCAATAAATTCTTGACCGAACACTTCGCCCAATACGTCGACTACCACTTCACCGCCAAACTTGAAGACCAGCTTGACGAAATTGCCAACGGCAAACGCCAATGGATTCCTGTTATGGATAAATTCTGGAAGCCGTTTATCAAGCAAGTGGAAGAAAAAGAGGGCATCGAACGCGCCAAATTTACCACGCAGGAACTCGACGAAACCTGTCCGAAATGCGGCGAACACAAACTGCAAATCAAATTCGGCAAAATGGGTCGTTTCGTCGCGTGTGCCGGTTATCCCGAGTGCAGCTACACGCGCAACGTTAACGAAACCGCCGAAGAAGCCGCCGAGCGCATCGCCAAAGCTGAAGCAGAGCAAGCCGAACTTGACGGACGCGAATGCCCTAAATGCGGCGGTCGCCTAGTGTACAAATACAGCCGCACCGGCAGCAAATTCATCGGCTGCGCCAACTATCCGAAATGCAAACACGTCGAGCCGCTGGAAAAACCGAAAGATACCGGTGTCCAATGCCCGCAATGTAAAAAAGGCAACCTCGTCGAGCGCAAATCCCGCTACGGCAAACTGTTTTACAGTTGCAGCACTTATCCGGATTGCAACTACGCCACATGGAATCCGCCCATTGCAGAAACTTGTCCGAAATGTGCATGGCCGGTTTTAACCATCAAAACCACCAAACGCTGGGGCGTCGAAAAAGTCTGCCCGCAAAAAGAATGCGGCTGGAAAGAACAGATTGAACCGCCTGCACCGAAAGAGTAATTGCTTAAAGCTTGGATAGCAAAAGGCCGTCTGAAAAATGATTTTCAGACGGCCTTGTTAGAATTAGAATAGTTGTTCTGTTTCTCCTAGTGGTGATGGATATAAATTAAATTCTTGAGAAAACTTTACTGGATCATAGATAAAATCTTTTATGCTTTCATTTTGATAAAGCGACATTGTCAGTGCTAATGTTCTTGCTTGACAACTAAAAGATTTTGTTGGATTAAATTCAATATCACTAAATGCTTGAAAATTTCTATCTATGAACTCTTCTTTTAAATCATAATTATTTTGGCAATCGAAAAGAGTTTTAATATATAACCAGTCATAGAATAAACTTTTTGGGTCTAAGGGGAAATCACGATTTTCATATGTGAAACGGATCATTTTTCCATGAGATCTTAGTCGCTCATCACGTTTGGCATCTCGTGGCATTTTTCTCAATAGATCTAAAAAGGGTCCACCTTTCTCAAAAACTTTACTACTTTGAAACAGATTTTCAACAGGAATTCTATTTTCATTTTTTAGAAAAAAAGCACTTAGTTGAATACCGATGCTTTGCTTTGATTTGCTGGATGCTTCTAATATCCTTTCAAATCCTTGTTTTTTTGCGTTTTCATGCAAGCTATCAATAGACCGTTGTCTGACAATTTTTGTCATGCCCATATGCCAGTCAAAGCTAATATTTATTTCTTTGACACCAATACTTTGGGAGTCAGGTACAAAAATAGGTCGGGTAGTGGATCCAATACTCTTTTTTTTGGCATTGTTGTTCATCATATATCCTTATTAAAATAGTAACCAAATTATAATGACCGCAATAATAATCAAAGTTGCACAGCCGTCATTGAAACTTGAAGATGGGGAGAAGGTATCACGATCATTGGTCGAACTTGTTTTGTAGTCATGTTTTTTTAGATTATTGGTTGTGTTCGAGAATGTTGAGTTAGATTTACCTTCATTTTTATTAATATGAGATTTGTTGGTGTATTGGATTTTATCTTGTCTATTTATACTTTCATTACGTACTACTAATGATTTAAGTAATTTTTCTCTTTCCTGGTGACGTAACTCAGAAGATTCTTCTTTTTGGGAGTTAATTTTATGTCCTCCTAGGTATGGTAGATTAGATATGGTAGAATTTTCTTTTAACTTTTGTTCTGTCAGTGTTTCAGCAAGTTTCTGTAAGTCAGATGCATTAATAGGAAAATTATCCATAATAATAAAATGGATATATTTAGGCTCAATATTCTCGCAGCACTGAATTTCTGCTTGGTCTGAGGTAGGTTCGTAATCTAAAAAATACGTTTTTCGAGTAAAGGTATTAATGGAGCCATTAGCTTTTTCTATACTCACTGATGGTGCAAACATTGCTTCAAAGCGGTCGGCACCAGTCATTTCTTCGAATGAAAATTTTCTATAACAGGCTGTAGCTGCATTATGTGGAAAAAAAGCACATTTCTTATTGATCAGAATAGAAGAGTCTACAAGAAGCAGACATAGATCCAAACCATTATTTTGTTTGCGCTTAAGCATCCAATAATTAGGTTTACCGATTGAAAGGCAAATAGTATTTGAATATTTATCAAAACGATGACTATCTGTAACCTTGGCATTAATGGGAATTAAATCTCTAGTCTTTAATCCATTATTCAATATATCAGTTATATTCGACTTAGGAGTAAAATGATATAACCATTTTATTCCTCTGCTTTTAATTATGTTTAAAAGAGGATCATCGGTTATTTGACGGTCGTTATTGTTTGATTGTGTATTGATTTCAGAATTATACCAAATATTGGTATCGTATTCTGCACTATAAAAACAATAGAATTTACCTAATTTTTTCAAATTTAGGATTTCGGAGTTAGCCGTTTGTGTGTCTATAGATGTATGTGATATAGGTGTAATTTTCATTTCGTATATTAAAAAAAGAATAAGACTGGGTTATAAAAGAAGATATCTAGAATAAATATTAAAATAATGGTATCTAATTGAATATTGCATAACCAGCTGTTAAAAGTTTAAAATCTATCCCAATAATTCAACCATCTATACAGAAAGTTTAGCCTATGGAAACTCACGAAAAGATCCGCTTGATACGCGAATTAAATAAATGGTCTCAGGAAGAAATGGCGGAAAAGTTAGCCATGTCTGCCGGCGGATACGCTAAGATTGAGCGAGGTGAGACACAATTGAATATTCCAAGACTGGAGCAGTTGGCGGCTATCTTTAAAGTAGATATGTGGGATTTGTTAAAATCAAGTAATAACGGGATGGTTTTGCAGATTAATGAAGGAGACAGTGGAGGCGATATCGCTTTATATGCCTCAAGTGATATAGCTATGAAATTGGAGTTGTTGAATCAGGAGTTAAAACATTGCCGGGAAATGCTGGAGCAGAAGGATAAGGAAATTGAGTTGTTAAGGCAGTTGGCTGCTTCTGTGCAGAAGTAAAAGCCTAGGCCGTCTGAAAAATGATTTTCAGACGGCCTTTTTGTATTGTAAAGGATAGAAGGGAATACGGTTTAGTAGTAGTTTCACTATATAATTGAGGCCGTCTGAAAACCCGGCATCTTTTAAGAATCATGGCAAACAACAAACATTCCAAACACACTAATCAAGTACGCATCATCGGTGGACAATGTAGGGGAAGAAAGTTAACTTTTCTGTCCGCAGATGGTTTGCGTCCGACACCTGATAGCGTGCGTGAAAAACTGTTTAACTGGTTGAGTCAGGATTTAACCGGCAAAACAGTATTAGATTTATTCAGCGGCAGTGGTGCTTTGGGAATGGAGGCGGCTTCTCGTCATGCGGCAAAAGTGGTAATGGTCGATAACCACCGCCAAACTGTGCAAACACTTCAGAAAAATGTTCGTGAATTAGGTTTGAAACAGGCGAAAATTGAGTGTTCAGACAGCATGGCTTATCTGACAAGGCCGTCTGAAAAATTTGATGTTGTGTTCCTTGATCCGCCGTTTGCATGGGAAGATTGGCAAAATCTGTTTATCCGATTGCAAAGCCACTTGAAAAATGGGGCAATGGTCTATATTGAAGCAGGGAAGCTGCCTGAAAAACCGGATTGGCTGGAAATTTATCGGGAAGGAAAGGCGGGAATGAGTAGGTTTGAATTGTTGCTCTATTCGCAAGTTGCTGAATAGTATAGAATTTGAGAATCATTCCCAAGGTGTAAAACATTCTTTCAAACGGATTGTTCCGACGTCATTTGTGCTATAATCCGCGCCCAATCGGTTTTGATAATTTAAGAAAAAAGGAAATAGAAATGTCGCTCTTTATTACAGATGAGTGCATTAACTGCGATGTGTGCGAGCCGGAATGCCCTAATGATGCCATTTCGCAAGGTGAAGAAATTTACGAAATCAATCCAAATTTGTGTACGCAATGTGTGGGCCATTACGATGAGCCGCAGTGCCAACAGGTATGTCCTGTCGACTGTATCTTGATCGATGAAGAACATCCTGAAACGCACGAAGAACTGATGGCCAAGTACGAAAAAATCATTCAGTTTAAGTAAATAGTGTTTAAAAGCAAAAGCTTGGATATTTTTAAAGAAATAAATGAAAAAAAATCTTGACGGAAATCTGAGTTGCCAATAAACTAGCGTTCTCTTTTGGAGGGATTCCCGAGCGGTCAAAGGGGGCAGACTGTAAATCTGTTGCGTGAGCTTCGAAGGTTCGAATCCTTCTCCCTCCACCAAAAATTCTTACTTGGAGCAAATAGTGAGTATGCGGGTGTAGCTCAATGGTAGAGCAGAAGCCTTCCAAGCTTACGGTGAGGGTTCGATTCCCTTCACCCGCTCCAAACAATTTCGCCCATGTAGCTCAGGGGTAGAGCACTCCCTTGGTAAGGGAGAGGTCGGCAGTTCAAATCTGCCCATGGGCACCATCTCATTATTACCCTTTCTTTCAAAAGCTTAGATTATAGGATATTGCCATGGCTAAGGAAAAATTTGAACGTAGCAAACCGCACGTAAACGTTGGCACCATCGGTCACGTTGACCATGGTAAAACCACTCTGACTGCTGCTTTGACTACTATTTTGGCTAAAAAATTCGGTGGTGCTGCAAAAGCTTACGACCAAATCGACAACGCTCCTGAAGAAAAAGCTCGTGGTATTACCATTAATACCTCACACGTAGAATACGAAACTGAAACCCGTCACTACGCACACGTAGACTGCCCGGGGCACGCCGACTACGTTAAAAACATGATTACCGGTGCTGCCCAAATGGACGGCGCTATCTTGGTATGTTCCGCAGCTGACGGTCCTATGCCACAAACTCGTGAACACATCCTGTTGGCTCGCCAAGTAGGTGTGCCTTACATCATCGTATTCATGAACAAATGCGACATGGTTGACGATGCCGAGCTGTTGGAACTGGTTGAAATGGAAATCCGTGACTTATTGTCAAGCTACGACTTCCCAGGCGACGACTGCCCAATCGTACAAGGTTCTGCACTGAAAGCTTTGGAAGGTGACGCTGCTTACGAAGAAAAAATCTTCGAATTGGCTGCTGCCTTGGACAGCTACATCCCAACACCTGAGCGTGCTGTGGACAAACCTTTCTTGTTGCCTATCGAAGACGTATTCTCTATCTCTGGCCGTGGTACAGTAGTAACCGGTCGTGTAGAGCGCGGTATCATCCACGTTGGTGATGAGATCGAAATCGTAGGTCTGAAAGAAACTCAAAAAACCACTTGTACCGGTGTTGAAATGTTCCGCAAACTGCTGGACGAAGGTCAAGCTGGTGACAACGTAGGTGTATTGCTGCGTGGTACTAAACGTGAAGACGTAGAGCGTGGTCAAGTATTGGCTAAACCAGGTACTATCACTCCTCATACCAAGTTCAAAGCAGAAGTATACGTACTGAGCAAAGAAGAGGGTGGTCGTCACACTCCATTCTTCGCTAACTACCGTCCACAATTCTACTTCCGTACTACTGACGTAACTGGTGCAGTTACTTTGGAAGAAGGCGTAGAAATGGTAATGCCGGGTGAGAACGTAACCATTACTGTAGAACTGATTGCGCCTATCGCTATGGAAGAAGGTCTGCGCTTTGCGATTCGCGAAGGTGGTCGTACCGTAGGTGCGGGTGTGGTTTCTTCTATTATCGCTTAAGTTTAGAGGCCAATAGCTCAATTGGTAGAGTATCGGTCTCCAAAACCGAGGGTTGGGGGTTCGAGACCCTCTTGGCCTGCCAAATAAAAAATTAACCGGCCTTGTGCCGGTTAATTTTTTTGTACTTAAGTTTTAAGATTATCTAGAATTAATTATATGGATCAATGTTTCCATCTAAAATGGATGGTGGGTGGGGCATTGATAAGTGAGTAAAGATGACAGAACATCCGTCTGGACACAAAGAAGACCATCAGAAAAAGGAAGTAGTGGTAAGCAGTAAACCAGCTACTGAGAAGAAAGAAGGTCTGTTTGCATATTTTAAGAGCTCTTGGACCGAGTTCAAGAAAGTGGTTTGGCCGAGTCGTGATGAAGCGGTCAAAATGACTGTATTTGTGATTATCTTCGTTGCAGTTTTAGCAGCCTTCATTTATGCGGCAGATACAATTATTTCATGGTTGTTTTTTGATGTTTTATTAAATAGGAAAGGGTAAAGATGTCAAAGCGTTGGTATGTGGTACAGGCCTATTCCGGTTTCGAGAAAAATGTTCAAAAAACATTGAAAGAGCGTATTGCTCGTGAAAACATGGAAGAATATTTCGGTCAGATTCTCGTTCCTGTAGAGGAAGTGGTAGATATCAAGAATGGCCGAAAAACCATCAGTGAGCGTAAATTCTATCCAGGCTATGTGTTGGTTGAAATGGAAATGACCGATGATTCATGGCACTTGGTTAAGAGTACCCCTCGAGTAAATGGTTTTGTAGGTGGTAGCGGAAATCGTCCAATCCCAATTTCTCAAAAAGATGCAGATGCTATTTTGCAACAAGCCAAAACAGGTGTTGAGAAGCCAAAACCAAAAGTTGAATTCGAAGTGGGTCAGCAGGTTCGTGTGAATGAAGGTCCATTTGCTGATTTCAATGGAATTGTTGATGAAGTTAACTACGAGCGTAATAGACTGCGTGTTTCAGTTCAAATTTTTGGTCGGGAAACACCGGTTGAATTAGAGTTCGGTCAGGTTGAAAAGATTTAAGTGGTTTAATTCGCTTGAAAATTTTTTTTTAAGCAGATATAATCGCAAATTCTGTTTGGGAAGCGGAATGGTTCCGCGTTATACCCGTTTTTAGGAGTCCTTAAGTGGCAAAGAAAATTATCGGCTACATCAAACTGCAAATTCCTGCAGGTAAAGCCAATCCATCTCCCCCAGTTGGTCCAGCCTTGGGTCAACGTGGTTTGAACATCATGGAATTCTGTAAAGCATTTAATGCTGCAACCCAAGGTATGGAACCTGGTTTGCCAATTCCAGTCGTGATTACTGCATTTGCAGATAAGTCATTCACATTTGTGATGAAAACACCACCAGCTTCTATCTTGTTGAAAAAAGCTGCTGGTCTGCAAAAAGGTAGTTCTAATCCTCTGACTAACAAAGTGGGTAAATTGACTCGTGCTCAGTTGGAAGAAATTGCTAAAACTAAAGAGCCTGATTTGACTGCTGCCGACTTGGATGCGGCTGTTCGTACTATCGCTGGCTCTGCTCGCTCAATGGGCTTGGATGTGGAGGGTGTTGTATAATGGCTAAAGTATCTAAACGCTTGAAAGCTCTGCGCTCTTCTGTTGAAGCTAACAAACTGTACGCAATCGACGAAGCAATTGCTCTGGTTAAAAAAGCTGCTACCGCTAAATTTGACGAGTCTGTTGACGTATCTTTCAACCTGGGTGTTGATCCTCGTAAATCTGACCAAGTTATTCGTGGTTCAGTCGTTCTGCCTAAAGGTACCGGTAAGACAACTCGCGTAGCTGTGTTTACTCAAGGTGCAAATGCAGATGCTGCTAAAGAAGCTGGTGCAGATATTGTCGGTTTTGAAGATCTGGCTGCTGAAATTAAAGCTGGTAATCTGAACTTTGACGTTGTTATTGCTTCTCCTGATGCAATGCGTATCGTTGGTCAATTGGGTACCATCTTGGGTCCTCGTGGTCTGATGCCAAACCCTAAAGTAGGTACTGTTACTCCTAACGTTGCTGAAGCAGTTAAAAATGCAAAAGCAGGTCAAGTACAATACCGTACAGATAAAGCCGGTATCGTTCATGCAACTATCGGTCGTGCTTCTTTTGCTGAAGCTGACTTGAAAGAAAACTTCAATGCGTTGCTGGATGCTATCGTTAAAGCCAAACCTGCCGCTGCTAAAGGTCAGTACCTGAAAAAAGTTGCTGTATCCAGCACTATGGGTTTGGGTGTTCGCGTTGATACTGCAAGCGTGAACAACTAAGAAATTTTCAGGTGATCCGGTTTTCTGGATTGCCTGAATTTGGGCTACTTAAAATTAAGTAGATGTCCAAGACCGTAGGGATCGTAAGATTTAATCGTAACTGCCCTACGCAGACGGTAGTCCTGAAACACATTGCAAGATTGCTTGTAAGATGTCTTTTTAGGTTACCGCGCTGGTGGGATATCATTTCGGTATCCTGTTTATAAACAGTGGGAGGTAGACCTTGAGTCTCAATATTGAAACCAAGAAAGTGGCCGTAGAGGAAATTAGCGCAGCAATTGCTAACGCTCAAACTCTCGTAGTCGCTGAATATCGCGGTATCAGTGTTTCCAGCATGACTGAGCTTCGTGCGAATGCACGTAAAGAAGGCGTTTACTTGCGCGTTCTGAAAAATACTCTGGCTCGTCGCGCAGTAGAAGGTACTTCATTCGCAGATTTGGCCGATCAAATGGTTGGTCCATTGGTTTATGCTGCTTCTGAAGATGCTGTTGCTGCTGCTAAAGTGCTGCACCAATTCGCGAAAAAAGATGACAAAATTATCGTTAAAGCCGGTTCTTACAATGGCGAAGTGATGAATCCTGCTCAGGTTGCTGAGTTGGCTTCTATTCCAAGTCGCGAAGAGCTGTTGTCCAAACTGTTGTTCGTTATGCAAGCTCCCGTATCAGGCTTTGCACGTGGTTTGGCTGCTTTGGCAGAGAAAAAAGCTGGCGAAGAAGCCGCTTAATCGATTTTGTTTCATTTAATCAATTATTTTTTAATACAATATTTGGAGTATAAATAGCATGGCTATTACTAAAGAAGACATTTTGGAAGCCGTTGGTTCTTTGACCGTAATGGAATTGAACGACCTGGTTAAAGCTTTTGAAGAAAAATTTGGCGTTTCTGCTGCTGCAGTTGCAGTTGCAGGCCCTGCAGGTGCTGGTGCAGCTGCTGCTGAAGAAAAAACTGAATTCGACGTAGTATTGGCTTCTGCCGGTGATCAAAAAGTTGGCGTGATTAAAGTTGTCCGCGCTATCACTGGTTTGGGTCTGAAAGAAGCTAAAGACATCGTTGACGGTGCACCTAAAACTCTGAAAGAAGGTGTTTCTAAAGCTGAAGCTGAAGACATCCAAAAACAACTGGAAGAAGCCGGCGCTAAAGTCGAAATCAAATAATTTGGTGCTTCCTATGAAGGCTGGCAGTTTTCTGCCAGCCTTATTTTGCTTCTTAAAATAAGCATCAGGCATTGTTTACATTTATTTGCATAGTCTTTATAAAATCATTGCAAATAAATGTAAATATCAGGTTGATGCATGCCGTTGTTTCAGACGGCCTATTATTTAAAATTGCTTTTCGGAGTGTATATGAGCTATTCGTTTACCGAGAAAAAACGTATCCGTAAGAGTTTTGCAAAGCGAGAGAATGTCTTAGATGTTCCTTTCCTGCTGGCAACCCAAATTGATTCTTATGCGAAATTTTTGCAGCTGGAAAATGCTTTTGACCAACGCACTGATGATGGTCTGCAAGCAGCATTTAATTCTATTTTCCCGATTGTGAGCCATAATGGTTATGCGCGCTTGGAGTTTGTGCATTACACATTGGGCGAGCCTTTATTCGATATTCCTGAATGTCAATTGCGCGGCATTACTTACGCGGCTCCATTGCGTGCCCGTATCCGTTTGGTAATTTTGGATAAAGAAGCATCTAAGCCGACTGTAAAAGAAGTTCGTGAAAACGAAGTATATATGGGTGAAATCCCATTGATGACACCAAGCGGCTCTTTTGTCATTAATGGTACTGAGCGTGTGATTGTTTCCCAGCTGCACCGTTCTCCTGGCGTGTTCTTTGAGCATGACCGTGGTAAAACACATTCTTCCGGTAAGTTGTTGTTCTCTGCTCGTATTATTCCTTACCGTGGTTCATGGTTGGATTTTGAATTTGATCCGAAAGATTTGCTGTATTTCCGTATCGACCGTCGCCGTAAAATGCCGGTTACGATTTTGTTGAAAGCTTTGGGCTACAACAATGAACAAATCTTGGATATTTTCTACGACAAAGAAACTTTCTATTTGTCTTCAAACGGTGTTCAAACTGATCTGGTTGTAGGCCGTCTGAAAGGTGAAACTGCCAAAGTTGATATCTTGGATAAAGAAGGTAATGTACTGGTTGCCAAAGGTAAACGCATTACTGCGAAAAATATCCGTGATATTACCAATGCAGGCTTGACTCGTTTGGATGTAGAGCCAGAAAGCTTGATAGGCAAAGCATTGGCTGCTGATCTGATTGATCCGGAAACTGGCGAAGTATTGGCTTCTGCTAACGATGAAATTACAGAAGAACTGTTGGCCAAACTTGATATCCATGGTGTAAAAGAAATTACGACCCTTTATATCAATGAATTGGATCAAGGCGGTTACATCTCCAGCACTCTGCGTACAGATGAAACTGCTGATCAGCAGGCTGCACGCGTAGCGATTTACCGTATGATGCGTCCTGGCGAACCGCCTACCGAAGAAGCTGTTGAGCAGCTCTTCAACCGTTTGTTCTTCAGTGAAGACAGCTATGATTTGTCTCGCGTAGGCCGCATGAAATTTAATACGCGCACATACGAGCAAAAATTGTCTGAAGCACAACAAAATTCTTGGTATGGCCGTTTGCTGAACGAAACTTTGGCTGGTGCATCTGAAAAAGGCGGTTACGTTCTGAGCGTTGAAGACATCGTTGCTTCCATTGCTACATTGGTTGAACTGCGTAACGGTCATGGCGAAGTAGACGATATTGACCACTTGGGTAATCGTCGTGTTCGTTCTGTGGGTGAGTTGACTGAAAATCAATTCCGCAGCGGTTTGGCTCGTGTAGAACGTGCAGTTAAAGAGCGTTTGAACCAAGCAGAATCTGAGAACTTGATGCCGCATGACTTGATCAATGCGAAACCTGTTTCTGCCGCGATTAAAGAATTCTTCGGTTCCAGCCAATTGAGCCAATTTATGGATCAGACCAACCCATTGTCTGAAGTAACCCATAAACGCCGTGTATCTGCATTGGGTCCGGGCGGTTTGACTCGCGAACGTGCAGGCTTTGAGGTGCGAGACGTACATCCGACCCACTATGGCCGTGTATGTCCTATTGAAACACCTGAAGGTCCAAACATTGGTTTGATCAACTCATTGTCCGTTTATGCGCGTACCAATGATTATGGTTTCTTGGAAACTCCTTACCGCCGTGTTGTCGATGGTAAAGTAACTGAAGAAATCGACTACTTGTCTGCTATCGAAGAAGGCCGTTATGTGATTGCACAGGCGAATGCCGATTTGGACAAAGATGGTAATTTGATTGGCGACTTGGTCACTTGTCGTGAAAAAGGCGAAACCATTATGGCAACGCCTGACCGCGTTCAATATATGGACGTGGCAACCGGTCAAGTGGTATCCGTTGCAGCATCTCTGATTCCATTCTTGGAACATGATGACGCGAACCGTGCATTGATGGGTGCCAACATGCAACGTCAGGCCGTACCGTGTCTGCGCCCTGAAAAACCGATGGTTGGTACCGGTATCGAGCGCTCTGTTGCCGTTGACTCTGCAACTGCAATCGTTGCCCGCCGCGGCGGTGTGGTTGAGTATGTAGATGCCAACCGTGTTGTAGTTCGTGTTCATGATGATGAAGCGACTGCCGGTGAAGTGGGTGTCGATATTTACAACTTGGTTAAATTCACCCGTTCCAACCAATCTACCAACATCAACCAACGTCCGGCCGTAAAAGCAGGCGATGTGTTGCAACGTGGTGACTTGGTGGCCGACGGTGCATCTACCGACTTGGGCGAGTTGGCTTTGGGTCAAAACATGACCATCGCCTTTATGCCATGGAACGGTTACAACTACGAAGACTCGATTCTGATTTCAGAAAAAGTGGCTGCGGACGATCGTTATACTTCGATTCACATTGAAGAGTTGAACGTTGTTGCACGTGATACTAAATTGGGTGCGGAAGACATTACCCGCGATATTCCGAACTTGTCTGAGCGTATGCAAAACCGTTTGGATGAATCCGGTATCGTGTATATCGGTGCAGAAGTAGAAGCAGGTGACGTCTTGGTAGGTAAAGTAACACCTAAAGGCGAAACCCAACTGACTCCTGAAGAAAAACTGCTGCGTGCCATCTTCGGTGAAAAAGCATCTGATGTAAAAGATACTTCATTGCGTATGCCTACCGGCATGAGCGGTACCGTTATCGACGTTCAAGTCTTTACTCGTGAAGGTATTCAACGCGACAAACGTGCTCAATCCATTATTGATTCTGAATTGAAACGTTACCGTCAAGATTTGGGTGATCAATTGCGTATTTTCGATAATGACGCATTCGACCGTATCGAACGTATGATTGTGGGTCAAAAAGCCAATGGTGGTCCGATGAAGCTGGCTAAAGGCAGCGAAATCACTACCGAATATTTGGCAAGCCTGTCCAGCAAACATGATTGGTTTGACATCCGTCTGGCTGACGAAGATTTGGCCAAACAGTTGGAACTGATTAAATTGAGCCTGCAACAAAAACGCGAAGAAGCGGATGAGTTGTATGAGATCAAGAAGAAAAAACTGACCCAAGGCGACGAGCTGCAACCGGGCGTACAAAAAATGGTGAAAGTATTTATCGCCATCAAACGCCGTCTGCAAGCCGGTGACAAAATGGCGGGTCGCCACGGTAACAAAGGCGTGGTATCACGCATTCTGCCAGTGGAAGACATGCCTTACATGGCTGACGGCCGTCCGGTAGACATCGTACTGAACCCGTTGGGCGTACCTTCTCGTATGAACATCGGTCAGATTTTGGAAGTTCACTTGGGTTGGGCGGCAAAAGGTATCGGTGAACGCATCGACCGTATGCTGAAAGAGCAACGCAAAGCCAGCGAGCTGCGCGAATTCTTGAACAAGCTCTACAACGGTAGCGGTAAGAAAGAAGATTTGGACAGCCTGACAGATGAAGAAATCATCGAATTGGCTTCTAACCTGCGCAAAGGTGCATCTTTCGCCTCTCCTGTATTCGATGGTGCGAAAGAGTCTGAAATCCGCGAAATGTTGAACTTGGCTTACCCAAGCGAAGATCCTGAGGTTGAAAAACTGGGCTTTAACGACAGTAAAACGCAAATCACGTTGTATGACGGCCGTTCAGGCGAAGCATTTGACCGTAAGGTTACAGTCGGTGTGATGCACTATCTGAAACTGCACCACTTGGTTGACGAAAAAATGCATGCTCGTTCTACCGGTCCATACAGTCTGGTTACCCAGCAGCCTCTGGGCGGTAAAGCTCAGTTCGGTGGCCAACGTTTCGGTGAGATGGAGGTTTGGGCATTGGAAGCATACGGCGCGGCATACACGCTGCAAGAGATGCTGACTGTGAAGTCTGATGACGTGAACGGCCGTACCAAAATGTACGAAAACATCGTCAAAGGCGAACACAAAATCGATGCCGGTATGCCTGAATCCTTCAACGTATTGGTTAAAGAGATTCGCTCACTGGGCTTGGATATCGATTTGGAACGTTACTAAACAGAAGTTTTCAGACGGCCTTTTAAGGTCGTCTGAAAAAGCGGTTTCAGAATAAGAATGAAGCAATCGGCATTTAGGCCGTCTGAAATCAAAAGTACCGTTTCCCAATATCGAAAATCCGCCATGCGGTAAAAATACTTCCTTCAAGGAGCAAAAATGAATTTGTTGAACTTATTTAATCCGTTGCAAACTGCCGGCATGGAAGAAGAGTTTGATGCCATCAAAATCGGTATTGCCTCTCCCGAAACCATCCGCTCATGGTCTTATGGCGAAGTTAAAAAACCTGAAACCATCAACTACCGTACGTTCAAACCTGAGCGTGACGGTTTGTTCTGTGCCAAAATCTTTGGCCCGGTCAAAGACTATGAATGTTTGTGCGGTAAATACAAACGCTTGAAATTTAAAGGCGTAACCTGTGAAAAATGTGGCGTAGAAGTGACCCTGTCCAAAGTGCGCCGCGAGCGCATGGGCCACATTGAATTGGCAGCACCAGTTGCCCATATTTGGTTCTTGAAATCCCTGCCTTCCCGCTTGGGTATGGTACTGGACATGACTTTGCGCGACATCGAACGCGTATTGTACTTTGAAGCATTTGTGGTAACCGATCCCGGCATGACTCCGTTGCAACGTCGTCAATTGCTGACTGAAGACGATTACTATAACAAACTGGACGAGTACGGCGACGACTTCGATGCAAAAATGGGTGCAGAAGGTATCCGCGAATTGCTGCGTACCTTGGACATTACCGGCGAAATCGAAATCCTGCGTCAAGAGTTGGAGTCTACCGGTTCTGATACCAAAATCAAAAAAATCGCCAAACGTTTGAAAGTATTGGAAGCCTTCCATCGTTCCGGCATGAAGCTGGAATGGATGATTATGGATGTGCTGCCGGTATTGCCGCCTGATTTGCGTCCGTTGGTTCCATTGGATGGTGGTCGTTTTGCCACTTCCGATTTGAACGATTTGTACCGCCGCGTTATCAACCGTAACAACCGTCTGAAACGTCTGTTGGAACTGCATGCGCCTGACATCATCGTTCGTAACGAAAAACGTATGTTGCAAGAAGCGGTTGATTCCCTGTTGGATAACGGCCGTCGCGGTAAAGCCATGACTGGTGCCAACAAACGTCCGCTGAAATCATTGGCAGATATGATTAAAGGTAAAGGCGGCCGCTTCCGTCAAAACCTGCTGGGTAAACGTGTGGACTACTCCGGTCGTTCCGTGATTACCGTAGGCCCATACCTGCGTCTGCACCAATGTGGTCTGCCGAAAAAAATGGCGTTGGAACTGTTCAAACCATTTATTTTCCACAAATTGGAAAAACAAGGTTTGGCGTCTACCGTTAAAGCTGCGAAAAAATTGGTAGAACAAGAAGTACCTGAAGTATGGGATATCTTGGAAGAAGTGATCCGAGAACATCCGATTATGCTGAACCGTGCGCCAACCCTGCACCGTTTGGGTATTCAAGCGTTCGAACCTATCCTGATCGAAGGTAAAGCGATTCAGTTGCACCCATTGGTGTGTGCCGCATTTAACGCCGACTTTGACGGTGACCAAATGGCTGTACACGTTCCATTGAGCTTGGAAGCACAAATGGAAGCACGCACGCTGATGCTGGCTTCAAACAACGTATTGTCTCCAGCCAACGGCGAACCAATCATCGTACCTTCTCAAGATATCGTATTGGGTCTGTACTACATGACCCGCGACCGTATCAATGCTAAAGGCGAAGGTAGCCTGTTTGCCGATGTGAAAGAAGTGCATCGTGCATACCATACCAAACAGGTTGAACTGGGTACGAAAATTACCGTACGTCTGCGTGAATGGGTGAAAAACGAAGCAGGTGAGTTTGAGCCTGTCGTTAACCGTTACGAAACTACTGTCGGTCGTGCATTGTTGAGCGAAATCTTGCCTAAAGGCCTGCCATTTGAGTACATCAACAAAGCGCTGAAGAAAAAAGAAATTTCTAAACTGATTAACGCATCATTCCGTCTGTGCGGCTTGCGTGATACAGTTATTTTCGCCGACCACTTGATGTATACCGGTTTCGGTTTTGCGGCTAAAGGCGGTATTTCCATTGCGGTTGACGATATGGAAATTCCGAAAGAAAAAGCAGCCTTGCTGGCCGAGGCTAATGCCGAAGTTAAAGAAATCGAAGACCAATACCGTCAAGGTTTGGTGACCAACGGCGAACGTTACAACAAAGTGGTCGATATTTGGGGTCGTGCCGGCGATAAGATCGCTAAAGCGATGATGGACAACCTGTCCAAACAAAAAGTCATCGACCGTGACGGCAACGAAGTTGATCAAGAGTCCTTCAACTCTATTTACATGATGGCCGACTCTGGTGCCCGTGGTTCTGCAGCTCAGATTAAACAGTTGTCCGGTATGCGTGGTTTGATGGCCAAACCTGACGGCTCTATTATCGAAACGCCGATTACCTCTAACTTCCGCGAAGGTTTGACCGTATTGCAATACTTTATTGCGACCCACGGTGCGCGTAAAGGTTTGGCGGATACCGCGTTGAAAACGGCAAACTCTGGTTACCTGACCCGTCGTCTGGTAGACGTAACTCAAGACTTGGTCGTTGTTGAAGATGATTGCGGTACTTCAGACGGCTTTGTCATGAAAGCAGTAGTACAAGGCGGTGACGTAATTGAAGCGTTGCGCGATCGTATTTTAGGCCGTGTTACAGCATCAGATGTTGTTGATCCTTCAACAGGAGAAACATTGGTTGAGGCAGGTACACTGCTGACTGAGAAATTAGTTGATATCATTGACCAATCTGGTGTTGACGAGGTTAAAGTCCGTACGCCAATTACTTGTAAAACCCGTCATGGTTTGTGTGCACACTGTTATGGCCGCGACTTGGCGCGCGGTAAACTGGTTAACTCTGGTGAAGCTGTAGGTGTGATTGCTGCACAATCCATTGGTGAGCCAGGTACTCAGCTGACCATGCGTACGTTCCACATCGGTGGTGCGGCATCTCGTGCGGCTGCTGCCAGCCAAGTGGAAGCCAAATCCAATGGTACAGCTCGTTTCAGTAGCCAAATGCGTTACGTTGCCAACAACAAAGGCGAGTTGGTTGTCATCGGTCGTTCTTGTGAAGTAGTGATTCACGACGATATTGGTCGCGAACGTGAACGTCACAAAGTACCTTACGGTGCGATCCTGCTGGTACAAGACGGCGAAGCCATTAAAGCCGGTCAAACCTTGGCAACTTGGGATCCGCATACCCGTCCGATGATTACCGAACACGCAGGTATGGTGAAATTCGAAAACGTGGAAGAGGGTGTTACCGTTGCGAAACAAACTGACGATGTAACCGGTTTGTCTACTTTGGTCGTGATTGACGGTAAACGTCGTTCTTCTAGTGCTTCTAAACTGTTGCGTCCGACTGTCAAACTGTTGGATGAAAATGGTTTGGAAATTTGCATCCCTGGTACGACTACCCCAGTTTCTATGGCATTCCCGGTCGGTGCGGTGATTACCATCCGTGAAGGTCAGGAAGTCGGTAAGGGTGATGTGCTGGCGCGTATTCCTCAAGCGTCTTCTAAAACCCGCGATATTACCGGTGGTTTGCCGCGCGTTGCTGAGTTGTTTGAAGCACGCGTGCCGAAAGATGCCGGCATGTTGGCTGAAATTACCGGTACCGTTTCCTTCGGTAAAGAAACCAAAGGTAAACAGCGTCTGATTATTACCGATGTAGACGGTGTAGCATACGAAACGCTGATTTCTAAAGAGAAACAGATTTTGGTACACGATGGTCAAGTGGTAAACCGTGGTGAAACCATCGTAGACGGTGCCGTAGATCCACACGACATTCTGCGTCTGCAAGGTATCGAAGCATTGGCCCGCTACATTGTTCAAGAGGTGCAAGAGGTTTACCGCCTGCAAGGTGTGAAGATTTCCGATAAACACATCGAAGTCATCATCCGTCAAATGCTGCGTCGAGTGAACATTGTCGATTCCGGTGATACAGAGTTCATTACCGGCGAACAAGTTGAGCGTGGCGATGTGATGCTTGCCAATGAAAAAGCCATGGCTGAAGACAAAGAGCCTGCACGTTATGAAAACGTGTTGTTGGGTATTACCAAAGCTTCCTTGTCTACAGACAGCTTCATTTCTGCGGCATCGTTCCAAGAAACAACTCGCGTCTTGACAGAGGCCGCTATTATGGGCAAACAAGACGAGCTACGCGGTTTGAAAGAGAACGTAATTGTCGGTCGTTTGATTCCTGCCGGTACAGGCTTGACCTACCACCGCAGCCGTCACCAACAATGGCAGCAAGCCGATCAAGAAACTTCTGAAATCGAAGCTTCAGATGAATGATCCGGAAGGATTTTCGTGAAAATAAAACCGCAAGCCAGTCTTGCGGTTTTATTTTATAGAGGGCTTAAAAGAGGGTAAAGATTAAGGCCGTCTGAATAAATAAGGAAAGCAATGGAGAAAATAAGTAGAGAACCAAATTGCGGACTTATTTAAAATGGCAAAGGCCGTCTGAATATTTCAGACGGCCTTTGTTTCTAAAATTTAGGCATAAATTGGAAAACACCAAACTTTATCAGTCATTTGCTTGACTAAACCCTTGCAATAAAAATATAATTCCAATCTTGTCGACATGGTGTCGGCAAGTATTTAACTCAACAGGACGAGAAAATATGCCAACTATTAACCAATTGGTACGCAAAGGCCGTCAAAAGCCTGTGTACGTAAACAAAGTGCCTGCACTGGAAGCTTGCCCGCAAAAACGCGGCGTGTGCACCCGTGTATACACAACTACCCCTAAAAAACCTAACTCTGCATTGCGTAAAGTATGTAAAGTTCGCCTGACCAACGGTTTTGAAGTAATTTCATATATCGGCGGTGAAGGCCACAACCTGCAAGAGCACAGCGTTGTATTGATTCGCGGTGGTCGTGTAAAAGACTTGCCAGGTGTACGTTACCACACTGTACGCGGTTCTTTGGATACTGCAGGTGTTAAAGACCGTAAACAAGCCCGTTCTAAATACGGTGCTAAGCGTCCTAAATAATTATCGGGACTCAAATAGGCACGTCGGCCGCCTAAGCTGAACAACGGCCGAGTAAGTGAATACTCAATTGGGTATTCATGGGAATTGACCCAACTGAATAGACTAAAGGAAATTAAAATGCCAAGACGTAGAGAAGTCCCTAAGCGCGACGTACTGCCAGATCCTAAATTCGGCAGCGTTGAGCTGACTAAATTCATGAACGTATTGATGATTGACGGTAAAAAATCTGTTGCAGAACGTATCGTTTACGGTGCACTGGAACAAATTGAGAAAAAAACCGGCAAAGTAGCAATCGAAGTATTTAACGAAGCCATTGCAAACGCCAAACCTATCGTGGAAGTGAAAAGCCGCCGTGTAGGTGGTGCAAACTACCAAGTTCCTGTTGAAGTTCGTCCTTCACGTCGTCTGGCCTTGGCAATGCGCTGGGTTCGCGATGCTGCCCGTAAACGTGGTGAGAAATCTATGGACCTGCGTTTGGCAGGCGAATTGATTGATGCGGCTGAAGGTCGTGGCGGTGCGTTGAAAAAACGTGAAGAAGTACACCGCATGGCTGAAGCTAACAAAGCATTCTCTCACTTCCGTTTCTAATATCGAAAGGCTAACAAAATGGCTCGTAAGACCCCTATCAGCCTGTATCGCAATATCGGTATTTCTGCCCATATTGACGCGGGTAAAACAACCACAACAGAACGTATTTTGTTCTATACAGGTTTGACTCATAAATTGGGCGAAGTGCATGACGGCGCGGCTACTACCGACTACATGGAACAAGAGCAAGAGCGTGGTATTACCATTACTTCTGCTGCTGTGACTTCTTATTGGTCTGGTATGGCGAAACAGTTTCCTGAGCACCGTTTCAACATCATCGACACCCCGGGACACGTTGACTTTACTGTAGAGGTAGAGCGTTCTATGCGTGTATTGGACGGCGCGGTAATGGTTTACTGTGCAGTAGGCGGTGTTCAACCTCAATCTGAAACCGTATGGCGTCAAGCTAACAAATACCAAGTACCTCGCTTGGCATTTGTAAACAAAATGGACCGTCAAGGTGCCAACTTCTTCCGCGTTGTTGAGCAAATGAAAACCCGTTTGCGCGCAAATCCAGTACCTATCGTGATCCCGGTTGGTGCGGAAGACAGCTTCAGCGGTGTCGTTGACCTGTTGAAAATGAAATCCATTATTTGGAATGAAGCCGATAAAGGTACAACCTTTACCTATGGCGATATTCCTGCTGAATTGGTTGAGATTGCTGAAGAATGGCGTCAAAACATGATTGAAGCTGCAGCAGAAGCCAGCGAAGAATTGATGGACAAATACTTGGGCGGTGATGAGCTGACTGAAGAAGAAATCGTAGGCGCATTGCGTCAACGTACTTTGGCCGGTGAAATTCAACCAATGTTGTGCGGTTCAGCATTTAAAAACAAAGGTGTTCAACGTATGCTGGATGCAGTTGTAGAATTACTGCCTGCTCCTACCGACATTCCTCCAGTTCAAGGTGTTAACCCTAACACTGAAGAAGCTGACAGCCGTCAAGCCAGCGATGAAGAGAAATTCTCTGCATTGGCGTTCAAAATGTTGAATGATAAATACGTTGGTCAATTGACATTTATCCGCGTTTACTCTGGTGTGGTGAAATCCGGTGATACCGTATTGAACTCTGTAAAAGGTACTCGCGAACGTATCGGTCGCTTGGTGCAAATGACTGCTGCAGACCGTACTGAAATTGAAGAAGTACGCGCTGGCGATATCGCAGCCGCTATCGGTCTGAAAGACGTTACCACTGGTGAAACTTTGTGTGCAGAAAGTGCACCGATCATCTTGGAACGCATGGAATTCCCTGAGCCGGTAATCCATATTGCCGTTGAGCCGAAAACCAAAGCCGACCAAGAGAAAATGGGTATCGCCCTGAACCGTCTGGCGAAAGAAGACCCTTCTTTCCGCGTTCGTACAGACGAAGAGTCCGGTCAAACCATTATTTCCGGTATGGGTGAGCTGCACTTGGAAATTATTGTTGACCGTATGAAACGCGAATTCGGCGTGGAAGCAAACATCGGTGCGCCTCAAGTGGCTTACCGTGAAACCATCCGCAAAGAAGTTGAAGCTGAATACAAACATGCCAAACAATCTGGTGGTAAAGGTCAATACGGTCACGTTGTGATCAAAATGGAACCTATGGAGCCGGGTGGTGCGGGCTACGAATTTATCGATGAAATTAAAGGTGGTGTGATTCCTCGCGAATTTATTCCGTCTGTCGATAAAGGTATTCGCGATACTTTGCCTAACGGTATCGTTGCCGGTTACCCAGTAGTTGACGTACGTGTGCGTCTGATCTTCGGTTCTTCACACGATGTTGACTCCTCTCAACTGGCCTTCGAATTGGCTGCGTCTCAAGCCTTCAAAGAAGGTATGCGTAAAGCCAATCCAGCTTTGTTGGAGCCAATCATGGCAGTTGAGGTGGAAACACCTGAAGAATACATGGGTGACGTAATGGGCGACTTGAACCGTCGTCGTGGCGTTGTATTGGGTATGGATGATGACGGTATCGGTGGTAAGAAAGTTCGCGCCGAAGTACCTCTGGCAGAAATGTTCGGTTACTCAACCGACTTGCGTTCTGCAACCCAAGGTCGCGCTACTTACTCCATGGAGTTCAAAAAATACGCTGAAGCTCCTGCTCACGTAGCTGCTGCTGTAACTGAAGCCCGCAAAGGCTAATCAGAAAAGGCCGTCTGAAACTGAAAATAAATTTTCAGACGGCCATTGTTCTTTAATCGATCTTTATATGTAAAGGAATTAGCTCATGGCTAAGGAAAAATTTGAACGTAGCAAACCGCACGTAAACGTTGGCACCATCGGTCACGTTGACCATGGTAAAACCACTCTGACTGCTGCTTTGACTACTATTTTGGCTAAAAAATTCGGTGGCGCTGCAAAAGCTTACGACCAAATCGACAACGCTCCTGAAGAAAAAGCTCGTGGTATTACCATTAATACCTCACACGTAGAATACGAAACTGAAACCCGCCACTACGCACACGTAGACTGCCCGGGCCACGCCGACTACGTTAAAAACATGATTACCGGTGCTGCCCAAATGGACGGCGCGATCTTGGTATGTTCTGCCGCTGACGGTCCTATGCCTCAAACTCGCGAACACATCCTGTTGGCTCGCCAAGTAGGTGTACCTTACATCATCGTATTCATGAACAAATGCGACATGGTTGACGATGCCGAGCTGTTGGAACTGGTTGAAATGGAAATCCGTGACTTGTTGTCAAGCTACGACTTCCCTGGCGACGACTGCCCAATCGTACAAGGTTCTGCACTGAAAGCTTTGGAAGGTGATGCTGCTTACGAAGAAAAAATCTTCGAATTGGCTGCTGCCTTGGACAGCTACATCCCAACACCTGAGCGTGCTGTGGACAAACCTTTCTTGTTGCCTATCGAAGACGTATTCTCTATCTCCGGCCGTGGTACAGTAGTAACCGGTCGTGTAGAGCGCGGTATCATCCACGTTGGTGACGAGATCGAAATCGTAGGTTTGAAAGAAACCCAAAAAACCACTTGCACCGGCGTTGAAATGTTCCGCAAACTGCTGGACGAAGGTCAAGCGGGTGACAACGTAGGCGTATTGCTGCGTGGTACTAAACGTGAAGACGTAGAGCGTGGTCAAGTATTGGCTAAACCAGGTACTATCACTCCTCACACCAAGTTCAAAGCAGAAGTATACGTACTGAGCAAAGAAGAGGGTGGTCGTCACACTCCATTCTTCGCTAACTACCGTCCACAATTCTACTTCCGTACTACTGACGTAACTGGTGCAGTTACTTTGGAAGAAGGCGTAGAAATGGTAATGCCAGGTGAGAACGTAACCATTACTGTAGAACTGATTGCGCCAATCGCTATGGAAGAAGGTCTGCGCTTTGCGATTCGCGAAGGTGGTCGTACCGTAGGTGCGGGTGTGGTTTCTTCTGTAATTGCTTAATTGAGGGATATTGATAAATGGCAAACCAAAAAATCCGTATCCGCCTGAAAGCTTATGATTACAGTCTGATTGACCGTTCTGCGCAAGAAATTGTTGAAACTGCCAAACGTACTGGCGCTGTTGTTAAAGGTCCGATTCCTTTGCCAACTAAAATCGAACGTTTCAACATCTTGCGTTCTCCCCACGTGAACAAAACTTCTCGTGAACAATTGGAAATCCGTACCCACTTGCGTCTGATGGACATCGTGGATTGGACTGACAAAACTACTGATGCACTGATGAAACTGGATCTTCCAGCAGGTGTGGATGTAGAAATTAAAGTTCAATAAGAACTAAAAAACCGAACAGCTTGGCTGTTCGGTTTTTTATAGAATTCTTAGGCCGTCTGAAAATTTTCAGATATTTGGCAACACTTCATCCGAAAAAAATGATGGGTTTAAGAAGTAAAATTGAAATTTTTGTTGATATTTCTTTGATTTGTCAATTATAATGGCGGACTTGGTACATCCGTATCAAGTTTAACTTTGTCTGAAAGGCAGGCCAATCGTAGCCCGCCCCTTTACTTAAAAGGAAAATAATCATGACTTTAGGTCTGGTTGGACGCAAAGTTGGTATGACTCGCGTGTTCGACGAACAGGGTGTTTCTGTTCCGGTAACCGTTTTGGATATGTCTGCCAACCGCGTTACACAAGTGAAATCCAAAGATACTGACGGCTACACTGCTGTACAAGTTACCTTTGGTCAGAAAAAAGCTAATCGTGTCAACAAAACTGAAGCCGGTCACTTTGCTAAAGCAGGTGTTGAAGCTGGTCGCGGTTTGGTTGAGTTTGCTTTGACTGAAGAAAAACTGGCTGAATTGAAAGCCGGTGATGAAATTACCGTTTCTATGTTTGAAGTTGGTCAATTGGTAGATGTAACCGGTACCTCTAAAGGTAAAGGTTTCTCTGGTACGATCAAACGTCATAACTTCGGTGCTCAACGTACTTCCCACGGTAACTCCCGTTCTCACCGTGTTCCTGGTTCTATCGGTATGGCACAAGACCCTGGTCGCGTGTTCCCTGGTAAACGTATGGCAGGTCAATACGGTAACACTAAAGCAACTGTTCAAAAATTGGAAGTTGTACGTGTTGATGCTGAACGCCAACTCTTGTTGGTTAAAGGTGCTGTTCCGGGTTCGGTTAACAGCGACGTCGTGGTTCGTCCTAGCGTGAAAGTAGGTGCGTAATGGAATTGAAAGTAATTGACGCTAAAGGACAAGTATCTGGCAGCTTGGCTGTTTCTGATGCTTTGTTTGCTCGTGAATACAATGAAGCTTTGGTTCACCAACTGGTTACTGCTTACTTGGCAAATGCCCGTTCTGGTAATCGTGCTCAAAAAACTCGTGCCGAAGTAAACCACTCTACTAAAAAGCCATGGCGCCAAAAAGGTACCGGTCGTGCTCGTTCCGGTATGACTTCTTCTCCGCTGTGGCGTAAAGGTGGTCGTGCATTCCCAAACAAACCTGACGAAAACTTCACTCAAAAAGTGAACCGTAAAATGTATCGTGCCGGTATGGCGACTATTTTATCCCAATTGGCTCGTGATGAACGTTTGTTTGCAATCGAAGCATTGACTGCTGAAACTCCTAAAACCAAAGTTTTTGCTGAACAAGTGAAAAATTTGGGTTTGGAGCAAGTTCTGTTTGTAACTAAACAGCTCGACGAGAATGTTTACTTGGCTTCACGCAACTTGCCTAACGTATTGGTTTTGGAAGCTCAACAAGTTGATCCTTACAGCTTGCTGCGTTACAAAAAAGTCGTTATCACTAAAGATGCAGTTGCACAATTAGAGGAGCAATGGGTATGAATCAACAACGTTTGACTCAAGTAATCTTGGCACCTATCGTTTCTGAAAAAAGCAACGTATTGGCTGAAAAACGTAACCAAATGACGTTTAAAGTTTTGGCAAATGCAACCAAACCTGAAATTAAAGCGGCTGTTGAGCTGCTATTCGGCGTTCAAGTTGCAGACGTTACTACTGTTACCATTAAAGGTAAAGTTAAACGTTTTGGTCGCACTTTAGGTCGTCGCAGCGATGTTAAAAAGGCTTATGTAAGCCTGGCTGCCGGTCAAGAGTTGGATTTGGAAGCCGCTGCTGCAGCTGCAGATAAGGAATAAACAAAATGGCAATCGTTAAAATGAAGCCGACCTCTGCAGGCCGTCGCGGCATGGTTCGCGTGGTAACAGAAGGTTTGCACAAAGGTGCACCTTATGCACCTCTGCTGGAAAAGAAAAATTCTACTGCCGGTCGTAACAACAATGGTCATATCACTACTCGTCATAAAGGTGGTGGTCATAAACATCATTACCGCGTTGTAGATTTTAAACGTAACAAAGACGGTATCCCTGCAAAAGTAGAGCGTATCGAATATGACCCTAACCGTACTGCATTTATTGCGCTGTTGTGCTATGCAGATGGTGAGCGTCGCTACATCATTGCTCCTCGTGGTATTCAAGCCGGTGCAGTATTGGTTTCCGGTGCTGAAGCTGCTATCAAAGTAGGTAACACTCTGCCGATCCGCAATATTCCTGTTGGTACAACTATTCACTGTATCGAAATGAAACCAGGTAAAGGTGCACAAATTGCACGTTCTGCTGGTGCTTCTGCGGTATTGCTTGCAAAAGAAGGTGCTTACGCACAAGTTCGTTTGCGTTCTGGTGAAGTGCGCAAAATTAGCGTAAATTGCCGTGCAACTATCGGTGAAGTTGGTAACGAAGAACAAAGCCTGAAAAAAATCGGTAAAGCTGGTGCTAACCGCTGGCGTGGTATTCGTCCGACCGTTCGTGGTGTTGTAATGAACCCTGTTGATCACCCACATGGTGGTGGTGAAGGCCGTACTGGTGAGGCTCGCGAACCGGTTAGCCCATGGGGTACTCCTGCTAAGGGCTACCGCACTCGTAATAACAAACGCACGGATAACATGATTGTTCGTCGTCGTTACTCAAATAAAGGTTAATTAGTATGGCTCGTTCATTAAAAAAAGGCCCATATGTAGACCTGCATTTGCTGAAAAAAGTAGATGCTGCTCGTGCAAGCAACGACAAACGCCCAATTAAAACTTGGTCACGTCGTTCTACCATTTTGCCTGATTTCATCGGTCTGACTATCGCTGTTCACAACGGTCGCACTCACGTGCCTGTATTCATCAGCGACAACATGGTTGGTCATAAATTAGGTGAGTTCTCATTGACCCGTACCTTTAAAGGCCACTTGGCTGATAAAAAGGCTAAAAAGAAATAAGGTGAATCATGAGAGTAAGTGCACAACATAAAAACGCCCGTATTTCAGCTCAAAAAGCTCGTTTGGTAGCTGATTTGATTCGTGGTAAAGACGTTGCCCAAGCTTTGAATATCTTGGCATTCAGCCCTAAAAAAGGTGCTGAGCTGATTAAAAAAGTATTGGAATCAGCAATCGCCAATGCCGAGCACAATAATGGTGCTGACATTGACGAACTGAAAGTGGTAACTATCTTTGTTGACAAAGGCCCAAGCTTGAAACGTTTCCAAGCTCGTGCCAAAGGTCGCGGTAACCGCATCGAGAAACAAACTTGTCATATTAACGTGACAGTGGGCAACTAAGGAAAAGCTATGGGACAAAAGATTAACCCTACAGGCTTTCGCCTGGCGGTAACTAAAGACTGGGCTTCAAAATGGTTTGCTAAAAGCACCGACTTTTCTACTGTTTTGAAACAAGATATTGATGTTCGTAATTACTTGCGTAAAAAACTGGCCAATGCTTCAGTTGGTCGCGTAGTGATTGAACGTCCTGCTAAATCTGCACGTATTACCATTCACTCTGCTCGTCCAGGTGTGGTTATTGGTAAAAAAGGTGAGGATATCGAAATCTTGAAACGTGACTTGCAAGCTCTGATGGGTGTGCCTGTTCATGTAAATATTGAAGAGATTCGTCGTCCTGAATTGGATGCGCAAATCATTGCTGATGGTATTGCACAGCAGCTTGAAAAACGTGTTCAATTCCGTCGCGCTATGAAACGTGCAATGCAAAATGCAATGCGTTCTGGTGCTAAAGGCATCAAGATCATGACTTCAGGCCGTCTGAATGGTGCAGATATCGCTCGTAGCGAATGGTACCGTGAAGGTCGCGTGCCTTTGCATACTTTGCGTGCGAACGTAGATTATGCAACTAGCGAAGCACACACTACTTATGGTGTACTGGGTCTGAAAGTTTGGGTTTATACAGAAGGTAATATTAAATCTTCTAAACCTGAGCATGAGAAGAAACAAAGAAAGGCAGGTGGACGTAATGCTGCAGCCAACTAGACTGAAATATCGCAAGCAACAAAAAGGCCGTAACACCGGTATTGCTACTCGCGGTAACAAAGTAAGTTTCGGTGAGTTCGGTTTGAAAGCCGTAGGCCGTGGTCGTTTGACTGCCCGCCAAATCGAAGCTGCTCGTCGTACTATGACTCGTCATATTAAACGTGGCGGTCGTATTTGGATTCGTGTATTCCCTGATAAACCAATTACTGAGAAACCTATCCAAGTTCGTATGGGTGGCGGTAAAGGTAATGTGGAATATTACATTGCTGAAGTTAAACCAGGCAAAGTATTGTACGAAATGGACGGTGTTCCTGAGTCTTTGGCTCGTGAAGCATTTGAATTGGCCGCTGCCAAATTGCCTATTCCTACAACCTTTGTAGTAAGACAGGTGGGTCAATAATGAAAGCAAATGAATTGAAAGACAAATCTATTGAGCAATTAAACTCTGATTTGTTGGACTTGTTGAAAGCTCAGTTTGGCTTACGCATGCAAAATGCAACCGGTCAGTTGGGTAAATCTAGCGAGTTGAAACGTGTACGTCGCGATATTGCTCGTATTAAAACCATTTTAACTGAAAAAGGTGCTAAGTAATGAGCGAAGCTAAAAATGTTCGTACTTTGCAAGGCAAAGTGGTAAGCGACAAAATGGACAAAACTGTTACAGTATTGGTTGAACGTAAAGTTAAACATCCTCTGTACGGTAAAATTATTCGTTTATCAACTAAAATCCATGCTCATGATGAAAACAATCAATATGGCATTGGTGATGTAGTGGTAATCGAGGAATCTCGTCCTTTGTCAAAAACCAAGTCTTGGGTTGTAAAAGAATTGGTTGAGAAAGCACGTACTGTTTGATTTAAAACACAGTAATGTAGCTTAATAAGAAACGAAGTCTTGCAGCAAAGTTAATTTGCGTGTAAACTTCGTTTCTTATCTTCCAGCTTCTTATGGAAGTTTCTCTCCCTTCGGGATCCAAGACTGGTTTACTAGAACCGTGATGGTTTCATTTAATAAGCAGCTTAAAGTAAGGTGCGAGTTATATGAAAGTGGTAAATTAAGTTGGTTAATTTAAAGGTACTAATATGATTCAAATGCAGACCATCTTAGATGTGGCTGATAACTCTGGTGCGCGTCGCGTAATGTGCATCAAAGTATTGGGCGGATCTAAGCGTCGCTACGCTTCTGTTGGCGACATTATTAAAGTTGCAGTTAAAGATGCAGCCCCACGTGGTCGTGTCAAAAAAGGTGATGTATACAATGCGGTAGTTGTTCGTACTGCTAAGGGTGTGCGTCGTCCTGATGGTGCGTTAATTAAATTCGATAACAATGCTGCTGTGTTGTTGAATAATAAACTTGAACCTCTGGGTACCCGTATTTTTGGTCCGGTAACCCGTGAATTGCGTACTGAGCGATTTATGAAAATCGTTTCATTGGCGCCTGAAGTATTATAAGGAATAGCGCGATGAATAAGATCATTAAAGGCGATCAGGTTGTAGTGATTACCGGTAAAGATAAAGGTAAGCAAGGTCAAGTAGTTCGAGTGTTGGGTGATAAAGTTGTTGTTGAGGGTGTTAATGTTGTGAAACGCCATCAAAAACCTAATCCAATGCGTGGTATTGAGGGTGGTATTATTACTAAAGAAATGCCTTTGGATATTTCTAATATTGCTATCCTGAATCCGGAAACTAATAAAGCAGACCGTGTTGGTATTAAGCTGATTGAAAATGAAGGCAAAGTTAAACGCGTTCGTTTCTTCAAATCAAATGGCTCTATCATTGGAGCATAAGGAGATAACATGGCTCGTTTGAGAGAGTTTTATAAAGATACAGTTGTTCCTGAATTGGTTAAACAATTTGGTTACAAATCAGTAATGGAAGTTCCGCGTATTGAAAAAATCACCTTGAATATGGGTGTAGGCGAAGCCGTTGCTGATAAAAAAGTTATGGAACACGCTGTTTCTGATTTAGAGAAAATTGCTGGTCAAAAACCAGTTGTTACTGTTGCTCGTAAATCTATCGCAGGTTTTAAAATCCGTGATAACTATCCAGTTGGTTGCAAAGTAACATTGCGTCGTGATCAAATGTTTGAATTCTTGGATCGTTTGATTACTATTGCGTTGCCTCGTGTACGTGACTTCCGTGGTGTAAGCGGTAAATCATTTGATGGTCGTGGCAATTACAATATGGGCGTTCGTGAGCAAATTATTTTCCCGGAAATTGAATACGATAAAATCGATGCTTTGCGTGGTTTGAATATTACTATTACAACTACTGCAAAAACTGATGAAGAAGCGAAAGCTTTGTTGTCACTGTTTAAGTTTCCGTTTAAAGGATAATCATGGCTAAGAAAGCACTTATTAATCGTGAGCTGAAACGTCAAGCATTGGCGAAAAAGTTTGCAGCTAAACGTGAGGCAATTTTCGCTGTTATTAATGATGCTAATGCGACTGAAGAAGAACGTTTTGAAGCACGTTTGAAATTTCAATCCATTCCTCGCAATGCAGCACCTGTACGTCAACGTCGTCGTTGTGCTTTAACAGGTCGTCCTCGTGGCACTTTCCGTAAATTTGGTTTGGGCCGTATTAAAATCCGTGAAATCGCTATGCGTGGCGAGATCCCTGGTGTTGTTAAAGCTAGCTGGTAATAGGAGTATAAATAATGAGTATGCATGATCCTATTTCCGATATGTTGACTCGTATTCGCAATGCGCAACGTGCTAATAAAGCAGTAGTTGCCATGCCTTCCTCTAAACTGAAATGTGCAATTGCAAAAGTTCTGAAAGAAGAAGGTTATATCGAGGATTTTGCGGTTTCTGCTGATGCAAAACCGGTATTGGAAATTCAATTGAAATACTATGCAGGTCGTCCTGTGATTGAGCAAATTAAACGTGTTTCACGTCCAGGTTTGCGTATTTACAAAGCATCAAGTGAGATCCCTAGCGTAATGAATGGCCTGGGTGTCGCTATTGTTAGTACTTCTAAAGGTGTAATGACTGATCGCAAAGCCCGTTCTGAGGGTGTTGGTGGTGAGTTGTTGTGCATCGTAGCCTAGTGGAGAAAAGTAAATGTCACGCGTCGCAAAAAACCCAGTGACTGTTCCTGCTGGTGTAGAAGTAAAATTCGGAACAGATGCATTGGTTATCAAAGGTAAAAACGGCGAATTGTCTTTTCCTTTGCATTCCGATGTTGCTATTGAACTGAACGATGGTAAATTGACTTTTGCTGCAAAAAATGACAGTAAACAGGCTAATGCTATGTCTGGTACTGCTCGTGCATTGGTTAATAACATGGTTAAGGGTGTTTCTGAAGGTTTTGAGAAAAAACTTCAATTGATTGGTGTGGGTTATCGTGCCCAAGCTCAAGGCAAAGTTCTGAACTTGTCTTTGGGTTTCTCTCATCCAATCGTATATGAAATGCCTGAAGGTGTTTCTGTTCAAACTCCTAGCCAAACAGAAATCGTTTTGACTGGTGCAGATAAACAAGTGGTTGGCCAAGTCGCTGCTGAAATTCGTGCATTCCGTTCTCCTGAGCCTTATAAAGGTAAAGGTGTTCGTTATGTAGGTGAAGTGGTAGTGATGAAAGAAGCCAAGAAAAAATAATTGAGGTTCACTAATGGATAAACATACAACCCGACTCCGTCGTGCACGTAAAACCCGTGCGCGTATTGCGGACTTGAAAATGGTAAGATTATGTGTGTTCCGCAGCAATAATCATATTTATGCTCAAGTAATTAGTGCTGAAGGTGATAAAGTATTGGCTCAAGCCTCTACATTGGAAGCTGAAGTACGTAGTAGCCTGAAATCAGGTAGCAACGTTGAAGCAGCGGCTGTAGTTGGTAAGCGTATTGCTGAAAAAGCTAAAGCAGTGGGTGTTGAAAAAGTTGCTTTTGACCGTTCAGGTTTCCAATATCACGGTCGTGTGAAAGCTTTGGCTGAAGCTGCACGTGAAAATGGTTTAAGCTTCTAAAATTTGGAGACTTTCAGATGGCAAAACATGAAATTGAAGAACGCGGTGACGGCCTGATTGAAAAGATGGTCGCAGTTAATCGCGTGACTAAAGTAGTTAAAGGTGGCCGTATCATGGCTTTCTCTGCACTGACTGTTGTTGGTGATGGTGATGGTCGGATCGGTATGGGCAAAGGTAAATCAAAAGAAGTACCAGTTGCTGTTCAAAAAGCAATGGATCAAGCTCGACGCTCTATGATTAAAGTACCTTTGAAAAACGGTACTATTCATCATGAGGTTATTGGCCGTCATGGTGCTACTAAGGTATTTATGCAACCTGCTAAAGAAGGTAGCGGTGTAAAAGCTGGTGGTCCAATGCGTTTAGTATTTGATGCTATGGGTATCCATAACATTTCAGCTAAAGTACATGGTTCTACTAATCCTTACAATATTGTACGCGCTACATTAGACGGTTTGTCTAAACTGTATACCCCTGCTGATATTGCTGCTAAACGTGGCTTGACAGTAGAAGATATTTTGGGAGCTAACCATGACTGAGCAAAAAAAGATTAAAGTTACATTGGTTAAGAGCCTGATTGGTACAATAGAATCTCATCGTGCATGTGCTCGTGGTTTAGGTTTGCGCCGCCGTGAACATACTGTAGAGGTTTTGGATACCCCTGAAAACCGTGGCATGATCAATAAAATCAGCTACTTGTTGAAAGTGGAGTCTTAATATGTTTTTGAATACTATTCAACCTGCTGAGGGTGCTACTCACGCTAGTCGTCGTGTAGGCCGTGGTATTGGTAGCGGCTTGGGTAAGACAGGTGGTCGTGGTCATAAAGGTCAAAAAAGCCGTTCTGGTGGCTTCCACAAGGTAGGTTTTGAAGGCGGTCAAATGCCTTTGCAACGTCGTCTGCCGAAACGTGGTTTCAAATCTTTGACTGCAGCCGCTAATGCTGAAGTTCGTTTGAGTGAATTGAATCTGATTGCTGTGAACGAGATTGATGTCTTGGTTCTTAAACAAGCTGGTCTGATTCCTGTAACTGCTTCTAATGTAAAAGTTATTGCTTCTGGTGAAATCTCAAAAGCAGTTACCTTGAAAGGTGTAAAAGCTACTAAAGGTGCTAAAGCTGCTATTGAAGCTACCGGTGGTAAAGTAGAAGAATAAGGCTTGCACTACAGTGGCTAATCAACAATCTTTATCAGGATTATCCAAATTTGGTGATCTGAAAAAACGTCTGGTGTTCCTTTTAGGTGCTTTAGTCGTTTTCCGTATTGGTGCTCATATACCGGTACCGGGCGTAGATGCTGTTGCATTAGCTAAGTTATACGAAGGCGCTGCAAACGGCATATTCGGAATGTTAAATATGTTCTCGGGTGGTTCGTTGGAGCGCTTTAGTATATTTGCAATAGGTATCATGCCTTATATTTCATCGTCGATTATTGTTCAGCTTGCTTCTGAAATTGTTCCTTCTTTAAAAGCTTTAAAGAAGGAAGGTGAGGCTGGTAGGAAAATAATTACGAAATATACTAGGTATGGGACGGTATTATTGGCTGTATTGCAAAGCTTTGGTGTTGCAACATTTGTTTATCAACAAGGTGTTGTTGTAACTAGTTCGCTTGAGTTTCATATTTCTACAGTAGTCTGTTTGGTTACAGGTACTATGTTTCTAATGTGGTTAGGGGAACAAATTACCGAGCGTGGTATTGGTAATGGTATTTCTTTAATTATTACAGCAGGCATTGTATCGGGTATCCCATCCGGTATTGTTCGGTTATTAACTTTGACTGAACAAGGCTCTATGAGTATGTTGATGGCGGTATCAATTGTGATTGGTATTTTGCTGTTGATCTATGCTGTAGTTTATTTTGAGAGTGCTCAGCGTAAAGTTCCTGTGCATTATGCTAAAAGACAGTTTGGCTCTGGAATGATGCCGGGACAAAGCATTCATATGCCGTTCAAGCTAAATATGGCAGGTGTTATTCCTCCTATTTTTGCTTCCAGTATTATTTTATTTCCATCTACACTTTTAGGTTGGTTTGGTTCAAATAGTACGAATTCTGTTCTTCATAAGGTTGCTGCAATGCTGCAACACGGACAGCCTTTATATATTGTATTATTTGCCACAACTATCATCTTTTTCTGCTATTTCTATACTGCTTTAGTATTTAGCCCTAAAGAGATGGCTGAAAATTTGAAGAAGAGTGGTGCATTTGTGCCAGGTATTCGCCCAGGTGAGCAAACCTCTAGATATTTGGAAAAAGTGGTACTGAGACTGACATTATTTGGTGCTTTGTACATTACTACAATCTGTCTGATACCTGAATTTTTAACGACAGCATTGAAGGTTCCTTTCTATTTAGGTGGAACATCTTTGCTTATTTTGGTTGTCGTTACAATGGATTTTAGGACGCAAATCAATTCGTATCGAATGAGTAGTCAGTATGAAGACTTGATGAGTCGTCCAGATATGAAATCTTTGTCACGTAAGTAGGCTTATGGCTAAAGAAGATACCATACAGATGCAGGGTGAAATCCTTGAGACTTTGCCCAATGCAACATTTAAAGTAAAACTGGAAAATGATCATGTAGTACTTGGTCATATATCTGGCAAAATGCGGATGCACTATATCCGTATTTCTCCAGGTGATAAGGTAACAGTTGAATTAACTCCTTATGATTTAACCCGTGCTCGGATTGTTTTCCGAGCAAGATAAACGATAAAAGGAAATAAAATGCGTGTACAACCTTCTGTAAAGAAAATTTGTCGCAATTGCAAGATTATTCGTCGTAATCGTGTAGTTCGCGTAATTTGTACTGACCCACGTCACAAACAACGTCAAGGTTAAGAAGCTAGTTTTCTTAACTATTGATTTTGTGGTATAGTGACATAATTTGCCCTAAAAAGGAAAAAATATGGCTCGTATTGCAGGGGTAAATATCCCTAATAATGCCCATATCGTAATTGGCCTTCAGGCTATTTATGGTATTGGTGCGACTCGTGCTAAATTGATTTGTGAGGCAGCAAATATTGCTCCTACTACTAAAGCAAAAGATTTGGACGAGGCTCAATTAGACGCTTTGCGTGAGCAAGTTGCTAAATATGAAGTTGAAGGCGATTTGCGTCGTGAAGTAACGATGAGCATTAAACGACTGATGGATATGGGTTGCTATCGTGGCTTCCGTCATCGTCGTGGCTTGCCTTGTCGTGGTCAACGCACTCGCACAAATGCTCGTACCCGTAAAGGTCCGCGCAAAGCGATTGCCGGTAAGAAATAAATTTTAAGGAATTTGATTAATGGCTAAAGCAAACACAGCTTCGCGTGTACGTAAAAAAGTACGTAAAACCGTAAGCGAAGGTATTGTGCACGTTCATGCATCTTTCAACAATACCATCATTACAATCACTGACCGTCAAGGCAATGCATTGTCTTGGGCTACCTCTGGCGGCGCTGGTTTTAAAGGTTCTCGTAAAAGTACACCATTTGCAGCACAAGTTGCAGCAGAAGCAGCTGGTAAAGTTGCCCAAGAGTATGGCGTTAAAAATTTAGAAGTTCGCATTAAAGGCCCTGGCCCTGGTCGCGAATCTTCTGTACGTGCTTTAAACGCTCTTGGTTTCAAGATTACCAGCATTACTGACGTTACCCCGTTGCCTCATAACGGTTGCCGTCCGCCTAAAAAACGTCGTATTTAATATTGGAGTGATTTAAAACATGGCACGTTATATTGGCCCTAAATGTAAATTAGCACGTCGCGAAGGTACGGATCTGTTTTTGAAGAGTGCACGTCGCTCTTTGGATTCCAAATGTAAAATGGATTCTGCACCTGGTCAACACGGTGCAAAAAAACCACGTTTGTCAGACTATGGTTTGCAATTGCGTGAAAAACAAAAAATCCGTCGTATTTATGGCGTATTAGAGCGTCAATTCCGTCGTTACTTCGCGGAAGCAGCTCGTCGTAAAGGCTCTACCGGTGAATTGCTGTTGCAATTGCTGGAGTCTCGTTTGGATAATGTCGTTTACCGTATGGGTTTCGGCTCTACTCGCGCCGAAGCACGTCAATTGGTTTCTCACAAAGCTATCGTCGTAAACGGTCAAGTTGTTAATATCCCTTCTTTCCAAGTTAAAGCAGGTGATGTTGTAGCTGTTCGTGAAAAAGCTAAGAAACAAGTACGTATCCAAGAAGCATTGAGCCTAGCTACTCAAATTGGCTTGCCAAGCTGGGTGTCTGTTGATGCCGACAAATTGGAAGGCGTATTCAAAAATATGCCGGATCGCTCAGAATTGTCTGGCGATATTAATGAACAGCTGGTGGTAGAGTTCTACTCTAAATAATGCTAGCTCAATGAGGGACAGTTAAATGCAAAATAGCACAACCGAATTTTTGAAACCTCGTCAAATTGATGTAGATACTTTGTCTTCCACTCGGGCCAAGGTGTCTATGCAGCCATTTGAACGTGGTTTTGGTCATACTTTAGGTAATGCTTTGCGTCGTATCTTACTGTCATCCATGAATGGCTTTGCCCCAACTGAAGTAGTTATTTCCGGCGTATTGCACGAATACTCTACTATTGATGGTGTTCAGGAGGATGTTGTTGACGTTCTCTTGAACATTAAAGGTATCGTATTCAAGCTTCACGGTCGTAACCAAGTTCAGTTGACTTTGAAAAAAACAGGTGCCGGTGCAGTTGTAGCCGGTGATATTGATTTGCCACACGATGTGGAAATTATCAATCCTGAGCATGTTATTTGCCACTTGGCTGACAATGGCCAAATTGACATGGAAATTAAAGTAGAGCAAGGTCGTGGTTATCAATCTGTTTCAGGCCGTCGCGTATTGCGTGATGAGAACAAACAGATTGGTGCGATTCAGTTGGATGCGAGCTTTTCGCCCATCAGTCGTGTTAGCTTTGAAGTTGAACCTGCACGCGTAGAGCAACGCACGGATTTGGATAAATTGGTTTTAGATATTGAAACCAATGGTTCTATTGATCCGGAAGAGGCTGTACGTAGTGCCGCACGTATCTTAATTGACCAAATGTCTATTTTTGCAGATCTGCAAGGTACTCCGGTTGAAGAGGTTGAAGAAAAAGCGCCTCCTATCGATCCTATCTTGCTGCGTCCTGTAGATGATTTGGAATTAACCGTACGTTCAGCTAATTGTCTGAAAGCTGAAGATATTTACTATATTGGCGATTTGATTCAACGTACTGAAACCGAGCTTCTCAAGACCCCTAATTTGGGTCGTAAATCTTTGAATGAGATCAAAGAAGTGTTGGCCTCTAAAGGTCTGACATTAGGTTCTAAATTAGAAGCTTGGCCGCCTGTAGGCTTAGAAAAGCCGTAAGTTTGAAGATTAAAGGATAATGACATGCGTCATCGTAATGGCAACCGCAAATTAAACCGTACTAGCAGCCACCGTGCTGCGATGCTGCGCAATATGGCGAATTCCTTGTTGACTCACGAAACCATCGTGACAACTTTGCCTAAAGCAAAAGAATTGCGCCGCGTAGTTGAGCCCTTGATTACCTTGGGTAAAAAACCTTCTTTGGCAAACCGTCGTTTGGCTTTTGACCGCACTCGCGATCGTGATGTTGTAGTTAAATTGTTTGACGAATTGGGTCCACGCTTTGCTGCTCGTAACGGCGGCTATATTCGTGTACTGAAATACGGTTTCCGTAAAGGCGACAATGCTCCTTTGGCATTGGTTGAATTGGTTGATAAAGCAGCTGATTCTGCTGAATAAGCAAATTAATATGAAAGCACTACCTGTTTAGGTGGTGCTTTTTTATTTGGATAGACCCTTTATCATTGCGCAGAGTTACAATCCGCCTCGTGTCAATAACTGTTGTAGCTCCCTTTCTCATTTCGCAGTGCTACAATCTGCTTACCGGCTGAACGGCACTGTTACACGTTGTAGCTCCCTTTCTCATTTCGCAGTGCTACAATTGATTTGAGAGAGTAGGCTCAAATAATCCTGTTGTAGCTCCCTTTCTCATTTCGCAGTGCTACAATGTCTGAAACAGGCGCAGCTTGCCCTGTTGGGTTGTAGCTCCCTTTCTCATTTCGCAGTGCTACAATGTCGATTTGCGTTGCATACACCCTACACTGGTTGTAGCTCCCTTTCTCATTTCGCAGTGCTACAATGTCCCGGTCTGTTTCCGATTTGGTCTTTGAGTTGTAGCTCCCTTTCTCATTTCGCAGTGCTACAATACGCCGTGTGAATGCGCCCACACCCCATAGGTTGTAGCTCCCTTTCTCATTTCGCAGTGCTACAATAATCTTGTAACCCATCGGCAGGAAACCGTAGTTGTAGCTCCCTTTCTCATTTCGCAGTGCTACAATACCTCAACGGGAAATCCTTATCATGTAAGGGTTTCCCGTTTTATTTTGTCTAAAAAAATGAGCTTAAAATAATAATAGTTGGTCGGAATTTACTCTTTTTTCTTGGGTTTTCAGCTCTCCCAACAGCAGTTTCATGGTGGCATATTGCTTTTCTGTTACTTCCAAACAGCGGATTGAGCCTTCTTGCGGTAGGTTTGCACATAGTCTATTGTGGTGTTTTTGCAACGAATCTCGACCTTTGACAATACGGCTGTATACGGAAAGTTGGAGCATTTGGTATCCATCTTTTAATAGAAACTGGCGGAATTGATTGGCGGCTTTGCGCTTTACCGCTGTGGTTACCGGTAGGTCGAAGAAGACGATTATCCTCATAAATTTAGCCTCACTCATATTGGTATTCTTTCAATGGCAAGATTTCAGGTAGTTTCAGCTGTTTGGCGTTTTTGTCGGTTACGCTGGCTTGAAATGAAGAAATCATTTTGTCGATGGCAGCTAAGGTGCTGAAATGTTGCCGTTCGATGCAGATTTGACAGTGAAGGGTTTTGATAAGGTTTTGTTTTATATTGGGTGTCAGTGCAGTTTTCAGACGGCCTTGTTCGTGCATATGTATAACGACTAGATCGGCCAATGGGCGTAAGGGTTCTATAAAGTCATCGGCGAGGTTGAATGGATTCAATTCGCTTCTATGAAACAAGCCTAATGCAGGCAACCAACCATATAAGGTCAGGGCGCGTGCAACTGCTGCACGGAGTACGGCGTAGGTGTAGTTCAATGCGGCATTGACGGCATTGTTGTCATTACGGGTAAACTTTTCTCCAAAGAGGGCTTGGAAGTAGAGGGCGGCTGCTTGGGCTTCACGGTTTCCTGTATCGCCTGAACGGACTTCGACTGCCAAAGTGCGCAGCCGTTTGGCTGCAAGATCATTGCCTGTTTCGTCTGCGACAAATGCTTGATTCAGGATTTTTTGGCGGATGATATGTTGCCAAAGTTGCTTTTTTAAGGGTTCGCTTATATTCAGTTGCAGCTTGAGGATTTTAAGTTGGCGGTGATATTGGGCATAAGGCAGCCATTGTCCGCAGGGCAGGAACTGTTCGTCACATGTCAGTAAGGTTGCGCCATATTCGGCTAAGGCTGATAGGAGTGGGGCCGTAATCAGGGTTTCGCGGTTTCCGATGATGATAACGGCGATGTCTTCTAATGGTACGGTGTGGAACTCGCCGTTTTGTTGAATCAGCAGTTGCCGGCGTTGCAAGGATAGTTTGCCGCCGTTTTGAATAAGCAGGCTGCGCCAAGTCATGTTTTTCCCCTTATTTTTATATAAAAAATCCCTGCTTCAGGCCGTCTGAAACAGGGATAGATTAATTTAACGGACAGGTGGACGTTTTTTCAGACGGCATGGTCTGATTTCTTTGCCGAGTTCATCAACTTGGTATTTTTGTATCAATACAAGATTTTGGGTACTAATACGGAATTGCTGTTCTTTAGAGCCTTTATCATGCCAAGCTAAATAGAATCGTCCATTAGAGCTATCACAGTTGATATAGTAGGCGAATTCTACTTTAGATTTTTCATCTTTCTGAAAAGTAATCAGATCATACTTATGCAAGCTAAAACAGAATGTATAGCTATCATCAATCCGGTATCCTTTACAATCAATATCGGGAAGAATGTTTTCAGCAACCTGCCAAGCATAGATGGGAACAATAAAATACTGATTTTTTCCTTTTTTATCCACTTTACAGAACACATCAACACGTACCATGTTTCCATTATCTGCAATGGTATAAGCATTTTTTTTATTTAATAAGACTCCGCTCTCTTGGGTTTTTTCGACCCTCACAGCTTTAACTAGTTGCCCTCCCTTTTTATAAAATGGATTGTCCTTAGGATCAAATGCTTGTTTAGCATTACCTCCATATGCCTCTAAACGCACCTTAAGAGCCTCATATAATTCGATCTCCCTACCATTTTTATAATTAACCATATTTTCAAGGTCTGCCAACTTGATTTCGGTTAACCATACTCGTTTAACACTAATTTTTTCATTATGCTTAACAAATCGTTTAGCAGATCTCAAAGTATCTTTATGCGTACCGCTCATCTTCCGATTGGGCGCGCGTGAAACAAACAGTGGCGTAACGTATTCGTGTACGGCTTCGGGGCGAGATGATAATTTTTCTGCGAGCAGGGTACGCAGTTTTTCGGGAGTATCCGCTTCTTCAAATTCGGGTTGGCCGTCCGGTTTGCCGAATACGCGAATCATGACTTCTTGTGCGAAAAATTCCCAAGGTTGCGGGAAGTGTGTTTTTTGATGCAGCACTTCTCCTGTTTCTTTGTCTATGGTTTTACTGTCAAACGCGTTCATCTCTTTATAGCGTACAAAACGGGTAATTTTCTGCTGCATGGCAACGGTTGAGCAGGCAACGACGACGGCGTCCAAGGCGTGATGGCGGTCGTTTTCCGCACGCACTTTGCGTAATCCCCAAAAGCCGCGCAACAGATTGGTAATTTGTCCGTTTGAGGCAAAGACACGCCTTTTCCCTTTACCTGTCAGCCGCATATGGTCGGCAACAAATTGACACAGGAAACGGTTGATGTAGCGTGTATCGTTCAGATTGCGTTCTTTAAAGCCGTCTTCGTCGAATTTTTGCAGCAGAATCCGTTGTTTTTTACTGCGAGGAAAACGACTGGTTTCAACACGCGCTTTAAATTCCTGCCATTTGCGGCTGTTGTCTTTGCCGTTGAAGTATTCGTAAGGGGTTTGATTACCTTTGTTTTGGTTTTCGCTGCCCAATACCAGCACTTTATTGTTGAAACTGTCGTCCCATGTGCGCGAGAACGGCAGGGCATGGTCGATTTCGACATAGCCTTTTTCGTTCAGACGGCCTAAGTTGATTTCTTTGCCCGAATACAGGCATTTGCCGTGTTGTTGCTCGTACAGGCGCAGTTTCAGAATATCTTTGGATTTGGGTTCGCCGACAAAATTGGGGAAATACTCTCGGAACTTAGCGGCGGCTTTTTCCCGGTCTTTACGGTTTTCTTCTTGGCGTTTTTCGATTTCTTTGCGGTCTTTAAACGATTTACCTACTTCCCTTGCCGTTTCAATATGGATACGAGCAGGGGAGCCGTAACGGCGTACAACGGCGTTAATGACCTTACGTGCTTGAGATAAGGCGCGCAAGACGACGGGGTTGCGGATTTCGTCGGCGGGAATCGGCGGCAGATAAATCTCTTCTTCCGTATTTTTCTTGCCGTAATGGTCTCCGTAGATTTCGGCGCAGGCTTCATCGTAGCGTTTGCCTTGCTCCATTAGAGGCACAATTCGGCGCAATGCTTTCAAGGAAATTTGGACGAACTTGTCGAAGTTGATGTGTTTTAACAGCGCTTCTAATATTTCGGGCTGTACACGGTCTTTCAGACGGCCTGTAATGTCTTCATCGGTTTTGAACAGGGAAAATGCCATGCCGATTTCATCTTGTAATTCGGGAGAAAGGTTTAATGGGGATTTTTTATCTTTCAATCCTTCTTTTTCCAGCGCACGGCTGATGGCATGGTAGGCCTTCATTTCCATTAATGTTGAGGCTTCGGCATTGTCTTTACCATAGCGCAAGCCTTTGAAAAAGGCGGTATCGTCTAGCTCCAAAAGCTTACGGGCTTGTGCGTAAGTCAGTTTGGATTTTCTGTATGGCTCGTCCATAAGCGTGGCGCGTTCGGTAGCGGTCAATGGCCGCTCGCTGCCTTGCTCTAAAATACGCAGGTTGTTCAACTTGGTCAGCCAGATGAAACGTTCGGCTGTGTAGGTGTTTTTAGCGGCTTTAGGTTCTGTCGGTTCGAAGGTGCAATGCCCCAACATTTTTTGAACGGCATCGCTGGACAGGGCAGGGCGTTGCGTCATCAGCAGGGTTTCAATACCTTCTTTAAGGCCGTCTGAAACATGCGGATTGCCAAATTCTTTTTGTTTTTCAAACAGTAAATTCAGCTCTGCCTGCAAATCTTTGCGGCTGAACGTATGCGAATAATCGCCGCGTTGGTTGCGGATATGGCCGCTTTCTTTCTCAAATTTATTTAAAGCCAATTCGGCCGGTGTGCGGAAATCGCCTTTCTGTAATGCATGAGCATTGTCGGCTACGCCTTTAAGCAAAGCGCTAAGCTCCTTATCGGCAGTTTCGCCCTCGTTTTTTCTTTGCGACAAATAGCCGCGATGTTTGATTAAATGCAACAAGACTGTCGACCACTCCAAAGGCGTCAGTTTGCGGTCTAATGCGGCTGCGCGAAGTTGCCATGGTGTATTCGGTAAGGATTTGATCAAGCCGTTTTCATCAAAATCGGCGGCTTGTAATACGCCTTCGCGTTTTAATAGGCGGCGGGCCCGAAGCAGGCGATGGGCGCGACGGCGGGTCAGGCGGCGGACGCTGCGTGCCAAGCGTCTTGCCGCTGCGAGAGAGTCGCCTGTTTTCGGTACTTCGGCCCGCTCAAATACGCGCACACCCAAATCAATTAGGCGGATGGGGTTTTCTTCTTCGTCAATTTCTACCATCGCCCAGCCGACGGATGCGATGCCGATATCGAGGCCGAGGATGTAGTTGATTGGATTGGGTTTGAATGCAGCCATCAGTTTCTCCGTAATATGATGTTTGGTAAGTATAAATATATCCTAGGTAAGTATTACTATGCAAACGAAATGCTTGACTGGGTACCGGTTTGGAATTAGAATCTGTCCATATTGTTGCACTGCGAAATGAGAAACGTTGCTACAATAAGGCCGTCTGAAAAGATGTGCCGCAACGCTCTGCCCCTTAAGGCTTTTGCTTTAAGGGGCATCGTTTTGTCTAAATGGCAGGGATTAAAAAGGCCGTCTGAAATTTCAGACGGCCTTTGGTTTTACCAGATATCGGATTTGATTTTGCGTTTCAAGCCCGGGTGTTCAGAGAGTTTGAACTCTGGGTCTTTACCCATTTTCAGCTTGGCTGTGTAGTCTTTCAACAGCAGGAAGGCAAGTGGTGACAGGAGCAGGATGGCGACGAGGTTAATCCATGCCATGATGCCCATGGCCATGTCTGCCATATCCCATACCAAGGGTACGTTGGCAACTGCGCCGAAGTAGACCCATGCCAAAACCAGCATACGGAAAACGGCGGTAACCAGCCAATGGCTCTTGATGAATTGGACGTTGGACTCGGCATAGGCATAGTTACCGATAACGGTTGAAAAGGCAAACATAAACAGGATGACGGCAAGGAAGCCCGCGCCCCATTGACCCACTTGGCTGACAATCGCCGCCTGCGTCAACGCTGCACCGCTCAGGTCGCCGTAAGGCTGCTGATAGGTCAAGACGATAAAGGCGGTGCATGAGCAGACGATGATGGTATCGACGAAAACGCCCAGCATTTGAATCATGCCTTGGGAGACGGGGTGTTTCACTTCGGCAGCGGCGGCGGCATTCGGCGCGGAACCCATACCCGCCTCATTGGAATACAGGCCGCGTTTGATACCCTGCATCATGGTAGTCGAAATCAGACCGCCGAGGAAACCGCCTGCAGCCGAATCGAAGTTGAACGCGTTGGAGAAAATCTGACCGAACACGTCAGGAATCAGGGAAATATTGGTAGCAATGATGAAGAGTGCTATGACGAGATATAAAACCGCCATCAGCGGAACGATGATTTCCGCGGCTTTGGATACGCGGCGGATACCGCCGAAGATAATCGGGGCAGTTAGAATGACCAGGGCGACGCCGACATAGTGTTGATCCCAGCCCCATGCCGCTTTGGTGGTATCGGCGATGGTATTGGTCTGTACGGCTTCAAATACAAAGCCGAAACAGAAAATCAGGCTCAGGGCGAACAAAACGCCCAGCCATTTTTGTCCCAGGCCTTGAGTGATGTAGTAGGCAGGACCGCCGCGGAAGTGGTGGTTGTCGTAGTCCCGGACTTTAAAGAGTTGGGCCAGTGAAGATTCGACAAACGCCGAACTCATGCCGATTAAGGCGGTTACCCACATCCAGAATACCGCGCCCGGCCCGCCGAGTTTGATGGCAATCGCCACGCCGGCGATGTTGCCCACGCCTACGCGGCTGGCCAAGCCGGTAACGAATGCTTGGAACGGTGTGATTCCGTGCGGATCATCACCTTGTTTGCGGCCACTCAGCATTTCTTTGATACTGCGGCCGAAGAGGCGGAATTGTACAAAACTGGTGGTAACGGTGAAAAAGAGGCCTGCGCCTAAAAGCATATATACCAACCCCGACCACATTTGGTCGTTGATGGCGTTTATCCAGCCGTGAAGCTGTTCGAAAAATTGATCCATACAAACCTTTCAGAGTTTCTCCATTTTCAGACGGCCTGTGTGTGGAGGCTGCCTGTAACTGGATGTATTCTAGCAGACTGTCAACAAACTGAAAAACGTTTACATATTCTTTTTTATATTATCTTTTTGATTATCATGTAATTTTATTATTATGGTGTAAAGGATTTATCGATTTTAATTTTTCCGTTTTACATATTTGAACAAAAAGGCCGTCTGAAAACAGAGTCTTGTTTTCAGACGGCCTTGATTTTATTTCAATGCGTTATTCAGGACGCATTTGCGGGAACAGAATCACGTCGCGGATGGTTTGCGAATCAGTCAGCAACATGACCAAGCGGTCGATGCCGATGCCGCAACCGCCTGTCGGCGGCAGGCCGAATTCCATCGCGCGGATGTAGTCGGCATCGTAGTGCATGGCTTCGTCGTCACCGGCATCTTTTTGCGCCACTTGCGCCTTGAAGCGTTCGGCTTGGTCTTCCGGATCGTTCAACTCGGAGTAGCCGTTTGCCAGCTCGCGGCCGACAACGAAGAGCTCGAAGCGTTCGGTCAAACCCGGTTTGCTGTCGGATGCTCGTGCCAATGGCGACACTTCGACAGGGTAGTCGATGATGAAAGTCGGGTTCCACAGTTTGCTTTCTGCGCAACCTTCAAACAGGGCAAGTTGCAGGCTGCCGATGCCCGGAGAAGGAGGCAGGCTTTCGCCGTGTTTGACGATTTCTTTTTTCAGCCATTCTTCATCGTTCAACTGTTCATCGGTGTAGTGCGGATTGTATTTTTTGATGGCACCGAGAATGGTCAGGCGTTCAAACGGACTTTCCAAATCGACTTCTTTTCCGTTGTAGCTGATTTTTGCTGTGCCGTTTACCGCACGGGAAGCGTTGCGGATGATGTCTTCCGCCATCTGCATCATGCGTTCGTAGTCGGAGAAAGCTTCGTAGAATTCAATCATGGTGAATTCGGGGTTGTGGCGCACGGACATGCCTTCGTTGCGGAAGCTGCGGTTGATTTCAAACACGCGCTCCAAACCGCCTACCACCAAGCGTTTCAGATACAGCTCGGGGGCGATGCGCAGGTAAAGCGGAATGTCCAAGGCATTGTGGTGGGTCACGAATGGTTTCGCTGTCGCACCGCCCGGAATCGGGTGCATCATTGGGGTTTCAACTTCCAAATAATGCTCGTTGACCATGAAATTGCGCACGGATTGGATGATTTGGCTGCGTTTGATGAAGGTATTGCGTGATTCTTCGTTGGCAATCAAATCGACGTAGCGTTGACGGTATTTGGTTTCCTGATCGCTCAAGCCTTTGTGTTTGTCCGGCAGCGGACGCAGGGATTTAGACAACAGGCGGATGTTGGACACGCGCACGGTCAATTCACCGTGGTTGGTTTTGAACAAAGTACCTTCCGCGCCGACGATGTCGCCCAAGTCCCAGTGGTTGAAGTCGTCCAAAACTTCTTGGCTCACGCCTTTGTTGTTTAAATAAAGCTGGATTTGACCAGTAACGTCTTGAATGGTGGCGAAGCTGGCTTTGCCCATTTGGCGTTTGAGCATCATGCGGCCGGCCACTTTGACGGGAATGCCTTGTGGGTCGAGTTCTTCTTTGCTGATTTCGCCGTATTGGGTATGCAGGTCGGCGGCAAAGCTGTCGCGTTTGAAATCGTTAGGGTAGGCGTTGCGTTCTTTGCGGATGTTGTGCAGTTTCTCGCGGCGCAGGGCGATGATCTGGTTTTCGTCCAACTGCGGCTCGATTTGCGGATTGTTTTGTTCGCTCATGGTGTTTTCCGGAAAAATGAGTCAGGCTGCCTGAGTTTTCAGACGGCCTGAATAAAGTGAAAAATTGGCTCTATTTTACGCGATGTCGGTGTTTTTTTCTATAAAGGCAGAAAGGCCGTCCGAAACCTGAACTGCCTCCCCAAACTGTATTTTTGTGATCGGCTTGTCGGCGATGAATGGATTTTTGCGGTAGTCGGTCATGATTTTGGACTGAAGGGTTTGAGTGCGCCGATGCCACCCTCCTGACAGGTGGTTATTTAACGTCGCAGATGGGGGCGTGAAATGTGGTATTGGTCTGTGTACGCGGACAGGTAGTGGAATACGGTTTGGTATTTGAAGTGTAATGTATATTGGGTCATAAAAAACTGCACCTTGTTAGTTGGGGGGGGGCAACTTTTGGGGTGCAGTTCATTCTGTCTAATACCTTACTCTTCAATTATCAAAACCTCTGGATTGAGATACGGAAATTGCCTCAATACGTCCCGTTTGACGGTAACGCCGAGTTTGATTCGGCGCTTCACCTTTACCCGGATAAATCTCTGTCCCCTGTTCTACTCTAAATCCGAAATGTTTTGGTTGGCGGGCAAATGTTGCGTATTCACGCGCTTCGATTTCTGATAGTTGGATTCCTTTGACTTTGCCCAGCTTGGCTTCTGCGTCTTTAATCTTCATGCCCGGGTGTACACCTGAAGCCGTGTGACAGGTAGGAGAATCGGTTTCCAAAAAATTAATTTTTTTATGCAGTTTTATAGGGGTATCAGGATCATCTTCCCCATCTTGAGAAGCGAAAACCAAGACGTCTTTAGACAGTGCGATGGCAACAAAAGACACGCCATCGGCATCGCTTGTTTTATCCATTTTTGCTTTCGGAAATTTCTGTTTTACCTGCTTCAAGTTTTGCCCCAATTTAATTCCTCCGATACTGTCTTTTTGAATCAAACATTCGGCAGCAGCTGGCATGGCAAGACCCAAGATCAACGCGCTCATTATCCCGATTTTGTGCAACATGGTTACTTTCCTATTTAATAAAAATTAGTTATAAAAAAACTGCACCTTGTTAGTTGGAGTGGCAACTTTTTGGGTGCAGTTTAACCTGAAAAATCGGTTTCAGACGGCCTTTTGTTTCATGAAGGGCCGTGTCGGCGGTTAGATATCGGTTTCTAAATAAACAACTTGGGTCTGCAGATATTCTTCCAAACCGTGTTTACCGTCGGCGCCGCCGATACCTGATTTTTTCCAACCGGCATGGAAGCCCTGCATAGCTTCAAAGTTTTCGCGGTTGATGTAGGTTTCGCCGAAACGCAGGCGGCGGGTTACATAAAACGCTTCATTCAGATTGGTGGTATAGACGGAGCTGGTCAGGCCGAACTCGCTGTCGTTTGCCAAAGCGATGACTTGGTCAAGCGTGTCGAAAGTGGCAACCGGCAGGACTGGGCCGAAGGTTTCTTCCTTCATAATGTCCATGCTGTTGTCGGTATCGGTCAGCAGGGTAGGTTCGAAGAAGTAGCCTTTGCCGTCGGCACGTTTGCCGCCGCAAACCAAAGTTGCGCCTTGTCGAACTGCGCGTTCGACTTTTTCGGCAACGGCTTTGACGGCGCGTTCTTCAATCAATGGGCCCATTTCCAGTGTGCCGGGTTCGGCTTCGGCTGGGTTGCCGTAGCGCACGCCTTTCATGGCGGCGGTCATTTTTTCGATAAACGCGTCTTTCAGGCTGCTGTGGACATACACGCGTTCGGCGCAGTTGCAGATTTGGCCGGTATTGCCCACGCGTGAAGCCAAGATGGATTTGACGGCCAGATCCAAGTCGGCATCTTTCAGAACGATGGCAGGGGCTTTGCCACCCAGTTCCAGTGAGACTTTGGTAATGTTGGCGGAGGCGGCTTCCATTACTTGGCGGCCTGCTTCTACAGAACCGGTCAGGCTGACCATATCGACTTGCGGATGCGATGCCAAGGCATTGCCGATTTCTGCGCCAGGACCGTTGACGACATTGAATACGCCGGCCGGTAAGCCTGAAGCATGAACGATTTCAGCAAAAATGTGGCAGTTAATCGGGGTAACGCTACTTGGTTTGACGACGATGGTATTGCCTGTTACCAAAGCCGGGCCCATTTTGCGGGCGATCAGGAAGAATGGGAAGTTCCACGGCAAAATGCCGGCGATTACGCCCAAAGGACGTTTGAACAATAAAATATTTTCGCGCGGGCGGTCGCTTTGGATGATTTCACCTTCATAACGGCGCGCCCATTCGGCTTGGTAGTCGAGATAATCGGCAGTGAACATAACTTCTATGCGTGCCAAATCTTTGGTTTTGCCGCCTTCGGCGACAATGGTGTCGGTCAGCTCGTCGGCGCGTTCGCGGATGCCTTGGGCAATTTTGCGCAGGTATGCGCCGCGTTCAACGGCAGGCAAACGCTCCCATGCAGTTTGTGCATCTCTGGCTGCGGCAACAGCACGATCAACATCGGCTTTTCCACCTTTAGGCTCACGCGCGATGACTTCTTCGGTTGCCGGATTCAATACATCACGCCATGTGCCGTTAAAGTCAGTTTCAAAGCGGCCGTTGATATACATAGACAGTTGTTTCATCAAACCTTCTCCTGTTGTTGTAGTTGGATGTAGTTTTAGTCTATGCCTAAATTGTCTGGCATACAAGAGGATTTAGCGTGGGTTGATGATAGGTATTTGGAAGTTTTTAGAAAAAGATGTTGGGTGAGGAGTTGGGTTTGATTGATTCAAGAGGTTTGTGATGCCTTGAGTTGCATCCATAACAGCATTGTGACAAAGCTCGAATATTGCTTGATTTTGATGATGAGAAAGGTATCAAGTTGAAGAAAGGCTTGATGGAGAATATAAAAAAACCTGCTTTTTTCAAAGCAGGTTTTCATATTTGGTGGGTCGTGAGCGATTCGAACGCTCGACCAACGGATTAAAAGTCCGCTGCTCTACCGACTGAGCTAACGACCCGATAAGCTGTGCATTATAGGGAGATTGTTTCTTTTCGTCAACTGTTTTTTTGAAATTTTTTTCAAAAAACGTAAATTGGCTGTCATTTGGCGTTAATTCTTCCTTTTTTGAGCATTTATTATGTTATGATTTTTGGGTCTGTCAGTTTTGACAGATATTTTTTAGACCAAAGGATATACAATATGAAAAAATTATTGATTGCTGCAATGATGGTAGCCGGTCTGGCTGCGTGTACACAAGAAGCGAAAAAAGAAACCCAAGAGGCGGCTTCTGCTGTTGCTTCCGATGTAAACGCTGCTGCTGAAAATGCAGCTTCTGCTGTAGATGCTGCTGCTTCTGAAGCCAAAGGTGCAGCTGAGCAAGCTGTTTCTGATGTTAAAGATGCTGCTGCAGATGCTAAAGCAACTGCGGATAAAGCAGTTTCTGATGCTAAAGATGCTGCCGGTAAAGCGGTTGAAGAAGCTAAAGATGCGGTTTCTGATGCTAAAGATGCTGCCAAAGACGCAGCTAAAGACGCTATGGGTAAAGCAGCCGATGCGACTCAAGAAGCTGCCGACAAATTGAAAGACGCTGCTAAATAAGCTGGTGTTTGATATTTGAAAAGGCCGTCTGAAATGTTCAGACGGCCTTTTTATATCGGCAGATTATTTTTTCTCTTGCTGACGCGTGTACACCAAGGAAGTCAGGATGGACGCACCCAGTGCGCCGAAGACGACGGACAGGGAAATGGAAATCGGGATATGTATCCAGTGCATAATCAGCATCTTGATACCGATAAAGCTCAACACGAAAGCCAAGCCGTATTTGAGGAAAATAAAGCGTTCGGCAAAGTCTGCTAGTAAGAAGTACATGGCACGCAGGCCCAAGATGGCAAAAATGTTGGAAGTGAGGACGATGAAAGGGTCGGTGGTTACGGCAAAAATAGCGGGGATGCTGTCTACGGCGAAGATGACGTCGCTCAATTCGATCATAATCAATACCAGCAAAAGCGGCGTAGCGATGCGTTTGCCGTTTTCAATGGTAAAGAATTTTTCACCGTCAAACTGTTGGCTGGTCGGGATGACTTTTTTGAGCAGGGTCAGGATCTTGTTTTGGGAAAGGTCTTCTTCAGCTTCGGCTTCGGGCTTCATCATGTGAATGCCGGTGTATAAGAGGAAGGCGCCGAAGAGGTACAAAATCCATTCAAATTGTTGTATCAAGGCGGCACCGATGAAGATCATGATGGTGCGCAGGACGATGGCGCCGAATACGCCATAGAGCAAGACGCGGTGTTGGAATTTGGGTTCGATTTTGAAGTAGCCGAAAATCATCAGGAAGACAAAGATGTTATCGACGGCGAGGGATTTTTCGAGTACATAGCCGGTGAAGAATTCGAGGACTTTTTCTTTGGCGACAACGACCCCGTAAGCCGGGTTGCCCGCCAGTTCGAAATAGAGCCAGCCTGCAAATGCGCAGGATACGGCCACCCAAATGCCGCTCCAAGCGAGGGCTTCTTTTATGCTGACTTTGTGGGCGCCGTTTTTTTTCAGCGATACCATATCGATGGCGATCATGATTAAGACGGAAATAAAGAAGATGCCGTAAAACATCGGCGAGCCGACGGACGGGTATTGGGTCATAAACAATCCTTGTGTGTGGGGTATGGGTAAGGTTTACCAAGACAGGTAGAACATCGCCTTGGCAAAAAAGACGATAAACAGCATATGGCTGAATACGACGGCGTGTATATATTTCGACCAACCGACGGTAAGGGTGTGTCGGGCCATTTTGACGACGGCGATGGCAAAATGTACCAAAACGCTTACTGCCAACAGGATTTTGATGCTCAGCATGATGCCGAAGGAGCTGTCGAATGGGTGGTGCAGTATCGGCAGGTAGCGGTTGTACACCATCACGATGCCGCTGATGAACAGGGTAATGACGACAGGCGGCATTACGCGGACGGCACGATAGGACATGGCACGTTCGACTTCGCGGCGCGATTCGCGTGAAACGCGGCCGGTGTGTAAAACGGAGAGGACCAGCATTTCGAAAAATACGCCGCCGACAAAGGCAATCGCGCAATAAACGTGGATGATGTGTGCCAGTGCGTAGATACTCATGACGGGTGTTTCCGGTAATTCAGACAAGTCGTCATTGTATCACTACCGAATACAGTTGATGTATGCGCAATTTTATGCCAAATATATTAAATTTTATAAATATTCTATTGGAATTGCCGTTTATTTTTGAAGTTAACCGTTCATCAAGGGCGTTATCTTAGTTTAATCTGTCTTTACTTATCAGAAAATATATTAATGAAAGGTTGTGCCATACTGCTCCATATACAGCTTAACCCCCTGATGGAGAATCAAACCATGAAGAAAACTTTTGCAAAAACTGTGACCTTGATCATGCTGGCCGCTTCTTTGGGTGCATGTGCCAATATGACTCAAACCCAACGCAACACTGCTGCTGGTGCGGTATTGGGTGGCGTGGCAGGTAACTTGATTGGTGGCGATACCGGCTCTACCTTGGGTGGCGCAGCTTTGGGTGGCGTTATCGGCAGCCAGGTTCATACCCGCTACTAATCCTTTATTCGGTTAAAAATAAAAAAGGCCGTCTGAACATTCAGACGGCCTTTTGTTTTACGGTTTATTCGTTGACGAACGTTACACCGGTCAGTTGCGATTGCAAAATAGCCGTGCGCAAAGCAGTCAGTGCTTTGGGACGGACAAAGTTGCGGCGATAGGCCAAAACGACACGGCGGTGCGGTGCAGTGCCTTCAAACGGGATAATGCTGAAAAGCATATGGTCGTTTTCGGTCAATGCGGTAGCAGGCATGACGCTGATGGCCAAACCGCTGGCAACCATGTGGCGGATGGTGTTGATGGAGCTGCCTTGCAGGGTATTGGTCAAGCCCTGGATTTTTTGCTTGGAAGCCAATTCGGAACAGCTTGCCAACACTTGGTCGCGCATACAGTTGCCTTCGGACAGCAGCAACACTTGTTCTTCGCCCAAAAGCTGAGGCGTAACGGCATCGAGTTCTTCAAAGTGATGTCCTTTGGGAACAATGACGAAGAAAGGTTCGTCATACAGAGGCTCGGTTACGATGCCCGGCTCTTGGAACGGTTCGGCAACGACGATTGCATCGACATCGCCACGTTTGAGCGACTCGGTCAGGATGTGGGTATAGTTCTCTTCCAGCATCAGCGGCATTTTCGGCGCGGTTTCACGCAGCGCGGTAATGAGCTTGGGCAGAAGGTAGGGGGCAACGGTAAAAATCAGGCCGAGTTTGAACGCGCCTTCCAATTCGTTTTGCTCTTCATTGGCAAGGTGTTTGATGAGTTCTGCTTCTTCCAGAACCCGGCGGGCTTGGGCGACAATGCGCTCGCCCGCTTCGGTCGTGATGATGTCGTTGCTGCTACGGTCGAACAGGGATACCGACAGCTCTTCCTCCAGCTTTTTGATGGCGATGGAGAGGGTGGGCTGGCTGACAAAGCAGCGTCGTGCGGCACGTCCGAAGTGACGTTCTTGTGCGACGGCTACGATGTAACGCAATTCGGTCAAGGTCATGTGTTAAGCCTTTTTTTGTTCCGGCAGGGTGATGTTCAGCTCAAGAACGTCCAAGCCGTCTTGTTTCTCTTGGGAGATGCGGATGTCGTCCAATGATACGTTGACGTATTTGGACAGGACTTCCAACAACTCTTTACGCAGGGTTGGCAGATAGTCCGGAGCTTGGCCTTCTTGTGCGCGTTCTTGCGCGATGATGATTTGCAGGCGGTCGCGCGCGACTGTGGCGGTTTTCGGCTTTCTGCCGAACAGCATATCGAGCAGTGACATGTATTAACCTCCGAACAGTCGTTTTAAGAAGCTTTTCTTCTCAGCTTCGAGGAAACGCATTTCGCGGTTTTCACCCAAGAGGCGGGCGATAACGTCTTTATAGGCTTCTGCTGCTGCGGCATTGTCTTGGTGGATGACAGGTTCGCCGGCGTTGGAAGCTTGCAGAACGTTTTGTGATTCAGGAATCACACCGATCAATGGAATACGCAAGATGTCGCAGATGTCCTGTACAGACAGCATTTCACCTTTGGCTACGCGCTCAGGGGAGTAGCGGGTAATCAGCAGGTGTTCTTTAACTGTGCCGCCTTGTTCGGCTTTGCGGGATTTGCTTTGCAAAATGCCCAAGATACGGTCGGAGTCGCGGACGCTGGATACTTCCGGATTGGTGGTAATGATGGCTTCGTCGGCAAAGTAGAGCGCCATCAGTGCGCCTTGTTCGATACCGGCAGGGGAGTCGCAGATGATGAATTCGAAGCCCATTTTTTTGCTGGCCAGCTCTTTCATCACGTTGTCCACGCCTTCGCGGGTCAGCGCGTCTTTATCGCGGGTTTGCGATGCAGGCAGGATGTAGAGGTTTTCGCAGTTTTTGTCTTTAATCAGGGCTTGGTTGAGAGTCGCTTCGCCGTGGATAACGTTGATGAGGTCATATACGACGCGGCGTTCGCAACCCATAATCAGGTCGAGGTTGCGCAAACCGACGTCGAAGTCGATCACGGCAGTTTTGTGGCCGCGCAGGGCCAGGCCGGTTGCGATGCTGGCGCTGGTAGTGGTCTTGCCTACGCCGCCTTTACCTGAGGTTACTACGATGATTTTGGACACGATATTTCCTTTTTAAGTACTAATGTTTATTCGGCGTCGATTGCGCTGATAACCAGTCGGTTGTCTTGCAATGATACTTGTACGGGTTTTTTGTGCAGATGCTCGGGCAGGTCTTGCTCGAAGTTGCGGTAGATACCGGCAACGGAGACTAATTCGGCCTGCATGGAATGAATAAAGATGCGCGCGTTGGTATTGCCTTTTGCACCGGCCAACGCTCTGCCGCGCATGGGGGCGTAAATATGGATGTTGCCGTCGGCGATAAGTTCCGCACCTTGGCTGACGATGCCGGTAACGATGAGGTCGCCGTTTTCGGCGTAAACCTGCTGGCCGGTACGCACGGGCGTGCTGACCAATACGGTCGGATTGTTGATAACGGTGGCTTGTACGTCTTGCGGCTGCGGTGCTTGGCGCGGGGCAGGCGTTGCCTGTGTGTCGGCTGCCTGGGTGGAGTTTCCTTGTTTGAAGACCAAGTGGTAACGCGCTGCCGCTGTTGCCCATGTGTCGCTGGTGTGGTGCAGCCCTAAAATTTGCATACCGTAACGGGCAAACAGGGAAATCATGCCGCCCAAATCGATGGATTCGGGATGGTCGAAATCTTGTACGTCTAAAATGAAGGGAACGAATTCGTCTTGGGATTGGCCTGCCAGTTGGCGCAGGAATTCTTCCAATTCTGTTAGATCTGCGGTGTGCAGATGGATGGATAAGACGTCCAACCGTGACGTTTTTATGTCGAATGCGGGTTTCATTGTAATGAAATAATAAAATTTTTTAATGACGTAAGTTTACCGTGTAAATCTTGGCTATTCAATCTGTTTGGCCGTCTGAAACCAAAATATTTTGTTTGAATGTTTTTCAGCTGTATCTAGTGTGGTTTTTTGGTGTGAACGCAAGTTTCAGACGGCCTTGGGAAAGGGGTAGCCGTGTGTATCGATGTCATCGGCGGCGGCCCACGGCGTGTGGATAAGGGTGGACGGCAGGTGCGCCAATTCGGGGACGTAACTGCGGATGTAGCTGCCGTCGGGATCGATTTGATGCGAACGGTGGGCATAGCGTACGGTGGCCGTGTCTTGTGCGGCGAAGTGCCAGTTGGCTTGGTTGAGCGCGGGGTCGGTGCCGGTTTGGACGGAGGCTGTCCACGCGATGCCTTGGTTGGGGTCGAAGTTGAGCGCATGGCAGAAATAGTGGGCGCACAGCTGCTGGAGAACGGGGTGTAAGTGGCCGGTGGCTTCGAGGCCGCGGATGGAGGCATCGATGACGGGTACGCCGGTTTGGCCGTGTCGCCAGTATTCGCGTACCGGAGCGGCATCGGTTGTTTCGGGCAGGCGGCGGTGGTAGGCGAGCTGGTAGCAGTAGTCGCGGAAAATGAGCTTGTCCAGCCACTCGAAATGTCGGTTTGCCAAGCTTTCGGCAGCCAGCAGGTGCGGTGAAATGCAGCCTGCGGACAGGTAGGCATTGAGGAGGCTGGTGTTTTTTCGTGCCGGAAAGTTTTGGGTAATCGGATAGTGAACCAAATTCTGTTTGAACGCGTGCCATTGCGTTAAGGCTGCGGTTTCGCCGCCCTGTTGATAGGCAGGCAATACTGCGCCGGTATGGGCTGGAAACAGTGGAACGTTTTGTCCGGTTTGAACAGGCAATTCGGTTTCAGACGGCCTTTGTCCTGAATAAGCCTGCAACCATGCTTGTTTATAGGCGGCAAAATCGGTGTAGGGCAGGCCGTTGGCATCCATGAGGGGGGATTTGGCCAAAATGCCGCGGTCGTTGGCGTGTTGCAGGGTAATGCCTGCTCGGTCGAAATTGTGCCAGAGGTGGTTGTCTTGGCGGATTTCGGCTTCGGTGTAGGCTTCGTCTGTGATGATGGTATGGGCATTGAGCGCAGCAGCCAAGGGGAGGAGGTCTTCATCGGAAGCGACGACATATAAAGGAATATGATGCGCCGCCAGACGGATATGCAGCTCCTGCGCGGCTTGATAGTGGAACAGGCTTTGACGCGGATTGTGGTTTTCAGACGGCCTTTGGCTGATCCAGACGCAGGCGATGGGCAAACCGCTTGCAACGGCGGCATTAAGCGCGGCATTGTCGTGCAGGCGGAGGTTGCGGCGGAACCAGACAAGGACGTGAGCAGATTTCATGAGCATGTGCCGACGGAAAAGGGGGAGACCATTTTATCAGAATCAGCCCCATGTATCAGGCCGTCTGAAAAATCTTTTGGTTTGATTTTGCTATATAATTTTGGTTTTAGCAATGAGGCGGCAACCATGACCGAGCAAACCGTTTTGGCACTCATTACCTGCCAAACCTATCCCGAACCATCGGACAACCTGAAAACATTGGCGGCATGCTTGGAAAATATGGGCGTAAAAACCGTATTTGATGCGTGGCAAAACCATCCGTCCGCGCCGTTTTTACTGCCTTTGTGCGCATGGGATTATGCCGCCGAACCCGAAGCTTTCCGCCAATGGCTGGAGCAAGCCGAGCGGGTGGGGCAGCGTTTTATCAATCCGCCCGAGCTGATGGCTTGGAATATGGAAAAGACTTATTTGTGTGATTTGGCGGCGCGCGGCGCGCAAGTGATTCCCAGCGTGTTCGTTCCGCCGCAAACAGCCGAATTGGCCGACATTTTGAACCAACAAGGCTGGACGGAAGCGGTCATCAAGCCGGCATTCGGGCAGAGTGGCAAAGGCGTGGTCAAAATTTGTGCGGAGGTATTGGACGTGAACATGGCGGATTATCCGCAAGGCATGATTGTTCAACCGTATATCCGCGAAATCGAAACAGTAGGCGAAACATCGCTGGTGTTTTTCAACGGCATATTCAGCCATGCCGTGCGCCGTCAGCCGCCACAAGGCGAATGGCGCGCCAACTCGGCCTATGGCGTGTCGGTGTTCGGTATTGAGCCGCCCGAATTTGCTATCCATGCCGCGCAAGACGTACTGGCCGCTTTGCCACAAATACCGGTTTATGCCCGAGTGGACGGTACATTGGTCGGCGACACCTTCCTGCTCAATGAATTGGAACTCATCGAGCCCGCCCTGTATTTGCACACCAGCGAAGGCGCGCCGGAACGCTTTGCCCGACTGTTGGCGCAGTTGCTTGGGCAACATTCATCAACCTGAATCAATATAGTTAACAAGCATCAGGCCGTCTGAAAACCATCTTTCAGACGGCCTGAGGCTTTTTTTAAAACAAGATTTGCGTGTTTGTATTTTTCAATAATGTGCCATTTGTCGATTGTGTCATTTTAATTGTTGCAGTCTTAATTGATGGTTGATTAACTTTCATTTGGCATTTTATCTCGGCCTCAGCCTTTATTTTTAGCGGATTGTAAACAATCTGACCGGTCTAAATAAATATCTTTTTAGGGTAAAACCTCAAAAATCTTTTTAAAAAGAAAGATATTGTCTTATTGAATATTCTGTGCTGAAATTACATGACACTACAAAAAGTAGTGCATAAAAAATAAAACAGACAAAGGAGAAAGCCATGCAATTGTTTTTAGACAATCTCAAAGCCTTTTTCGAAACCATCAGCGGCTGGGTCTGGGGACCTATTATGTTGATGCTGCTGGTTGGTACGGGCATTTTGCTGACCGTGTTGCTGAAAGGTTTGCAGTTCACCATGTTGGGTTATGCTCTGAAACAGGCGTTTGTGCCGTCAAAGAAGCATGAAAACGGCGAAGACCACGAAGGCGATATTTCCCATTTTGCGGCGTTGATGACCGCGCTGTCTGCCACCATCGGTACGGGTAACATTGCCGGTGTGGCGACTGCGGTGGTAACCGGCGGTCCGGGCGCAGTATTTTGGATGTGGATGACTGCCATTTTCGGTATGGCCACCAAATACGGCGAGGGCGTGTTGGCGGTGAAATACCGCGTCACCAATTCCAAAGGCGAAATGTCCGGCGGCCCGATGTATTACATCGAAAAAGGCTTGGGCAAAAACTGGAAATGGATGGCCGTTGCGTTTGCGCTGTTCGGCACATTCGCTTCCTTCGGTATCGGCAGCTCGGTGCAGTCCAACTCGGTTGCGCAGGCAGTACAAACCAGCTTCGGCGTCGAACCTGCCTATACCGGCGTGATATTGACCGTATTAACGGCCATCGTGCTTTTGGGCGGCATTAAGGGCATTGCCAAAGCCGCGTCCTTTATCGTACCTGCCATGGCAGTGTTTTATGTAGTGGGCGGTATTTCCATTATTGTCGTGAATTCTGACGCACTGATGCCTGCCGTCAAACTGATTTTCTCCGATGCGTTCAGCGCGCAAGCTGTGGCCGGCGGTGCCATCGGTACGGTCATCCGCTACGGCGTGGCGCGTGGTGTGTTCTCCAATGAGGCAGGTATGGGTTCTGCGCCGATTGCCGCCGCCGCCGCGAAAACCGACCACCCCGTCCGTCAGGCTTTGGTTTCCATGACCGGTACTTTTTTGGACACCATCGTTGTCTGCTCGATTACCGGTATCGTTTTGGTCATGGGTCTGCTCGGCGCAGGCGGCGAGTTTGTGAAACCTGAATTGAGCGGCGCGGCACTGACAACCGTCACTTTCCAAAAAATGCTGCCCGGCATCGGCGGCTGGATTGTCACCATCGGCCTGATTTTCTTCGCCTACTCAACCATTCTCGGCTGGTGTTATTACGGTGAGAAATGCGCGGTTTACGTCTTCGGCGAGAAGTTTGCCGGTTTGTACCGCGTCGGTTATGTTTCTTCCGTCATGCTGGGTACCGTGTTGAGCCTTGATTTGGTGTGGCTGGCTTCGGACACATTCAACGGCTTGATGGCATTGCCCAACCTGATTGCGCTTTTGTTGATGGCTAAAGTCATCGTCAATGAAACGCGCGACTTCAAACAAAAAATCAAAAACGGCGAATTGCCGCATTAATATCCAAGGCCGTCTGAATCTGAACATTCAGATGGCCCGATGTATATTAAGTCTGTTTGGAAAAAAGTCAGAGGAGGAGAAAAATGAAAGTGCTTGTTTTAGGTGCTGGTGTTGCCGGCGTATCTTCCGCGTGGTATCTGGCAGAAGCAGGACATGAAGTAACGGTCATCGACCGCGCAGAGGGTGTGGCGATGGAAACCAGTTTTGCCAATGCAGGCCAGCTTTCCTACGGCTATACCACGCCTTGGGCGGCACCCGGTATCCCGACCAAAGCGCTGAAATGGCTGTTTAAAAGCCATCCGCCTTTGCTGTTTCGCCCTGACGGCAGCCTGTATCAAATCGAATGGCTGTGGCAAATGCTGCAAAACTGCACGGCAGCGCGCTATCAAACCAACAAAGAGCGCATGGTCAGGATTTCCGAATACAGCCGTGAAATGTTCCGCCGTTTTGAAGCGCAAACCGGCATGAATTTCGAGGGACGCAAAAAAGGCACTTTGCAGATTTTCCGTCAAGCCAAAGAAGTCGAAGCGGCAGAACAAGACATTGCCGTTTTGGAACGCTACGGCGTGCCGTACCGCCGTCTGAAACCCGAAGAATGCGCAGAATTCGAGCCTGCGCTGGCGCGCGTTACCGCCAAAATTGCCGGCGGCCTGCACCTGCCTGCGGACGCAACCGGCGACTGCCACCTCTTCACTGAAAACCTATACAAATTGTGTCAGGAAAAGGGCGTACAGTTTCATTTCAACCAAACCATCCGCCGCATCGACCACAATGGGCTGCGCATCAAAGCCGTTGAAACTGAAACAGGGCGGTTTGAAGCAGATGCCGTTGTCTGCGCGCTCGGCTGCTTCAGCAGGACTGTGTTGGCTCAGTTGGATCTCAATCTGCCGATTTATCCCGTCAAAGGCTATTCCTTGACTCTGCCCGTCACCAATTCAGACGGCGCACCGGTTTCCACCGTTTTAGATGAAAGCTACAAAGTCGCCATCACGCGCTTTGATAACAGAATCCGCGTCGGCGGCATGGCGGAATTGTCCGGCTACGAAATCAAACTGTCCGAAAAACGCCGCGAAACGCTGGCTTTGGTCGTCAACGATTTGTTCCCCGAAGGCGGCGATTTGAAACAAGCATTGTTCTGGAGTGGTCTCAGACCGATGACGCCCGACAGCACGCCGTTAATCGGCCGCACCCGCTTTGACAACCTGTTCCTGAATACCGGCCACGGTACTTTGGGCTGGACCATGTCGCTAGGCTCGGCAAAATTAACCGCCGATATCGTGAGCGGCAAAGACACCGAAATCCGCAGCGACGACTTGAGCCTGTCGCGCTATCAGGCTTAAGCTGGAAAGCGATAAGGTTTAGTGACATTTCAAACTTAAGGGCCGTCTGAAAACCATTTTTCAGACGGCCTTTTGTTTCAAAATCCGGGTATCCAATCAATAAAATAAATAATAACTATTATCATACGCATTAAAAAGTGTTAGTCTGAACCTGTCCCAGCTTTTAGCGCAGGTCTTCTCATGCCCGATTTTTCGATGTCCAATTTGGCCGTTGCTTTTTCCATCACGCTGGCTGCCGGTTTGTTTACCGTATTAGGCAGCGGCTTGGTGATGTTTTCCAAAACGCCCAATCCGCGTGTGTTGTCGTTTGGTTTGGCATTTGCCGGCGGTGCGATGGTTTATGTTTCTCTGACGGAGATTCTCAGTAAATCCAGCGAGGCGTTCGCTGAAATTTATGATAAAGACCACGCGTTTGCGGCGGCGACCATGGCATTTTTGGCCGGGATGGGCGGCATTGCGCTGATTGACCGCCTGGTGCCGAACCCGCATGAAACCTTGGATGCGCAAGACCCGTCGTTTCAAGAAAGTAAACGCCGCCATATCGCACGAGTCGGTATGATGGCGGCGTTTGCGATTACGGCACACAATTTTCCCGAAGGCTTGGCGACGTTTTTTGCCACCTTGGAAAATCCGGCGGTCGGGATGCCTTTGGCCTTGGCGATTGCCATCCATAATATTCCGGAGGGCATTTCCATCGCCGCGCCGGTTTATTTTGCCACCCGAAGCCGTAAGAAAACGGTATGGGCGTGTCTGCTATCCGGCTTGGCCGAGCCGTTGGGGGCGGCTTTGGGCTATTTGGTTTTGCAGCCGTTTTTGTCGCCTGCCGTGTTTGGTTCGGTGTTCGGCGTGATAGCCGGCGTGATGGTGTTTTTGGCGTTGGACGAGTTGTTGCCGGCCGCCAAACGCTATTCAGACGGCCATGAAACCGTTTACGGCCTGACAACAGGCATGGCGGTGATTGCCGTCAGCCTGGTGTTGTTCCATTTTTAAAACCCGTATGCCAAAGGCCGTCTGAAATGATTCAGACGGCCTTTTTGCGTTATAATCCGCACATCAAAAATAACCTTAATTTCACAAAGTTCCATCATGTTAGACAAATACAATCCAGCCGAAATCGAATCCAAACATTATCAAAACTGGGAAAAGCAGGGCTATTTCCAGCCTGATATGGATTTGACGAAACCGTCTTTCTCCATCCAACTGCCGCCGCCCAACGTAACCGGCACGCTGCACATGGGCCATGCCTTCAACCAAACCATCATGGATGGCCTGACCCGCTACTACCGCATGAAAGGCTGCAACACCGCCTGGATTCCGGGCACCGACCACGCGGGCATCGCCACGCAAATCGTGGTCGAGCGTCAGCTTGCCGCGCAAAACGTGTCTCGTCATGACTTAGGCCGCGAGAAATTCTTGGAAAAAGTGTGGGAATGGAAAGAAGTTTCCGGTGGCACGATTACGCAGCAAATGCGCCGCGTGGGCTGCTCTGCCGACTGGACGCGCGAATATTTCACGATGGACGACGTGCGCGCCGAAACCGTAACCGAAGTGTTTGTGCGCCTGTTTGAGCAAGGCTTGATTTACCGCGGCAAACGCTTGGTGAACTGGGATCCGGTATTGGGTACGGCAGTGTCTGATTTGGAAGTGGAAAGCGTGGAAGAACAAGGCTCTATGTGGCACATCCGCTATCCGCTGGCCGATAATCCTGCCGAAGCCGTTATCGTCGCCACCACCCGCCCCGAAACACTGCTGGGCGACGTGGCCGTTGCCGTCAATCCTGAAGACGAACGTTATACCTATTTGATTGGCAAGGAATTAATCCTGCCGCTGACCGGCCGCACCATTCCGGTTATCGCCGACGAATACGTTGAAAAAGACTTCGGTACCGGCTGCGTGAAAATCACGCCTGCGCACGACTTTAACGACTACGAAGTCGGCAAACGCCACGACACGCGCCTGATTAATGTGTTCGATTTGGAAGCCAAAGTGCTGGCTAACGCCGAAGTGTTCAACTTCAAAGGCGAAGCGCAACCAGGCTTTGCCCTGCCTGAAAAATACGCAGGCTTAGACCGCTTTGCCGCACGCAAACAAATGGTTGCCGATTTGCAAGAACAAGGTTTCTTGGTCGAAATCAAACCGCACACGCTGATGACGCCGAAAGGCGACCGTACTGGTTCAGTGATTGAGCCGATGCTGACCAGCCAATGGTTTGTCGCCATGTCCGCCACGCCAAACGGCGGCGAGCCTGACAGCGAGTTCAAAGGCTTGAGCCTTGCCGACAAAGCTAAAAAAGCCGTCGACAGCGGCGCAGTGCGCTTTATCCCTGAAAACTGGGTCAACACCTACAACCAATGGATGAACAACATCCAAGACTGGTGTATCTCGCGCCAACTGTGGTGGGGTCATCAAATCCCTGCATGGTACGACAACGAAGGCAATGTGTACGTCGCCCGTAATCAGGAAGAAGCCGAAAAACAAGCCGGCAAAACCGGTTTGACCCGCGAAGAAGACGTATTGGATACATGGTTCTCCTCAGCGCTCGTGCCGTTCTCCACATTGGGCTGGCCGTCTGAAACCGACGAACTCAAAGCCTTCCTGCCGTCCAACGTCTTGGTCACCGGCTACGAAATCATCTTCTTCTGGGTGGCGCGCATGATTATGATGACCACCCACTTCACCGGCAAAGTACCGTTTAAAGACGTGTACATCCACGGCATCGTGCGCGACCACGAAGGCAAAAAAATGTCCAAATCCGAAGGCAACGTCATCGACCCTGTGGATTTGATCGACGGTATAGACTTGGAAAAACTGCTGGTAAAACGTACCACCGGCCTGCGCAAACCCGAAACCGCGCCGAAAGTGGAAGAAGCCACGAAAAAACTTTTCCCCGAAGGCATTCCGAGCATGGGTGCGGACGCATTGCGCTTCACCATGGCGAGCTACGCCAGCCTCGGCCGCAGCGTCAACTTCGACTTCAAGCGTGCCGAAGGCTACCGCAACTTCTGCAATAAATTGTGGAACGCAACCAACTTCGTGTTGATGAACACCGAAGACAAAGACTGCGGCCAAGACGAAATGCAGCCGTTGGCGTTTACCTTTGCCGACCAATGGATTATCGGCAAACTGCAACAAGCCGAAGCCGCCGTTGCCGAAGCCTTTGAAACCTACCGCTTCGACCTTGCTGCGCAAACGCTGTACGAATTTGTGTGGAACGACTATTGCGACTGGTATATCGAATTGGCCAAAGTGCAAATCCAAACCGGCTGCCCCACCACCCAGCGCACCACGCGCCGCACCTTGGTTCGCGTGCTGGAAGCCGCATTGCGCCTGCTGCACCCGATTATCCCGTTCATTACCGAAGAGCTGTGGCAGGCCGTCGCCCCGCTGGCCAACGCCAAAACCGCCGACAGCATTATGCTGGCCGCCTATCCCAAAGCCGACCCGGAAAAAATCGTGCAGGCTGCTTTTGACAAAATGGCGCAACTGCAAGACCTGATTGGCGCCGTGCGCAACCTGCGTGGCGAAATGGGCATTGCCCCGAACGTGAAAGCGCCGCTGTTTGTCGAAAGCGCGGATGACTTGGCGGACTACCTCAAATACCTGCCGATGATGACCCGCCTGACCGAAGCACAGCAAGTCGCCGCCCTGCCCGAAAGCGAAGACGCACCTAGCGCCGTCTGCAATTGCGCGCGCCTGATGCTGAAAGTTGAAATCGACAAAGCCGCCGAAACCGCCCGTTTGAGCAAAGAAGCCGAGAAGCTGCAAAAAGCCTTGGACAAACTCAACGCCAAACTCTCCAAACCCGGCTACACCGAAAAAGCCCCGGCGCATTTGGTGGAAAAAGACAAAGCCGATTTGGCGGAATTGGAAGACAAAATGGCGAAAGTTCAAACTCAGTTGGCGAAGTTGAAAGACTGATTTTGATTTAAACAAGGCCGTCTGAAAACCTGAAACCAGGGTTTTCAGACGGCCTCATTAAAAGGAAATCAAATGATGGACTTCATCGTGCCTATATTGTTCATCGTCGCCATCGTCGTGCTTCATATTTATACCTGCTTTACCGAAGCCGTCCACCTCAACAAATGGCGGCCGTGGTTGATTATTCTACTGTTGATTTTGACCGGCACTTGGTTTATCTACTTCGTCAGTCGTACCGCACTGATGAAGTTGGGTGTCCAGCTGGTGCTGATTGCCGGTCTCGTGATTTATATTTCTTGAACGTCCGCCTGCAGTAAAATACTCGCAAAGGCCGTCTGAAAATGCAGCTTCAATGTCGTTGCAACTTTTCAGACGGCCTCTTTTAAGAAAGGAAATAGATGAAACTCTTTATTCTGCCGGTGCTTTTATCCGCAACAACCGCCCTGGCTTCTCCAATTGTCGGTACATGGCATTGCGTTGGCTCTGATGAAAACATTCACGGTGATACAAAAGTCGAATATCTTCAGGACGGCAGTTTCCGTGGCGACGCTAAGCTCAAAGTGGACGATGACGGCAATGTCTTGGCATACCATGTTGTCGGTGGGGGTAAATGGCGTTTTGAGAACAATGCCTTAACCCAAAGCCAAATCAAGTACAGTGAAGTTTTACGACTCCAGAGCCCTGAAACATTGGCGTGGTTGGAAGAATCAGAAGACGGCCAATTCTTGGAAAGCATGATATACACCGGATTGGTCGCGCAGATGGACAAGCCCGGTGAAGATGAAGTGTATCAACTGGATAAAACAGGCAAATTGGTGTCTGAAGACGGGACTGCCCGTGAGGTATGTACGAAAGTGAAGTAAAAAGTGCTTGTAGATCAGATAGGTTTGTCTGATTGATGGCTTAGATAACAAAGGCCGTCTGAAACTTAAATTTCAGACGGCCTTTTTCTTTTTCAATCCATCAAATTCAATCAAACCAAACAATCTGACTTTCATCCACGCTGATGCGGATTTCCTGTCCGGTTTGCGGTTTATCCGTATCGTGGTCGGCGTGGGGATACCAAATCAAATCGCCGTATTGCGGATGGGCGAGGGTAAGGCGTATGCCTTCGGCGAGGGGGACGGCTTCGCTGATGCGGACGGCTGTGCCGTTCGGGTCGAATCGGATGGCGTGTTGGGGAATGTAGCGTGTGTCGCCGGTGTTGGCCAAACCGAGCAGCAGGGCGGCTTGGGCGTTGACGGGGCGTCGGATAAGGGTTTCCGGCGTGCCGTGTTGGAGGATGCGGCCTTCGTGCATGATGGCGATGGTGTCGGCCATGGTGCAGGCTTCCTCGGCGGAGTGGGTCACGAGGATGGCGGGGATGTTTTGACTGCGGATGCGTTCGGCGGTCAGGGTGCGCAGGTGGTGGCGCAGGTGGGTGTCGAGGCTGGAGAAGGCTTCGTCCAAGAGCAACAGCGACGGGCGCGTGATGAGGGCGCGTGCGAGGGCGAGGCGTTGCTGTTCGCCGCCGGAGAGGCTTTCGGGTTTGCGTTGCGCTTCGTGTTCCAAACCGATGTCGCGCAAGGCCTGCAAGGATTGTTCTTCGATTTCGGCTTTGGGCAGGCGGCGCATTTTAAGGCCGAAGCCGACGTTGTCGAGGGCGGTTAAATGCGGCAAAAGGGCGTAGTCTTGAAACATCAGCGAGATATTGCGTTTTTCAGACGGCATGTCGGTGATGTTGTCGCCGTTGAGCCAGACTTCGCCGCTGTCGGGACGCACCAGGCCGACGATGGTTTTGAGCAGGGTGGATTTGCCGCAGCCGGAGCGGCCGAGTACGGCGAGGATTTCGCCTGCTTCGACGTTTAGGTTGATGTCTTGGGCAACGGTTTTGCTGCCGAAGCGTTTGTTGATGTTTTTGAGTTGCAACATGGTTTCAGACGGCCTTTAAAAATGGGGTCGGCAACGGATGCTGTCGAGCCATGCGGACAGCGGATGTTTGGGGTCGATTAAGCCGTATCGACGGCAGGCTTCGATCGTGACCAGCTGGGCATCGTGCATCATGTGTCCGCCCAACATGGCATCGATCAGGGTGGGGATGTCCATCAGTTCAAAACCGGCAACTTCGCCGTCTTGGTTGGCGGGTTGGAAGCCTTCGGGCAGGACGATGTCGAAAATATACAGGATTTCGTTGTGGACACCGCGATTAACGGAGCGCAAACTATATATTTGGGCAGTCGGTCGGATATGGGGTGTCAGTGAAGCGGGAATGCCGGCTTCTTCTTCACTCTCGCGGCAGACGGCTTCAGACGGCCTCTCGCCGCTGCTGATGCCGCCGCCGGTCAGATTGTCGAGTTTGTTTGGATCGACGGCTTTGTGCGGACTGCGGCGGCCTATCCAAAAGCGCAAACCGTCTTCTGTTTCGACCAATCCGTTCAAATGCACTGCCTGACTCATCAGGCCGAACGGACGGAAGGCTGCGCGTTCGAGTGAGCATAAAGGCTTGCCCGACTGGTCGCAGATGTTGAACTTTTCACCGCGCCAACCTTTGAGCCAACCGCACTCGCTCCATTGTTGCGCCAGCGTTTGCAAACTGTCGCCCATCTGAGCCCAGCTGTCTGTTTCCAAATTCAGGCCGTCTGAAAGGGTCGACTGACTGCCTGTCCAATCTTGCCCGAGGCGTTCGCGCCATAACGGGTTCAGACGGCCTAAAGGCAGGCCGTTGAGATACAGAATGCACCAATCGTCGGATGCGCCATAGCTGGTTTGCGCCCAATCCCACAATGCGTCGTGGATATCGGACGCGAATACCTGTTCAAAACGGAAAGACTGAGACATGGCGCATCCTCCAAAAGAACTAAAGATACGTCGATTTTAGCTGTTTACGGCAAATTTGCAAAACAACCGCACTACCCGAAAACCGCTATAATAGAGTAAACCATCCGAAACGAGCACATCATGAGCGAATTGAGCGAAATCCTCGCCTATAACCAACATTTCGTCGAAACGGGCGAATACGAAAAATATTTCACCAACAAATACCCCGGCCGTGAGCTGGCCATCCTTTCCTGCATGGATGCACGCATTATTGAATTGCTGCCCAATGCCTTGGGCTTGAAAAACGGCGATGCCAAGCTCATCAAAAACGCCGGTGCGCTGGTGACCCACCCTTGGGGTTCGGTGATGCGCAGTTTGTTGGTCGCCGTATTTGAACTCAAAGTCAAAGAAATCATGGTCATTGCCCACCACGACTGCGGTATGCGCGGACTACACGCCGAAGAGTTCCTCCAACGCGTACACGACAGCAATATCCCCGACGACCGCATCGAAACCCTGCGCAATGCCGGTATCGATTTGGACGGCTGGCTGACCGGTTTTGACAACGTCGAAGACAGCGTGCGCCATACCGTCGAACTGATTCGCAAACATCCGCTGATGCCCGACAACATCGCCATCCACGGCCTGGTCATCCACCCGACCACAGGCAAGCTCAACCTGATTGTTGACGGCAGCCTGCCTGCTTCAGACGGCCAAAACATCTAACGCAGACACCACCACGAAATGAAAAACATCGGATTATTCGGCGGCACGTTTGACCCCATCCACAACGGCCACCTCCACATCGCCCGCGCTTTCGCCGACGAAATTGGTTTGGATCTCGTCGTCTTCTTGCCTGCAGGCGACCCGTACCACAAAGACAGTACGCGCACGCCGGCACAAGAGCGCCTCAATATGGTCGAACTCGCCATCGCCGACGAGCCGAAATTCGCCGCCAGCGACTGTGACATCGTCCGCGACGGCGCGACTTATACGTTTGACACCGTCCAAATCTTCCGCCAGCAGTTTCCCGGCGCGCAACTGTGGTGGCTGATGGGCAGCGACAGCCTGATGCAGCTGCACACATGGAAAAAATGGCAAACCCTCGTGCGCCAGACCCATATCGCCATCGCCATGCGCCAAGGCGACAACCTCAACAAAACCCCGCGCGAATTGCACGCATGGCTCGGCGAAGCCCTGCAAAACGGCAGCGTCCGCATCCTCAACGCGCCGCTGCACAACACCAGCTCCACCCAAATCCGCGCCGATCTCGCCAAAACGCACCATTCAGACGGCCTGCCGCAACCCGTTGCCCAATACATCCGCCAACACAAACTCTATGAAAAATAGCGTTTATTCAGGCAGATAAGCTATAATGCCGTCTGAAAACATTTCAACTAGGAAAACAATGAACGAACAAGAATTGCAAGACCTGCAAAAAATGGTCGAAGTGGCCGTAAACGCCCTCGAAGACATTAAAGCCAAAGACATCTCTGTTTTGGAAACCCAAGACAAAACCTCCCTGTTCGCCCGCATGATTATTGCCAGCGGCGACAGCACACGCCAAGTCAAAGCACTGGCGAACAACGTTGCCGTCGATTTGAAAGAAGCCGGTTTTGAAATCCTCAGCACCGAAGGCGACAGCGGCGAATGGACGCTTGTCGACGCAGGCGACCTCGTTGTCCACGTCATGCTCCCTGCCGTGCGCGACTTCTACGACATCGACACCTTGTGGGGCGGAGAAAAACCGAGTTTCCACGCCGGTATGCAAAAACCTTGGCACGCCGCCGACTAAAACGGTTTATCCATACAAAGGCCGTCTGAAACTTGAAAGCAAGCAAGTTCCAGACGGCCTTTTGCTATAATTCCATTCTTTTCACATTATTCAATTTATTGCACCATCATGCCGCAACCCGATTTCGCCCAAACCCTCTCCAAAGACCGCCATTTTCTGCGATCTGCCTTTAAAAACCCCAATAAATACGGCGGCTTGGCCAAGGTTGAGGAAAAATACAAAAAATCGCACGACCTCTATCTGCAACGCCTGTCCAAACTGCCCAAGCCCGAATTCGACAATACGCTGCCCGTTCACGAAAAACTCGACGAAATCAAAAAAGCCATTGCCGAGAATCAGGTAACGATTATTTGCGGCGAAACCGGTTCGGGCAAAACCACGCAGTTGCCCAAGATTTGTCTGGAACTCGGGCGCGGGGCGGCAGGGCTGATCGGGCATACCCAGCCGCGCCGTTTGGCCGCACGCTCCGTGGCAGAGCGGATTGCCGAAGAGCTGAAATCCGAAATCGGCAGCGCGGTCGGCTATAAAGTACGCTTTACCGACCACACCTCGCGCGATGCCTGCGTCAAGCTGATGACCGACGGCATCCTGTTGGCAGAAACCCAAACCGACCGTTATCTCGCCGCCTACGATACGATTATCATCGACGAAGCGCACGAGCGCAGCCTGAACATCGACTTCCTCTTGGGCTATTTGAAACAGCTACTGCCGCGCCGCCCTGATTTGAAAGTCATCATCACCTCGGCAACAATAGACGCAGAACGCTTCTCCCAACACTTCAACGGCGCGCCCGTGCTGGAAGTAAGCGGGCGCACCTATCCGGTCGAGATCCTCTACCGACCGCTGACCAGTAAAGACGAAGACGACGCAGAAGTCGAGCTGACCGACGCGATTGTCGATGCCGCCGACGAATTGGCGCGATATGGCGAAGGCGATATCTTGGTGTTCCTGCCGGGCGAACGCGAAATCCGCGAAGCCGCCGAAGCCCTGCGCAAATCCACACTGCGCCGCAACGACGAAATCCTGCCCCTGTTCGCACGCCTGTCGCACGCCGAGCAGCACAAAATCTTCCACCCCTCCGGCGCAAAACGCCGCATCGTGTTAGCAACCAACGTCGCCGAAACCTCGCTCACCGTGCCGGGCATCAAATACGTCATCGACACCGGTCTCGCGCGTGTCAAACGCTATTCCGCACGGGCGAAAGTGGAGCAGCTTCATGTCGAAAAAATCTCCCAAGCCGCCGCCCGCCAACGCTCCGGCCGCTGTGGCCGCGTCTCCGCAGGCGTATGTATCCGACTGTTTTCAGAAGAAGATTTCAACAGTCGCCCCGAATTTACCGACCCAGAAATCGTCCGCAGCAACCTCGCCGCCGTCATCCTGCGCATGGCATCGCTGAACCTGGGCGACGTAGCGGCATTCCCATTTTTAGAAATGCCCGATTCGCGGTATATCAACGATGGTTTTCAGGTGTTGCTGGAATTGGGGGCGGTGGAGGCCGTCTGAAAACAGGCTACCTGAAAATAAAAAGCAGCCTGCACAGGCTGTCATTTTCAACTTGATAAAGGAAATACCCATGTCTTTGAACACAGCACAAAAACAAAAAATACTGGATGCCGCCAAACAATGGTTTCGCAACCGTATCGCGCAAAACCACATCAAAAATACCGAAAAACTGACTGACCCGAAACAGTTCAACATCAACCCTTTTTTAACGGTTTATCTTGCCAATTTTCTGACGGGTAATTCCAGCCCCGAAAGCATCGCGAAAGCCCTGCTGTTTCCGCGCGTGTTGGGTACGTCCATCAACACATCGTTCGGGCAGAATATGCAGGGCTTTATTTCCGCCATTCAAAATGCCGTCGGCAGCACTGCCAGCGGTATGGACATCGAATTTACAGACCAAACCGACGGACGCAAGAAATACTGCCAGCTTAAAGCTGGGCCGAACACCATCAATGCCGATGATGTGGAAACCATTGCCGGACATTTCAAATCGGTACGCAATCTGTCGCGTACCAATCATCTGAAAATCCCTAACGACGACATGATTGTCGGCGTACTTTACGGCGAACCAGAAGATTTGAGCAGCCATTACCGCCGCATTACCGAGCAATACGACTACGATGTAGTCATCGGCAAAGATTTGTGGCACAGGCTGACGGGCGATGAAGGTTTTTATCACGAACTCATCAACGCCATCGGTTTGGTTGCTGTGGAGGCCGATTTCAGCAAGGATTTCGACCGCATTATCAAAACACTTGCCTCCAGCGAAACTGTGCAAAATTTAAGTAACCATGAATAATGTTTGACGACTCTAGCATTTCAGGTTAGATTATGCTGCAATTAATAACCATAACTAAGGTTTAGACAAATTATGCAAAGTCCCGAACACTACACCATCGCTCAAGTTGCAGATATATTAAGCGTTTCCAAAGAAACCCTGCGCCGTTGGGACAAAAACGGCACACTTGTCCCGCAACGCCAAACTGACAACAACTACCGCCTGTACGGCCGCGAACAGCTCGAAGTATTTGAGGAAGCACGCCTGTTGTTTGACAGCCGCTGGCAGGAAGAAGCCGCCATACGCCCGAAACGACCGTATAAACTTTTGGAGCTGTTCGCAGGTGCGGGCGGCTTGGCAATCGGTATGGAGCAGGCAGGGTTCGAATCCGTATTGCTCAATGAAATCGACGCGGCAGCCTGCAAAACCCTGCGGAAAAACCGTCCGAATTGGAATGTGGTGGAAGGCGATATTGCCAAACTGGACTTTACCCCCTACCGCGACCAAATTGACATCCTGTCAGGCGGCTTTCCGTGTCAGGCGTTTTCCTATGCGGGTAAAAAATTAGGCTTTGAAGACACGCGTGGCACACTGTTTTTCGAGTTTGCCCGTGCCGTGAAAGAAACCAATCCCAAAGTATTTGTAGCCGAAAACGTGCGCGGCCTACTGGCACACGACGAAGGGCGCACGCTGGCGGCGATTACCGATATTATCGATGAACTCGGCTATTACCTCGTGCCGCCCCGCGTACTTAAAGCCGTGTTTTACAAAGTACCGCAAAAGCGAGAAAGACTGTTTTTAATCGGCATACGCAAAGATTTGGCAGACAAAGTTGAGTTCCACTGGCCATCACCCTATCACCGTATCCTGACCCTGCAAGACGCATTGAAAGCGGGAGAACTCTACGCCGATGACGTACCGCCTTCGGCAGGGCAGAAATACCCACAGCGCAAGGCGGAAATCATGGCGCAAGTGCCCGCAGGCGGTTATTGGAAAGACCTTCCCGACGCGTTGCAGCGCGAATACATGCAGAAAAGCTATTTTCTCGGCGGCGGCAAAACCGGTATGGCGCGGCGGCTGGCATGGGACGAACCCAGCCTGACGCTGACCTGCGCCCCTGCGCAAAAACAGACCGAACGCTGCCACCCCGAAGAAACCCGCCCGCTAACCGTGCGCGAATACGCCCGCATCCAAACCTTCCCCGACGACTGGCAGTTTGAAGGCTCGCTAGGTGCGCAATACAGACAAATCGGCAATGCCGTCCCCGTCAACCTAGCCTATGCCGTCGGGCGTGCATTAGTACGGCTATTGAACGATATGGAAGCCGAATCCGTCAGTCAGAAAGCGGCATAACCACACAGATTATGATTCCGACACAACCGATAGTTTGCAGGCGGGCATCAGCCCGCCGTTTTATTCAATAATTACCGACCAAACATACGGACATGCAATCCCAATAGAAAACGAGCCACCCTGTTTTCAGGCAGCCACAATTATCCAATCCCATTCAAAACAAGACAATGCAAAACACCTACACCCTTTCAGGTAGCCCCAAAGCTGTCCCGTCAAACACCCCTCGCTACCGCCTGACCAAACTCGGCGAACAAATGGCGTGCCTGCCTATCGACCTGAAAATTCCCCGTATTTTTTATGGTGTTCCATTTTGGGTAATGTCCGATTTACAAGATATTGATGATGAATTTCAGGAATTGGTGGTAGCATAAGATTCTCCGAAAATATCTCCCTTAATCCACCACACAAACCCTTTTCAGACGACCTCGTTTTTAAGAAACAATCTGTAAACAGATAGCTGCTGAAGAATACCGTTGTCGAATCCCCAAACTCAGCCTGCAAGTTTTATTGTGAAATTTCCCATTATGAAAAAATCTCTTTTTGTTCTCTTCCTCTATTCATCTCTACTTACTGCCAGCGAAATCGCCTATCGCTTTGTATTCGGGATTGAAACCCTGCCGGCTGCGAAAATGGCGGAAACGTTTGCGCTGACATTTGTGATTGCTGCGCTTTATCTGTTTGCGCGTTATAAGGTGACGCGTTTGCTGATTGCGGTGTTTTTTGCGCTCAGCATTATTGCCAACAATGTGCATTACGCGGTTTATCAAAGTTGGATGACGGGCATTAATTATTGGCTGATGCTGAAAGAGGTTACCGAAGTTGGCAGCGCGGGCGCGTCGATGTTGGATAAGTTGTGGTTGCCTGTATTGTGGGGCGTGTTGGAAGTCGTGTTGTTTTGCAGCCTTGCCAAGTTCCGCCGTAAGACGCATTTTGCCGCCGATATTGTGTTTATTGCGGCGATGTTGCTGATTTTTGGACGTTCATTCAGTACGACGCAGGAACACGGTATTTCGCCCAAACCGACATACAGTCGTATCAAAGCCAATTATTTCAGCTTCGGCTATTTTGTCGGGCGCGTATTGCCGTATCAGTTGTTTGATTTAAGCAAGATTCCTGTGTTCAAACAGCCTGCGCCAAGCAAAATCGGGCAAGGCAGTATTCAAAATATCATCCTGATTATGGGTGAAAGCGAAAGCGCGGCGCATTTGAAACTGTTTGGCTACGGACGCGAAACTTCGCCGTTTTTAACCCAGCTGTCGCAAGCCGACTTTAAGCCGATTGTGAAGCAAAGCTATTCCGCCGCTTTGATGACGGCTGTGTCCCTGCCCAGCTTTTTCAATGCGATACCGCATGCCAACGGCTACGAGCAAATCAGCAGCGGCGATACCAATATGTTCCGCCTTGCCAAAGAGCAGGGCTATGAAACGTATTTTTACAGCGCGCAGGCTGAAAACGAGATGGCGATTTTGAACTTAATCGGTAAAAAGTGGATAGACCATCTGATTCAGCCGACGCAGCTTGGCTACGGCAACAGCGACAATATGCCTGATGAGAAACTGCTGCCGCTGTTTGACAAAATCAATTTGCAGCAGGGCAAGCATTTTATCGTGTTGCACCAACGCGGTTCGCACGTCCCATACGGCGCATTGTTGCAGCCTCAAGATAAAGTATTCGGTGAAGCCAATATTGTGGATAAGTACGACAACACCATCCACAAAACCGACCAAATGATCCAAACCGTATTCGAGCAGCTGCAAAAGCAGCCTGACGGCAACTGGCTGTTTGCCTATACCTCCGATCATGGCCAGTATGTGCGCCAAGATACCTACAATCAAGGCACGGTGCAGCCCGACAGCTATCTTGTGCCGCTGGTGTTGTACAGTCCGGATAAGGCCGTGCAACAGGCTGCCAACCAGGCTTTTGCACCTTGCGAGATTGCCTTTCATCAGCAGCTTTCAACGTTTCTGATTCACACGCTGGGCTACGATATGCCGGTTTCAGGTTGTAGCGAAGGCTCGGTAACGGGCAACCTGATTACGGGCGATGCAGGCAGCTTGAACATTCGCGACGGCAAGGCGGAATATGTTTATCCGCAATAAGCGGCGTGAAAACCAATAAAGACAAATTTAGATGATGTCGGGGAAGATGCCCGACCGACAAGACTATGCAAAATATGAAAAACCAAGTACGCGGATCAGGCATGGATGCCCGATCCAACCCAGCCAATGTTTCAGACGGCCTGCAAAACAGTTCGGGTCATATCGGTACCAACACGCGCTACCGCCTCACCCACCTCGGCGAACAAATGGCGCGCCTGCCCATTGACCCGAAAATCGCACGCATTTTGCTGGCGGCGAAGAAACACGACTGCATGGCGGAAATATTGGTGATCGCGTCCGCGCTGTCGATTCAAGACCCGCGCGAGCGGCCGCTGGAAGCGCGCGATGTCGCGGCCAAGGCGCATGAACGCTTTACCGACAAGCAATCCGACTTTCTTGCCTATCTGAATATTTGGGACAGTTTCCAGCGCGAGCGCGACAAAGGTTTGTCCAACAAGCAGCTGGTGCAGTGGTGCCGCCAATATTTCCTGTCGCACCTGCGGATGCGCGAATGGCGCGAGCTGCACCACCAGCTTGCCCAAACCGCGATTGAAATGGGTTTGACCACCAAAGAAGCCGCGTTTAGACAACCTCCTTCCCAAGAACAATTAAGGCCGTCTGAAAGCCAAGGCGATCAAGATTTGGCGGCTAAACTCAAACAAAAACAACTGGATAAGAAACAACACCGCGCCCAAATCCGCGCCGCAAAAGAAGCCGGCTACGAACAAATCCACCGCGCCCTGCTCACCGGCCTTATCGCCAACGTCGGCATGAAATCGCCCGACGGCAACGACTACACCGGTGCGCGCGGCAGCCGTTTCCACCTGTTTCCCGCCTCAGCCCTGTTCAAAGCCAAACCCAAATGGGTGATGGCGGCAGAATTGGTTGAGACCACGCGCCTTTACGCGCGCGACGTCGCCGTTATCCAGCCCGAATGGATCGAGCAGGAAGCGCCGCACCTCGTCCGCTACCACTATTTCGAGCCGCACTGGGAGCAAAAACGCGGCGAAGTCGTCGCCAGCGAACGCGTGACGCTTTACGGCCTGACCGTATTGCCGCGCCGCCCCGTGTCTTACGGCAAAGTTGCGCCCGAAGAAGCGCGCGAAATCTTTATCCGCGGCGCATTGGTGGCGCAAGAAAGCAATCTTCAGACGGCCTTTTTTGTTCACAATAAAAAGCTGATTAAAGAAATTACCGAACTCGAACACAAATCGCGCAAGCAAGACGTATTGGTCGATGACGAAGCCCTGTTTGCGTTTTATAACGAACGGCTGCCCGAGCTGGTGTGGAAAGACGCGAAAGGCGGCGTTTGGGGAAGCGAAGAGGGCGGACAAACCCAGTCGGACAAGACAGCCGGACAAAATGGACAAGCAAACCAGCGCAACGCAGGGAGTGTCGCGCAAGCCGCACACGCAGATTCCAAAGATGCGGACAACCGCGAGCATGAACCGAGTTCACATACCCGTCAAAATGTTTCAGACGACCCCAAACCCAAAAAGCAGCCAGCATCTCAAAAAGGCCGTCTGAAACCTTTGCCCCTTGCCGATATCCGCACCTTTGAAGCCTGGCTCAAAACCGCCGAACGCGACAATCCGTGCCTGCTGTTCCTCAGCCGCGACGATTTGATGCAACACGCTGCCGCACACATTACCGAAGAGCAGTTTCCCAAATTCTGGCAAACCGCAGATGGCAAGTTCAAACTTTCCTACCGCTTCGAGCCGCACCATCCGCTCGACGGCGTGACCATGACCGTGCCGCTGACCGTACTCAACCGTCTGCACGCGCCGTCGCTCGAATGGCTGGTGCCCGGTATGTTGCGCGAAAAAATCCAGCTGCTGATTAAAGCCCTACCGAAGCAAATCCGCCGCATTTGTGTGCCCGTACCCGATTTCATCACCAAATTTCTCGAAAGCAATCCCGACCGCCAAGCGGCCATCATTCCCCAGTTGGCGCACTTTATTGCCAAAAGCGCCGGCGATATGCGGATTCTCGAGCAAATCGACCAAGACGCATGGGTGGCGCAAGAATTGCCCGAACACTGCTATCTGAATCTGCGCATTATCGACGACGGCGGACAAGAGCTTGCCGGCGGCCGCAAACTGCACGAATTGCAACAACAGCTCGGCCAAGCCGCCGCCGTTACCTTCCGCGACAACACCCAAGAATTCGAGCGCGACAACGTTACCGCATGGGACATCGGTACCCTGCCCGAATCCATCAAGTTCGCACGCGGCAAACAACAGCTCACCGGCTACCTCGGCCTGCAAAAAGAAAAAGACGGCCGCATCGCCCTGCGCCTGTTCGACACGTCTGCCGCCGCCGAACAAGCCCACAGATTAGGCGTGATCGAACTCATGAAATTACAACTAAAAGAACAAGTTAAAGACCTGAACAAAGGCATCCAAGGCTTTACCCAAGCCGCCATGCTGCTTAAACACATCAACGCTGACACCCTGCGCGACGACCTCACCCAGGCCGTCTGCGACCGCGCCTTTATCGGCGAAGACGATCTGCCGCGCAACGAAAAAGCCTTCAAAGAACAAATCAAACGCGCCCGCAGCCGCCTGCCCGCCGTCAAAGAAGCCCTCAGCCGCTACCTGCAGGAAACCGCCGCCGCCTACGCCGAACTGAACGGCAAACTCGGCAAACACCCGCTCACCCAGCTCCTGCGCCAACGCCTGCAAACCCTGCTCGCCGCCGGCTTCGCCACCCGCACCCCGTGGGCACAATGGCCGCGCCTCCCCATCTACCTCAAAGCCATGACCCTGCGCCTCGAAAAATACAGCAGCAACCCCGCCCGCGACGCAGCCCGCGAAGCCGATATTCAAGAGCTGGAACAAATGTGGCAGGAAAAAACCGACGGTTTGGTGAAACAAGGACAGCCCGTTTCAGACGACCTCGCCGCGTTTAGATGGATGATTGAAGAATTGAGGGTGTCGCTGTTCGCGCAGGAATTGAAGACACCGTATCCGGTGTCGGTGAAGAGATTGTTGAAGGAGTGGGAAGGTTTGATGCAAAAAATAGTTATATAATGATTGTGTATTGTTTTATCATTATATGGATCTATTTTTAAAATGAGTAAATTATGACTACACAAAAAATCTCATGTCTACTTTTTAGAGTTCCCAAAAAATCTTCTAGTACTAATCTAGAGTTAGATGAGTTACATCTAAATTTATGGGATTTTGATAATAAGAAATGTACTTATCTGGATTTAGGACTATTGATTGATGTGGAGGAATTAAATAGTGAATCATTATTGATTAGTGTGCCAGGAAAATATGATTTTGAAGATGTGGAAGATTTAGGGATGGTATTGTCCACTAATTTCAAGATCGTTAATGCTATTTTTAATGAGCCTATAATTCCAGAAGGTATAAAAGAAAATTTTACTGTTATAAAAAGAAGTAACGATCAAATTGTTTTGATACCATTTAATCCTAATAATAATATATCTTATGATACTAATACTCTTTGTACTGAATTAACTATTAATTTAGAAAAAATAAAAGAAATGTGTAAAGGAGATAAGTCTCTAAAAATTTATATAAGATTTAGAATTAAAAATGCATCGAGGGCTAAGCTAATCAAATCATTTGCTCCAGAAGATAAAGGGATATTAAGTTCAAATACACGAACTAAAATATTAGATGTGCGAGTTAATGAGAGCAGGTGGTTAACACCTGATTTAAATAATAGTCATAACTTAGTAAAGTTTAAAAAAATTCATTTTTTCTTAACGATAGATCAAGAATATGAACTTGGGGACCACAGTAAAAATTATAATACTAGCCGCTCATTGAGAGAGGAGAGTATTTGGAAAAGCTATTTATCTTTGGGTAATGACGTTAGTATTGAAAATAGTTTGGGTTACCATTGGAGAACAAATAAAAAGAGTAACGAGGAGATAGACTCTGTAGAAAGCTTTAGCCTTTTAGGAAGGTTCTCTAGAATTGAATCTTCAAAGTTCCAAATTCTTACTTTTCTAGCTTTTCTTTTTTTTATAGGGTTAATTTCAAATTCTGGTGCGAGTTTAATAGTTACTTTATTGGGTTCTGATAATGTGGAGTATAATAATATAATTAATGATAATCTTTTTTCTAGTTCTTTCTTTGATAGAGGTGATGGTTTTCAGGAAAATGTAATTATTGTAGTAATTTCTATAGTGTTTGTATGGCTATTAATAGTTGGAATAAAAAAAACTTTTAATAATATTTGTTCTTTTATTAAATATAAAGGGATATTGATTAAGAAAACAATAGAAGAATGGTGGGATTCTCTATGATGAAAATTTTATTATCTATACACCCCAATCATATTGAACAAATTAAATCCGGAATAAAGAAATTTGAATATAGAAAAATATTACCTAAAATGAAGGTACAAACAGTTTATATTTATGGTACTCGTCCCCTTTCAAGAGTTGTTGCAAAATTTGAGGTACAGCAAGTTATTGCTGATAATTTAGTTTCTATATGGGAGAAAACAAAATATAATTCTGGTATAACAGAAGAAGAGTTTTTCCAATATTTTAGTAAATGTGATAAAGCTTATGCTATAGGGATTGCAAACTTTGAGTTACTGCCAGAGCCATTAAAATTGGAAGAGTTCTGTGGAAAAAAGCATCCTCCACAGGGTTTTTACTATTTAAAATAAGGAGTTTATGATGACGTATAATTTTTATCCTGTAAGCAAGGCTCTATATTTTGATACCTCATTACTTACTTTCAATAGAAATCAGTTCCAGAGTGCTGAATTTATAGAAGTTCCTCTTATTGACTTTGAGTCAGTTTTGAAACAAGAAAATATGATGTTACCACTTATAAATCATGTATTTATCAATTTAATTATGCTTTCTGAACAATATCCAAATTTTGGTAATTGGCTGGAGAGAAAGGTGTTTACTGGTCTTTATGATGGTACTCGTTCAATTTTGCTTGAATGGCGTGATGGGAAGATTGCTGGTTTGGCAATTCTAAAAAATGAGATTGAAGAAAAGAAATTATGCTGTTTAAGGATCATGCCTGAATTCCAAAATAAAGGGATTGGTATAAAGTTGTTTCAAAGGTCTTTTGCTGAGTTAGGGACGGAGAAGCCTTTACTTTCTGTAAGTGAACAAAAACTTTCTGAATTTGAGAAGATTTTTAATTATTTTGGTTTTGTTCAAACAGAAAAATATTTTGATTTATATAAACAAAATACGATAGAAATATCATATAACGGTTATTTAAAATAAACCAAAGGCCGTCTGAAGTACGTTCAGACGGCCTTTTTTATATTCATATTTCTGTTTATTTTTCCAACCGTGCAATCAGTTCATCGGCCAAGTCGAGATAAGCCTGTGTGCCTTTGGCGTGGGCGTCGTAGGCGAGGGCGGGGAGGCCGTGGCTAGGGGCTTCGGCAAGGCGGATGTTGCGGGGGATGACGGTGTCGAAGAGCAGGTTGCCGAAGTGTTGTTTGAGCTGTTCGCTGACTTCGACGACGAGGCGGCTGCGGCTGTCGTACATGGTGCGGACGATGCCGGTTACGTCGAGGTCGGGGTTGATGGCTTGGCGGATTTTGCGGACGGTGGCCACTAAGTCGGAAATGCCTTCGAGGGCGTAGTATTCGCAAAGCATGGGGACGATGACGCCGTTGGCGGCGACCAGGCCGTTGAGGGTGAGCAGGGTCAGGGACGGGGGGCAGTCGATGAGGACGTAGTCGTAGTCGTCGGCAACGAGCTGCAGGGCGTTTTTGAGGCGGATTTCGCGTGCGATTTCTTGGACGAGTTCGACTTCTGCGCCGGCCAGTGTGCGGTTGGCGCCCAATACGTCGTAGCCGCCTTCTTTGCTGCGGACGACGGCGTTGGGGATGTCGGTTTCGCCGAGGACAACTTGGTAAACGCCGTTTTCGATGGTGGCTTTGTTGATGCCGCTGCCTGTGGTGGCGTTGCCTTGGGGGTCGAGGTCGACGACGAGGACGCGGCGGCCTTTGGAGGCTAGGGAGGCGGCTAGGTTGACGGTGGTGGTGGTTTTGCCGACTCCGCCTTTTTGGTTGGCGACGGCGAGGATTTGTGCGCTCATGTGCTTTGCTGTCGTGTTAAGTGTGGATGGCTGGATTGTACCGTTATTCGGTATGCTTGGGTTGTTTTCAGACGGCCTTTTTGCGGATAATGACGATATGGCGTTCGGCATTGAGTTGGGGGACGTGCAATGCTTCGACTTTTTCGACGGCGACGCTTTCGGGTAGTTTGTCGATTTCTTCTTGCGGATATACGCCTTTCATGGCTGCCCAGTAGCCGCCGTCTTTGAGGAGGTGCTCTGTCCAGTTGACGAAGTCGGCGAGTTCGGCAAAGGCGCGGCTGGTGATGACGTCGGCACGGCAGTCGGCAGCGGCTTCTACGCGGCCGCTGATGACGCGGACGTTTTTAAGGCCGAGTTCGATGACGGCTTGTTGCAGAAAGGCGGTTTTTTTGGTGTTGGCATCGAGGAGGGTGATGTCGAGGTCGGGGCAGCAGATGGCGGTGGGTATGCCGGGCTGTCCGCCGCCGGAGCCGACGTCGAGCATGGTTTGCGCGTGTTCGATATAGGGCAGGAGGGTCAGGCTGTCTAGCAGGTGATGGCTGACGGTTTGGGCGGGATTGCGCAGGGCGGTCAGGTTGTAGGTTTTGTTCCACTTTTGCAGCAGGGCGGCATAGTCTAGAAGCTTGGTCTGTTTGGCTTCGTCGATGTCCAAACCCAGTGCCTGTATGCCGTCGCGGAGCTGTTGCGCCTGATTCATTTGTTATTCCTTATTGGTTAAAACGCGTTGGATGTAATGGTAACGGAAAGCATGCCGTCTGAAAATGTTTGCGCCTGTTGAATCAACGTTTCATTTTGTGAAAGACGATGGGCTGCTCCGGCGCGCGCGTGAGCTGTTTGGGCAGGGTCAGCATGGCGATGATCCAAACGGAGAGGGTGTAGTAGAACACGCCTTGTCCGCGCATACCGGCCAATGCGGTATTGCCTAAGATGGCTTCAAAAATCAAACCTGCCGCCGCCGAGGCACACGCTGCGACACCGGCAAGGAAAATGGCGTAACGCGAATGCCGGCGCATCATTTTTTTATATGCCAGCTTGGTCAGTCCGCCGGCAATCGGCAGGTTGAGGAAGGCAAACATCCCGCAGACAAACCATGCGACGGAATCCTGCCAACCGCTTTGCCATGCCCATGCGCCGTCTTTGACCGTTATCAGCAGGCCTTGACCGTCTGAAAAGGCGATTTGCACTATATTGTGCAATATCATCGCCAGCGGCAGGGTGAGGAACATCAGTGCGACCAATAGGGGGCGGTAGGGCTTTTCTTGTGTCAGATACATGGCGGTTTGCCTTGTTGTGGGATAAGTCGAAATGATAGCAGATTGGCGGTTGATTCACGTTTGTTAGCGCTGAAATTGCTGACAAAAACGGTCAATTAAAAAAGAAATGAAAAATTCTTTTTTCTTGGCAAACGTTGGCGGATAAAGGTTAAAAAAACGTTTTCAGACGGCCTAATCTCTTATTTTTATATGAACCGAACAGAAAATCTTTGCATTTCTCCGTAAAATCTACTAAATTCTCAATAACATATTATAAAGACCTGAAATCTGGAACCCAAACCGAAACTGCCTTCCGCCATTTACGCTCGGAAACTCAGCAGGCAACAAAAGTTTCACACACAACAAAAATACAAAATAATTCCTATGAAATCAGTTGTTTATAATGATAGATAACCACAAGGCAAACCATGCCTGACTTTAGTAGGAGTAAAACCATGGCTGAAGCAACCGATGTCGTATTAGTAGGCGGCGGCATTATGAGCGCCACTTTGGGCGTATTGCTCAAAGAACTCGAACCATCTTGGGAAATCACCCTGATCGAACGCTTGGAAGATGTAGCGTTGGAATCATCAAATGCATGGAACAATGCCGGTACGGGACACTCTGCGCTGTGCGAATTGAACTATGCGCCCCTGACTGCCGACGGCACGATCGATCCGACCCGCGCCCTTAATATTGCCGAACAATTCCATATCAGCCGCCAATTTTGGTCGACTTTGGTCGAAGAAGGCAAACTGACCGACCGCACTTTCATCAATTCCGTCCCCCATATGTCGCTGGTGATGAACGCCGACCATTGCAGTTATCTGCAAAAACGTTTCGACGTGTTCAAAAACCAAAAACTCTTTGAAAAAATGGAGTTTTCTACCGACCGCGCCAAAATCGCCGAATGGGCGCCGCTGGTTATCAACGGCCGTGATGAAAACCAATCCATCGCCGCCAACTACTCCGCCGAAGGCACAGACGTCGATTTCGGCAGCCTGACCCGCCAGATGGTCAAATACTTGAGCGACAAAGGCGTAAAAATCAAATTCAACCGTCATGTCGACGACCTCAACCGCGAATCGGACGGCGCATGGGTGCTGAAAACCAGCAGCACCAAAGACGATGACGATCCGTTGACACTCCGCACCCGTTTCGTCTTCCTCGGCGCAGGCGGCGGCGCACTGACCCTGCTGCAAAAATCCGGTATCCCCGAAGGCAAAGGCTACGGCGGCTTTCCGGTTTCCGGCCTCTTCTTCCGCAACAGCAATCCCGAAACGGCCGCGCAACACAACGCCAAAGTGTACGGCCAAGCCTCCGTCGGCGCGCCCCCTATGTCCGTTCCGCATTTGGATACCCGCAACGTGGACGGCCAACGCCATTTGATGTTCGGCCCATATGCAGGCTTCCGCCCCAACTTCCTCAAACAAGGCTCGCTCATGGATTTGCCGATGTCCATCCACATGGACAACCTCTATCCTATGCTCCGTGCCGGTTGGGCTAATATGCCGTTGACAAAATACCTCTTGGGCGAATTGCGCAAAACCAAAGAAGAACGCTTCGCCTCGCTGCTCGACTACTATCCCGAAGCCAACCCTGACGATTGGGAACTGATTACCGCCGGTCAGCGTGTGCAAATCATCAAAAAAGACCCGAAAAAAGGTGGCGTACTCCAATTCGGTACCGAAATCGTCGCCCATGCCGACGGCTCGTTGGCCGCATTGCTGGGCGCGTCCCCAGGCGCATCAACCGCCGTACCTTTGATGATTAAGCTGATCAACCAATGCTTCCCAGATCATGCCGAATCATGGTCAGGCCGTCTGAAAGAATTGGTGCCCGGCTACGGTATCAAGCTGAACGACAATCCGTCTTTGGCGGACGAAATCATCAGCCACAACGCGTCCGTTTTGGGCATTCATCACTAAATTGAAGCAGACACAAAGGCGGGCATTCTTGCCCGCCTTTTTTCAAACCATTAAAATAGCGGCATTCAGGCCGTCTGAAATCTAATCTGCAGCAGCATGTTGCACGATTCAAACCCGAAAATCAGCCCCAATAGAAAAACGCCATGACCGATATTCTCAACAAAATCCTTGCCACCAAAGCAGAAGAAGTGGCCGCCCAAAAAGCCGCCGTTTCCTTGGAAGACATCAAAGCCCAAGCGCAGGCTGCTGCGCCGGTTCGCAGCTTTATCGGCTCGATCCGTGAAAAACACGCGCAGAATCTGCCTGCCATTATTGCCGAAGTCAAAAAAGCCAGCCCGAGCAAAGGCCTGATCCGTCCTGATTTTCATCCTGCCGAAATTGCCGTTGCTTATGAAAAAGCCGGTGCGGCCTGTTTGTCCGTATTGACGGACGAACCTTACTTCCAAGGTTCGCCCGAGTATTTGAAACAGGCGCGTGCGGTCGTGGCACTGCCGGTCTTGCGTAAAGATTTCATCATCGACGAATACCAAATCTATCAGGCGCGTGCGTGGGGTGCGGATGCGGTTCTTCTGATTGCCGCCGCATTGGAAGCCGGGCAGCTTGAGCGTTTTGAAGCCGTTGCCCACGAATTGGGCATGACCGTATTGTTGGAATTGCACGATGCGTCCGAGCTGGAAAAATGCCGCAACATGACCACGCCGTTGTGGGGCGTCAACAACCGCAACCTGCGTACGTTTGAAGTAACCCTGCAACAAACCCTCGACCTCTTGCCTGAATTGAACGGCAAAACCGTTGTAACCGAAAGCGGCATCCGCAACAAAGAAGACGTCGATTTCATGCGCGGCCACGGCGTGCATACTTTCCTGATCGGCGAAACCTTTATGCGTGCCGACGATATTGAAGCCGAAGTCAAAAAACTGTTCTAAACCTAAAAAACATCAGGCCGTCTGAATTTTCAGACGGCCTGAATCCATTGGAGACGAGAAAAAATGTTTACCGTACAGCGCATTTACGCGTATCAGCCCAATCCCGAACAGACCGCCGTCTTTCTCGACCGCCTCTATCCGCGCGGCGTCCGCAAAGAGGTTTTTGCCACTGCACTTTGGCTGAAAGACATTACGCCCAGTGCAAACCTGCGTCGCTGGTATCACGAAAATCCGGCTGAGAATTTTGACGGTTTTGTCAGCCGTTATCATGAAGAGCTGCAAGGCGATGCCGAGCAGGCCGCCATCAAGCGGCTGCTGGATTTGGAGCGGCAACACGGCAATATCCTGCTGCTGACCGCCGTCAAAGATCCCCGACATTCTCACGTCTCTGCGCTGGCTCAATTTTTGGGCACAACGTTTGAATATCGCGATTAAAAAATCAGTGTTTGAACCGGATATAAAAAGGCCGTCTGAAATTAAGGTTTCAGACGGCCTGCTATTTTCAAATCAAGAAGGATAACGGTGTGCCACCAATTTTCCGTCTATGTATTCGCCGATATAGACTTGCGAGGCTTCAAGGTGGAGGCGGTCGAGTTCCTGTTGCAGCCATTCTTCATCACGCTTAATGATTTCGAGGATGTCGGGGTCAACTTGGCCGTCTGTAATCAGTGGATAGCGCAGGCTTTCGTCGCCGTACTTAATGACGGCGAGCTGGCCGTTTTGTTCCATCACGGCACGTTTGACGGCAGAGATTTCGTAGATGCCGGCGGCGCGGAGTTTGAACATGAGGTCGTGTGCGCTGATGCCGTTTTTCATGCATTCATCGGTTTGGATTTTGCCGTTGACGATAACCCAGACGGATTTGCCGTCAATGATGGATTTGACCCAGCGGTTGTGGTTTTTGATGAATTTCAGGCTCAAGACCAACAGCGTCCACAAAATCAGCACGAGGAAAAATTGCAATAGGCCGACGCTGTCGCTGTAAATCACGCCGCCGATGATGCCGCCGAGTACATAGTTTTGCACTTGGTCCATGGCAGAGGTCGGCGCGAGGTTGCCTTTACCTAAGAGGTTGATTTGCAAAATCAAACCTAAAATACCCATCAGTAGTTTGAGGGCGAGCAGGGAGTATGCTTCCATGTGTGTGTATCCTGTTATTCTTTATCGATGAGTTCGATATTGTTGTTGACCAAATTGATGGGTGTCAGCGTGTAGGCGGAGAAGTCTTGATTGAAATGGACTTCGTAGTATTGGTTTTTGATGCCGATAATCATGCCGTTGAACAGGCGCGTGCTGTTGACGATGATGTCTTGTTTTTCAACTTTTTGGTTTTCAATCAAGGCATTGAGAAAACCCACCATGCGCGAAGTATCGGCGGCAAAGTTTTGACGCTCGCTGTATGAAAGATATTGCGTGCCGCAGATGAGGATGAGCAGCAACAGCGCAATAATGCTCAGGTCGCGGTATTTGGTGTCCATGCGGTGGCGCAGGTATTGCGATACGGTGAGCAGGAGGATGACGAGGGCGGCGAAAATCAGGATATATTTCAAGTAGTCGTGGAAATACATATGATTTTCAAGATAAAAGTGAGAAAAGAATTTCATGGTATTTGATAAATTTGGGAAGGGTAATCAGGCCGTCTGAAACTTACATTTCAGACGGCCTTGTCTATTAAACAAGGATTTTGCGTCAAGGTTTCGGATAAAGCATACATGGCGCTTCCCGAAGTAGTATCAGTTGATAAATCCGTCGTCTTTCATTTTCTTTTCGGAAAAATACTGGCCGATGACCAGTAAGCTGGCCAGAATGATAATGAAAAGACCTGCCATGGTCAGGGTGATTTTGAGAAACAAATCGGCATCGACGAAGGAAAACCAAAGTTGCAAAATCAAGAGCAACACCCAGCTGACGAACAATCCGAGACAGGCATAGACGCCGAGTTTAAACACGTTCTTTTTCCAAAATGACGACGTAGGCTTCACGCACGAAAAACAGTAGCATGCGGCGCTGGTCTTTTTCCATGGTAACGACCTTCCAGCCTTGCGAAGCATGGCTATTGAGGAAATCGCTGAATTTGACCGGATTGATTTTGGCGCTGCCGAAAACCAAACTGGACATAAGGTTCTCTTGATAAATGACGGCTTTATATTCTTTCATTTTATTCCTTTAAAAACAAGGGGGCTTTAAAGCCCCCTGATTCTACTCCTTATTATTCAACTGCGGTAATACGGAGCCTTCGCCCAATGCCAACAAACCGCTTTGCGAGTAAATACCCAGTTTGGCGCGGGTGTCGGTGATGTCGAGGTTGCGCATGGTCAGTTGGCCGATGCGGTCGAGCGGTGTGAACGCTGCGTCTTCGACTTTTTCCATGCTCAGGCGTTCCGGTTGGTAGGTCAGGTTAGGTGATTCGGTGTTCAGAATCGAGTAGTCGTTGCCGCGGCGCAGTTCAAGGGTGACTTCGCCGGTAATGGCTTTGGCAACCCAGCGTTGGGCGGTTTCGCGCAACATGAGGGCTTGGCTGTCAAACCAGCGGCCTTGGTAGAGTAAGCGGCCGAGGCGCAGGCCGTTGATGCGGTATTGTTCGATGGTGTCTTCGTTGTGGATACCGGTCACTAAACGCTCGTAGGCGATGTGGAACAATGCCATGCCCGGGGCTTCGTAGATGCCGCGAGATTTGGCTTCGATGATGCGGTTTTCGATTTGGTCGCTCATGCCCAAGCCGTGACGGCCGCCGATGCGGTTGGCTTCGAGGAAGAGTTCGACAGGATCGGCGTATTCTTTGCCGTTTAGTGCAACCGGCACGCCTTCTTCAAAGCGTACGCTGACTTCTTCGGGTTTGACTTCGACGCTTTCGTCCCAGAAGGCAACGCCCATGATGGGCTTAACGATTTTGATGCCGCTGTTGAGGAATTCCAAGTCTTTGGCTTCGTGGGTGGCACCCAGCATGTTGGAGTCGGTAGAGTAGGCTTTTTCAACCGACATTTTGTAGTTGAAGCCGTTGGCAATCAAAAATTCGCTCATTTCGTGACGGCCGCCGAGTTCGTCGATAAATTGTTGGTCGAGCCAAGGTTTGTAGATTTTCAACGCTGGATTGGTCAACAGGCCGTAGCGGTAGAAACGCTCGATGTCGTTGCCTTTGTAGGTACTGCCGTCGCCCCAGATATTCACGTCGTCTTCTTTCATGGCGGAAACGAGCATGGTGCCGGTCACGGCGCGGCCTAAAGGCGTGGTGTTGAAGTAGGCGATACCGCCGGTGGAAACGTGGAATGCGCCGCATTGGATGGCGGCGATGCCTTCATGTGCCAACTGTGCGCGGCAGTCGATTAAGCGGGCGTTTTCTGCGCCGTATTCCATCGCTTTTTTAGGAATGGCATTGTAATCGTCTTCGTCGGGCTGACCGAGGTTTGCGGTGTAGGCGTAAGGCAGCGCGCCTTTGAGTTTCATCCACAACAGCGCGGCAGAGGTATCAAGACCGCCGGAGAAGGCGATGCCGACTTTTTGACCGATGGGGAGATTTTGTAAAATGGTATGGTTTTGGCTCATTGGGATTCCTCCAGACTTGAAAAGTTGAAACCATTATCTTATAAATGGAATACATTGTCAGCAATTAGGCCGTCTGAATGTTTGGAGGGCCGTATTAAAGAAACCTCATCATGAACGCTTTTAACCTCATTATCATCGGCGATGAAATCCTGCACGGCAGCCGTCAAGACAAGCACTTCGCCTTTTTTAAATCTTTATTGGAATCGCACGGGCTGAAGCTCAATCAGGTGCAATACCTACCCGACGAACCCGATTTGTTGGTCAAACAACTGCGCCGCAGTTTTTCAGACGGCCTGCCGACTTTCGTTACAGGTGGTATCGGTTCTACGCCTGACGACCACACGCGCCAAGCCGCCGCAGCCGCTTTGGATTTGCCTGTCGTCCGCCATCCTGAAGCCGCCAAGTTTATCGAAGGCGTAACCCTGAAACGCGGCGAGCCGCTTGATTCGCCGGAACACGCCCAACGCCTGAAGATGGCGGATTTTCCCGAAGGCGCGGAATTGGTGCCCAATCCGTTTAACAACATCGCCGGATTTTCCATCCGCGAGCATTATTTCTTCCCCGGTTTCCCCGTGATGGCGCACCCGATGGCCGAATGGGTTTTGGAAACTTATTACGCCGACCGCTTCAACCAAACCGAACGCGGCAGCCGCAGCGTGTATGTGTTCGACCAACCAGAATCGCGCATTACGCCGATTATGGAACATCTTGAACATACCTACGCCGGTATCCGTTCGTACAGCCTGCCCACCGTGGGCCGTACCGATTCAGACGGCCGTTACACTCCGCCGCATATCGAGTTCGGCATTAAAGCGGAAGGCGAGGCCTGCTGCTTGCTGGATGCTGCGTGGGAAGATGCGTTGCAGGGTTTGCAGGCGATTGGCGCGACTTTGAAAGAAACGGTGGAATGATGCACTTATCCCCGGCCCAATCCAGACGCGCACTGACTTTTGCCTCTTTGCTGTTTTTGCCGCCGACCCTCATCATCGGCATTTGGCTGGCGCAATATGGCGGCTTTGCTTTTGAGCCGCCGCTGATGCACGCCGTCCATGCCCATGCGGGCACATGGTTTGATCCGATTGCTACCGTGTTGCACTATCTGGGCAAAACCGCGATTGCCGTGCCACTGATCGGCGCGGTCGCCGCCGCCCTGTATTTTGCCGATAAGAAGCGCGAAGCACTGTTTTGCGTGTTGGCGGCATTGGTGCCGACTTTGAACATGCTGATTGTGAAGGTATGGTTTGCCCGCGAACGCCCGTTGCTTTGGCCGCGCCTGATTGAAGAGAGCAATTTTTCCTTCCCCAGCGGCCACAGTACGTTTTCCGCCGCCATTGCCGTCATGCTGATATTGCTTTGCCGCCGCACGCGCTACCGCCGCGCCGCTTGGATAGGCGGTATTTCCTTTGCCTTGCTGACCGGGTTTTCACGCATTTATTTGGGCGTGCATTATCCCACCGACGTTTGGGCAGGCTGGACAAACGGCACGCTGACTGCCTTGCTGGTGTATATGCTCATCTTCAGGCCGTCTGAAAAATAGAAGAAATAAATCATGAATACACGTTCACCCAACACGCCTTATTGGCTCAGAAACGGCCATGCCGACACCCTGTTTGCCAAGCTGCTGCAAGGCAAGGCGCCCGACTACCGCCGCGAGCTTCTGCCCGACAGTACCGGCAAAACCCAAGTTGCCTACGATTTTGTCGACAGCGCCGATCCTGATGCGCCGCTGGTGGTTTTGTTCCACGGACTGGAAGGCAGCAGCGAGAGTCATTACGCGGTCGAGCTGATGAAAGCCGTTCAGCAGCGCGGTTGGAACGGCGTGGTTGCCCATTTCCGCAGTTGCGGCGGCATAGCAAACACCGCGCCCGTGTTCTACCACCTCGGCGATACGCCCGAAATCGCCTTTATGCTCGACACGCTGGCCCGACGCTATTCAACCATCTACGCCGTCGGCGTTTCTTTGGGAGGCAATGCCTTGGCCAAATATTTGGGCGAGCAGGGCAGCAATGCCGTTCCGCGCGCTTCTGCCGTCGTTTCCGCACCGGTTGATGCTGTGGCGGCCGGTACGCGTTTTGATCAGGGCATGACGCGACTGATTTACACGCGCTATTTTTTAAATTCGCTGTTGCCGAAAGCCCAGGCGATTCCTCAGTTTCAGACGGCCTTAAGCCAGCAAAACTGCAAAACGCTTGGCGATTTTGACGACCGCTTTACCGCGCCGCTACACGGTTTTGCCGACCGTCATGATTACTACCGCCGCAACTCCTGCAAACCGTTCCTGAAAGGCGTGGATACGCCGTTGCTGCTGCTCAATGCTGTCAATGACCCTTTCCTGCCGCCGGAAGCCCTGCCGACCGGGCGGGACGTGTCCTCGGCCGTTACGCTGCTGCAACCGGCATACGGCGGTCATGTCGGCTTCGTCAGCCGCGATCAAGGCCGTCTGAATCTGCAATGGCTGCCGCAAACAGTGTTGGACTATTTCAAACAGTATCAGCCGTAAATGAAAAAGGGCATGTATGCAGACATGCCCTTAGTGTGTAGAAAGTAAAAAGGCCGTCTGAAAACGAATTTCAGACGGCTTTTTGAATGGCTTGATTATTTGCCTTTGTTGTCGGCTTTGGCTTCTTTTTTCAGAGAAGCGTACAACTCAGGGTCGCGGTTTTTCAGCAGGGAAGCAACGGCCAAGTCGTCACGGTTTACTTTAGCCAAATCTACGCGCTCGATGTGTACCAAACGCAGCAATTCGCGTACAGGTTTAGGCATATTGCGGCCGGATTCGTAACGGGAACCACCGGATTGAGTCACACCAATGCGGCTCCAGAAGTCCATTTGGTTCAGGCCGAGTTTTTTACGGATATCGCGGATGTTTTCAATTTTTTCGAACGATTTCATGAATCTTCCTTATTGTGGTATTTGTTGCATGCCTCTAGGCATAAAAATGGGTCTGCAAGAATGCCGGCATCCCTTTTCCTGTAGGCTTTTGGGGTGATATGTGGGCGTATTGCAAATGACTGATCTAGATAATTAGACAGTATATTCGAAAGAAGTTTGCCGCTGTTTGCCATAATTTGTGTAAATATTTCTTAATTCATTATTTCGTATAATTTTTGGCATATAAATCATTAAATTATGCGATTATCTTAAATATGGCGTGGGCAAATTTTTACATAACTAAACAATTCATTATGGGTAAAAACTTAATTTTGAGCTTTTATTCGGTTTGACAGGTTGGGAAAGTGGATAAATTTCAGGCCGTCTGAATCTGTATTTTCAGACGGCCTGAAAATTTCTCAAGTTTAAGGCTTGCCGGTGGCAGGGCTGATGGTAAGGATTTCGTAGCCGGTTTCGGTAACCAAAACTTCGTGTTCCCATTGGGCGGAGAGGGAACGGTCTTTGGTGACCACTGTCCAACCGTCGTTCAGGATGCGCAGGTGGCGTTTGCCTTGGTTGATCATCGGCTCGATGGTGAAAATCATGCCCGGTTTCAGAACGAGGCCCTCGCCTTTGCGGCCGTAATGGACTACTTGCGGCGCTTCGTGGAAGCCGCGGCCGATGCCGTGTCCGCAGAATTCCTGTACGACGGAGTAGCCGGCATTTTCGGCAACCTGTTGGCAGGCATAGCCGACGTCGCCGAGGGTGGCGCCGGGTTTGACCGCTTCGATACCTGCCATCATGGAGGCGTGGGTCACGTCGATCAGGCGTTGGGCAATCGGGGAGACTTTGCCGACGGTAAACATACGGCTGGAATCGCCGTGGAAGCCGTCTTTTTTAATGGTCAGGTCGATGTTGACGATATCGCCTTCTTTCAGCGGCTTGTCGTCGGGAATACCGTGGCAGATAACGTGGTTGACGGAGGTGCAGCAGGATTTTGGGTAGGGCGGGTTGCCGTAGTTGAGGGGGGCCGGATAACCGCCTTGAACGTTGACGTGGTAGTCGTAAACGAGTTTGTCGATTTCGTTGGTGGTTACGCCGGGTTTGACGAATTGGCCGATGTAGTCGAGGGCTTCGGCGACCAAGCGGCCGAGTTCACGCATTTTTTCGATTTCTTCGGGGGTTTTGATGATGACTTTGTCCATGAGGTTTCCTTCTTGTTTCAGACGGCATGGAGGCCGTCTGAACGGGACGGGTGTGCCGTCTGTTTAAAACAGGTTGTCGAGATTGTCTTTATTGCGCGGTTTGGCTTGTGGTTTGGCCTCAGGCTCGGCTTTCGGAGTCGGTTTGGACTCGGGGGCTTTGGCTTTTTCCGGTTTGTTTTCTACTGCTTGTGCGGTAGGTTTGTTGCTTGCGGCTTTGTTTTCTACCGGCTGGCTGTCTGCTTTAGGTTTGTTTTGAGCGGCAGAGCTGTTGTTGTCGGATTGTGTGTTTTCTGATTTGTCGGTTTCAGTGCGTTTGTTTTCTGTGCGTTTGCTGCGGTGTGCGGCAGGACGGTCGTTTTTTGCACCTTCTTCGGCGTTATCGCTTTTTTCGGTTTGGGGAACAATCGGGTTGCCGGAGGCGGTTTTTGCGTCGCCGTCTTTGGTAGGCTGAACGGTTTCAGGTTCGACAGTGCCGTTGGGGCGCCAAACTTCAATGCGTGTGTCGGTTTGTTCGGCAGGGCTTTTTTCGGGTACGTCGGTTTTACCGGAGTTTAGGGTGCTGAATACGCCGGCAACAAGGGCTGCGACGGCGATAAAGCTGACAAGGAATAAAGCGCGGATTAGGTGTTTGGGCTTAAGTTGGAAAGGGGTTTTATTATTCTTGGACATGATGGGGCGGGTAATCGTTGGAGGAATGGCCGTCTGAATATTCAGACGGCCCCGGGTTGCCTGTGAATCAGTTGGCAACGTAGTTTTGATAGAGGGTCACGACTTTTTGTACACCAACGGTCGTGCTGACTTTTTGGGTCACGCGGGCTTGTTCGTCAGGCGTGAGGATGCCCATCACATAGGTCACGTTGCCGTAAGTCACGATTTTGACGCGTGCCTGGGTGGCCGGGCTGAGGCCCAACAGGGTTGCACGAACTTTAGATGTACCCCAAGTATCGTTGGTCACATCACCGAGCGAACGCGCTTGCGAGGCAACGGTGATGTAGTTGTACACGCCTTCTGCGGCTTGTTCGGAGCGGGCGATGCGTTCAACAAATTGTTTTTCGCCTTCGGTAGCCACTTGGCCGAGCAGGAGCAGGTGGCGGTTGTAGCCGACAACGTTCAGTTTGGGCTTGTAGCCTTCGACTTGGTTGTTTTGGCGCAGGTAGGAGCGTGCAGTGGTTTCGACGCGCAGGGCCATAACGTTGTCGTCGGTTTGCGCACCGGTGGTGCGGCGGTCGACGGCGGATTTGGTGCCGACGGCTGCACCGCCGATCAGTGCGCCGACGCAGCCGCTCAGACTCAGGCTCAAGAGGGTCGCTGTCAGAACGGGGAGGGCGTAGCGTTTGATATTCTTCATATCCTTTTCCTTGGGTATGGACGGGTGGGCGTTCAGACGGCCTCTAAGGGATGGGCCGTCTGAAAAGAAAGGGTTACATGCCTTCAAGCAGGACGGAGTCGATGCAGTCGCACATGGCGTGAATCAGCAAAATATGGCTTTCTTGAATGCGGGCAGTGCGCGGATAAGGGACGTTGAGCAAAACGTCGGTATCTTTGAGCATGGCGGCGATTTTTCCGCCGTCGCGGCCGGTCATGGCGATGACGTGCATATCGCGTTCGTGTGCCGCTTTGATGGCTTCGATGACGTTGGCGGAATTGCCGGAGGTGGAGATGCCGACCAATACGTCGCCGGCACGTCCGAGTGCGCGCACTTGTTTGCTGAATACATGGTCGAAACCGTAGTCGTTGCCGATGGCGGTCAGGGCGGAAGTGTCTGTTGTCAGCGCGACAGCGGCCAATTCCATGCGTTCTTTTTCAAAACGGCCGGTCATTTCTGCGGCGAAGTGCTGCGCGTCGGCAGCCGAACCGCCGTTGCCGCAGGCCAGGATTTTGCCGTCGTTCATCAGGCATTGCAGCATCAGCTCGGCGGCCTGTGCGGTCGGCTCGACCAGTACTTTTTCAGCTTCCTGCTTGGCGCGGATGCTCTCGGCAAAATGTGCGGAAACGCGTTCTTGTAATGTTGTCATGAGGTTAACCTGTAATATTTTGAATCCATTCGGGCGGGCCGTCGCCCTCGATCAGTACCGCATCCAGGCGGCAGGGCGCATGGTTTAACCCGTGCTTTTGCAGATAATACTCTACACTTCGTTGCAATTTCAATAATTTGGACGGCGAGATGCTGTATGCGGCTCCACCGAAACCTCGGTTTTTGCGGTATTTTACTTCAACAAACACAATCGTACCGCCGTTTTTGACGATTAAATCGATTTCGCCGTAGGCACAATGCCAGTTCCGCGCCAACAGCGAGCAGCCTTTGTCCAGCAGGAATGCCAGCGCCGCATCTTCGGCCGCCGCCCCCTGTTTGTGGTTTAAGCGCATGAAAAGTTTACCCGTTATATAATCATTGTTTTTAAAGAGACGCCGTTTCAGACGGCCTTGAATCTATGTACACAAAACACCTGCAAAAAGCCGTCGACAGCATCGAAAAACAGATATTATACGTTGTTGCCACACCCATCGGCAATTTAGCCGACATAACGTTGCGCGCACTGGCCGTGCTGCAAAAGGCCGACATTATCTGCGCCGAGGATACCCGTGTTACCGCCCAGCTTTTGAGTGCGTACGGTATTCAGGGCAAACTCGTGAGCGTTCGCGAACACAACGAGCAGCAAATGGCCGATAAAATCATCGCCTATCTTTCAGACGGCCTGAGCGTTGCCCAAGTTTCGGATGCGGGTACGCCTGCGGTTTGCGATCCCGGTGCGAAACTTGCCGCCCGCGTGCGCGAAGCCGGATTTAAAGTGGTGCCTGTGGTCGGCGCAAGCGCGGTCATGGGGGCGTTGAGCGTGGCCGGTGTGACGGAATCTGATTTTTACTTCAACGGTTTCCTGCCGCCTAAGGCCGGCGAACGCCAAAAGCTGCTGGCCAAATGGGCGGAAGCCGATTTTCCGATTGTGATGTTTGAAACGCCGCACCGTATCGAGGCAAGCCTTGCGGATATGGTCGCGCAGTTCCCCGAACGCCGTTTGACTTTGGCGCGCGAAATCACCAAAACATTTGAAACCTTCCTCAGCGGCACGGTTGCCGAAATCCAAGCTGCCCTCAAAAACGACAGCAACCAAACGCGTGGCGAGATGGTGCTGGTGTTGCACCCTGCCGTGAAAGAGAAGCACAGCGATTTGCCCGAGGCGGCGCAAAATACCATGAAAATCCTTGCGGCCGAGTTGCCGACCAAACAAGCCGCCGAGCTTGCCGCTAAGATTACCGGCGAGAATAAAAAGGCGCTGTATGATTTGGCTTTGGAGTGGAAAAAGCAGGGATAATGGCTGATTGGCAAACCGTATATCAAAGGCCGTCTGAACAATAGATTTCAGACGGCCTTTTTTGATTGGGCTTTAGAGGTTTTAAATTGATCCGATAGGTTCAATACGCTTTGGTGTTTGCGTTTCAGACGGCCTGAGTGTTTGGCAAACCTGTTTCAACGCTGCCATGCGCTGCGTAAATATTCGATGCAGTCGGTCAGGGCGTAAAACGGGGCGTTGCCGTGATTGGCGTTGGGGTAGAGGGTAAAGCGGACATCCGCGCCGAGGTGGTGCAAAGTGCCGGCAAGAATTTTGGCTTGTGCAACCATGCCGCGGCTGGTTTGGTCGGGGCGGTTGTTTCTGCCTTCATGTTCGCCTGCACCGAGGAGGATACCGATTCCTTGCGGCAATGTGCCGGGCAGCCAATCGAGGACGCGGCGGTCTTGCCACCAGATAGACGGTGACACCAGCAAATAATGGCGGAATCGTTCGGGGCGGGTGAACAGGGAATAGAGACCGTACAAGGCGCCGAATGAGTGGCCGAAGACGGCTTGGTTTTGGGTATCGATGCGGTATTTGCTGTTGAGCAGGGTGGAGAGTTCGTCATCGATAAAGCGGCTGAAGCGGTCGGCTTGGCCGTATTGTTTGCGTTCGGATTCGGGCGCGTTGTCGGGCAGCGGCGGCGTGTAGTCGAGGGCGCGTTGGCTTAAGTCGCGGATGGTGCCGCCGGTGTAGCCGATACCGACAATCAGGCAGGCGGCATGGCTTTTGGTGATGGGGTTGATGAGCAGGGATTGCGCCATATTGAGGATGGCGGGGAAAAAGGCATCTCCGTCAAGAATATACAGCACGGGATAGCCGCTTGTCGGACGCTCGCCGAGTGCCGCGGCTTGAATGCGGTAGGTGCGGCCGGTGTGGGCGGAAGTAAGGGCAGTTTCTTCGGCTTGCAGCAGGGTGGCGGCTTGCCAGTTGGGACGGATCGACATGATGGGGTGCTTTAATCAATGGGTTACTGAAGGAAAAAGGCCGTCTGAATAATGGTTTTCAGACGGCCTTATTGTACGGATTTCTGCCTTTTTAACAATACGCGCGATTAGCGTACGTCAACGTAGGAGCTGCTGTGCAGTTCGCGCAGGAGGTTGGTGGTCGCCTGTTGCGCTTTTTGTTGGGACAGGTATTGGCGGACGGCGTTTTGTTGGCGCTCTTCAGGCGTACCTGCTTCGCGGACATCGTTTAGCTTGATGATGTGCCAGCCGAATTGGGTGCGGACAGGGGCGCTGATTTGGCCGGGTTTGAGTTTGTGGACGGCTTCTTCAAATGGGGCAACCATCATGCCGTCGGCAAACCAGCCCAAGTCGCCGCCGTTGCCGGCGCTGCTGTCTTGCGAGTATTGGCGTGCCAAACCGCCGAAATCTGCGCCGCTGCGGGCTTGTGAGTAGATTTTGCGGATGGTGCTTTCTGCGCCGACGGCGGCATTGTCGTTGTCGGCTTTAATGAGGATGTGTTGGGCATGATATTGGCGCACAGGGTCGGCTTCGGGCAGGGTGATGCCTTGTTGTTTGGCCTGCTCGATGTAGCGTGCCACTTCGGAGTCGCTCACGCGGCTGTTTTGCATGATGGCCTGTTGGCGCACTTTTTCAACAATAATGCTGTCGGCGATGTCTTGACGGACGGCGGCAGAAGGATTTTTGATGTTGGGGTTGTGCGCGATGACGGCTTCAATTTCGCTATCGGTCGCTTGGATGTTGCGGCGTTTGCCGGCTTGGAGGATCAGGGATTGGTTGATCATTTGTGCCAAAACCTGTTGGCGCAGCTCGTTGGCGTCCATTTGTGTGCCTTTCGGCATGGTTTGACGCGCTTGTGCTACGGCTTGTTCTACTTGGCGGTGGGTAATGACTTCGTTGTCGACAACTGCGGCAATGCCGTCTGAAAGATGTACGCTGCTTTGTACGGCAGGCATGGTGGTGGCGCTGACGACTGGAGTTTTGTTGGCACGCGCTTTGGTCGCTTTGGCTTTAGGGGCGGCGTGTGCGCCTGCTGCGAGAGTGAGTGCGGCGACGAGAATCAGGGGTTTGAAGTTCATTGTTTGGCTACCTCGTTGGTTTTGCTGTAACCGGGGATGGCTAAGCGGAGTTTTTCGAATGGGTTGTTGCCGATATTGCTCAAGTCTTTGAGTTGGAGGTTGAAGAATACGGCGTTTTTGTGGCTGTTTTCGCCAGTAACATAGCGTTGGCCGACCAAGCTTGCGCTCCAGCAGCCGCAGTTGCTTTTGTATTCTGCACCGATGAGCATTTCCAGCGGTTTTTTGGCTTCGATTTCATAGTTGTAACGGGCAACGGCATACAGGTTTTTACTCAACGGCCATTGGGCGGCAAGGTCGATTTGGCTAAGCCTGTCATAGAAATAGTCGCCGTTGGCCTGCAGATAGATGCGCTCGTTGCGTCCGTATTTGTAGCGCGCGCTTAAGACTTTGCCGGGTTCAGGATTGTAGGTAATCCCTGCGGCGTAGCTTTCGGCACGGCTTAAGTTTTGGTTGTAGTGGATGTCCAAATCAATGCGTGTGCTCGGAGTAAGGTTGCCGTGTGCAAAGGCTACCCAGTCGGATTGGCTGCGCGGATAATTGCTGACGTTGCCGTCAGGCAGGACGTTGTCTTTTTTGAAATAAAACTTCTGGCCGATACCTGCACGGAAGAGTTCCGCACCGGTGTTGGGGTTGAGGATACGGCTTTGTGTGGCCAGCGTCAGGCTGTTGGCCGAATTGATGCGGTCGTTGCCCGAATACAGGTTTTCGCGGAACAGCTGCGAGTAGCTAAAGCTGTTTTCGGAGCTGTCAAAATTGGGCAGGTCGTTTTGGGACTTGGTCGGAATGTAGTTGTAAAACAGGCGCGGTTCAAGCGTTTGCAGGTATTCTCCGCCGAAGAGCCGGGCCCTGCGCTCGAAAGTCAGGCCGCTGTCGACGTTGATAATCGGCAGGACGCGGCTGACATTGCGGCCGCTTTGACCGTTGAAGCTGTTGAGGCTGTAATAAGTGGCATGTACACCGACTTTAGGTCGGATGTAGCCCCATTGGTTGTGGAAATCCCATTTGATGCTCGGGTAGAGCACCACGCGGCTGCCGTCTTGCTTAGTATCGTGGTCAAAGTGGGTGAATTGGCCTAATACGTTAAGTTGCGCCTTGCCGATATGGCTTTGCCAACGGCCGGTCAGGCGGGGCATGATGGCATAAGGTTCGTCTTTATAACCGTCTTGGTTGGCCAGCGTTTGATATTTTTGTACGCGCAACGAGCCGTCGAAGCTGCCGCCTAGCAGTTTGTCGCTGTAATTGAGCCATGCCTGACGGTCGAGATTGACGTTGCGCGCGATGTCTTCGCGGCCGTAGAAGTCGCGGTAGTAATCGTCGTCGGAAACTTGGTTGTAGTTGATGCCGCCGCTGATTTTACTGTTCAGCTGCTGCTGGTGTTTCCATTTGAACTGGTAGCGGTTGTTGTGGATGCTTTTTTGGTCGTTGGGCATCCAGTCGCCATCGACTTCGCCGCTGTAATTCGGTTGCAGATAACGGACTTGGCCGCCCAGTTGCACACCTCGTTTGCTGATGATGCCCGGGCGGATGGTGGCATCCAAATTTGGGGCAAGGTTGAAGTAGTAGGGCAGGCTCAGCTCAAGGCCGTCTGAACCTGTGGCAATGGTCGGAACGAGCAGGCCGCTTTTGCGGTTGCCGTTGATGGGAAAGTCTGCCCAAGGCGTGTAGAGGACGGGGACGCCGCCGAATACGAGCGAAGCGTGTTTGGCCACGCCGATACCTGTCGACTCATCGGCTTCAATGCTTTGCGCTTGGATATACCAGCTGGCATCGCCGGGCGAACAGGTGTTGAATTTGGTATTGATGAGCTTGTAGAGGCCTTTGCCTTTGAGTTCGGCTTTTTCGCTGACACTTTGAAGACGGCGGCCGCCTTGTTCGGTATTGAGGCGCACGGCGGTGCCGGAACCGGTCTGGTCTTTGAGGTTGTAAACCAATTGATCGCCGGATACGGTCGAACCGTTTTGATACAGGGTGAAGCGGTCGCCGGCGGTAACGGTATCGGTGGCTTGGTCGTATTGCGCCCAATCGGAGTTGAGAACATCGGCATTGCGCTCGACAATGACGTCGCCTTCGGCACGGACGCCGACTTGGGTCTGACCTTCTATTTTATCGGCGTTGACGCGGGTGTAATCGGCAGGCAGGGCAGGCTCGCCGCTGCGTTTGATTTCGGCGGTTTCGGCCGGCTTGGCATCTTCGTGGTCGCAAAACAGGCAAGTGCTGCCCAAGGAAAGCGGATCAGCTTCGCTTTGGCTGGTTTTTGCCGGTTTGGATGCGGCGGTGTGGGCAGGGGTATAGTCTTCCGCCTGCGGAACAGAAGCATCTTCCGCGCGCACGGCTGTTGCGCCAAAGCCCATAATTAAGGCGAGTACCAAGGGTTTGAGTGAAAATAAACGAGCCAAAATCGCCCCTTAAATCGGTTTGCCAGTTAGAATAGCGGTTATTGTAACCTGAAATTCTGCGATACCGCTATGCAACGACAAACCGAATTACAAAACTGGCTGGAGTCTGTTTACCCGAACCAGTCGTTCGAATTGAGCTTTGCGGCAGCCGATGCCGACTTCCGCCGTTATTTCCGTGCGACGTTTTCAGACGGGCAGACCGTTATCTGTATGGACGCGCCTCCTGAGAAGATGAGTGTTGCGCCTTATTTGAAAGTGCAAAAACTGTTTAACATGGTCAATGTGCCGCAAGTGCTTCATGTGGATGAAGCGTTGGGCTTTATGGTGTTGAACGATTTGGGCAATACCACATTCCTGACCGCCATGAATCAGGAAAACAGCGAAACCGCCCACAAAGCCCTGTTGCTCGAAGCCATCGACGAACTGATCGAACTGCAAAAAGCCAGCCAGCCGGACAAACTGCCGGAATACGACCGTGAAGTCATGCTGCGCGAGATTAACTTATTCCCCGAATGGTTTGTGGCCAAAGAATTGGGCCGCGAGTTGACCTTCAAGCAACGCCAGTTGTGGCAGCAAACCGTCGATACGCTGCTGCCGCCCTTGTTGGAACAACCTAAAGTGTATGTCCACCGCGACTTTATCGTCCGCAATCTGATGCTGGCGAAAGGCCGTCCGGGCGTGTTGGACTTCCAAGACGCGCTTTACGGCCCGATTTCCTATGATTTGGTGTCGCTGCTGCGTGATGCGTTTATCGAATGGGAAGAAGAATTTGTATTGGACTTGGTCATCCGTTACTGGGAAAAAGCACGCGCTGCCCAGCTGCCTGTACCTGCCGAGTTTGACGAGTTCTACCGCTGGTTTGAATGGATGGGTGTACAACGCCATTTGAAAGTGGCCGGTATTTTTGCCCGCCTGTACTACCGCGACGGCAAAGACAAATACCGCCCTGAAATCCCGCGCTTCTTGAACTATTTGCGCCGTGTATCCCGCCGTTACAACGATTTGGCGCCGCTTTATGCGTTGCTGGTCGAATTGGTCGGCGATGACGAATTGGAAACAGGCTATACCTTCTAAGCTTGGTTTTAAGATTTGATTCCACTTTTCAGACGGTCTGATCAACAAAAGGCCGTCTGAAACCTTTACAGAACACACAAACATGACTTACATGATTTACCCCAAAACCTACGACGTGATTGTTGTCGGTGGCGGCCATGCTGGTACCGAAGCCGCGCTTGCCGCCGCACGCATGGGCGCGCAGACGCTTTTGCTCACACACAACATCGAAACGCTCGGACAAATGTCGTGCAACCCGTCCATCGGCGGCATCGGCAAAGGACATTTAGTACGCGAACTTGACGCGCTCGGCGGCGCGATGGCGTTGGCGACCGATAAATCCGGCATCCAGTTCCGCCGCTTGAACGCCAGCAAAGGCGCGGCCGTCCGTGCCACGCGCGCGCAGGCCGATCGCATCCTATATAAAGCCGCCATCCGCGAAATGTTGGAAAACCAAGAAAACCTCGACCTTTTCCAACAAGCCGTCGAAGACGTAACGCTCGACGGCGAACGCATCAGCGGCGTGGTTACCGCGATGGGCGTGGAGTTTAAAGCACGCGCCGTCGTATTGACCGCAGGCACGTTTTTGTCCGGCAAAATCCACATTGGTTTGGAAAACTACGAAGGCGGCCGCGCCGGCGATCCCGCCGCCAAATCCTTGGGCGGCCGTTTGCGTGAATTGAACCTGCCTCAAGGCCGTCTGAAAACCGGCACGCCGCCGCGTATTGACGGACGCACGATTGACTTCTCCCAACTGACCGAACAGCCCGGTGACACGCCTGTGCCCGTAATGTCCGTACGCGGCAGCGCCGATATGCACCCGCGCCAAGTGTCCTGCTGGATTACGCATACCAACACGCAAACCCACGACATCATCCGCTCAGGCTTCGACCGCAGCCCGATGTTTACCGGCAAAATCGAAGGCGTGGGTCCGCGTTATTGTCCGTCTATTGAAGACAAAATCAACCGCTTCGCCGACAAAGACAGCCACCAGATTTTCCTCGAACCCGAAGGCCTGACCACGCACGAATACTACCCCAACGGTATCTCCACCAGCCTGCCGTTCGACATCCAAATCGCGCTCGTCCGCAGCATGAAAGGCCTTGAAAACGCCCATATCCTGCGCCCCGGCTACGCCATCGAATACGACTATTTCGATCCGCGCAACCTTAAAGCCAGCCTCGAAACCAAAACCATCCAAGGCCTCTTCTTTGCCGGACAAATCAACGGCACGACCGGCTACGAAGAAGCCGCCGCGCAAGGCCTGCTCGCCGGTGCAAACGCCGTGCAATACATCCGTGAACAAGACCCGCTCCTGCTGCGCCGCGAACAAGCCTATCTCGGCGTATTGGTGGACGACCTCATCACCAAAGGCGTGAACGAACCTTACCGAATGTTCACCAGCCGCGCCGAATACCGCCTGCAACTCAGGGAAGACAACGCCGACATGCGCCTGACCGAAGACGGCTACAAAATCGGCTTGGTGGGTGAAGAACAATGGCGTATGTTCAACGAAAAACGCGAAGCCATTGAGCGCGAAATCCAACGTTTGAAAACAACGTGGTACACGCCGCAAAAACTCGCCGAAGAAGAGCAGCTGCGCGTATTCGGCCAAAAACTCAGCCGCGAAGCCAACCTGCACGACCTCCTGCGCCGCCCGAACCTCGACTACGCCGCGCTGATGACCCTGCCCGACGCACAACCTGAAACCGAACTTGCCGACAGCGTGGTCGAACAAGTCGAAATCCAAGTCAAATACCAAGGCTATATCGACCGCCAAAACGAAGAAATCGACAGCCGCCGCGATTTGGAAACATTGAGGCTACCTGAAAACATTGATTACAGCAAAGTCAAAGGCTTATCCGCCGAAGTGCAGCAAAAGCTCAACCAACACAAACCCGAAACCGTCGGACAAGCCAGCCGAATTTCCGGAGTAACCCCAGCAGCGGTGGCTTTGCTGATGGTGCATTTGAAGCGCGGGTTTAAAGATGCGAAGTAAGCTACCTGAACGCGGAGCAGCCGCAGGTCAGATAATTCTTGTGTTTCGACACATCTGTTACTACAAGATGTCAGATTCAAGAATCTGACTTGCGGTAGGTTTTCAAAGTCTACAAAAGCAGCCTACACATTAAAATTGATGTGTAAAACCCAACCTGAAGATTAAATAAGGAGTAACAATGGGCTTTTCCCTATATTTCTACCGCTTTGAAAATGGCGAACAGGTAGACGGCAACCGCGAAGGAGCAAAATCATTTTTAAACAGCAGGGGACTAGATAGCTGCCTTCGTGATAAGGACGGCAACTATTTAGAATTTGATAACTGTTCCACAGATTTGGAAATAACGGATTTCAATGATAGGGAATGCCAGTTTGAAGGAAATATTGGCCATGCATATTTAACGGATGAGGAGTGTAGTTTCATCTATGAGTTGTGCCGTGCTGCGGATTGGGTGATTGTTAATCCGCAATTTAGCGATACTGAACCCTTATTTATCTTATTAGAACAAGATACTGCACAACATTTGCCGGAAGAATATAGTAATAACTATACCGTCATATCTTCTGGAGAAGAGCTGCAAATGCTGCTTTTAAACGGATTCCATCAGTTTCAAGCTTGGAAAAGCCGTATTCTGTAGCAACTGTATTTTTGCCCGACGGGGTAAAAAATACAGTTGCTACGGTACTAATACTCGATAAATAGTAAAAAGGAGTAAAATTGCAACATTTGATACACAAGATTCAAGAGGTTTAGTCGGTAAACATTTGATTTATCCCTATGATAACGGCTGGAATTATGAAATTTATGTAAAAAATGCCGAACATATGGATTACCATACTCGCCCTTGAAAGGCAGTCTAAAAATATCATTCCAGACAGTTTTATCAATTTATTTTTCAGTTACGGGAATTTTTAAATTCCTTAAGCCCACCTTCAAATTGGAGCTGTATCAATGAAACCCCGACTTTCCCCATTTGCTGTCGTGCTATTTTTGGCCGGTATTTCCTCTGTTCATGCAGCACCCGCTCAAAATGCACAAAATCAGTGCATTACCCTGAAAAATATCTCTATCACCGATACTGTCATCACTAAAGCCGAATGGTCGAACGGCGAAATCAGTGCCGACAGAATGTCTTCCCTCACCGGTGGTTCAACCAATGTCTTACAGTCCAAACCGCATTGCGTGGTGGAAGGCGAAATTGGCGCGCGCACCGGTGCAGACGGCAAGCATTACGGCACGAAATTCCAACTCAGGCTACCTGAAAATTGGAACGGAGGTTTCCTGTTTCAAGGCGGTGGCGGGGTGGACGGCTTTGTTGCACCCGCCGTGGGTAGTATCCCCGTGCGCACCTCTACCTCTACGCCAGCGCTGATGCGTGGTTACGCCGTGGTCAGCATGGACGGCGGCCATCCTACGCCCACGCCCAACTTCGGCGCAGACCAGCAGGCGCGTTTAGACTTCGCTTACCAGTCCACAGGAAAAGTAACCGCCGTTGCCAAGCAGTTGATTCAAAAGATGTATGCCGTTGCGCCGAAACACAGCTATTTCATGGGCTGCTCCAACGGCGGACGTGAAGCGATGATGGCCGCACAACGCTATCCTTTAGAATTTGACGGTGTGATTGCCGCCAATCCCGGCTTCCGCCTGTCGCGTGCTGCCGTCGCCCAACAGTGGGATTACCAGCAGTTTATGAAAATTGCCCCCAAAGACGCACAAGGCAACAAAATCCTAGCTAATGCCCTGACCCAAGCCGATTTGGACAAAGTGAGCGAAGCGGTGAAAAACCGTTGCGACGCGCGCGACGGCCTGAAAGACGGCGTGATTAACGCATGGGAAAGCTGCGATTTCAAAGCCGAACACGCCGGCCTCTCCCCTGCCAAAACCGCCGCCCTCAAAGCCGTGATGGACGGCGCACGCGACTCACGCGGCAACCCGATTTACAGCGGCTGGTATTACGATGTGGGTATGAATCAGCCCGACTGGCGTAAATGGAAGCTCGGCAGCTCGCAAACCGCCAATCCTGATTCACGCGGCGTAACGCTCGGTGCAGGTTCGCTTACTTGGTATTTCATGACTCCCGCCGTGCCGAACTTTGATGTGAGCAAATTTGATTTTGACCGCGATACGCCCAAAACATACCAAACCGGCGCAATTAACGATGCGGTGTCCACCGATTTGAGCACCTTCCGCGCACGCGGTGGCAAACTGATTGTGCTCACCGGCGTGTCCGACCCCGTGTTTTCCGCCAAAGACCAGGTGGCATGGTTCCGCCAAATGAATGCCGACACGCCAAGCGCCCAAAACTTCAGCCGCCTGTTTATGATACCCGGCATGAACCACTGCGGCGGCGGCCAAGCCTTCAATGATGTAGATCCGCTCACACTTTTGGAAAACTGGCATGGCAAAAACCAAGCCCCCGGGCGCATGATTGCACAAGGGAAATCCTTCCCGAATAAACAAATGCCGATTTGCGCCTATCCGAAAGTCGCCACTTATACCGGCGGGAATGAAAATAAAGCAGATAGCTTTGAATGCCGCTGATTGATATAAAAGAGAAATATAAAACAGAAAAAAGGCCGTCTGAAACTTTCAGACGGCCTTTATTTATCAGGGGATTGACGGTGTTGCACCTTATTTCATTAATTTTTTAAAGAGTTCGGATTGTCAGCAAGATGGGCGTGTTCTGATGAAAAAATGAAGAAGAAAACGTTTTTTCAGGACGCGTCATAAGCTGCCGCTTTTTCGAGCAGTTTTACCCTTGCCTGCGGCCATTCCTCACGCAGCAGGCTGTATTCAACCGTATCGCGCACGCTGCCGTCTTTCCGCAGCTTGTGGCAGCGCAAGATGCCGTCTTGGTGTGCACCCAAGCGTTCGATGGCGCGTTGGGAGGCGGTGTTGAGGTTGTCGGTCTGCCAGCAGGCGCAGCGGCAGTTTAAAGTGTCGAAAACGTAGTCGAGCAACATGATTTTGCAGGCGGTATTGATGCGTGTGCGCCGTGCCGACAGGGCATACCATGTGTAACCGATATACAGACGCGGGATGGCGGGGTCGATGTGGTAAAGCGAAGTCGAACCGACGATTTTGCCCGTATCTTCGTCGATGACGGCAAAGGCGAGACGGGTTTGCATAGCAGTACGGATATAGTCCGCCACTTGGTGGGGTTCGGGCGCGGTGGTTACGTTGAGCTTCCAAACTTCGCCGTCGCAAACAGCTTCGCGCAAACCGGCTTCGTGTGCCGTTGTTAAAGGTTCGAGACGGACGCGGTCGAAGGATAAAACGGGAGTGGATGAGAAATCAGTCATGGGGTTTCCTTTGTATTTGATGGTTTGAGTTTTCAGACGACCTTTTATAGTGTCTTAGCGGACAGCATCTCTGAGGTCGTCTGAAAGCTATTGATTAATGATGTTTGAACACCAGCACGCCCGACTCCGATACAAACCCGTCCAGCGGCAGGTCGTGCGGTTCGGTCGGTAGGGTGTCAGTCAGTTGGCAGCCGAAGCCTACGCCCAGGGTTTGGGTTTGCAGGCGGTATTTCGTGGCGGAGAGGGTGGCGTCGTAATAGCCGCCGGCCTGTCCGAGGCGGTAGCCGCGTTTGTCGATGCCGACGATGGGGACAAGCAGTAGGCTGAGTTGGTGGACACGGATTTTTTGGCCGGTGAATTGGGGGACATGCAATTTGGCGCGGCCGCGTTTGCGTTCTTGTTTGGCGCCGTCGGCAGGGTAGGGGGTGAACCACATCCGCCGCGTGTTCGGTTCGATATAGGGCAGGTAGAGTTTTGCGCCGCGTTTTTGTGCGGCACGGACAAAGCCGTCCAATCGCAATTCCTTGCCCATCGGCCAATACACGCCGATTTTCCGTCCTTTTTTGATGTAGGGTTTGAGCAGGCGGTTGATGGTTTCTGTGGCGGCGTTGCGCTCGTCGGCGCTCATTTGGGCGCGTGCGCGGCGGAACTGTTTGCGTAGTGCCGATTTTTCGGGATTCCTCATTTTCAGACGGCCTTTCGGGATTGCGGTAGAATGTTGCGATTATAACGATTTTGTTAACATTCAAACAGGACGCACACGATGTGGCACATTGTCGCCATCGGCTATCTTTTTGTTGCCGTGATGTTTTCCGCCGCGCAGCCGAGTATTGCGCGCGCGTTGATTTATTTGGTTTTTTGGGCAGTGTTGCCCACTGTGTTCACGGTCTTCGTCGTGACCATCCGCCGCCGCAACCGCCTGATGAAACGGCAGGAGCAGGCGGAGTTTGAGGCGGCCCGACAAAAGGCGGTACAGACGGATGAAAAACAGGACGGAAAGGTATAAAATCCCTTTTCAGACGGCCTCTTATCAGCTATAATCCGTCAGTTTTCCATTTCGGAAACACTCTTTTATTTTTTAAAACTTATGCCCACTTTCGCCGAAGGGTGCTTGACAATAGGCGCCGCCTATCAAGTTCTATGCGATTGAATGTGTGCTCTTTAACCCTTTCAAGGAAATAACATGTCTCAAATTACTATGCGTCAGATGATTGAAGCCGGTGTTCACTTCGGTCACCAAACCCGTTTCTGGAACCCGAAAATGGCTCAATACATTTTCGGTGCGCGCAACAAAATCCATATCGTAAACTTGGAAAAAACCCTGCCGATGTTCCAAGAGGCGCAAGAAGCCGTACGTCGTCTGGTTGCCAACAAAGGTACAGTATTGTTCGTAGGTACCAAACGCCAAGCCCGCGACATCATCCGCGAAGAAGCTACCCGTGCCGGTATGCCTTTCGTTGATTACCGCTGGTTGGGCGGTATGCTGACCAACTACAAAACCGTTAAGCAATCCATCAAACGCCTGGAAGAAAAAACTGCTGCCCTGGAAAACGCTGCTGAAGGCGGTTTCAACAAAAAAGAAATTCTGGAAATGCAACGCGACGTTGAAAAACTGGAACGTTCTTTGGGCGGTATCAAAAACATGAAAGGCCTGCCTGACGCGATTTTCGTTATCGATACCGGCTACCAAAAAGGTACTCTGGTTGAAGCTGAAAAACTGGGCATCCCTGTTATCGCCGTAGTCGATACCAACAACAGCCCTGACGGCGTGAAATACGTTATCCCTGGTAACGATGACTCCGCGAAAGCTATCCGCCTGTACTGCCGCGGCATCGCCGACGCAGTTTTGGAAGGCAAAAACCAAGCGCTGCAAGAAACTGTAGCCGCTGCCCAAGAAGCTGCTGCCGAGTAATTCGGTACACAGAAGAGGGGCGTTATGCCCCTTTTCTCAAATCCCGTTCTGAAATCCGTTTCAGACGGCCACTATTTCCAAACACGGCAATGGCCGTGTTCCCAAAAATCTAGGAGATTCAAAATGGCAGAAATTACTGCAAAAATGGTTGCCGACCTGCGCGCCGCTACCGGCCTGGGCATGATGGAATGCAAAAAAGCCTTGGTTGAAGCTGAAGGCAACTTCGACAAAGCCGAAGAAATCCTGCGTATTAAATCTGGTGCGAAAGCCGGTAAACTGGCTGGCCGTACTGCTGCCGAAGGCGTATTGGCTTATGCAATCAACGGTAATGTTGGTGCATTGGTTGAAGTAAACTGCGAGACCGACTTCGTTGCTAAAGACGCCGGCTTCGTAGAATTTGCCAACTTCGTTGCTAAAACTGCTGCTGAGAAAAAACCGGCTTCTGTTGAAGAACTGAGCGAACTGGTTGAAGCAGAACGTAAAGCCATCATCGCTAAATTGGGCGAAAACATGTCTGTTCGCCGCTTCCAAGTGATTGACACTGCCAACCAACTGGTTGCCTACATCCACGGTGCATTGGCTACCGAAGGCGTATTGGTTGAGTTCAAAGGCTCTGAAGACGTAGCACGCAAAATCGGTATGCACATCGTTGCCGCTAAACCACAATGCGTAAGCGAAGCCGAAGTAGATGCTGAAACCGTTGAAAAAGAACGCCACATCTACACCGAACAAGCTATCGCTTCCGGCAAACCTGCCGACATCGCCGCTAAAATGGTTGAAGGCCGTATCCGTAAATTCTTGGCTGAAATCACTCTGAACGGCCAAGCATTCGTGATGAACCCTGACCAAACTGTTGCCCAATTCGCTAAAGAAAACGGCACTGAAGTGATCAGCTTCGTACGCTACAAAGTAGGCGACGGTATCGAGAAAGCTGTTGTTGACTACGCAGCCGAAGTTGCTGCCGCTGCTAAAGTGTAAGGCACTTATGAAAAAGAAAGCACCTAGATTCCAAACGAATCAGGGTGCTTTTTTTTGAGAAAACCCTTTACGGTACCTATTTTAAGACGACCGAATATAAAGGCCGTCTGAAAACCAAAACAATAATAGAACGACACACCATATCATTGTAATCCGACCGTTTGAAAATTCAGACGACCCAAACTCCGACCGACGACATTCAAGAAAGCAAGGTATCCCATGACACAGCAAATCAAATACAAACGCGTATTACTGAAACTCTCCGGCGAATCTCTGATGGGTTCCGATCCGTTCGGCATCAATCACGATACCATCGTTCAAACTGTCGGCGAAATTGCCGAAATCGTGAGAATGGGCGTGCAAGTCGGTATCGTTGTCGGCGGCGGTAACATTTTCCGCGGCGTATCTGCACAAGCAGGCAGCATGGATCGCGCCACTGCCGACTACATGGGTATGATGGCAACCGTGATGAACGCGTTGGCACTCAAAGACGCATTTGAAACTTTGGGCATCAAAGCGCGCGTACAATCCGCACTGTCTATGCAGCAAATCGCTGAAACTTACGCTCGCCCCAAAGCCATTCAATATTTGGAAGAAGGCAAAGTCGTGATTTTCGCCGCCGGTACAGGTAACCCATTCTTCACGACCGACACTGCCGCCGCATTGCGCGGTGCGGAAATGAACTGCGACGTGATGCTCAAAGCGACCAACGTTGACGGCGTGTACACCGCAGACCCGAAAAAAGACCCATCTGCAACACGCTATGAAACCATTACTTTTGATGAAGCCTTGTTGAAAAACCTCAAAGTGATGGATGCCACCGCCTTCGCCCTCTGCCGCGAACGCAAGCTCAATATCGTGGTATTCGGTATTGCTAAAGAAGGCTCGCTCAAACGCGTAGTAACCGGCGAAAACGAAGGTACGCTGGTTCACTGCTAATCATTGAAAGGCCGTCTGAAACAGCCGAACGGGATACATTCGGCTTTCAGACGGCCTTTTATTTTCAGTCGGTTGCGTGGGCATTGGCTCATGGTTTGAAAGGTTAAGAACCTGCTTGACCATAATATCCAACCGACAATTCGATAACAAAAGGATACTCCATGAATATCACCGTCTTGGCTGTCGGCACGAAAATGCCGCGTTGGGTGGATGAAGCCGTCGGCGAGTACGCCAAACGCTTCGGGCGCGATGTCAATTATGCGCTGAAAGAAATCAAGCCAGAGAAACGCGGCGCGGGTGTGAATGCGGCTCAGGGCATGGCGGCTGAAGAAAAACGCCTGTTGGAAGCCATACCGCAGGGCGCGTTTCTGGTGGTATTGGACGAGCGCGGCAAAGCGCCGACTTCGGTCGAATTGGCGCAACATTTGAAAGGCTGGCAGCAAAACGGCGAACACGTCTGCTTTATTATCGGCGGCGCAGACGGCATGACCGACCGATTGAAGCAGCAGGCAAACATGATGATGCGCCTTTCCAGCCTGACCTTACCGCACGGCATGGTGCGCGTTTTGCTGACCGAGCAGCTTTATCGTGCCGTTTCGATTTTGCACAATCATCCGTATCATCGGGAATAATCTGTTTTGATTGCTGGGATAAGACGGCAATGCCGCCTTGTCAGTTTGAAAGGGAATAGGGCAAGTTGGTTTAAAGCGGGGCTGAACCTGCTTTCAGACGGCCTGATTTTTCCGCATGAATCCTTTATAATCGTTTCTTTGATAAATCAACATCTTTCGGGAGAACCCAAATGTCCGATTTCCGTCAAGACTTCCTCAAATTCGCTTTGGCACAAAACGTGTTGAAATTCGGCGAATTTACGACCAAGGCCGGCCGTCAGTCGCCTTATTTTTTCAATGCCGGTTTGTTCAATGACGGCGCATCGACTTTGCAGCTGGCGAAGTTTTACGCCGAGGCCATTATTGCCAGCGGCGTGAAGTTCGATATGCTGTTCGGCCCGGCCTATAAAGGCATTATTTTGGCGGCGGCAACAGCGATGATGTTGGCGGAAAAAGGCGTAAACGTACCGTTTGCCTACAACCGCAAAGAAGCCAAAGACCACGGCGAGGGCGGCGTGTTGGTGGGCGCGCCTTTGAAAGGCCGCGTGCTGATTATCGATGATGTGATTTCCGCCGGTACATCCGTGCGCGAGTCGGTCAAACTGATTGAGGCCGAAGGCGCAACGCCAGCCGCAGTGGCCATTGCGCTCGACCGTATGGAAAAAGGCACGGGTGAATTGTCGGCGGTGCAGGAAGTGGAAAAACAATACGGCCTGCCGGTGGTTTCGATTGCCAACTTGAACGACTTGTTCACGCTCTTGCAAAACAATGCCGAATTTGGCGGCTTCTTCGAGCCGGTCAAGGCCTATCGTGAACGTTACGGCGCGGTTTAAACCATAACATCATGCTCAGGTCGTCTGAAACAGTTTTCAGACGGCCTGAAACATTAGTTAAAATATATTTTTGATTCAATACACTTACGGAAATACTCATGCCTGCTTGTTCTTGTCCTCATTGTAAAACACCGCATTGGGTGAAAGATGCCCAGTTGAACGTGGCGCAGGGTTTCGTGGTCTGCACGCGTTGTTCGGGGATGTTTAAGGCCAAGGATTATCTGTCGGGCAACCTGCCGGCCGATCCGGCCCATCTGCCTGTGGCGGTAACGGATGTGCGCCTCGTGCATAACATCGGCGCGCAAATCCTCAAGCATTCCAAACTCTCGCGCAAAGAAATTTCCGATTTGCTCAATAGCGCGCTTAAGGAAGAGCCTAAGGCGGAAGAGCAGGCGGTGGTCAAAACGCGCAAGGACGGTTTCAACTGGACGTTGGCATCGCTGATTGCGCTGACGGTTTTGATTATGCAACTCTTTTATCTTGCCCTGCTATGAGTGCCATCGCCCATTTTGTCGCCAGCTTTCGTGAGGCCGCGCCCTATATCCAATATTTGCGCGGCAAAACCATGGTGGTCGGCGTGACCGACAGCCTGTTGGAAGGCGAAACCTTGATTCGTTTGGCCGCAGATTTGAATCTGTTGGCCAGTTTGGGCTTGCGTTTGGTCTTGGTACACGGTTCGCGGCATTTGCTCGACAAATTGGCTTCGGGTCGGAATTTTGTTCCGAAATACAGCGGCAGCCGACGGATTACCGATGAAGCGACCCTGATGGAAGTGAAGCAGGTGGCGGGAATTATCCGCAGCGATATCGAAGCCGCCTTGTTCAGCAGCGTATCTGCACAACAACGGAGCAAGCCGCCGGTTATCGCGTGCGGCAACTTTATTACCGCCCGTCCGTTGGGCGTTATCGACGGCGTGGACATGGGCTATACCGGTACCGTCCGCAAAATCGACGCGGAAGAAATCCGTTTGCGCTTGGATGGCGGCGCGGTGGTGCTTATCAGCCCTTTGGGACATTCGTACAGCGGCAAAACCTTCAATCTGAGCATGTGCGAAACCGCTCAGGAAGTGGCCATGGCTTTGCAGGCGGAGAAACTGGTTTTCTTGACCGAAGAAGCCGGTATTCGTCGTGCCGACGGCTCGTTGGCCAATACTTTGTCTGTCGGTGAAGTGCAGGAACTGATACACGAGAATCCCGATGCGCCGGCCGATTTACTGCATGCGGCGGTAGGTGCGTTGGAAAACGGCGTATCGCGGGTACAGATTCTCAACGGCCGTGAAGACGGCAGCCTGTTGCGCGAGCTGTTTACCCGCGAGGGCAGCGGTACATCTATTGCGCGTGAGCCGTTTGTTTCCATCCGTCAGGCACGCAGCGACGACATTCCGCACATCATCGCCTTAATCCGTCCGTTGGCGGAACAAGGCATCTTGTTACACCGTAGCCGCGAGTATTTGGAAAACCATATTTCCAGTTTTTCCGTATTGGAACACGATCAAAACATTTACGGTTGCGTGGCGCTGAAAACTTTTGCCGAACCGGACTGCGGTGAATTGGCCTGCCTGGTGGTGTCGCCCGAAGCGCGTGATGGCGGCTACGGCGAATTGCTGTTGGAACATCTGTTTCAAAAAGCACGCGCCTTAAATATTAAAACGCTCTTCGCCTTATCCACGCATACGGGCGAATGGTTTGTCGAACGGGGCTTTCAGACGGCCTCAGCCGATGACCTGCCTGCCGAACGCCGGCAGGAATACAATGCCAACGGCCGCAATTCCAAAGTATTTGTTTATGACTTGCAGGCCGTCTGAAAACCTCAATCCTATTATCCGTTTTTAAAAATTACTCAAATCTTATGTTGAAAATCACCTCTGCCAACGTCAACGGTATCCGCTCCGCCTATAAAAAAGGTTTTTATGAATACATCGCCGCTTCCGGTGCTGACATAGTTTGCGTGCAGGAACTGAAAGCTCAAGAGGCTGATCTGTCAGACGATATGAAAAATCCGCACGGTATGCACGGCTACTGGCATTGCGCCGAAAAACGCGGTTACAGTGGCGTGGCGGTGTACAGTAAACGCAAACCCGACAATGTTCAAATCGGTATGGGCATTGAAGAATTTGACAGAGAAGGCCGTTTTGTCCGTTGCGATTTCGGCAAATTGTCGGTAATTTCGCTGTATCTGCCCAGCGGCAGCAGCGCGGAAGAGCGCCAACAAGTGAAATACCGCTTTTTGGACGCGTTCTATCCCATGCTCGAAGCCATGAAAAACGAAGGACGCGACATCGTCGTCTGCGGCGACTGGAACATTGCCCACCAAAACATCGACTTGAAAAACTGGAAGGGCAATCAGAAAAACTCAGGCTTCTTGCCTGAAGAACGCGAATGGATAGGCAAAGTCATCCACAAGCTCGGTTGGACGGATATGTGGCGCACACTTTATCCCGATGTGCCGGGCTATACCTGGTGGAGCAACCGCGGACAAGCGTACGCGAAAGATGTCGGGTGGCGCATCGATTATCAGATGGTTACGCCGGAGCTGGCCGCCAAAGCCGTTTCCGCACATGTTTATAAAGATGAAAAATTCTCGGATCACGCCCCTTTAGTTGTGGAGTATGACTATGTTGCCGAATAAGTTTTTTGGTAAGTACGACTGGAATATAAACAGTAAAACCGGCGTAGGTGCGGTTTGGGTTGTAGCGGCATTTGTGCTGCCTATGCTGGTGTGGGCAATATTCATGCTGGCGCGGATGTCCGGCTGGGTTGCGCCGACCAAGGCCAATCCAACGTGGGCGTTGGTATGGCTGCTGTTTTCTCTGCCTTGCCTGTTGATTGCGGCCAAATGCTTTGCTTGGAAGGGCTGGCGGCTGATTGCCAACATCGTACTTTGTCTGGCGACTTGTGCCATCCTCAGCGTGCCTGCCGCTTTGTTGATCGCATTTACACTCAACGACTTGCTCAAATAGGCCGTCTGAAAATGCAGAGCTTCGAACTCGAAGAAATGGCGCTGTTTCTGATTCGCGATGCGGATGAAGCGGAAATGTGGATAGACCGCTGGGCGGTCAGCTATCCGATTGTCCAAACTGCCGAAGCCGATGGGCGGCAAACCATTTCCGAATGGCAACACGCCATTCAGACGGCCTTTGACCATATCGTCAGCAAAAATATTGCCGTCGTGGCTCATGGTGCCGGCGTGTCTGCATTTTTAGCATGGCTGTACCAAGCCGACATCCTGACGCAAAAACGCCTGACCAATATTATTTTGGTCTCGCCGCGTCCCGAAGCTTTTCCCGAAGACGAAATCCATACGTTCCAACGCGTCCGTTGCCCTTGTCGTACAGCGCTGGTTATTGCCGAAACAAACGGCACGCCACGCGATTGGGCGCAAGAACAGGCCGACCGCTGGCATGCACGCCTGCTTCAATCGCCGCATTCCGGCCGGTTAAACGGCGCACTCGGCGGCTGGCAATGGGGCATGAAGCTGATGCAGGAAATGCTGTTGAGTAAGTAGTTTAGAAATGTCTATTAATAAACAAAGGCCGTCTGAAACCGATATGTGTTTCAGACGGCCTTTGTTTGCAAATATCATGTTAAATATAATTAAAAGAAACTATTCTCATTTCTTTTATGAGGCAATATAATTCAGCTGTTTCGTTAAATTGAGTATAAAAATGCAAATACCATTTCATTTGGCTTTATTACCCACGCTGATTATCGCTTCCTTCCCTGTTGCTGCCGCCGATACGCAGGACAATGGTGAACATTACACCGCCACGCTACCTACCGTTTCCGTGGTCGGACAGTCCGATACCAGCGTACTCAAAGGCTACATCAACTACGACGAAGCCGCCGTTACCCGCAACGGCCAGCTCATCAAAGAAACGCCGCAAACCGTCGATACGCTCAATATCCAGAAAAACAAAAATTACGGTACGAACGATTTGAGTTCCATCCTCGAAGGCAATGCCGGCATTGACGCTGCCTACGATATGCGCGGCGAAAGCATTTTCCTGCGCGGTTTTCAAGCTGACGCATCCGATATTTACCGCGACGGCGTGCGCGAGAGCGGACAAGTGCGCCGCAGCACTGCCAACATCGAGCGCGTGGAAATTCTGAAAGGCCCGTCTTCCGTGCTTTACGGCCGCACCAACGGCGGTGGCGTCATCAACATGGTCAGCAAATACGCCAACTTCAAACAAAGCCGCAACATCGGAGCGGTTTACGGCTCGTGGGCAAACCGCAGCTTGAATATGGACATCAACGAAGTGCTGAACAAAAACGTCGCCATCCGCCTTACCGGCGAAGTCGGGCGCGCCAATTCGTTCCGCAGCGGCATAGACAGCAAAAACGTCATGGTTTCGCCCAGCATTACCGTCAAACTCGACAACGGCTTGAAATGGACGGGGCAATACACCTACGACAATGTGGAGCGCACGCCCGACCGCAGCCCGACCAAGTCCGTGTACGACCGCTTCGGACTGCCTTACCGCATGGGGTTCGCCCACCCGAATGATTTTGTCAAAGACAAGCTGCAAGTTTGGCGTTCCGACCTCGAATACGCCTTCAACGACAAATGGCGCGCCCAATGGCAGCTTGCCCACCGCACGGCGGCGCAGGATTTCGACCATTTTCATGCAGGCAGCGAAAACGGCAGCCGAATCAAACGCAACTACGCCTGGCAGCAAACCGACAACAAAACCCTGTCGTCCAATTTCACGCTCAACGGCGACTACAACATCGGCCGTTTTGAAAACCACCTGACCGTAGGCATGGATTACAGCCGCGAACACCGCAACCCGACATTGGGTTACAGCCGCGCCTTTACTGCCTCCATCGACCCTTACGACCGCGCAAGCTGGCCGGCTTCGGGCAGATTGCAGCCCGTCCTCACCCAAAACCGCCACAAAGCCGACTCCTACGGCATCTTTGTGCAAAACATCTTCTCCGCCACGCCCGATTTGAAATTCGTCCTCGGCGGCCGTTACGACAAGTACACCTTCAATTCAGAAAACAAACTCACCGGCAACAGCCGCCAATACAGCGGTCACTCATTCAGCCCCAACATCGGCGCAGTGTGGAACGTAACGCCCGCCCACACGCTCTACGCCTCGTATAACAAAGGCTTCGCACCTTATGGCGGACGCGGCTATTTGAGCATCGATACGTCGTCTTCCGCCGTGTTCAACGCCGATCCCGAGTACACCCGCCAATACGAAACCGGCGTCAAAAGCAGTTGGCTGGACGACCGCCTCAGCACCACATTGTCCGCCTACCAAATCGAACGCTTCAATATCCGCTACCGCCCCGACGCGCAAAATGATCCCTATACTTGGGCAGTCGGCGGTAAACATCGTTCGCGCGGCGTGGAATTGTCCGCCATCGGGCAAATCATTCCCAAAAAACTCTATCTGCGCGGTTCGTTGGGCGTGATGCAGGCGAAAGTCGTTGAAGACAAAGACAATCCCGACCGAGTGGGCATCCATTTGAATAACACCAGCAACGTTACCGGCAACCTGTTTTTCCGTTACACACCAACCGAAAACCTCTACGGCGAAATCGGCGTAACCGGTACGGGTAAACGCTACGGCTACAACTCTAGCCAAAAAGCAACCACCACGCTTCCCGGCTTTGCCCGAGTTGATGCCATGCTCGGCTGGAACCATAAAAACGTCAACGTTACCTTTGCCGCGGCCAATCTGCTCAATCAAAAATATTGGCGTTCGGATGCCATGCCGGGTAATCCGCGCGGCTATACTGCCCGGGTAAATTACCGTTTCTGATGAAATCAGGCAAAGGCCGTCTGAAAATAAGGCTATGATCTAAGCCATATTTCAGACGGCCTTTTATAAAGGTTGAAATAAAACTAAACACATTTTTTCACTCAAATCGAACACACCTCCAACAAAATGCCATAAAATCCGCCCATTGATTTGAATGTAAAGAGATACCTATGAAACTGAAAACCTTAGCCTTGACCTCATTAACCCTGTTGGCATTGGCCGCTTGCGGCAAACAGGCGGAAACCAGCGTTCCGGCAGACAGCGCCCAAAGCAACACATCCGCTCCAGCAGCCCCTGCCGCATTGACCGAAGGTGTCAATTACACCGTATTGTCCAATCCGATTCCGCAACAGCAGGCCGGCAAAATCGAAGTATTGGAATTCTTCGGCTACTTCTGCCCGCATTGCGCCCATCTTGAACCGGTTTTGAGCGAGCACATCAAAACGTTTAAAGACGATACCTATATGCGTCGCGAGCATGTCGTGTGGGGTGATGAAATGAAACCTTTGGCACGTTTGGCGGCCGCAGTGGAAATGGCCGGTGAATCAGATAAAGCCAACAGCCATATTTTCGATGCGATGGTTAACCAAAAAATCAACTTGGCCGATACCGATACCCTGAAAAAATGGCTGTCCGAGCAAACAGCGTTTGACGGCAAAAAAGTATTGGCTGCATTTGAGGCTCCTGAAAGCCAAGCGCGTGCGGCTCAAATGGAAGAATTGACCAATAAATTCCAAATCAGCGGCACACCGACCGTTATTGTCGGCGGCAAATACCAAGTCGAATTTAAAGACTGGCAGTCCGGCATGACCACGATTGACCAGTTGGTGGACAAAGTACGCGAAGAGCAGAAAAAGCCACAATAAGTTGAAGGCTGAATGAATAAAGGCCGTCTGAAAATAGATTTCAGACGGCCTTTTATATTAGATGTTATAGAAGAAATGGTTGCTTAAGGCCTCATGATTTTAAATCTGAATACAAAACAAAAACGCCGTCTGAAACTTTTCAGACGGCGTTTTCTGTCAAATCGGCTTACAAACCTGGGAACATGCCTTTCATTCCCTTCATGCCTTTGGCCAAGCGCATCAGTTTGCCCAAGCCGTTGCCGCTGAACATCTTCATCATTTGTTGCATTTGTTCAAACTGTTTGAGCAATTTGTTCACTTCCTGCACGGTCGTGCCCGCACCCATCGCAATACGGCGTTTGCGGCTGGCTTTGAGCAGGGCAGGGTTGGCGCGTTCTTTTGGAGTCATTGAGTTGATGATGGCTTCTACTTTGCCCATCGCTTTTTCAGCCGTACCTTCGGGGATTTGTTTCGATATTTGACCCAGTTCGCCCGGCATTTTTGACATCAGGTTTTCCAAGCCGCCCATATTGCGCATCTGTTGGATTTGTTCTTTAAAGTCATTGAGGTCGAAGCCTTTGCCTTTTTGCAGCTTTTTCGCCATTTTGGCGGCGGCTTCTTCATCAATACCTTTTTGAACGTCTTCAATCAGGGTCAATACGTCGCCCATGCCGAGGATACGGCTGGCAAGACGGTCGGGGTGGAAAGGTTCGAGGCCGTTGATTTTCTCGCCGACACCGATAAATTTAATCGGTTTGCCGGTTACATGGCGTACGGACAATGCCGCACCGCCGCGCGAGTCGCCGTCCATCTTGGTTAATACGACACCGGTCAGCGGCAGGGCTTCATTAAATGCCTGAGCAGTGTTCACCGCATCCTGACCCAACATGGCATCAATAACGAACAAGGTTTCAACCGGATTGACCGCCGCATGAAGCGCTTTGATTTCGTTCATCATCTCTTCATCGATTGCCAAACGGCCTGCGGTATCGACCATCAATACATCGTAAAAATGTTTTTTGGCGTAATCAACGGCGGCAGTTGCAATCTCAACCGGTTTTTGGTTGGTATCGGATGGGAAAAAGTCCACGCCGACTTGTTCGGCCAATAGGCGCAGCTGTTCAATCGCGGCAGGGCGGTAAACGTCGGCAGATACCACCAAAACTTTTTTCTTCTGATCGTTTTTCAACAGGCGGGCGAGTTTGCCGACAGTTGTTGTCTTACCGGCACCCTGCAAACCGGCCATCAAAACAATGGCAGGCGGTGAAACCGACAAATCCAGCGTTTTGTTTTCCTTGCCCATCAGTTCGACTAAGGCTTGGTTGACCACGCCGATAAAGGCTTGGTCAGGCGTCAGGCTGCCGACGACTTCTTGGCCAAGGGCCTGTTCTTTGACTGTGTTGACGAATTCCTTAACGACGGGCAATGCAACGTCGGCTTCCAGCAGGGCAAGACGAACCTCGCGCAAGGCTTCTTTAATATTGTCTTCGGTCAGCGTTGATTGGCCGCGAATATTTTTAAGTACCTTGCTGAAGCGGTTGGTTAGGTTGTCTAACATACTTATCCTTGATAATGAGAATAGCTGCCCAATACAGGGCATTCTTTGTTAAAATAAAATTCGGATTATTTTACACGATAGTCCGAAGTTATGCTTCAAGAACACAAATACGCGCACCAAGGCCGTCTGAAACCCTGCCAGCTGTCCGTCAAGTGTTCTCACCTCTATTGAGAAAGATATTTATGCCGATTGTCTTAATCTGCCTTATGCTGGTGTATGCTGGATTGGGCGCATTTTCCTGGTTGCAACATAAAAAGCACAATAATAAGTCTTACCCGCTGAAAACCGAGCTGCTAATTTTAAGTGGCGCATTATTGGTACATGGCGCAGCATTGATGTTCCCAGTATTGCAGGACAGGGTATTGATTACCGGTTTTGGCTATTCGCTCAGTCTGATAGTCTGGCTGATGCTGATGATGTACTGTTTGGGCAGCTTCTTTTATTGTCTGCGCGGGGTACAACTCTTATTGTATCCCTGTGCCGCATTGACCTTATTGTTGGGTTTCCTTTTCCCGGGGGATTTTTCAGGTCGTCAAATCGTAGACTTATTACCGCTGTCGCACATCGCATCATCATTGCTTGCATACGGACTATTTGGTATCGTTACCTTATTTGCCATCCTGATCCTTTTGCTCGACCGCAATCTGCACAAACGCCGTTTTTCCGCATTGGTCAGCTTCTTGCCACCTTTATTGAGTTTGGAGAAACTCATGTTCCAAGGTATTTGGGCAGGTTTCATTTTATTGACCTATTCCGTTATCAGCGGTACGTTTTTTGCCGAAGTCGTTTTCGGCAAACCCATGACCTTCACGCATAAAACCATCTTCAGTATTATGTCGTGGCTGATTTATGGCGCATTATTGTTGAAACACAGTATGACCGCATGGCGTGGCAAAAAAGCCGCCGTTTGGACTATTGTCGGATTTGTTAGTCTGATTTTTGCCTATGTAGGCAGTAAATTTGTCCTAGAAATTATCCTTCACCGTATTGGATAAATGGAAAACATAAAAAAGGCCGTCTGAAACCAAAATTTCAGACAGCCTTAGTATTGAATAGGGTTGGATTTGGAAAGAGAATAGGGAAGATCTGAGGTGTTTTTGGAAAAATAAAAACCCTGTTAAAACAGGGTGGTGGTTAAATTTCTAGAAATAATTTTGCGAAAGGTGTTGACTGGTTTTGTTTTGGGGCGTATAGTTCGGTTCTTCGCTGCTGACGCGGTGAAGAAAACGAAGCAGACAGTATAACACAGTTAGTTAAAATTTTCGATAATTTTAGTTGACATTTGCTAAATGTACTGTATAATTCGATTCGC
>NZ_POXL01000009.1:0-131230 GCF_003044645.1 Neisseria subflava
GTATTTGAATTATGTATGGTTACCCTGTTGTTATTCTTGAACAAAAGTACCGAAAGTTACGGTTAACCGTTTGGAATGTTTGAAATCGAACGTTATTTGCGTTATTATGTCGTATGCATTTATATGGAATAGGGCCGTGTTCTACTGTCGTGTGGCAGTGTCTGCGGGGAAGTAAAACCGTCCTGCAGACGGCCCGGTTGATTCAATCCAATACGTTATAGGAAAACCTTGATGAAGAAATTTTTATTTGGTGTCTTTGCCGCCGTGTGTACGGCATTCTCTTTGGCTGCCGTGAACGTCAATACGGCCTCTTCTGCTGAACTGGAGGCATTGCCGGGTATCGGCCCGGCTAAGGCGAAATCGATTGTGGAATACCGTCAGAAGAACGGTGCGTTCAAATCGGTGGAGGAGCTGAAAAACGTGAAGGGCATCGGTGATGCGGTGCTGAACAAGTTGAAGGCGGAGGCGACGGTTTCTTCTGCCGCGCCTAAGGCCGCGCAGCCTGCCGTGAAAAAATAAGTCTGACGGACGTTTGTGCCGTATATGCCGCCCCGAGGCCGAACCGCTTGCCGGTTCGGGATGAAGGGCGGCTTTGTATGGGCAGTGGCAATGAGAGTTTGGACCAGTGGGGGCTTCTATTGGGTAAAGGGATGAACGGATAAGGTGCCTCTTGTTGGATAGGGATATAAAAGATAAAGGGAATTAAAGATATGCACTTAAAAACATTTGTTGGAAAACGGAATAGGGCAGCTGTACAGAGGGGCTACTCATTGGTACAGCTGTTGGTGGTGATGCTGTTGGTTTCGATCTTGGCAACGGCGGCCTTTACGGCCTATCGGGAATCAGTCCGCTCGGCCAACCTGCGTGCGGCTCATGCCGCGCTGCTGGAAAATGCGCGCTTTATGGAGCAGTTCTACACGAAAAAAGGCAGCTTTAAGCTGACGTCGACGAGGTGGCCGGAGTTGCCGGTGAAGGAGGCGGGCGGTTTCTGTATCAGGATGAGCGGTCAGGCTAAGGGCATCCTGGAGGGTAAGTTTACCCTGAAAGCGGTGGCGCTGGACAGGGAGGTGGAACCCAGGGTATTACGTTTGAACGAGTCGTTGACGGCGGTGGTGTGCGCGAAGATGAAGGTGAAGGGCAGCTGTACGGATGGTGAGGAGATATTTAGGGGCAATGATGCGGAGTGTAAGCCTTTTATGGGGTAGAAATCTGATCGAAAGGGAGGAGGCGGATAAAGAAAAAAGGACGTGCACAGGCACGTCTTTGGGGGGAGGGGCTATTCGCTCCAGCTGACTATACCTAGCATCCAAGTAAGGAGAATCAGACCACCGAATACGATGCGGTAGTAGGCAAAAGGAACATAGTTTTTACTGGAAACAAATTTCAGCAAAGCTTTTACTGCTAATAAACCGGCGATAAATGCTGCGATAAAGCCGATGGCAATTTGTCCGACATCTTGCAAGGTAAAGAGTTTGTAGTTTTTTAAGATGTCGTAACCTGTTGCCGCAATCATCATTGGTACAGCAAGGAAGAATGAAAATTCGGTAGCCGTTTTACGTTCTAATCCCCACAGCATACCGCCCATGATGGTACTGCCTGAACGTGATGTCCCAGGGATAAGGGCACAAATTTGGGCGCATCCTACAACAAATGCGTCAATTGGGCGCATATCATCGACATGGTTGACTTTAGGTTTGGCTGTTGTTTGGCGTTTTTCAACCCATAAAATGAAGAAGCCTCCCAGTACCAGCATGGTAGCAACGGTAATCGGGTTGAAAAGATGCAATTTAATTTGTTTACTGAATAAGAGGCCAACAATCGCAGCGGGGATGAATGCGATAAATAAATTCAGCACAAAGCGATTGGCTGTTCGCTCTTTGCCTAGTCCTTTTATGATATGGGTAAATCGTTGGCGATATTCGAATACGACGGCTAATACGGCACCGAGCTGGATGGCAATTTCGAATACTTTACCGTTACTTTGGAAATTCATTAAGTCGCCGAATACAATCAAGTGACCGGTACTGGAAATAGGGAGAAACTCGGTTAAACCTTCGATAATACCGAGAATAAGTGCTTTGAATAAAATCAGAATGTCCATAAGTTTTCAGACGGCCTTGAGGCCGTCTTTCTTTTGTTGATTAGTTAAAGTGGTTTCGAGGATTGTTCGCGGCGGACTTTGACGATGAGCTCGTCTATGGTTTTCATACCGGCTTTCCAGTCGCTACCATTGAAATTGACTTTGTATTTACCACCGACGATGACAGTTGGTGTGTTTTCAATTCGATAAGTTTCCGTCAATTGCTGCATTTTTGCAGCAGCCGATGCGGCAGCAGGACTGTTGTAGGCTTGAAGCAGTTTTTGACTGTCAAAACTTGTCTGTTTGCCGACCCATGATCGGAATACATTTGCATCAGCCAAGTTAATCTTCTGTTCGTGAACAGCTTTGAAGATGACTGGATTGGCCTGATATTTTAAATCTGAAAGATTGACGGCAGTGGCTACTTTGGCCAAGCCTAACATTTCAGGCATCCAAACGACGTGTTCTGTCCGTAAGGAAACATCTTTGGCAAAGGTTTTGCTGTGTTGCAACAAAACTGGATCGAGATGGTAACAATGGACGCAGAAGTAGCCGAAAAATTCTAGCACTTCAATTTTTCCGGCTTGCTGCTGCGGAATAGGGCGACTGAGAACAGTATAGTCCACGCCTTCGGTAGCAGCCTGCGCGCTCAGACTGAGCAGGCTCAGGCTGAGTGCGGCAATGGTTTGTTTTATACGCTGCTTCATCAGTGATTCCATTATTTGGTAGAACGAATCAAGCTGTTGATATTATGGCCTTGCAGGTTTTTTTGCAGTTTTACAGCGGCTTCCTGCGGCATGGTGTTACTTTGAACTCGGTAAATGGTTTTATCGCCGTTTTGCGATTCAACCACTTTGGAAGAAACACCTAAAATAGCCAATTTCGCACGTTGTGAATCTGCGCTGGAGCGGTCTGCATATGAACCAAGTTGCAGGAAGGCTTTTTTACCGCTGTTGGCAGCTGCTTCGGCTTTTTCTGTTGACTGTTTACTTGCAGTGTTGCTGCTTTCTTTGGTTGTAGAGGCATTTGCGGCTTTACGTGCTTTCTCGATGCTGCCGCTGTTGAGGATTTGCTCAGGTGTCGGCTTGTTTTGTTTTTTGGCTTCGGCTGCTTTTTTCTCAGCCAATTTGCGCTCGGCACGCTCTTTTTGTTTGTCGGTCAGTTGGTCGGCCGCTTTTTTATCTTTTGCAGTTTTATCAGCAGCTTCTTTTTCAGCTTTGGCTTTTTCTGCGCGTTTTTTTTCTAATTCGGCTTTTTTCTCGGCCAGTTTTTTCTTGGAGGCTTCTTTTTCTGCTTCCGCTTTTGCAGATTTTTCTTTGGCTTCACGTTCGGCTTTGTCGGTGGCAGTTTTGTCTGCTCTTTCTTTGGCTTCGCGTTCGGCTTTATCGGCGGCGGCTTTTTCAGCTTTTTCTTTAGCTTCGCGTTCGGCTTTTTCTGCTTCAGCTTTATCCGCTTTTTCTTTGGCCTCGCGATCGGCTTTTTCTGCTTCAGCTTTATCCGCTTTTTCTTTGGCCTCGCGATCGGCTTTTTCCTGAGCCTCTTTTTCTGCTTGTGCCGTTTTCTCTTCAGCTTCTTTGGCAGCCTTTTCAGCCTCTTCTTTAGCTTTGGCTTCTTTCTCTGCCGCTTCTTTTTCTGCTTTGGCTTTTTCTTCATCTGCTTGGGTAGATGAAGTGTCGGTAGCTGGGCGTTTCTCTGCTTTGTCCTGAGGTTTCAGGATTTCAGGTTCTTCGCTTTGTTTAGGCTGAGTCAGCTCTTTGAAAACGTTTTGGTTGCCTTGGTTCAAGAAGAACAAAATACCGGCAATAATACCTGTTGCCAGTATCAGGCCGAAAAAGAAACCGGCCAAGCCTTTACCATATTGTGTAGATTTTTTCATGACTTACCTTGTAATAATGTGTTCAGACGGCCTGAAAGGAGACTGTCTGAGTTTGGATTCGATATTTTATCAATAACCGTTATAGACGGCAAAATCCTGATGCTTTGTTTACTCTAGTTTTACTTAAACATAAAGATTCAGGCCGTCTGAAAAGTTAAAGAGCGCGACGGAAGCCGATGGCTTTCATCACATGGGTTTTGCTGACTTCTTCGTCCCCTGCCAAATCGGCCAACGTACGGGCAACTCGCATGATGCGGTGAAAACTTCGTGCGGAAAGGGACAGTTTTTCAAGCATGGTTCCTAAGGCTTCTTGCGCTTCTTTTTGGATGCGGGCTTTGCCATCGAGCTCGCCGACACTCAGTTCTGCATTGACTTTGCCTTGTCGGTTGTATTGGATTTTGCGTGCGGCGGTAACGCGTTTCAATACGGCGGCACTGGATTCGCCTGCTTCTTGTTGCATCAACTCGGCAGCGGAAAGGCTGGGTACTTCGATGGTTAAATCAATACGGTCGAGCAATGGCCCTGAAATTTTGTTGCGGTAGCGGGCAACGCTTTCAGGCGTGCAGCGGCAAGGTTTGGATGGATGGCCAAGATAGCCGCAAGGGCAGGGGTTCATGGCGGCAACAAGTTGGAACTTGGCCGGATAAACAGCTTGGCGTGCGGCGCGGGAAATATGGATTTCGCCGTTTTCCAAAGGCTCGCGCAATACTTCTAATACTTTACGGTCAAACTCGGGCAATTCGTCTAAAAACAACACTCCGTGGTGTGCCAATGAGATTTCGCCCGGACGTGGGTCTGAACCGCCACCGACCATGGCAGCCGAGCTGGCGCTGTGATGAGGGCTGCGGAAAGGACGGTTACTGTCGAGTTGCTGTTGATGGTTGGGCAGGAGCGAACGCAATGCCCATACTTCGACCAATTCGTCTTCGGTCAAAGGCGGGAGGATACCGGGTAAACGTTGCGAAAGCATGGATTTGCCCGTGCCTGGAGGGCCCATCATCAGCAGGCTGTGTCCGCCTGCCGCTGCGATTTCCAAAGCAAGGCGGGCGGTATGTTGGCCTTTAACATCGGCTAAATCAGGAATTTTACTTTGTTCAGACGGCCTTTGCGTCAGCTTGCATTCAGTTTGTGTCAACGGTTCGATACCGTTTAAATGCGCGGCCAATTCGCCTAAAGAACGTGCGCCATAAACCGCGATACCGCGCATGACTGCAGCCTGTTCGGCATTTTCTTGCGGCAAGACGAACGAACGGCCGGCCTGCATTCCCTGCCATGCCATAGCCAGCGCGCCGCGTACAGGACGCAGCAGGCCGGATAGTGCCAATTCTCCGGCAAACTCATATTGTGCGAGCTTTTCTGGATTGATTTGTCCCGATGCGGCAAGAATGCCTAAGGCAATAGGCAAATCGAAACGGCCGGATTCTTTTGGGAGGTCGGCCGGTGCGAGGTTGACGGTAATTTTCTTGGCGGGAAAGTCGAAGCCGCTTTGGATGATGGCGGCACGTACACGGTCGCGGCTTTCTTTGACTTCAGTATCGGGCAAACCGACGATATTGAAATGTGGCAAGCCGTTGGCAAGGTGGGCTTCCACTTCGACCAACGGCGCATTCATGCCGCTTAAGGCGCGGCTGTAAACCAAAGCAAGCGACATGCTTCAGACGGCCTTATTCGGCAGCTTCGGTTTGTTGTTTGATTTCGGCAACAGCTTCTTCAGCAGCGGCTTTGGCCGCTTTCAAGGCCACTTCTTCAGGCTCTTGAGCGGCTTCGAGTTTGGCCAAACGGGCTTCCAATTCGGCCAGTTTGGTACGGGTTTTAATCAAAACCTGTTGTTGGATGTCGAATTCTTCGCGGGTCACCAAATCCATGCGGTTGAACGCGCTGCCGAGCATGGCTTTAACGTTTTTCTCCATGTCTTTGGCAGGGCTGTTGGCGATGGTTTCGCTGATTTTGGAGCTGACTTCTTCAAAAAGTTGTTTGCCGAACATAATCCGTATCCTTTATTCAGAATGTATATAGAAATTCAAGTGGCTATTGTATAAGGAAAAAGGCCGTCTGAAAACGTTTTGCTTTTCAGACGGCCTAAAATGCGGAAGTTTACACGCCTGCGGCTGCTTTTAATGCGGCTGCTTTATCGGTGCGCTCCCAAGTAAATTCAGGCTCCTCGCGGCCGAAGTGGCCGTAGGCGGCGGATTTTCCGTAAATCGGGCGCAGCAGGTCGAGCATTTGGACGATGCCTTTAGGACGTAGATCGAAATGTTCGCGAACCAAGGCGATCAGTTTTTCTTCGCTGATTTTGCCGGTACCGAAAGTATCGATGGAAATCGAAGTCGGTTCGGCAACGCCGATGGCGTAGGAAACCTGAATCTGACATTGGGTTGCCAAACCGGCGGCGACGATGTTTTTTGCAACATAACGGCAGGCGTAAGCGGCGGAACGGTCCACTTTGGACGGGTCTTTGCCGGAGAATGCGCCGCCGCCGTGCGGAGCTGCGCCGCCGTAGGTATCGACGATGATTTTACGGCCGGTCAAACCGCAGTCGCCTTGCGGGCCGCCGATAACGAAGCGGCCGGTCGGGTTGATCAGGTATTTGGTTTCGTCAGTCAGCAGTTCAGACGGCAGAACCGGTTTGATGATGTGTTCGATCACGGCGTTTTTCAGCTCTTCGTAACCGATAGACGGATCGTGCTGGGTAGACAGGACGACGGTGTCGATGCGTTTTACTTTGCCGGTTTCGCTGTCGTAAACCACGGTCAGTTGCGCTTTGGCATCAGGGCGCAGCCAAGGCAGGCGGCCGTCTTTGCGCAATTCGCTTTGGCGTTGCATCAGGCGGTGGCTGTAATAGATGGCAAACGGCATCAGGGTAGGGGTTTCGTCGCAGGCATAGCCGAACATCAAACCTTGGTCGCCCGCGCCTTGGTTCAAGTCGATGCCTTCGCCTTCGTTCACGCCTTGGGCAATGTCCGGAGATTGTTGGTCGTAGTACACGCCGACTGCGCAGCCGTTGGCGTCAAAGCCCAGCTCGGAGGAGTTGTAGCCGATGCGTTTGATGGTCTCGCGGGCGACTTTGATGTAGTCCACTTGGGCAGTAGTAGTAATTTCGCCTGCCAATACGCACAAGCCTGTGTTGACCAAGGTTTCAGCGGCGACACGCGCTTTGGGGTCTTGCGCCAAGATGGCATCCAAAATCGCATCGGATACTTGGTCGGCAACTTTATCCGGATGGCCTTCGGATACCGATTCGGAAGTAAACAGATATTCGCTCATTGCTATTCTTTCATTAAAAACAGGCTGCTGTGTTTTCAGACGGCCTTTTATTTCGGACAGCGGAAATCATAACAAAAACTCCGCTTTTTCTCTATACAAGTGAGAAACATTCGCACTTGTCTGCTGTTTCGGAATCCTGTTGCGCGTTTCTTACAGGCAAAAAAATTCCCGCATTAAGCGGGTTTGGATTGCTCTGGCGAGCCACATCGGTTTTTCAACCGTCCACCTTACCTTTCCGTTTGAAAAGCAGGTTGGCATGGAATTCCCAACTCTTAATGCAGCGCGGATAGTAGCAGAAAAGCGGGTGTGCCGCAATATATTTGCCCGAAGTCTGTTTTGTTACCTTCCTTTTGCAAAAAAGAACTTTTAGTATTAAACTTCTAGAATGAAATAATTCCTTTATTTCACATAAAGAACGTACTTATTTACATAAAATAGTTCAGCATTCGCGCGTATATACATTTATGCTTTTATATGTGCATTTGTACAATTTAGTGAATAGGAAGAAAAAAGTTTTGAAAAGGATAAATCATGAGCAATAGACAAAAGAAACGTAATCCTCATGCGTATAGCTATGTCGATAAACGACCAGCTACTAAGCATCGAAATAATTTACAACGATATGAACAGGATAATGACAATTATGTCATTCTCCAAAGGGATCCCTTTGAAATTGTAATGGGGCTATGTGCTATTGCTTTCATGGCTATTTTATTTTTCCTAGCTTAATTTTTTGCCTTTCATATATTAAATGCTATGCGTTATCGCAGTATTTTTTATTTGAGAGGAAATTCTTGTGGAAGATATGTACACCAAAAAAACCGATGCTCCTAGAGCTAATAACGTAAAAAAAATTAACTCGAAACCTTTTAATAGGTTCAGTACATTTATATCGTTATTGATTATTGTAGTAGCTTTTTGTATGGTGATCTTACCTAAAAAAACAATTAAGGTTGAAAACAAGACTGGAATACCAGCCTCGTCTTTACCTTATGAATTTGCAGGTAACGGTTGGAAGTCATATTTAAAACTTACTTTTACATCAACAGGTCCTAGAATAGAAAGAACGATTTTTTCACCACAAGGTGAAAGAAGTTTTGCTTTTTTCATAGGAACGTATTGTGGAAGCAATGTTTGTTTTTATGATCAAGAAACAGATTCTGACGTAGTAATCAGCCGTATTGATGATAAATCAATACAGTATGATGCATCTTTCAGAAAAAAAGGAGAAAAACAAACTCTTGTTTTTTCTCATTAACCACCTAAAGAAGCCTTCGGGCTTCTTTTTTTTGGCTAAGCTTTTATATATGTCATCAATCTGAGTCATAATTTCCAGTGATTTTGATAAAATCAAAATCACCCAGACGGCCTGTTTCGTTTACAATCTGTCCACTTCATTTTGGTAAAACCTTATGCAAACGCTTGTTACCTTTGTTTTTAAATTTTTGGCCGCGCTACCTTTGGCTTGGTTGCACAAATTAGGCAACCTGCTCGGCGGTTTGGGTTTCCGCTTGCTGTCGAAAGATCGCCGAAGGGTATTCGAGAACATGAAACTTGCCGGATTGAACCCGACGGACGAGGCGGTGAAAAAAGTTTTCCGTGAAACGGCAAAAGGCGGCTTGGAATTGCCGGTGGCGTTTTTCAGACGGCCTGAGGAAATTGAAAACCTGTTTGTCAGCGTCAACGGTTGGGAACATGTTCAGACGGCCTTGAGTGCGGGCGAGGGTTTGCTGTTTATCACGCCGCACATCGGCAGCTATGACTTGGCCGGCCGCTACATCAGCCAGCAACTGCCGTTTCCGCTGACGGCGATGTACAAGCCGCCGAAAATCAAGGCATTTGATGCGGTAATGCAGGCAGGGCGCGTACGCGGTAAAGGCAAGACTGCGCCGACCAGTATTCAGGGCGTCAAACAAATCATTAAGGCCCTGCGCGGCGGCGAAGCGACTATTGTGTTGCCGGACCATGTACCGTCTCCCGAAGAAGGCGGCGACGGCGTGTGGGTGGACTTTTTCGGCAAACCTGCCTACACCATGACGTTGGCGGGTAAGCTGGCGCAAGTCAAAGGCGTGAAGGCTTTGTTTTTCTGCGGCGAGCGTCTGCCCGACGGTAAAGGCTTTGTCTTGCACATCGAGCCTTTGCGCGGGGAGTTGAACGGCGATAAGGAGAACGACGCGCGCGTGATCAATGAAAATACCGAATATTGGATACGCCGTTTTCCGGAACAATATTTGTTTATGTACAACCGCTACAAACATCCCGAAGGCGCGCCTTTCCCTCCGCCGGAAGTATAGGCTTGCCGAATGTAAAAAACCTGCTTGGATTCAAGCAGGTTTTGTATTTGGTCGGAATGAGAGGATTCGAACCTCCGACCCCTTCGTCCCGAACGAAGTGCGCTACCGGGCTGCGCTACATTCCGAATGTGGGAAATTATAGGATAGGAGAAGCCGGTTTGTACAGAGGTCGATAAATAATTAATAATTGGCTGCCGATGGGTTTGTTTTAGGCCGTCTGAAGCGATGTGTTTCAGACGGCCTGTGTTTTTGTTTGCCGCTTCTGCTGAAGCATTTGTCCTAATGGCATTATAATGTGGGCAATTGTTTTTTAGATTGTCTGCTATGTTTTATCTTTATCAATCCGACCGTTTGGAATCGCTTGCCGAAATGTGCGCGCGTATTCATCAGGCTTCGCCCTTGGATTCTGTATTGGCTCAGGAAGAAGTAGTGGTGCAGAGCCAGGGGATGCGGCGTTATCTGAATGTGTTTTTCGCGCGCGAACTCGGCGTGGCGGCGAATTTGAAGTTCAGCCTGCCTGCCGGTTTGGCGTGGCAACTGATGCGCAAATTGGTTCCCGATGTGCCGCCGCTCAGTCCGTTTTCGCCTGAAGTCATGCGTTGGCGTTTGCTGGATTTGTTCCGCAGCGAAGCGTTTCAGACGGCCCCGGAATACGAAAACGTGCGCCTGAAGCTGGAAAGTTATTTGCACAGCTCGGCATCGGCGGATTATCAGCTTGCCGGACAGATGGCGGATATTTTCGACCAATATTTGGTGTACCGGCCGGATTGGATTGATGCGTGGCAGGCTGGGAAACTACTGGGTTTGGGCGATGATGAGGATTGGCAGGCGCGGCTGTGGCGTTATTTGGACGATGGCAGCCAATCTGCGCCGCACCGCGTGGCCTTGTGGGAAAAGCTGTTGGCGCAGTTGGATAAATCGGTCTTGCCGCAAAGGTTGTTCGTATTCGGCATTTCGACAATGGCGCCGATGTATCTGCAACTCTTGCACCAAATTTCCAAGCATTGCGATGTGTTTGTGTTTGCGCTCAACCCGAGCAGCCAATATTGGGGTGAGGTTATCGATGAGGTGCAGATTTTGAAAAGGGGCGATGAGGCGGATTTGTCGCAGGCAGGACATCCGCTGTTGGCTTCTTTGGGCAAGCAGGGGCGTGATTTCTTTGATTTTCTGGCGGAAGTGGAAACCGAGCAGGATATTCAGGTTTATGAAGATGGAAAAGACGATACCTTGTTGCATTGCCTGCAAAACGATATCCAAAAATTAATCATGCCGTCTGAACGCTTATATCAACAGGAAGAAGGCGAAGCAGGCGCGCAATCGGCTTTGGTTCAGGTTCACGATGCGGGCGGTAATCCAGTGTGTGTCGAGCCGGACAAATTGTTGAATGACGGCTCCATCAAAATCGTTGCAGCACACAGCCCTTTGCGCGAATTGCAGATTTTGAAAGAAGAGCTGTCGCTGGTGTTGCAAAAAAATCCCGACTGGCAGCCGCACGATATTGCCGTGTTGACGCCGAACATCGAGCCGTACAGCCCGTTTATTGAAGCCGTTTTCGGACAGGAGCAGGCAGGCAGCCAGGCTTTGCCGTATTCGATTTCGGATGTGAAGCTCAGCCGCTGCCAGCCGTTGCTGTACGCTTTGGCGCAAACTTTGGACTTGCTGGAAAGCCGGTTTGAAGTGGACAAGGTTTTGCCTTTGCTGGAAAGCCGGTTGGTGCTGCAACGCTTCGGTTTGAGCGAGGAAGATGTGCCGCTGCTGCATGAGACTGTTGCCGGATTGAATGTGCATTGGGGTTTGGACCAAACCATGCGCGAGGGCAAAGACAACCTCTTTACTTGGCAGCAGGCAGTAGAGCGTTTGGCCTTGGGCTGGATGCTGCCCGAAGGAGGTAACGGCATGTGGCAGGGCGTGAGCGCGTGGCATAGCAATGTCAACCAGTTGGACGTGTTCAGCGGTTTTGCCGAATTTATCCGCACTTTGGCCGATATGGCGGCGCAATGGCAAGAGCCTGCCAATGTGGAAAACTGGGTACAACGTTGCCGTGATTTGCTGGAGAAACTGTTTGCTCCGGATACGGACGACCAATACGCTAAGCAGCAGTTTGAGCAGTCTTTGGCGAAATGGCAGGAAGAGGCGCAGTTGGCCGGATTTGACGGATTGTTGCCGTGTAAAACCGTTATCCGCCATATCCGCCGCTTTTTGGACAGTGAAAGCCAAGCCGGATTTTTGAGCGGCGGCATCACTTTTTGCAGTATGGTGCCGATGCGCAGCCTGCCGTTTAAAATGGTTTGTCTGTTGGGTTTGAATGACGGCGATTTTCCGCGCAATACCAAAGCGGCGGTGTTTGACCTGATTGCCAAACATCCGAAAAAAGGCGACCGCGCCCGCCGCGACGACGACCGTTATCTCTTCCTCGAAGCCTTAATCAGCGCCCGCGAAATGCTGTATTTGTCTTATATCGGCCGCGATATACGCAATGATGCCGAGTTCGCGCCCTCTTCGTTAATCAGCGAGCTGCTGGATACCATTGCTGCCATGACGGGGAAAAGCGGGCGCGAGTTGTCGGAGAAATGGGTGAAACATCATCCTTTGCAGGCATTTTCGCGCCGTTATTTCCAAAAGGATGCGCTTTCAGACGGCCTCTTCAGTACGCGCCAAGATTACGCCGATGCGTTGAATCAACCGCAAGCGGAAGCGCAGCCGTTTTTCCTTGAGGCCTTAAGTCAGGAAGAGCCGGGCAAAACCATTCATCAAGGCGAGCTTATCAGTTTTTGGCGCAACCCTGTCAAAGTTTGGCTGAAGAAAAATTTAAGCTGGGATCAGCCGTATCTGGACGGCGCATGGGAGTCTGCTGAACCGTTTGAGCCGCAACATGAGGGTCGGATTGCCGATGCCTATTTGGATGCGCGGCGCAAAGGGGAAGATTTTGAAGATACGGCCATTCGGCTGAATGCCGAAAGCCTGATGCCGGTAGGCGAATTGGGCGGTTTATGGCAGAAGCAGTATCAGATATCTGCGAAAAACGTAGATGCCGAGCTGATATGCAGTAACAAAAGGCCGTCTGAACCTTATGAGGCACACTTTGACGACTTGGTTTTACAAGGCACCATCGGCAATCTTTACGAATGCGGCCGCATTGTGTTCCTAAATCAAAAAGACAATGCGCCCAACCGCATTGCCCGTTTATTGGAGCATTTGATTTTTTGTGCCGTCGCCCCTAAATCCGTTGCAAACCGACAAACCTATATTGTCAGCTTGGGGCAGACCGAAACCTATGCCGCCATCGGGCAAGAGGCCGCGAGGGGGCTTTTGAAAGAATGGTTGGTATATTTCCGAATCGGACAAAATACCCCCTTGCCGTTTTTCGCCAAAACCAGCCTTGCCGCTGCGGAGGAGTACAGCAAAAAAGAGGATTGGGATGCTGCCTTGAGAAAAGCCTATGAGGTTTTTAACGGCAACAAAATGAGCAAAGGGCAGAAGGAATATACCGAAGTGAAGCTGGTGTTTGGCCATTCGGAAGAATCGCCGCTTGATGAGCCGCTATTTGAAAACCTCGTCGTCAATCTGCTTGTTCCGCTTTTGACCGGCGTGGCAGGAAAAACCGATACAACAGAACAGGAGTAAAGCATGGCCGCTTATGCAGAATATTTGGATTTTGATACTGAAGAAGACAAATTGAAACAGCAGCAGCTCTATCAGGCGACCGAGCTGTCGGCGCAAACGGTGGCGGCGGTCAAAAAGATCGGCCGTCCGCAAAACTGGCTGCTTGCCGCTGCGCCGTATTGCCCTGATTGCCGCGTGTTTGTGCCGTTTATTCAAAAAATGGCGGAGTTAAACCCCAATATCCGCGTCAACTATATTGCCCGCAACGATTTTGACGACAGCAGCCGTTTCGATAATCCGCGCCAACAGGAAATCGTCCGTACCAATCAAAAAATCCCTGCGCTGTTTTTGATGGGTCATGAAGAAGCCGGGCCTGTGTTTAACGAATTTCCGCAAGTGGTATTGAACCAAATTGCGGCAGATGAAACCCGTCGCACGGAATTGCGCGATGCATACCGTGCCGGCGAATTTAATGCCGATATTGAGGCTCAGATTGTAGCGGCATTGGCATGGGCAGAGCAGCGTTGTTGAGCAAACATTGCTGGTGTGTGCGCCTATGTTTTGAGCTGTTTTGATATTTTGCTTCGTAATAAAAAGGCCGTCTGAAAAGATTTCAGACGGCCTTTTTTGATACTTAACGCTTTATCAAATCTCGATTTTATTCGGCGTAAAGGTTTGCCATTTGTTGCAGGCTGGGCAGTGCCAGAAGAAGACTTGGGATTTGAAGTGGCAGTTGCGACAGCGGTACATGACGCTTTTTTGCAGCTGGCGGCCGATAATGGAACGAATCATATCGGCATCGGCTTTCCACTCCGGATTCATATTGCTGAGTTTCAAACCAAGCAGGCGGTACACGCCGTTGAGATCGGGTTTTTGGCGGACGAGTTCGACAGCGATTTGCGCCGCTTCGGTTTCGCCTTTGAGCAGCAGGGCCTTCTCGTAGATGACGTTGATTAGGTCAAGATCGGGGAAGGTTTGCATATAGCCGATGAGGCGGTTGAGGCCTTCTTCCTGTTTGCCTTGTGCGGCATAGGCTTCATAGAGTTTCTCGCCCACCATGCTCAAATAGGCATGGTTTTGCTGCTCGATGGCGGAATACGCTTCTACTGCGGCAGGGAAATTGCCCTGACGGTATTCGATGTCGCCAAGGATGATGTTGGCGCGCGTACATTTTTTGTTGGCTTCGAGTGCTTTGCCGATGTTGTAGCGAGCAGCATCGAAGTTGGACTTGAACAGCGCAGCTTGGGCGATTTCGCAATAGAACTGGGCGATTTCAAACTGGTAGGTCTGTTCGTCATGGCTCAAGAGCTGCGCCATCTCGATGGCTTTTTCCCAGTCGCGGTCTTGTTGGTAGATGCTCAAAAGGTGTTGGCGGGCTTCGCGTGCCATATCGCCTTCCTGCAAACCGAGGAAGATTTGTTCGGCACGATCCACTAAGCCTGCGCTTTGGTAGTTTTGCGCCAATTCAAAAAGCACGCGCGCGCGTTTTTCGTTGACTGTGTCGGGAGAATCGAGCAGGGCGCGGTGCATATTGATGGCTTTGTCGTTTTCGCCGCGTTGGCGGTAGAGCTTGCCTAAGGTCAGATTCAAATCGTATGACTGCGGCTGCTGGTCGATCACTTCCGCCAATTCGCGCGCGGCGCGGCCGCTGTTGCGGTCAACGAGGGCGTCAAGGCTTTTGTAAAACCCTGCCGGTATGCTTTTGGCCTGTTTCAGGACGGTCTTCATATCGACGCGCGCGGCAAACCAGCCCATAGCGAAGAAAACGGGGAGGAGGACGATGGGCAGTAAGATGACCCACAATTCGTTGTCCATGGTATTCCTTTATTGATTGGTGGCGTTACGCTTTGGGAGTGGCTTTGGAAGTCGTTGCCGGTGTTTCGGTTTTGACCGGAGTCAGGTCTTTTTCGGAAAGGTGGGCATGTTTTTTTACTTCGGCGCGCAGGCGGTTGTTTTCGCTGCGCAGGGACAACAGACGGCCGAAGAGGGCAAACATACCGAATACGATGCCGATAATAAATGCACCGAAAAGCACGACAATCAGCGGCAGATTGATGTTTTGGCCGGGCAGGTAGAAGAAGGATACGGTGTGGGTATTGGTGATGGCCAGCAGGAGGAAAACAAGAAGAATCAGGATTTTGATGATGGTAGAGATGAGTTTCATGGGTTACTCCGGGTTGGCTGCGGTTGGGGCAGGCCGTCTGAAAAATGGTATCAGTTTAAACGATTTGCCGGATTTCGGATAGGACGGCATGTTTCAGACGACATGGGAAGGGTATCTTTAATGCTGACGGGTACTTGTCAAACCCATATTGAAAGGCGTATTGTTCAGTCTTTAGTTATTATCTTACAAATCAGAATAAGAAAGGCAATCATCATGAGCAGACCAGTCCCAGCCGTATTCGGCAGCGTTTTTCACGCTGAAATGCCCGTTATCGCTTATCGTGAAGGTAAATGGCAACCGGTAGAATGGCAATCTTCCAAAGACCTGACACTCGCCCCCGGCGCACATGCTTTGCATTACGGCAGCGAATGTTTTGAAGGTTTGAAGGCATTCCGTCAGGCAAACGGCAAAATCGTGATGTTCCGCCCGACCGCTAACATCGCGCGTATGCAGCAAAGCGCAGATATTCTGCACCTGCCTCGTCCTGAAACGGAAGCTTATTTGAATGCTTTGATCGAATTGGTCAAACGCTCTGCCGAGGAAATCCCTGATGCGCCTGCTGCGTTGTACCTGCGTCCGACTTTGATCGGTACCGACCCTGTGATCGGCAAAGCCGGTTCTCCTTCCGAAACAGCCTTGCTGTACATTTTGGCTTCTCCTGTCGGCGACTATTTCAAAGCCGGTTCGCCCGTTAAAATCTTGGTGGAAACCGAACATATCCGTTGCGCCCCACATATGGGTCGTGTGAAATGCGGCGGCAACTACGCTTCCGCCATGCCTTGGGTGTTGAAAGCTAAAGCCGAATATGGCGCAAACCAAGTGTTGTTCTGCCCGAATGGCGACGTTCAGGAAACCGGCGCGTCTAACTTTATCCTGATTAACGGCGATGAAATCATTACCAAACCGTTGACCGATGAATTCCTGCACGGCGTTACCCGTGATTCCGTGCTGACTGTTGCCAAAGATTTGGGATACACCGTTACCGAACGCAACTTTACCGTTGATGAGCTGAAAGCCGCGATTGAGAATGGTGCGGAAGCGATTCTGACTGGTACGGCTGCGGTTATTTCTCCGGTAACTTCTTTCGTGATTGATGGCAAAGAAATCGAAGTGAAGAGCCAAGAGCGCGGTTACGCAATCCGTAAGGCGATTACCGACATTCAATACGGTTTGACAGAAGACAAACACGGCTGGTTGGTCGAAGTTTGTTGAATAGAACGCATTTAATAAAAAAAGGCCGTCTGAAATATTTTTTCAGACGGCCTTTTTTATTGGTTTTTAGATGGTGAAAGCAATAAAAAAATACTAAATTTTGCAAATAAACGGTAGTATTTTGAGATAATCGGTATATAATGCGCAATTATGTTGTAAAAATACACATTGAAAATATCGAATTTTATTGATTTTTCGATGAAGTTAAAAACAATTATAGATATTTATTTTGTATATTTTGTAAATTTAGTTAAATTTGGAATGCTAAAAGCATATTGTGTTAGAATTCCCCTCCTTTTTGGCTTCGCGGGATTAACTCTGTCACGCCAAAAAAGAAAAACAATGCAAGATAAAACCATTTTTATTTTGCTATAAAAATCAAAAATAACTTAACTTTGGATGAACTAATCAATTAAAAAGGGACTCTGATACATTTCCGTCAAAAATAACCGGATACATGGTACGCGGACAGATTGCCTATAAAAGTCATCCAAGGGTTCTGTCTAAACACCATTACCGTTTCCAATCAGAAAACCGGCAGAAGGGGAAACGCTGCCGAGTTTCTCAAAGTGGCCAGCTTCAGTTTGGCCTTTATACAGGCAATTGCTGTTACGACAGAATCCGTCTTACCTCTTTAATCAATCGAACTTTTTTGTTGCACACTTGTGCGGTGGAAAAGGACGATATTCGATACAAGGAAATACGCTGATTATGTCACATAAACTTGCTCCTCTTGGCCGTACCCATATTCGTCAAGGCTCCTCAACTCCTGAAACCACTTCCAAATCATCTTCTCCTCTAAAAGAATGGATACACACCCAAAATTGGGGGGATAGTCCGTCGGTTTTTCCAGAACCCAAGCAATTAAGCGGTAAAAATACTGTAACGAGAGAAGTAGTGCATGTGGCGGAGGCAGCAAGATTTGATAGTTCTTCATCATCTTCAGACGGCCTTGTGACAAAAATGCATGTTGCACGGGCCAGCGTTGCTTCTGTAAGCAGCGTTTCCAGTAAACATATCATTGCGCCTAAAGTGGCGAGCAAACACGTTGTTTCAAAAGAACCAGTTAATCAATCGATGGAAAAAGTCCTGGCTGCAAGGCAAAAAGTTTACGAAGAAGCCAAAGCAAAAAAAATAGCCGAGGCTGCCGCCGCCAAAGCAAAGGCGGTCGAGCGCGCAAAAGAAGCGCATAAAGCGGCAGTCGAAAAAGCGATTGCAGAGCGTAAAGCCAAACAAGAAGCCGCCCGCAAAGAAAAAGAGGCGGAAGACAGAATTGCCGAAGAAAAAGAAACCGTTGAGATTGTCCATAAAAAGAATCTGAAGGATTCAGACGGCCATGACAAAATAGCGGGCGTTTCTTCCGGCAAAAAAGCAATCAATAGCCACGACGGACACCTCAGTTCGGGTAAAGCAAACAAAATTGACGACCATGCCGAAGGCAGGATAGGACTATCCGGAAAATACCGCGTGTATGAATCTAAAGAATACGGCAATTATGTTCGCGTGAATGATTTTGGTGCCGATGCACAGGGTAAAAAAGACAGCCTTCAGGCATTTAAAGCGGCCTTAGAGGCGGCTCATAAAGAAAAAGCCATGGTCTTCTTGGATGGCACCTACTATATTTCCAACCAGATTGTGATGGATAAAACTGTTTCCGGCGCGCGCGGTTTGTTTGGCTCGGGTATGGGCAAAACCAAAGTAACGTTTGATAAAGCGCAAACAGGCGTGTTCAATCCGGACACCAACCATGATGACATTCGCCAATTTGCCGGTATTTTGGTCGATGGACAAAACAATAAAATCATTGCCGATTTGTCGGTTCAATATACCAACCCTGATTTTTACCGCAAAGGCTTAAGCTATTTTGGCAAGGTAAACGGCATTTTGGTGAACGATGCGGACAATACTTTAATTAGCAAAGTAGAGGTTTCCGGTGCCAATCGTGCTGGTGTGATGTTTACCTCGACCGCTTCTTTGGAAACGGAAAAAGGCCATAAGCTGACCTTTAAAGAGCGCGTGCAAAGCGGCGAAATTGATGAAACATACGAAGTGCTGCCTTTGGGTGAAAACAACCGTATTGTCGATTCGTATCTGCACCACAACCGCGTTGCCGGTGCGCTGATTGGTTTCCAACAAAACTTTATCGGCGAGGGCAACCGTTTGGATTGGAATGGCCACGAAGCGGATGGAGGGACAGGCTACGGTATGGCCGTGGCTGCCGGCAGCTACAATTACGGCATCACATACCGTAAAAACACGACCGACCACAACTACCGCAAGGGTTTGGATGTGCACGATGGTACAGGCATTGTCATTGAAGACAATGTGTTAACGGGTGACCGGCTGTATGGTATTGTTGCCTACAACCGCCAGTTTTCTATGGATAAAGTCAAAATTACCGGCAATACCATTATCCAAGACCCGAGCTTCCGTTTGAACGTTGATGATGACTTGGGCAAGTACTACCACATGTATTCAGGGATTCAGGTGCAAACCAACACCCAGTACAAAGATTTGCACTCGGCTGACAAAGGCTATTTCGATATTAGCGATAATGTCATTAAAAATCTGACGGTTTATCAAAACAATATTCAGACCTACGCGATTGAGTTCCGTAACCATGAAAGCAAAATGGATTACACGCTCAATATGGCAAACAACAAGATCAGCGGCGAATCCACCAAATATCTGATTGCCGTCATCAACGATACTTACGATCACGTTTTATCTAAAAACGGCATTGGCAGCGGTACCATTACCATCAGCGGCAATGATGCCGATATCGGCAAGATCATGAAAGGCGCAGTACCGGTTTATGTGGAAGAACACCATGGTAATGTCGCTATGCATGGGGCGGTAACGATTCATAACAACAAAATTTCCGTGCGTGAAGAATCTGAAGGCTATGTTGAATTTGCTTATTTAAAGAGCAATGCCAAAGAGTACAACATCACCAATAACACATTGAAACTTGGTGGCGCTCTAAATGATGCTTTGGTAGACGTACACAGTACCAACCCTAAGGGTAAGGCATCTTTAAATGTGGCCAACAATAAAATCATGACGGACATTAAAGGCAAGTTGTATGATTCATGGCTGCGCTTTGAGAATGACATCAACACGTATTCTGAAGGCAATAGCCATAACGGCACAGCACTGAAAAAGGTGAATACGACCGGCAGTAAAGTGGCATTGAGCGATATCTTGTCAGAAGCCAACCATATTGTTGAAACGACTAAAGAGACTGTGTATCACCATACTCAGAACGTGTATACATCAGGAGTGGAAGAACATCATACAACGACAGGGATTTTGTAAGCTGTTGAAGTCGTAATCTTTATAGTTTAAATATCGATAAATAAAAAAAGGCCGTCTGAAAATTTTCAGACGGCCTTTTTATCTAACTCACATTATTTAGCCAGTTCGGCGCGCAGTTTGTGGGTTACGTTCATCATTACTTGGAGTTGTTCCAGAGTTTCTTTCCAGCCACGGGTTTTCAGGCCGCAGTCCGGGTTAACCCACAGACGTTCAACCGGTACAACCTCGATGGCTTTGCGCAACAGGTGCTCAACTTCAGCTTCAGTCGGTACGCGTGGGCTGTGGATGTCGTAAACGCCCGGGCCGATGTCGTTCGGGTATTTGAACTCGCCGAACGCGGTCAAGAGCTCCATATCGGAACGTGAAGTCTCAATGGTAATCACGTCAGCATCCATAGCGGCGATGGCCGGTAGGATGTCGTTGAACTCGGAGTAACACATATGAGTGTGGATTTGAGTGCTGTCTTCGCAACCGGTAGAGGACAGGCGGAAAGATTCGCCGGCCCAGTTCAGGTAAGCATCCCAATCGGCGCGTTTCAAAGGCAGACCTTCGCGGATGGCAGGTTCGTCAATTTGGATGACTTTGATGCCGGCTTTTTCCAGATCCAATACTTCGTCGTTCAGAGCCAGTGCGATTTGTTTGCACACGGTAGAACGTGGAATGTCGTTGCGGACGAAAGACCATTGCAGAATGGTTACAGGGCCGGTCAACATACCTTTCATCGGGCGTTTAGTCAGGCTTTGTGCGTAAGTAGACCAAGCCACGGTCATGGCTTCAGGACGGCTTACGTCACCGAAGATGATAGGTGGTTTAACGCAGCGTGAGCCGTAGCTTTGTACCCAGCCGTATTGGGTGAATGCAAAACCGCTCAACAATTCGCCGAAGTATTCAACCATGTCGTTACGCTCGGCTTCGCCGTGTACCAGTACGTCCAAGTCCAGTTTTTCTTGCTCTTCAACCACCAAGGCGATTTCTTTTTTCATCGCGGCTTCGTAATCGGCGGCAGACAGTTCGCCTTTTTTGAAGGCGGCGCGTGCTTGGCGGATTTCGGTAGTTTGCGGGAAAGAACCGATGTTGGTAGTCGGCAGCAGGGGCAGGTTCAACCATGCTTGTTGCGCTTTGATGCGGTCGGCAAACGGTGATTTGCGTTGGTCTGCGTTGGCAGGCAAATCGACAAGGCGTTTGGCAACGTCTGCACGGTGGATTTCGCTGCTGTTGGCACGGGAGTCGGCGGCAGCTTGGCTGGCGGCCAGTTCTTCGGCAACAGAGTCACGGCCTTCGTTCAATGCGGCTTTCAGAACGCGCAATTCTTGGGTTTTTTGCAGGGTGAATGCCAACCAAGAGTACAGGTCAGGTTTGTTGGCTTTCAGTTTTTCTTCAACTGACAAGTCAAATGGAGTGTGCAGCAGGGAGCAAGAGCTGGAGATCCACAAACGGTCGCCCAGTTTGGCTTGCAGAGGCTCGACAGTTTCCAAAACTTTGTTCAGGTTGGCGCGCCAAATATTGCGGCCGTCGATAACGCCGGCAGACAGAACTTTGTCGTAGTCGGCAAATGCGTCCAGTTGCTCAGGAGCGCGTACCAAGTCGATGTGCAGGCCGTCAACAGGCAGGGATTTCAGCAAGGCAGCGTGTTCGGCAACAGAACCGAAGTAAGTGCTCAACAAGATTTTGGCGTTTACTTTGCTCAAAGTGGCGTAAACGTCTTTGTAGGCTTCTACCCATTCTTTAGGCAGGTCGACAGCCAAAGCTGGCTCGTCGATTTGAATCCATTCGGCACCGGCTTCAACCAAAGCGTTCAGGATTTCAACGTAAACAGGCAACAGTTTAGGCAACAGGCTCAGACGGTCGAATTCGACAGCGCCTTTTTCTTTACCTACCCACAGGAAAGTCAATGGGCCGACGATGGTCGGTTTGGCTTTCAGGCCCAAAGCTTGGGCTTCTTGCAGTTGTTGAACGTAGTGTTTAGCGTTGGCTTTGAATTCGGTATCGGCGTGGAATTCAGGCACCAAGTAGTGGTAGTTGGTGTCGAACCATTTGGTCATTTCGATAGCGAATTGGTCTTTGTTACCGCGGGCCAGTTGGAAGAATTGTTCCAAAGACAGGTTTTGGCTGTCGAAGCCGAAGCGGGCAGGGATGGCACCGGTGGCAACTTGCAGGTCGAGGATGTGGTCGTAGAAAGTGAAATCGCCTACGGCAACGTAATCAGCGTTGGCAGCGGCTTGGTGTTTCCAGTTTTTCTCGCGCAAGTCTTTAGCAACAGCCAGCAATTCTTGCTCGCTGATTTCTTTGCGCCAGTATTTTTCTTGTGCGAATTTCAATTCGCGGAAGGCACCGACGCGCGGGAAGCCTGAAAAATGCAATGTTGTCATGTTAACTCTCCTAGTTGGAATTTTGAATCAGGCCGATATGGCCTGAATGTTCGATATTGTAAATCAGAATGGGGAGGCCGTCTGTTTTATTAACGCGGACGCACGCCCAAAATATGGCAGATGGCGTAAGTCAGTTCGCTGCGGTTGAGGGTGTAGAAGTGGAAGTCTTTGACACCTTCGCGCGAGAGGACTTTGACCATGTCGATAGCGATGCTGGCGGCAACAAGGTTGCGCGTGCCTTGGTCGTCATCCAAACCTTCGTACATTTTAGACAGCCAGCTTGGGATTTTGACGTTGGTCACTTGGGCCATTTTGGTCAATTGTTTGAAATTGGTTACGGGCAGGATGCCGGGAACGATTTCAACGTCAATGCCCATCATCACGCAACGGTCGCGGAAGCGCAGATAGCTTTCCACGTCGAAGAAGAATTGGGTGATAACGTGGTTGGCACCCGCATCGATTTTGCGTTTCAGATTAATCAAGTCGGCTTGTGCGGATTTGGCTTCCGGGTGCACCTCTGGATAGGCCGCTACGGAAATATCAAAGTCGGCAACGGAGCGCAACAGTTTGACCAAATCTTCGGCATAGAAAGGTTTTTTCTCGTAGCCGGGCGGCTCGTCACCGCGCAGGGCGACAATGCGGCGGATACCGCTGTCCCAATAATCTTTGGCGATTTGGCGCAACTCGTCAGGGCTGGCGTCGATACCGGTTAGGTGGGGGGCGGCGTCAAGGCCGGTTTCTTGTTTGATGCGTTTGACGATACTGTGTGTGCGGTCGCGTTCGCCGGAGTTTGCGCCGTAGGTTACGGAAACGAATTTCGGATGCAAGGTTTGCAGGCGATGGATGGAATCCCACAGCATGGTTTCCATTTGTTCGTTTTTCGGCGGGAAAAATTCGAACGAAACGTTGATGTCGCCTTTCAAATCAGAAAGGCTGTTGTTTAAAGCGGCGATTTCTCGAGCGTGATTCATGGTTATGCACCTTCTGCATATCTTTTATTTGTTGTCAGACTGCATAATAAATTTGAGGTTGGTATGAGTCAATTTCGAAATTTTCCGAAATTGTATGAATAGATTTAATAAAGACCTCAGGCCGTCTGAAAAACAGCCTGAGGTTTTATTTGATGAAAAGGGAAAAGGTTATTCCGCTTCATCTATCCAGGCTTGTTGCACGGCTTCGAGAATGCGCTCGCCACAACGCGCCGGATCATCGTCAAATTCAGGCAGAGCCATAATCAAATCACGCAGTTGGGTGAAACGCACGGTTTTCGGGTCGATGCTGTCGCCGTGTAAGTCGTAGAGTTCTTCGGCGATGCGTTGGGTATCTGTCCATTTCATGATGTGTTCCTTTATTGGGTTTCGACTATTGCCAATTATTTTAATCAAGAAGAAGTCGGACTGCCAGATTGTTTTACGGAAGAAGGGCAGATAAATGATGACGCTATTTTTTAACAAAATAGCATAGTTGCGTTAAAATACGGCAAGACACTTAAAACTCACGGCAATCTGCCGTTTTATACTTTCTATTCCGTTTTGAATGATTTGGTTTCCATGCAAAATTTACATTTCGCTATGCAACCAAATTTTTTGGAACGGCTCTTAAGACAATCCATCGCTTAAAAATAAAAGGAAAAAAGATGAATAACGCACTCAACGCCAAGCTGTCCAAACTGATTTACGCGCTCGCTTCCGATGATCCGGAGTATCTGTCCAAAGCAGGCGCATTCGACCGTTTGCTGTTGTTGGTTCGCGAATTTTATCGGATGCTGGACGAAACAGAAGGTTTGAAGCAGCTGGTGTTCCGTCTGTATTACGGCAAACACTATGGCTTGATTAAACTGGATGCTGCTTCACCCAACGACGATGCAGGCGCATTAAGGTTGAAACGTTGGATGGTTTATTCGCGCATCGCAGAGCGTATCGAAAATTGCGGCAAGCATTTGTCGGTCGTGCTTGAAGATGCAGTGTTGGAAAATGGCGCGGACAAATCGCGTTATATAGATGAAGCCAATGCCATTATAGAGCGTTTCGGTTTGGCAAGGGATGAGGCAGCACTTTCGGCGATTGAGGCAGAGGAAGCTTTGAAGGCTGAGGCTGAACTGCCGACAGTCAACAAATCTCAGAACGCGGCTCCCCGTTATAACGGCAATCTGCATCAAATCAGAATGCAAGAAAAAATTGAAAATTACTCCGCTACGCAGAAAGTGGCTTCCATGCAAATTTCGCGTATGCGTTTTATTTTTCCTCATATCAAATAGTTTGCCGCATAAGCAACAGGCCGTCTGAAAACCATGAATTTGTGGTTTCAGACGGCCTTTTCATTCAATCTTGTTTTAATGGTCTTCACGTGCATGGTTGATCGTATATTTGGGAATTTCTACGACCAAATCTTCATCGGCAACGACTGCCTGACAGCTTAAGCGTGAATCGGCTTCCAAGCCCCATGCCTGGTCGAGCAGGTCTTCTTCCAGTTCGCTCGGCTCTTCCAAGCTGTCAAAACCTTTGCGGATGATGACGTGACAGGTTGTGCAGGCGCAGGATTTTTCACAGGCGTGATCGACTTCGATATCGTGGTCGAGCAGTACGTCAAGGACGGTTTGACCTTCCGGTGCGTCTTCGATAACCGCGCCTTCAGGGCATAATGTCGCGTGTGGGAGTACGGTAATTTTTGGCATTTTTATTGTCTCGGTTGTTTAAGAGTGGTTGTGGTTAAAGTGGTTTCAGACGGCCTTGGGTATTCAATATTCAGGCCGTCTGAAAAATGGGTTTATAACATGATGCCTTTACTTTTTAAATTTTCCAGACATTCGTCCAAGTAAGCATCATCATGTTCAGCATAAATCGGCGAAGTAGCTGTTTCAGCCGCGTGCGAATGGTATGGGGCAACGGCTTTGCCGCGATACAGCGGGTCTTTCCATAAGGTATCGGGTTTGTAACCGCGCTTTTCCATCTCTTCCATAATCAACGCGTGATACAGATAGAGTTTGTAGGGCGAATGGGTAAAAACGTAATTAACCGTCGCATGCGGTCTGCCCCAGCCCGCTCCGCGTAAAGCAGCGCATTCGCGGTGTTGCCCCAAAAGCTGGGCGCGGGGTAGTAGGGGGATAAGGGTTTGGTGCCAGAGTCTCATTGTGATTCAAATAATTTTGAATATTCTGCGTAAGCTTTCTCTAAATTTTCTTTTGAGTAGGTAGTATAAATATGAAGACCTTCTTCAATTTCAGTAGTTAGCTTTGTTCCACTTTTCCCAAAGTATTCGTTTTTATAGAGACGGACTTTGGAATTTTTAGGTTTATGTGTATTTTTCGAAGAGATGAGATTTCTTAATATAGAAGGATTTTGTTGGTGCTTTTCTTTGATAAAGGAGATAAATGCACTTCTGTCTATTTCAAAAATTTTTTCTTGATGATGTTCTTCGACAGTTTTTTCAAAACCCAACTCTGCTATTTCATTTTTAGGAAATACAATTTCACCTCTTAATGAGAGAAAAAGCCTTTTCACAAGATTTTCATCAATTGCAAAAAGCTCAGTTTCTCCTATTCGGCTTTTGCCGAAAATTTCATGAAGTAAGGTTTCTTTTTCTTTATAGTTGTCGGTTTTAATCGCTAGAATACGTTCTAACCCGGCAACGTTTGCGTAGCCGTTGTTTTCCAAATGGCGCATTCTAGTTTCAAAATTATTTTCGTCAGTAATACCAATTTTATATACGCCTTTGATGACGGTTTTCATCAGGTAGACAATGCCCGCTTTTTCCATTGTTGTCCTTTATTTTTATTTCTGTATGAAGATATCTTTTCAGACGGCCTTTTTATCAAAGTCCGTCTGAAACCATTTGCCGTCAAATATTATCAACGCTTTGACCTGTCAACGCACGTTGGATGTTGCGGTTCATGCGTTTGGCGGCGAAGTTGTCGGTGCTGTGGCTGAGCTTGGCGACGGCAGCACGGATCTCTTCGGCTTTACCGTCTTTCAGACGGCCTTGCAAAACGGCGATGTCTTGTTGAATCTGTTGCAACTCTTCGGCTTCCAACAAGTCGCTATCCAACTCAAGGGCAGCATTAACGGCGTCGGTCAGGCTTTCGGCTTCGACTACGGCTTCGGCTCGGGCACGGGCTGCCATGTCTTCGGCAGCGTTGCTCATGCTGTCTTTGAGCATTTGGGTGATGGTGCTGTCGTCCAAACCGTAGGAAGGTTTAACTTCGATTTGCGCCTGTACGCCGGTGCTTTGCTCTTGTGCAGAAACGGACAGCAAACCGTCGGCATCAACTTGGAAGGTCACGCGGATACGCGCTGCGCCTGCGGCCATCGGCGGAATGCCGCGCAGGGTAAATTTGGCAAGGCTGCGGCAGTCGGAAACGAGTTCGCGCTCGCCTTGTACGACGTGTATCGTCATGGCAGTCTGACCGTCTTTGAAAGTGGTAAAGTCCTGCGCACGCGCAGTAGGAATGGTGGAGTTGCGCGGGATAATTTTTTCGGCAAGACCGCCGTAGGTTTCTAGGCCAAGCGACAAAGGTGTAACGTCAAGCAGCAGCCATTCGCCGTCGGTTTTGTTGCCGGCAAGGACGTTTGCCTGTATGGCGGCACCGAGTGCAACCACTTCGTCGGGGTTGAGGTTGTTCAGCGGAGTTTGACCAAAGAAGGTGGCGACCGCTTGTTGAACGTGCAACATGCGGGTAGAGCCGCCAACCATAATCACGCCCTTGACATCGGCCTTGGTTACGCCTGCGTCTTTCAAAGCCTGTTTGACGGGCTCGATGGTTTTTTGTACCAGATTTTGGGTTAGGTTGTGAAACTCTTGGCGGGTAATGACGGTATGGACTTTATGGCCGTCTGAAAGTGTAGTTTCGATGACTGCTTCAGTTTGAGTGGTCAGTTTTTCTTTGGCGGTACGGGCAAGGGAAAGCAGAAGTTGGCTGTCTTGTTCGTTGAGTTTGGAAAGGTCGTTTTGTTCGAGCAAGTAGCAGAACAAACGATGATCGAAGTCGTCGCCGCCCAATGCACTGTTACCGCCGGTGGCTTTGACTTCAAATAGGCCTTTAGTCAGTTGCAATACGGATACGTCGAATGTGCCGCCGCCCAAGTCGTAAACGACAAACGCGCCTTCTGAGGCGTTGTCCAGTCCGTAGGCGATTGCGGCGGCAGTCGGTTCGTTAAGGAGGCGCAAGACATTTAAGCCTGCCAAGCGTGCGGCATCTTTGGTGGCTTGACGTTGGGCATCGTCAAAATAAGCAGGTACGGTAATGACGGCGCCAACCAAATCTCCGCCTAATGATTCTTCTGCACGCGATTTGAGGGCTTTGAGGATTTCTGCCGATACTTCGATAGGCGTTTTTGCACCTTGACGTGTGTTTAACTCGACCACGCGCTCATTGGGTGTAAATCGATAGGGCAGGTATTGCGCCTCTTGTGCGAGGTCGGTAAGGGTGCGGCCGATTAAGCGTTTGGCGGAGCTGACGGTATTTAGCGGATCGGTTTTTTGGGCGGAAAGGGCGTTTTTGCCGACTTCAACTTCGCCATCCAAATAACGGACAACCGAAGGTAGGGTGGTGCGGCCGTCTGAATCGGGCAGGCAGACTGCGCTGCCACTGCGTACGGTGGCCACCAAGCTGTTGGTTGTACCTAAATCAATGCCTACGGCGAGGCGGTGTTGATGAGGGGCGGCGGACATGCCGGGTTCAGAAATCTGCAAAAGAGCCATGATTGTGTGCCTTCTGATGCTGTATTTATTAGGATGGGGCAGATTTTAGCAGATTTTTGGCAGATAGTTGAGTGGTTTGCTAGGAAATAACCATAAGGCCTAATGTTGTTTTTTAATTGAAAAGAAAGTGGATTTTGAATCCGGACTTGTATTTTTTAAGAAATGCGGATAGAATTCAACCTCTTTGCCTTGCCTTTTACTTCGCATGGTGAAAGGCTGTTTTTAATCATCCATAAGGAGATAACATGCGTCATTACGAGATCGTGTTTATCGTTCATCCTGATCAAAGCGAGCAAGTGCCTGCTATGGTTGAGCGTTACAAAACCATGATTACTGAAGCCAACGGTAAAATCCACCGTTTGGAAGACTGGGGTCGTCGTCAATTGGCTTACCCAATCAACAAAATCCATAAAGCACACTATGTTTTGATGAATATCGAAACTACTCCCGAAGTGGTTGAAGAGCTGGAAACTGCTTTCCGCTTCAATGATGCTGTACTGCGTCACCTGACCATCAAAACAAAACACGCTGTAACTGAAGCTTCCCCAATGCTGGGCGGCGAAAAAGCAAAAAACTTGCTGAACGGTGCAGCTGAAGAAGTTGCAGCAGCTGAATAAGATTGAACAATCTGATTAAGCTTACCGCCCGTATCTTGCAGGTTCAGCCTTTGAGATATACGCCGGCAGGAATCCCTGTTTTAGATATTGTGTTGCAACATGAATCTTGGCAGGAAGAAAACGGACAAAAATGTCTGGTCAAATTTGAAATTCCCGCGCGGATTTTAGGTAAGCAGGCTGAGGAATGGCAGTATCGGCAAGATGCAGTCATCGAGTCGGAAGGTTTTTTGGCGCAACGCAGCCAACGCTTCCCCAAGCCGGTACTACGCATACAGAACATTAAAGAATATAAAGGTTAAACGACAATGGCTCGTCAATCATTCAAACGTAGAAAATTCTGCCGCTTTACGGCTGAAAAAATCCAAGAAGTTGATTACAAACAAGTTGATTTGTTGAAAGACTTCATCTCTGAAAACGGCAAAATCATCCCTGCCCGCATTACTGGTACTAAAGCACACTACCAACGTCAGTTGGCTACTGCTGTGAAACGTGCCCGTTTCCTGGCTCTGTTGCCTTACACCGATCAACACAAATAATTTTGGAGTTTAAATCATGCAAATTATTCTGTTAGAAAAAATCGGCGGTCTGGGTAACTTGGGTGACATCGTTACCGTTAAAAACGGTTACGCACGCAACTTCCTGATCCCTGCCGGTAAAGCAAAACGTGCAACCGAAGCCAACATGAAAGAATTCGAAGCACGCCGCGCTGAATTGGAAGCCAAACAAGCTGAAATCTTGGCTGATGCTAAAGCACGTCAAGAAAAACTGGAAGGCCAAACCATTACTGTTGCTCAAAAAGCCGGTGTTGATGGTCGTCTGTTCGGTTCTGTTACCAATGCTGACATCGCTGAAGCGATTGTTGCTGCCGGTATCCAAGCTGCTAAAGCAAACGTACGTCTGCCTAACGGCCCATTGAAAGCTGTTGGCGAATACGAAGTTGAAGTAGCTCTGCATACTGACGCTGTTGCTAAAATTACCGTTGCTGTTGTTGCAGCCGCTGAGTAATTGATTCATTCAAGGCCGTCTGAAAATCAAGGGTTTCCTTGGATTTCAGACGGCCTTGTTTATGTGCTTGAGCCGAAGCAAATCGGTGTCGAGTTGCCTATATTTTTGGCTGATTAAAAAGTATGGCGGTTGGCATAGAGAGATGATGTGTTGGATGAATATTCTTTCGTATTCGGATTTGTTATGGTGTTTAATAAAGAGATTATTTATGAATAAAATCAAAATCTTTGGGATGGGTCTGGCTGCTTTGGCTCTGGCTTCATGTAGTACCCCACAAAAGCCTGCTGTTGATACGGCAAAACCTGTCGAGCCTGTTTCCTCTGTAAAACGCCCTGTATTTGATGCAGCGGCTGAATCTGTTGCCAGCAGCGGTTTTAATGAAAACGTCAATGTTCAGCAGTTTATCCAATATGAAGTGAAAAACCGTCGTTTCAGTGCGGAAGAATTGCGTAACTTCTTCAATGGCGTGGTGTATAAAGGCAACATTATTACCATTATGTACCGCCCAAGCACTTCGCGTCCTTGGTATGAATTCCGCACCGGTAACTCCGGTGCGGTCAAATTTAATGGTGGCAGACAATTCTATGCGGCAAACCGTGCCGTAATCGATGATGTGGCACGCAAATACGGCGTACCTGCCGAATTGATTGTGGCGATTCTCGGTATCGAAACCAATTACGGCAAAAATACGGGCAGCTTCCGCGTTGCCGATGCTTTGAGTACATTGGCCTTTGATTATCCTCGCCGTGCCGAGTTTTTCCAAAATGAATTGAGTGAACTTTTGCAGATGGCAAAAGAAGAAAAAGAAAATATCTTTGACTTCAAAGGCAGCTATGCCGGCGCGATGGGTATGCCGCAATTTATGCCTTCAAGCTACCGTAAATGGGCGGTGGACTATGATGGTGATGGTCATCGCGATATTTGGAATAATGTTAGCGATGTGGCGGCTTCTGTCGCCAATTATATGAAACAGCATGGCTGGCAGACCTGCGGTAAGATGGTTGTGCCGGTAAGTCTGACGATTACTCCGCACTTGCAGGCGATTATCGATGAGAAAACTGCCTTGACGCGCACTGTCGCAGATTTCAAAGCTTTGGGTGTCGTGCCTCAAGCTGCTGTTGCGGATAATGAAAAGGCTGTATTGTATGCTTTGGAAACCAGCCCGGGCGTATTTGAATACTATTTGGGCCTGAATAACTTCTACACGGTATGGCAATACAACCACAGTCGCATGTATGTAACAGCGGTGCGCGATATTGCGAATGCAATCAATAACAATGGCCTGTAAACCATAAGAAAACCACCCTTCGGGGTGGTTTTTAGATATTGAGGATTTGTAAGGGAGTTAAGCCATCAGTCTGATTTTCATGGCGTAACGTTTTTTACTGTGTCCTGAAACAAATTGTCCGCCTCGGGCAGGGGATAAAAACGCATTGCCTTCTGCGGTTGGCTCTGCACAAGTATATTGGCCGTTTCGATCGCTCCAGAGGGCATACACAGGCAGATTGTGGGTGCGGATATCCAGTTTCAAGCCGTCAAATGCAACGTGTGCATCCTGGTCGGAGGAAACAAATTCGGTATGGGAGATATAGTCGGCATCGTATGGCGCGCCGTTGAAATCAAATTGTGTGCCGGCGGCGGTGAAGTAGGGGTGGAATCCCGGGGAAGTGCGGACGGGCGATTCTCCGTAATTGCAGACGGTTAGGATGGCGATGGCTTCATTTTCGTTAGGCAGACTGTAATCAAGCAACCATTCGACGTGTTCATAGCCTTTTTCTGTGCTGATTAATTTCAAGCCGATATCCGATTCATTTTGATGGCGGATTTCCCAGTCTGAAGTTCTACCGAAGCCATGTTGGGCCAGATGATTTTTGCTGTCTGGTCCGAATTGGGGTAAGCAAACGTGCATGCCACCGCGTAATTTTGTATCATCGCCCACGTGGACGCTGGTTTTCGGAAATAAGACTTCCCGTCCTTTTAGAATCAGGGAGTCAATATATCCGCCTATTGTATTGACTTGCATAGTGGCTGATTTGTTGCGTAGTATGATTTCAGACATAATAATTTGAGCTTCAAATTGTTTATCATTTATGTAGCATTCTAACATTGCGATGACATGCTGTCGCCGTCGGCTTGATAGAAAATCCTTAATAAAAATCAAAAAAATGCTAGAATATATGCCATTTTCTGAGGCCGTCTGAAAAGCGGATAATTCTTTTCAGACGGCCTTCCGATTTATTTCCCGTAGAGAAACAACATGGCTTATCAAGTTCTTGCACGAAAATGGCGTCCGAAAACCTTTGCCGATTTGGTCGGACAGGAACACGTCGTCAAAGCCCTGCGCAACGCGCTGGACGAAGGCCGTCTGCACCATGCCTATCTGTTGACAGGGACGCGCGGTGTGGGTAAGACCACGATTGCCAGGATTTTGGCCAAGAGCTTGAACTGCGAAAATGCCGTGCATGGCGAGCCATGCGGTCAGTGTGAAAGCTGTACGCAAATCGACAGCGGCCGTTATGTGGATTTATTGGAAATCGACGCGGCATCGAATACCGGTATCGACAATATCCGCGAAGTGTTGGAAAACGCGCAATACGCGCCGACTGCGGGTAAATACAAAGTCTATATCATCGACGAAGTGCATATGCTTTCCAAAAGCGCGTTCAATGCCATGCTGAAGACTTTGGAAGAACCGCCTGAACACGTTAAATTTATTTTGGCGACCACCGATCCGCATAAAGTCCCCATTACTGTATTGAGTCGCTGTTTGCAATTTGTTTTACGCAACATGACGACTCAACAGGTTGCCGAGCATTTGGCGCATGTCTTGGACCGTGAAAATGTTCCGTATCAGCCACAGGCTTTGCAGCTTTTAGGCCGTGCCGCCGCTGGCTCGATGCGCGATGCGTTGAGTCTTTTGGATCAGGCGATTGCCATGGGTTCGGGTAAAGTGGCCGAACAAGATGTCCGCCAGATGATCGGAGCAGTCGATAAACAATATTTGTTTGAATTGCTTGAAGGAATCATCAATCAAAACGGTGAGGCCTTGCTGGAAAAAGCTCAGGAAATGTCCGCCAGAGCGATTGGTTTTGACAGCGCATTGGCAGAATTGGCCATGCTGTTGCAACGTTTGGCTTTGATTCAAACCATTCCTTCCGCCTTAGCGAATGACGACCCTGAGCGTGAAACTTTGCTGCGATTAAGTCAGGCTTTGAGTGGCGAGCAGATTCAGCTTTATTATCAATGTGCTATTCATGGTAAACAGGATTTGCCGCTGGCTCCGGACGAGTATGCCGGTTTTGTCATGACGCTTTTGCGAATGCTTGCATTTGCTCCGTTGGCCGCTTCGGGTTGCGATACGCAAAGTCAGATTGAACACACGGATTTGCATTCCGATCATCAGAAAGCTGAGGCCGAAAAAAAGCCTTTTCAGCTGCCGAAATCTGAGCCGATAGCAGCACCGGCGGTTGAGAAAGAGGCTGTTCCGATCAAACAGGATACCGTTGAAAGGCCGTCTGAAGAAACCATTCAGTCTGCCCAACAACAGACGGATGTGCCGCCTTGGGAAGACATGCCAAGCCAAGTATCGGCTGAGCCGCCTCAAATTCAAGCGGTGCAGATGCAAGAAACTGCAGAGCCATTGCCTGTTGCAAAAGTTCAGACGGCCTCTGAGCCGGAAGAATATCCGCATATGGATGAGGAAATTCCACCTCCGTATTTTGATGAAGCATATACATATGAAGATTCGCATCGTGCTGATGTGATGGAAGTACTGCAGCCGGTTGTGTCTGCTGAGTCTGAAGAAGAGGAGGGAGATGAAGAAGAGCTTCAGTTCGCTCCTTTGCCTGAGTTTAAAACAGAGAATTGGCACAGCATTATCGAACGCTTTGCCCGTAAATTAGGCGCAGCGCAGATGTTGGCGCAAAATGCGGCATGGACGAGTTATGATGCGGAAGCAGGATTAATCATGCTGTCGTTGACGGATGAAGCCAAAGCCACTGCCAATAAAGAGCGCTTGGACAAAATCTGCCAGACGTTGAGTGAGGCCTACCATCTTGGCAATTTAAGGCTGCAAACCGAGCCTTGGCAGGATGATAAAGGCTGGGAAACGCCGGTGATGCGCCGCAAACGTATTCAAGAAGAAGGGCGGCAGCAGGCGCAAGATTTGCTGGAAGCGGATACAACGGCGCAGAAAATTTTGCAAACCTTTGAAGCGCAATGGCTGCCGGATTCTTTAGAATTAGCAGGACATTCTTAAAATACTGACATACAAGGCCGTCTGAAAGGCAATAGCGTTTTTCAGACGGCATGAGTGAAACCCATTTATTCAAACCCATAGGAGTAAAACATGTTCGGAAAAGCCGGATTAGGCGGCCTGATGAAACAGGCTCAACAAATGCAGGAAAACATGAAAAAGGCACAAGCCAAGCTGGCTGAAACCGAAGTTGAAGGCGAAGCAGGCAATGGTTTGGTGAAAGTTGTGATGACATGTTCGCACGTTGTCCGCAAACTTGAAATCAGCCCTGATTTGATTCAAGAAGCCGCTGACGACAAAGAAATGTTGGAAGATTTGGTATTAGCCGCTATCAATGCCGCTTCTGAAAAAGCCGAAGAAACCACCAACAAAACCATGGGTGCGTTTACCCAAGGCCTGCCTGCAGGCATGGGCGACTTCTTCCGCTAAACCCGCGACGCAAAGCAAACAAAGGTCGTCTGAAACGCCAAAAATCAGTTTCAGACGGACTTTGGATTATCTGTTTTGCAGATTGAAATTAACATATCGGCAGTTATTCCGCCGAAGGTATATTGAGTGTTTATTGCATTCAAATCTGCTCAACCAATATTATAGTGGATTAACTTTAAACCAGTACGGCGTTGCCTCGCCTTGCCGTACTATCTGTACTGTCTGCGGCTTCGTCGCCTTGTCCTGATTTAAATTTAATCCACTATAAAAACCAATCGATACACCAAACAAAATGAAACCGTCCCTTCCCATCCGCTCACTTCTTTTAAGTTGTATGTTCGCCGCAGCAAGCGCAAACAGCTTTGCCGCCGAAACCGTCATCACTTCTCCGGACAAGCAGTTCAGCGTTAAAAAAGTCTGCAACCACAAAACCCAAGAATGCTCTTTCTTTGCAGGCAAAAAAGCCATCGAAAAAAATCTTCCCGAAGACAGGACAAGCCATGAATGGCTTGGCAATACCTTCGCATTAAGAACCAGCTTCGGGTCGTATGATTCCTATACCACCTTCGCCGACCGTACCCACAAGCCCTATACGCTTTCCTCCGTCATCGCCACCGACAGCAAAACACAATGCGCCGTGACCGCAGATAATAAAGGCATGTCTTTCTACTCGTTATTCCGCGACAAACCCGTTAAATTCATTGCTGCAAACGACAAAAAATTCGGCTTTCCTCAAGATGTTGCCACGCTGGAATCAGTCGTCGAAGCAGAATTTAAAGGCAAGAAAGTCTACATGACGTATATGAACAAAGCCGAACGCAATGTCTCGGTCGTTTTAGACAATCCGTGTGTGAAATGATGTGCCAAATTTGATGGACAAGGCCGTCTGAAAAGATGTCGTTTATTCAAAAAACGAAACAGCCCGAAACCTGATTGAAAAAGGTCTCGGGTTGTTTGCACCTGTTCGCCAGACGAAGTGAGTAGGGCGCAAGGCGTGCCAGTTTGGAGGATAGAGACCTTTGCAAAGGTCTCATGAGGATTCAGGGCTTTCTTTGGGAAAGAACAATCGTTCCTTATTGATGTAAAAAAGCCTGAACGGAAGTTCAGGCTTTTAAAATTTGGCTCCCCGACCTGGGCTCGAACCAGGGACCTGCGGATTAACAGTCCGTCGCTCTACCGACTGAGCTATCGGGGAATGGGGCGTATTATAATGGCTGAAAAAAATGTGTCAATCAATATTTTCAAGAAAATGGTGCAAAATATTTCAAATGTTTGAATGTTAAAAATATTTTGTAATCAAGTTTCACATGCTCCCCAGCCGTTTCAGACGGCCTTTAGTAATTGGCGTTAACCAATTTGCCGTTTTGGAACACTTGCTGCTGCATCACAGTGCCGTTGTAAGCGTAAGTGGTCAGCGAGCCGTTGCTTGGCGTGGCGCGGAACTGCATCAGTTGGTTACGGCTGAGGACGTAGGGGTCCGTGCGTTTTTGGCTGTTGTCGCTGTAAAAGTCTTGGACGACATATTCGTTGTTACGTTTGCTGATCAGTTGGCGATGGAAGCCGCCTTTGACTGCGCTGTTGCTGGGTGTGCCGTGTGCATCAAAATAGGTCACGATTTGTTCTTCTGAGATACGGATGCCGTCTGAATCCGTGCCTTTGGTGGTTTTATCCAAGCCGACAGGGATGTTGATGGATGTACCCAAGCCGACATGGCGGCCGATGCTGGTGCCGACGCCTAAGCCGACGGAAACGCCGGGCGTGCCGACTGTACATGCGCTGAGTGAAGCGGCCAAAAGGGCAGGTAAGAGAACTTTTTTCATAATGTGTATCCTTGTAATAAGAAATGTTTGTAATGTGGGAAGTATAGTATTTTTGCGGGGTGGCTGGTGTTAGTATTGGTAAAAGGGCGCAAGGCCGTCTGAAAAACAAGATAGAAACGAATATATCATTCTGGTGTAGAATGTGCCGGAATAATGATTTAATAAGAATGTGAATGAATAATGAAAACTTTGAAATTTACGAAGATGCACGGCTTGGGCAATGATTTTATGGTGGTCAATGCCATCAATCAGGACTTTGATCCGTTGGCTGCACCGCTTGCCCAATGGGCAGACCGCTATCGCGGCGTGGGTTTTGATCAGTTTTTGGTAGTGGAGAAACCGTCTTCTGATGCGGTCGATTTTCGGTATCGCATTTTCAATGCCGATGGTCGGGAAGTAGAGCAGTGCGGTAATGGCGCGCGTTGTTTTGCGCGTTTTGTCGCGGATAAGGGTTTAACGGATAAAACGGAAATTTTAGTCGAAACGGCCAAAGGGATTATTGTGCCGAAGCTGTTGGATAACGGTTTGGTTACCGTCAATATGGGTAAACCGCGTTTCATGCCGTCTGAAATTCCGTTTGTGCCTGCACATGGTGAAAATGAAGATGCGCTGACACATATTGTCTTAGTCGGTTTGGAGTCTGTACCGGTAAGTTGCGTGAATATGGGTAATCCTCATGCAGTAATTTTGGTTGATAATGTTGAAACCGCACCTGTGGAGCATTGGGGCGGCGCTATTGAATCGCACGAGCAGTTTCCTGAACGGGTCAATGTCGGCTTTTTGCAGGTTGAAGATGAGTTGTCAGTCCACCTGCGTGTGTTTGAACGCGGGGTGGGGGAAACCCAGGCTTGCGGCACTGGAGCGTGTGCGGCCGTGGTGGCAGGCGTGCGCAATGGCTTGCTGAAAGCGGGTGCGCCTGTGCGTGTTACTCTGCCTGGCGGCGAATTGTTTATCAGTTGGGAAGACGGTGGCGATGTGCAAATGACCGGCCCTGCTGAAACCGTTTTTGAAGGCGAGTTGCAGTATTCATGATGGTTTCTTTGGATTTGTGGTTTGCCGTCGCGTATGCTGCGGTATCGTTGGCATTTATTTTTCGCGCACAGCGGTTTCAATGGCTTTGGGCTACGGTGTTGTTGTGGCTGGGGATTTCGGCACTGGGCGCACGCTTGTTGCCCGGAATGTGGGGTTTTACGCATACAGGCCCTTTGTTCATCCCTCATTTTTATCTGACAATCGCCAGTATTTTCTTCTTTATCGATGACTGCAGTAAAACGGAAGACAAAAAGTTTTGGTCGGCAGGCGAATATGCCGGTTTAACCTTATTTGCGGTTTCCAATGTCGTCATGACTTTGGCTTTTGTTTTCTTGGCAGGCGTGGTTTATTTCATCTTGCCGCTGGCAGGCTCGGTTTTTGCATGGGTGGCTTTACTGAAAATTTATGCCTTGAAACCGATTTATTGGTTTGTTTTGCAGGGCGTGTTGATGCTGGTGTTTTATCTGCACCGCGTGGTTGTGTGCAAACAGTCTGCCTCTCTTTTCAGTATGCGGCAGATGTGGGCAGGCTGGACGGTTGCCGTCGTGATGCAGGCTGTGGTTGCCGTTGCATTGATTTTTGAGCGCAGTGGATATTGACCGCGCTTGAACCAAAAGTTATAAAGAAAGAAATTTTCGATATTGGTTTTTCAGACGGCCTGAGTTTAATATGCAGGCTGTATTACATCTAAATCAGGAGCAGGAAATGAAAATTGCAAATAATATTACCGAGCTGATCGGCAACACACCTCTGGTGAAACTGAACCGCCTGACCGAAGGTTTAAAAGCGCAAATCGCCGTTAAACTTGAATTCTTTAATCCGGGCAGCAGCGTGAAAGACCGTATTGCCGAATCTATGATTGAAGCGGCCGAGAAAGCCGGTAAAATCAATAAAGATACCGTTATCGTTGAGGCAACCAGTGGCAATACCGGTATCGGTTTGGCCATGGTGTGTGCGGCCCGCGGTTATAAATTGGCCATCACCATGCCTGAAAGCATGAGTAAAGAACGCAAAATGCTGCTGCGTGCGTTTGGTGCAGAATTGATTTTGACCCCTGCTGCCGAAGGCATGGCAGGCGCTATTGCCAAAGCCCAATCTTTGGTGGACGAACATCCGAGCACTTATTTCATGCCGCGCCAATTTGATAACGAGGCCAATCCTGAAGTTCACCGTAAAACCACTGCCGAAGAAATTTGGCGCGATACAGACGGTAAAGTGGATATTTTCGTGGCCGGTGTGGGTACGGGCGGTACGATTACCGGCGTGGGCGAAGTGTTGAAAAAATACAAACCCGAAGTTCAAATCGTGGCTGTCGAGCCTGAAGCTTCCCCAGTATTGAGTGGCGGCGAAAAAGGCCCGCATCCGATTCAAGGTTTGGGTGCAGGCTTTATCCCCAGCGTTTTGAATACGACTGTTTACGACAGCATTTTCAAAGTACCTAACGAGGCAGCGTTTGAAACTGCACGTGCTATGGCCGAAAAAGAAGGCATTTTGGTAGGTATTTCTTCCGGTGCCGCGGTATGGAGCGCATTGCAACTGGCTAAAAAACCTGAAAACGAAGGTAAGCTGATCGTTGTCTTGCTGCCATCATATGGCGAACGCTATCTTTCTACACCTCTATTTGCCGATTTGGCATAATATAGGATTGTCGTTAAAAGGCCGTTTTCAGACGGCCTTTTTTGCGTATGGGCTTGAGATATCGTATGAAATCTGTTGTAATTCAGTTAATGAGCTTTGAATACCGTTATTCAAAAGTTGGTTTCTTCAACGAATCATGCTTATAATGCGCATTATGAAAAAATACATTCTTCCTATCCTTGCTGTGGCGGCACTTGCCGGTTGTGAATCGATTTATGTTCCAACATTGAAAGAAGTGCCAGTTCGACCAACCAACGTTAAGAAACCTAAGGCTGATTCACAAGTTTCAGCTACCGGTTATCATTTAGCTCCTTCGCATTGGGCAGATGTTTCCAAGATTCATGATGAAGCACGTCGCTTGAGTACCCAAGTGAGCCAAGGTAGTCTGACCAAAGTTCAGGCCGCCCAATATTTGAACCGCTTCCGTATCCAACAAGTGGGACGCAACTCTGTCGATGACAGTATGTACGAAGTTTATCTGCGTTCTGCCGTTGACAGCCAACGTGGTGAAATTACTACCGAGCAATCCAAACAGTACATCCAAGGTGCTTTGCGCGGTTGGCAGCAACGTTGGAAAAACATGGATACTAAGCCAAGCAATCCTGCGTTTACCAACTTCCTGATGGAAGTTATGGGTATGCAACCTTTGAAATAAAAAAGTCATAAACTGAGAAGGCCGTCTGAATATTCAGACGGCCTTCTTCTCATAATTTATATATGTGTAGTCGAATTGTATCCAATTAAGAACCAAACAGCTTGTCAGCCGCTTGGCGGGCTTTTTCTTGAATATCTTCGGTCAGATAGTTTTTCATCTGAGAATAAACCAAAGCAATGACGGCAATGTCATCGCTGAAGCCAAATGGAATCAGAAGGTCGGGAATGCTGTCGATAGGGCTGAGGAAATAAACCAGTGCGCCGACAATAATCATTTTAGCCCGTTTGGGCGTGTGTTCGGATTCCCAAAGGTAATAAAGTGCATAAAGCTGTCGGACGACAGGTTTGCCCAGGCGGCCGGCAAAGCGTCCGAGTTTTTTCATAAAGCCGGATGTGTCCAAGTTTCGACGGCGGAAGGAGGGGATATAGTCTTCCGGATCGGGTGTGTTTTGATGAGGAGAGTGTGTCATGATGCAGCTTCCTTATAAGGTATGGAAACATTGTTGGTGTTGTGCTGTATTTTAGTCCATCTAGAGATGGATGAAATGTCTTTGAATGTATAACTATGTAAGAGTAGTGGTGATAATGCAATGGTAATAAGTTAAGAATGGCTTATGCCTTTGTAAAGATTAGGTATCAAGAGTGAGAATTTATCTCACAATAGATACAATTCTCAAACAATAATGATGTTATCGTAAGTGCTTTGATGGGGAGATGGCTTAATTGCAGGAAAGTAACAAAAAAGGCTAGCCACGCAAAAAAAAATCTAAGAATGATTGTTTGATTTTATTAGTCTTTTGGTAAAAATCATTAGAGCATTCATAAATTGCACTGTTCAAAATGAGATAAAACAGGTAAATTATGGTTTATGTAGCTTATTGTAGTGCTGAGCTATAGGTTTTGAGCTGATAATAAATCTAGAGGAACTGACCATGTCCGCCAAATCACGCCCGGTATTTTTGGAAATTCCGAATATCCGATTGCCCATACCGGGGATTGTATCTATTCTTCACCGTATCAGCGGCGTCGGCTTGTTTGTGATGCTGCCTGTTCTCTTGTATTTCTTCTCTGGAACGCTGGATCGCGAAGCGTCGTTTGAAGCATATCGTTCTGCTATTTCCAATCCGTTTGTGAAGCTGATCCTTATCGGTCTGTTGTGGGCATATCTGCACCACTTTTTTGCCGGGATCCGCTTTCTGTTTTTGGATGTGCATAAAGGCCTGGAATTAAATACTGCCCGTACTACTGCTAAAGTTGTATTTGCTTCTGCTTTGATTCTGACCGTCGTTTTGGGAGCTTTGTTATGGTAGAACGTAAATTGACAGGTGCGCATTACGGTTTGCGCGATTGGGCAATGCAACGTGCAACTGCGGTCATCATGTTGGTGTACACCGTGGTTCTTTTGGTTGTTTTGTTTACGTTGCCTAAAGAGTATTCGGCATGGCAGGCATTTTTTGATCAAACTTGGGTGAAAGTATTTACTCAAGTGAGCTTCTTGGCCGTATTCCTGCATGCATGGGTAGGTATCCGCGATTTGTGGATGGACTACATTAAGCCTTTCGGCCTGCGTTTGTTTTTACAAGTTGCCACCATCGTTTGGTTGGTAGGCTGCTTGGTGTATTCAGTTAAAGTAATTTGGGGGTAAATATGGGTTTTCCTGTTCGCAAGTTTGATGCCGTGATTGTTGGCGGTGGTGGTGCAGGTTTACGCGCAGCCCTCCAATTGTCTAAATCCGGCCTGAATTGTGCTGTTTTGTCTAAAGTGTTCCCAACCCGTTCTCATACTGTAGCAGCTCAAGGCGGTATTTCTGCTTCATTGGGTAATGTGCAGGAAGACCGTTGGGATTGGCATATGTACGATACCGTGAAAGGTTCTGACTGGTTGGGCGACCAAGATGCGATTGAATTTATGTGTCGCGCAGCGCCTGAAGCCGTAATTGAGTTGGAACACATGGGTATGCCTTTTGACCGTGTGGAAAGTGGCAAAATCTACCAACGTCCTTTCGGTGGTCATACTGCCGAACACGGTAAACGTGCCGTAGAGCGTGCATGTGCGGTTGCCGACCGTACCGGTCATGCGATGTTGCATACTTTGTACCAACAAAACGTCCGTGCCAATACACAATTCTTTGTGGAATGGACGGCGCAAGATTTGATTCGTGATGAAAACGGCGACGTAGTCGGTGTAACAGCCATGGAAATGGAAACCGGCGAAGTTTATATTTTCCACGCTAAAGCTGTGATGTTTGCTACCGGTGGTGGCGGTCGTATTTATGCTTCTTCTACCAATGCTTATATGAATACCGGTGATGGTTTGGGTATTTGTGCCCGTGCAGGTATTCCGTTGGAAGACATGGAATTCTGGCAATTCCACCCGACTGGTGTAGCCGGTGCCGGTGTATTGATTACCGAGGGTGTGCGCGGTGAGGGCGGTATTCTGTTGAATGCCGACGGCGAACGCTTTATGGAACGTTACGCTCCGACTGTAAAAGACTTGGCTTCCCGTGACGTGGTTTCCCGTGCGATGGCAATGGAAATTTACGAAGGTCGTGGCTGTGGTAAAAACAAAGACCACGTTTTGCTGAAAATCGACCATATCGGCGCAGAAAAAATTATGGAAAAATTGCCGGGCATCCGCGAGATTTCCATTCAGTTTGCCGGTATTGATCCGATTAAAGACCCGATTCCTGTTGTGCCGACTACCCACTACATGATGGGCGGTATTCCGACCAACTACCATGGCGAAGTTGTCGTTCCGCAAGGTGAAGATTACGAAGTACCTGTAAAAGGTCTGTATGCGGCAGGCGAGTGCGCTTGTGCTTCCGTGCACGGTGCAAACCGCTTGGGTACTAACTCCCTGTTAGACTTGGTGGTATTCGGTAAAGCTGCCGGCGACAGCATGATTAAATTTATCAAAGAGCAAAGCGACTGGAAACCTCTGCCTGCTAATGCCGGTGAATTGACCCGCCAACGTATCGAGCGTTTGGATAATCAAACTGGCGGCGAAAACGTTGATGCATTGCGTCGCGAACTGCAACGCTCCGTACAACTGCACGCCGGTGTGTTCCGTACCGATGAGATTCTGAGCAAAGGCGTTCGAGAAATCATGGAGATTGCCGAGCGCGTGAAACGTACTGAAATCAAAGACAAGAGCAAAGTGTGGAATACCGCGCGTATCGAAGCTTTGGAATTGGATAATCTGATTGAAGTAGCGAAAGCGACTTTGGTGTCCGCCGAAGCGCGTAAAGAATCGCGCGGCGCACACGCTTCAGACGACCATCCTGAGCGCGATGACGAAAACTGGATGAAACATACCCTGTATCATTCAGATACTAATACTTTGTCTTACAAACCGGTACATACCAAGCCTTTGAGCGTGGAATACATCAAACCGGCTAAACGCGTTTATTGATGAGTTTTCAGACGGCCTTTACCTTAAAGGCCGTCTGAAACCTAACCATACCCACATTGAACTGCTTGAATTCATAATACAAAATCATTGGGCAGTTTATGAGAAAAGGAACACTTCTCATGGAAAAAATGAGTTTTGAAATTTACCGTTACAACCCGGACGTTGATGCCAAACCTTATATGCAACGTTACGAGTTGGAATTGGAACCAACGGACGTTAAACTTTTGGACGCTTTAGTGCGCCTGAAAGCACAAGACGATACATTGTCTTTCCGCCGTTCTTGCCGCGAAGGTATTTGCGGTTCTGACGGTATGAACATCAACGGCAAAAACGGCTTAGCATGTCTGACCGATCTGCGCGGCCTGAAACAGCCGGTTAAAATCCGCCCTCTGCCAGGTCTGCCTGTTATCCGCGACCTGATTGTGGATATGACCCAATTCTTCAAACAATATCACTCCATTAAACCTTACGTTGTCAACGATAACCCTATCGATGCGGACAAAGAGCGTCTGCAAACTCAGGAAGAGCGTAAAGAGTTGGACGGTTTGTACGAATGTATTTTGTGCGCCTGCTGTTCGACTGCCTGCCCGTCATTCTGGTGGAACCCTGATAAATTCGTTGGCCCGTCCGGTTTGCTGAATGCTTACCGTTTCATTGCGGATAGCCGTGATACCATTACTAATGAGCGTTTGGATAATCTGAACGACCCATACCGTTTGTTCCGTTGTCACACCATTATGAACTGCGTAGACGTATGTCCTAAACACTTGAATCCGACCCGAGCCATCGGTAAGATTAAAGAGATTATGTTGAAACGAGCCGTTTAAGAAATGATGGTTTTTGACGATATTGCCAAACGGAAAATCCGTTTTCAAACCCGCCGGGGATTGTTGGAATTAGACTTAATCTTCGGTAGGTTTATGGAAAAAGAATTCGAGCACCTGAGTGATCAGGAGTTGTCCGAATTTTCCGAAATCCTCGAATTTCAAGACCAAGAATTGCTTGCCTTGATTAACGGACATTCGGCGACGGACAAGAAACACCTGATTCCCATGCTTGAAAAAATCAGACAGGCATGACGTGTTATAGAGCTTGTTTGCGATGCCAATCCGAACAAGCTCTTTCCATACTGAGGCCGTCTGAAAAAAAGGACCGTGCCGCTTAGGCGGCAACGAAAGCCCCAACTTACAAAGGAGTTTAAGAATGTCTAAATCAGTCAAGCTCACCACCCCAAATCAAGAGACCTTGGAACTGCCAGTATTGGAAGCAAGTATCGGCCATGATGTGGTTGATATCCGTACTTTGACAAAAAATACAGGTCTGTTTTCATTCGACCCAGGATTCGTGTCAACTGCAAGTTGCGAATCCAAAATCACTTATATTGATGGCGATGAAGGTCTGTTGTATTACCGTGGTTATCCTATCGAGCAGCTGGCAGAAAAATCCGATTATTTGGAAGTTTGCTATCTGTTGATTTACGGCGAACTGCCTACCCCTGAACAGAAAAAAGAATTTGATGCCACAGTCGGTCGCCATACTATGCTGCATGAGCAGCTGACTTGGTTTTTCCGCGGTTTCCGTCGCGATGCGCACCCAATGGCGATGATGGTTGGCGTGGTTGGCGCTTTGTCTGCTTTCTACCAAGACAGCTTGGATATTGCCAATCCTGAGCACCGCAAAATCGCGATTTACCGCTTAATCTCCAAAATTCCGACCATTGCGGCAATGTGTTACCGTTATTCCAACGGTCTGCCGTTCAATTATCCTAAAAATAACCTTTCCTATGCTGAAAACTTCTTGCACATGATGTTTGCCACACCATGTGAAGAATATAAACCTAATCCAGTATTGGCCCGCGCGCTCGACCGTATCTTTATTTTGCATGCCGATCACGAGCAAAACGCGTCAACTTCAACCGTGCGTTTGGCTGGCTCTTCAGGCGCGAACCCGTTTGCCTGTATTGCAGCCGGTATCGCTTGCCTGTGGGGTGCTTCACACGGCGGTGCAAACGAGGCCGTGTTGAAAATGTTGGATGAAATCGGCGATGTGTCTAATGTTGCCGAATACATGGAAGGCGTGAAACAACGCAGATACCGTCTGATGGGCTTCGGTCACCGCGTATATCGCAATATGGACCCACGAGCCAACATCATGCGCGAAACCTGTTATGAAGTCTTGAAAGAATTGGGCTTGGAAGACAGTCCTAAATTCAAGCTGGCGATGGAATTGGAACAAATTGCACTGAAAGATCCATTCTTTGTTGAGCGCAAGCTGTATCCAAACGTCGATTTCTACTCCGGTATCGTCTTGTCCGCATTGGGCATTCCAACTGAAATGTTTACCGTTATCTTCGCATTGTCGCGCAGTGTAGGTTGGATTTCTCATTGGCATGAAATGATTAGCGATCCGGCACTGAAAATCGGTCGCCCACGTCAACTGTATACCGGTGCAGAGCGTCGCGATTACGTTCCGGTAGATAAACGCTAATAGACAATACATTAATATATTGTTGAAAAGTCGTTTGAAAAAATCGAATTGCCGTTTTCAATGAGGTTGGTCGTAATTAATTAAGTTGATAGCAGGTAATTTGATTTGAAATAGGGTAGAATAAAGTGTCATTTCAGACGGCCTGAATTCCGTTCGGAGAACACGGAATTCTACCCTTTGTTTATATTTTAAAGAAAAGAGCTCACGCCATGATGGACGAAAAACTCAATTTCTCTTATCTGTTTGGTTCTAATGCGCCATACATCGAGGAGTTGTATGAAAAGTTTCTGGATAATCCGGAATCTGTCGATGAAAAATGGAAACAGTACTTTACCGATTTGAGTAAACAGCCGGGCGCAGTCGCTGTCGATGTTGCCCATACACCGATTCGTGAATCATTTGCCACTTTGGCTAAAAAGAAAATTGCCGCAGCCGTCGCAGGCGGTGTGGATGAGGCAATGATGAAAAAGCAAGTCAGCGTTTTGCGACTGATTTCTGCTTATCGTATCCAAGGCGTGGGTGCAGCCCAACTTGATCCGCTCAAACGTATTCCTCCTCAAAATATCGAAGCTCTCGATCCTAAATTCCATGGTCTGTCAGATGCCGATATGGCGCTTCAGTTCAATATGGGTGAGGGCGATTTTTCCGGTCAGAGCAAACTGCCTCTGTCCCAAATCATCAGCAACCTCAAACAAACCTACTGCGGCCATATCGCGGTAGAGTACATCTACATTCCAAATACCGAAGAGCGCCGCTGGGTTCGCAATTATTTTGAAAGCGTACTGTCTACGCCAAGCTACAACGTTGAACAGAAACGCCGTATCTTGAAAGAAATGACTGCTGCCGAAACTCTGGAACGCTACCTGCATACCAAATATGTCGGTCAAAAACGCTTTGGTGTAGAAGGCGGCGAAAGCGCTATTGCCGGTTTGAATTACCTGATTCAAAACGCTGGTAAAGACGGCGTGGAAGAAGTCATCATCGGTATGGCACACCGTGGCCGTCTGAATGTTTTGGTTAACATTTTGGGCAAAAAACCGGCTGATCTGTTTGCTGAATTTGAAGGCCGTGCCGAAATCAAATTGCCTAGTGGCGACGTGAAATACCATATGGGCTTCAGCTCCGACATCGCTACGCCACACGGCCCAATGCACGTTTCTTTGGCATTCAACCCGTCACACTTGGAAATTGTTAACCCAGTAGTGGAAGGTTCTGCGCGCGCCAAACAAAAACGTTTGGGCGAAAACGGCCGCGATAAAGTCTTGCCGGTATTGATTCACGGTGACTCCGCATTTATCGGTTTGGGTGTTAACCAAGCAACATTCAACCTGTCTAAAACACGCGGTTATACCACCGGCGGTACTGTTCACATCGTGATCAACAACCAAATCGGCTTTACGACTTCCGATACCCGCGATACCCGTTCAACCGTACACTGTACCGATATTGCGAAAATGGTTTCCGCTCCGGTTATCCATGTGAATGGTGATGATCCTGAACGCGTTTGCTTTGCCATCCAAGCCGCTTTGGATTACCGCAAAAAATTCCATAAAGACATCGTGATCGACGTTGTCTGCTACCGTAAATGGGGCCACAACGAGGGCGATGATCCGACCCTGACCCAACCGATGATGTACAAAAAAGTATCGCAACACCCGGGTGCGCGTGCTTTGTACACCGAGCAACTGATTGCCGAAGGTGTGGTAACTCAAGCTGAGGCTGACGGCTACATCCAAGCTTACCGTGATGCTTTGGACAAAGGCGAACATGTTGAACAAACAACTTTGAGCAACTTCCAACGCACACAAATCGACTGGAGCAAATACCAAGGCAAAGATTGGCGCGAAAAAATCGAAACCGGTTTGCCTGCCGCCGACATTGAGCGTCTTACCGAGAAATTCACCGCCGTACCGGAAGGCTTTGCCCTGCATCCGACTGCGAAACGTGTGATTGAAGCGCGTAAAGCCATGGCATCCGGCAAACAAGCCATCGACTGGGGTATGGCCGAAACCCTCGCATACGCAAGCCTGCTGACTAAAGGTCATGGCGTGCGTATCTCCGGTGAGGACTCCGGCCGCGGTACATTCTCACACCGTCATGCCGTTCTGCACGATCAAAAACGCGAAAAATGGGACGACGGTACTTATGTTCCTCTGCGCAACATGGGCGAAGGCTTGGGCGAGTTCCTGGTTATCGACTCTATCTTGAACGAAGAAGCCGTGATGGCGTTCGAGTATGGCTTTGCCTGCTCCGCTCCTGACAAGCTGACTATTTGGGAAGCTCAATTCGGTGACTTCGCCAACGGCGCGCAAGTAACTATCGACCAATTCCTGTCTTCAGGCGAAACCAAATGGGGTCGTTTGTGCGGCCTGACCACCATCCTGCCGCACGGCTACGACGGTCAAGGCCCTGAGCACTCTTCTGCACGCGTAGAACGTTGGTTGCAACTGTGTTCTGAGAACAATATGCAAGTCATCATGCCGTCTGAAGCGTCGCAAATGTTCCACCTCTTGCAACGTCAAGTCTTGGGTTCATACCGCAAACCGCTGGTGATTTTCATGTCCAAACGCCTGTTGCGCTTCAAAGGTGCAATGAGCCCGCTGGAAAACTTCACCGAAGGTTCGACTTTCCGTCCGGTTATCGGCGATACCGCAGAACGCACAAGCAACGACAGCGTGAAACGCGTAGTATTGTGTGCCGGTCAGGTTTACTATGACTTGGAAGCAGGCCGTGCCGAGCGTAAACTGGAAGATGATGTCGCTATCGTCCGCGTTGAGCAGCTGTATCCGTTCCCATACGAGGAGGTTAAAGCTGAACTGGCGAAATATCCGAACGCAAAATCTGTGGTTTGGACACAAGAAGAGCCGAAAAACCAAGGTGCGTTCTACCAAATCCGCCACCGCATTGAAGACGTTATCAGCGAAGAGCAAAAACTGTCTTATGCCGGTCGTCCAAGCAGCGCATCGCCTGCAGTGGGCTACTCAAGCAAACACATTGCTCAATTGAAACAATTGGTTGAAGACGCTTTGGCGTTATAAACTAAGTAGCATTCCGTCTGAGTCTGCTCAGGCGGAATGCCCATATGCAGAATTAAAAACACACAACAGGCCGTCTGAAAGGGCCATTGGAGACACAAAATGATTATTGATGTAAAAGTACCTATGCTGTCTGAAAGCGTATCTGAAGGCACGCTCTTGGAATGGAAGAAGAAAGTTGGCGAAGCCGTTGCCCGTGACGAAATCCTGATCGATATCGAAACTGACAAAGTGGTTTTGGAAGTACCTTCTCCACAAGCCGGCGTATTGGTTGAAATCGTAGCTCAAGACGGTGAAACCGTTGTTGCCGACCAAGTTTTGGCACGCATCGATACAGCTGCTACCGCTGCCGCTGAAGCACCTGCCGCCGCGCCTGCAGAAGCAGCCCCAGCTGCCGCTCCTGCTGCTGCACAAAACAACGCCGCTATGCCTGCCGCCGCCAAACTGGCTGCCGAGACCGGTGTTGACGTGAACGCATTGCAAGGTTCTGGCCGTGACGGTCGCGTATTGAAAGAAGACGTACAAAATGCCGCTGCCAAACCTGCAGCAGCCGCAGCCCCTGCCGTTGCACTTCCTGCCGGCGCACGTCCTGAAGAACGCGTACCAATGAGCCGCCTGCGTGCCCGTGTTGCAGAACGCCTCTTGGCTTCTCAACAAGAAAACGCCATTCTGACTACATTCAACGAAGTCAACATGAAACCAATCATGGACTTGCGTGCGAAGTACAAAGAAAAATTCGAGAAAGAACACGGCGTGAAACTGGGCTTTATGTCCTTCTTCGTTAAAGCCGCTGTTGCCGCCCTGAAAAAATACCCGGTTGTGAATGCTTCTGTTGACGGCAAAGACATCGTGTACCACGGCTACTTCGACATCGGTATCGCAATTGGCAGCCCACGCGGTTTGGTTGTACCAATCCTGCGCGATGCCGACCAAATGAGCATTGCCGACATCGAACAAGCAATTGTTGATTACGCGAAAAAAGCTAAAGACGGCAAAATCGCTATCGAAGATCTGACCGGTGGTACATTCAGTATTACCAACGGCGGTACTTTCGGTTCTATGATGTCTACCCCGATCATCAACCCGCCTCAATCTGCGATTTTGGGTATGCACGCCACTAAAGAGCGCGCTGTGGTTGAAAACGGTCAAGTTGTTGTCCGTCCAATGATGTATCTGGCTCTGTCTTACGACCACCGTATCATCGACGGCCGCGAAGCTGTATTGACCTTGGTAGCCATTAAAGACGCGTTGGAAGACCCAGCTCGCCTGTTATTGGATCTGTAATCGTTTCAGACGGCCTTTTATTTGTTAATGAAAAGGCCGTCTGAATTTTTATTTAGATGTAGCGTAATGTAGTATCGTGCTACAATAGGCTCAACGAACGATTGAGGCCGTCTGAAACATTTGATTCGAATGAATCGACAGATATGGACTTTCAGACGGCCTTTTCTTAAAACCATCAAAACGCAGTCATTCAAAATAAAAAAGAAACGAAAAGTATCGTTTTTATTTTGAGATACTGCTAAAAGCAAAGGATGACACGATGTCTCAATATGATGTAGTAGTGATTGGTGCAGGCCCGGGCGGATACGTTGCCGCCATCCGTGCTGCGCAACTGGGTTTCAAAACCGCTTGCGTCGATGCAGGCGTTAACAAAGCAGGCAATGCCCCTGCATTGGGCGGTACTTGCTTGAACGTAGGCTGTATCCCTTCTAAAGCCCTGTTGCAATCCAGCGAATATTTCCACGCTGCGCAACACGATTTTGCCGAACACGGTATCACTGTCGGCGACGTAAAATTCGACGCGGCCAAAATGATTGAGCGCAAAGATGCCATCGTGACCAAACTGACCGGCGGCGTGAAATTCCTGTTCCAAAAAAACAAAGTAACCAGCCTGTTCGGTACTGCTTCCTTTGCCGGTAAAAATGGCGATGCTTACCAAATCGAAGTCGATAACAAAGGCGAGAAAACCGTTATCGAAGCCAAACACGTCATCGTAGCCACCGGTTCTGTACCGCGTCCGCTGCCACAAGTCGCTATCGACAACGTGAACGTATTGGATAACGAAGGCGCATTGAACCTGACTGAAGTACCTGCCAAACTCGGCGTGATCGGTTCCGGCGTGATTGGTTTGGAAATGGGTTCCGTATGGAATCGTGTGGGTGCAGAAGTTACCATTCTTGAAGCTGCGCCGACCTTCCTGGCTGCCGCCGACCAGCAAATCGCCAAAGAAGCCTTCAAATACTTCACCAAAGAGCAAGGCTTGAGCATCGAATTGGGCGTGAAAATCGGTGACATCAAGTCTGAAGGCAAAGGCGTTTCCGTTGCTTACGAAACTGCTGCCGGCGAAGCCAAAACCGAAGTATTCGACAAACTGATCGTTGCCATCGGCCGTATTCCAAACACCAAAGGCCTGAACGCCGAAGCCGTAGGCTTGGAAAAAGACGAACGCGGCTTTATCAAAGTAGATGGCGAATGCCGTACCAACCTGCCTAACGTATGGGCAATCGGCGACGTGGTTCGCGGCCCGATGTTGGCACACAAAGCCAGCGACGAAGGCGTTGCCGTTGCCGAGCGCATTGCCGGTCAAAAACCACATATCGACTTCAACAACGTACCGTTTGTTATTTACACCGACCCTGAAATCGCTTGGGTGGGTAAAACCGAAGAGCAGCTCAAAGCCGAAGGCGTGGAGTACAAAAAAGGTACTTCAGGTTTCGGTGCAAACGGTCGCGCATTGGCAATGGGCAAAGCTAAAGGTACGGTTAAAGTATTGGCAGATGCTAAAACCGACCGCATCTTAGGCGTACACATGATTGGCCCAGTTGTCAGCGAATTGGTTACCGAAGGTGTGACTGCACTCGAATTCTTCGCCAGCAGCGAAGACATCGCCCGCATTATCCATGCCCACCCAACCTTGTCCGAAGTGGTTCACGAAGCTGCATTGGCGGCCGACAAACGCGCTTTGCACGGTTGATAGACATTAAGGCCGTCTGAAACTTTTCAGACGGCCTTAAGGCCTCCGACAAATTGAATGTTTCGAGAGCTTCGTTTTCTGATTTATAATTCCGTCAGGTAAACAAACAGCATTTACATTCATTATGAACAAAGAAATAGTCGGTATTTTCTTTATACCGATGGGCATCATCAGCATGTGTATGGCCGCATTGTGGCAGATGTATGTGATGATGACCGAAACTTATACGCTCAACCGTTTCAAAGATAAAGAATTGGTTTGGCGCGTGGCATTGTTGTTTATCAGTTTCAGCCTTGCCGTTTATCTGCTCTGCCCGAATTCGCATAAAAAAGGCATTGTCTTTTTTATTCTCGGAGGAGGCGGCGCAACCATGTATCTGCTGGCGCGGATGTGGTTGCCCTTCAGTAAATAGTAGGGCCGTCTGAAAATATGGGATTGGCCGCAGGGCGATTCCTAAAACCCACTCACCTTAAGGAGAAATCCATGAATTTACACGAGTATCAGGCTAAAGAACTGCTGGCTAGCTACGGTTTGCCCGTACAAGGCGGTATTTTGGCACACAACGGCGAAGAAGCCGCTGCAGCTTACGACAAATTGGGCGGCAAATTCGCTGTTGTCAAAGCACAAGTACACGCCGGCGGCCGCGGTAAAGCGGGCGGCGTAAAAGTCGTTAAAAGCCGCGAAGAAGCTAAAGAAGTGGCTGAAAGCCTGATTGGCACCAACTTGGTAACTTACCAAACCGATGCCAACGGCCAACCTGTCAACAGCGTTTTGGTTTGCGAAGATATGTATCCTGTTCAAACCGAGCTGTACTTGGGCGCAGTGGTTGACCGTTCTACCCGCCGCGTTACATTCATGGCTTCTACCGAAGGCGGCGTGGAAATTGAAAAAGTTGCTGCCGAAACTCCAGAAAAAATCTTCAAAGTAACCGTTGATCCGCTGGTCGGCCTGCAACCTTGCCAAGCTCGCGAAGTTGCCTTCCAACTGGGCTTGAAAGACAAACAAATCAACGAGTTCGTCAAACTGATGACCGGCGCGTACAAAGCGTTTGTCGAAAACGACTTCGCCCTGTTTGAAGTAAACCCATTGGCAGTCCGTGAAAACGGCGACTTGGCCTGTGTAGACGGCAAAATCGGTATCGACAGCAACGCGCTCTACCGCCTGCCGAAAATTGCCGCTTTGCGCGACAAATCTCAAGAAAACGAACGCGAGCTGAAAGCTTCCGAATTCGACCTGAACTATGTTGCCCTGGAAGGCAACATCGGCTGTATGGTTAACGGTGCCGGTTTGGCGATGGCCACTATGGACATCATCAAACTGAAAGGCGGCCAGCCTGCCAACTTCTTGGACGTCGGCGGCGGCGCAACCAAAGACCGCGTGGTTGAAGCGTTCAAACTGATTCTGGAAGACAAATCCGTTAAAGGCGTATTGATCAACATCTTCGGCGGTATCGTACGTTGCGACATGATTGCGGAAGCCATCGTGGCAGCCGTTAAAGAAATCAACGTCAACGTTCCTGTCGTTGTTCGTTTGGAAGGTAACAACGCCGAACTCGGCGCGAAAATCCTGAACGAATCAGGTCTGAAACTGACTTCTGCAGACGGCCTGAATGACGCAGCCGAAAAAATTGTTGCAGCCGTAAACGCCTAAGGAGAAAAGAATGAGCGTATTGATTAATAAAGACACCAAAGTATTGGTTCAAGGTTTCACTGGTAAAAACGGTACTTTCCACTCCGAACAAGCTCTGGCTTACGGCACTAAAGTTGTCGGCGGCGTTACCCCAGGAAAAGGCGGTCAAACCCACCTGAACCTGCCTGTATTCAACACTATGAAAGAAGCCGTTAAAGAAACCGGCGCTGACGCATCTGTAATTTACGTTCCCGCTCCGTTTGTTTTGGATTCTATCGTTGAAGCAGTTGATTCAGGCGTAGGCTTGGTCGTTGTGATTACCGAAGGCGTGCCTACTCTGGACATGCTCAAAGCCAAACGCTACTTGGAAACCAACGGCAACGGTACCCGCTTGGTCGGCCCTAACTGCCCTGGCGTGATTACTCCGGGTGAGTGCAAAATCGGCATTATGCCGGGCCACATCCACACTCCGGGCCGCATCGGTATTATTTCCCGTTCCGGTACATTGACTTACGAAGCTGTGGCACAAACCACCAAACTGGGCTTGGGTCAATCAACCTGTATCGGTATCGGCGGCGACCCGATTCCTGGTATGAACCAAATCGACGCACTGAAACTCTTCCAAGAAGACCCAGATACTGACGCCATCATCATGATCGGTGAAATCGGCGGTACTGCGGAAGAAGAAGCAGCCGAATACATCCAATCCAACGTAACCAAACCTGTTGTAGGTTACATCGCTGGTGTTACCGCTCCTAAAGGCAAACGTATGGGCCACGCCGGTGCGATTATCTCCGGCGGTAAAGGTACTGCCGAAGAAAAATTCGCCGCTTTCGAAAAAGCCGGTATCGCTTACACCCGCAGCCCTGCCGAGTTAGGCACTACCATGCTGGAAGTGTTGAAAGCAAAAGGTTTAGCATAAGACTTAAGTCTTTAAGCTGAAGTGAAAAGGCCGTCTGAAGTTTTCAGACGGCCTTTTTTAAATTTCATTGGGTTGTTTTCATAATAAGCACTTAATTTTATTTAAATTAACGTTTATTTGGAAATAAATGGTTATAATGTTATTAACAGATGAATAATCTGTAACCATATCAATCTATATCAAGGAGAAAACCATGAAAAAACACGATTTTGAAGCACGTCGCGAGGCTTTGCTGAAAGACATCCGAGAAGTAATGGATGATGTGGAAGAGTTGTACCGCAATGGTGTTGAAGCCGGTTCGGAAGAAGGCAGCAAAGCCCGAGCCAAATTGGAAGAAAAATTGGCTGTGGCCAAAGAGCGTTTGAGCCGTTTTGAAGAAGAGGCCGGCGAACGTCTGCGCCATCATGCCGAACGTGCGCGTGAAAAATACGAACAGTTTGAAGAAGCGGCTCAGGAGCGTTTGAAAGAAGGCAAAGAGCGTTTTGCCGAATTTGAAGCCGATGCGGGCGAGCGTTTGAAACGCGGTGCCAAACACGCTGATGAAGTGGTGCATGAAAAACCATATTATGCGATGGGTTTTGCCGCATTGGCCGGTTTGGTTGTTGGTGTGTTGTTGAACCGCCGTTAATGTGAATATGTTAAGGCCGTCTGAACAGGCGTGTGCATGAAATCGTGGATTTCATTGCGCCGTGCAGACGGCCTTAGCCTTATGCTTCCTAAGAAAAAGGATAATCGAGATGGGAATTCGCCAGCGTTTTGAACATGGCAAGGCTTTGTTGAATCAGGGCGCGGATTTGCTGCTGTTGCGTTTGCAGGTATTGAGCTTGGATTTGACGCGTCAGGCGGAGAATGTGTTCCGGTTGGCGATCTGGCTGGTGTTGTCCGGCGCGCTGTTGATGGTGGGCTTGGTCGGTTTGCTGTTCGGCTTGAACCGCGTGCTGTCGGATGTGGCCGCTTTGTGGGTATTTTTCGGCATTTTCTTTGTAAGCCTGTTGATTATTGCTGTATTGTTCCGCAAAGTATCGGCAGATTATCGGGAGCAGGGCAGCCGTGTGGCTGAAACCTTGCAGGATATTCGATCGGATATTGCGTATTTGCGCGGTGAGATAGACAAGGATGCGGATGATGAAGCAACAGGAGTATAGGAGTTTTCTAAGAATATTAGAACATGTCAATTCTATTGCAAATGCCGTCATAGATAGACATAAAAATATTTTCGTAGCTTTTAAGATACTCTTGAAACCTTGATTAGGCATTTGCTCTCTAATGATAAGGGGTTGTCCTCAAATAATCAGTAAAGAAAGATTTGTTCTGGTTATCTATAGCAGGGTAGTTCCAGTAATATTAATTTGGGGATAGAGTTTTATCAGGATATGAAGACTGTTAGAAAATTTAAATGATAGGTAATTACCATTTTCATCCACATATAGCTCCGACAGATTTTCTAGATAAAGATCAATGACAATATAATCTTTTCTGTAAAACAAGAGTCGGACAGAATTTACTGTCAGATCAAAGCTCAAAGTAACTCGTTCATCACCGTTAACAAACTTAACAGTCTGAATAACATCGTCTATTTCGCAATCAAATCCATAAATAGATATAAACTCATTACAATTTGGAATCACTAATTTAGTATTATTCATTGCTAGTTCCCTCCGTTGAGTATTATGGTAGCAGAAGATCTCGAGTTGTTATTTATTATTGGAAAAAGACTCTTAAATTTTTAACTTTTTAGGACAGTTACATCTTCTTTTGTTTAAGCCTTATATTTTCCTGAAAAGAGATAATATTGAGATAGCGTTGTCAAATCTGGTGGCTTTGAGGATATTTTTAGGTATTTTTTATGAAGCTGTTGATTATACTGTATCATTTTAAACAGTATCGGCAGATTATCGGGAGCAGGGCAGCCGTGTGGCTGAGACCTTGCAGGATATTCGATCGGATATTGCGTATTTGCGCGGTGAGATAGATAAGGATGCGGACGATGAAGCAACAGGAGTATGAAGAAGCGCGCGAGCTGCTGCTTTTAGAAGCTAAGCTGGTGCGGCTGCGGATTGAAGCGGAAAATTTGAAACTGCGTAAAGCGGAAGAAGGTAATGCTCGGCAGACTAATCGCTTGGTAATGTTGGCCGATGTGGCGTATCAGTTGAGCCAAACGCGTTTGCTGTCTCAACGCTCTTTGTTCTCTACATCACGCCGTCGGCATTGGATCTGGCTAGTGTTGGCGGTCATACTGGGCTTGTCGAGATAATCGAGGGCGGAGATTTGGTCTAAATGATATTTGCAGCGAGTTGTTGGAGCGTGTGAGCCGCTTGTTGAGGACGCTGCGTTATTGTGTTGCCGAAACTGAAACTTTATCTATATTGAGTATTTTTTACAAAAGACACCGGCCGTCTGAACATTTCAGACGGCCTCAATGTTTGGAGTTTCAGATATAATGGCGGCAATTTTGAAATTATTAAATGAAGGATAAGTGATGAACCGTTTGTATCCCCACCCGATTATCGCCCGTGAGGGCTGGCCGATTATCGGCGGCGGTTTGGCTTTGAGCCTGCTGGTGTCGATGTGTTGCGGCTGGTGGTCTTTGCCGTTTTGGGTGTTTACCGTATTTGCTTTGCAGTTTTTCCGCGACCCTGCGCGTGAGATTCCGCAAAATCCTGAAGCAGTGTTGAGCCCGGTTGACGGCCGTATCGTGGTGGTCGAGCGCGCACGCGATCCGTATCGTGATGTCGATGCTTTGAAAATCAGTATTTTTATGAACGTGTTCAACGTGCATTCGCAAAAATCGCCTGCCGATTGTACGGTAACGAAAGTGGTCTATAACAAAGGTAAATTCGTGAATGCGGATTTGGACAAAGCCAGCACGGAAAATGAACGTAATGCGGTTTTGGCGACTACGGCTTCAGGTCGTGAAATTACTTTTGTTCAAGTGGCCGGTTTGGTGGCGCGCCGTATTTTGTGCTACACCCAAGCAGGTGCGAAACTGTCTCGTGGCGAACGCTATGGCTTTATCCGCTTTGGTTCGCGCGTGGATATGTATCTGCCTGTCGATGCGCAGGCGCAAGTGGCGATTGGCGATAAAGTTACCGGCGTCAGCACTGTATTGGCGCGTTTACCACTGACTGCGCCGCAAACTGAATCTGAGCCTAAAGCCGCAGCTCCACAAGCCGCGCCAGTTTCACAAGCAACTCCGGCTTCTCAAGCTGCTCCGGCTAAAACAGTGGCAAGCCAATCTACCGAACAGCAGCAAATCGAAGCAGCGGCGGCTAAAATTCAAGCGGCTGTGCAAGATGTATTGAAAGATTAATAGTCAGTTTTAAATGATTGGTTAAAACAAAAAAAAAGGTTTTCAGACGGCCGTCTGAAAACCTTTTTTGTTTGCCTATCCGATTTTAAAACTTCACATTTACGCCACCGGTAAAGCTGCGGCCCATTTGCGGCGTATCAGAGAGGAAGCTGCTGTGGGCGTAAACGGATTGGTTGAGCAGGTTGTCGGCTTTGACGTACCAATTCCACTCGCCATAGCGCGTATTGCGGCGGTAGTTTGCGCCGAGGTTGAGCATATGGTGTCCAGGTGTGCGTGTTTCGTAGCGGGCGAGTTTGTTTTGGGCGAACACGCGGTAGTAGTCCAAATTGGCATCGATGCGGTCGGTCAGCGAGGCTTTCAGGTGAACGCCAAGGCGTGCAGCCGGAACGCGAGGTGCGTTTTGGTCGTCTTGTGCGATGAAAGGACGGTTGCCGTAGGCATCTTCCCTGCCGGGTAGGGACGGCAGGTTTTTTAGACGGCCTCGAACATAGTCGCCGGAAACGCCGATGCGGTAGCGCGGTGTCGGTTTGAAGTAGATTTCGCCTTCTGCGCCGTAGAAGTCCGCGCCGGATTGGTTGTAGCGCACGAGCTTCATTTCGCTGTCGTCTTCGATGGATTTGGGGCCGCGTCCGTCGTTTAAGGTTTGGGCGTAAATGTAGTTGCCGAAGCGGTTGCGATAGAGTGCCAGATTGTATTGCCAGCGGTCGCCTTCATAGCCCAGCGCGAGTTCGATATTGTTGGAACGCTCTTTGTTGAGGTGTTTGTTGCCGACTTCAAAGGTGTTGGTGGCGACGTGTTTGCCGTGTGCGTATAGCTCTTGCGTTGACGGCAGGCGTTCCTGATGGGATGCGGTCAGGCTGAGTTTGTGGTGTGGCGTGAAATACCAGTTGCCCGAAAGTGCGAACGAGCGGGCGGTTTGGCGGTGCGCACCGAGGTCGGGTAGAGGTTGGTTGTAGTAGTTTTCTCGATCAATCAATGCTTTGTCGTACTGGATGGAGGCTTTTTGTTTTTCCACGCGTACGCCGCCTTCAAGCGTGAAGTTGTCCCAGTTTGCCTGTTCTACACCGAAAAAGCTGTAATGGCGGACATTATTGTCAATCAGCATCGGTTGTTGGACGGTTTCGGGAATGGCGGAAAGCGCGCTGGATTTTTGTCCCAAATATTGCACGCCCCAGCTGCCTTTCAGACGGCCTATGGGTTGGTGGCGCAACTCGATGCGGGCGTTGTGTGTTTTGTTGTTAAAGAAGTTTTCTACTGCATCGCCTGCTTTTTCGTCGTGGTGGTAGTCATTGCGGTTCAGGTGTACGCGCAGGGCTTCAAAACCGGGTAATGGCTGCTTCCATTCGGCGCGGAGTTCGTAGCGTTTGTTGCGCAGGTCTATCCAAGGTTTGCCGTTGTGGGCATGGGCGTGTGCATTATCGTCGTCGTGGAAGCCGCAGCTCAAGCCCGGATTGTCGTAATCGACGTCTTCTTCGGTCAGAAGGTGCGGATAAAGCTGCAAATAGCGTTTGTTAATCAAACTTTTCTGCCAGATGATGTCGGCGTGGCAGTCGTCGTAGAGATGGCTGTGGGCAGGCAGGCCGTAGCGGTCGCGACGGTCGCTGTACGCCACGCCGAGGAACCCTTTATCCCCAACCCAAGACAGGCCGATGCTGCCTGTTTTTGAATCGGCATGGCTGTCGGGCAGTCGTTTCAGACGGCCTTCTTCTTTTTGATAGCGCGGTACGGCGTAATCGCCCGATTTGCGGTACAAGCCTTCGGTATGCAGCACGAAGTTGTTGCCCAAACCGATATTGATGCCTGCGGATGTCAGTTTTTCCAAATTGCCGCTGCTCAAACGCAATCCGGCTTCGCTCGATACGCCGTTTTCAGGCATCTTTTCGGGAATTTTGCCATCGGCAACATCGACCAAACCGGCTACATTGCCCGAGCTGTACAAGAGCGTAACCGGGCCGCGCAGGATTTCGACCTGTTGCGACAAGGCACTGTCCACCATCAAGGCATGGTCGGGCGAGAAATCCGCCATGTCGCCGGTTTCGCCGTGATGGTTCAACACTTTAATCCGTCTGCCTGTTTGGCCGCGAATGACGGGGGCGGACGCGCCGCCGCCGTATTGCGAGGCATGAATGCCCGGTACGCCGTCTAAAGCATCGCCCAAGTTGACGGCTTTTTGGCGCAAGGTATCGCCGGAGATGATTTTGTCGGAGGCAGTCGAAGTGTGCAACAGCCCCGATGTGGCGCGCGGACGGCTTTTACCGACGACTGTAACCTCTTCCAAGTCAACAGACTGCTCGGTTTCATGCGCTTGGGAGAGGATGGGGGTGCTGATTAAAAGAATAGATAAAACAATGGGTTTGAGTGTGGTTTGTGTCATTTTAGTTTCTCATCATATTTCGAAAGGCTGTTATTATATAACATTTCATTGTTTATATGATAAGATTTTTGAGAAAAAAGGCCGTCTGAAAACGAAGCGTGGTTTTCAGACGGCCTTTAGCTTGTATGCAGGTTTAAATGAAAACGGAACAATCTCTCTGCTGCCTGGTTTGGGTAAGGCAGAAAGTCATGGCAGATTGTTTGCTTTCATTGAAAGTATTACTTGGTTTCGGCAGTTTTAGCACCAGCGGTCTCTGCAATCAGATCAAGGAATACCAAAGGCTTTTTGCCGATATTTTTGAGAGCATGGGACTAGCCGGGGCGGGCGATGGTAATGTCGCCGGCGCCGACTTCGGTTTGTTTGCCTTCGCTATCGGTAAACAGGCCTTTGCCGGATACGATGATGTAAATGTCTTCATTGCCGGTATGTTTGTGCTGACCGATGGAAGCACCCGGCGGTAATGTGAGCCAGCCGATTTCTTTGAATGCGTCTTGGTCGGCGGTTTGATGGCGCGTGAAGGCAAAGCTGCCGAGCAGCGGGCCTTGGCCTCCGGCTGCGTTTTCGCGGTTCCATTCAGCTAAGTCGGCTTTTTTGTACACTTGGATGCTGCGGTTGGTGGGGGTGGTTTGTTCGGCAGCTTGAGCGCTTATGGATGTGCCGAGCAGAAGGGCGACAGATAATGCGGCAAATAGTGGTTTCATGGTGGTTCTCCGTTTGTCAGGTTGAGTCAGATAATGCGGATTCCGTTTTCAGACGGCCTGCGGGGTTGAAATGTGTAACCCCGCAGGCTTCCCCCCAAGATTTATTTCACATTGCGCAAATAGTTCAACAATAAAGGAACAGGACGGCCGGTCGCGCCTTTTTCACCGCCGGATTTCCATGCAGTACCTGCGATATCAAGGTGTGCCCATGGATAGTCTTCGGTAAAGTAAGACAGGAATGTTGCGGCGGTAATCGTGCCTGCACCCGGCGTGCCGATGTTTGGAATGTCGGCAAAGTTGGATTTGAGTTGGTCTTTGTAGGTCTCAAAGAGCGGCAGTTGCCATGCTTTGTCGTCCACGTTGCGGGAAGCGGCCAGCAGGCTGTCGACCAAATCTTGATTGTTGCCCATCACGCCGCTGACGTCATGACCCAAGGCGATGATGCACGCGCCGGTCAGAGTGGCAACGTCGATAACGGCTTTGGGTTTGAATTGTTCGGCGTAAGTGAGCGCGTCACACAAAATCAGACGGCCTTCGGCATCGGTGTTCAACACTTCGATGGTCAAGCCTTTCATGCTTTTCACGACGTCGCCCGGTTTGTTGGCCGCGCCGGAAGGCATGTTTTCACAAGTGGCGACGACGGCGATGAGGTTGATCGGCAGTTGCAGTTTGACGGCGGCGCAGAAGGTACTGATGACGGTTGCCGCGCCGCACATGTCGAACTTCATTTCGTCCATGTTCAGGCCGGGTTTGAGGGAAATGCCGCCGGTGTCGAAGGTAATGCCTTTGCCGACCAATACCACAGGCGCGGCTTCTTTGTCGGCCGCACCAAAATAGCTCAGTTCGACCAAATATGGATCTTCGACGCTGCCTTTGGCGACAGACCAGAACGAACCCATGTTTTCTTTGATGTAGTCTTTTTCGATGATTTTAGCGTGTGCGCCCAATTTTTCGGCTTCGGCTTTGGCGGTACGCGCGAGGAATTCAGGCGTGCATTCGTTTGGTGCGGCATTGCCCAAGTCGCGGCAGAGGCTTTGTCCGTAAACTTGCGCTTCGGCAACGCGCAGGGCTTCTTTGACGGCGGCTTCGTGTGCGCTGTGGAACACGGCTTCTACAAATTTGGCCGGTTTGGCTTCTTTTTTGTAGCGGTCAAAACGGTAGGCGGCATTGCCGAACGCAATCGCAAACGCTTCGGCAACAGCTGCTGCTTGCGCTTCTTCAAAGGCATGAACGTCCACATTGACCGTTTCTTGATTTTGCGCCCATTTGGCGGCTTCGGCTGCGGCTTTGTTTAGCGCAGTGCGGTCGGTTTTTTCGAGGCGGGCAACGGCAATGGCTTGCAAACCGTTGTCCGTCGGGATTTTGGTGTCGGCGAAATTTTGACCTTCTTCAAGGGAGGCGAAGAGGGCGAGAGCAGTCGGGTTGCTCAGTTGCGATGCTTCGGCGCAGACAAATAATTGCGCACCTGTCTGTTGAGCCTGCAAAGTTTCGGCTTTTGTGCTAAATTTCACGTTTATTCTCCTGATTGGAACGGTTGTCGGTTGTTCAGACGGCTTGTGACCAACCGTCCGAACAGATGAAAATCATTGTACTCCATTTGTGTCATGCCGTCTGAAGCCTTATTAATAAATATAGGTTTCCCATAAACCGTATACCACGCTCAATCTTATGATTTACCAAAGAAACTTTATTAAAGAACTTTCCTTTACCGCCGTCGGCATCTTTGTCGTCCTCTTGGCGGTATTGGTGTCCACGCAGGCCATCAACCTGCTTGGCCGCGCAGCCGACGGGCGTGTCGCCATCGATGCCGTGTTGGCCTTAGTCGGCTTCTGGGTAATCGGCATGACACCGCTTTTGCTGGTGTTGACCGCATTTATCAGTACGTTGACCGTATTGACCCGCTACTGGCGCGACAGCGAGATGTCGGTTTGGCTTTCCTGCGGATTGGCATTGAAACAATGGATACGCCCGGTCATGCAGTTTGCCGTGCCGTTTGCCATCCTGATTGCCGTCATGCAGCTTTGGGTAATGCCGTGGGCAGAGTTGCGCAGCCGCGAATATGCCGAAATTTTGAAGCAGAAGCAGGAATTATCTTTGGTGGAAGCCGGAGAGTTCAATAATTTGGGCAAGCGCAACGGCAGGGTTTATTTTGTCGAAACCTTCGATACCGAATCAGGCATCATGAAAAACCTGTTCCTGCGCGAGCAGGACAAAAACGGCAACGACAATATCGTTTTTGCCAAAGAGGGCAATTTTTCGCTGACCGACAACAAACGTACGCTTGAATTGCGTGACGGCTACCGTTACAGCGGTACGCCCGGCAAAGCCGATTACAACCGCGTTTCTTTCCAACACCTCAGCCTGATTATCAGCACCACGCCCAAACTCATCGACCCTGTTTCACACCGCCGAACCATTCCGACCGCACAACTGATTGGCAGCAGCAATCCCCAACACCAAGCGGAATTGATGTGGCGTATTTCCTTGACCGTCAGCGTTTTGTTGCTGTGCCTGCTTGCCGTGCCGCTTTCCTATTTCAATCCGCGCAGCGGCCACACCTACAATATCTTGATTGCCATCGGTTTGTTTTTGGTTTACCAAAACGGGCTGACCTTCCTGCGCAATGCTGTAGAAGACGGCAAAATCCATTTTTGGCTCGGACTGCTGCCTATGCACATCATCATGTTTGTGATTGCCGTCGTCCTGCTGCGCGTACGCAGTATGCCTAGCCAACCCTTTTGGCAGGCGGTTGCCAAAAGTCTGACATTGAAAGGCGGAAAATGAACCTGATTTCACGTTACATCATCCGTCAAATGGCGGTTATGGCGGTTTACGCCCTCCTTGCCTTCCTCGCTTTGTACAGCTTTTTTGAAATCATCAACGAAGTCGGCGATCTTGGAAAAGGCAGCTATAACGGCGCAAAATTGGGGCAGTATGTTTTAATGCAGATGCCTGCGCGCGCCTATGAACTGATGCCGCTCGCCGTTTTGATCGGCGGCCTGATTTCTCTCAGCCAACTGGCTTCCGGCAGCGAGCTGACCGTTATCAAAGCCAGCGGCATGAGCACCAAAAAGCTGCTGTTGATTCTGTCGCAGTTCGGTTTGATTTTCGCCATTGCCACCGTCGCTCTTGGCGAATGGGTTGCCCCCACGCTGAGCCAAAAAGCCGAAAACATTAAAGCCGCTGCGATCAACGGCAAAATCAGTACCGGCAATACCGGCCTTTGGCTGAAAGAAAAAAACAGCATTATCAACGTGCGCGAAATGTTGCCCGACCATACGCTTTTGGGCATCAAAATTTGGCAGCGCAACGATAAAAACGAATTGACCCAAGCGGCGGAAGCCGAATCTGCCGTTTTGAATCCAGACGGCAGCTGGCAGCTGAAAAATATCCGCCGCAGCATATTGGGCGAAGATAAAGTCGAGGTTTCTACTGCCGCCGAAGAAAACTGGCCGATTTCCGTCAAGCGCAACCTGATGGATGTATTGCTCGTCAAGCCCGACCAAATGTCTGTCGGTGAATTGACTACCTATATCGACCATCTGGAAAAAAACAACCAAAATACCCAAGTCTATGCCATCGCATGGTGGCGCAAGCTGGTGTATCCCGTTGCCGCATGGGTGATGGCGCTTGTTGCCTTCGCCTTTACCCCGCAAACCACGCGCCACGGCAATATGGGCTTGAAACTTTTCGGCGGTATCTGTCTCGGTTTGCTGTTTCACTTTGCCGGACGGCTCTTCGGCTTTACCAGCCAGTTGTACGGCGTGCCGCCGTTTTTGGCAGGCGCATTGCCGACGGTTTTGTTTGCACTGTTGGCGGTGTATCTGATACGCCGTCAGGAAAAAAGATAAGGCAAAATAAACTTCAGGCCGTCTGAAAGGCAATCTTCAGACGGCCTGAGTATTTTGTGTGCAAAAAACAAAATGCTAAAGTAAAATAATACCTTTCCAAACCAATGCGGCTATTGAAAATGTCCCAAACCATCTGCTTGAATATGATTGTCAAAAACGAAGCGGCAATCATCGAAGAAACACTGGCCAACATCACCGACCACATCAAACTTGACTACTATGTCATCAGCGACACCGGCTCGACCGATGATACCGTCGGCGTGATCCGCCGCTTTTTCGATGCAAAGGGCATCGCGGGCGAGATTCATCATGATGGTTGGCAAAATTTTGCATACAACCGCAATCAAGCGTTGAAACACGCAAAAGACAAAACCGATTACGTGTTGATTTTTGATGCGGACGACCGCTTTGAAGGCAAATTGGAATTGCCCGAGCTGACAGCCGACCGTTACCGCCTCCGCATGAGAAATGCCATGGGCAGCGTGGTTTATTACCGTCCGCTGTTGTTGCGCAATGACGGTACATTCTACTGGCGCGGCGTGTTGCACGAGTTTATTGAAACCGACAAACAAGATACCAGCGAAGCCACGCTTCATGGCGACTATACGGTTCTCAGCGGCCGTTTCGGCGCACGCAGCAATATGGCGAACAAATACCTGCTTGACGCGGTTTCTTTGGAAAAAGCGTTTTACAGCCCTGAAGATGAAGACCTGAAACCGCGTTACGCCTTTTACGCGGCGCGCTCTTATTGGGATTCTGATATGCCCGAGCGTGCGAGCGAATGGTTTAAAAAACGCATCGAGTTGGGCGGTTGGATAGAGGAAGTGACGGTTTCTTACCAACAGCTGGGCGAGTGCTACAAATTAATGGGCAAACGCGATGAAGCCTTGGCAACTTGGTTGGCAGGCTACGATTACAACCCGCGCCGTGCCGAGTGTCTCTACCTTGCGCAAACCATGCTGCGTCAGGAAGGGAAATACCGCATTTCCCATGCAATCGGCCTGATGGCGAAACGTATCCCGTTCCCAAAAGACGATATTCTTTTTGTCCAAAGCAATGTTTATCAGTTGGACATCGATTATGAATTGTCGGTTACCGCCTATGCGGCCGGCGATTTGCGCCAAGGCTATGAGTCTTGCCGCCACTTGCTCTTGCTTAATGTACGCGAGGTATTGACCACAGTGACCATGCAAAATATGTGGCTCTACCGCGAACATGCGCAAACCGAAACGCGCGAAGTATTAGAGCAGCTGGTAGCCGTCATGCAGCCTTATGCCGAGCAGGGTGGACGTTTGGCAGAAGTGACCGAATATTTTGCCGATATTTTGAAAAACCGTTAATCAGGACTTTGCCCCGACCATAAGGCCGTCTGAAAGGAAATTTTTTGAGCAAGCGCAATCTGTTTTCCGTCGATAAATCTTTGGAAAAGCCCGAACGCGTCCTCTTGGTCGGCGTGATGTTGACGGCGGACTATTCCGGCGCAAACGAAACGCGCGAGCGCGGCTTTCAGACGGCCTTGACCGAAGCGGCAGAATTGGTGGGCGCGGCCGGCGGCGATTTGGTTTCTATCGAAACTTCACGCCGCGATAAACCGCATCCGGCTTTGTTTGTCGGTACGGGCAAGGCGGAAGAGTTGGCGGCAGTGGTCAAGCAGCATGATGTCGGGCTGGTCGTGTTCAATCACGAACTCACGCCGACACAAGAGCGTAATCTGGAAAAAGAGCTTCAATGCCGCGTACTCGACAGAGTGGGTTTGATTTTGGCGATTTTTGCTAAACGCGCCCAATCGCAGGAAGGTAAGTTGCAGGTGGAGCTGGCTCAGTTGAACCATTTGAGCGGACGGTTGGTACGCGGTTATGGACACCTGCAAAGTCAGAAGGGCGGCATCGGCTTGAAAGGGCCGGGCGAAACCCAGCTGGAAACCGACCGCCGTTTAATCGGACAAAAAATCACGGCATTGAAAAAACAGCTTGCCGATGTCCGCAAACAACGCGCCACGCGCCGCAAATCGCGCATGAGCGGCCGTCTGAAAACCTTTGCCATTGTCGGCTATACCAATGCCGGAAAATCCAGCCTGTTCAACCGCTTGACTAAAGCAGACGTATTGGCGAAAGACCAATTGTTCGCTACTTTAGATACCACTGCGCGCCGGCTTTTCCTGTCGCATGAGGCGAGCGTGATTTTGACCGATACCGTCGGCTTCGTCCGCGATTTGCCGCACAAGCTGGTGTCGGCGTTTTCCGCCACCTTGGAAGAGACGGCGATGGCGGATGTGCTACTGCACGTCGTTGATGCGTCCAATCCCGATTTTGAACGGCAGATGGACGATGTCAACGAAGTCTTGGAAGAAATCGGCGCGCATGAAATTCCGCAATTGGTGGTGTACAACAAAATTGATTTGCTGCCGTCGGGTGTGCGTGAAGCAGGCATTTTGCGCGACAATTCCGGGCATGCCGTCGGTGTGAATGTTTCCGTTGCAGAAAGTTTGGGCTTGGACGGTTTGCGCGAAGCAATGATTGAATTGGCCGTACAGCCGAATGCTTGATGTTTAAATGAAACAAGGCCGTCTGAATATTCAGACGGCCTTACCGTAAAATTCTAAATCTGAGGATTATGCCGACAGAGGGCTTTTCTTTTTGAACACGCTTTCGTAAAGCATCCAAGCGGCGAGGCTCAGGTATACGGTGCTGGACAAAATGCCGATAACGGCAAAGATAGGCATAAGGCGATCAATCATGGTGAGGTTTCCCAATAAGTTAGTTTTATAAGTAAATGTGTGTTTTTTTATTTCCGTCTTCGCGGAATGCCTAAAGTATGCTGCTTAAATGGATTAAGGTCAATAAAAAATGTATTGGAGTTTTTAAAAAAGTTCCATTTTTACATTAAAATAATTGGAGGTTTTTAAGGATAAACGGTATTTATATGTTACCGTTCATCATTTGATAAACGGTCAATACTTTGTTTTCCATATTTTTTATAAAATTCGACAGTCTATTAATTCAAAAGTAAATGAAATGAGGCGGAAAAACGCTTTTTGCTAAAATGTAACACCCTGAAACGATTGTTTCAGGCCGTCTGAAAAATAAATCGTACACATTATGACATCTTCCACACATCCCCAAAAAAACTGTTTCCATTGCGGACTTGAAGTCCCGGAGCATCTGCATCTGACGGTTCGTTTTGAAGACGAAGAACACGAAACCTGCTGCGCCGGTTGCCAAGCGGTGGCGCAGAGTATCATCGATGCAGGTTTGGGCAATTATTACAAACAGCGTACCGCAGACGCGGAAAAATCCGAATTGCCGCCACCGGAAGTGTTGTCGCAATTAAAACTTTATGATTTGCCCGAAGTGCAGGCAGATTTTGTCGAGGTCGGCGCAGGGGATGAGCGCGAGACGGTGTTGATGCTGGGCGGCATTACCTGCGCCGCATGTGTGTGGCTGATTGAGCAGCAGTTGTTGCGCATGAAGGGCGTAGTGCGCGTGGATTTGAATTACAGCACCCACCGCTGCCGCGTGGTGTGGGACAGCGCCCACATCGAATTGTCGGACATTTTGCTTAAAATCTGCCAAACCGGTTATACCGCCGCGCCTTATGATGCGCAAAAAATCGAAGTGCAGGCGCAGAAGGAGCGTAAGCAGTTTATCGTCAGATTGGCCGTGGCCGGACTGGGTATGATGCAGACGATGATGTTTGCCCTGCCGACTTATTTTTACGGCGGCGACATCGAGCCGCTTTATTTGGAAATCCTGCATTGGGGCGGCTTTTTGATGGTGTTGCCCGTTGTGTTTTACAGCGCGTTGCCGTTTTACCGCGGCGCGTGGCGCGACTGGAAAAACCGCCGTGTCGGCATGGATACGCCGATTGCCATTGCCATTGTGATGACCTTTATCGCCGGTATTTACAGCCTGGCTACCAACGCAGGGCAGGGCATGTATTTTGAATCCATCGCCATGCTGCTGTTTTTCCTGTTGGGCGGGCGTTTTATGGAACAGATTGCCCGACGCAAAGCAGGCGATGCGGCGGAGCGGTTGGTCAAACTGGTTCCGGCATTCTGCCACCGTTTGCCGTCTTATCCAGAAAGCGAAGCCATCGAGGAAGCCGCAGTCGTCCGCCTCAATATCGGCGATACGATTGTTGTGAAACCCGGCGAAGTCATTCCGGTGGACGGTACGGTTTTGTCCGGCGAGAGCGAAGTTAACGAAGCCATGTTGACCGGCGAAAGCCTTCCCATCGTGAAAAGGCAGTCTGAAAAAGTAACCGCCGGCACGCTCAACACCAGCAGCCCTTTAATCATCCGCACCGACCATACCGGCGGCAACACGCGCCTGTCCCATATCGTCAAACTACTCGACCGTGCGCTGGCGCAAAAACCGCGTGCCGCCGAGTTGGCCGAAAAATACGCGTCCAGTTTTGTGTTTGGCGAACTCTTGCTTGCCATTCCTGTTTTTATCGGCTGGGCTTGGTATGCCGACGCGCACACAGCCTTATGGATTACCGTTGCCCTGCTGGTCATTACCTGTCCGTGTGCCTTGTCGCTTGCCACGCCGACCGCGCTGGCTGCTTCTACCGGTGCGCTGGCCAAAGACGGCATTCTCATCAGCGGAAAACAAAGCCTGGAAACGCTTGCCCAAATTGACGATGTCGTATTCGATAAAACCGGTACGCTGACCAAAGGGCAGCTTTCCGTCAGCCGTATATTATCTGCAGGCCGTCTGAACGAGGCCCAGGCCCTTGCCATTGCCCAAACATTGGAACAGCAATCCGAACACCCCATCGCCCGTGCCATTTTGAATCATACGCTTTCAGACGGCCCTGTATCCGCGCTTGATGTGAAAGTGCAACAACGGGTTAACCGTATCGGACACGGCGTCAGCGCGCAAATCGAATTTGATGGCGAAACCCAAGTTTGGGCTTTGGGCAAAGCAGCGTTTGTCTCGGAAATTGCCGGTAATCTTCCCGAAGCATTTGCCCATATCGACCACACAGGCGGCATTATTTTCTTGGGCAATCAAAGCGGTTTTCAGACGGCCTTTTTACTGGAAGACCAAATCAAAGACGGCGCCGCTGAAATGTTGCAAAACCTGAAACAGCACGGTATCCGTCTGCACCTTTTAAGCGGCGACCGTCAAGCTGCCGTAGCCCAAGTTGCGCAAGAGCTGGGTTTGGATGCCTATCGTGCCGAAGCCACGCCGGAAGACAAGCTGGCTTATGTAGAAAATCTGCAAAAACAAGGATGTAAAGTCATGATGATCGGCGACGGGATCAACGATGCCCCCGTCCTTGCCCAAGCCGATGTGTCGGCTGCCGTGGCCACGAGTGCTGATGTGGTGCGAGATGGTGCGGATGTGGTTTTGCTCAATGATGATTTGAACGTTTTGCCCGTGATGATGAAACAGGCACGCCGCACCCATCAAATCATCCGCCAAAACCTGACTTGGGCGAGCGCATACAATCTGGTTGCCGTTCCGCTGGCCGTGTTTGGTTACGTTACCCCGTGGATCGCCGCGCTCGGCATGAGTTTCAGCTCGCTGCTGGTGTTGGGCAATGCCTTGAGATTGTTGAAAACCAAAAAGGCCGTCTGAAAACAGCAAATCCATTGCTCAAACGAAAGAATACGCCATGCCTAAAGCCACTTTTTATACACACGTCGCCCAGCCGGCCGCCTTTTCCTGCCGCTTGATTGCGCGCGCCATACGCGATGGTGGGCAGATTTTGGTGTGGTCGGATTCTGCTGCGGCCATGCAGCAACTAGACGTTGATTTATGGCAGCAGATTCCCGAAAGCTTTATTCCGCATGAAGTTTGGCTGCCTACCGACCCCATGCCGTCTGAAACGCCGGTATTGCTTGCGTTTGGAAATGTATTGCCGAATATTCCGCAGGATTGCACGGTTTTAAACCTGTCTGCCGATTTCTGGAGCCAAGCTCCGGCCATTCCAAACCGTATCCTTGAAATTGTGGGCAACAGCTTAGAAGATTTGGCCGAAGCCCGAGACCGTTTCCGAGCGTATCGTCAGAGTGGATTCGAGATTGAGCATTTTTCGAGAGAAGGGAAGGATTGAGTGTTGAAGATATTCAAGGCCGTCTGAATATAAACAAAGGGACATTTTGTTGATGTCCCTTTATTTTTTAGATTGATTATCGGAAGGCTTCGCGCCATATGCCATAAAATATGAGACAACAGCAGAAAGAGTAGAAATAGCGGAAAAAGCGTTCGAAAAGGGAAGTATTGGCAAGATACCATTGAACAGACTGATGGTGGTGTTGGGGATTTTTGAGGATTAAGTTGGGGAAACGGACAATCGAAGGTACGGCAAGCAAGTTAAACAGATTGAGGAAGACTGTAACCAATAATGAAAAACCGATTGTCTCATGAAATACGTCGAATGGCTGCAATAACAGGGTGTGTGCAAATAGGGAGGTCAGGGCAGATTTGTTGGACATCCATAAATAAAACAGCCCTCCGATAGACAGGTAAAGCGCAAACCGGGCCCATATGGATAGTTTGCGTGGCAAATAAAGGATGAAGAATAAGTTGAGCAGGATAAAGAAAATAGGAAAAACTGATTTCATGGGTTTGTTTGCTTACAGTTTGGTATTTAAAGCTGCTAAAGGAAACGCATTATTGCTTGTATGAAGGGCTGCCTTAGGAAAAGACAGTCTGAAAAGGCCATTCTATTTTAGGCCGTCTGAAAAAGATTTGCGTAAGGGCAAGGGTTTCAGACGGCCTTAAGTTTTTTGAAGTCAAAATCCGATGGTTCAGGATTCGGTTTTTGAGGCCGCATTGGCGAAATAGCGGTTGGATACCGGATTGAAGATGAGGAGCAGCAAAACAGGGTGGAGAATGGATTGAATAATGATTTGTTGAGAACTATAGCTCGCCATATCGCTATACGCCATGATTAGCGAAGCGGCCGCCAGCACAATAGCCAGCCAACGGGCAGAACGGTTGCCTGAAAGCAGACCGACGGCAATAAATACCGGTAAGGAAAGGAGGATGAAGTATAGGGGCATAGACAGCCACCAAGGCAGGAAAGGGAATGCCAAGGCTGCAACTTCTATCAGTAAATCGCCCGAATAAATCGCAAGAGCAACAGTGGTAAAGCAGACAAGGGCAGTTAGGATGAAATAGAGAGCTGCGGCGATGGTAACAGGGACTGGACGTTTCATGTAATAAAAGCCTTGGACAGAATATCGAGGATCAGGATTAAAATCTGTATCGGCCAAACCTTGTTATTGAAGGCGATGGCCGTCTGAAAGCAGGCTATTCGTCTTTCTCAAATGAAGAAAGCTTGATAATGGCAGGCTGGAAGACTGCAATCAAATAGAGCATGATAGGGAGGATGAGATACGCAAAAGGAATATCTGCGCGAAATAGTGCAATCAGAAAGGCAAGGTATAAGGTCAGCAGGGCAAGGAAAATAACGCTCTTTTTCCATGTCGCTTGGCGGATTTCTTTTGCAGTCGGCTGCTTATAGCGGACTTTTTTGTGGCAGGTCGGGCACTCTTTAATGCTTTTCAGTCCTTTGAATGCACTACCCCGAATCGGATTGGAACAATGAGGACAAGAAAATGGGGACGATTTCATTATTTTTTATTGGGCCGTATAAAGTATTGCCCATCCGGAAAAGCGGGTTGGATGGGCAAAGTATATGTTTATTCGTCTTTTTCAAAAGATGAAAGTTTGTTTTGAATCGGGATAATGTAGTAGACGAGAAAGCCTATAACTAATGCCGTACTGATATATGGGGGAAATGTACCAAACAGGCTGATCAGTATTGCCGCTACGATGCAGACAACTACTACAAAAATAGCAAAAGGCTTCAGTAAAGCTTTGAAATATTCGCCAACAGGCGGTTTTTTGAATTTGACTTTTTTATGGCAGGAAGGGCATTCTTTGACTGCGGCCAAACCTTTAACCAATCCGCCTTGGATCGGGGCATGGCAGTGTGGGCAGGGGAGTGAAGGATTAAGATTGTTCATTGTGTTCAACCTGACTTAGGGTTTGGAAAGGTGGTATCGATGTTGCCGATACCACCGCTATTTATCGGAAACAATAGGCTTATTGGGAGTATTTTTTGCCTAAAGCTTCGGCAGCTTTTTGTATTTCTTGATTGGCTGCACGCAGGGTTTCTTGCAATTTTTGAGATTTTTCTTGGAAATCATTGGCAAATTTGAGCGAATCTTTATCTTTGCCGTTGATAGTCAGCTCAGAAGCATGTTTGCCAGCATAAATCATCATGTTGTTGGCAGCACTGCTGACTTGTAATGCACGATCCAGAACTGCTTTGATTTCAGGATCTTTGATGTCGAGGGCAGCTGCGCTCTGATGGAATTGTTCCAGTGCGGCAGTCAGTTTGTTCATCTGCTCCAAAGCTTCTTTTTCTTTATTTTGGTTAGCCAAGTTTTGCAATTCTAGGCCTAGCTGAGTAATTTTTTGAGCTTCTTCACCGGTTGTGAAGTGAATGAATTTTTGCAATTCGGCAAGACCGTCTGGAGATTTTTTATCGGAAATGACGATAGGTTCGGCCAGTTTAGGATCTGCTTCCGGGAATTCACTCAGGGCTTTTTCGTATTTGTTGGCCGGGCTAGATTCGCTTTGGGCAACTTGTTCTGCCGGTTTGTCGCTGCTGCCTTTATTGCCGGAGTCGCCGCAGGCTGCCAGTAGGGAAGCGGACAAGATCAGCATACCGAATTTGTTTAATACGTTCATATTAGGATTCCTTCTTAAGTTAGGGGAAACGGGAAAATTTGTTTTTATTGATGAGTGTAGATAATTATTTGTACTTTTGTTCTATTTTATTACAAATTTGTTTATTTTTCATAAATTAGGTTAAGTGGTATGTTTTTGGAATTAAACGGCAAAGATGGATGGTTATAAATTTTTGAATGCATAATGAAATTAACAAGGGTAATAAGGTTGGCTATGCTGTTTTGAACTAAAGTAGATTTTTTTATTAAGATATTGTTGGTTGATGCGATAGGAATAAAAAGGCCATCTGAAACAATAAAGTTTCAGACGGCCTTTTGATTGGCTGGAATTAGTTGCCCAAGTCGAATGCTTTATGCAGAACGCGGGTGGCCAGTTCCATGTATTTTTCGTCAATCAGGACGGATACTTTGATTTCGGAAGTTGAAATCATTTGGATGTTGATGCCTTCTTCTGCGAGGGTGCGGAAGATTTTGGCGGCTACGCCGACGTGTGAACGCATGCCCAAGCCGACTGCGGAGACTTTGCATACGGTGTCGTCGCCGTCGATGTAAGCGGCGCCGATGCTGTCTTGGCGTTGTTGCAGGAGTTCGATGGTTTGTTTGTAGTCGCCGCGTGGAACGGTGAAGGAGAAGTCGGTTGTGCCTTCACTGCCGACATTTTGGATGATCATGTCGACTTCGATGTTGGCATCGGCAACTGCGCCGAGGATTTGGTAGGCAACGCCGGGTTTGTCAGGTACGCCGCGTACGTTGATGCGTGCTTGGTTTTTGTCGAATGCGATACCAGTTACGGCTGCTCTTTCCATGTTGTCGTCCTCTTCAAAGGTAATCAGGGTGCCGTTGCCGCCATCTTGCAGGCTGCTGAGTACGCGCAGGCGCACTTTGTATTTTCCGGCGAATTCTACGGAGCGGATTTGTAAAACTTTTGAGCCGAGACTGGCCAATTCGATCATTTCTTCAAAAGTGATCGTATCCATGCGGCGCGCTTCGGGTACGACGCGCGGGTCGGTGGTGTAAACGCCGTCCACGTCGGTGTAAATTTGGCATTCGTCGGCTTTGAGGGCTGCGGCGATGGCAACGGCGGAAGTGTCCGAACCGCCACGGCCGAGGGTTGAGATATTGCCTTCGCTGCTGATGCCTTGGAAACCGGCTACGATAACGACTTTACCGGCGGCCAAATCGGCACGCATTCTTTCGTCGTCGATATTTTCGATGCGGGCTTTGGTGTGGGAAGTGTCGGTTTGGAGGGCGACTTGCCAGCCGGTGTAGCTTTTGGCGTCAATGCCAATGTCTTTCAGGGCCATGGCCAGTAGGCCGATGGTTACTTGTTCGCCGGTGGCAAGGACGACGTCCAGCTCGCGCGGATCGGGATGCTCTTGCATTTCGTGCGCCAGTGCGACCAGTCGGTTGGTTTCGCCGCTCATGGCGGATACGACGACTACGATGTCGTGTCCTTCGGCGCGGGCTTTGGCGACACGTTTGGCTACGTTTTTGATGCGTTCGGGCGAGCCTACTGATGTGCCGCCGTATTTATGTACGATTAACGCCATGTTTCGTGCTTTCTTGTGGGGGTTGTCGGGCAGCTTGGTTTGCTGGAAAAAGGGTTATTATTACTATTTTTTACATGAAATTCAAGGATGGGACGCGCTTTTTTGAGTAAATACGCATAAAGGGGTTTGGTTAAAAAAGGCCGTCTGAAAGTTTTCAGACGGCCTTGCTGATTATCGGGCCAAAAGGGCGGCCTGCTGGTGTTGAACCAATTCGGCAATGCCTTTATGCGCCAAGGCAATCAGCTTGCCCAATTCTTCGATGCTAAACGGTGCGCCTTCGGCTGTGCCTTGGATTTCGATGATTTTGCCGTATGCGGTCATGATGATGTTAACGTCGCTGTCACATCCTGAATCTTCGGGATAGTCCAAGTCTAAAAGCGGTACACCACCCACCACACCGGCAGAAACGGCGGCAACGGCTTCACGGATCGGATTTTCGCTGATAAGGCCGTCTGAAAGGAGTTTGTCCACGGCGATTTGCAGGGCAACGTAGGCACCGGTAATGGAGGCGGTACGCGTGCCGCCGTCGGCTTGGATGACGTCGCAGTCAATCAGGATTTGGCGTTCGCCGAGTTTTTCCATATCGACGACGGCACGCAGCGAGCGGCCGATCAGGCGTTGGATTTCTTGTGTGCGACCGGACTGTTTGCCCGCGGCGGCCTCGCGGCGCATACGGGAGGCGGTGGAAGCCGGCAACATGCCGTATTCGGCAGTCACCCAGCCTTGTTCTTTACCGCGTAGGAAAGGGGGAACGTTTTCATCGATGGAGGCAGTGCAAATCACTTTGGTGTTGCCACACTCGATAAGGCAGGAGCCGTCGGCGTGTGGCAGGAAATTGGGGGTAATTTTGATGTTGCGCAGGCTGTCGGCGGCGCGGCCGGTGCGGGTGTAGTCGCTCATGATGGTCCTTTGGGGGAATAAAAAATAGGCTGCCTTGAATTATAGAGGAATTTGGCACCAAAGGCCGTCTGAAAATCGTCGGTCGGGTGTGTTATAGTATCCGTACTTTCACTCGTATTTGGAAACGGAGTAAAACCATGGCTACAAGACGAATTATTCAAATCCACAGCATGACCGGCTTTGCCAATGCCGCAGGCGAATGCGGCGGCAAGCGGATTAATTTGGAAATCCGCGCGGTCAACCATCGTTATTTGGATGTCCAATTCCGTATGCCGGAAGAGTTGCGTTATTTGGAAGGCGCATTGCGCGAACAGATTGCCGCGGCTGTGGCACGCGGTAAATTGGAGTGCCGCGTCCAGCTGCAAGATGCGGCTTCGGGCGGGCAGACTTTGGAAGTCAATCAGGATTTGGTCTCACAGCTGGCGCATTTGAACAAAGAATGGCGCAAGGAACACAATTTCGGCAAGCTGAGCGTGGCCGACGTTTTGCGTTTCCCCGGCGTTTTGGCAGGCCAGAGCGAAGACTCCGAGGCTTTGGCGAAAGGTGTCAAAGATTTATTGACCGGCGCTTTGAAAGAGTTCACAGCCGCCCGCAAACGCGAAGGCAAAAAACTGGGCGAACACCTGCTGCAACGTCTGGACGGCATGGAAGAGATTGTGGACGCTTTGAACGAATTGTTCCCAAGCCTTCTGCAAGCGCATATGGACAAAGTCAAAACCCGTTTGGCCGAAGCCGTCGGCAATATCGACAACGACCGCTTGCAACAAGAATTTGCTTTGTTTATCCAGAAATCCGATGTAGATGAGGAATTCAGCCGTTTGCGCACCCATATCGCCGAAGTGCGCCGCATTGTTACCGAAGGCAAGGGCAGCGTAGGCAAACGTTTGGATTTCCTGATGCAGGAGCTCAACCGCGAAGCCAATACTTTGGGCAGTAAGGCCATCGCCGCCGAATGCACGCAAGCGTCGGTTGAACTGAAAGTCTTAATCGAACAAATGCGCGAACAGGTTCAAAATATCGAATAAATCGATAACGAACAGATAAAACAAGGCCGTCTGAAAAGTTTCAGACGGCCTTTTATCAATCAATTTCAAGTAAACAAAGAGATTCAGGCATGATCATTAAAGGCAAGCTGGTTATTACGATGGATTATAAAGCGGAGGAATGAAATCTGCTTACTGGTAAAAAAGCGAAATTCTTAACCAATATGGTTAATACCGGTGCTGTTGTTGGTGACCAAAACTAGATAATTAGTTTGAATACGATTGAACTGTTATGGAAAAAGCCGTAAAGCATTTTGCCTGATTCGAACAGGATCACACGGGGGCTTGTGCCACCGCTCCCTTTCCATTTGGTAACCCATGCTTTACGGCTTTGTTAAAGACAATATACTGATGGTCAAGATAAAAATCAACACAGATGCTCTGCAAAAAGCTTAAATGCTATTGCACAGCGTACAAGTAATACCCAGCCATTGATGACGCAACTTGCCCGTATCATGCGCAATGCGGTACTGGACAACTTCGAGACGAGTGGCCACTATGCTATCAAGGTAAAGAAGTTTTTTCTGCTACTGTTGAGCGTGACGATGGGCATGTCATAGATTTCACCATTATCGCCTGTTCGGGAAACATGACCGATGAGGAAAAAAATGAGTCCTGAAGAATGGTATCGTTGGCGGAATGAAAGATTGAAAAAGGAGCGAGAAAAATAGTTTATTCACCCTTCAGTTTTATGACTATAAAGGGCGGGGTAGGTCATTCATGTTTGAAATATCAAACGCGGTTATTGCCAGAGCTGTATATAAAAGTTAATATCCGTTAAATTATGGCAATTATTGTCATGATAAAAACATACACAGGAGAAAAATAATGAACTTTCTGACCGCTATCAGTCGGCAAATGACCCGCTTCACCGCTCTGATCATCGTCCTTGCTTCCATCATCGCCTTTATCGAACCTGCCACTTTTTCGTGGGTAAAAGGCGATACGCAAGTCGTCGTACTCGGCATCATCATGCTGGGTATGGGCATGACTTTGGGCAAAGAAGATTATCAAATTTTGGCGCAACGTCCGCTCGATATTTTCATCGGTGCCATCGCCCAATATACGATTATGCCCTTGCTTGCCATCGGTATTGCCAGAGCCTTCGACTTGTCGCCAGGATTGACGCTGGGTTTGGTTTTGGTCGGTACTTGTCCGGGCGGCGTTTCATCCAATATCATGAGTTTTTTGGCTAAAGGCGATGTCGCCTTTTCAGTCGGTATGACCACCGTCTCCACCGTCCTCGCGCCTGTGATGACGCCGCTGTGGATGACTTATTTGGTCGGACAAACCGTCGAAATGGACGGCTGGGGTATGTTCAAATTTATGCTGCTCGTTACCCTGTTGCCTGTCGTTATCGGTTCTGTCGCCAATATCTTGCTGCATAAAAAACATTGGTTTGAAGACGTGCGCGCGATTATGCCTGCCGTTGCCGTTGTTGCGTTTGCCTGCATCGTCGGCGGCGTTGCTGCCGTTCATGGGCACCGATTTGCCGAATCCGCCTTCGTGATGGTACTTGCCATCGCTGCCCACAACATCGGCGGCTACATCCTCGGCTATTACAGCGGCGCGCTGACCGGTATGAACACCGCCAAAAAACGCACCCTTGCCATCGAAGTTGGCGTACAAAATGCCGGACTTGCCACCGGTTTGAGCGCTAAATTCTTCCCCGGTAATGCCGAGTCTGCCGTTGCCGCCGCCGTTGCCTGCGTTTGGCACTCTGTGTCAGGAACGGTTTTGGGTAACTTGTTTGCCTGGTGGGACAAGCGTAAGCAATAAGCTGTAAACATTGCCAGATAATAAAAGGCCGTCTGAAACACTTCAGACGGCCTTTTGATTGTTTTTTATCAATGCGCTTTATGTGTCGTGCTGTACACGATTTTGTCCGTTAAAGCCATGGCGAGGGCGGAAATCAGGAAGCAGATGTGGGTAATACATTGCCACATGATTTGTTTTTCCGACAGATTGGCGGCGTTGAGAAAGGCTTGCAGCAGATGGATGGAGGAAATGCTGATGATGGACATCGACAGCTTAACCTTTAAAACCGAAGCATTGACATGGCTGAGCCATTCGGGCTGGTCGGGATGTTCGTCAACGTGGAGGCGGGAAACGAAGGTTTCGTAGCCGCCGACAATGACCATGGTCAACAGGTTGGCAATCATCACGACATCAATCAGGTTCAATACGGCGATCATAATGGTGTTTTCATCCATGATGCTGAAATTGGATACCAAGTGCCACAGGGATTTGAGGAACTTACAGGCATAAATGACTTGGGCGATAATCAAGCCTATATAAATCGGCAGTTGCAGCCAGCGGCTGGCGAAAATGAAATGCGCGAAGATACCCATTCGTTCGTGGGCTGTGCGTTTGGTCGGGGTGGAATGTTCCATAAAATGTGTTGTGTGTAGGAAAGATAAGGGGCGGCATTTTAATGGAAAAGTTTTTAAGCTGCAATTTGAGTGGCTGAATTTAAAAAGAAAGGCCGTCTGAAAACAGGATATGGCTCCTTGTTTTTCAGACGGCCTTGTAGGTTGTCAGGACAGGCAAATACGCGCAAAATCGCTTTGCTTTTTAGAGATGGACATTATGCTTGCAGATTCGTTTTTTTATTATCTGGTGTTGGTCGGCTTTGCCGCAGGGCTGATGGATGCGGCGGTTGGCGGCGGAGGGCTGTTGCAGATTCCCGGATTGTTCAACCTATTGCCAAACGCTACGCCTGTGGCCTCGGTGATGGGTGTCAATAAATTTGCTTCCTGCTGCGGCACGTTGACCGCGACGGGGCAATATCTGCGCCGAATTCCCGTGCCGTGGAAAATGCTGTTGCCTGCCGCGGCGTTGGCGTTTGCCGCTTCATATTTGGGCGCGAAAACGGTGGTGTATTTCCCCGTGCAATACATGAAACCGGCAATGCTGGTCATCATGATTGCCATGTGTTTGTACACTTTTTTGAAAAAAGACTTGGGGCAGACGGTGCGCACTGAAAAGCTGACGCGCCGTGAAACCTTATGGGGCTTATTTTTCGGTGCATTAATCGGGTTTTATGACGGCGTGTTCGGGCCGGGAACGGGCAGCTTGTTGGCTTTTGTATTCGTCCGCTTTTACGGCTATGATTTTTTAGCGGCGAACGCTTCGGCAAAGGTCATCAATTCGACCACCAATCTTGCCGCGCTGACGTTTTTTATCCCGCAAGGCCATGTCGCGTGGGCATGGGCGATACCGTTGGCGGTAGCGAATTTATGCGGCGGCGTGGTCGGCGCGCGCTTGGCAATGCGCGGCGGAACCAAGCTGCTACGTTACGGATTTATGTTGCTGCTGTGCCTGACCATTGGGAAGTTTGCTTGGGATTTATTGGGTTGATATTGAATGAAAAAAAGGCCGTCTGAAAGTTTCAGACGGCCTTTGCATTTTACAGTTTAACCGAATGCTCGCGTGTTTCGTGGAATACGATATCCGGCCAGCGTTCTTGTGTCAGATTTAAGTTTACGCGGTTAGGCGCGAGGTAGGCGAGGTTGCCGCCTGCGTCTATCGACAGATTGCCTGCATTGGCTTTTTCAAATTCCGCCAGCTTTTTCTTATCTTCGCAAGATACCCAGCGTGCCGACCAGATGGATGCGCTGTCGAACACGGCTTCTACGCCGTATTCGTTGGCCAGTCGCGAGGTAACGACTTCAAACTGCAACACACCGACCGCGCCCAAAATCAAATCTGCGCCGCTCATCGGTTTGAAAACCTGTACCGCGCCTTCTTCGCCAAGCTGTTGCAAGCCTTTTTGCAGTTGCTTGATTTTCAGCGGGTTTTTGATGCGGACGCTGCGGAACAGTTCGGGCGCGAAGAATGGGATGCCGGTAAACGCCAGTTGTTCGCCTTCAGAAAAGCTGTCGCCGATTTGGATGTTGCCGTGGTTCGGGATGCCGATGATGTCGCCGGCGTAGGCTTCTTCCACCAGCTCGCGGTCGTGTGACATGAACGTAACCACGCTGGAGGCGGCGATTTCGCGGTTGATGCGCAGGTGTTTCATCTTCATGCCGCGCTCGAATTTGCCGGAGCAGACGCGCAAGAAGGCAATGCGGTCGCGGTGTTTTGGGTCCATATTGGCTTGGATTTTGAAGATAAATCCGGAGAATTTCGGCTCGTCCGGCTCGACCATGCGTACGGTCGCATCGCGCGGTTTCGGCGCAGGCGCCCATTCAATCAATGAATTGAGGATTTCCTGAATACCGAAGTTGTTAATCGCAGAGCCGAAGAACACGGGTGTGAGTTCGCCGGCGAGGAATTCGTCAAGATTAAATTCATTGGAAGCCGCCTGTACCAATTCGATTTCGTCGCGCAACTGTTGGATTTCCAATGGAAAGCGTTGTTCCAATTCAGGATTGTCGATACCTTTGATGATGTCGAACTCGTGTGGCAGACGCTCGCCACCTGCGTCGAAGAGATAGATTTCATCGTTCAGGATGTGGTACACGCCTTTGAAGTTTTTGCCCATGCCGATTGGCCAGGTTACGGGCGCGCAGCGGATTTGCAGGATGTTTTCCACTTCGTCCAGCAACTCCAACGAATCGCGTACTTCGCGGTCGTATTTGTTCATGAACGTGACAATCGGCGTATTGCGCAGGCGGCAGACGTTCAAGAGTTTGATGGTTTGCGCTTCCACACCTTTTGCCGCGTCGATGACCATCAAGGCGCTGTCCACGGCGGTCAATACGCGGTAGGTATCTTCGGAGAAGTCTTGGTGTCCCGGCGTGTCCAAGAGGTTGACGGTATGGTCTTTATAGTCGAACTGCATTACGGACGAGGCCACGGAAATGCCGCGCTGCTTCTCGATGTCCATCCAGTCGGAGGTGGCGAATTTGCCGGTTTTCTTACCTTTTACCGTACCCGCGCTTTGAATCGCACCTGAAAACAGCAGCAGTTTTTCGGTCAGCGTGGTTTTACCCGCGTCAGGATGGGAGATGATGGCAAACGTGCGGCGGCGGCGCACTTGGTCGAGGATTTCTTGGGACATGGTTTTCTTTGTAAAAGGTTTCAGGCCGCTTTTTCAGACGGCCTGAAGGATATGGGTGTTGGAAAACAGGCTAAAATAAGGGCGTGTGCAACACGCCCTGCAATAGATTGAAAGATGCGGAATTGTACAAAAAAATGCTTGATAATTCAATGTTTGCACCAAAACAAAGGCCGTCTGAAAAGTTTCAGACGGCCTTTTGCTATGAATCGATGATTAAATATCCATCGGTTTCTATTCCGCACCTTTTACCGGCGGCAGCCATGATTGCGTACCGCTGGAGGCAAATCCCCACAAGGTGTCTGGGAGGCCGTAATGGTCGGCGCGTGTCGGATCGAGTTGTGTTTCGATTTCATCTTCGCAGCCTTCACGGATTTGCGTGGCGATGTGCGGATTGAGCATAACGGTTTTGCCCAATGCGATAAATTCCGCCCAGCCGGTTTCATAAGCGGCCAGAATTTGATCGGCAGTAAACAGGTTGCCTACGCCGATAAGCGGCAGTTTGCCGTTGATGCGTTCGTGGATGAACTGCATACGGGTTTGCGCGGTATCGCCGCCGCGACGGATTTTTTTATTAAATTCCCACAAGGAAACGTGCAGATATTGCAGCGGTTTTTGCACCAATGCGTCAATCAGTGCGCCGGTTTCGATCATGGTTAAGCCGTCATCGCCCGGTTCTTCAGGGGAGAAGCGGTAGCCGATAATGAAGTCGTCGCGCTGGTGTTTTTCACGGACGGCAACCACGGCATCGACAACGGCCAGTGGGAAGCGCATTCTGTTTTCCAAGCTGCCGCCCCATTGGTCGTTGCGGCGGTTGCTTTGGGCGGAGTAAAACTGTTGGATTAAATAGCCGTTCGCGCCGTGGATTTCCACGCCGTCAAAACCGGCACGAAGCGCCAAATCGGCGGCTTGCGCATAAGAGGCGATGAGTGCCTCGACTTCTTCTGCGGTCGCTTCGCGTGCGTGTTCGGCTTCGCTGGCGGAAGCGCTGATTTTGTCGAGACCGTCCAAAAGGTCATCAATGGCTTTGGAACCGCCGTGATGGATTTGCAAAATCGCTTTTGCGCCTTGCTGTTGCAGGATTTGTGCAGTTTCTTTCAGGCTGTCGAGGCAGTGTTCGCCTGTGGCTTCAGGTTGGCCGTGAAAGGCTTTGCCGTCTTTTTGAACCAAAGTGGCGGCAGTGATAAACAGGCCCATATCGCCTGCGCGGTTGCTGAGGAAGGTACGCTCTTGGTCGCTGATCAAACCGTCGGCGTGTGAGCCGAAATGGGTCATAGGGGCGACGACAAGGCGGTTTTTGATGGTTACGCCGTTATTGAGGGTGTATGTTTGGAAGAGTGGGGCGTATTTTGGATTCATGAGATTTTGCTCTTGATAAGTGAATGGTTGGCAGAGGATTGGGCCATTCGGGAATTTATCAAGTACACAGGCCGTCTGAAAAGTTTCAGACGGCCTGTTTATTCTTTAAACCTTAGGATTAAAGATTGGGATTAACAATGATTTTTACTGCGGATTCATTGTTGTGGATCAAGCGCTCGAAGCCTTCGGAAATCAATTCGTCCAGTTTGATGCGTTGGGTGATGAAAGGCTCAAGGTTGATTTTGCCTTCTTCAACCAATTTGATGGTTTCGGCGTGGTCGTTGCAGTAGGCGATGGTGCCGCGCACGTCCAGCTCTTTCATCACAACGCTGTGGACGTTGATGGTGGCGGGGTGGCTCCAAATAGATACGATAACGACTTTTGCAGTCGGACGGCATGCTTCGACCATGGTGTCCAGCACTTTGTTAACGCTGGTGCATTCGAATGCGACGTCCACGCCTTCGCCGTTGGTCAGTTTTTTCACTTCTTCGACGACATCGACTTCGGATGGGTCGAGGATGTAGTCGGCAACGCCGGCTTCGCGTGCTTTGTCTTTACGCGCTTTACTTAATTCGGTGATGATGACTTTGATGCCTTTGGCTTTCAATACGGCAGCCAACAGCAAACCGATTGGGCCTGCGCCGCCAACTAAGGCAACATCGCCTTCTTTCGCGCCACTGCGTACATAAGCATGGTGGCCGACAGACAGAGGCTCAATCAAAGCAGCTTGGTCCAATGGAATTTTGTTGGAAATAGGGTGTACCCAACGGCGTTTAACGGCGATTTTTTCAGACAAGCCGCCACCGCAGCCGCCCAAGCCGATGAAGTTCATGTCTTTGGAGAGGTGGTAGTTGCTGCCTTCGCCGGTCGGTACGTCGTCGCGGATGATGTAGGGTTCAACGACAACGTGTTGGCCGACTTTGATGTCGTCCACGCCTTCGCCTACGGCATAAACCACGCCGGAGAACTCGTGACCCATGGTTACAGGGGCTGACTCGCCGGAGATTGGGTGCGGATGGCCGCAAGGCGGAATGAAAATCGGACCTTCCATGAATTCATGCAGGTCGGTACCGCAGATACCGCACCACGCAACATTAATGCCGACCGTACCCGGAGCTACGGTTGGCTCGGGAATGTCTTCGATGCGGATGTCGCCTTTGTTGTAAAAACGTGCTGCTTTCATTGTAACGCTCCTTTTTTAAAGTGGAGGCCGTCTGAAAAAGACGGTCAATTGGGGAAAGGGAAGCAGTGTGGCGTGTGAAATGTTTTTATTGATATGTTTTATGTTTGTTATTTTACTACTGATAATATGGAAATGGTTTGTCTTTGCTCAAATTAAAGTTTGTAAATGAAAAAAAAGGCCGTCTGAAATGGATAATCTGTTTTCAGACGGCCTGGGGCAATAGTTTGAATGCGTTATGGTGTAGGATTGTTACTTTTGCCGCGCTTCAGATGCTTTTGGTAGGCGATGACGTAGTCGGCCTTGCTTAAGCCCGCCAATACGCGGATGTGGGCGGCGGCGGATTTAGACATGGATTCCAAGGTATATCCGCCCTCCAGTACGGAAACGACACGTCCTTGACAGCTTGCCGTTGCTTGGACGATTTTGTGCGTCAGCCAGGCAAAGTCGGCTTCATGCAGGTTCAGACGGCCTGTTTCGTCTTGTTTATGCCCGTCAAAACCTGCCGAAAGCAACACCAACTCGGGGCGGAAGGCCGTGAGCTTGGGCAGCCATTGTTCGCGGATGGTCGTGCGGAAGATACGGCTGCCTGTGCCCGGTTTGAGGGGCGTATGCAGCATATTCTTATTGCCGGCGTATTGTTCCGCCTGAGGGAAGGGAAAGATGTCGGTTTCAAACAGGTTGAAAAACATCACGCGCGGATCGTCTTGGAGAATCTCCGCCGTACCGTCGCCGAAGTGGACGTCGAAATCGATGACGGCGATGCGTTGCAAGCGGTATTGGGCAATGGCGTACATCACGCCGGCGGCGGTGTTGTTAACGAGGCAGAATCCGCCGGCGCTGTTGCTGTGGGCATGGTGGCCTGGCGGGCGGATGGCGCAAAAAGCATGCCAGGCCTTTTTGTTCATCACCATATCGACTGCCTTGACGACGGCGCCGGCCGCAAAACGGGCGGCTTGAAGGGAGTCGTGGCAGATGACCGTATCGTCATCGATGCGGTGGATTTTGCCGGGGAGCGGCTGGGCGGCCTCCAATTCGTGCAGATAGTTGCGCGAGTGGACCAATGCCAGTTGCGCATCTTTGATTTCGGGTGCTTCAGCGGTTTGCAGATGGCGCCAAATGCCTTCCTTTTTTAAGGCGGCTTGAATGGCGCTGATGCGTTCGGGCTTGTCGGGGTGGTTGGTGCCCGGCTGGTGCTGCAGAAATATCGGATGGGAAATCCATACGGTGCGGGCATTTTTGCCGAGTAGTCGACGCAGCAGGGTACGCACGCGCCAAATGATTTTTTTAAGCATGGAAAGTGTGTATCGAACGAGTCGCACGGACTGCTAAATATGGTTAATAAATACGGAAATGCTTGGAAATTTTTCAGACGGCCTTTAGAATAGCTCAATTTTGCAGTCCAACCAATGTGTTTGATTGCAGTGTGCAGTTTTTTACTTAATCTAAAACTTGAAAGAACGGATATATTATGAATCAAGCAGTGGCTCAATTTGCCCCTTTAGTGCTGATCATGGTGGTGTTCTACTTCCTGATTATGCGTCCTCAACAAAAGAAATTCAAAGCGCACCAAGCGATGTTGGCCGCTTTGAAAGTCGGCGATAAAGTCGTTTTGGCGGCAGGTTTCAAAGGCCGTGTGACCAAAGTCGGCGAGCAATTCTACACTGTCGACATCGGTCAAGGTGCGAAAATCGAAGTGGAAGTTGAGCGCAACGCGATTGCCGCGAAAGCCGAATAATCCGTTTTTTTGCAAAAAGCCGCCTCATTTTCCGAGCGCGGCTGTTTGCCTTTATAAATAAAGCAAAGGTTTACCATGAACCGTTATCCTTTATGGAAATACCTGCTGATTGCGTTCACGATTGTAGTTGCGGCTGTTTACTCGCTGCCCAACCTTTTCGGTGAAACTCCTGCCGTACAGGTATCGACCAACCGACAAGCCATCGTGATCAACGATCAAACCCAGTCTAAAGTGGATGCCGCGCTGAAACAGGCAGGTATTCAGACTGATGGTATGTTCATCGTCGACAACTCGCTGAAAGTGCGTTTCAAAGATACCGAAACGCAATTGAAAGCGCGCGACGTCATCGAAAATACTTTGGGCGAGGGTTATATTACCGCGCTCAACCTGTTGGCAGACAGCCCTGAGTGGATGGCGAAAATTAAAGCCAATCCGATGTTCCTGGGTCTGGACTTGCGCGGCGGCGTGCATTTCACCATGCAGGTGGACATGAAAGCCGCGATGCAGAAAACGTTTGAACGTTATTCCGGCGATATCCGCCGCGAATTGCGCCGCGAAAAAATCCGTACCGGCACGGTGCATCAGACTGAAAACGGTCTGACCGTGCCTTTGCAAGATGCTGCCGATGTACAAAAAGCCTTGCCTCAGTTGCAAAAATTGTTCCCTGAAGCCACGCTGCTGCCGGACGGCAACAATATCGTGCTGACTTTGTCTGAAGAGGCAATCAATAAAGTACGTTCTGATGCAGTTAAACAAAACATCAATACGTTGCACAACCGTGTGAACGAATTGGGCGTAGCTGAACCGGTTATCCAACAATCCGGCCTTGACCGCATTGTCGTACAGCTGCCGGGCGTGCAAGATACTGCCAAAGCCAAAGACATTATCGGCCGTACCGCGACTTTGGAAGTACGCATGGTGGAAGACGATCCGATTAAACTTCAAGAAGCCTTAAACGGTAATGTACCGACTGGTTATGAGTTACTGTCAAGCGGTGGCGATCATCCGGAAACTATTTTGGTCAACAAACAAGTTGAACTGACCGGCGACAACATCAACGACGCGCAACCTAGCTTTGACCAAATGGGTGCGCCTGCCGTGAGCCTGAGCTTGGACAGCGCAGGTGGCAGCATTTTTGGCGAATTGACTTCGGCCAATGTGGGTAAACGTATGGCTATGGTTTTGATCGACCAAGGTAAATCCGAAGTCGTGACCGCGCCTGTCATCCGCGCCGCCATTACCGGTGGCCGTGTGGAGATTTCCGGCAGCATGACAACTGCCGAAGCCAACGATACTTCATTGTTGCTGCGCGCCGGCTCTCTGGCTGCGCCTATGCAGATTGTCGAAGAACGTACCATCGGCCCGTCTTTGGGTAAAGAAAACATTGAAAAAGGCTTCAATTCCACCTTGTGGGGCTTTGCCGCCGTTGCTGCGTTTATGGTGGTTTACTACCGCCTGATGGGTTTCTTCTCTACCATCGCTTTGAGTACCAATATCTTGTTCTTGGTAGGTATTTTGTCTGCCATGCAGGCAACGCTGACCCTGCCGGGTATTGCCGCGTTGGCATTGACATTGGGTATGGCGATTGACTCTAACGTATTGATTAACGAGCGTATCCGTGAAGAATTACGCGGAGGCATACCACCTCAACAGGCCATCAACCTCGGTTTCCAACATGCTTGGGCAACCATTGTCGACTCTAACTTGACCTCTCTGATTGCCGGTATTGCTTTGTTGGTATTCGGTTCCGGTCCTGTACGCGGTTTCGCCGTTGTACACTGTATCGGTATTCTGACCTCGATGTACTCGTCTGTGGTCGTGTTCCGTGCTTTGGTTAACCTGTGGTACGGTCGCCGTCGCAAATTGCGGAATATTTCCATTGGTGCGGTATGGAAGCCGAAAGCTGAAATGGCAGAAGGCAAGGAGTAAAACATGGAATTATTTAAAATCAAACGCGATATTCCGTTTATGAGCTACGGCAAACTGACGACCTTTATTTCGTTGGTTACGTTTATCGCCGCCGTGTTCTTTTTGGTAACCAAAGGCCTGAATTTCTCCGTCGAATTTACCGGCGGTACGGTGATGGAAGTCCAATATCAGCAGGGCGTGGATGTGAATAAAACGCGCGAACGCCTCGATACGCTGAAAATGGGTGATGTACAGGTTCAGGCATTGGGTACGAACAAACACATCATGATTCGCCTGCCGAACAAAGAAGGCGTAACGTCTGCCCAGCTGTCCAACCAAGTAATGGATTTGCTGAAAAAAGACAATCCTGACGTTACCTTGCGCCAAGTTGAATTCATCGGCCCTCAGGTTGGTGAAGAATTGGTTACCAATGGGTTGATGGCATTAGGCTTCGTAGTGGCAGGTATCATTATTTACTTGTCCATGCGTTTTGAGTGGCGTTTTGCAGTATCCGCGATTATTGCGAATATGCACGATATCGTGATTATTCTCGGCTGTTTCGCCTTCTTTCAATGGGAATTCTCTCTGACTGTCTTGGCAGGTATTTTGGCTGTTTTGGGTTATTCCGTAAACGAATCTGTGGTTGTGTTTGACCGTATTCGTGAAAACTTCCGTAAGCCGCATATGCGCGGCCACACTGTGCCGGAGGTCATCGACAACGCGATTACCGCGACCATGAGCCGTACCATCATTACCCACGGTTCGACCGAGGCAATGGTTGTTTCTATGCTGGTGTTCGGCGGTGCAGCCTTGCACGGTTTCTCTATGGCGCTGACCATCGGTATCGTGTTCGGTATTTACTCTTCCGTATTGGTTGCCAGCCCGCTCTTACTGATGTTTGGTTTGAGCCGCGAGAACATTGCTAAAGAAGTGAAGAAAAAAGAAGAAGTTGTAGTTTAATCGCTGCAATACTTCAATAAAGGCCGTCTGAAAATTGATTGGATCAGTTTTCAGACGGCCTTTTGTATTTAAATTTCAGAATGTTTTGTTTTAATGAAATAGGAGGGGATAAATGTGAAAGAAAAAGAAAAAATAGGAACGATATAATTTTGTGATGAATCAAGTTTATTGTCTGATATGCCCTTAATTGCTTGTCAGTCCCAACATTTTAAAACATAATACTTTTGCTCCCGATGCTGGAGTTTTACTACAAGTACATGATTTGCAAAAAATCTGTCGGGAGTGCAGACCCTGCCAATCAACCTCAAAAAAGGAAGGTTAAGAATGAAAGTAACCAGTTTCGGCGAAGTACTGTGGGACGATTTTCCAAATGGAAAAGTATTGGGTGGCGCGCCCTTGAATGTTGCTGTCCGTTTGCAGTCTCTGGATATCGATACTGCCATCATTAGCCGTCGCGGTGATGATGCCGATGGCGAGGAATTGCTGCGCCAGGTCCAAAGCAAAAACGTCAATACTGATTATTTGCAGGTTTGCCACGAATGCGCGACCAGCTTGGTGAAAGTACACTTGGACAAGTCTGGCAGTGCGTCTTATGAGATCGTCTACCCTTGCGCGTGGGACAGGATTGCGGTTGATGATGCGGCAATCAAACGTGTGGCAGAATCAGATGCTTTCGTTTTTGGCAGCTTGGCAACCCGCGATGAAGTTTCGCGTAAAAGCTTGGCGGTTTTGCTGAAAGAAGCCAAATTCAAAATTTTTGACGTTAATCTGCGTAAGCCTCATTACGATATTGACCGCTTGCTTGAGACCATGAAACAGTCCGATATGGTCAAACTCAATGATGATGAGCTGTATGAGTTGGCTGCGGCTTACGGTTCTCCTTATCACAGTATCGAACAAAATATCGGCTACCTCGTTGAGCTGACCGGCGTCAAAATCTTGTGTGTGACTTTGGGTAGTCATGGCGCGGTTTTGTATAAGGACGGCGAGTTGTACCGTCATTGCGGTTTCCGCGTCAAAGTGGTGGATACTGTCGGCTCTGGCGACAGCTTTCTTGGTGGTTTGACTTACAAGCTGCTCAATAATGCGCCTCCTCAAGAAGCCATTGCTTTTGCTTGTGCGCTGGGTGCATTGGTGGCTTCACGTCATGGCGCGACGGCGGATATTTCTTTGGAAGAAGTTGAAGCGTTTATGAATCCTGCTTGATATTTTGACAAGAGACATAAAAAGGCCGTCTGAAAACCATTAAATCAGGTTTTTCAGACGGCCCTAGTGTTTTCAGGCTTTACCAATAAGTTGTAAAACATTCTAAGTTGGTATTTTTCGGGCCGCTTCCTTCTTCGGTCGGCGAACCAATCATCATCAGGCCGATGATTTTGTCTTTGTCGGCACACTCAAATGCTTCGCGCAACAATGGGCTGTTGACCCACATGCCCGTAATCCAAACATTGTCGAAGCCTTGAGCAGAAGCAGCCAGTTGTAAAGCATAGGCGGCGCAGCCGGCAGTCAACATTTGCTCCCATTCGGGTTTGGGTTTTGCCACTTCACGGTTTGGCGTAAATGTAACGCCGATAATCATAGGCGCCATGTTGCCGACGCGTTCGGCTTTTTTCATGGCATCATCGCCGAAGTTGAGTTCGGTAACGGTCTTGCCCAAAAGCTTGCGGAAACGTTGCAAACCGGCTTCGTTTTGAATCACAGTAAAGCGGAAAGGGCGCATATTGCCGTGATCAGGTACTTGTGTTGCCGCTTGCAGCATTTGTTCCAGTTGCTCGGTATTGGGTGCAGGAGCAGTCAGTTTTTTGGAAGAGCGACGCGTGGTGAGGAGATTTAAGGCATTCATTTTTATTCTTTCTTGTGAATTTGAATGAGAATAATTATATAGCAGAACGATAAATAAATCAGCAAAGGGCTAAGGCCGTCTGAATTAAGGTTTCAGACGGCCTTTGAGTTTTACAGGATACCGTTGTTTTGTGTATTTTCAGTCATCAGTGCTTTGCTGATTTCGTCAGCGGTATAGCTCTTGCCGTTTCCGAATACAAAGCTGTCGACATTATTGTTGGCAATGTCATGGATGGTCAGGGTGTCGCCTGTATCTTTGATGGTTAAGACCCAATCATCGCCGGTTTTCAACTGTAAATCTTTCAGCGTCAGCCCTTCTTTGAAGCGGACTTGGGTATCGCTGCCACCATACGGATTGAAGGTGTCGTTGCCGCTGTTTCTGCCAAACATGATAACGGTGTTGTCGGCACCCGGGTCGGTAATGTTGTCGTTGCCGCCGGCTGTATCGACGATGTTGATGCCTCGGCCCAAAGTAATGGTTTCATCACTGCGGTTGCCCCTGTATTCGACAACAGAAGTGTAACGCGACAAATCTAAATCGCTGTTGTCGCTATCGGCGTGGATGGTGTGGTTGAAGTTGTTGTACACATCACGGTTGAGTTCTTCAACGGGTTGGCCGGTGTATTGGGCGATGTTTGTGTTACCGATCATGTGCGGGATAGACAGTTTGAAGTGGTTGATTACCTCTCCCGTGCTGTATGAGGTATTGCCGTCAAACTGAAACTCGGAAATCGCACCATAAATACCGCTTTGGTTTTTGATGGTTAAAACATCGTCTGTGCCTTTAATGCGGATATGCCATGTGTCGCCATCCAACAGGGGATTGGATACAAATTGGTTGCTGTCGGGCATGTCGGCAATCCCGGTTTTGTCGTAACCTTTTTCAATGGTAATTTCAAGGTCGTCAAGAGTAATGCCGCCGGTAAATTTCACGACGTTGGCGTTGAGCGTGTGCAGGCCGGCCTCGCTGTCGAAACCAAAGTTGTAGTCGAAAATGGTGTCGTGACCGTAACCTTTGCCGAAGATATAGGTATCGTTGTGTTCGCCGCCTTCCAGATAATCATTGCCTGCGCCGCCGTCAAGCAGGTCGGCACCTACATGGGCATAGAGTTTGTCATTGCCATTGCCACCATAAAGTTTATCGTCGGAATCCGGCTCAGTGCTGTAATAGGTTGCACTGTGTTCGCGCAAGATGTCATCGCCATCGTGGCCATAAAGGGTGTCATGGCCGTCGTTGCCGCCGTCGATTTCATTGTTGCCTGCATTGCCATGCAAGGTATCGTCGCCGTTTGTGCCGGCAAATTTAATGGCTTCGGCCTTCAGCGCTTGGAAGACTTGTTGGAATTGTGCGGCAGTGTAAGTTTTGTCGCTGAACTGGAAACGGTCGATGGAAATACTGCCATCCGCGCCGATTTGGTTTTGAATCAAGGCTGAACTTTGCTCCGAAGTAATTTCCCAGCTTTGGCTGCCATCGTCGTTATGAATGGTCTTCAGGTTGAGCTTGGCATTGTTCAGGCCGTCTGAAAACTTGAGGGTATTGATGCCTTGGTTATCGATAATGGTATCGTTGTCACCGTAGATATAGGTATCGTTTCCGGCACCGCCTTTCAGAATGTCTTTGCCGTTTCCGCCCAGCAAAATGTCGTCGCCAGCATCACCGTTGATGACATCGTTACCGTCGCCGCCATCCAGATAATCGTTGCCGTCGCCGCCGTTGAGGTTGTCGTTGCCACCCATGCCGTAAACGGTATCATCGCCGCGTCCGCTGTTGAGGCGGTTGCGGCCTTCGTTACCGGTCAGAATGTTATTGCTGTTGTTGCCGGCGGCAAAAATATTGGCCGATCCGGTCAAGGTAACATTTTCGACGTGGGTAGCGGCAGTATATGAAATGCTGCTGAATACGGTGTCTTCGCCGCCGCCAGCCTGTTCGATAACCACGTCTTTTACATCATCAACGTAGTAAGTGTCATTGCCATCCCCACCTTCCATAATGTCGGCACCGGCTTTGCCGTCGATAATATCATCGCCGGATGTGCCGATCAGGTGGTCATTGTCGTCGCTGCCATCGATGGTCTGGCCGTTTTCGGTATGTTCAGTCAGGGAAATATTGAAATATTTGGCAAAGCTGTTTACATCCAGTTTTTGTGTGCCGATGATGAATTGGGAGACTGCCGGTGTTGTATCGTTTTGAGTGTATTGGTTTTTGATGGTTAAAACAGCGTTGCTATTTTTCACGGCAATCAGCCAGTCATGACCGCCGGTTTCATTGTTTCGGACTTCAACGGTTAAATCGTTAAGGCTCAGATCAGTATGAAAGCGGATGTTGTTGTGGCCTTGATTGTCGATGATGGTGTCTTGCTCGCTTTTGGCAGAGAAAAGGTAGGTATCATCGCCTTCGCCACCTTCAAGCACATCATTGCCTGCTTCGCCGTTGAGGGTATCATTGCCTGTTTCGCCGAAAAGACGGTCGTTGCCTTCGCCGCCGTTGATGAAATCGTTGCCGCCGCCGCCGTAAACGATGTCGTCACCGCGACCGCTGTTGAGGCGGTTGCGGCCTTCATTGCCGATGAGGATGTTGTTGCTGTTGTTGCCTGCGCCGAAGATGTTGGCTGTACCGGTCAAAACAAGGTTTTCAACGTGGTTTGGAAGGGTATAGCTGACGTTGCTGTAAACCGTATCATCGCCTCCATTTGGGTTTTCAATGATTTTATCGTCGCTGCGGGTTACATAATAAACGTCATCTCTCGAAGTACCTGTTGTTGCTTGTGCAAGGGCGGAAGGTTGTAATTGCTCTAAATGTCGTAATTCAAATTGCGCATTGCGAATGCGCATTGCTTTTTCGATTGTCATGATATTTTCTTTAGATGTTGATGAGAGTAACAAGGAAGTAAACGTATCCGGCATATGGCCGGTATTGCTTAATTTGTATTGTGTTTAGGCTGTATATACTAGTGCCGAAATTTGATAAAAACAACAGAAACGTTAAGATATGACAATATGTAGAGAGCTTTATCAGGCTTAATTTGCCGTCTAATCTTTTGCCAAATGGCTTTGCCTTGTGCGGCTGTTTTGTTTCTTATATACCACATATCAAATTTAATAGTTTCAAACTATGAATGGTTGTAAAAAGGCCGTCTGAAAAAAGAAGCAGGTTTCGCATTGCAAAACCTGCTTCTGATTTTTCAGACGGCCTATCTGATTACAGAGTACGGGCAACTTCGACGATGTCGAAACATTCGAGTTGGTCGCCTTCCATAATCTCGTTGTAGCCTTTGAGCATCAGACCACACTCGAAGCCCATGCGGACTTCTTTGACGTCGTCTTTGTAGCGTTTCAAAGAAGACAGCTCACCGGTATGGATAACCACGTTGTTGCGGATGAGGCGGACATGGGAATCGCGTTTGACCACACCGTCGGTAACCATACAGCCTGCAATATTGCCGACTTTGGAAACGGAGATGACCTGACGGATTTCGACCGTACCGGTTACTTGCTCTTTCTCTTCCGGAGAGAGCATACCGCTCATGGCAGCTTTCACGTCGTCGATGGCATCGTAAATGATGTTGTAGTAACGGATTTCCACGTTTTCATTCTCAGCCAGTTTGCGTGCGGAAGCATCTGCACGGACGTTAAAGCCGATGATGAATGCGCCGGAAGCGATGGCCAAGTTGACATCAGACTCAGTAATGCCGCCAACACCGCTGTGCAACACGTTCACTTTCACTTCGTCGGTGGACAGTTTTTTCAGGCTGCCCGCCAACGCTTCGTAAGAACCTTGTACGTCTGCTTTGATGATGACGGACAAGGATTGGGCTTGGTTTTCGCCCATGTTGTTGAACATGTTTTCCAGTTTCGCGGCCTGTTGTTTGGCCAAGCGAACGTCGCGGTATTTGCCTTGACGGAAGAGGGCGATTTCGCGCGCTTTTTTCTCGTCGGCCAATACCATTGCATCTTCGCCTGCGTTCGGTACGTCGGACAAGCCGAGGATTTCGACAGGGATAGACGGGCCGGCTTCATTGATGGCTTTGCCGTTTTCGTCAACCATTGCACGGATTTTACCGAATGCAGTACCGGCCAGCAGCATATCGCCTTTTTTCAGCGTACCGCTTTGTACCAAGAGGGTGGCAACCGCGCCGCGGCCTTTGTCCAAACGTGCCTCTACGATGATACCTTTGGCAGGTGCATCGACTGGGGCAGTCAGTTCCAAAACTTCGGCTTCGAGCAATACCGCTTCGAGCAATGCATCGATGTTCAGGCCTTTTTTAGCGGAAACGTCGATGAACTGTACATCGCCGCCCCATTCGTCAGGCACGACTTCGTGGGCAGTCAGCTCTTGGCGGATACGCTCAGGGTTGGCGGCTTCTTTATCGATTTTGTTGACGGCAACCACTATCGGTACGCCGGCGGCTTTAGCGTGGGCAATTGCCTCGATGGTTTGCGGCATCACGCCGTCGTCGGCGGCAACCACAAGAATCACGATATCGGTTGCTTTCGCACCGCGCGCGCGCATGGCGGTAAACGCTTCGTGACCCGGAGTATCCAAGAAGGTAATCACGCCGCGTGGGGTTTCAACGTGGTATGCGCCGATGTGTTGGGTAATGCCGCCCGCTTCGCCTTGTACCACTTTGGCACGGCGGATGTAGTCCAGCAGGGAAGTTTTACCGTGGTCAACGTGACCCATTACGGTCACAACCGGAGGACGCGGCAATGCTTCGGCTTCAACTGCTTCAACGCCTTCATCCAAGAATGCTTCAGGATCGTCGGCAGCGGCAGGTTTGCCGATGTGGCCGAGTTCTTCCACTACAATCAGGGCAGTATCTTGGTCGATAGATTGGTTGATGGTTACCATCATGCCCATTTTCATCAGGGCTTTAACCACTTCGACGCCTTTAACGGCCATTTTGTGTGCCAAGTCGGCAACGGTAATGGTTTCAGGTACCAAAACTTCGTGTACGACAGGTTCGGTCGGCGCTTGGAAGGCGTGTTGGTTTGGCTCAAGTTTGAGTTTTTTGCCTTTTTTGCCGCCGCGTACGCGTTCGTCGTCGCCATTGCGTGCATTGTTGCGGTCACGGCCGCCTTTGCCGCCTTTACCTTTGGCATTACGGCCTTGGTTTTCTTCATCACGCTCACGACGGTCTTCTTTTTTACCGCGCGCGTTATGTTCGGATTTTCCTTCTCCGGATGCCGTTTTGGCTTTCTCGGCAGGTTTGTTGCGTTCGCCTGATTTGGCTTCTTTAGTAGGTTTTGAGTCTTGATCGGCCTGTTGTTTCATGGCTTCGCGGCGTGCTTGACGCTCTTGTTTTTCTTTCAACAAGGCTTCTTGATGCGCACGCAGGGCGGCGGCACGACGGGCCTCTTCATCGCGTTGAGCCTGTTCTTCCACGCTGACGACAGGTTGCGGTACGGCAGGAGCGGCAGGTTTGGCTGCCTTTTTCGCTTCTTTGCCTTTGCCGCCTTTGTCTTGTTTGGCTTTGGCAGGTTTCTTGGCTTCGGCTGGTTTTTCAGCTTCAACGGATTTTTCAGACGGCTTGTTGTCTGCTTTAGCTTCAACTTTTGCTTCGGCCTTGGCTTCTACGGCTTCAACCGGTTTGGCTTCTTCTTTTTGGGCTTCGGCAGGTTTGCCTTCCGCTTTTGGTGCGGCTTTGGCTGCTTTCAGTCTGGCTGCTTCAGCCTCTGCTTTGGCACGGGCTTCGGCTTTGGCGGCAGCTTCTGCTTCAGCTTTGGCTTTTTCTTCGGCAGCTTGGGCGGCTGCTTTTTTTGCTTCGGCTTTTTGGTTTTCCGCTGCTACTTTGGCTTTGGCTTCCGCTGCTAATTCTTCGGAAGAAGGAATGGTAACGGCACGGCTGCGGCGGCGTGTTTCCACTTTTACACCGTCAACGGTGCTGACTTCGGTTTTTTTGCGGCGGATGCTGATGGTGCCGCTGTTGCTGCCGTTTTTCTTTTGCAGGTAAGCGGTCAACAGTTGTTTGTCGTCAGTGGTTATGCTGTCATTACCGCTGTTTTTATTGACCCCGGCTTCTTTCAATTGTTTAAGCAAATCATCGACGGGGCGGTTTAGTTCGGCGGCAAATTGCGCTACGGTTGTATTACTCATTCAGTACCCCCTTAGTTATTTTCTTCAGTAAACCAGTGTTCGCGTGCAGCCAAAATCACTTTTTTGGCTTCTTCTTCATCAACACCGGTAATTTCGACCAATTCGTCAACAGACAATTCGGCCAGATCATCGCGTTGGGTTACGCCGGCTTCGGCCAGTTTGCGCAACATATCGGAATCTACGCCGTCCAAATTGCGCATGTCTTCAGACACTTCACCCAGTTTTTCTTCTGCGGCGATGGTAATGGTCAGGATCGCGTCGCGTGCGCGGTTGCGCAGGGTTTCAACGATTTCTTCGTCAAAGCCGTCAATGGCAAGCAATTCTGCCGCTGGAACGTAAGCAACTTCTTCCAAAGTGGCAAAGCCTTCTTCCACCAAAATATCGGCAGTTTCGTCGTCGATGTTCAAGTGGGTGGTGAAGAGGTTGCGGATAACCGCGTCTTCGGCAGCATTGCGCTCGTCGGCTTCTTCAACGGTCATGATGTTCAGCTGCCAGCCGGTCAGGATGGAAGCCAGACGGACGTTTTGACCGCCGCGGCCGATGGCCAGCGCCAGTTGGTTTTCGTCAACGATTACGTCAACGGCGTGTTTGTCTTCGTCAATTACGATGCGGCTCACTTCTGCAGGAGACAGCGCGTTCATCACAAATTGGGCAGGCTCAGGAGACCACAATACAATGTCGATGCGTTCGCCAGACAATTCGTTGCTCACGGCATTAACACGGGAACCGCGCACGCCGATACAAGTACCTTGCGGGTCGATGCGTTGGTCGTTGGCTTTAACGGCAACTTTGGCGCGTTGGCCTGGGTCGCGTGCTACTTCGCGGATTTCCAACAGGCCGTCTGCAATTTCAGGCACTTCGTTGGCATAGAGTTTGGCCAAGAAGTCGCCGCTGGTGCGGCTCAAAATGACTTGTTTGCGGCCGGTATTGCCGATTTCGTCCACACGCAGGAAGAGGGCGCGGATGCGGTCGCCGCTGCGGAAGTTTTCGCGCGGAATCATTTCTTCGCGCGGAATCAGGGCGTCAAGTTTGCCCGCGACGACTTCAACGATGATGCCGTGGCGCTCGACGCGTTTTACCGTACCGGAAACGATGTCTTCTTTAGAAGCGAGGAACTCGTTCAGGTTTTGCTCGCGCTCCGCATCACGGATGCGTTGCAGGATGATTTGTTTGGCAGTTTGTGCGGCTTGGCGGCCGAAGCCTTCGTTTGGCAGCTGCTCTTCGTAGTATTCGCCGATTTGGATGGTTGTGCCGGGAATTTCTTCTTGGATTTCCTCGATGGTTTTTTCTACATCGGGGTAGGTGTAGTCTTCATCGGCAACAATCAGCCAGCGGCGGAAGGTTTGGTATTCGCCGGTATCGCGGTCGATTTCGACGCGCACGTCCATGTGCTCGCGGTCGGCTTTTTTCTTGGCAGCAGTAGAGAGGGCGAATTCAAGGGCTTTGAATACGACTTCCGTTTCAACGTTTTTTTCACTTGCCAGCGCTTCGGCCAGCTGTAACATTTCGCGACTCATTTTCTAGAATCTCCAAGTAATCGGTTTTTAAAATTTAAATTCGGGGCGCAAACGGGCTTTGTCGATATTGCTCAATTCGATTTGGGCAGTTTTGCCGTCGAAAGAGACGGTAACGATGTCGTTTTCGCAAGATTCGATGCGGCCGATGAAGTTTTTCTGACCATCAATCGGCAGGCGTGTTTTGATTTTGGCGTTCTGGCCGGCAAAGCGCACGAAGTCGGCGGCTTTTTTCAACGGACGGTCAAGGCCCGGGCTGGAGATTTCCAAACGTTTGTAGTCGATGTCTTCAACCATAAACACGCGGCTCAGATGGTTGCTGACAGTGGCGCAGTCTTCGACGGTGATGCCGCCTTCTTTATCGATGAAAACGCGTAAATCGCCTTGTGCGGTCAGTTCGAAATCGACCAGCTCGTAGCCCAAGCCGGGCAGGGTTTTATCAAGAATGCTTTGAATATCCATGCTTCTCCAGAAGTACATAAACAAAAAAATGGCCGCGCGGCCATTTTTCGTGTGATTTGAAAAATTGGCCTATTATAACTGTTTTCAAGATAAAAGAAAAGCGTTGATTTGGCGTGGATTTTTTGAAGTGATTGCTTAAATGTAAAGGATAGGGTTGAGGCCGTCTGAAAAGGAAATTGTTGACAAGTTTTGATGTGGTTGTTCTGAAATTGTTTTAAAAAACAAATAATTGGTATTGCTTTCTTTCCAGGCGGCCTTGTATTTTCGGATTTTTCGTGCTTGCACAATGTGCAAGGCAGTTCTACAATTTCTTTATACCCACCGAATAAGAAAGAAGGCCGCCATGTCCGCACACCCGATTTACAATTTTTCCGCAGGTCCTGCCGTATTGCCGGAAGCGGTATTGCGTACCGCGCAACAGGAGATGCTCGACTACAACGGTACGGGTTTCCCCGTGATGGCGATGAGCCACCGTTCGGATATGTTTTTGAGTATTCTGCATCATGCCGAACAAGACTTGCGCCAACTTTTGAATATTCCGTCCAACTATAAAATCCTGTTTTTACAGGGCGGTGCGACCACGCAATTTAATATGGTAGCCATGAATTTGGCACACGGTTTTGCGACTGCCGATGCGGTGGTAACGGGTAACTGGAGCCGTATTGCTTATGAACAGATGAGCCGTTTGAGCAATGCCGAAATCCGTTTGGCTGCGCATGGCGGCGAGCAATATGCCTATAAAAATCTTCCTGTGGTTGAGGATTGGGATGTCAACCCGAATTCTGCGTTTGTTCATTTTGCGATTAATGAAACCGTAAACGGCTTGCAGTATCAAAACGTCCCCAAACTTTCAGACGGCCTGCCGCCGCTGGTGTGCGATATGTCGAGCGAGATTTTGTCGCGTGAGTTTGATGTGTCCGATTACGGCTTGATTTATGCCGGCGCGCAAAAAAATATCGGCCCTGCCGGTGCGACAGTGGTCATTATCCGCGAGGATTTGCTGGAGCGTTGTCCGAACGATATCCCCGATGTGTTCAACTACCGCTCCCACATCAACCGCGACGGTATGTACAACACGCCGTCTACCTATGCGATTTATATGTCGGGTTTGGTGTTCCGCTGGCTGCAAACGCAGGGCGGTGTGAAAAAAATTGAAGCGGTCAATCGAATAAAGGCGCAAACCTTGTATGAGACGATAGATGGCAGCGGCGGTTTTTACATCAACGATATCCATCCTGATGCGCGCTCCAAAATGAACGTGGTCTTCAAAACAGCAAGCGAAGACTTGGACCGCCGCTTTGTGTTGGAAGCCGAGTTGCAGGGCTTGTGCCTGCTCAAGGGTTATAAAACCGTCGGCGGTATGCGTGCCAGCATTTATAACGCGATGCCGCTTGAAGGTGTGAACGCGTTGGCCGACTTTATGAAAGATTTCCAACGATGTTACGGTTAAGATGAAGATATAAAAAGGCCGTCTGAAACTGGGTTTCAGACGGCCTTTTGATTTGAACAAGCCTTATTCGGTGACTTCTTCAGTGATGCTGTCGCGGTAGATGGTGCTGTCGTAAGTCGGAACAGGAGGCGGCAGCAGGCTGTCGAGTGTCAGCGCTGACGGGTTCAGCGTAGGGTAGCCACTGAAGGTAACGGAATAACCGCCGTTGCCGGTACTGCGGACTTTGGCATGCGCGCCCAAAGGGAAAGTGGTTTTGTTGGTAATGTGGCCGAATGGGAAGCCGGTCAACACAGGAATCTTGGCGGTACGAGAAATGTGGTTGACGACGGCGGAGAAATCGTAGCTGGAGTCGTACACGTCGCGGATGGTGCCCATGCGGAAATCGCCGAAGATGATGGCGCGTTGTTTTTGCAAAACACCTGACAGATAAAGCGTATTGAGCATGCGCTCGATGCGGTAGGGTTGCTCGCTGACGTCTTCGATGAAAAGGATGCCGCCTTGAATATCGGGCATGTAAGGCGTACCGGCGAGGGAGGCGAGAACGCTGAGGTTGCCGCCCCATAATGTGCCTTCGACGTTGACATCGGCGCGTTGGATGGTTGGGACATCAACGATGTTGACGTTGTTGGTTGTGCCGCGGATAAAGGAATCCATGGTAAAGACGCTGGGGTCAGCTTTGCCGAATTCGCTGTACACCATCGGGCCTGCAAAGCTCATCATATTGCCTTTGGCCAACAGGGCGAGTTGGACGGCGCATACGTCGCTGAAACCGAAGAACAATGTGCCGCGTTCGCGCATTCTAGCGCCGAGTGAGGCAAAATCGATTTGCGGCAGGATGCGTGCCGCGCCGTAGCCGCCGCGCAGGCCCATCAAGACTTTAGGCGTTTCGACGCGGCCGCTGGCAACTTCTTGGAAGTCGGAGGCACGTTGGGCGTCGCTGCCGGCAAAGCGTTGGTAACGGCGGCTGCCTGCCTGTTGGTTGGTCACGGTAAAGCCTGCGTTGTAGAGGCGGGTCAGGCCGGTGGTCACTCGGTTGGGGTCTTCGGCGAAGCCTGACGGCGCAACAACACGCAGGAGGTTGTCGCCGGAACGTGGCGGATGGGGTTGCTTAGGTTGCACGGTTTTGGCTTTCGCGGTGGTAGATGTGGTTTTGGTTTGCGGCGTGGTGGTCGTGCCTGTGCCGCAGGCTTGCAACAACCCTGCGCCTGCCGCGGCAGAGCAGGTACGCAAGAAATGGCGGCGCGTGGTGGAGTTCATTGAGGTTTTCCTTTCGTTATATGTTCAGACGGCCTGAACTTGGCGTGTCGGACCTTACAGGCCGTCTGAAAGTTTAAGCGATTAAGTTTTTGATTTGTTCCGGCCAGTTTTCGGGCAAGGTCATACCGTGTTCGCGGACGGGCGCAGCCCAAATCGGCGCGGGGAAATTGGCGTCGTTTTCAAAACGGGCGATGACGTGCCAATGCAGATGGGGCACAACATTGCCGAGGCTGGCCAGATTGATTTTGGCCGGGCGGAAGACTTGGCGCATTGCGGCTTCAACTTGATACACCATTTCCATGATTTCATTGCGTTCGGCAGGGGAAAGGTCGGTCATCTCGGAAACATGGTCATTCCAAATAACGCGGCAGAATGCCGGTGCGCCGGCTTCGTTGTGAACGGCGATAACACGCAGGTTTGGCGTTTGCAGCAAAATATCTTCGTTATCGGCAGTGCAGATAGGGCAGGTCATGGGTTCTTCTTTCTCAGTCTGAATAGGAATCGGATGATTTCAATCAGGATTTTTAGAATGAGGTAAATAGCAGTCAGTGTGATGAATGTGAAAAACCACGGTTTAGGTATAAACCACCAAAATAAATAGGCGGGCGTGATTAAGTCGTCACATTCTTCGGCACTCTCAATGTGATCGCACAATCCAAAGTTAAAATAATCATAGACATCATGAAAGGGCGAATAGGCGAACATAAGTGCTCTTGGCGTCACACAAATCAATGCAATGATAGCAATCCAAAAGAATGGTTTGAGATATTTGAGTACAGTCATGGGTGAAGTGTTATGCAAATTTTGCCGCCCCTTGATTAGCGAGCTCGTCGGCTTTTTCGTTTTCAGGGTGTCCGGCATGGCCTTTTACCCACGTCCAGCGGACATCGTGCTGTTGAACCAAACTATCCAGCTCTTTCCATAAATCGTCGTTTTTGACCGGTTTTTTGGCGGCGGTTTTCCAGCCGTTTTTTTTCCAGCCGTGTATCCAGCTTTCCATGCCGTTTTTGACGTATTGCGAGTCGGTGCAGATGATGACTTGGCAGCGGCGTTTTAAGGATTTCAGGCCTTCGATGACGGCGGTCAGCTCCATGCGGTTGTTGGTGGTTTCGGCTTCTCCGCCGAACAGTTCTTTTTCGTGTGTGCCGTAGCGCATAAATACCCCCCAGCCGCCTGCGCCGGGGTTGCCTTTGCATGCGCCGTCTGTGTAGAGGTAAACGGGTTTATCCATGGGCATGTCTTTGTCGAATAAGGCGGTATCATAACATAAGGCCGTCTGAAATATCGGCAAATACGGTTTGCGCGTGTAAAATACCCTGCACTTATCACTCGTATAGAAAGCAGGCAGATATGGGATTGTTCAGCGGCCTTTTGGGCAATGCTTCGCAAAAAGACGCCGATGCGGTGGAACGCGATTTGGCGAATATCCTGATTGATGGCGAACAGGTAAAAATGGCATTCAGCCTGGTGCGCGATTTGATTGTGTTTACCGAATATCGGCTGGTGTTGGTGGACAAGCAGGGGTTGACCGGCAAGAAAGTGTCTTACCGTTCGATTCCGTACCGTTCCGTGTCGCGCTTTTCGGTAGAAACCTCGGGTCATTTCGATTTGGATGCAGAGCTGAAGATTTGGGTTTCTTCCGGCGAAGTGCCGACCGAAACCTTGCAATTTAAAAGCGACAAGAGCGTGATTGCCATTCAAAAAGCCTTGGCAGAAGCCGTGTTGAAACCGTCAAAATAGAAAGGAAACATGATGAGCGAACAGCAAGAATTGTTTTGTTACAAACAGATGCCAGTGTGGACGGCGGACGAGATTCCCGAAGCTTTGTTGTCCAAACACAATACCGCCGCCGGTACTTGGGGCTGCCTCAATGTCCTCCAAGGCCGTCTGAACTTCAACGAAGTGGACGAAGCGGGCAATATTACGGCTACGCACGAGCTGACGCCTGAAAGCGATGATTGGATTATCCATCCGCAAGCATGGCACTTTATCGCGCCGCAAACGCAAGATACGGAAATTCAACTGTCGTTTTACTGTGAAGCGGCGGACTATTTCAATAAGAAATACGGCATGAGCGCAACACATTCGGCCGTCCGTGCCGCCGAGGGCATCGTACCTGTCGGCAAGGTTTTGGATATGGGCTGCGGTCAGGGGCGCAATGCGCTGTATTTAGGTTTGAAAGGTTTTGACGTTACCGCTGTCGATAATAATCCCCATGCGGTTCAAAACGTGGAAGAGCTGGCGCGTATCGAAGAACTGAATGTCCGCGCGTTTGAATACGACCTCAACGCCGCCAATATTCAGGAAAACTTCGATTATATGGTGGCGACCGTGGTATTTATGTTCCTGATGCCGCGTTACGTTCCTGACGTGATTGCCAATATGAAGGAACACACCAACCCCGGCGGTTACAACCTGATCGTGTCTGCGATGGATACGGAAGATTTCCCTTGCCCGATGCCGTTCCCGTTCAAGTTCGGCGAGGGCGAGTTGCGCGAATACTATAAAGACTGGGAATTGGTGGAATACAAGGAAGAGCTGGGTTCGATGCACGCGAAAGACGAATTCGGCAATCCGATTCAGTTTAAATTTGTTACCATGCTGGCGAAGAAACCGGAATAAAGGTTTTACCGTCAAAAGGCCGTCTGAATTCAGTTTTCAGACGGCCTTTGTCGTAATCAATCCACAATCCTTTTGCCCAAAATCACCACGTCTGCCAACATGGTTTCCAAATCGCAGACTTGTGGCAGTCGCCCCCATTCTTCAAAACCAAAACGGTGAAACAGGTTCAGGCTCGGATAGTTGTGGCCGAACACAAGCGCGATGACGTTGCGGATGCCTAAGGACGGCGCGCGTTCGAGCATGTGTCGCAACAGGATTTTGCCCACGCCTGCGCCGCGCATATCGTGGCGGACATAAATGCTGACTTCCGCGCTGATGTGGTAGGCGTAGCGCGGATGGTAGTCGCTGAAACTGCCCCAGGCCAATACGGTGCCGTCGGTATCGTAAAGGGCGTAGATCGGGCGTTTGTCCGTGTGCGCGGCAAACCATATTTCACGCTCGGCAACCGTGGTCGGCGACAAATCGGCCGTGGATTGGCGCGTGGCCACAGTGCTGTTGTAAATATCGACGATGGCGGGCAAGTCTTGGCGCAGGGCAGGACGGATGGTGTATTGCATTTCGGACGGCCTGTTATTGAATCAGTTTGGAGATAGTCTTAAAGGCCGGATGTTTGGCATCGCCGAGCAGTTGGAACAAAATACTTTCGACATTGGAAACGGTAATGCCCTGACGGCTCAGTTGCGCCAAACCATTGTCGCGGTTGGCCGTTGTGCGCGAGGCGGTACATTCAAAAGGCAGGGATACGGCGTAACCTTTCGCCTTCAAATCCAAGGCCGTCTGAAGCATACAGATATGCGCTTCCGCTCCAACTAAAATAACGTTTTTGATGTCGTTTTTGCGTAAGATTTCCTGAATTTCGGACAAAAACGCCGAAAATTGGGTTTTCTCGACAACAGGCGTGCCTTCGGGCAACAGCAGCGATACGGCGGATACGGTGTTGCCCAAACCTTTCGGATATTGTTCGGTTACGGCAAAGGGTACGCCCAAAGCCGTCAAGCCTTGAATCAGCAGGCGGCAGCGTTCCAACATTTCGTCCGCGCCGGAAAGGGCGGGCAGCAGGCGTTCTTGAATATCGACAATCAGACAAAGCGTATTTTTGGGGTTCATGGCTTTTCCTTTCAGACGGCCTTTACAGCAAAATCGTTGAATCAGAATGCAATCATATAACAAGCCGCTGGAAAAGTATTGCAGCTTGCCCTGTTTTAAAGCCCGAAATTCTTTTAAAATACCGCCTGATTTGAATTGATAGAGACCGACAACATGAATTTATACCAAACCGTCGAACGTGAAGCCCAAGCAGCCTTTGCCGCTGCCGGTTTGTCCGACAGCCCCGTCGTATTGCAGGCGGCGAAAAATCCCGACTTCGGCGATTTCCAAATCAACGGCGTAATGGGTGCGGCGAAAAAAGCCAAACAAAATCCGCGCGAGTTGGCGCAAAAAGTGGCCGAAGCATTGGCTGACAATGCCGTGATTGAAAGCGCGGAAGTCGCCGGCCCGGGCTTTATCAACCTGCGCCTGCGTCCTGAATTTCTCGCTCAAAACATTCAGACGGCCTTGAACAACGCGCGTTTCGGCGTAGCGAAAACCGACAAACCGCAAACCGTCGTTATCGACTATTCTTCTCCTAATTTGGCCAAAGAAATGCACGTCGGCCACCTGCGTTCCAGCATCATCGGCGACAGCATTTCGCGTGTGTTGGAATTTATGGGCAACACCGTTATCCGTCAAAACCACGTCGGCGACTGGGGTACGCAGTTCGGCATGTTGGTCGCTTATTTGGTTGAGCAGCAAAAAGACAATGCCGCATTTGAACTGGCGGACTTGGAGCAGTTTTACCGCGCCGCCAAAGTACGTTTTGACGAAGATCCTGCTTTTGCCGACACCGCACGCGAATACGTTGTGAAGCTGCAAGGCGGCGATGAAACCGTGTTGGCATTGTGGAAACAGTTTGTCGATATTTCACTCTCGCACGCCCAAGCCGTTTACGACACGCTGGGCTTGAAGTTGCGCCCCGAAGACGTGGCGGGCGAATCGAAATACAACGACGATTTGCAACCCGTAGTCGATGATTTGGTCGAAAAAGGTTTGGCAGTCGAAGACGACGGCGCGAAAGTCGTGTTCTTGGACGAATTTAAAAACAAAGAAGGCGAACCCGCCGCATTTATCGTGCAGAAACAAGGCGGCGGCTTCCTTTATGCTTCCACCGACTTGGCGTGTTTGCGCTACCGCGTCGGCACGCTTCATGCCGACCGCCTGCTGTACGTCGTCGACCACCGCCAAGCCCTGCACTTTGAGCAACTCTTTACCACTTCCCGCAAAGCAGGCTATCTGCCGGAAGATGTAAAAGCCGAGTTTATCGGCTTCGGCACCATGATGGGAAAAGACGGTAAACCGTTCAAAACGCGTAGCGGCGACACTGTAAAACTGGTTGACCTGCTGACCGAAGCTGTTGAGCGCGCCACCGCTTTGGTGAAAGAAAAAAATCCCGAATTGGGCGCGGACGAAGCCGCCAAAATCGGCAAAACCGTCGGCATCGGCGCGGTCAAATACGCCGATTTGAGCAAAAACCGCACCAGCGATTATGTGTTCGACTGGGACGCCATGCTCTCGTTTGAAGGCAACACCGCCCCCTACCTGCAATACGCCTACACCCGCGTGCAAAGCGTGTTCCGCAAAGCAGGCGAATGGGACACAAATGAGCCAACCGTTTTGACCGAACCTTTGGAAAAACAACTGGCTGCCGAGCTGCTGAAATTTGAAGACGTACTGCAAAGCGTGGCGGACACGGCATATCCGCACTACCTCGCCGCCTACCTCTATCAAATCGCTACCTTGTTCAGCCGCTTCTACGAAGCCTGCCCGATTTTGAAATCAGAAGGCGCAACCCGCAACAGCCGTCTGCAACTGGCAAAGCTGACCGGCGACACGCTGAAACAAGGCTTGGAATTGTTGGGTATTGATGTATTGAGTGTTATGTAAGTTTTTGAATAAAAACGATGAAAGGCCGTCTGAAACTTTGCAGGTTGCAAGGTTTCAGACGGCCTTTTTTATGCTTTGACAGATGTCGTGATGCCGTTGTTTGAGTCTAAGCGGTTTTATATTTGCTCAGATAATGCGTTCAGACGGCTTTATCTTTATTTCAAATTGCTTGCCAACAACCAAGCCTGTGCTTCGGTGGCGTCGCTGAAATATTTGGGATGTTGGTTGGTCAAGAGGCTGGAAAGGCGCGCGCCGAGTTTGATCCAAATGTCGTCGGTAATGACGGCAACGCGGCCGAAGTCGGTTTCATGTTGGTTGAGGAATTTGATTTGCTCGACAGCCATATCGATGGTGAAGTCTTTCAGCATGGACAAATCCAGCAGGATGTCGGGCAGATGGATTTTTTGCTTCGCGGCCAACAAGGCTTCTTCCAATTGGCGGAAATCATCCAAAGTGAACTCGTTGTACAGCGCTACGTTTAAGCCGTAAGATTGTTCGCGGATGGAAATCATGGTGTTCTCCTTGTTAAATTATTGCTTCATCAGAAATTTTTTGATTGAGGCCGGAGTAAAACTGCTGAACACGCCGCCTGCAACAATGATAACCATGCCGACAGCTTCCTGCCAAGTGATTTTATCGCCGAAAAGCAGTACGCCGGATAGGGCGGAGAAAACGACGGTCAGGTAGGAAAGCGAGGCAACGGTAAATTTCTTGCCGACCTTGTAGGCGCGGGTCATGGCCAATTGTGCAATCATGGCAGAGATGCCGATGCCGGCCAGATAGGGCAGGGAAGACACGGTCAGCGGATGCCAGCCTGTGATGGTGCTCCAGACTGCGCCCATAATCAGGCCGGTAAGCGACAAATAAAACACCACGCGCCAGCCCGGTTCGCCCAAAAGCGAGAGTTCGCGCACCTGCAAATACGCCCAGCCTGACATGGCGCCGCCTGCCAAACTGACCAGCGCGGCAAATTCCTGTCCGCCTTGAAAAGATGGGTTGAGCAACAGGATAACGCCGATAAAGCCCATGACCAAGATGGCTTGAGTATAAAGCGTAATTCTTTCTTTTAAAATGAAAAATGAAAAAATGGCAAGCCAGATGGAGGACGTGTAGTTGAGCGTGACACCTGTTGCTAGCGGCAGGTGCATGACGGAATAAAACGTGCACATCATGGCAAGCGTGCCGATGACGCTACGGTTGAGATGGGTTTTCCAATGCGGCGTGGAAAACGTGTTGCCTTGCGCTTTGGCCATGATGCCTAAGAACAGGGTGGAGACCAGCATGCGCCAAAAGACCAGCTCGCCGCTGGAAAAGCCGAATTGCGTTGAGGCGGCTTTGATGGAGAGGTTCATGACGGTAAAGCCGAGCGCGGCAATAACCATCCATGCCGAGCCGAGCGGATCTTTTCTGACGGTTTCCATTTGATGGGTGTGTAAAGCGATTTTATTAATAAGAAAATATTATACAGGTCAATCAGGCCGTCTGAAAAATATCGTTGGGTTTCAGACGGCCTTTTTATTAGAAATAAGAATTATTATTGAATAATAAAGTGGTTTTTTATAGAATGGAAGCCCTATTTTCAAGAAAGGCTTGTCATGAAAGTTTCCAATATTTCTGCCGTATTGCTGTCCGCTTTGTTTTCCGTTGCCGTTTCTGCCGCACCTTTGGGAGAAGTTTCTTCCGAAAACGGTAAGATTTTCAGCGGCGAAAATTACATGGTCGTTAAGAAGGACATGAAGAAAGGGGAGCAGATTAAGCCGCACGATCATCCGGGTTTTAAAACGCTGATTTTTGCCGTTGGAAAAGGAAGCTTTGACGTGACGTTGAATCAGACTGAAAAACATACTGTCGGCGCAGGCTCGGTTTTGCGGTTTGGCGGCGATGCAGTGATTGAGGCAGTTGCAACCGAAGATGCCGATGTAGCAATTACTTTGATTAAGTAAACCGATAGAGGATAAAAGGCCGTCTGAAGATGATGTTTCAGACGGCCTTGTTTATTCAGTCAACCGTTGGCATTAAGCGCAAATCAAATAGATGAAGCCGGAGCCGAATATATCTGCCAAGGCGTGAATCAGGAAAAACGGCAGCAGGTTTTTAACTTTGTATTTGTAGAAGAAGTAGTACATCAAGCCGAAAACAACACCGATAACGGTCGCCCAAAGCATACCTTGATAAGTATGGAAGGAGATGCGCACCAAGGTCGAATAGGCCAATGCCTGCCATTTGTATTTGTCTTCCACGCAGGTTAAAAGACCGAGGAAACAGAATTCCTCATAAAAGCCGTTTAAAAGGCCGTAGAGGATGGCCATCGGCGCAAGGGCGGCGAATTTATCGAAGATGGATAATGGTTTGATGTATTGGAAGATTTCAGTGGTGAAGTAATTGTAGCCGCCGCTTAACGAAGTTACCGCATCGGCGGTTAGACCCATCAGGATAAAAATCACAGGCGTCCAAAACAATACGCCTAAATTAAAGCGAATTGGCAACTGCTTAAAGTCGAAACGGCGGATAATGAGGTAGATCAGAGCAATAGCAAGCAGCGTCAACTGCAGGCTCATGTTTTCAGAATAAGCCACGCCGGTTACCGCAGTATCGCGCACTTCTTCGGCAACAGCGGCTGTTTCTACTTTCGGCATCAGGCTGGCAATATAAAGTTGGGTAGAACGGTAGGCAAATTGACCGAACAGGATAGCGGTCACAATCAGCATGTCAAACCAGCGCAGATGGCGCAAAGGCTCTTTAGGGCGGATGACGGCGAGTATGCTCATAATTCTCCTCTTTGCTCTAATAAATAGCGGTGCGCAATAGTTACATAAACATACAAAAATCGTCAACAATTATCACAATAAAACATGAATTAAAAAACAGACCGTTTCAGACGGCCTGAAGCGCTTCTAAAAATGCCATATTTCCCGAAGGGTTTATCTTCAAAAATATGGCATAATCACTTTATTGCAAACCAAGGAATCTTATCGTGAGTATTTCTCTGTCCCAATATCTGCTCTACCTGCAATACATGTTGGCAGGTATCGCCATGACCGTTGTTTTTGCTGCCGTATATCTGCGGATTACACCCGTTGAAGAATTGCGCCTGATTAAAAACGGCAACCTTGCCTGCGCCTTGTCGTTTGGCGGCGCTTTGGTCGGTTTTTGTCTGACACTGGCTTCAAGTATTGCCCACAGCGTCAGCTTCATCGATTTTATCTTGTGGGCCCTTGCCGCAGCCGTAATTCAGATTTTTGTCTATTTCGCCGCCACCATGATGATTAAAGGCGCTACCGCAGAACTTATCGGCAACAATGTCGCCGTCGGCGCGTTGTTTGGCGCAGTGTCCATCTCGATCGGTATTTTGAATGCGGCTTGCTTGACTTGATTTTGATGGTCGGTTGGATAGCAAAAGATGTGCGGATCCTAACTCCTGCCTGGAGAAATTATCGGTAGATTTTTTGACTGATAATGTCTTATGTCTGATGGTATTGGCGTTATAGTGAAATTTTGAAAGTATCAAAAAATTCAGACGGCCTGTTATATACAAGGCCGTCTGAAACGTTTTAACTACTTAAATTCGTCAAATTAGAAAGAGTATTGCAATCTTACGCCCGTTTCGTGGGTGTGGTTTTTAGGTTCTATAGATCCCAATCCATATGAGTCATACTCTTCCGTAACGGTAAGGTTCGATTCTTTAACTTTCCAGCCTCGATAGAATGGGGTGAGGCTGATTTTGGAACCGTTCGCGAATTTTTTAGATATAGGCACTTCAACCTCAATACCTTGTCCGCCGCCTTGTTTCATTCGGGTTTCTACTTGGTCGGGTTCGTAAGAATATTGGCGGCCTTTCACGGCACGATTGTAGGCAATGCGGGGAGATATCTCAAAGTTTGCAGGAAGGGCGATATTTACTCCGGTAATGATTTGTGCATATGTGGTTCGGTTTTTGCGGTCATAATCATTAGGATCAATGCGGCTGCTTAAGTCTCTCAGAACACGGTGTCCCAAGCCGGCTCCGGCAGTAATGCTAAGGCGATCGTTAATCGGGAGTGTGTATTCGTATAAAGCACGGATATCGTATGCGCGGCGTGGTGCATTTTTGAGTGTGGCTGAGCCATAACTTGCTGAATCGTCGATATAATCCTCAGTTATATATTGTACGCTTCCTGTGTAATCTGTTTTGCCGCGCGAATAACGGCCTTCTAATTTTGCCGCATGGCGATCGTTGAAACGGTATTTTACGCCGGCATTAATAGACCATAAGTTGCCTTTTTGCTGCATTAAGCGACTACCATCTTTTTCGTATTCGCGATATGTCTCATTGTAATATTCGCTGCCAACGGTAAATTCAACAGGGCGGGCAGCCTGTGTACTTACGGCAGCAGAGAGTGCTAACACTGCAAAACAGAAATGAGCAGAATTTTTCATATAAATTCCTTTTACTTTATGAAAGCCAATGTGATAATTTGACAATACAGCATGATGAATTTCTAGGATTTGGTAAATATTAACAGGTGTAGTGAACGCTTGGTATGGTGTTTAATGATTTTCTACCTGTATTTGTCTTTTTTATGATATAGAGCAGGTAAAAGCAGAAAAATAGTGTAAAAGAGAGTCTGCATGAGGTTTAATGATATGTTAATGTTCCTGGGTCGGATAGTGGGTTGAACACTAAAAATAGATACAGTCACTCACTCTATTTCCAGGTATAAAGACATTTTGAATGTTTATATCATATGACATTTTATTTATATAAAATAAGCGATATAACCGACTAGGCAAATTGACCTGACAGCCCATAAGTTATCCCTTCTTCTTCAAATAAGGAATTGCGATGTTCAACTTTATCAAGAAACAGTTTATCGACGTTATTCAATGGCCGAATCCTGACGACAGTCTGCTGATGTGGCGTTTCCCGATTGCCGATGAGGAGATCCAAAACGGTGCGAGCCTGACTGTGCGTGAGGCGCAGATGGCGATGTTTGTCGATGAAGGTGTAACCGCCGACGTGTTTGGTCCGGGGCGTTACACGCTCAATACGCAAACGCTGCCAGTGCTGACTAACTTGAAAAACTGGGACAAGCTTTTTGAGTCTCCGTTTAAATCGGATGTTTACTTTTTCAATACCAAACAACAGCTCGCACGAAAATGGGGGACGTCCCAACCTGTTACCGTACGCGATGCCGAGTTTGGCGCGGTGCAACTGCGTTCGTTCGGTATGTATTCTTACCGCATCAGCGATCCGGCAAAATTCTTCAAAGAAGTCAGCGGTGTGGCGGCACAATACAGCGGCGTAGATTTGGAAAACCAGCTGCGCAATATTGCAGTCACCCAATTGGCGGCTGCGTTTGGCAGCTCCGGTATTCCGTTTTTGGATATGGCTGCGAACCAAGTTTTGTTGTCGCAAAAAATTGGCGAATTGCTCGGTGCGGAATTTGCCAAGCTGGGTTTGGCGCTGGAAAACTTTACGGTTGAAAGCATTTCCTTGCCTGCTTCTATCCAGGCTGCGCTGGATAAGAAAATTTCGATGGGAGTTATCGGCGATTTGGGACGCTACACCCAATATCAAACCGCCGAATCCATCCCGCTTGCGGCACAAAATGAAGGCGGACTTGCCGGAATCGGTGCAGGTTTGGGCGTGGGTGCCGGTATTGGTCAGGCGATGGCGGGTGCCATGTCTGGCATGATGCAGCCGAATGCGCAACAGGCTCAGCAAAATGTTCAGCCGGTTGCCGAAGATCCGCAGGCGAAATTGTTAAAACTCAAGTCTTTGCTCGATGGCCGTTTGATTTCGCAAGAAGATTTTGACAAAGCCAAGGCTGAAGTGTTGAAACAGCTGATTGGTTGATCAATTGAAGGCCGTCTGAAAAATATCATTCAAAAGAAGCGTTGAGCTGCTTCTGTGAAGTGAAAAAGTTTTCAGACGGCCTTTCGAATGATTTGATTAAGCCTGTCCGACTTCAAAAACGTTAAGGCCGTCTGAAACATCCCAACTCATCCTGAAAAAGCAAACCATGTCTCAAACTCCTTTCTTCAAAACCGACTGCCCAAGTTGCGGCGCACCTGTCGAAGCGCATTCTGCTTCCGCCGTGACGCTGGTGTGCGGCTATTGCAACAGCATGCTGGTGCGGCAAGATAACGGCGTTGTCGACTCCGGCCGCGATTCCGCGTTGCTGGAAGATTTTAGTCCGCTGCAAATCGGAACCAGCGGTACATTTGTCGCACAACGCTTTACCTTGGTCGGACGGCTTCAGGTGCAATACGACGATGGCGCGTGGAACGAATGGTATGCGCTGTTTGACGACGGCAGGGCCGGTTGGCTTTCTGAGGCGGGCGATTTGTATGTGATGACCATGCCGGTCGAAATCGATAATCCGCCGAGATTTGAAGACACGCGAGCCGGGTTTAGCGAGCTGATTTTTCAAGATAAACGCTATATTGCCTCCGATGTCCGCAACATCAGCTTGAAACATGCGGCCGCGCAGGGTGAGTTGCCGGTTGTTTTGAAAGAGGATGCAGAAAATCGGGTTTCCGACTGGCGTTGCGAAAACCTTTTCATCACGCTTGATTACAGCAGCGAAACACCTGAAGCCTTCTTCGGACGGATGGTAAACCTAGATGATTTGAAGCTGGAAAACACGCGCCACGAAGATGAAATTAAAGAAAGCGCAGGCCGTCTGAAAGGCAGTATTACTTCAGAAAACTGTCCTAACTGCGGCTCGTCCATTCATTGGGTAAACGGGCTGACTTCCCATCTGAACTGTCAAAGTTGTGGCAGCGAATTGGCAGTCGGCAAGGATAAAGCGGAACTTATTACCGCCAATAATCTGCGTTTGTCGCAAAATACGATGTTTACTTTGCCTGTCGGCTCGACAGGCCGTCTGAAAAATAAAGAATTTCATGTTATCGGCGCAATCCGATATTTAGAAACAGATGCGCAGGAAACATTTGATAACTTGTTCAAAGGAGCCAAACATACATTGGCACCGGAAGGGCAGTGGACAGAGTATCTGCTTTACAACCCAACTCAGGGTTTCTTATGGCTGGTTGAAGCTGATGAAGGTTGGAATATTTCCGAAACCTTGAACGATTGGCCGCGCCTCGACCGCAACCGCCAACCGCAAGGCTATGGCAAACTTTATGACTATGGCGGACGGGTCAGGATTGCCAGCGGAGCGTTTTATTGGCGTGTCCGAAGCGGTGATTTGAACTATTACAGCGATTACCGAGACGGACAAAGCCGTAAGATTGGCTCCGAACTAAACAGTCACGAAATGGCATGGACTAGAAGTGCCCCAATTGCTTATCGGGAGATTGCAGACGCGTTTAATCTGACCAATAAAATATCATCTTATACCGTGAAAATGAGTGCGGATGATATCGATGAAAAATTACGACTTCTGATGATTGCTATTTTGGTTATCGTCAATATTCCGTCATTGTTTATGAATGGCTTCGATATACTGTTCGATATATTTCTTATCGGTTGGGGTGTCTATGCTCTTTTTATAGTTGGACGGAAGAGAGATGAAAATGGCGAACAGAGTATCTCTCGAGTGGGATATGTTATTTGTGCAATGGCTTTGATTGTTTTTGTTACGATGATGAATTATGCAGATTTGTCTGATTTGGATGATGACAGCAGCCGAGTTCATTCAGGTGGAAGCTACGGTGGCTTTTCCAGCGGTAGCTATTCCGGAGGCCATAAATGACCCACATGCCCGGTAATCATGGCCTATTGGACTTATACGGTTGCGATGAGGCCATCTTAAAAGATGAAGGCCGTCTGAAAACCGCTTTGGTGGCTGCCGCACAGGCCGCAGAGGCCACAATATTGACCGAACACTTCCACACCTTCGGCGGGGCAGGCGGCGTAACCGGCGTTTTACTGCTCGCCGAGTCCCATATCAGCATCCACACTTGGCCTGAACACCGCTTCGCCGCTATAGATGCATTTATCTGCGGCGGTATGAAATTGGAAAAAGTGAAGGAAGTGTTGTGCAGGGAATTGGCGGCGGAAAGGGCGGTTTGGACGGTTGCACAACGTGGCGAAAGTATATTGGACGATATACAACCATCGGTTGAACAATAAAATCTGTCAGGCCGTCTGAAAAAAATTGGCTGATAGTAAATTAGATAACAAATTTTGTATAAAAAGGCTTTTAAACAAAATGCTTAAAATAAAAGATTGGAAGAGAAACAGAAGTTTGCCATTGGTTATTTACTTGCTTGCAGGTTTGTTTTTGCTTGGAGTGGAAAGTGCCGAGGCAAAAAAATTAACACATGATCGTACCGAGTATTGCCGTAATCAAGTTTATGTCAGTAATAACCAAGGCGCATCCCTGCAAGCTCAACCGGACGATAAGGCATCTTCAATCGCTCAATTGCACTATATGCAATACCTTTGCGTTGTCGGTAATGACAGCAAAAATACCGAAGAAGGATACTCTTGGATAAAAGTAAAAAAAGTACCTTTGGCAATCAAAGAAAACCAAATCAGTTGCCATGATATGGGCCTACCTGACAACTGCACCAAACTTACCGATTTCCCGACTGAATGGAAGATCAAACCGCCCAAAGGCAAAAAATGTCGTCTTTCCACTCATGTTGATGATGAAGGTCAGTTGCTTGTTGTCGCAAAAGGCGTTTGCCCGACCGGATGGGTAAAAGAGAGAGATGTACAATTTTTTGCCGATTAGTAAACTTGGCTTTAGTTAAAGAAAACAAAGTTCATCATATGGCAGAACAATCAAGAAAAAAGATTTAACTTATTCTTTATTAAAAGACAGGCCGTCTGAAAGCATATTCAATCCGTTTTCAGACGGCCTTAAACCTTGTGCTGATTAAACTGAAATATTGACGTTATATGGAAAAAACGCCTTTTTTTAAAACCGATTGCCCAAGCTGTGGTGCGCCTGTGGAGGCATATTCCGCTACTGCCGTGACGCTGGTGTGTGGCCATTGTCACAGTATGCTGGTAGTTAGAAAAGGAAAGAAAAAAAGCGGGAGCATTGTCTCATATTCGGAGCGGGATTCTGCGCTCTTGGAGGATTTCAGTCCGTTGCAAATCGGCACGAGGGGTGTTTTTGCGCATCGGAATTTTACGTTGATCGGAAGATTGCAGGTGCATTACGATGTCGGCGTATGGAACGAATGGTATGCTTTGTTCGATGATGGTCTGACCGGTTGGTTGTCTGAAGTTGGTGATTTATATGCTATGACCTGTGAGGCTTCAGGCAAGGCAAAAGGGTTGCCGACAACTTTTGAGTCAGTTCGCCTTGGGCAGAGCTCTTTCGAGTTGGACGGTAAAACTTTTGTCGTTTCAGACGCACGCACCATCCATTACTGCAATACTGATGCACAAGGAGAGTTACCGTTTAACCTGACCGCAAAAAAGGCGACAGGTAAGGTTTGTGATTTTCGTTGTGGCAAGCTGTTTCTGACCATAGATTTTACAGTATCGCCACTCACCATTTATCTTGGCCGCGTTGTCAGTTTGAATAGCCTGAATCTGGAAAACTTACGCAGCGATGATGAGATCCAGGCAAGTGCAGGTCGTCTGAAAGGAGAAATTCACGCCGAAGCCTGCCCTAATTGTGGTGCATCGGTTCATTGGCCAAGTGGCGTAACTTCTTTTTTTCTTTGTTCCTCTTGCGGCAGCAGTCTGAATACGACGAAAGATACTGTCGAATTGATGAAAGAAAATACGGCACGGCAGGCACAGCAAAACCTGTTTACGCTGGATATTGGCACGATAGGCCGTCTGAACGATACGGAATATCGGGTGATTGGCGCCGTACAATATGCCGAAATCCCTTTCGGCAGTATTACCCGTAACTATGTTGTCAAGGAAGAGCGGTTTGGGAAGTGGACGGAATACCTGCTTTACAATACACAGCAGGGCTTTGCTTGGTTGGTAGAATCGGGAAATAGCTGGCGGTTTTCGGAAACTTTGCAAGCATGGCCGGAGTTTGATGTCAACGGCAACCCTATCGATGAGGAGGTGGTTGATCGTTACGGCGGGCGGGTTGAAACAGCAGCGGGAGCGTTTTATTGGTGTGTCAAAAGCGGGGATTTGATTGACTATACCGAATACCGTTCAGCAACAGATTATTCTGACAATTCCAGATTGTGTGCCGAACAGGGCAAGGATGAAACGGTTTGGAGCAGAAGCAAACCTATTCCTTACAGCCAAATGAGAAAGGCATTCGACCTGCCGCGTGATTCGGTAGGTGCGTTTGGCTTATGGCTGACAAACGAAGAGAGGCGTCCTGAAGATCGTGATGACAGAATCCGTGCTTTTGCTACGTTGATTCTCATCGTTATCAATCTTCCGGCGTGGTTGTCTCCAGATTTGTTGAGCTTTGAAGGCATTGGGGTTAGTTTGTTTGCATTGGTGTGGATATGGATAGCGGAGAGATTTAAAAATGACGACGATTACGAAGAAGAGAGGGGTGTTATGATACTTGGCTTCTTCTTTATGATTTTTATTGCTACCTTATTCAACTATGTTAGCGTAGATGAAGGTGATTCGTCTTATTCGGGCAGCGGCTACAGTGGTTATTCTGGTGGACATAAATAGTACGAGGTGCACTCAAACTAAAGCAACCGCTATCTCATTTTTTTTCAGACGACCTTTTTATAAAACATGCTAACCCGCCGTCAATTTCTCAGCTATACCGCCGCACTTGGCGCTGCCTCTGCTTTTTCTTGGCAAACTTACCAATACCTCAACCGCAAACCGCCGGTTTCTATTAACCGTGTCGGCTTGCCGTTGGGGCATTTGTTGCGCGACGGGGAATTGTTGCAAGTGCCGACTCGTCGTTATGAATGCAATACGTTGATACTTGGCGGCGGTGCGGCGGGTTTGGGGGCGTTGTGGTATTTGGCGAAGCATAATCACCGCGATGTATTGTTGGCAGAAGGATTTGAACGCAATGGCAACAATGCTGCCTATACGTCTTCAGACGGCATGAAAGCGCCGAGCGGTGCGCATTATTTGGCTTTGCCGTCGAAAGAAAGCGTGTATGTGCGCGAGATGTTGGCGGATTTCGGTATTTTGCAGTCGGACGGCAGCTTTAGGGAAACCGATTTGGTCTATGCGCCCGAGTCGCGCCTCTTATATCAGGATAAATGGGTGGAACATTTATTGCCGAAAGAAGATGCGGATTCCAAAAGGTTTTTTGATTTAATCGGCCGTCTGAAACAGGCTTACGGCAATGACGGTAAGAAAATTTTTGCCATTCCGATTGCGTTGTCATCGGTAGATGAAACATGGCGCAAACTTGATAGCTTGACGTTCAAACAATGGCTTGAGCAGGAAGGTTATAACTCGTCTGAGCTTTTGTGGTATCTCGATTATTGTTGCCGCGACGATTACGGACAGGGCATCGGGCAAGTGTCTGCCTTTGCCGGACTGCATTATTTTGCCGCCCGCAACAGCGCGGAAACCGTCCTCACTTGGTCTGAAGGGTTGGCACATCTTTCTGAAAACCTGCGCCGTCATGCCGGTTTGCAGGAAGGCTGGCAATGGCCGTCTGAAAATCGTATCTATTTGGAGAAACCCGCTTCGGTTAATGCTTCCGCCGTCAAAATCAAACCGCTTTCAGACGGCCGGATTGAAGTGTGGCTGCGTGATAATGCAAAAGGAGAAACCGTTGCCGTCACCGCGCAACACCTTATCTCCGCCATGCCGCTGATGGTTGCCGCCCGTATTATTGAATCTCCAGAACAATTTGGTCTGGACATTCCCGAATACGCACCATGGCTGGTTTCTAATTTTGAACTGCACAGTTTCCCGAAAGAAAAAAACAACAGCGAACTTGCGTGGGACAATGTGGTTTACGGCAGCCAAGGGCTGGGTTATGTTGTTGCGACCAACCAGCTTATCCGGGTTGCCCGTCCCGAACGCACGATTTTTACCGCCTACGCCGCGCTCAACCACGATACGCCGCAAGCCGTCCGCCGCAAATTGCTTGAAGCAAGCGACGAAGAGCTGCTCCGGCTTGCCGCACAAGATCTGCTTACCGTTTACGGCGAAGGCTTTTGGCGGCATGTTTCCCATGTTGACATTACCGTCCGCGGGCATGGCATGAGCGTGCCGAAACCCGGCTATTTAAGCGATGAGGCTTTATTAAAAATCAGAAATCGAAATACTGGATTATTGTTTGCACACAGTGACTTAAGCGGCTATTCGGTATTTGAAGAGGCTTTGTATTGGGGTGTGGAAGCAGCACGGAAAGTGTTGGCTTAATTGATATAAAAAGGCCGTCTGAAATCATATTCAGACGGCCTTTTCTTTTTTAACCTATAACCTGATTAGGCTTTTGGTTTCAAAGCGGCAGCTTCGCGAGCCAGACGGGTGATGGTATCCCAGTCTTTGTTTTTGATGGCTTCTTTTGGGGTCAGCCATGAGCCGCCGACGCACAAAACATTAGGCAGTGCCAAGTACTCGGGTGCAGTTGCCAGGCTGATGCCGCCGGTCGGGCAGAAGCGAACATCGGCGTAAGGGCCGTACAGGGCTTTGAGCATGGCTTTGCCGCCAACGACTTCGGCAGGAAAGAGTTTGAGTGTGTCGATGCCGTGTTCCAAAGCCAGTTGGACTTCGCCCGGAGTGGCAACGCCGGGAATCAGGGGGATGCCGCTGTCGTGGCTGGCTTTGGCGAGGGATTCGTGCAAACCTGGGCTGATGGCGAAAACCGCACCTGCGTCTTCGACGGCTTTGAGCTGCTCGGGATTGGTTACCGTACCTGCGCCGACGATGGCGTTGGGCACTTCTTTGGCAATCAGACGGATGGCGTCGAGGCCGACAGGGGTGCGCAGGGTGATTTCGAGGGTGGGAATGCCGCCTTCGACAAGGGCGTGGGACAAATCGACGGCAGTACTCAAGTCGTCAATCGCCATTACCGGCACAACTGCGCCGGCAGTCAGAATTTCACGAGGGGTCAGTTTAGACATTTTAGGTCTCCGTTTGGGACTGTATCGTAATAGGTTCGTTAACATGGTTTCAGACGGCCTGTTTGTTTTAAAAGGCCGTCTGAAAAGGGTTTAGGCAAATTCACCGCCGAAGCTCATGGCGCCGGTTTCTGCGCTGCTGGTCATGCTGCGGAAGTTGGCGAAGAGTTCGCGGCCGCAACCTTGTTGGTTGGCGCTCAAGTCGATACGTTCGACTTCGCGGGCGTTCCATTCGGCTTCGTTGATCAGGACGTTGAGTTCGCCGGTAACGGAGTCGAAGCGGATCAAGTCGCCGGTACGGATTTTGGCGATGTTGCCGCCCATCAGGGCTTCAGGCGTCATGTGGATGGAGGCTGGAACTTTGCCGGACGCGCCGGACATACGGCCGTCGGTCAGCAGCGCCACTTTAAAGCCGCGGTCTTGCAGGATGCCCAAAGGCGGAGTCAGTTTGTGCAATTCGGGCATACCGTTGGCGCGCGGGCCTTGGTAGCGGACGACGCAGACGAAATCGCGTTCCAACTCGCCGCGTTCAAATGCGGCCAATACTTCGCGCTGGTCGTTGAACACGATGGCGGGCGCTTCGATAATACGGCAGCCTTCGCGCACGGCGGACACTTTAATCACGCCTCGTCCGATGTTGCCTTTCATCAGGCGCAGACCGCCGTCTGGGGAGAACGGATTGTCGGCTTTGCGCAGGATGTCGTCGTTGCCGCTGGTTTCGGGGGCTTCGCGCCATTCAAGTTTGCCGTCGATGAGGAAAGGCTCTTTAGTGTAGTGGCGCATACCGTGTCCGACAACGGTATCGACATCGTCGTGCAACAGGCCTGCGTCCAGCAATTCGCGGATAACGAAAGGTAGGCCGCCTGCCGCGGTAAAGTGGTTCACGTCGGCTTTGCCGTTTGGATACACACGGATCAGCAATGGGATGATGGAGGAAATTTCGTCGAAGTCGTCCCAGTTCAAAATCACGCCTGCGGCACGCGCCATGGCAACGAGGTGCATGGTGTGGTTGGTCGAGCCGCCGGTTGCCATCAGGCCGATTAGGGCGTTGATGAAGGATTTTTCGGTCAACATTTCGCCCAATGGTTTGATGGTACCGTTTTTAATGCCGCGAGCGAGGTGTCCGGCAGCGTAGCGGGTCAGGGCTTCGCGCAGGTCGGTGTATGGGTGGACAAAGGCGGCGGCAGGCAGGTGCACGCCCATCATTTCCATCATCATTTGGTTGGAGTTGGCAGTACCGTAGAAGGTACAAGTACCCGGGCTGTGGTAAGAACCCATTTCGCTTTCAAGCAAGGCATCGCGGCCGACTTTGCCTTCGGCGAAAAGCTGGCGGGTACGGGCTTTTTCTTTATTGCCGATACCGCTGGACATCGGGCCTGCCGGAACGAAGATGCCCGGAATATGGCCGAAAGACAAAGCGCCGATCATCAAGCCCGGTACGATTTTGTCACATACGCCCATAAACAGGCCGCCGTCAAACATTTGATGCGACAGACCGATGGCGGTACTCATGGCAATCACGTCGCGGGAAAACAGCGACAATTCCATACCGGCATAACCTTGCGTGATGCCGTCGCACATGGCGGGTGTGCCGCCGGCGACTTGGGCGGTCGCGCCGTTTTTCTGTGCTTCGTCTTTGATTTGGTCAGGGAAGTCTTTAAACGGCTGGTGTGCGGAAACCATGTCATTGTAGGCAGTGATGATGCCTAAGTTGGGGACGGTTTCCTGAAGCATTTCGATTTTGATACTCTTAGGCATGGCGGCATAGCCGTGCGCCAAATTGCTGCAGCCGAGTTGGTTGCGCTCTAAGCGTCCCATCTGTTTGGCGCTGCGGATTTTCGCCAGATATTTTTCACGCGTCGGGCGGCTGCGCTCGATGATGCGCTCGGTAATCTCGGCGAGTTTCGGGTGAATAGGAGTGGGGTTCATGTGCTGTCTCCTGGCAAAACGATATGATAGGGATTTTGTTTGCGCGTTTCTGATTTTTGTATTGGGTGTTTTTTTCAGACGGCCTGGAGCTGTGGGAATAAATAATGAGTGCCGTCTGAAATGTTGAAGATTTCTCTTCGAAGCGTCTGTGTATTATAGTACAAATTCTGTAATTTTGTTACAAAATAATTCGTTAAGTGGAAGAAATTTGATTTAAATCGAGGTATGGTCAATTCGTAAAACGATGGGCTGCAAAAGTCATCAAACTTTTATGTTAAATCAAACAATTTGTAAAAATGAGAATGGACAAAATCTGTAGCCATGTGTAGTATTACTACTCATTAGCCCGCTTGTTTGAAATTTTGGTGCAGGCGATTGGTTTTTTACTGCTTATTGCTTAAAGGCTTTTGATTTTAATCGATTTTTATGGGTGACGACAGTCCAAAAGTTTTGAAGCAAGCTTCCTCAACGAGAGATGAAACGATGAGTACACAGACAAATTTTGATTTGGTGTTGTTTGGCGCGACCGGCGATTTGGCAATGCGTAAACTTTTGCCTTGCCTGTATCAGGCGCATGTAGCCGGTTTGCTTCATCCCGAAGGTCGTATTTTGGGCGTAAGCCGTAGCGAATTGGATACCGCCGGCTTTTTGGCCAAAGTGGAAACGAATTCTAAAATCCATGTCAAACAAAACTTCTCAGAAGAAGCGTGGGCATCGTTTATCCAACGTCTTGAGTATTTGAAAGTCGATGTGACAAAGAAAGACGACTTCATTGCTTTGGGCGACTTGGTAAAAGCGCGCAAGAATACTGAGAATGTCGTGATCTACCTCTCAACTGCGCCGAAATTCTTTGCGCAAGCCTGTGAAAACCTTGCCGAAATCGGTTTGAATGCCGATAACGTGCGCGTAGTTTTGGAAAAACCGTTGGGTACGAACTTGGCTTCTTCCCAGCAAATCAATACAGATGTGGCCCGTTATTTCAAAGAAGAGCAAATCTACCGTATCGACCATTATTTGGGTAAAGAAAGCCTGCAAAACCTGCTGGCCTTGCGTTTTGCCAATGTGATGTTCGAGCCTTTGTGGAACAACAAATATATTGAAAGTGTACAGCTGACCATCGCCGAGCAGTTGGGCGTGGAAGAACGCGGCGAGTTTTACGACATTACCGGCGCGTTACGCGATATGGTACAAAACCACTTGATGCAAATGCTTTGTATGACTGCGATGGAAGCACCGGCGAGCTTGGATGCCGATGCCGTACGCGACGAGAAAGTGAAAGTCATCAAATCTCTGAAACCGCTGACCATCGAATCCGTCAACGAAAATGTTATTCGCGGCCAATATGTTGCAGCAAACGGCATGAACGGCTATCTGGAAGAAGTCGATGTACCGAAAGACAGCTTCACTGAAACCTATGTTGCCATCAAAGCCGAAATTGAAAACGAGCGTTGGAAAGGCGTACCTTTCTACCTACGTACCGGCAAACGCATGGCAGGAAAAGTGGCGGAAATCGTGTTGAACTTCCATCCGCTGCAAAACCATATTTTTGACAACAGCCAACCTGCGCCGAATCGTTTGGTTATTGAACTACAACCGACCGAATCCGTCCGCCTTTACACTCAAGTAAAAACCCCGGGTGCAGGCAACAAAGTCGAAGTGACACCGATTGGCGTGGACTTGGGCACAGCAGTAGAGGGCCGCCGCGCTGAGGCTTATGAGCGCCTGCTGCTGGATGTGATTAACGGCAAACTCGCTTTGTTCAACCGCCGCGACGAACTCGAAGCTGCTTGGGAATATGTGATGCCTATCCTGGAAAACTGGGCGAACAATACAACGCCTCCGCATGCTTACGAAGCCCATTCTTGGGGTCCTGAAGCTGCGCGCGCGCTATTGGCGCGTGACGGCAACAAGTGGCACGAAGAGCAATAATATTTCTTTCAGACGGCCTTGTTTTCCAACAAAAGGCCGTCTGAAACCATGAAAGGACGAAACATGTTTGTTTGGCACGAACAAGAAAACGCTGCAACTGCCGCGCAGGCTCTCGCTGATGCCGTTGCCGCTGCATTACAAACCGCGTTGAATGAGAAAGGCCATGCGGTTTTGGCTGTTTCCGGCGGTCGTTCGCCGATTGCGTTTTTCGAGGCTTTGTCGCAAAAAGATTTAAATTGGCAAAATGTCGGCATTACTTTGGTGGACGAGCGTATTGTCCCGACCACGCATGCCGACAGCAATACAGGCTTGGTACGTGAATATCTGCTCAAAAATAACGCGGCCGTTGCCACATGGATTCCTGTTGTTGAAGACGGAAAGTCTGAAACTGAATTACAACCTGAAGTTGTCGTTGCTTATGCATTGAAACATTACAAGCAACCTGACGTGCTGGTGTTGGGCATGGGAGGAGACGGGCATACAGCGTCGTTGTTCCCTCAAGCGCCTCAATTACAGGCCGCAATCAATGAAGCTGATGACCCGACATTGATTCATACTACGCCGGTTACCGCGCCGCATGAGCGTGTGAGCATGACTTTGGGTGCGATTGCCAAAACGCCGAATGTATTTTTGGCCATTCAAGGCGCAGAGAAAAAAGCGGTATTCGACAAAGCTGCTGCAAGGGCCGATACCGAATATCCGACCAGTCTGATTCTCAATCACCAAGGAATTAACTGCCATGTCTACTATGCACACTGAAGCTTATCCTCGTTTGGTTGCCGATATCGGCGGTACGAATGCCCGTTTTGCACTTGAAACTGCACCACAGGTCATTGAAAAGGCTGAAGTCTTACCTTGCCAGGATTACGACACCATTGTCGATGCCGCTAAAACTTATTTGGAACGCGCAGGCAGTCCGAAAGTCTTGCACGCCGCCTTTGCGATTGCCAATCCGATTTTGGGCGACTGGGTGCAGATGACCAACCACCACTGGGCATTCTCCATCGAAACCACTCGCCAGGCTTTGGGTTTTGAAACGTTGATTCTGTTGAACGACTTTACCGCCCAGGCTTTGGCGGTAACAAAAACCGATAAGAAAGACCTGGTACAAATCGGCGGTCAAAAACCCATCGAATTTGCGCCTAAAGCCGTTATCGGTCCGGGTACCGGTTTGGGTGTCAGCGGTTTGGTGCACAGCGCTGCCGGCTGGGTGGCGTTGGCAGGCGAGGGCGGCCATACCAGCTTCCCGCCGTTTGACGATATGGAAGTATTGATTTGGCAATACGCTAAAAACAAATACGGCCATGTTTCTGCCGAGCGTTTCTTGAGCGGCGCAGGTTTGAGCCTGATTTACGAAGCATTGGCCAAACGCGACAACATCAAACAATGCCGTCTGAAGCCTTCTGAAATCACCGATAAGACATTGAGCGGAACATCGCCGATTTGCCGTCAGACTTTGGATATTTTCTGCGCCATGCTGGGTACGGTTGCTTCCAATTTGGCTTTGTCATTGGGTGCGCGCGGCGGCGTGTATTTGTGCGGCGGGATTATCCCGCGCGTGTTGGATTACTTTAAAACATCCCCGTTCCGCAGCCGCTTTGAAAATAAAGGCCGCTTTGAGGCTTATCTTGCCGCCATTCCCGTGTATGTCGTATTGAGCGAGTTTCCGGGCATCGTCGGTGCGGCGGTCGCATTAGACAATCATTTAAATAACGTTTAAACACACAAACGGCGGTGCAGGGCAGGGTGCGAAAATGTGCCTTGTCCTGAACGTCAAAGAATCAAAGGGTAGAGTATATGTTAAGCAAAATCAGCGAATCATTGTCCAATCTCTCCGGTGCGGAACGCAAAGTTGCCGAATCTGCGCTGGCCGAGCCGAAATGGTTCGTTCATGCCGCTGTGGCGGAAATCGCCGAGCGTGCGTCCGTCAGTCAGCCGACTGTAATCCGTTTCTGCCGCAGCTTGGGTTACAAAGGCTTGCCTGAGTTCAAACTCGCTTTGTCTGCCAGCATCGGCCACGAAGGCATGCCTTACGTTCATGAAGAATTAAACGCCGATGACAACATGGGCAGCGTGGTCGAAAAAGTATTGGGCAATGCCGCAGCCTCCCTTTTGGGCGAGCGCCGCTTCCTGAAAGAATCCGAGCTTGAAAACGCGATTGCCATTCTGATGCACGCGCGACGCGTTGAGTTTTATGGTGTCGGCAACTCCGGCATCGTTGCCCAAGATGCGCAACACAAATTCTTCCGCTTCGGTATGTCCACCGTTGCCTATGTCGATACGCATACCCAGCTGATGGCGGCTTCCGTATTGACTGAGCAGGATGTGTTGGTGGCGATTTCCAATACCGGCTCATCTATCGAATTGTTGGATGCGGCCAGTATCGCCAAAGAAAACGGCGCAGCCGTTATCGCGCTGACTCGCAATGATTCGCCGTTGGCTCAAATGGCCGACTGCGTATTGAGCATTGCCACTCAGGAAAATGCCGAGCTTTATACGCCTATGGTGTCCCGCCTTCTGCAGTTGGCCGTTATCGACATTCTTGCCATCGGTTTGGCCTTGCGTTTGGGCGACACTGCCAGCACGCAACTGCAAAAAAGTAAAAAAAGCATACATAACAAGCACATCGAATACGATAAAGATTGATTCTTCACTGACATTTTCAGACGACCTCGTTCCATATCAAGGCCGTCTGAAACCTCAAAAAACGGAAACCACCCCGTTCCCGTTTCAGACGACCTCACGGCCGTTTTCTCAACAAAACTGTCCACTATCCAGGAGAGCATCCGATGAAACACCTTCACGATTTACCAGCTTGGTCAAAATTATGGATACATTTTGACGAAACCAAAGAACAACACATGCGCGAAATGTTCGAGCAAGATCCCGAACGTGCCGAGCGCTACTGGCTGCAGGTTGGCGGCCTGACTTTGGATTATTCTAAAAACCGTATCAACGACGAAACCATGTCGCTTTTGTTCGAGTTGGCGCGTGAAGCAGGCGTGCCGGAGCGGATGCAGCAAATGTTCCACGGCGAAAAAATCAATACGACAGAAAACCGCGCCGTACTCCACGTTGCCCTGCGCAACCGCACCAATGCCCCCATTGTTGTGGATGGTGAGGATGTGATGCCTAAAGTCAACCATGTCCTGCAACGCATGGGCGAGTTCGCGCATGAAGTCCGCAGCGGCAGCTGGTTGGGCTATACCAACCAAGTTATCACCGACGTCGTCAACATCGGTATCGGCGGCTCCGACCTCGGTCCGCTGATGATGTGTACCGCGCTCAAACAATTCGGCCATCCGCGTTTGAACATGCACTTCGTCTCCAACGTGGACGGCTCCCAACTGCGCGACGTATTGTCCAAAGTCCACCCCGAGACCACCCTCTTCATCATCGCCTCCAAAACCTTCACCACCCAAGAAACCCTGACCAACGCCCTGACCGCGCGTAAATGGTTCTTGGATCATGCGGGTGATGAAAGCGCCGTGGCCAAACACTTCGTTGCCGTATCGACCAACCAAAAAGCCGTTGCTGAATTCGGTATCGATACTGCCAATATGTTTGAATTTTGGGACTGGGTCGGCGGACGATACAGCCTCTGGTCGGCCATCGGCCTGCCGATTATGCTGTATCTCGGCGAAGAGAACTTCATCGAAATGCTCAACGGCGCGCACCTGATGGACCAACACTTCATCAACACGCCGCTAGAGCGCAACATGCCCGTCATCCTCGCCCTCATCGGCATCTGGTACATCAACTACTACGGCGGCGGCAGCCACGTCATCGCCCCTTACGACCAACATCTCCACCGCCTGCCCAAATTCATCCAGCAGCTCGACATGGAGAGCAACGGCAAACAAGTTACCCTTGACGGCAAACCGGTCGGCTACGAAACTTCCCCGATTATTTGGGGCGAAACCGGTATCAACGGCCAGCACGCATTCTTCCAACTGTTGCACCAAGGTACACACATCACGCCGATTGACCTGATTGCCTCCCTTGAAAAACGCAGCAATTTGCAAGGCCATCACGAAATCCTGTTGGCCAACGTTTTTGCCCAAGCCGAAGCCTTTATGCGCGGCAAAACCCCAGACGAAGTCCGCTCCGAACTCAAAGCCCAAGGCATGGAAGCAGAGCGCATCGAAGAGCTGGTTCCGCACAAAACCTTCTCAGGCAACCGCCCGACCAACCTCATCCTCATGGACAAAATCAACCCGCGAAATATGGGCAGCCTGATTGCCATGTACGAACACAAAACCTTCGTCCAAGGCATTATTTGGGGCATCAACAGCTTTGACCAATGGGGCGTAGAGCTCGGCAAACAATTGGCCAAAACCATTCTTGCCGAATTGAACGGCGAGACTGAAGTGCAAAAACACGACAGCTCGACTACACGTCTGATTAATCTTTATTTGAATGCCAACAAATAAAGCATTTATTTAAAGCTAAGGCCGTCTGAAATTTTCAGACGGCCTTTTGTTTATTCCGGATCATCCGTAAACGCATTTTCCTGAAATATCGGTACAAATATGAAAAGATAGAGTACGAATACGGCGATGGTCAGAATCGCAGGGACGGTAATGAAAAATATCAGGTTTACGTTCATCAAGAAAGCGCGCGAGACGGCGGCCATAAAGAGCAGGGGAACGGCAATGCGGCAGAGTTTTGGGTAGTCGAGTTTGGTAAAACCGCTGTGCCATAATCCGGCGGTCAGCCACACCATCATCACGCCGCCCATCATGCCGCCGAGGGTAATCAGGTGCAGAGGGGCGGAGGAAGGCAGGTTTTGCAGTTTCGCCGCGCCTGTCCACAGATAACCTGCGGCGGCAAAAAGTTGGAGCAGGTAATAGGTGCGGACGTAGTGTTTGCGCAGGAGTTCGTGATGGTGAAGCTCACGCAGTTTGGCAAGCAAGATAAAGCCGACGGCAAGCGCGGTAAAACCGGCGGTTTGCGCGGGCAGCCAAAGTTCGGCGGCGGCGTGCAGCAGCAGGAAAGTAATGGCGATGTTTTTATAAACGATATTTGGAATAAAAACAGGGTCTTTCAGACGACATTCTTTAAGAGCTTCCGCACCCAGAAGGACGCTGACGCGGATGGATACGAACATCACCGCCGCCATGTTCAGATGCACTTGCGCGCGCAGTAAGTTCAAATCACCGCTTACGGCATAGGCCGTCTGAAAAACGGTGAACGCGGCAAGCAGCATCAACAGAGCGAAGTTGTCAGTGTTGCGGTCGAGCCAAATCAGCCAGGCGCAGAACAGCAGCAACACCAGCCAATAGGCGGCGACGAAAAACGAGGCAGTTTGCGGCGAAAAGGGCAGTATGGTGGATGCGGCGAGCAGTAATGCCGCCATTAAAGTAGCGACAGGTTTCAGACGGCCTTGATAGCCCGTCCATTCGAGCATGGCGGCAGTCAGGAAGCCACCGTATGCCGCAGGCAGCATGAGTTCTAAGAAGATTTGGCGGTGCAGGACGATGGCGCCGGGGCTGATGAAAAACACCAACGCGCCGAGTATGGCAAGCACCGCCGCACCGACGAAAAACGGCCGCATAGGGTGGGTGAAAAATTTATTCATGGCTTGGCTTGATTCTGCATGAAGATACTTTCGGATATGGATTTATTGGGCGGACAGGGCTGTATCTTTTGCCAAAGAGGCAAGCCGCAAGGTTTGTCAGATACTCAAATGCCCGTATCATTCATATTATTGATATTATTGTTTGAATTGTATTATTTTCAATAATAATAAATAATCCTAAACCAATATAAATAACAGCCATTATCCAACGACTAAACTTCTCTACAATTTCACCAACACCTGAAATATTAGCCAATCTTTGTGCTGTATATACTAAAACAAAAATCAATATTAAAAATACAAGAAGAGTAACTAATAAGTCGACAAGATCTAAAGTCACAAAGTAAGGAACAAAAAGTCCAATATTATCTGCACCACAACTAGCAACTGTAACCAAAGCAACAATACCGACTAATTTTGACAACCCTTTTTCATCCAATTCTTTTTTAGCTCTTTTTTCACCCTCACAATCGTCGTAAATAGCAACTTTAATACCTAAGTAAATCGGTATTAAACCTAATAAACCCAACACCCATTTTTCCGGAACATAATTCAAAACAAAAGCTAGAAATAAACTAACTAATATTAAAATTACAGAACCTAAATATTGTCCGATATAAATATCTCGATATTCTTTTCTAGTATTTGCTCTAGCAAAAAATATTAATAGTATTACCAACAAATCTACTGCTGTAGCAATATATAAAACAGCAGCAGTAATCACAGTCGAAAACATAAAGCACCTCATAATGAATCCTCTGCCCCCTTGGCACCACGGCTTTTTCAAAAACCGAATCGCGTTCGGATAACAGATTCGTATCTTTCGCTAAAGAGGCAAGCCTGCGGCTTGCTTACCCTCTCCCAATTCCCTCTCCCACGGGGAGAGGGAATTGGGCTGTCGAGCCTGAACATTTTCAGGTTTACCTGACATCTGATTCCCAATTCTACGGCTCTCTGACTTTGAGAAATCTGATCCCCTTTCCCCGTGGGAGAGGGTTAGGGAGAGGGCAACGAACCGCAAGGTTTGTCAGAAATTTAAATTCCTATCACTCATAATAATGAATCCCCTGAAACTCTCTTGCCACCACGGCTTCTTCAAAAGCCGAATCGCGTTCGGACAGCGGCGTAGGCAGGGTAATCACGTTTTGCACGTTCATGCCCTTAGTGGAAAGCAGCATGATTTCATGGCTCAGGCGTGCGGCTTCGAAGCGGTCGTGCGTTACCAGTATACACGCCATGCCCTGCCGCTCGATTTTTTCCACCAGCATGGCGACCAAAATATCGCGCAAATCACGGTCCAAACCGACAAACGGCTCGTCCAGCAAGGCAAGGTCGCAGCCGCACAGCAGCAGGCGTAAAAACGCCACCCGTTTCGCCATGCCTCCGGACAATTCGGTCGGATATTTGTTCAAATCGCCCGCAGTCAGCCCGACTTTTGCCGCCAGCACGATGATTTCGCCTTCATCGGGTTTGTCCATAAAAATCGCGATATTCTGCATCGCGGTCAGGTTTTCCAGCAGGCGGTTTTCCTGAAACAGAAAACCCGTTTTGCGGAAAGTATTGCGTATTGTGCCCGATTTCGGCGTTTCCAAGCCCGCAATCAGCCGCAAAACCGTCGTCTTGCCGCAGCCGCTCGGCCCGAACAAAGCCTTCACTTCGCCATGTTGCAGGTTCAAACTGAAATCGCGCACGATGGGGTCGCGGAGAATTTCAAAACGCACGTTTTCAAGGCTGAGCATCATCTCCTCCACGGCATAAACAAAATTTCCAAAGGCTTGGTAATCAGGTATTCAAACAGCGACACAAACACGATAACCAGCACCACATAAGCCATCACCGTCGAAGTCTCCAGCATCGCTCTTGCGTCCGCAATCCGCGCGCCCACGCCTTCACTCGCGCCTAAGAGTTCCGCCATAATCACCACCTTCACCCCCATCGCCACCGCCACGCCGATGCTGGAAATCACATAGCCCGTCAGATGAGGGATATACAGATAACGGATTTTTTTCAGACGGCCTAATTTATAAGCGTCAAACAACTCCTCATGCTGCTTGTTCACACTCGCCATCCCGACCGCCGCGCTCGCAAACGTCAGCGGCGCAACCAACACAATAATGGTAAACAACACGCTCGGATTGCCGAAACCGAACCAAAACAGAGCCATCACCACCCAAATAATCGGCGGCATCGCCAACAAAATCGTAATCACAGGCTTGAGCAACGCCATCGCCGTCTTAAAACTCCCCGCCACC
>NZ_POXL01000010.1:0-72443 GCF_003044645.1 Neisseria subflava
GGCCGAACCGCTTGCCGGTTCGGGATGAAGGGCGGCTTTGTATGGGCAGTGGCAATGAGAGTTTGGACCAGTGGGGGCTTCTATTGGGTAAAGGGATGAACGGATAAGGTGCCTCTTGTTGGATAGGAAAAGATAAAGGGAATTAAAGATATGTACTTAAAAGCATTTGACGGAAAACGGAATGGGGCAACTGTGCAGAGGGGCTACTCATTGGTACAGCTGTTGGTTTCGATATTGGCGACGTAAGATATTAGGCCGTCTGAAAGATACTTAAGAATAGTTTTCAGACGGCCTTGTTGTAAGATGAATTTTTGATATTGGCGTACTTTTTTAAATACAGATAAAATCCCTGCTAATTATTTATAACGATATTTTTAGGATACACAGTGCTTGCTTTGGATTATTGTCATCAAAAGGCTGCAGAAAGCCATTCCAGTTTTTTATCCGGCTTTCGTTTTTTATCGGTAGAAAAACGAAATGCGATCACTGTTTTATATGCTTTTTGTCGCGAACTGGATGATGTGGTCGATGGCTGTACCGATCCGAATGTAGCTCAGATAACGTTGAATTGGTGGCGCAGTGATTTGGAGAAAGTATTTAATAATGAGATGCCGGAGCATCCCGTTCATCAAGCTTTAAAAGATATTCGGGAAAATTTTGATTTGCCGAAGAATGAATTTGAAGCTTTGATTGATGGGATGCAGATGGATTTGGAGCAGGCTCGTTATGGTAGTTTTGATGAATTAAAGCTGTATTGTCACCGTGTTGCCGGAGTTGTGGGGCGTCTTATTGCACGGATTTTAGGTTTTTCCAATCCGAAAACTTTGGAATATGCGGACAAAATGGGCTTGGCTTTGCAGTTGACGAATATTATTCGCGATGTGGGCGAAGATGCGCGGCAGGGAAGAATTTATCTGCCGATAGAGGAAATGCAGAAATTTGATGTGCCTGCCAACGTCATTATGCAATGTAAACCGACAGACAATTTTGCGAAATTAATGCAGTTTCAAGTGGATAGGGCGCGTGAAACTTATCGTGAGGCTATGTTGCTTTTGCCGGCTGCGGATAAGAAATCGCAAAAAGTCGGCCTGATTATGGCGGCTATTTATTATGCGCTGTTGAATGAAATTGACCGTGATGGCGCACAAAATGTTTTGACTTACAAAATTGCGATTCCTTCTCCCCGTAAAAAACGTATTGCTTTGAAAACTTGGCTGTTTGGATTTAAACCATGAATACTCAGCGTCCAAAAATTGCTGTGATTGGTGCCGGTTGGGCAGGTTTGTCTGCGGCGGTTTCTCTAATTCATCGAGCTGATATTGCTTTGTTTGAGGCCGGGAGACAGGCAGGCGGTAGGGCGCGTGCCTTAGCCGGGAAAAATGATGGATTCAGCTTTTTGGATAATGGGCAGCATATCTTGTTGGGCGCGTATCATGGTGTTCAAACTTTGATGCAACATATTGGCGTTCAACCTGAGTCAGCCTTTTTACGCCAGCCTTTGCAATGGTACATCCATGAGGGATTGCAGTTTCAGACGGCCTCTCTGCCTACACCGTGGCATTTGCTTGTCGGTATCCTGCGTGCAAAAAATCTTTCCTTTTCATTGAAAATCAAATTGCTGTCGGATATGTCGGCATTGCAGCGGTGGGTAGCTCATCATAAAACCGATTTGACGGTTGCGAAGTGGTTGAGAACACGAAATGTTCCGCGCAGCCTGCTTGGACAATTTTGGCAACCTTTGGTCTGGGGTGCCTTAAATACGCCGTTAGAACAGGCATCGTTACGCATTTTATGCAATGTATTGAATGATGGCGTGTGGTCTGAAAAGGCGAACAGCGATTATCTTTTGCCCAAGCAGGATTTAGGGCGGATCGTAGCCGAACCAGCTTTGGATTTTCTACACAAACATGGTGCAAAAATACATCTTGAAACCCGTATTACACATTTAAACCATCATATCGATGGCCGAATTGAAATCAATGGCGAAGTATTTGATGCGGTGATTTTGGCTGTTGCGCCATATCATGTTGACGCGCTTTTGCCTGAAGATACGCCTGACTATATTCAGACGGCCTATCAATCGTTGCATTACCATGCGATTACTACGGTTTATTTGCGTTATGCCCAAGCAGTCAAGCTGCCTGCGCCTTTAACCGGGTTTGCCGATGGTACGGCGCAGTGGGTGCTGCATCGGGGGGCGTTGGGTTTGCCGGATAATGAAGTCGCGGTCGTCATCAGCGTTTCCGATTACACCGAAGCTTGGAAGGATAAAGATTTGGCCGAGAAAATTCATGCGGACATTAAGCGGGTTTGTCCGGATTTGGATAAGCCCGAAGCCGTACGCATTATTACGGAAAAACGCGCGACTACGGCGGCAACGGTTGATTTTGTACAACCTGATTTCTCATGGTTGCACCATCGCCGTATTTATCCGGCCGGCGACTATCTTCATCCGCGCTATCCGGCAACATTGGAGGCTGCTGTTCAGTCTGGCTTTGCAGCGGCTGAAAAGCTTATGCTGGATTTGAGGGTTGAATAAACTGAGGCCGTCTGAATGTTCAGACGGCCTTTTTGACTTTACAAAACTTACCAAGCCGATACAATATCCGAAACCATAAAGTTCAAGGAAAAGTCATGACGACATTAGCGAACAAAACCATCTTGATTACCGGCGCATCCCAAGGCTTGGGCGAGCAGGTTGCCAAAGCCTATGCAGCTGCCGGAGCAACTGTCATTTTGGTGGCGCGTCATCAAAAGCGTTTAGAAAAAGTATATGATGCCATTGTGGCTGCGGGCAGCCCTGAGCCGTTTGCCATCTGCTTTGATTTGATGAGCGCGGAGGAGAAAGAGTTTAAGCAATTTGCGGAAACTATTGATGAAGCAACCGGCGGAAAATTGGATGGCGTGGTGCATTGTGCCAGTTATTTCTATGCCTTGTCGCCATTGGACTTCCAAACCGTATCGGAATGGGTCAACCAATACCGCATCAATACCGTTGCGCCTATGGGCTTGACCCGTGCGCTGTTCCCATTGTTGAAGCAATCCGAAGACGCTTCTGTGATTTTTGTCGGCGAAAGCCACGGCGAAAAACCGCAAGCCTATTGGGGCGGTTTCGGTGCTTCCAAAGCCGCACTCAATTATTTGTGTAAAGTGGCGGCGGACGAGTGGGAACGTTTTGACAACCTGCGTGCTAATGTTTTGGTGCCGGGTGCCATCAATTCGCCGCAACGTATCAAATCTCATCCGGGCGAATCGAAAAGTGAACGTAAAAACTACGAAGATATCCTGCCGCAATTTATTTGGTGGGCAAGTCAAGAGAGCAGGGGGCGGACAGGCGAAATCGTCTATCTGTAAATCTACCTGCTCAGAGTGGTTTGAAAACATGAGGCCGTCTGAAATCTATATTTTCAGACGGCCTTTAACCTATTGAGTTTTATATCTAAATAATGTTGAAGTGTAATGTTTGACGTTTTAGCAGGCAAACATCAGGCTGGCACAAAATTAGATATAGTAATCTAAGTTATAGTTATATTGGATAAATATGACGGAATTTGACTTTATCAGACAATATTTGCAGCGACAAAAATCGGAAGGTCTGATTTTGGGTATAGGGGACGATGCCGCTATTATTCGCCCAAGTAACGGATTTGATTTATGTTTTAGCGCTGATATGTTGGTCAAAGGCAGACATTTTTTTGAAGATGTTTTGCCCGAAGATTTGGCATGGAAAATGCTTGCAGTAAATTTGTCCGATATGGCCGCAATGGGAGCCAAGCCGCGTTGGGTGTTGCTCAGTGCTGCGTTGCCTGAATTGAATCAAGACTGGCTCAAACGCTTTTGCGATAGCTTTTTTGCTTTGGCTGCGCGTTTTGATACGGTGTTGATTGGTGGCGATACCACCAAAGGCGATTTGGTCTTTAATGTAACAATAGTAGGTGAAGTTCCGACAGGGCATGCCCTGCGGCGTGATGCGGCCGAAGTCGGCGACGATATTTGGGTATCGGGTCGGTTGGGTTTGGCTGCCGCTGCGTTGAACAAACATCTGGGGCATTATCAATTGCCGTCTGAAATCATGGCGGTTTGCGATGATAAATTGCTCCGTCCGGAACCGCGTGTTTCATTGGGTCAGGCATTGTTGCCGTTTGCCCATGCTGCGCAAGATGTTTCAGACGGCCTGGCTCAAGATGTGGGGCATATTTTAAAAGCTTCTGCTGTCGGGGCGGAAATATTTGCCGATTGTGTGCCGTCGTTGCCTGAATTGAAAAACGTTTTGTCGCACGAACAATGGTTGTCGGCAGTATTAGCCGGCGGCGATGATTACGAACTGATTTTTACTGCTGCTCCAGAACATAGGGAACGCGTTTATCAGGTAGCGGAACAAAGTGGCGTACCGGTCGCCCGAATTGGTAAAATGACTGACTCAGGCCGTCTGAATATTTTGGATGCCGAAGGCGGCGTATTGGAACTGACTTCTTTAGGATTTGATCATTTTGGCTGAACGTAAACCTACTTTTTCTTGGCTGTTGCAAAAACCATTGTGTTTTTTAGGCTTCGGTTTCGGCAGCGGCTTGTCGCCGGTTGCGCCGGGTACGGCCGGAACGCTGGCAGCATTACCTCTGGCTTTTGTATTGTGCCTGTTGGGCATAGACGGCTGGATATTACTTTTATTGTGTATCGCCCTGTTTTTCTGGGGTATCCGCATTTGCGGTTATACCGAGAGGGAACTGGGTATTCAGGATTACGGCGGTATCGTCTGGGATGAAATTGTCGCGATGCTGCTGGTGCTGTCGCTGATTCCGTTTAAATGGAGCTGGTGGCTGGCGGCTTTTGTTATTTTCCGCTTGTTTGATGCGTTGAAACCATGGCCGATCAAATGGTTTGACCGGCGGATTCATGGAGGTTTAGGCATTATGCTTGATGATTTGATTGCGGCTGCGATGACCTTGATGGTCTTGGGCCTGTTTTATTGGATCGCGTGATGCGTTTTAAGTGTTTCGACCCTTTGCAAAAATAGGGCGGGCACGCCGGAATTATCCGGATTGAAATAAAATAAATACCATACGGGGTAAACAATTATGAATGAAATCGAGATTAACGTGGAGCCGCGTTATATGGCCGGTCAGAGCGACGTCTATCGCGACCGCTACGCCTTCAATTATCTGATTACCATCTGCAACCGCAGTGATGAAATCATTACTTTGCGTCAGCGTTTTTGGGAAATCACCGACGGACACGGTGAAACAGAGCAGGTCGGTCATGCCGGCCTGATTGAAGAGCAACCTGTTTTGTACCCGGGCGAAGCCTATGAGTACAACAGCGGTTCGCAAATCAGCACGCCTTGGGGCAGCATCGAAGGCGCGTATGAGTTTGAAGACAGCATCGGCAAACGTTTCGTTATCGGGGTGCCGAAGCTTGAATTCAAAGCAGGCTTTACTTTGCAATAGGCCGTCTGAAAAAAAACAAAACCGGAACATGTGAAATGTTCCGGTTTTGTTTTTTCAGACGGCCTTATCAGTCTTTGCAAGGCTGTACCAATACCCACGGCGCTACAACGACCGCCCACATTTCCTGATTATCCGCTAAAAATGTGCGCGCCATATCATCGCTGATGGCACCGAATTTGCCTTGTTCCATCCATTGTTTCAATGGCGCGGCTTCATCTTCGGAAACATGGCGGGCGACGGCAATCAAATCCAAATCGGGCGCCACATAGACGGCGGCTCCGCGTGCGAAGTGGGGTTGCAGCTCTTCCCATGAAATGCGGGCGGTTTCGGTATTGAGTTTTTCGTTTAAGAGTGGAATAGACATAGGACGATCATCAAATAAAAAACGGATTGTAACCGATATTCGGCCTTTTGCCCGATGCCGTCTGAAAACGAAAGAAATTTACAGGGTTAACGTTATACAGTATCATTTTAATGTTTTAATTTTCTTTCAGACGGCCTGTTGTCCGTATTCGGGCAAGGGCGGTTTTAGGCTTATGAATTCTGTATTGTTGACCGGATTGCTGCAAAGGCTGCTGATTGCGCTTGTCGCATTGGCGACGTTGTGGGCTGTATATTTTTGGGCGGTATCGCCATGAGTATCGTGGTGGAAAATCTGACGGTCAGCTATCAGCGAAGGCCGGTGGTGCACCATGTTGATATGGTGTTTGAAGATGGCAAGATGTGGACGATTTTCGGGCCGAACGGCGCGGGTAAATCGACTTTGCTCAAAGCCATTATGGGCTTGCAGAAGACGGACACGGGCAGCGTGCGCTATGAAAATATGGCGCGCAAGGACATTGCCTATCTGCCGCAGCAGTCGGATATTGACCGCAGCCAGCCGATGACGGTGTTTGAACTGGCGGCGATGGGGCTGTGGTATGAAATCGGCTTTTTCGGGCGTGTGAACGCGGCGCAGAAAAAGCGTGTGATGGCGGCTTTAGAACGCGTGGAAATGCAGGATTTTGCCACACGCCAAATTGCGCATTTGTCCAATGGCCAGTTCCAACGCGTATTGTTTGCGCGGATGCTGGTGCAGGATGCCAAATTTTTGCTGCTGGATGAACCGTTTAACGCGGTGGACGCGCGGACGACTTATGCGCTGTTGGAAGTTTTGCGCCAGTGCCATCAGGACGGTCAGGCAGTGATTGCCGTGTTGCATGATTACGAGCAGGTGAGGGCATATTTTGCCAACACGCTGCTTTTGGCGCGTGAAAAAGTGACTGCCGGTGCGACGGAAAATGTGTTGACTGATGAATTTTTGGCGCAGGCCAACCGAATGATGCAGAAACAGGAAGCGGCCGATTGGTGCGCGGTTTAATGGACAAGGCCGTCTGAAAGTAAGTGTTTTTCAGACGGCATCAGGCTTTCAGAGATTAATAAAAAAGCGATAAAACATGGATTTATATGATTTGGTCGTCGCGCCGTTCGCCGAATTTGACTTTATGCGCTATGCCTTGGCGTCGATTTTCTGTCTGGCATTGAGCGCGGCGCCTGTCGGTGTGTTTTTGGTAATGCGCCGCATGAGTTTGGTGGGCGATGCCTTGAGCCATGCAGTTTTGCCCGGTGCGGCCATTGGCTATATGTTTGCCGGTTTGAGTTTGCCTGCGATGAGTGTCGGCGGTTTTGCGGCCGGTTTGCTGATGGCTTTGTTAGCAGGTTTGGTCAGCCGGTTTACTTCATTGAAAGAAGACGCGAACTTTGCCGCATTTTATTTGAGCAGCCTTGCCATCGGCGTGGTTTTGGTCAGCAAAAACGGCAGCAGCGTCGATTTGCTGCATTTGCTGTTTGGCTCGGTGTTGGCGGTGGATATTCCGGCTTTGCAGCTGATTGCTGTTTCCGCGAGTGTCACCATTTTGCTGATGGCGGTCATGTTCCGCCCGCTGGTGTTGGAAAGCATAGACCCTTTGTTCCTTAAGGCTGTAGGCGGTAAGGGCGGCTTTTGGCATGTGTTGTTTTTGGTGCTGGTCGTGATGAATCTGGTTGCCGGTTTTCAGGCATTGGGTACGCTGATGTCGGTCGGCTTGATGATGTTGCCGGCAATTACCGCCAGACTGTGGGCGAAAAGCATGGGTTGGCTGATGATTTTGTCTGTCGCATTGGCTTTGCTTTGCGGCTTGGCAGGACTGTTGTTTTCCTACCATATCGAAATCCCGTCCGGCCCTGCGATTATTTTATGCTGCGGCACGCTTTACCTGATTTCCGTCGTGTTCGGTTGGGAAGGCGGCATTTTGGCAAAATGGCTGCGCCGCAAGAAACACCGCACGGCATGATTTTTCAGACGGCCGCTTGAATAATCAGGCGGTCTGTCTTATGATGATGTTAATGTTACGTTATATCACTGGAGAGAATATGAAACATTGGAAACTCGGCATCGTTGCCGCATTATTGACCGGTGCCGCTTATGCCGCTCCTTTGCCTGTTGTGACCAGCTTCAGCATTTTGGGCGATGTGGCCAAACAGATTGGTGGTGACCGTGTGGCCGTTCAAAGTTTGGTCGGTGCAAACCAAGACAGCCATGCCTACCACATGACCAGTGGCGACATCAAAAAAATCCGCAGTGCCAAATTGGTATTGCTCAACGGCTTGGGCTTGGAAGCCGCCGATGTACAGCGTGCAGTCAAACAGAGTAAAGTGCCTTTCGCCGAAGCGACCAAAGGCATTCAGGCTTTGAAAACAGAAGAGGGTGGCCATCATCATGACCACGATCACGAAGGCCATCATCACGATCACGGCGAGTTTGACCCGCACGTTTGGACAGACCCCGTCCTGATGGGTACTTATGCGCAAAACGTTGCCAATGCTTTGATTCAAGCCGACCCTGAAGGCAAAACCTACTATCAGCAACGTTTGGGTAACTATCAAATGCAGCTGAAAAAACTGCACAGCGATGTGCAGGCTGCCTTTAATGCAGTGCCTGCCGCCAAACGTAAAGTCTTGACCGGACACGATGCGTTCTCTTACATGGGCAAACGCTACAATATTGAATTTATCGCCCCACAAGGCGTGAGCAGCGAAGCCGAGCCGTCTGCCAAACAAGTGGCTTCCATCATCCGCCAAATCAAACGCGAGGGCATTAAAGCCGTCTTTACTGAAAACATCAAAGACACGCGCATGATTGACCGTATTGCCAAAGAAACCGGCGTCAATGTCAGCGGACGTTTGTATTCCGATGCATTGGGTGGCGCGCCGGCCAACAGCTACATCGGCATGTATCGCTACAATGTTAAAGTTTTGACCGATGCCATGAAAAAATAAAGCGGCTTAAGGATAAAGGCCGTCTGAAACCTTAAAAACAAGGTTTCAGACGGCCTTTTATATGCTTATTTTTAAAATAAACCGTCAAATTTTAAATATAAAAATAAAATTTGTGCTATTGAAAGTTTAATTATCAAAAATTCATGCTAATTTGCTTACTAAGTACGCACCATCCGTGCGAATTGCTTATCGGCTGTCCGTCAGCCACTCACGGCTTGACTTCACCCTGTTACAATTCGGCATCTTCACGTTTCTTAATATTACATCATGAGCAACCATTCGTCTTGGTCATCCAAAATCGGCTTTGTGCTTGCGGCGGCAGGCTCGGCCATCGGTTTGGGTGCAATTTGGAAATTCCCTTATACAGCCGGTACCAACGGCGGCGCCGTATTCTTTCTTTTGTTTTTGATTTTTACGATTTTGGTAGCCTTGCCGGTTCAACTGGCCGAGTTTTACATCGGCCGTACGGGCGGTAAAAACGCCATCGATTCTTTCAAAGCATTGCGTCCGGGTTCGCAGTGGCCGTGGGTCGGCCGCATGGGCGTGGCCGCGTGTTTTATTTTGCTGTCGTTTTACAGTGTGGTCGGCGGCTGGGTATTGAACTATGTGGTACACAGTTTTACCGGCGAAATTCACGTTGGCGCAGACTTTAAGGCCCTGTTTGAAAATACGATTTCTTCACCGTTTGGCTCGCTGTTTTACCAAGGTTTGTTCATGCTGATTACCATTTGGGTGGTCAAAGGCGGCGTTTCAGACGGCATTGAAAAGGCAAACCGCGTGTTGATGCCGGGTTTGTTTATCCTCTTTATCGCGCTGGCTATCCGTTCGCTGACCTTGCCCGGTGCAATGGACGGTGTGGCATTTTTGTTGAAACCGGATTGGTCGTATTTGAAACCGGGCACGATGCTGACTGCTTTGGGACAGGCATTTTTTGCCTTGAGTATCGGCGTGTCCGCGATGATTACCTATGCTTCGTATTTGGGTAAAGATCAGGATATGTTCCGTTCCGGCCATATGATTATGTGGATGAACCTGTTTGTGTCGCTGCTGGCCGGTTTGGTGATTTTCCCTGCGGTATTTGCCTTCGGTTTTGAACCCGGTCAAGGCCCAGGTTTGATTTTTGTTGTGTTGCCTGCGGTATTCATGAAAATGCCGATGGGTACATATTTGTTTGCCGTGTTTATGCTGTTGGTTGTCTTTGCGACGCTGACTTCCGCGTTTTCCATGTTGGAAACCGTCATCGCGGCAACCATCCGCCAAGACGAGAAAAAGCGCAGCAGCCACGCTTGGGTAACCGGCATTGCGATTTTCATAGTCGGTATTCCTTCGGCGCTGTCATTTGGCGTTTGGGGTGAATTTAAGATTTTCGGAAAAACCATTTTTGACTTGTGGGACTTCATTATTTCTGCCGTCATCATGCCGATTGGTGCATTGAGCGTTGCCGTGTTTACATCATGGGTTCAGGACAAACAGTCTGTCCTGCGTGATGCGGGCATGGGCAGCACCATTCCGAAACAGCTGCTTTACCTGTGGTTGGGTGCGCTTCGCTATCTTGCGCCGATTGCGATTATTGTGGTGTTCATCAATTCTTTGGGTTTGATTTAATCCGATAGTGAGCAAACAGTCTGGCGTTGCATTGCTTCGACGGACTGTTTGTTTAAAAACATCATTAAAAATATTAAGGCCGTCTGAAAAATTTTCAGACGGCCTTTTTATATACACGCGAGGCTGATTAGAACTTCGCTTGCAGTCTCAACCATGCAGTACGGCCGGGTTCGTTCACGCGCATGGTTTGTGTACCGGCAGAAGGGTCGCCGCCGCGGCTGACGAATTCAGCATAGGTTTTGTTGAACACGTTGTCCACGCCGCCTTGCAATGTGGCGTATTTGCTGAATTTCCAACCGGCGTTAAGCGAGAGTACGCCAAAGCCTGAAGAAGCGCCGATGTCTTGGCCGATGATATTGCCTTGGCCTTTGCTGTAACGGTTTTGTTTGGCTACGACGCGCCATAATGCGCCCGCGCTGAATTTGCCGTTGTCAAAGGCGAGGGTATTGTTCCACTCGAGCGGCGGAGTTTGTGCCAAAGGTTTGCCGTCGGTACGGTTTTTGCCGTGGGTGTAGGCGAGGCTGGTGCCGACTTCCCAGTTAGGCGCAAATGTCCATTTCACTTCGGCTTCGCCGCCAAAGCGTGAAGCGTTGATGTTGCGTACGTTGAAATCCATGCCTTGGCGCTCCATCATGATGAAGTCTTTGATGTTGCTGCCGAATACGGATACAGATGCGTGGAGGTTAGGACGTTTCCAGATTACACCTGCATCGATTTGGCGGTTTTGCTCTGCGCGGATGGCTTTGTTTTCAGAGCGCAGGCGTTCCCAGTAGTCAGGTGCGCGTTCGGCAATACCGAAGCCGGCATAGTATTTCAGGCCGTTGTCCGTATTTCTTTCCCAGCGCAGGAAGCCTGAGTTCAAATTGAATTTTTGATGTTTCAAAACGGGGTCGGTCACGCGCGCGGTATCGTAATGCGCTTTGACTTGGTCATGGCGCAAACCTGCTACCCAGCGTTGATTGTCGGTTTGCTGCCAAGAGGCTTCGGTGAAAATACCCCATTGTTTGAAACTTTGGTTGGGCATGTAAGGCTTGTGGCTGTAGCCGTCTCCGCCACGCTCCATGCGTGCGACGTGGACGTCATCCAGATAATCCAAACCGGTTTGCAGGTTGAGCTTGTCCCAGTCGAAAGTGGCTTTCAGACGGCCTGTATCGGTATTGCGTTTAGGGTTGTTGGCATTTTTAATCTGCTTACCGGCAGGATTGTAGATGGTACGCAGGCTGTATGTGTCCATCACGTGGTCGATTTCGCTTTTACCGTAGCGCAGTTCCAACTCGCTGAACCATGGTGTGAGGTTGCGTTGGGTAAAACGGATATTCCACGCATCACGGTCGAATTTGCTGCCGTCCATCATGCGGTCGGCGTAGGCAACCTTGGCTCTGCTGCGCTCGTATGTACCGGCAATGGTGGTGTTTTCTGTCGGGGTAACACCCAGTTGCAACATTTGGCTGTCGCGTTTGAAGTGGGAGTGAATGCGGTTGCCGTCGCCGTCTTTGTAATCGTCGGCTTCGTTATGGGAGATATTGGTACGGACATAGCCGTATTTGCCGCCGAACTCGGCTTCCAGCGAGCCGTCAAGACGGTCGTTGCTGCCTGCCGTCAGGGTGGCGTTGATGTTGTAAGGTTTTTCAGTGAAATCAGGATCTTTACGGATAAATTGCACCGAGCCGCTGACCAAACCCATACCTTGGGTGACAGTTTGTGGGCCTTTGGTGACCACGACTTTATCAAATGAATTTGGGTGAATATAGGCAGTCGGCGGGTCCATGCGCATACCGCAACCGCCATAAATAAACTGGTCGTCGGCATTGACGGAGAGGCGCGAGCCGCCCAAACCGCGAAATAACGGATCGCCCGAGCTGCCGCCTTTGCGGATGATGCTCATGTTGGGCACGGATTGTAAAAGGTCTGCCCCGTCTCCGGCAGGGAGGGGTTGCAAAGCAGCTTTGGGGTTGAAAGTAACGCGATTGGCTTTTTGTTGTTGTGTGCCGGTGACGGTGACAGGAGAAAGGGTAACCGTTTCTTCAGGTGTAGGATCGGTATCTGCCCATGCTTGGGATACAGCTAAGGCAATGGGTAAGATAAGTAATGGTGGGTATTTCATATCGTTTCTCTCTATTATTAGGAATTATGTTGATTAATACCTAAGTATTATACATAAAGTCTAGTTAAATAGAAGCAGTGGGATTTTAATCTAAATCAATATTTTCAGATTTTTGGCGTATAGGTTGTTTATTAAGATTGGTCATACCAAAATGTTGATTTGAAGGCATTGGTGAGGTTACTTGATAAAAATGAATGTGTTCGAATTAAACTGCTTGCAATGGGGAGAATGGCATTTCTTGACGAAAAAATAGGGGATTGATTAGAATGGGCGGCCAATTGGTCAATCCAATTTATGGCCGTCTGAATAAAACTGTCCTTCAATCATCAGGAATACAACATGACGAAATTGGTTCGTCCTCAAAAAATCAGCGATCAGGTCTTAGCCGTTTTGGAAGAACGTATCGCTACCGGCATTTATGAAGAAGGCAGTAAATTGCCTCCCGAACGTACGCTTGCGGAAGAATTCGGCGTGTCGCGTCCGTCGGTCAGGGTGGCGTTGAATATCTTGATTGCCAAGCAGGTTTTGGAAGCGCGGCAGGGCGATGGCTATTATGTTTCCGTCAAGCCGCAGCAGGATTTTTTACAAAGCTGGCAGGAGTTGCTCGGCAAACATAGCAATTGGGAGACAGACGTTTTCGATTTCAGTTGTCACGTTGAAGGCTGTATGGCGGCGCTGGCCGCCGAAAGACGGACTGATGCCGATTTGAAACGCATTGACTTCTGGCGGCAGAAGTTCGAGACGGCCTGCGAAAGCGGAAATTTGGAGCATCAAGCCGAAGCAGACGTCAGCTTTCATCAAACCATTGCCGATGCCGCGCACAATATCCTGTTCAGTCATCTTTCCAGCAGCCTGCTCAAAATGCTTTATCAGCAAACACGCAGCGGCATTATCTATATCCATCAAACCGAAGACCCGCGCCCGACACTGATTGCCCAGCACCGCGCTATTTTTGAAGCCATTGCCCAGGCCAAACCGGCCGAGGCGGCGGAAGCGGCTAAACTGCATTTAAATTATGTCGCCCGCCGCATTTTGCAGGACAGGGAATATCAAAGCCGCAGCGAGCATGCGGATGTATTGGCGCAAAATGATTTGAAACGGGTAGATTGGTAGCGTTTAAAAATAATCAGGCCGTCTGAATTTTTCAGACGGCCTGATTTTGCAAATAAGGCCTTTTAGTGCCACAATCTTCCTCATTCTGTCTGAAAACAAAGGAAGCACCATGTACCGTCATGTCGAGTATTATCCGGGTGACCCGATTTTGAGTTTGGTTGAAACCTTCAAGCGCGACGAGCGTCCTGAAAAAGTCAATTTGAGCATAGGCATTTATTTTGATGACGAAGGCAAAATGCCGGTTTTGGAATCTGTCCGCCGGGCAGAAGCAGAGCGTGCGGCCGTATCGCGTCCATCGCCTTATCTGCCGATGGAAGGTTTGGACACTTACCGAAGCGCAGTTCAGCATTTGCTGTTTGGCAAGGATAATCCGGCATTGGCAGAAGGTCGCGTTGCGACCGTACAGACTTTAGGCGGCTCGGGGGCGTTGAAAGTCGGTGCCGACTTTTTGCGCCGTTGGTTCCCTGATGCAAAAGCCTATGTCAGCGATCCGACTTGGGACAACCATAAAGGCATTTTTGAAGGCGCAGGTTTTGAAGTGGGGACGTATCCTTATTACAACCCTGAAACCGTCGGCGTGAAATTTGAAGAAATGACTGCGTTTTTCAAAACATTGCCGGAAAACAGCGTCTTGATTTTGCATCCATGCTGTCAAAACCCGACCGGCGTAGATATGTCGAAAGCGCAATGGGATGAAGTGTTGGATATTATCAAAACGCACAAGCTGATTCCGTTTATGGATATTGCCTATCAAGGTTTCGGCGAGGATTTGGACAACGATGCCTATGCAATCCGTAAAGCCGTCGAAATGGGCCTGCCTTTGTTTGTCAGCAACTCTTTCTCGAAAAACCTGTCGCTGTACGGCGAGCGCGTCGGTGGTTTGAGCGTAGTGTGTCCCAATAAGGAAGAAGCAGAGCTGGTGTTCGGACAGTTGAAATTTACCGTCCGCCGTATTTATTCCAGTCCTGCCGCGCATGGCGCATACATCGCTTCTGATGTGATGAACAGCAATGATTTGCGCGCTTTGTGGGAAAACGAGGTTTACGCCATGCGCGACCGCATCCGTGCCATGCGTCAGAAACTTTATGATGTTTTGACGGCCAAAATCCCCAATCGCGATTTCAGCTATTTCATCAAACAGCGCGGCATGTTCAGCTATACAGGCCTGACCGTAGAGCAGGTACACCGCCTACGCGACGAATTTGCCGTTTATTTGCTGGATTCGGGCAGGATGTGTGTGGCAGGATTGAATGCATCGAATATCGATTATGTGGCCGAAGCATTTGCCAAAGTGTTGCAATAGCCGTTCAATCTGAAATTGAATGTAGTTTTATTTGAAGTAAATCAAAAGGCCGTCTGAAAAATTTTCATCTTTCAGACGGCCTATTTATAATTGGCGCACCCAACAGGGATCGAACCTGTGACCTCCAGCTTCGGAAACTGACACTCTTCCAACTGAGCTATGGGTGCGAAAGCCGTAAGGTTAACGCATATTGGCTTTATTGGCAAAGTTTATCTTGAAAGTGTCTGAAAGTGGCATTGGCGGTCACTTTTTTGCATGGCTGGAATAATCAATTAACTACAAAGGCTTAGCAGAATTTAGATGGCCTTTTGAGGATTTTTGCGTATCTTTTTCTCAAGATGGATTGGAAAGCCTTTGCGAATTCAGTATAATCCAGCAAAATATTGTTAACTGCGTTTAACACATAAACTATAACTTACAGCACAACCTAACCTAACGGCGAGGCCTACCAAATGAAACAACTCCGCGACCACAAAGCCCAAGGCTCTGCATTGTTCACCCTTGTGAGCGGTATCGTTATTGTCATTGCAGTGATTTACTTCCTGATTAAACTGGCGGGAAGCGGTTCATTCGGCGATGTTGCCGAAACAACCGAAGCTGCGACTCAAACCCGTATCCAGCCAGTCGGCCAACTGAAATTGGGCGACGGTATTCCAGTCGGCGAGCGTCAAGGCGATCAGATTTTCAACAAAATCTGTATCCAATGTCACGCGGCGGACAGTATCGTTCCTAATGCGCCTAAATTTGAAAACAAAGGCGATTGGGCACCTCGCATTGCACAAGGTTTCGATACTTTGTTCCAACACGCTCTGAACGGTTTCAACGCAATGCCTGCCAAAGGCGGTGCGGCTGATTTGACCGATCAAGAATTGAAACGAGTCATTACTTACATGGCCAACAAAGCCGGCGGTACTTTCCCTGATCCTGATGCCGCAGCTCCTGCCGATGCAGCCGCTTCCGGTGAAGCCGCTTCCGGTGAAGCCGCTTCAGCTCCGGCGGCTGAAGGTGCAGCTCCTGCAGAAGCCCCTAAAGCAGATGCGGCCAAAGCAGATGACAAAGGCGCGGCAGCTCCAGCAGCCGGTGGCGCAGACGGCAAAAAAGTTTACGAAGCCAACTGCCAAGCATGTCACGGCGGCGCAGTTCCAGGTGTTCCTCATGTGGGTAAAAAAGAAGACTGGGCTCCTCGTATCAAACAAGGTAAAGACACCCTGCACAAACACGCACTCGAAGGCTTTAACGCAATGCCTGCCAAAGGCGGTAACGGTAGCCTGAGCGATGATGAAGTGAAAGCTGCAGTTGATTACATGGCTAATCAGTCTGGTGCTAAATTCTAAGATTTGATTTTGAATCTCGAATAGAAGGCGCATTCTGCAAAAGGATGCGCTTTTTTCGTGCAGGAAATCCAGATCTTGCTATAATACTGAAGTAGTAAATTATTCTCATGATCAAGGGTCGTCTGAAAGATTCAGACGGCCTTCGAATACAATCAAGATTCTTTTAAAGAAGTTCAACCATATTCACATACGACAAAACAATCACGGAGTTATCTCATGGCAAAAAAATATTTCGGTACTGACGGTGTGCGCGGCGAAGTCGGTCAGTTTCCTATCAATCCTGATTTTGTCCTGAAATTAGGCTATGCGGCAGGTCAGGTTTTGGTGCAGCACGAAGGCGAAATCAAACCAACCGTCTTGATCGGTAAAGACACGCGTATTTCAGGCTATATGCTGGAAGCTGCGCTGATTGCCGGTTTTACCGCCGCCGGTGTCAATGTTATTCAAACCGGCCCTCTGCCGACTCCGGGCGTGGCGTATTTGACCCGTGCTTTGCGTTTGTCTGCCGGTGTGATGATTTCTGCTTCCCACAATGTTTATTCCGATAACGGCATTAAATTCTTTGCCGAAGGCGGTGTGAAGTTGAGCGATGAAATTGAGTTGGAAATCGAAGCCAAAATCGATGAAGAAATGAAAACCCAGCCGTCCAGCCGTTTGGGCCGTGCGCGCCGGATTAATGGTGCGGATGACCGCTATATCGAGTTCTGTAAATCCACTTTCCCAAGCCATTTGGACTTGCGCGGTCTGAAATTGGTGGTCGATACCGCGAATGGTGCGGGCTATGCAGTTGCGCCTAAAGTATTCCACGAATTGGGTGCGCAAGTGGTCAGTATCGGTGATGAGCCAAACGGCTACAACATCAATGAGAAATGCGGTGCGACCCATCCGAAAGCTTTGCAAGCTGCCGTACTGCAAAATGAAGCCGATTACGGCATTGCCTTGGATGGCGATGGCGACCGTTTGATGATGGTTGACCGCAATGGCAAAGTGTATGACGGCGACAGTCTGATTTATGTGATTGCCAAAGCACGCGCACACGAAAGTGTGGAAATCGGCGGCGTGGTGGGTACGGTAATGACCAATATGGCGATGGAAGTTGCTTTAAAAGAGCAGGGTGTTGATTTCTGCCGCGCCAAAGTGGGCGACCGCTATGTGTTGGAACAGCTTCATCAACGCGGTTGGCTGATTGGCGGCGAAGCCAGCGGCCATATTTTGTGTATGGACAAACACAATACCGGTGACGGCATCATTTCTGCGCTGCAAGTTTTGGCTGCACTGCAAACCTTGAATCAAGACCTTGCCACCGTTTGCGCCGATTGGCAGCCGTATCCGCAAACCATGATTAACGTCCGCATCAAAAAAGGCCAAAACTGGCAGGATGCTTCTAAAGATGCTTTGGCCGAAGTGGAAAAAGAACTCGAGGGCAAAGGCCGCGTAGTCTTGCGTGCATCCGGTACCGAACCTGTCGTACGCGTGATGGTGGAAGCCAAGCAGGCAGACTGGGCGAAAAAAGGTGCAGAAAAAATTGCCGCTGCCATTCAAGGTCAAAAGTAACAGTGTGTTTGATTTTGAATTGAACTAAATAAAAGGCCGTCTGTTGTTCAGACGGCCTTTGTGTTTTATTAGAAGCTTAGTTGCTCAAGACATCAACGCCTTTAGGAGGCGTAAATTTGAACATACCACTGGAAAGGTTAGGCTTGGTGTTCAAACCGCTGAAGCTGATGCTGGTTTGGTTGCCGAAGCTGTCTTTTAGCTGCATGGCGGCGAGGTTGTCGCCTTTGAAGCCGATGCGGATGTATTGATAGCCGGCGTTGTTTTTCTTAGGCGTAGCCAAAACGTAGTCGATACCGTTAGCTGAACCGTCTTCTTTCAGCGTGTAGCTGCTGTCCAATGCCGTTTTGTTGGAGAGGATGGCGGCAGGGCTGTCGCCGATGGTTTGGTCTTGTGAGGACTTGGTTACTTGCGCCAAATCTACGTCATAGAGCCAAATGGTTTTGCCGTCGCCAACGATGGTTTGTTTGTAGGGTTTGGTGTATTCCCATTTGAACAAGCCAGGGCGCAGGATTTTGAATGTGCCGTGTGTGGTTTGGGTTTTCTTTTTGCTGTGAACGGTTTGGCTGAAGTTGCCGCTGATACCGTCAGCGTCATTATTGAATTTTTTCAGGGCATCCACTGCGCCAGCTTGTGCAAAGCCGATGGCTGAAGAAAGCAGCGCGGCAGCGGTCAGGGTGAACAGTCGGGTAGTTTTCATGTTTTGGTTCCTTGTTCGGAGAGATGGGTTCAGTATAGACGTTATGGTGTAACAGGCAAGGGGCTGAATGGCGGGTTTAATTTGTGTAAATATGAAAAATCCAATCAAGTGACTGAAATAATTTTATTTCTTCAGATGGCCTGCATTTGGTTTTGACGTTTTTTTAATGAAGCACACAATGGTTTGGTGTGGTATTTAATGTCATTTTACGGAAAGCGTGAAATTATAGTCTTTCTGTTTGCTTTTTAAAACGGTTATAATATTTATCTTTTGAAAACAATGGTTTTGTATGCATCTGAATCCTTATCCTTTATTGGAACAGGCTTTGCTGTCGGACAATCCGGATGAAAAGGGAAGATTGACGCAGGCCTTGTTTGCGCAGTTGGGCGAGGCGGAAGGTTTGACGGTTGAAGAGTCGAAACCTGTGGATTGCCGTTTTGCCGGACATCCGCCCCGTCCGCGTTTGGTTGCGCCTTCGGAGGTTACGCCGCGCAAGATGAATACGGTCGAAGGTTATGCGGCGATGTTGCATGCGATTGCACACATTGAGTTTAATGCGATTAATCTGGCTTTGGATGCGGCGTATCGTTTTCGCAATATGCCGTTTCAGTTTGTACGCGATTGGGTAAGGGTGGCGAAAGAAGAAGTGTTTCACTTCGGCTTGATGCGTGGCCGTCTGAACAGCTTGGGCTACGATTACGGCGATTTTGAAGCGCATGGGCATTTGTGGGATATGGCGTATAAAACCGCTTACGATCCCTTGTTGCGCATGGCTTTGGTACCGCGGGTATTGGAAGCGCGCGGTTTGGATGTTACGCCGGGTATTCGTGCAAAAGTGGCACAGCGTGGCGATGTGGAAACCTGCGATGTGCTGGATATTATTTATCGCGATGAAGTGGGGCATGTCGCCATCGGCAATCATTGGTATCAGCATCTTTGCCGTGAGCGCGGTTTGGAACCGGTTGCCTTGTTCCGCAGCCTGATTGCGCGTTACGATATGTTTATCTTCCGCGGCTACGTCAATATCGAAGCACGGGAACGTGCAGGATTCAGCCGTTTCGAGCTGGATATGTTGGAAGATTTTGAGAAAAGTTTGAAACAGGATAAAAAGGCCGTCTGAAACGGTAAAATCATCATGGCACATCATCACGATCATTCGCACGCGCACACGCATACCGCCAATAAGCAGGTATTGCGTATTTCATTTTTTGTCATTGCCGGATTTATGCTGGTTGAAGCGGTCGGCGGTTGGCTGACCAACTCTTTGGCCCTGCTTTCCGATGCGGGGCATATGTTCAGCGATGCGTTTTCGCTGGGCGTAGCATTGTGGGCATTCAAACTTGGCGAGAAACAGACCACGCTGCAAAAGACATTCGGTTACAAGCGTTTTGAAATTTTGACGGCGATGTTTAACGGATTGTCGCTGGTGTTGATTGCGGCGATGATTTTTTATGAGGCAGTCAAACGATTGTTTTATCCGCCGGAAATTTTGACGGGCGGCATGTTGGTGGTCAGTATCATCGGATTGCTGGTCAACATCGGCGTCGCCGTTTATATGTTGAAAAATGGCGATACCGAAGAAAACGTCAATATGCGCGGCGCGTATCTGCATGTAATCAGCGATTTGTTCGGCTCGATAGGGGCGATTGTTGCAGCAGTGCTGATAATGGCGTATGGCTGGCAATGGGCGGATACAGTTGCCAGCGTATTGGTGGCGGCTTTGGTAGGGCGCAGCGGTTGGACGCTGTTTAAACAGACTTTGCACATTTTGATGGAAGGTGCACCGGAAAACATCCATACCAATGAGTTGCTCAGCGTGATCCGCAATACGGAAGGCGTAAAATCCGTTCATGACTTGCATGTTTGGACGATTACCAGCAATATCCACGTTTTATCCTGCCATATTGTTGTCGATGGTAGCATGACGGTTGCCGAATCCGAACAAATCGCCTACCGCATCGAACATGAATTGGCGCATCACAACATCGGACATTGTACGATTCAGATTGAAAGCGAACGGCACCCGCATAAAGATGAAGTTTTGTGTTTGCAGGAAATGCACGAACACCATCACCATTAACCATATTCAGGCCGTCTGAAACTTGTTGAATTGTTCAGACGGCCTTCTAAAATCATCAAAGGAACACTTATGACCCAAGCCGTATTATTCGACCTTGACGGCACGCTTGCCGATACCGCACTTGATTTGGGTGGCGCGCTCAACACGGTATTGCGCCGACACGGTTTGCCTGAAAAAAGCATGGATGAAATCCGTCCGCAGGCCAGCCACGGTGCGAGCGGTTTGCTCAAACTTGGTGCAGGCATTACGCCCGACCATCCGGACTATATGCAATGGCGTAAAGAGTTTTTGGACGAGTACAGCCGCTGCTATGCCGACCAAACCATCTTGTTCGACGGCGTAAACGAAATGCTGGAAGCCTTAGTTCAACGCGGTATCCAATGGGGCATTATCACCAACAAGCCTATGCGTTTTACCGATGTCCTCGTGCCTAAGCTCGGGTTTACCGTGCATCCTGCCGTGATTGTCAGCGGCGATACTTGCGATGAACCCAAGCCCAGCGTGAAGCCTATGTTTTATGCGTGTGAACGGATAGGTATCGAAGCGCAGCGATGCTTTTATGTCGGCGATGCCGAGCGCGATATGCAGGCAGGCAAAAATGCAGGCATGACGACCGTGCTTGCCGATTGGGGCTATATTTCTGCCGAAGACCAAACCGAAAACTGGCTTGCCGATTTTCGTATTGCCACGCCTTTGGATTTGTTGGCAATCTTGCGTTAAAACCCTGTAATAATCCGTTTTCAGACGGCCTGAAACGGCGTAAAATTACATAAATTTGTATTTTTTCAACCGTTTTACTACTTGTAAAGAGAAAAATCATGTTCTTCAAGCATATCGAAGCAGCTCCTGCTGATCCGATTTTAGGTTTGGGCGAAGCGTTTAAAGCTGAAACCCGTCCCGAAAAAGTCAATCTCGGCATCGGCGTGTACAAAGACGCGTCCGGCGCGACGCCTATTGTCAAAGCCGTCAAAGAGGCTGAAAAACGCCTGTTGGAAAGCGAAACAACCAAAAACTACCTGACCATCGACGGCGTTGCCGACTACAACGAGCAAACCCAAATTCTGCTGTTTGGCAAAGACCATGAAATCATTGCCAGCCGTCGCGCCAAAACAGCGCAAAGCCTTGGCGGTACAGGCGCATTGCGTATTGCGGCCGAGTTTGCCAAGCGTCAGTTGAACGCGCAAACCATCTGGATTTCCAATCCGACTTGGCCAAACCACAATGCCATCGCCAAAGCGGTCGGTATCCAAGACAAACCTTATCGCTACTATGATGCCGCCAAACACGGTTTGGATTGGGACGGCATGATTGAAGATTTGAGCCAAGCGCAAAAAGGCGACATCGTCCTGCTGCACGGCTGCTGCCACAATCCTACCGGCATCGATCCTACGCCCGAACAATGGGAAACTTTGGCAAAACTTTCTGCCGAAAAAGGCTGGCTGCCACTGTTTGACTTTGCCTACCAAGGCTTCGGCAATGGTTTGGAAGAAGATGCCTACGGCTTGCGCGTGTTCTTGAAACACAATACAGAATTGCTGATTGCCAGCTCTTATTCCAAAAACTTCGGTATGTACAACGAGCGCGTTGGCGCGTTCACTTTGGTGGCCGAAGATGAAGAAACAGCAGCCCGCGCCCACAGCCAAGTCAAAACCATCATCCGCACCTTGTATTCCAACCCGGCTTCACACGGCGCGAACACCATTGCGCTGGTGTTGAAAAATGATGATTTGAAAGCACAATGGATTGCCGAACTCGATGAAATGCGCGGCCGTATCAAAGCCATGCGCCAAAAATTTGTCGATTTGCTCAAAGCCAAAGGTGCAACCCAAGACTTTGATTTCATTATTGAACAAAACGGTATGTTCTCTTTCAGCGGCTTGACTCCCGAACAAGTTGACCGTTTGAAAAACGAGTTTGCCATTTATGCCGTCCGCTCCGGCCGCATTAACGTTGCCGGCATTACCGATGACAACATCGATTATTTGTGCGAGAGCATTGTGAAAGTCTTGTAATTGTCGAATTAAAGGTAAAGGCCGTCTGAATCATTCAGACGGCCTTTATTTTTGACTTGTAAGCTTATACGGCAACTGCGTTCATTCCCCAATAAATCATGGCATAGCGCAGCAGTTTGCCTGCAATCAGAATGATGGCGCAATGCAAAGCATTAAGCCTGAGCCAGCCTGCGGCAAGGGGGAGGGCATCGCCGATAATCGGCAACCATGCAAATAATAGCGGCCAAATTCCCCATCTTTGTATACGCGCCAATACTTTTTCAGACGGCCTTTTCTTGGCTGGAAACATTCTGCCCATGTAATACGAAACCATACTGCCCAAGCCATTCGCCAAACCGGCACACAAACATGCGCCGAGGGCATGTTGCGGATATTGATACATAAATGCGGCGTATGCCGCCTCGGATGTACCCGGAAGTAGTGTGGCTGAAGTGAAGGCAGAAGCAATCAGGGCAAGGTAAGCGTAAAGAGGGGGCATGTTTTGAGTTACATCAAGTGATATTGTAAAAAAGAAATAACAGGCTTAATAAGAGGATTATGCCTTTATTTTCTAATCTAATAAAAGATAAATCCAATATTATTGAAATTTTTAAAATTAAACGACTGAAGGATAATGTAGTCGGCTGTTAGAAGATAGTTTTCAAAGTGACGGATTATCAGTATGATACGGGCGGCTGTTAATGGGTGTTAAGTTTAATGAACTGATTTAAGCTCATTTTTCCAGCAAATCTTAACAAAACGAAAGGCAAATCATGTCTGCGCATTCACAACAAAATCATACTCCTGCGCTGGTTGTCCTAACCACACTCTTTTTCATGATGGGTTTCATTACCTGCATGAACGATATTTTGATTCCGCATTTGAAAGATATTTTCGACCTAACTTATGTTCAGGCGATGCTGATTCAATTCTGTTTCTTTACCGCTTATGCGATTATGTCGATCCCGATGGGTTATTTGGTCGGCAAAATCGGCTATAAAAACGGCGTGATTAGCGGCTTCGTATTGACTGCCATCGGCTGTCTACTCTTTTATCCTGCTGCCGGCAGTCATTCTTATGCAACTTTTTTGGGTGCATTGTTTATTTTGGCTTCAGGTGTAACACTGTTGCAAGTAGCGGGTAATCCTTATGTGACTTTGCTGTCCAAACCGGGTAAAGAATCTGCAACACTGACTTTGGTTCAGGCATTCAACTCCTTGGGTACGACCATTGCTCCGCAAATCGGTGCATTCCTGATTTTGGCTGATGCGACACGGACTGTCAGCAAAGCCGAGCAAATTTCTTCTGTTCAAATTCCATATTTGGGTTTGGCTGGTTTGCTGATTATTTTGGCTGTGTTCGTCAAAATGATTCGTTTGCCTGATGCGCGTAAAATTGCTGAAGAAGAGAGCGAACACAACCATGATGGCAAACACAGTGTTTGGCAATACTGTCATTTGGTTTTTGGTGCGGCCGGTATTTTCTGTTATGTCGGTGCGGAAGTATCCATCGGTTCTTTATTGGTCAGCGTGTTGGGCTATCTGAAAGGTTTGGATCACGCATCTGCCGCGAAATATTTGTCGTTCTACTGGGGCGGCGCGATGGTCGGCCGTTTCTTAGGCTCTGCCATCATGGCGAAAATTGCGCCTAACCGCTATTTGGCATTTAACGCTACTGCTGCTGTTGCCTTGTTGGGTGTTTCTATGTTGGCAGGTAAAGCCAGTGCAGATGTTGCAATGTGGGCATTGTTGGCTATCGGCTTCTTCAACTCCATCATGTTCCCAACCATTTTCTCTTTGGCAACCAAAGGTCTGGGTCGATTTACCAGCAGCGCTTCCGGTGTATTGTGTACTGCGATTGTCGGCGGTGCGGTTGTGCCTGTGGTACAAGGTTGGGCTGCGGATACTTACGGCTTGATGATTTCTTTCGTTGTATCGGCGATTTGTTATGTATACATCGTCTTCTTTGCTATAAAAGGCTACAAAGCTGACGAATAATCTATCCTGATAAAAGGCCGTCTGAAACCTTATTGGATTTCAGACGGCCTTTTTACTTTGTGGCATAATGATTTAAATGACAGGAGGAAAAAATGACCAAAATCATTTTGCTGCATGGCTTGCACATGCATTCATGGGTAATGAAACCGCTGGCGTATTTGCTGGAACAAGAAGGTTTTGAAGTTGCGCTGTTCGATTATTACAGTGTTTTACATTCGATGAACCGACATGTTGAAGATCTAGTGCGATGGATTGATGAGAACCATGCTGATGAAACGCTGCACTTTGTCGGTCATAGTTTGGGCGGGTTGGTCTTACGTAATTTTGCGGCGGCATATCCGGATAAAGTCAGCGGCCGTATCGTTACCATGGGTACGCCGCATCAAGGCAGCCGTGCCGCGCAACGTGTGTTCAATTTGGGTTTGCAAAAGCCGGTATTGGGCGGCTCTTACAAAGGGGCGTTGGACGGCAGTATGCCTGAGTTGCCTGTCGGTATTGAGCTGGGCAGTATTGCCGGTAACAAACCGTATGGGCTGGGCCGTGTTTTAGGTTTGCATGGCGAACATGATGGTACGGTTTTGGTCAGCGAAACGCATTGTCCGAATATGCGCGATCATGTCGTTTTACCTGTCAGCCATAGCGGTATGCTGTTCAACCGCAAAACGGTCGAGCAAGTAGTGGCATTTTTGCATGATGGATGTTTTAAAAAGCAATAAAATTTCATTTATTTTAATTTAAAAGTATTTAATGTTAATAATTTGATATATTTTAAATAAAGTGTCGCAGTTTTGCTGGGGCTGTTTTTATAAAATAACAGGCAGGCCGTCTGAAAATCGGGTTTCAGACGGCCTGTTATGCTAAAATCTGTTAAATACTTATTAAAAAGGCAAAAAACAATGTTTGCTTTCAAATCCTTACTTAATATGCCACGTTTTGAGGCCATCGCTGTGGCCTTGGCTTTGGTGGCGGCAATGGGCTATACGATTATTTCGCTTGAATGGCTGCCGCATATGTCGATTGTGACGGCGATTGTGGTCTTGCTGTTGTATGGTTTGATGCGCGGCTTGAAATATCAAGACATGCAAAACGGTATGATAGGCGCGGTCGGGCAGGGCATGGGTGCGATTTATCTGTTTTTCTTTATCGGTCTGATGGTCAGCGCGCTGATGATGAGCGGTGCGATTCCGACGCTGATGTATTACGGTTTCGGATTGATTTCGCCTACTTATTTTTATTTCTCGGCGTTTGCGCTCTGCTCGATCATCGGTATTTCCATCGGCAGTAGTTTGACGACTTGTGCGACTGTCGGCGTGGCATTTATGGGTATGGCGGCTGCGTTTCATGCCGATATGGCGATGACGGCAGGAGCGATTGTGTCGGGTGCGTTTTTTGGCGATAAAATGTCGCCGCTTTCGGATACGACCGGTATTTCCGCTTCGATTGTCGGCATTGATTTGTTCGAACACATCAAAAACATGATGTACACCACTGTGCCTGCGTGGTTGATCAGTGCGGCCTTGATGTTGTGGCTCTTGCCCAATGTTGCCGCGCATGACATGAACAGCGTCGAGACTTTCCGCGCGCAATTGGAAGCAACCGGTTTGGTGCATGCCTATTCGCTGATTCCGTTTGCCTTACTAGTTATCCTTGCCCTGATGCGCGTAAATGCCATTGTGGCCATGTTGTTTACCGTTGTGGTGGCGCTGATTGTCACTTACTTCCACAGTACGCCTGATTTGAAACAGCTGGGCGCGTGGTTTTACAGCGGATACAAACTTGAAGGCGAAGAATTCAAAGACATTGCCCGCTTGATTTCGCGCGGTGGCTTAGAAAGCATGTTCTTTACGCAAACCATCGTGATACTCGGCATGAGCTTGGGCGGCCTGTTGTTTAGCATCGGTGTGATTCCGTCTTTACTGGAAGCCATTCGTGCGTTCTTGACCAATGCCGGACGCGCTACTTTCAGCGTGGCCATGACATCGGTCGGTGTCAACTTCCTGATTGGCGAGCAATATTTAAGTATCCTGCTTTCCGGCGAAACCTTTAAGCCGGTTTATGACAAACTTGGCCTGCATTCGCGCAACCTTGCCCGTACGCTGGAAGATGCGGGTACGGTCATCAACCCGTTGGTGCCTTGGAGTGTCTGCGGCGTATTTATCAGCCATGCCTTGGGCGTGCCTGTTTGGGAATACCTGCCTTATGCCTTCTTCTGCTACTTGAGTTTGGCTCTGACGCTGGTGTTTGGCTGGACAGGGCTGACTTTGAGTAAGAAGTAAACAGTAAACAGCATTTAAAATAGCAATGCTTTTATAAAACAAGGCCGTCTGAAAACAATTTCAGACGACCTTGTTTTACTTGAAGTAGCCGTATCAACATGATTTCACTATAATTGCTGCGCCAATAAAAAAATAATCTAAACAATGAACAAACAAATCCGCCAAGAAATTTTCGAGCGTTTCCGCGCTGCCAATCCTCATCCGACTACCGAGTTGAATTTCAGCTCGCCGTTTGAGCTGCTGATTGCCGTTTTATTGTCTGCACAAGCGACTGATGTCGGCGTGAACAAGGCGACTGCCAAACTCTTTCCCGTTGCCAATACGCCGCAAGCTATGTTGGATTTGGGGCTGGACGGCGTGATGGAATACACCAAAACCATAGGCCTCTACAAAACCAAATCCAAACACATCATGCAGACTTGCCGTATTTTGCTGGAGAAATACAACGGCGAAGTACCTGCCGACCGAGAGGCTTTGGAATCTTTGCCCGGCGTTGGCCGTAAAACCGCCAATGTGGTGTTGAATACTGCATTCGGGCAACCTGTTATGGCGGTCGATACCCATATTTTCCGTGTTTCTAACCGTACCAAAATTGCTCCGGGCAAGGATGTGCGCGAAGTTGAAGACAAGCTGATGCGCTTTATTCCCAAAGAATTTTTGATGGATGCCCATCATTGGTTGATTTTGCACGGCCGCTATACATGTAAGGCTTTGAAACCGCAATGCAGCAAATGTTTGATTAATGATTTGTGCGAATATCCGGCAAAAATGTAAATAAAAAAACATAAAAAAGGCCGTCTGAATTTCAGACGGCCTTTGATTTGGCTACGATTAGTCGGCAACTGCCATCAGGCTGGCGTTACCACCGGCAGCGGTAGTATTGATACTGCAAGAGATTTCTTCAAATACTTGCAGGATATCCAGACCTTGTTCAGAAGGCAGGATGCGGATGAGCGCACCGTCGCGGCCGGCCAACTCTTGTTTGCGCTCGCTGCTCAAAGGCTCGATGGCGGCAACATGGCTGATGCCTGCATTTTCAGGTTTGCTGTTGACTTGCAACAAACCGTCCAAATCGGCTGAGTAGGAAGCCAGTGGGCTGTTTGGCTCAACAACGGTTTGAATGCCTGCGGCTGCCAGCTCGGTCAGGGCAGAGAAGGCTTGCAGCAGATTGCCGCCATGCACCCAAACACGTTTTGGAGAGCGCCAGCTCAATGAGTTGCGTTCGCCGGTCGGGCCGACCAATACGGTTTCGGCTTTGCGCAGGGTACGGACGCGTGCGTGACCCAAAGCTGCGGCCGCGGCTTTTTTCTCTTCTGCGTTAAACGGCAGTTTGTGAACCAGGGTTTCCAAACGTTTGAGTGCGTCTTCGTCTGCTTGGCCGATGCGGCTGAGGGTTGGGGCAACCCATTCAGGAGTACGAACCAGGCGTTGCAGATAGAATGAACCGCCTGCTTTTGGACCGGTACCGGACAAGCCGTGACCGCCGAAAGGTTGTACGCCGACAACAGCACCAACGATGTTGCGGTTAACGTAGATGTTACCGGCTTCGATGCGGTCGCGGATATGGTCGACAGTGCCTTCGATACGGCTGTGTACACCGCTGGTCAGAGCATAGCCTTTGGCGTTGATTTGGTCGATGAGTTGATCCAATTCGCTGGCGCGGTAGCGGACAACGTGCAGTACAGGACCGAACACTTCGCGTTGCAACTCGTTCAGGTTGTTCAATTCAAACAGAATTGGACGAACGAAGGTAGAGTTGTTGTCATCAACGTCGGCGGCAGTTTTGATTTCGTGGTAAGCCTTTGCTACGCCTTTCATTTTGTTGATGTGGGCCAACAGGTTTTGTTGGGCTTCAGCATCGATGACAGGACCGATGTCTGTGGTCAGTTGGGTCGGTTTGCCGACAACCAGCTCGTCCATTGCGCCTTTGATGATGTTGATCATTTTATCGGCAACATCTTCTTGAACACACAAGATACGCAGGGCGGAACAACGTTGGCCCGCGCTGTCGAAGGCAGAGTTCAATACGTCGAGGCAGACTTGTTCCGGCAGGGCGGTAGAGTCCACGATCATCGCGTTTTGACCGCCGGTCTCGGCAATTAGGACAGGGCTGTCGTCGCGTTTGGACAGGGCTTTGTTGATCAGGCGCGCTACTTCGGTAGAACCGGTAAAGATCACGCCGCCGATGCGGGCATCGCCGGTCAGGGCAGAGCCGACATCGCCTGCGCCGAGTACGAGTTGCAGCGCAGAAGTCGGAATACCGGCTTGATGCATCAAGGAAACGGCGTAAGTAGCAATCAGGCTGGTTTGTTCGGCAGGTTTGGCGATAACAGTGTTACCGGCTGCCAATGCAGAAACCACTTCGCCGGTAAAGATGGCCAATGGGAAGTTCCATGGGCTGATGGCAACGATTGCGCCGACAGCTTTGGCATCTTTAGGCAGGGTGTTTTCAGCTTCGTTGGCATAGTAGCGGCAGAAGTCAACGGCTTCGCGTACTTCAGCAACGGCGTTGTTCAAAGTTTTACCGGCTTCACGGACGGCCAGCATCATCAATGCAGGCGTATGTTGTTCCAACAGGTCGGCAAAACGGCGCAGGCTGTCGGCGCGTTCTGAAGCAGGTTTGGCGCTCCACTCTGGCAGGGCGGCAACGGCTGCACCAATAGCTTCTTGAGCCAATGCCGCATCGGCAAAGCTGACAGTGCCGACAACATCGTTGTGGTCTGCAGGGTTGCGGACGGGTTGCGCTTCGCCCACGTTACGCGCTTCGCCATTGACGATAGACGCGGCGTGGAAGTCTTCGGAAGAAGCTTGGTTGAGTTTTTCTTGCAGATTTTGCAATACGTTTTCGTTGCTGAAATCGACGCCTTGGGAGTTCAGACGGCCTTTGCCATACAAATCGCGCGGCAGAGGCAATGCCGGATGCAGGTGGATGCCTTGTTCGGCGATGGTGTCGAACGGGCTCTTAATCAGGCGGTCGATGCTGATGTTTTCGTCAACGATTTGGTTCACGAAAGAAGAGTTCGCACCGTTTTCCAACAGGCGGCGTACCAAGTAGGCAAGCAGGGTTTCGTGTGTGCCGACCGGAGCATACACGCGTACACGGCGACCTAAGTTTTGCGGGCCGACCACTTGGTCGTACAGGGTTTCACCCATGCCGTGCAGACATTGGTGTTCGAAGTCTTTGCCTTTACCCATTTGGTAGATTGCGCCCAAAGTGTAGGCGTTGTGGGTGGCAAATTGTGGGAACACGGCATCTTGCGCATCCAAAAGTTTGCGTGCGCAGGCGAGGTAGGAGATGTCGGTGTGGACTTTACGGGTGTAAGTCGGATAGCCTTCCATGCCGTCTACTTGAGCCCATTTCACTTCGCTGTCCCAGTATGCGCCTTTAACCAAACGGATCATCAGTTTTTGGTTGTTGCGGCGAGCCAGGTCAATCAGATAGTCGATAACGAACGGGCAACGTTTTTGGTAGGCCTGAACAACGAAACCGATACCTTTGTAGCCGGCCAAGTCAGGGTCGGAAACCAAAGCTTCCATCAAGTCCAAAGACAATTCGAGACGGTTGGCTTCTTCGGCGTCGATGTTGATACCGATATCGTATTTTTTACCCAAAAGGAACAATTCTTTCAGGCGTGGCAACAGTTCGCTCATAACGCGTTCGTGTTGGGCGCGTGAGTAGCGTGGGTGGATGGCGGAAAGTTTGACGGAGATACCGTTGCCTTCGTAAACACCTTGGCCTGCGGCATCTTTACCGATGGCGTGAATGGCTTGAACGTAGTCGTTGTAGTAGCGGTTGGCATCCTCTTCGGTGTATGCGGCTTCACCCAACATATCGAAAGAGAAGCGGTAACCCATTTTCTCACGCTCTTTACCGTTTTGCAGCGCTTCTTCAATGGTTTGACCGGTTACGAATTGTTTGCCCAGCAGGCGCATGGCGTAGTTCACACCTTGACGGATCAGAGGGGCGCCGCCTTTGCTGATCAGACGGCTCAATGCGGAACTCATCTGTTTGTCGTTTGTCGCGGTCAGTTTGCCGGTAATCAACAGACCCCATGCAGCCGCGTTAACGAAGAGAGAAGGGCTGTTGTTCAAGTGGCTTTTCCAGTTGCCTTCGGAGATTTTGTCGGCAATCAGGCGGTCGCGGGTTGCATTGTCCGGAATACGCAGCAGGGCTTCGGCCAGACACATCAGTGCAACACCTTCTTCACTGGAGAGAGAGAATTCGTGCATCAAGGCATCTACGCCGCTTGCTTTGGTGCGGCTGGAGCGGACTTGAGTAACCAAACGACGGGCAAGCTCGGAGGCGGCATTGCGCTCTTCGTCGGTCATCTGTGCACGTTGCAACATATCCTGAACGGCCTCGATTTCGTCGCGGCGGTAGGCATCAGTTACAGCTTGACGCAGAGGAGTTTGTGTTGGAAAAGCGAAGTTAAACATTATTTATGTTCTCCAAAGGTTTTTTCATGATTTCAGACGGCCTGAATTAAGACTGCTAAAACAAGCATTCTGAAGGATAGTAATATCGTAATAAAATTATGATGCGGATACAAGATGCATCCGCATAAATTGCTGTTTTTTCTGATAAGGCTCAGATTATTTTGAAACAGTTTATTTCGTAAAGACGGCCTGCACGGAATCATGCAGGCCGTCTGAAAACGTCTTATTTAGAGGCGCGGTATTCCGCGTCTGCTTTTTCGAAACGTTCTTGCAATTCGCGTGAAGGTTTTTTGTCGATCAGAGAGACCAAAACAATTACGAGGGTACAAGCGATAAAGCCTGGAACGATTTCATATACGGTAGAGAAGCCTGTTTCTTGTGCGGTCAAAGCAGGTTTTTTGATCCACTCAGCCCAAACAACCACAGTCAGCGCACCAGCAATCATGCCGGAGAGTGCGCCGTAGGCAGTAATGCGTTTCCACAGTACAGACAGGATAACAACCGGACCGAATGCGGCACCAAAGCCGGCCCATGCATAAGCCACCAAGCCCAATACTTTGCTGTTAGGATCAGAAGCAATCAGGATGGAAATCACGGCAATCGCCAAAACCATCAGACGGCCAATCCATACCAACTCGGCTTGTTGTGCTTTTTTACGCAGGAAGCCTTTGTAGAAGTCTTCGGTAATCGCGCTGGAGCAAACCAACAATTGGCAAGACAGGGTGGACATTACGGCGGCGAGAATCGCGCTCAAGATGATACCGGCAATCCAAGGGTTGAAGAGCAGGGTGGCCAAAGCGATAAAGATACGTTCGTGGTTGCCGTTCATTTCATCAACGTGGGCAGGATTGGCACCGAAGTAAGCGATACCGAAGTAGCCGACAGCTACGGCACCGGCCATACACAGAATCATCCAAGTCATACCGATGCGGCGTGCTGAAACCAGAGATTTAGCGCTTTCAGCAGCCATGAAACGGGCCAAAATGTGTGGTTGGCCGAAATAGCCCAAGCCCCAAGCAGCGGTAGAGATAATGCCGATGAAAGTAGTACCGGCAAACAGGCTGCCGTATTCTTTACCGGTAGAAGCGGCAACTTGTTGGATGGCAGCATTCATTTGATCTGCGCCGCCCAAACCCAAGTACACCATTACAGGAGTCAGTACCAATGCAAAAATCATCAAAGAAGCTTGCAGGGTATCTGTCCAGCTTACGGCCAAGAAACCGCCCAAGAAAGTGTAGGCGATGGTCGCACCGGCACCCAGCCACATGGCTTGAGTGTAAGACATACCATGGAACAGGCTTTGGAACAGGGTAGCACCGGCCACGATGCCTGAAGCACAGTAAATAGTGAAGAAGAACAAGATAATCAGTGCAGAAACCACTTTCATCAAGTGACCGCCGGCACCGAAGCGGTGGAAGAAGTAATCAGGAAGCGTCAGTGCGTTGTTGGCGTATTCGGTATGCACGCGCAGACGGCCTGCAACCAAGAGCCAGTTGAGGTATGCACCCACAATCAGACCAATGGCAATCCAAGCTTCATTCAAACCGCTCAGGTAAATGGCACCTGGCAAGCCCATCAAAAGCCAACCTGACATATCGGAAGCACCGGCAGACATCGCGGTCACGAACGGACCTAAGCTGCGGCCGCCGAGAATGTAGTCGTCGAAGTTTCGTGTTGAAAAATAGGCGGCGAGGCCGATCAGTAATACGGCGACCAAATAGATCGCGAAAGTGATATACATGGGATTCATGTACTTATTCCTCATCTAACTTTTAAAACGGGTTTGAAATTGCAAGCAATTCATACCCAAACTTTTTTCTAATAAAAATACAGCTTAAAAATCCTGTTTTTTGCGAGAGAGACAGGATAAATTATTTTCAAATACAATAAAATACGAAATCTTAATGCATTAAATTGTAAATAATTTAAACCAGCATACCGCAAAAAGTCGCTTTTGCAAAGCGAAGAACTCAGCCTTTATTCGAAATTGATGCCGCCTTTTGGCTAAGTCATTTAAAAACATAAAAATATATAAATTTTTACTGATGATGACGAAGGAAAGTGTGTGAAACTATCTTTCCTGATGTTTTTTGGGGATTAAAGAGAAAAAGTAATTAAACGACTTGGACTTTCAGACGGCCCTGTGTAGAACCCCCGTATCTGTGTCGGGTAGATACGGGGTTTTTAGAAAAAAAGACTACATTAAATAGAAAAATCGTCTTTTAGTAAGTGTTTGTAAGCAAAGAGATAAGAGGCTGCGACAAAGGATGACCCGCCCAGAACGTTGCCTAAGAAAACGGGAATCATGTTGTAGAAAAATTGACCCCAGCTGACGTTTGCGCCCGCCCAAATGCCGGCCGGAATGATGAACATATTGGCAACAAAGTGTTGAAAGCCGATTAATACGAAGATCATAACAGGGAACCACATGGCTAAGATTCGTCCTGAAGTATGGCGTGCGCCGAAGTAAAACCAGATGCCCATACACACCATCCAGTTACATGCGATGGCAGAAACGAATGCGCGGCCGAAGTCCATATTGACTTTAGCTTCGGCAATGGCAATGGTTTTCGCTGTGGCCGGCCCTTCGGCAAGGCCGACGTAGTGGCCGAGAAAATAGGCCATGGCAACGGCGCCTGCCAGATTGCCCAAGCTGACAATCAGCCAGTTGCGCACCAATTTGTGGGTGCTGACGCGGCCGGTCAATCTGCCCAAAGCCATAATCATCATATTGCCTGTTGCCAACTCGCCGCCGCCGATTAAGATACAAATCAGTGCGATAGGGAACACGGATGCGCCCAACAGGGCGGCCAGACCGTTCCATTCGGTAGGAATGCCGCTGATGACGCGCAGGCAGGCAAGATAGCCGAAGCCGACATAACCGCCGCCTAAGAAACTCAAAATCACCAACATTTTGATGCTGAATTCAGATTTGGCGCAACTCTTGCCGATGGCGTCCTGCAAAATTTCATGAGGGAACAGGTCTCGTGTATCCATGAAGTTTCCTTAAGGTTAATATAAGAATAAAAATATCTTTCTTTATCATACGGATGGCGAGTTTGCCTGAGAATATGGCGGACAGGAAATAACGGCTGATTGTAAGGATAGAAGCGTAGGTTATATATTGGTAGCCGATGTGTGAAAGGCCGTCTGAAAGCAATACTTTCAGACGGCCTTTAGATGGGGGAATGGGAATTATAAGCGCGTTACGCTTAAAACGCCTTTGATGTCGCCCAAGCTGGCTAATACGCGCGGCAGGTCGTTGACTTGGCGGACTTCAAGGGTAAAGCGCATACTGGCTTCCAAATCGCGCGATTGGGTTTGCACCGCGGTAACGTTGAGTTTATGACGCGCCAGCGCATCCGAAACGTCGCGCAGCAAACCGGAGCGGTCTTGGGCGCGGATTTCAACATCGACGGCAAATACTTGTCCTTCTTGCAAGGCTGCCCAGCTTGCATTTAACACTTTTTCCGGAGCCTGCTCGGCAAGGTGGCGGAAAGAAGGGCAGGTGCAGCGGTGGACGGAAATGCCGCGGTCGCGGGTAACAAAGCCCACAATATCGTCGGACGGCGCGGGTTTGCAGCATTTGGCAAGCGTGGTCATCAGGCCGTCTTCGCCGTCAATCAAAATGCCGTTTTTGCCACCTTTTTTGATTTTAGACTGTTTGACGATATTGGTTTCATCAATCGGTACAGGAGGCGGCTCATTCAGAGCGCCGCAGGCTTTGTGGATGGCGCGGTTGGAAACTTCTCCCTGACCGATGGCTGTATAAAGTTCATCGGTTTTTTTGAAGCCGAGTTTTTCCGCCAATGCTTGCAGATTGGGTTTGGGGAAGATTTTTGACAACTGTTTGTCCAACTGGGCGCGGCCTTCTTCGCGCACGGTATCCGCATTTTGCTGGCGGATGTAGGCACGGATTTTACTGATGGCGCGGTTGGATTTGACCCAGCCTTCGTAGAGCCAGTTGACGGAAGGATTTCCCTCTTTGGCGGTAATGATTTCAACGCGTTGTCCGTTTTCCAACGGCGTTGACAGCGGTACGATTTGTCCTTCGACTTTTGCGCCGCGACAACGGTCGCCCACGCTGCTGTGCAGGGCATAGGCAAAGTCGATGGGGGTGGCGCCCGTAGGCAGGGAGAGGACTTTGCCGTGCGGAGTCAAAACATAAATCGTATCGTTGAACAGCTCGGTTTTAAAGGCGGCGGCAAGGTCTTCTTTACCGCTTTCGGCCATGTTTTCACGCCAATCTAGGAGTTGGCGCAACCAGGCGATTTTCTGTTCGTAGGCGGAATCACCCTTGCCACCTTCTTTATAACGCCAGTGGGCGGCAACACCGAATTCGTTGAATTGGTGCATGTCGAAGGTGCGGATTTGGACTTCCACACCTTTGTCTTCCGGTCCGACGATAACGGTGTGCAAACTTTTGTAGCCGTTGCCTTTCGGGTTGGCGATGTAGTCGTCAAACTCGCCCGGAATCGGCTGCCAGAGGCTGTGGACAATGCCCAAGGTGGTATAACACTCGGGAATGGTGTCCACCAAAATCCGTACGGCGCGGATGTCGAACAAGCCGTCGAAAGTGAGCTTTTTCTTCACCATTTTTTTGTAAATGGAATAGATGTGCTTCGGTCTTCCGGCAACTTCAAAATGAATATTGTATTTTTTCAGTTCCGTACGCAGGATATTGAGGAAGTTTTCGATGTATTCGAGGCGCTCGGTGCGTTTTTCATCCAAAAGCAGGGCGATTTCACGGTATTTTTCCGGCTCTTGATGACGGAAGCCCAAATCTTCGAGCTGCCATTTGAGTTGCCACACGCCCAAGCGGTTGGCGAGCGGGGCAAAAATGTCGAGGGTTTCTTTGGCAACGGCGCGTTTTTCAGGATTGTCGGGAACGTTGCTTAAAAATTGGAGGGTGCGCGTACGCATGGCCAGTTTGATCAGGACGACGCGGATGTCAGTAACCATCGCCAACAGCATTTTACGCATGGTTTCGGCCTGTTGGGCGCGCTCTTCCGGCGTGGCAAGGCTGTCTACGCGGGCGAAGTGGGTCAGTTTCTGCACTTCGTCCACACCTTTGACCAGCTCGCAAACGGTGCTGTTGCAGCGTTCGGTAACCAATTCGCGCCAAGTGGGAACGTATTTGCCGATGTCGGACAAAATCGTAGCGGCCACGGCATCGGGCAAGAGGTCGAGTTCGCTGACGATTTGCATCGAGCCGAGGAAATGTTCCATCAATGGCTCGCCGTAAGTCGTTAGGGCATCGGCAGGATAATGTTCTTTAGACAGGTCAAAGGCCGTCTGAATCAGGTTTTTATCGGGATCAGGCAGCGCGGCAACATAGCCGTCGAACCATGCGAGGAGGCCTTCCAGCGTTACGCTCGATGTTTGGGGCGTTTGGCGAATAGTGGTCATGGCGTGCGTTTTTTTCTTTCTGATAAAAACGCTGCTATTGTAACAGTTTATTGCCAACAGCCCTAGATTTGTATGCGAATGCTGCACTATGTTTCAGGAAGCCTTGTTTCAGACGGCCTTGGGTGTTATGGTTAACCGTTTTGAAATTTTAAGGAGCATTTCGATGAAGCTGTATATTTACGACCATTGCCCGTTTTGCGTCCGTGCGCGGATGATTTTCGGCTTGCGCAATGTGGCGGTGGAAGAAGTTGTCTTGGTAAACGATGACGAAGCTACGCCGATTGGCATGATTGGCTCAAAACAAGTGCCGATTTTGCAAAAAGAAGACGGTTCGTTTATGGGCGAGAGTTTGGATATTGTCCGTTATATCGATCAAGGCCGTCTGAAAGAAGAAGTTCGCCCAGAAATTCAGGCTTGGTTGGACAAAGTGGGCGAATACAATAACAAATTGGTACAGCCGCGCATGGTCAAAATCGGCCTGCCCGAATTTGAGACCGATGAAGCGAAAAAATACTTTATCGACAAAAAAGAGAAAAGTATCGGTAATTTTGAGACTAATCTGAACAAAACGACGCAATATCTAGAGCGTCTGCATCAAGATTTGGCAGAACTGGAAGCGCTGGTGTGCGAAGGCGAGGGCTTGGGCGGTGAAATCAGTTTGGAAGATATCTTGACGTTCCCTATTTTGCGCAACCTGACCGTTGTGCGCGGTATTCAATGGCCGCAAAAATTGATGGATTATTTGTTAGCGATGAGCGAGCGTTCCGGCGTGGCTTTGTATTTTGACCGCGCGTTGTAATGAATGTTTGAAACATAAAAAAAGGCTGTCTGAAAGTTTTTTCAGACGGCCTTTTGTTTAATAAGCAATCGTATCGGCAACCTGTGACAAACCGTTTTCCAGCGATTCGAGCATGGCGGTATAGCCGTCACCTTGTTGCGGCGTGACGGCGTTAAACGGTTTGCTGCGTCCGTCCGACCATTGTGCATATCCGCTGATGGTGGTCTGCCCCTGATAGCTGCCTTGGAAGGCTTCGATATAGACTTTCAAGGTTTGGCTGCTTTGGCTGCGTGAAGCAGGCACGAAGGTGCGATGCGGATTGAGGCGGTTGAGCTTGTTGCTGAGGTTTGCCGCCAATGCGCCATCGAGCGGTGCCGCCCAAAGGTGGTTTTTCGCCAGATTCACATGATAGGCATCGGTTTGGTAAACGAGGCCGCCGTTGGCAAGCGGTTCGGCAAGGTTGACTTTGACCGCGATCTCGTTGCCATACGCAGCAGGTCGGATGTACTGGCTGTCGGGTAGGACGAAATATTGTGTGCTTTGAGCAGTGCCGCAGGCGGCAAGCGTCAGGGCGGCGGCAATCGGGAAGAGGCGCATTATCGGCTTCCTTTCGGGATAGGGTCTTTGCTGCTGCTGTTGAAAATCAGCGCGTTGGGTTTTTCTTTCAAAGTATTAATCACGGGTTGAACGTCTTTTAAGGTTTTGTCCAAACTTTGCAGCGTATTTTGTACGTCGCTGTAGATAGGCGATTGAGGCGATACGCCTTGCAGGGTTTGACGCAACTCTTTCAGGGTTTGGTTCAACTCGTTCGGAATGTTTTGAGTCTGCGGTTTGCCGACCAGTTTGTCGATGGAGCTTAGGGCGGCATTGGCAGATTTGAGTGTGGACTTGAGTTCGGCAAGCGAACCGTTCAAGCTGGCAACGGTTTTATCCAATGGCAGATTGTTGAACTTGTCTAACAAGTCAGCCACTTTTGCCTGCAAATCGTCTAAACCGCCGCCTTGGGTTGCGATAACGGTATCGCCTGCATAAACGGTATGCGGTCGCAGCTTAGGCGAGGCGGAAGGCTGATCGTTTAACTCAATCATTTTGCTGCCGGTCAGCAGGTTGTTGCTGGAGATGGTGGCAGTCAGGCCTTTGTTTAAGGCCGTCTGAAATTGTTGTTTCCAATGTTCTTTGCTTTGTTCGTCGGCATTGATTTCCAAACGGGAAGGCTCGATGCGGATGCGTACGGGAATCCAACCGTTTTCAAACAAATGCAGGCTGTCGTTGCGGTCGAAATAAGGGACATCGGAAACCACGCCGACATTCAGGCCTTTGTATTCGACAGGCGAACCGGCAGTCAGGCCGCGTACGGATTGTTTGAAGAATGCAGTGTAATACAGCGAGCGGTCGTCAGGCAGATTGGCCACTTCGCTGCGGCTGTCATAAAGCGTGAAGCTGTCTTCGCTCTTGACGTTTTTGCTGTCGCTTGTTTTAGGAGAGTCAAAGGAAATCGCGCCGGACAGCAGGGCAGGCAGAGGGGCGGAATTGAGTTTGACACCGCTGCCTGTGGTTTCGATATTAATGCCGCTTTCCAGCCAAAAACGGCTGGCGGAATTAATCAGTTTGTCGTTGGGGCTTTGGATGAAGATGGTGTAATGCACACTTTGGTCGGACGGGTCGAAATGCGCGCTTTCTACTTGGCCGACCATAAAGTTTTCATACAAAACAGGGCTGCTGACGTTGAGGATACGGTCGTTTTTGCCGATCAAATTCAGGCGCAGGCCGCTTTGACCGATGGCGGCAATCGGCGGAATGTCTTGGACGACAAATACATCTTTGGTTTCTTGGCTTTTGCCCGGTGTAAATGCAATATATGAGCCGGAAAGCAAGGTTCCCAAGCCGGTAACGCCGCTTTGGTCGATACGCGGTTTGACCACCCAAAATTGGGTATCACTGCGGATAAGGTCTTTGGCGTCGGCGCTGAGCTGGGCAGTAACTTCCACGCCTTTTTGGTCGTCGCGCAATTTGATGCGGGTAACGTGTCCGACATCGACGTTCAACACCTTAATAACGGTGTTGTTGACTTCGATGCCTTCGGCGCTGTCCATCAACAGCGTAACGACAGGGCCGCGGTTGCGGATGTCTTTAATCAAAAGCCAGCCGCCGGCAATCAGCGCAATCAGCGGAATCAGCCACACGATAGAAGTGAAGACATTGGTTTTCTTGACACGCGCCGGGGCGTGGTAATTGGGTGAAGAATCGTGTTTTTTCATTGTGTTAAGGTCTGGTCAGAATCAAGGCCGTCTGAAAGCTGCTGTTGCTTGTCCCAAATCAGACGGGGATCGAAATAATAGGCCGAAAGCATGGTCAAAATAACGACCAGGCAGAAGTAAATCGCCGCGCCACCCGGCACGACGCGCGCCATATTGGTGTGGAACGAACTCATCAAAATAATAATCACAAAAATATCAATCATCGACCAGCGGCCGATGGATTCGGTAATCCGATACAAAACCGACATTTTGTCCGCGCTCATCACGGGTTTGAAGTATGCGGAATAAATCAAAACTGCCATCGCAATAATCTTCAATACCGGCACCATAATACTGGCGCTGAAAATAATTACCGCAATCAACCTGTCGCCGTCGTTCCACATATACACAATACCGTTGAAAATCGTATTGATCTCCAAAGCCGTCGGATTGGACGAAATCATAATCGGCAGGATGTTGGCAGGGAAATACAGGATAAACGCCGCAACTAAAAACGCCAGCGAAATACTCAGGCTTTTCGGGCGGCGGCGGTATAAGTCTGCGCCGCATACGCCGCAAGGCTGCTCGTCTTTATTGCGGAAATACAGGCAGCGGCTGCAACAGATTTTGTCTTCAGTGGCCGTCTGAACCGCATGGCCGCCGGTTAAACGGTGAATCTTATAATAAACCCAATGCTGCGGAATCGATACCGAAGTCCGAATCAGCATGACCGACAACGGAAACATCAGATAAAACGCTGAGCCGAATTCCACTGTGGCAACGGACGAGAGCTTGATATACGCCACCAAAGTGGAAATGAAAAACACATCCACCATAATCCAATGACGCAGCCGAACCAATACACGCGTCGCAAAGCGCAGCGCAGGGTAGGCCTTTTCGCGTATCAAAGCCGTATAAACATACAGGCAGAGCAGTAAAAACAGTAAAGGCGCGCCAAAGGTGAGGACAAACATCACTTCCGCCAGAAAACCGTAATCCAGCGAAATCAAAAGTCGCATCATTTGCGGCAACGATAAAATCGATGTCACGCCGAACAAATCGACGCGGATATACACCATATTGTACGCGAACGCCATCAGAATCAAGGTTGTCAGCGCATAGGCGATCGGCGCGATATACGGATTGTTTTCCACCTCCACAATTTCATGGTTGCACACCGGACAATGTGCTTCCTGCCCCTGACGCAGGCGCGGAATATCCATACGGCAGCCGCAATCCGGGCATTCCACCGTATGTGCAGGCAGCGTCGCATCAGGAAGATAAGACTTGTAGCGCCACCAGCGATGGTAGGCAGGAATCCGTTTCATGGTTCGGTAGGGGGATAAAGAAGGTGCAAAGAGTGTCGCATTATAAAGGAAAACAGAAGGATAGCCCAAATTTAGGTTGATATTTGATTGAATGGCGGCTGTTTAATAAGGTTTAGGCCGTCTGAAAAGTTTGAAAAGACTTTGGAAGATTATTGCTATGGGCTGTTAAATTTTATTAATAGGTCTTAGTATGGTTTATTGCCATTAGGATAAAAATAAGATATATTCTCAATATTTGGAAACACGATAATCCTTGTATATTTGTGGAAGGTACGCGGTCAACGAACCTGAAGCAGGCTAAAAATTATCTTCTTTGTTTTTAAAACGATTCTTTTCAAATTAGACGGTATTTTTAACCATAAAGGCCGTCTGAAACCATCTGAAACTATTAGTCTCTTAATTCGAAGGAAACATCATGAGTGAAACCCAAGAGCTGACTTTCGCCAAACGCTTGAAAGAGCAAACCACGACAACGCACGACAGCGTTGATAACTTGGTTATGTCCGTTCAGCCTTTTTCCAGCAAAGAAAACTACATCAAATTCTTGAAACTTCAATCTGTTTTCCACAAGGCTGTCGACCACATCTATAAAGATGCCGAATTGAACAAAGCTATTCCCGAACTTGAATACATGGCGCGTTACGATGCCGTGACTCAAGACTTGAAAGACTTGGGTGAAGAGCCTTACCAATTTGACAAAGAATTGCCACACGAAACCGGCAATAAAGCCATCGGCTGGCTGTATTGCGCCGAAGGTTCTAATTTAGGAGCGGCATTCTTGTTCAAACACGCTCAAAAACTCGAATACAACGGCGAATTCGGCGCACGCCACCTGGCTCCTCATCCGAACGGCCGCGGCAAACACTGGCGTGCTTTTGTCGAGCATCTGAACGCTTTGAACTTGACTCCCGAAGCCGAGGCGGAAGCCATTCAAGGCGCGCGCGAAGCTTTTGAATTCTATAAAGTGATTCTGCGCGAAACCTTCGGTCTGCCGGAAGGTGCGGAAGCGCCTGAAGGTATGACGCCGCACAGACTCTAAAAAAATAATTAAATCAAACAGACAAGGTCTCGGCGTAGATGTTTGCAGGGGCCTTTAATTACACAACAAAGTTTTGTTTGAATGGGTTGCTGTCTTATTAATCATTAATGATTATCAGAAATTTTTTATGCATTAACTGATGGATGAACAATCCATTACATCTTGAGTTGATAATATGAAACCATTACAAATGCTCCCTATTGCCGCGCTAGTCGGCAGTATTTTTGGCAATCCAGTATTAGCAGCAGATGAAGCTGCAACTGAAACCACACCCGTTAAAGCAGAAATAAAAGAAGTCCGCGTTAAAGGTCAGCGCAATGCGCCTGCAGCCGTGGAACGTGTCAACCTTGGCCGTATCCAACAAGAAATGGTACGTGACAACAAAGACTTGGTACGTTATTCCACCGACGTTGGCTTGAGCGACAGTGGCCGCCATCAAAAAGGCTTTGCCGTACGCGGCGTGGAAGGCAACCGTGTCGGCGTCAGCATTGACGGCGTAAACCTGCCTGATTCCGAAGAAAACTCGCTGTATGCCCGTTATGGCAACTTCAATAGCTCGCGTCTGTCTATCGATCCCGAACTCGTGCGCAACATCGAAATCGTGAAGGGCGCAGACTCTTTCAATACCGGTAGCGGTGCATTGGGTGGCGGCGTGAATTACCAAACCCTGCAAGGTCATGATTTGCTGTTGCCTGAGCGTCAGTTCGGTGTGATGATGAAAAACGGTTACAGCAGCCGCAACCGCGAATGGACAAATACACTTGGGTTCGGTTTGAACAACGACCGCGTGGATGCCGCTTTGCTGTATTCGCAACGCCGCGGTCATGAGACTGAAAGCGCGGGCGAGCGTGGTTATCCGGTAGAGGGTGCCGGCAGCGGAGCGAATATCCGTGGTTCTGCTCGCGGTATTCCTGATCCGTCCCAACACAAATACCACAGCTTCTTGGGTAAGATTGCTTATCAAATCAACGACAACCATCGTATCGGCGCATCTCTCAACGGTCAGCAGGGCCACAATTACACGATCGAAGAGTCTTATAACTTGACCGCTTCTTCTTGGCGCGAAGCCGATGACGTAAACAGACGGCGCAATGCCAACCTGTTTTACGAGTGGACGCCCGATTCGAATTGGTTGTCGTTGTTGAAAGCGGACTTCGATTATCAGAAAACCAAAGTAGCGGCGGTTAACAACAAAGGCTCGTTCCCGATGGATTATTCTACCTGGACGCGCAACTACAATCAGAAGGATTTGGACGAAATCTACAACCGCAGCATGGATACAACCTTCAAACGCATTACATTGCGTATGGACAGCCAACCGTTGCAACTGGGCGGCCAACATCGCTTGTCGTTTAAAACTTTCGCCAGCCGCCGTGATTTTGAAAATTTAAACCGCGACGATTATTTCTTCAGCGGCCGCATCGTCCGAACAGCCAGCACCATCCAGCATCCGGTGAAAACCACCAACTACGGTTTCTCGCTGTCTGATCAAATCCAATGGAACGACGTGTTTAGCAGCCGTGCGGGCATCCGTTACGACCACACTAAGATGACGCCTCAGGAATTGAATGCCAACTGTAATGCCTGCGACAAAACACCACCTGCAGCCAACACTTATAAAGGCTGGAGCGGATTTGTCGGCTTGGCGGCGCAGCTGAGCCAAACATGGCGTTTGGGTTACGATGTAACTTCCGGTTTCCGCGTGCCGAATGCGTCTGAAGTGTATTTCACTTACAAACACCGCTCAGGTAACTGGTTGCCTAATCCGAACCTGAAAGCCGAGCGCAGCACCACCCATACCCTTTCTCTGCAAGGCCGCAGCGAAAAAGGTACTTTGGATGCCAACCTGTATCAAAGCAATTACCGCAACTTCCTGTCTGAAGAGCAGAAGCTGACCACCAGTGGCGATGTCGGCTGTACTCAGATGAATTACTACTATGGTATTTGTAGCAATCCTTATTCCGAAAAACTGGATTGGCAGATGCAAAACATTGACAAGGCCCGAATCCGGGGTCTTGAGCTGACAGGCCGTCTGAATCTGGACAAAGTAGTCTCTTTCGTACCTAAAGGCTGGAAGCTGTTCGGCTCGCTGGGCTACGCGAAAAGCAAACTGTCGGGCGACAACAGCCTGCTGTCCACTCAGCCTCTGAAAGTGATTGCCGGTGTCGATTACGAGAGCCCGAGCGAAAAATGGGGCGTGTTCTCCCGCCTGACCTATCTGGGAGCGAAAAAGGCCAAAGACGCACAATATACCGTTTATGAAGACAACGGCTGGGGTACGCCTTTGCAGAAAAAGGTAAAAGATTACCCGTGGCTGAACAAATCGGCTTATGTGTTCGATATGTACGGTTTCTATAAACCGGCTAAAAACCTGACTTTGCGTGCAGGCGTGTACAATATGTTCAACCGCAAATACACCACTTGGGACTCCCTGCGCGGCCTGTATAGTTACAGTACTACCAACGCAGTAGAAAAAGATGGAAGAGGTTTAGATCGTTACCGCGCCCCCGGCCGCAATTACGCTGTATCGCTGGAATGGAAATTCTAAGCAGTTAACGGATAGCTAAAGGCCGTCTGAAAGTTTTGATGACTTTCAGACGGCCTTTTTTATTTAAAACGAAATCTTTAAACGGATAACAACGGCTGCTGCCGAACAATCGCGCGGATGATGGCGCGGTTGGGGTGTAGCGCGGTTCTCAGCCTTTGCGATAGCGGATGGGGCAAGCCGAGTATTTCGGCTGCAATGGCGGCGGCGCAGATAGGGGCTGTCGCCAGGCCGCGTGTGCCGTGTGCCGTATTGATGTAGGCATTGGGCAGGTAAGGGCAGGGGATATTGTCGAGGCGGTAGTTTTTGTCCAATGCCAGCTTGGCGTAGGCGGACTGCATGGCGGCGATGTCGCCGAGTGCGCCGACAACGGGCAAGTGGTCGAGGCTGTCGCAACGCAGGGCGGCATGGCCTTGTGTGGATTGGAGCGGGGGAGTTTGCAGGCCGTCTGAAAATAGGGATTGTGCTAATGGCGGATTAAGCTGGTGCAAGGCGGCGCGGTTGTCGGCTTCTTCGTGCGGATACCAAGTTTCATCGTTGCTGTTGAGGACAAATGTCGCGCCGTAGCAGTGGCGGCCTTGCCAGCTCGGGCTGATGTAGCTTTCGCCGGAAATGGCGCAATGCAGCTTTTGTGAAAACGGGCTGGCGGACACAACGCCGGTTTGGCCGCGGATTTGGCGGAAAGGCAGAGCGGAGACGTTGGTGTCGGCGGCATTCGGGCTGTGTGCGCCCATACAGTAAACGATATGGCTGGCATTGAAATGTGCGTTTGGCGTGTGTGCCGTCCATTGTGTGCCGTTATGCGATACGGCGGTCAGCGGCGAGTGTTCGTGCAACTCAATCAGCGGATGATTCAATAAGGTATGCACGACGGCGGGCGGATTCAGCCATACGCCTTGCGGCCAGTAAAGGCCGTCTGAAAATACGTTTATGCCTGCAATGTGTGCAGCTTCTTCGGCAGATACGCTGCGGTAAAGGTGTTTATGCTGGTGTTGCAAACCCAAGGCTTGATTGCGTTTGCGTTCACTGTCGTCAAAATTTAAATGCAATACGCCGTCTCCGCCCCATACGTCGGAATCGGGCAGCAAGTCTTCCAGCAATCGGCGCGTGTAGCCGTAGCCTGTCAGCAGCAGCTCGGTTTGTTCGGTATCGTGTGGTGAGATTTTGGCGTAGAGCAAGCCTTGGCGGTTGCCGCTGCCTGCCTGCGCTGCTTTTCCGGCCTCTAAAACGGTAACGCGTACGCCGTGTTCCGCCAGTTTGCGTGCGGTCGCTGCGCCGGCGATGCCTGCGCCGATAATCAGGACGTGTTCGGGTGCGGCTTGATGTTCAGGCCGTCTGAACCAAGGTTTTAGGGGAGTTGGGGTGGATTGAGGTATGGCTTCGGTTTGCCATTCGATATGAGGGAAATGTTCGTGTAAGCGGTCGGCGCGGTGTGGCGGAACCAGCCAGAAATGTACATCAGGCAATAGGTTTTCTAAAACATTGACGCTGTTGAACTGAAGACATTTCATGGCTTGAACGAGGCGGTTGTTCAGACGGCCTTCAAGCTCGGATGGCTGATTCGATAATGGAAAATCGGGAATATGGTTTTCAGGCAGGCAGACAATCAAATAAAGCGGCGTGGTATGTTGTTCGATGGCGCGGCAAAGGTCGGCAAGGGCGGGTGTGGTGTTCCAAGCAAGGCAGGTCATGATGAAAGGCCGTCTGAAAAAAGAGGCTTTATTGTAACGCGGTTTGCGCGGATAGAATATCCGGACGGGTTTTGATAAAATCTTTCGATATTTGTTTTCTCATTGATTTTCATACAGGAATTTTATGCGCCGTCTTTTATTGTGCCTTCTCGTTTCCGGCTTGCCCGTTGCCTGTTTATCCGCGCCGCCGGATAACGGCGGCAAAGCCTTTCAGTCCGAACGGTGGGCAACACCCATTAAACACGATGCCAACCTTTATCGCATCGATGACAAGCTTTACCGCAGCGAGCAGCCCGTTGCCGAAGATGGCGAAGCCATTGTCAAGCTGGGCATTCAAAGCGTGATCAACCTGCGCTTTTTCGACCGAAACGATGACGACCATTTGAAGGCGTATGGTTTGACCTTGTTAAACCGTCCGTTGCTGTCATGGAGCATTAAGCCGAAAGAGATTGCGGAAATCCTATACCTGATTGAAAAACAACAGCAAAACGGCGCAGTGCTTATCCATTGTTATCACGGCGCGGACCGTACCGGTTTGATTGCCGGAATGTACCGCATCATCTATCAAGGCTGGCCGGTAGAAGAGGCAAAAGCCGAAATGCAACATGGGCCTTACGGTTATCACAGCATTTGGAAAAACATTGCCAAGCTGTTTACCGAAGAGAAAGTCAAGCAGGTTAAAACGCATTTGGAAGCCTTGCGCAAACGCGGTTGATGCCAAGATTCAAAACATAGAAGTTCAAGCCTGTTTTCATCCCGACCAACTTGGCCTTCACTCCCTATAAAGCCAATTTCTCCCCCACTACCGTCCTGGGCAAAGGCCTGACAAGCTAGAGAATATTCCTCATCGTTGTTAGAAAACTGCACCTCTCTAATGTGATCATAAAAGTAAATATCACACTCATCTAAAAGTAATCTTTTTAAATGCTGATTATTTCTGATTATTTGTAGCCTATCCATCTTTATCCCTCTCCAATATTTGGAATTGTCAGTGAATGATGACTTTGATATGATAGTTTTTCGTTTCATTTTTTAGATTTCTGACAAGCTTATCATTCTCTTTTGATTGGCCAAAGAAAAAGGCCAGAGCTTTTCCGTTCTTTTGTTGGATACTCAAAAAATATCTAGCTCCATTCAATTTAACACTTGGAATAAAATGGACCTCAATCTTTTTAATATTATTCAGTGGTATAATTCGCTTTCTAAAAACATAAGCATTATGGATATAAAATCTTCCCTTAGCAATATGAAATGGGGCAAAAAAGTTTCCACCACTTTGACGCACAATGATATAACGGCGCCATAGAATCAGTAAAAGAAGGAAGGACACAAAGTAAATAGCAAAAGTCAAAACCGAGCTTTTCATCATCGATTTTATCCCAATCAAAAAATAATCTATCATAATCAAACCGCCTTTTTACCTTATTTATACCACTTTTATTGAGCAACTAGTTTTATGGACATAGTATCTCAAAACATATGCCTTTGCCTGTTCGTAAAACCCCTTCAATACGAGAATTTCTTCCATTTTCTTTATCTTCTCCCAGCAAAGAATTATTTTTCTCTATAAAATCAGATTACCACTTCATCATTTCCATGAATTTTTAAACCAATTAAAAGGCCGTCTGAAAGATTTGTTTTTTCAGACGGCCTTTTTAATGACAGACGGTTTAAATCACAAAATCCGTAGTCGATAATTGAATGCTTTGATCCATATCGGCAGACGGAGTTTTGGAAGAGCGGCCGACCGGTTTGGCCGGTACGCCGACAACGGTAATCGAAGACGGTACGTCGGCAACCACCACGCTGCCTGCGCCGATTTTGGCATTTTCGCCGATGCGGATGTTGCCCAGAATCGAAGCGTTCGCACCAATCATCACGCCATTGCCGATTTTCGGGTGACGGTCGCCGCTTTCTTTGCCCGAACCGCCCAGCGTTACGCCGTGGAGGATGGAAATGTTGTTGCCCAAGACGGCGGTTTCACCGGCGACAAAACCGGTGGCATGGTCGAGCATCAAACCGTGACCGAAACGGGCGGCAGGGTGAATGTCAACACCGAAGACTTCCGACATGCGGTTTTGCAGGAAATACGCCAGCGTTTTACGGCCGTTTTGATAGAGCCAGTGGTTGATGCGGTGTGCCTGTACGGCGTGGAAACCTTTGAAATACAACAGCGGCAGCGAATATTCATCACAAGCCGGGTCGCGCTCGTAAATGGCTTTTAAGTCGGCCTCGACACATTTGCTGATACGGGTGTCCACGCTCAAAGCCTGCTGATAAATTTCAAACAGCGCGCGCACGTCCATAATCGGACTGCCGAGCTTGCTGGAAAGATGGTAGGCAAGTACCGAATCGAGCGAATCGTGGCGCAACACGGTTTGATGCAGGAAGCTTGCCAGCATCGGTTCTGCCGCGGCGGCAGCTTCGGTTTCTTCGCGGATGGTATGCCACAGATTAAAATCGGTTGAATTCAAATGGTCTTTTTTCATATTCGAGGCCGTCTGAAGAATAAAATCAGATGGCTATCTTACCGTTTCCCAACGTCTTTTAACAAGGCATTTGATAATCGACGTTCAAATGCTTGAAGTTTTTTCAGACGGCCTTATATATGAAACATCAAATATCAACACGCTAAAAGGATGTCAGAAATGACGGAGCATAACGAACAACATCAACACGAAGCAGAAGAAGCGGCAGCCGTAGAAACTGCCGAAACCGTTGAAACCGAACAAGCCGAACCGACTTACGAAGAACTTCAGGCGCGTGTCGCCGAGTTGGAAGGCCAGCTCAAAGACAGCGAATTGCGCGGTCTGGCAAACGAGCAAAACCTGCGCCGCCGCCATCAGCAGGAAATCGCCGATACCCATAAATTCGCCGGACAAAAATTTGCAGCAGAAATGTTGCCGGTTAAAGATTATCTCGAAATGGCACTGCTGGACCAAAGCGGCAATTTCGATGCCCTGAAAATGGGCGTGCAAATGACTTTGAACGAGCTGCAAAAAGCATTTGATGCCACACACATTAAAGAAATCAACCCACAGCCGGGTGACAAACTCGATCCGCACCAACATCAAGCGATGCAGGCAGTCGTCAGCGAGCAAGAGCCGAACACCATCGTCAGCGTAATGAAAAAAGGCTACACATTATCTGACCGCGTGCTGCGTCCTGCGATGGTTGTCGTGGCGAAAAAAGAAGATTGAAGGCACCGCTTGATAAAGTTTATCAAGCATAAAATCTTCAGACGGCCTTATCCGGTTTCAAAGCCCGATGTTCCGCTATTGGAAAATCATTCCGATAAACCGGAATCGGAAAATTAAAGCCGGCCATCTGAAAAAAGAATAAACGGCTTGTGGATAAATAAATCAAGTACTTGAATTTAATTTAAAAAAAAATTCAAATTAAGCCTTGAAAAAAAATGAAGCAACCTTATTTACAAGCCATCGGAACGAAATGTTCCACAGGATTATTAATTTAGAAAAGTTTATTTATTAGGAGCAACATAATATGGCAAAAGTAATCGGTATTGACTTAGGTACAACCAACTCTTGTTTGGCCATTTCTGAAAACGGTCAAACCAAAGTGATCGAAAATGCAGAGGGTGCACGCACCACTCCTTCCGTTATCGCTTATTTGGATGGCGGCGAAATCCTCGTCGGCGCGCCTGCAAAACGCCAAGCGGTAACCAACGCTAAAAACACTATTTACGCCGCCAAACGTTTGATCGGCCACAAATTTGAAGACAAAGAAGTTCAACGCGACATCGAATCTATGCCTTTCGAAATCATCAAAGCCAGCAACGGCGACGCATGGGTGAAAGCGCAAGGCAAAGAGCTGTCTCCTCCTCAAATTTCCGCAGAAGTTTTGCGTAAAATGAAAGAAGCCGCTGAAGCTTACTTGGGCGAGAAAGTCACCGAAGCCGTGATTACCGTTCCTGCCTACTTCAACGACAGCCAACGTCAAGCGACTAAAGACGCAGGCCGCATCGCAGGTTTGGAAGTAAAACGTATCATCAACGAACCAACCGCTGCTGCCTTGGCATTCGGTATGGACAAAGGCGACAACAAAGACCGTAAAGTAGCCGTATATGACTTGGGTGGCGGTACTTTCGATATCTCCATCATCGAAATCGCCAACCTTGACGGCGACAAACAATTTGAAGTATTGGCTACCAACGGCGATACTTTCTTGGGCGGTGAAGACTTCGACCAACGCTTGATCAACTACATCATTGACGAGTTCAAAAAAGAACAAGGCATTGATTTGAAACAAGACGTAATGGCTCTGCAACGTCTGAAAGAAGCTGCTGAGAAAGCCAAAATCGAATTGTCCAGCGGTCAGCAAACTGAAATCAACCTGCCATACATCACTATGGACGCAACCGGTCCGAAACACTTGGCCATGAAAATTACCCGCGCCAAATTCGAAAGCCTGGTTGAAGACTTGATCCAACGTTCTATTGAGCCTTGCAAAATCGCATTGAAAGATGCCGGCTTGAGCACCAGCGACATCGACGACGTAATTTTGGTCGGTGGTCAAAGCCGTATGCCGAAAGTACAAGAAGCCGTTAAAGCCTTCTTCGGTAAAGAGCCTCGTAAAGACGTGAACCCTGACGAAGCTGTTGCCGTAGGTGCAGCGATTCAAGGCGAAGTATTGAGCGGCGGCCGTAGCGACGTATTGCTGCTGGACGTAACTCCTCTGTCTTTGGGTATCGAAACCATGGGCGGCGTGATGACCAAGCTGATTCAAAAGAACACTACTATTCCGACTAAAGCGTCTCAAGTGTTCTCTACTGCCGAAGACAACCAAAGCGCAGTAACCATCCATGTACTGCAAGGCGAACGCGAACGCGCTTCTGCCAACAAATCTTTGGGTCAGTTCAACTTGACCGACATCGCACCTGCACCACGCGGTATGCCGCAAATTGAAGTTACTTTCGACATTGACGCCAACGGTATCTTGCACGTTTCCGCCAAAGACAAAGGTACAGGCAAAGCGGCCAACATCACCATCCAAGGCTCTTCAGGTTTGAGCGAAGAAGAAATCGAACGCATGGTGAAAGATGCCGAAGCCAATGCTGAAGAAGATAAAAAACTGACTGAATTGGTCGCTTCACGCAACCAAGCCGAAGCCCTGATTCACTCCGTGAAAAAATCTCTGGCTGACTACGGCGACAAACTCGACGCTGCCGAGAAAGAAAAAATCGAAGCTGCGTTGAAAGAAGCTGAAGAAGCCGTTAAAGGCGACGATAAAGCCGCTATCGATGCCAAAGCCGAAGCTTTGGGTACAGCCAGCCAAAAACTGGGCGAAATGGTTTACGCTCAAGCGCAAGCCGAAGCACAAGCAGGCGAGGGCGCACAAACCGAGTCTTCTGCTAAGAAAGACGACGACGTTGTAGATGCCGACTTTGAAGAAGTAAAAGACGACAAAAAATAATTGATGCCGTCTGAAAAAAAGCGCGAATCGAAAGGTTCGCGCTTTTTTTCGTTTGGGAAATGTGTAAAGACGCTTTGTCAAAATTGACGGTAAACTTTCAAAATCATGCTACATCATTGTGTTGCCATACTTCTATTGCCGGATTTTGAACAGATTTCGCCGACATCTGACAGCAGCTGACAGTTAAAGCCATTAATATTTGACCATCGCTTGAGTGCGAATAAATTCTTATTTTTACCTCAAATCAACTCCTTGAAAGAAGATAAATATGAAAAAACTGATTCAAATGACCTCTTTGATGGTTGCGGCTGCCGGCTTGGTATTGGCTCCTGTCGCTTCTGCACACGGCAAACATGAAATGCATCCGAAACAAGAGCGTATGCACAAAAAAGCCAAACCGCAAAAAATGAAAAAACCTGCGTCTAAAGCCAAACACCATGCAGCCAAGCCTAAACATCATCAAGAGCATCGCCACGAACATCATTAAGATGAATCCTCAACAATAAATAAGGCCGTCTGAAACCCAAACATCAGGTTTCAGACGGCCTTCGGTTTATCTGTCAAATAATGCTTTGCCGTTTTTCTTGTGCCAAACGGGTCGGCTCCAGCCAGGCAATGTTTCTTTCTGCCAGCGCATCGCGCCAATAATCCAGTTTGGTATCCAAATCTTCAGAGAAACTGTCTTGATTCAAAAGCTGAATGATAACGCCTCCGTCCGTAGCTTCGGCCAAACGGCTGATTTGCCGCAAAATGCCGCGGTCGGGAACAGTTTGCGTGCGTACGCCAATGAGAAGTTGTGCCGGAGTTTGTTTCAATTCGGTTTCTAATTGTTCCAAATCTTTTCTGCCGGCGGCCACGCCTTTATCTATCCATTCTTGCGCCAAAACACCTGAAAACCAAAGCGGCTCAGGCCATTCCGTTTCCAGTGTAACGGCCCATTTAGGCGCATTATTCAGCGTAATTTTAGATGAAACGGGAACGATGTTTTCCTGAAAATCATCGGCATCAACAATCTTCGTTTGCCATGTGCGGAGAATGTTTTGATAGTAGGGCTGATTCAAATCCAAACGTTCTCGAAGGGTTTTTAAAGTAATCTTGCAAGCCAGCCAAGCAATCAAACGCGGCAGAATGCCATAGCAGATAATGCTGCCGATGAGTAAACCAGCCCAAGCGCGTGCATCTTCGATATGATTGTTCAGACGGCCTGCAATCACAGCCTGACTGTCAGGAACAGGAAAGCCCAAACGTTCCGGCAGCCATGACAAAGCCTCAACCGTTTTCACCAATGCCGTATTGCTTAAAAGCGTACTTTCCCAGTTGAACGTATATTGACGCACCAAAAGCAGCAGCAAAACAGAAACCAACATTCCCGACAGCGTGCAAAGCCACAGACCGTGTGAAGTTGCACCAATCAGCCAACGCGTTTGCGGTTTGCGCCATTCATCCACATAAAGCCGCAAAATTGCCTGATTGACCGGGTCTTTACCTCGGAACCAAGTTGCCGGACTGCTGATAAAGTGCACATTTTTCAAACGCAGGAATAAAGTCGCCAGCCACACCAGCAGCATGACTGTATTCATGCCCAAAATCCCGGCCAATACCAGAAAAAAGTTCAGCCCCTGATTGTCCATCAAAAGATAAGTGCTGGAAAAACCGACCGTAAACAACAACGTCGCCGCAACAATCCAAAGCCAAAACGAGCCTGTCTCCACCTGTTGCAGCACATATTTCAAATGCTGGTCGCGGTCGATAATTTGAGCACGGCGTATCAGTTTTTCCTCGTTGCCGCCATCAATATGCCGCAACGCTTCCGTCGCCTGCACAGGATCTCCCGGAAAAATATAGGCACGTTCTTCAAGGATACGGACCAATTCGACAAGTTTTTGCGATGGATTCAACATAAATGATAGGCCGTCTGAAAGATAAAATGGAAACGTCTGTTATACCCCCAAATAAACCCCTTCTTTGCAAAGGTCAAAAAATTAAAAGCAGTTTTGATTTTGAATAGGGTACATAGTGGAATAGATGTAAAAAAAGCAGCCCGAAAGCTGCTCATTTTGAGTGTGGCGCGGCGGAGGGACACAAACTAAAGGCATAATTCATTGTTTTATATTGTAAAAATAATAAAGCAATCTAAATATACCCACAAATATTCCCACATTTTGCAAAGGTCAAAAAATAATTTAGCAGTTTAGGCCGGTCATTATAACTTTTTTTGGGGCGTGTTGTTATTTGAGTGATTAGGCCGGCGGCTTCTCTCTCAAATTTAAACCGCTATATATATACAAAATGCACTGGTTACTCTGGTTACCTGGTTACCAGCCCCTAAAAACCTTTATAAATCAACGATAATGCGGTAACCAGTTATGCCCTTGTCATTGGTTACCAGTGCCGGTTAAGTGGTTACCCGCTGATTTTTGCTTTCTTTTTATGGACTCCAAAAATTCAAGGGGCTGCTTTTCTCTCGCGCGCGCGCGTATTGGTCTTGAAATTATTTATTCACTGCCTGCCTTTTGGGTAGATATGGCGTAAATAGGCTAAAATTGCGCTGTAAGCGTGTTTCATTGATTGGGTAGCAACTGTATTTTTACCAGACGGGGTGAAAAATACAGTTGCTACACCTTGGTTTTAAAGAACGCGGTTAGCGGGGATGCAGGCTACGGCTTACTTTTTTTTGTTGTGTGCTTTAAGCCATTTTTGCATTTGTTCAATTTCCGCTTGTTGTGCGTTAATAATATCCTCAGCAAGCTTACGCATCTCAGGATCCTTTCCGTATTTTAATTCAACTTCCGCCATTTTTACTGCGCCAATATGGTGTGGCAACATACCTGCTGCAAAAGCAACATCAGGATCTTTATATTGCGCGGCTGCCATCATGTCTTGATTCATTTGATCCATACCTTGCATTAATTCTTGTTGCATTGCAGAACCTGTCGACATTTGCATATTCATGTGTGCTTGATGCGGTTGCTCATTAGCTTGGGCATAATTTGAAATTGCAATAGCGCTAAGTGTGATAAAAGTCATAAGTTTTTTCATGTTTTTCGCCTATGTGATAACTAAAGGAACACAAATCATAAACTTTGACCTAAGGTTAAAGTCAATATTTATTTCGATACACAAGGGTTGGTATAAGGAAAGGGTCAAACAGTCCTAATTTTTGAGATTTAGGGGCTTCCTGTCGATTTTATGCTTTATTGGTTGGTCTGCCTGAATGTTTGGACGTAAAAAAGCCCGCCATTGTCGGTAATAGCGGGCTTGCTCTTGGTTATTCGTCAAAGTCGGGCGGGGCTTCTCCCATCAAAACATAGAATCGGCTTGCACTGCCGTTGCGTTTGCGCTGGTGTTGCCATCTGCCGTTATTGGTTTTTTTCGCCCATTTGCGAGTATGTAGGACTTCACACACTTTACGCGGGCTATATCCTTTACAGACTTCATCTTCAAAGACTACGGGGATTATCCAATACTCATCTATGCTTCCCTCTTGTTTCCGATAACCTGCGTGATGTTGGTTTACGGTTTGGGCGTTCCAGTCTGAAAAGCGCATTGACAGTGCGTTAACGTCCATAAAAGCGATTACTTGCTCAATGATTCGGCGATCCTCGCGGTTTCCTGTGCCGTTTTCTTCAAGCCATTCATTGAAACATTGCCTTACTCCTGCTTCTCCTGCTCCTTGTCTCATGCCGGTAATAGGGGCGGCATATTCCAAGACGGCGGCCAAAAGGGCGAAGCGGCGGGCAATTCTTCGCGCCTGTCCTTCCATTGGTGGCAAGGTATCAAGGAATCGGGCGCGGCCGGCTTCTACGGCCTGGGCGACGGCTTCTTTTCCGTCTTTGAGGATTTGGCGGATAAGGGCGCGGCCTGCTGTTCCTCGCTGCTTGGCTGTGGCTTGGTTGATATGCTCCGACAGTTTCGCGCCATCTGCAAAGCCGTGCAACGTGTCGTAAATGCCATATCTTGCCTCTGCCTGTATGTCAGGTAACCTAACATGATTGCCCGCTTTCCATTGGGCGCGGTCTCCTATCAGGCTCTCTGGGTTTATTTCGCCGGTTGAAAGGATCAGATTGCGCCATGTTTTCTGCCGGCGGTTGCCGCCATCTTTTGCGCCTTGTGTTTTTGACACGCCGTTGATCACGCTGTAAACCATTTGCGGGATTTTTCGCGGGTCGGCTGATTGCCCGATTTCATCTAACACCAGCAAGCCATCATTGCGGGCTAAAGCTAAATTCTGCAAGCCAAGCGGGGTAGTATCCCAATTTCCTTTAGTGGTTTCAGGGTCGCCCCATACGCTCAAGGCAAGCCGCGCGGCGGTTGTTTTGCCTTTTGAGGAATCGCCCGCCAAATGGAAACCGCCTCCCTCTTCGTTCAAAAGTGCCAAGAATGGCGCGGCCATGCTTAAACCTAAAGCAAGGCATAGGCGGCTATTGTTCTCTGCGTATCGCGCGGCCTGCTCCTGCCATTCCTTGAGGCTGCCTTTTTCTGTGTAACCGTCTTTTTGGCTGGTGTCTCCGTTGTATAGAATGTTTGTGCCGTCTGCGTTAACGGCTTCCCCGCCTGCCAGTATGTAGGCTTCCCCGTTCCAACCGGCGCGGTCGGTAATGGTAAAGGCTATCGGGCTTCCCTCTTTCTGCAAATAGTCTGCCAGTCTTTCCCTTTTTGCCCGCCCGCTCATGATGACTAGGCCGAAATTCTGCAAACGCTGCCAGCCTTGAACCGTGCCGATTTCTGCTTGTGGTAGGGCGGCGGTCTTTTGTTGGCGTGTGATTTTGTCTTTAAACTTGATAATCCGATAATACGCGCCGTCATTGTCTTGCCCTGTGCCTATGATGTCGATAGGGTCGGAAAGCAATAGCGGCTCTGATTCGATAATATCGCCGTCTTTATCGGTTCTAACGTTTACCCACCATACGCCCCGATTATCGATCTCAAAGTGAGGGCGCGGGCGGAATGGCTCGATATTCTCAAGGTTGTAGTCGTTAGGGCTTTCCTGCTTCGCTGTTTCGGTATTTTTCATGCTGTCTGTCCTCCGAAATGATTGTCTGATTGCTTCTTCTCGTTTAGTTCGTCCAGTGCGTCATAGCCTGGCGTTTTGCTTTGCCAAATGCTCGCCTTGATTCCCTGCTTAATGGCTCGCATTGCCAAGTCATAAGCGGCTCTGTAACCAACGGGGCGGGGCGTGTCGTTATCGGCAATAATTGCAATTTCTTTTATACCGTTCAAAAAGTGAAAATTTGCCAAGCTGTTTGCGCTCAAGGCCGCGCATAAGCCCCAATCGTAAGCCTTGCATAATTCACGGGCGGCAAGGGCGGTTTCTATGCCCTCTGCAATGACAAGGCGGCCATTTTCAGGAATCGGGAACAAGTGGACGGCTTGCCCCGATATACTGCCTTGCTTACGGTTTCGCATTTTCTTAGCCGGTAATGTTTCGCCTGTTACAGGGTCTTTGATTGCCAGTTTCTGATAGCGCGGGGCGTGTAGTCCGTCCTCCCCGCATGGCTTGTCATAGCTCGCCTGCAAATAGGTCAGGTGTAAGCCTTGTAGCTCTTCGTCCATATCGCGGATAGCGCAAACCATACAGGGGAAACTACCAAGCAACAGCGGCTTATCTTCGCCTGTTGTCCAATAGTCTTTTTCAGGTAGGAAACGGACGTTTTCGGGCAAATGCGCCATATCCAAACCGCGTGATCTCAAATACTGGATAACAGGGGAATCGGGGCGGATAGGCTCTGTGCTTCTCCACAATGCGGCCAGCTTCTCGATTTGGTCTTTTTCGGGGTATGGTTGCGCTTGTGGGCGTGTTGGCGGTATCGGCAAAGGGTCTGCATTATCCATGCCTAAAACGCCTGAAACCTGCTTTAAGGCCGTCTGAAAATCACACCCGAAAAAGTGCATTACCAAGCCGAAACCATCGCCCGCGCCGTTGTTGTAATGGCTGCAAATGAATGTGCCGTTTCCGTCCTTGTCGTCATATCTGAAACGGTCTTTCCCTCCACACGCGGGGCAGGGCTGGTGTTTGTTTTTCAGGTATCGCTGGTCTATGCCTAATGCGGCGTGGATTTCCGGCCAGTGGTATTGCGCGGCGGCTTTAATGTCTTGGTATGTTGGTTTCATTTTCCTGCTCCTCCAATTTTCTGTTTAGCTATAATTTCTGCCAGTTTTGCTTTTCCTTTATGCGTGATCAGTGCCTGGGAATAAGCCGCACCGTTCCTGTCTGATATGCCGCTGTTTTGAATCATGTAGCCTTGCTGTTCTGCATAGCGTGAAGCGGTAATGTTGCCGTATGTCCTATATATCCAACCAATCGCCCGTAATAGGGCTATCAGGTCGTTTCGTTTGGTTTTTAGCTCTTTGGCGGTCAATGTGATGTTTTGTGTTCCTGTTCTATCGGAAAGTAAATCAAGCGCGGCGGCTTTTGGCTCTGCTGTTGCAAGTCTTGCTGTCTGTTCCTGAATCAATGCGGTCGCTTGTGCGTTTTTCTCTCTTTCATCAGCCCATGCCCTCGCCGCCGCTATTGGGTCGGTAAAATCAGGAAGGGCGGAAAGTTTGGCTCGCTTCTCGCATTGAATGAAATATTGCCTTGCCTGTTTGCCTTTCTCGCTCCGTTCAAGCATTGAAAGCTCTTTAGCCATGTCCAGTGATAAGGCATATTCAAGGCGCGGCCGGCCGTTGGGGGTTTTTGATAAATTTGTCAAAAAGTCCTTGCCCTCTATGAAGCTATAATCTTCAATACGTCTCTTTATCCAATTTGAAAATTCCTGTTTTGATTCCAAAAAGGCATAAAGCTCACGGGCATTTACTGCTTGCTGCACTGCACCGTCTATGGTGGCTTGGTTTAGTGTGATCAGTGCGGTCATTGCTCTGCCTCCTCTGATACTGGTTCTAAAACTATTCCGGCGGTCGGGTCTGTTTCCCATATTGCGGGCGTTTCCGGCTCTAGTTGCTCCGTGTCAGCGTGGGCGGGCTGGTTACAGGCTCGGACTACCAAAGCCAAAAGCAACACCCAAAACACCAGCAAAGCGCGGTTAAGATACCGGCGGAAACGGTCGGATTTATTGGTCTGTTTCATGGTTTTATCCTTTGCTCTGCCTCCAGTGTTTCAAAACATGAATCTAATAAAATCAATTAGTTATGAAAACACTAGGGCGAAGTTTGCCCTATGCCGTCTGAAATAGGCGGCATAAAGGCGGGTAAATTTCAGGGAATAGGTGGGCTTAACCGGCGTGGGTTACGCTGTAAGCAGCCCATTCTTTCAGGCTGTCTGAATCGTCAGGGCGCGGGGATGGGGTCAGTTTGAATGTATCCCGCAAGCTCGGATGACAAATCGAAAGATTCCAAGTTTTCCGCATGGGGGACTAGGGTTTGAATGACTGTGGCAAGGCGTGCCGTGCTTCCGCTCGCACTTATGGGGGTGTTGCGGACGGAATGGGCGGCCATGTTGTCGCAAATGGTGTCGATGATTGCGCCCGTATTGGCGATAAATTCGCCTCCGTAGTACAGCGCGTCCATAATGCGGTTTGCCAGCTCTAAGGGGATGGTTACCGTTTGGGATTGATTTTGAATGGTTTGGATTTGAGTAGAATTTGAAGATTTCATGAGGTGCTACCTTTCTGTTTGGCTAATGCCTCCTCCGTTCTCACACGGTAGGGCGGCGGGCAAAGGCAAGGTGTGAGAAACTGGCAAACAGTACCAGCGGGCGTATGCCCTCCTTGCCCCGCCCACCATGAAAGGTAAAGCTAGGGGATAGATACAAAAAAAACCGCTAGGCGGCTTTGTATCTGCCTGTTTGTTTCAGCTTCTCACGGCTGACCTGCTATTGAACAGGTTTTCTAATCTTGCCGTTTTGCTTGGTGTTTGTCAAATGATTTTTACAGGATTGGGCGATTTAACATTAGATTCTGTCCAATGCTGTAATAAGAATGACGGCATAGCACGTCTTGTCAGTGTCTTTACCTGTAACGGCGGCAATGTCTGCAAGTGTTACCGCCTCCCATTTGCCCCTATGTGTCTTAAGGGCTAAGTCCAAGATTGCTTTTTTCTCTTCCTCTGTGAGTGATTCCACAATCGAAGATACATAACTTTTCGGCTTTTCCTGTATTTCCGCCTCTGCCTTGATTTCCGCTTTATCCACTAATAAGCCAAGCATTTTGGCCTTACCCATCGTGGCCGATACTGCCGCGCTGCTTTGCGGTGTTGAGGCTGTCAGTGCCGCCGCCCGTGCCTGCTCCAGTTCGTGCAACAGGTCGTCCACGGTTACCGCGTGGCGTTGCCGTGCCTCTGCCTTGAGGTCATCTACCATCGCGGAAATATCGGGGGTTTGTAGCAGCTTATAGGCTTCATTGGTTACCGTTTCGGGCTTCATGTTGTCGGTGTTGTAGGCTTGCCGATATGCTTCGCTCGCATTGCCTGTTTCCACATACAGGCGGGCAAACTGCTCTTGCTTTGGTGTCATGTCTTAATCCTTTCAAAAAGCCGCCCAATAGCTGTTTTCTGCCTTTGGGCGGCTGTTTGGGTGTTGCTACTTCAAGCTATTAGAAACCGCTTCTTTTTCTTTCTCCATGTCTTTAAAGATGTCGAAAATAGCGTTTTCTTCTCCGCTGGTGTTGTCCATCATGTTGAAGAAGCCGGGTAAACGTAAATCAATTATTCGATTCGGCATAGATTCCCCATAGTTTCGGCAATCAGGCCGCAAACCGTTTTCCTGAAGATTCGTTCTCATTTCAATGGCGGCCTTGCCGATTCCTGCCAGTTTCGCGGCGGCTTTGGCGTAGGCGCGGGCGGCCTCCAAATATTCAGGCAAGTGGGTCTCTTCAATACCGGCAATAAACATTTCATAGCGGGAAACGGCCAGCAAATTGCGAAGCTCTGAAATGCGGTTCAGATGTTGGAGGCGGTCATTAAAGAGGCTTTCCAACAGTTCTTTTTGTACTTCCAACACATCGGCGGCGCGGTCTGCCTCTTCTCGCTTGGCGGCAATCTCTGAATCAAGCTCTTTGGCCTCTTTGGTGTTTGTGGGTTTGCCCATCTTCAATAAATCGGCAAATATTCCTTTGCGCTTGCTTCTAAGCCCTGCAAATTCATTGATTACCGCTTCCGCCTCTGAAACACCGGCTTCAGCCGCTTCAATTTGGGCAGTCAGCTCACTGCATTTGTCCTCTTCCTCTTTAAGTAATTTTTGACGAGTTGCAAAAACTGTTTTTACATATTCAATGTTCATATCTAAAGCTCCTGATTTAATTGATTAATACAAACCGTCCATGCTTCACGGTTTCCCCAAATTGGTTTGTTACTTCTTCCATCACGGTTATGATTTCATGCCCGGCTCTGCGAAGCTCCATAATGCGTGTGTTGTAGCTAAGTATGCCCATCTGTGCCAGCTCCCATGAAGTAACGCTCCCTTTTCTCAATCGGGCTAAAACTCGCTCTCTTTGGCTTGGCGTTTTGGCCTTAATACTGATAGAATGATTACTCATTATCTTTACCTCCTAAGCTCCGCCGTCTGAATGTCCGTTCAGGCGGTTTTATTTTGTCTAAAGGGATAGATTCCCGCTGATTCTTCGCGCGCGCGCGTATTGCTCCGAAAACTCCTATTCTTCGCGTTTGGCGGCCAGTTTGTTGAGATACTCTTCAATCTCACTGGAAAGCCAGCCAGTAATGTTGTCTGAAAGTTTGATAGGCTTAGGAAAATCAGGGAGGTAATGGCGGCTCTTAGGGTTTGCCCAATTCCAAATAGTCGCTCGTGAAACGCCCATAACGCGGGCGGTATCGTTTACTCTTAATACTGTATTCATATACTTTGCCTTTCTTAGCTGTGGTTGTATGACAAGCAAAATAATAGCCGCCCCTGTGGGCGGCTGTTTAGGCAGTAGCGTGTTGATTTCATGAAATACCGTGTTGATTTCATGAAGTCAGCTAGTTGATTTCATGTTTTGCTCAAATTTTTTTATCCACTCTACAACCGTTCTTTCTGTTGGAACATCAGGGGCGGGGATTTCATCGTCATTAATTTTGCGGATAATCAGGCTGATTAATTCAGCTTTTCCTCCTCTTTGATTTAACTTGTCCTTTCTTTCCTCCAATAACTGATTTACGGCTGCTATCGTTCCCGCTTTTTCATAACGGCTTTGCTTGGCTTTGCCTGCTTTTTTGGCGTTTTCTGTTATTGCCTCTATGCTAATCTGGTCTTTTCTCAACTCCAAAGACATAAACTCTATTGATACTGTAATTAAGTTTGCTATTGTTTTGAATTGATTGAAATTTTCTTGCAATGGTTTATTTTTGAAGTTTGAAATATACTCATAAATGGCCTTTGCTGTAATGAAATACTGCATTTCTAGGCGCATCTCCAGACTTTGCCCAAAGTGCAACTCTTCTATCACGGGATAAAAATACTCTGAATAATCGATAGGGTCTCCGTACTTTTCCTGATACTTCTCTAACGCGTCATTAACCTGCTCCTCAACTAAAGAAACCTTGTAAGTTTCCTTATAACTCCATAGCGACACACCATGCTCAAATTTTTCAAGGCTTTGAAATGCTCTAGTTAGCACCCTTTCGGCTTGCCAGCTAAAAACCCCTAGTACGTCATGAAATTCAGGGTTTTTACGGATATTGAATATAGCCGCATATTTTGGTTTATATACTGCAACGTTTCTTGGATATGCGATAGAAACCATGTAATACCTCTAAAGCTAAAAAAATATTCCGGAATATCAAACTTGTATAAATGGTAACCAGTGGTAACCAGTTGGTAACCAGTAAATTTACGTTAACTGGTTACCGCTTTTTCTTTGTATTTATATTTATATTCATATAGTTATATTTGTTAAATTTTGTGGTAACCAGTGTAACCAGTATATTTACTCTCGCGCATAGGGAATTTTTAACCCGTCTTTGCTCTCTTGAATCATCTGTAATGCCCGGTTGTATCGCTCCCGTAAATAGTCGCTATACCATTGCATAAACTCGATACGCTGGGGCATATAATCGGCTTGGTAGGCGTATGAATCCTTTATTTTGTTTTCTTCAACGTGGGCAAGCTGTGTTTCAATCGCGCCGCCATTGAAGTTGTTTTCATAAAGCAGACTACTTGCTACTGCTCTGAAGCCGTGCGGAGTTGCTCTGCCTTTATAGCCTAGTTTCTCGTTAATGATTTTTCCTAGTGTGTTCTCGCTGATATGGCGGTTTACGTTGGTTCTACTTGGAAACATAAACCGGCTATGCCCTGTCAGCGTGTGTAACTCTTGAAGAAGCTCTATTGCCCAATCAGAAAGAGGAACACATAAAGCGGGCTTTGGCTTCATCTTTTCGTGCTTCATTCTTTCGGCGGGAATAATCCAACGCTTGTTTTTAAAGTCCACTTCTTCCCACTGGCCGCCGCGCAATTCGTTATTTCTCACAAACACCAGCATGATCAGCATGATGGCAATCTTGTTTTGCCGCTCTATATTGCTTGCCAGTATCAAGCGGCGGTAAAACTCCGGTAATTCTTCACGGGGTAGGGCGGGTTTGTGTTTGGTGGGTAAGTTGGGAATGTGATTTTTCAATAGGCGGGCGGGGTTGTTTTCTGATATTTCCAACATGGCGGAATAGTCAAAAACCGCCCCGATCCAGCCCCTGATTTTGTCGGCGGTATCAGTAACGCCCCTTGCCATAATGTCATCAAGCAAGTTTTTGATGTGGGTTACCTTGATTTCATTAACGGGGATTTCTCCAATGACTGGGAAAACGTCATTTTTCAAATAACGCATGATCCGCTCGGCGTGATGTTCTTTCCAGCGGGGCAAATTGTCCTCGTACCATTGCTTGGCCAAATGCTCAAAAGTATTTAACAAGGCGGCTTGTCGGGCTGTTTTGGCTTCTTGCTTGGCTTTGTTGGGGTCTTGCCCTTGTGCGATCATGCGGCGGGCGTTTTCGGCGGCTTGGCGGGCTTCTACCAGTGAAACGGTAGGATATTTCCCGATAGTGAAGTCTTTCTCTTTGCCATCTATGCGGTATCTCATGCGGAATATTTTTCCGCCCGCTGGTGTAACTTCAAGATACAGACTGTTACCGTCAAATAACTTGATTTTCTTTCCAGTGTCAGACGGCTTGGCGGCTTTGATTTGGCGGTCGTTTAGTGGCATTTGTGGGTATGCTTTACAGTGGTTTTGACTGATCCCCTGAATCATACCCACATTTTGTGCTTTATTCAATTAAATGGCATTGGGGGTATTTAGACACTTGGCAATGGGTATATTGGCCTGAAAGCCTTGCCAGTATTGAATCTTGATTACTGTGTTAGATTTGATTAGACGAAAAAAAAGCCCCTAAAAGGGGTTGGGTGGTGCGGACGGAGAGACTCGAACTCTCACACCTCGCGGCGCCAGAACCTAAATCTGGTGCGTCTACCAATTTCGCCACGTCCGCACTAATTTGAACCGTGGATTATACACAAGATTAATGGGGGCGCAAAGTCTTGTTTGCTTGAATTTGTCGGTTTATCCCTTATATAATGACTTATTCCGGCCGTCTGAAAGCAGGGTTTGTTTTCAGACGGCCTCAACTTTACTATTGGTGAGGAAGGGCAGATGCCTGCTTTATTGATTAAAGATTTTTTGCAGACGCAAGGTTTGAAGTTGCCTGCGGATGAGATACATGTTGCTTATTTGACTGCCCAGGCTGTGATTAAAATGGGCAATGCTTCGGTTGAGCGTTCGATTTTGTGGCCGTCTGAAGACGGTTGGCAGTTGGCGGATTATGTTGATGCTGAACATGAATGGTTGCTGAAACAGATTTTTATGGCTTTGGATTCGGTTGCCGAGCGCACCGAGCATTTGAAAAGCGCAGCAGTTTATACAGCGTTTCCAAAAGATGGTGCGTTGTCGCTGGTTCGACTGAGCCGTTGGGGCATGCCGTTGGAAAATGTGATTCCAATCGACGAGCAGGCCGGACAGGCTTTTTTGGCTGTGCGTACGGCGCAAAGCGGCTGGATGAATGTTTGTCAGAATGTGGCGTATTGGCAGGAAATTGGTGAATTGTCGGCCGAACGCAATCATCCCGGTTTGAGTCAGATTTCTGTTCCTGTCTGTATGCCCAGCGGTGCGGTTTTAGGCGTGGTATATGCTGAATTTGATGTCAAGGACGGTGCGCCTGACGAAGTGTTGGTGGCCTGGATTGCCCTTGCATTAGCCTTGGCAGAACCTTTGAAAAACCTCTTGGGCGTAGCTGAAAACGAGGAAGCGGAAAATGAGTAACGCGTTGAAGTTTGTCGCGTCATGCCGTTTGCCTACGGAATGGGGCGAATTTACCATGCACGGCTTCGAAGAAGAGGGCGGGCAGGAACATGTCGCATTGACGATGGGCGATGTTTCAGACGGCCTGCCTGTGTTGTCGCGTATTCATTCCGAGTGTTTGACCGGTGACGCTTTATTTTCGGTGAAATGTGATTGCGGCCCTCAGTTGCAAGCGGCGATGCAGGCCGTTCAAAAAGAAGGGCGTGGCGTTATCGTATATTTGCGCCAAGAAGGCAGGGGCATTGGTTTGATAAACAAAATCCGTGCGTATCGTCTGCAAGACCAAGGCTTGGATACGGTTGAAGCCAATGTTGCACTCGGCCTTCCTGTTGATGCACGCGACTTCACTTTGGCTAAGCAGATTTATGATTATCTGCATATTCGGGAGGTCAGATTGTTGACCAATAATCCTGAAAAAATCCAAACGTTGAAAGATTCCGGTATCAATGTGGTCGAACGGATTGCATTACATGTCGGCGAAAATGTGGAAAATGAACGTTATCTGCATACTAAAGCGGATAAATTGGGACATTTGATTTTTGATTGATGGATAGGCATAACGGTAATTTTTGCGGTTAAATAAAATATTCTATATTCTTTCAATGGGATATATTTTTATTTAAATAAAAACCTTGCGCGTAGCCTGATTTTTTGATTTAATGTTGGCTTATCGGGTGATTAGCTCAGTTGGTAGAGCGTCTGCCTTACAAGCAGAATGTCGGCGGTTCGACTCCGTCATCACCCACCAAGTTTCCTTTCATTGTCTTTGACAGTGGATGCGCGGTGGTAGCTCAGTTGGTTAGAGTACCGGCCTGTCACGCCGGGGGTCGCGGGTTCGAGCCCCGTCCGCCGCGCCATTATTTAAAAAGCACTGATAATATTAGTGCTTTTTTATTTTTCTTAAAGACACTATTAAACTGCGAAAATAGAAACAGGTAAGTAACAGGATATTGAAATACTGTTTAATCTTAATTTCTGATGATTGAAAAAAGGCCGTCTGAAACTTTGAAAGTTTCAGACGGCCTTTAGTCTATTGAAACAATGGATTAAATATCCAATTCTGCCGTATCGCCTTCTTTTTCCATCCATGCGCGGCGGGCGGCGGCTTCGCCTTTGCCCATTAGTTTGACGAAGATGTCGCGTGTTTCGTCATCCGCGCCTTCTGGGATTTGCACTTGCAACAGGCGGCGGGTGTCGGGGTGCATGGTGGTGTCTTTGAGCTGGTCGGGGTTCATCTCGCCCAAGCCTTTGAAACGGCTGATGGAATAAGCAGTTTCTTTAACGCCTTCTTTTTGCAGTCGCTCCAAAATGCTGTCGAGTTCGTTTTGATCGAGGGCGTAGAATTTGCGGGCGGGTTTGCTTTTGCCTTGTGCGTTGATATCGATGCGGAACAGCGGCGGCTGGGCGACGTAGATATGTCCGTCGGCAACCAGTTTTGGGAAGTGGCGGTAGAACAGGGTCAACAGCAAAACTTGAATATGCGAGCCGTCCACGTCGGCATCGGACAGGATGGCGATTTTGCCGTAGCGCAGGTCGCTTAAGTCGGGATGATCGTTGATGCCGTGCGGATCGACACCGATGGCGACGGAAATATCGTGGATTTCGGCGTTGCCGAAGAGTTGGTCGGGGTGGACTTCGAAGCTGTTAAGCACTTTGCCGCGCAGGGGCAGGATGGCCTGTGTGGCTTTGTCGCGGGCAAGTTTGGCAGAGCCGCCGGCGGAATCGCCTTCGACGAGGAAGAGTTCGTTTTCGCGGATGTCTTCGCTCTCGCAGTCGGTCAGTTTGCCGGGCAGGACGGCAACGCCGCTACCTTTTTTCTTTTCAATCTTTTTAACCGAACGCATCCGTGCTTGTGCCTGACGGATAGCGAGTTCGGCGATTTTTTTGCCGAAGTCTACGTTTTGGTTTAGCCACAATTCCAAAGGGTCGCCCGATACAGTAGCAACGAGTTTCAGCGCATCGCGGTTGGTCAGCTTGTCTTTGGTTTGACCTTGGAACTGAGGGTCGAGGACGCGGGCAGAGAGGACGAAGGCGGTTTTGCTGAACACGTCGTCGCTTTGTACTTTTACGCCGCGCGGCAAGAGGTTGTGCAGATTGATGAAGTTGTTGACGGCGTTGAACACGGCTTGTTTCAAGCCTGCTTCATGCGTGCCGCCCAAAGGGGTGGGAATCAGGTTGACGTAGCTTTCGTTGGCACACGAGCCTTCTTCCAGCCAAGTCAGGGCAAACGCGGCACCTTCGCCAATGCTGAAATCGCCGTTGTGGCCGTCTGAAATGTAGTTTTCACAAGAGAAGATAGGTACGGCTTCCTGAGCGTCGGCAATCAGATCGGTCAAATAGCTTTTCAGGCCGTCTGGATAGTGCCAGGTTTGGGTGTATGCTTCGTCTTCACCTTTGACCGGACGGGTCAGGGAAACGCGTACGCCCGGCAGTAATACAGCTTTGGCGCGCAGCAGGCGTTCGAGTTCAGGAATGCTGTAATTCGGGCTTTCAAAATATTTGCCGTCCGGCCACACGCGCACTTCGGTGCCGCTGTCTTTGACGGCGCATTTGCCCACTTCAGTCAATGGCTCAATGACGTCGCCACCGGAAAAGACGATGCGGTGGATTTTGCCTTCGCGTTTGATCGTTACTTCAAGGCGGGTGGAAAGGGCGTTGGTAACAGATACGCCGACGCCGTGTAGGCCGCCTGAAAAGGCATAGGCACTGCCGCCGTCTTTTTTGTTGAACTTGCCGCCTGCATGTAGACGGGTGAATACGAGTTCGACTACGGGTACGCCTTCTTCAGGGTGCAGGCCGACGGGAATACCGCGGCCGTTATCACGGACGGAAAGAGAACCGTCTTCATGAATTTGCACGTCAATTTCAGTTGCAAAACCACCCAACGCCTCGTCCGCCGCATTATCAATCACTTCCTGACAGATATGGGTCGGGCTGTCGGTACGGGTGTACATGCCGGGACGTTCTTTGACCGGCTCCAAGCCTTTGAGGACGGTAATGCTGGATTCGCTGTATTGATTGTTTTTAGCCATAGGAATAATGTAAAGGCCGTCTGAAAAGATGAAAAACAACGCTTTCAGACGGCCTGAAAGCGTTTGGGTTATAGGTTTTCTATTGGATTGCGACGGATAAAGTCTTCATAGCTTTCTATGCCGCGCAAGAAACGGGAGAGTTCGGTCAATGCGTCCAAATACACGCCGCGCTTGAAGTCGATGACTTCGTCAACTGGCGCCCAGTATTGGTGCCAACGCCAGCCGTCGAATTCAGGATGGTGGCAGGCGCGGAGGTTGACGTCGCTGTCGCGGCCGACCAAACGCAAAAGATACCAAATCTGTTTTTGTCCGCGATACGAACCGCGCCATTCGCGGCGCACCCAGTGGCTGGGCACGTCATAGCGCAGCCAGTCGCGCGTGCGGCCGATAATTTTGACATGTTGCGGCAGCAGGCCGACTTCTTCGTACAACTCGCGGTACATGGCGGTTTCAGGGCTTTCGCCCGGCTTGATGCCGCCTTGCGGAAACTGCCATGAATGTTCGCGTACGCGTTTGCCCCAAAAGACTTCGTTACGTTCGTTAATCAGGATAATACCGACATTGGGGCGATAGCCTTCTCTGTCTAACACGGTGTCGCCCTTCATTAAATTCAATCGTGCAATTTTCCCACAAATTGAGCGGTTTTGACAAATCTTGAGGCCGTCTGAATAAGCCCACAGTTTTTCCCAGACGGCATGAAACCGTTTCTGAAAAAATGTTGTTTATGAATAAAACCATAGCTTCAGGCCGTCTGAAAAGGGAGAATTTTTTCTGCTTTAAGGTCTTGCATTCAAAAGCTTTTTGCCGTTTAATGCAAACCTTGCTGAATCAAGGGCAAAGGACACATGCCGGCCGCCCCCACAGTTTCCCTTTTGTAAGTGGCATCTGCCACCGCTGCAATATTTTTACCCCCCGAACAAAAGGTCTGAAACCATGAAAAAATCTTTGATGGCGGCGGCAATCTTGAGCCTCGTCTTGACTGCGTGTAGCGGTGGAAAAGAAACCGCCGCAGAATCTTCCGCATCTCAAACTCAAACTTCTTCCTCTCAAACGGATAAACTCAATATCTACAACTGGTCGGATTATGTCGATCCGGCCACGCTGTCTGCGTTTGAAAAAAATACGCATATCAACGTCCGCTACGATTACTACGACAGCAACGAAGCGCTGGAAGCCAAGCTGCTGACCGGCAAGTCGGGTTATGACTTGGTTGCGCCGTCTATTGCTAATGTCGGCCGTCAGATTAAAGCCGGCGCGTATCAAAAAATCGACAAATCGCAAATTCCCGATTACGCCAATATCGATCCTGATTTGTTGAAAATGATGGAAACCGTCGATCCGGGCAACGAATATGCCGTCCCTTATTTCTGGGGTATCAATACGCTGGCGATTAACAAACAGCAGGTTCAAAAGGCTTTGGGCACCGATAAGTTGCCTGAAAACGAATGGGATTTGGTGTTTAATCCTGAATACACCCAAAAACTGAAATCATGCGGCATCAGCTATTTCGACAGCGCCATCGAGCAGATTCCTTTGGCTTTGCATTATTTGGGCAAAGACCCGAACAGCGAAAACCCTGACGACATCAAAGCAGCTGTCGATATGATGAAAAAAGTGCGTCCCGACATCAAACGCTTTACCTCGTCCGGCTATATTGATGATATGGCAGCCGGTAATCTTTGCGTATCGGTAGGCTATGGCGGCGACCTCAATATTGCCAAAACCCGTGCCAAAGAAGCCGGAAACGGCGTAGAAATCGAAGTATTGGCGCCGAAAAGCGGCGTCGGTATTTGGGTGGATTCGCTGATGATTCCGCGTGATGCGCAAAATGTGGCCAATGCACACAAATACATCAATCACACGCTCAATCCGGAAACAGCGGCCAAAAACGGCAACTATGTGACTTATGCTCCGGCCAGCCGTCCGGCGCGTGATTTGATGGATGAAAAATACACTTCTGACGAATCGATTTTCCCAAGTAAAGAATTGATGGAAAAAAGCTTCATCGTCTCCCCTAAGTCAACCGATGCGAGCAAACTCAGCGTTCGCTTGTGGCAGGCTTTGAAAGCAGGGCGATAATTAAAATTGAAATTTGAATACTCAGGCCGTCTGAAACAGTTTTTCAGACGGCCTGAGTGTTATAATTGTCAACACTTTTCAAATATCCTATTAGGAGAAACAGCGTTATGAACAATTCAGTCATCACCGTCATCGGTAAAGACCGTGTGGGCATTGTGTACGACGTTTCCAAAATTTTAGCGGAAAACCAAATCAATATTCTCAACATCAGCCAACAGCTGATGGACGATTTTTTTACCATGATTATTTTGGTGGATACTTCAAAATGCACCAAATCGCGTCAAGAGGTTTTGGATTTGTTTGCGGAAGAGAGCAAAAAACTCGCGCTTGATATCCGTATGCAAAACGAAGAAATTTTCCAAGCCATGCACCGTATTTAAGTCGGAGGGAGAGCCATGAGTATTCAATCCGGCGAGATTTTAGAAACCGTCAAAATGGTGGCCGACCAGAATTTTGACGTGCGCACCATTACCATCGGCATTGATCTGCACGACTGCATCAGCAGCGATATCAATGTGTTGAACCAAAACATTTACAATAAAATTACCACAGTCGGCAAGGATTTGGTGGCGACGGCAAAATATCTGTCTGCTAAATATGGCGTGCCGATTGTGAACCAGCGCATTTCGGTTACGCCGATTGCCCAAATCGCGGCGGCCACCCATGCCGATTCCTATGTCAGCGTGGCGCAAACCTTGGATAAAGCTGCCAAAGCCATCGGCGTGTCCTTTATCGGCGGCTTTTCCGCGCTGGTGCAAAAAGGCATGTCGCCTTCGGATGAGGTGTTAATCCGCTCCATTCCCGAAGCGATGAAGACTACCGATATCGTGTGCAGCTCCATCAATATCGGCAGCACGCGCGCCGGTATCAATATGGATGCGGTCAAGCTGGCAGGTGAAACCATCAAACGCACGGCTGAAATTACACCCGAAGGTTTCGGCTGCGCCAAAATCGTCGTGTTCTGCAATGCAGTGGAAGATAACCCGTTTATGGCGGGCGCGTTTCATGGCTCTGGCGAGGCGGATGCCGTTATCAATGTCGGCGTATCGGGGCCGGGTGTTGTAAAAGCCGCGTTGGAAAACTCAGATGCAACAACATTGACAGAAGTTGCGGAAGTAGTGAAGAAAACCGCTTTCAAAATTACCCGCGTGGGCGAACTCATCGGCCGCGAAGCTTCAAAAATACTAAACATCCCATTTGGTATCCTCGACTTGTCGTTGGCACCAACCCCTGCCGTTGGCGACTCAGTGGCGCGCATTCTTGAAGAAATGGGTTTGAGCGTCTGCGGTACGCACGGCACGACAGCGGCTTTGGCCTTGCTGAATGATGCCGTGAAAAAAGGCGGCATGATGGCTTCCAGCGCGGTCGGCGGTTTGAGTGGCGCGTTTATCCCTGTTTCCGAAGATGAAGGCATGATTGCCGCTGCCGAAGCCGGTGTGCTGACACTGGACAAACTCGAAGCCATGACCGCCGTCTGCTCCGTTGGTTTGGACATGATTGCCGTCCCCGGAGACACGCCTGCTCATACCATTTCCGGCATCATCGCCGACGAAGCCGCCATCGGCATGATCAACAGCAAAACCACCGCCGTGCGCATTATTCCGGTAACGGGCAAAACCGTCGGAGACAGCGTCGAGTTCGGCGGCCTGCTGGGCTACGCGCCTGTAATGCCGGTTAAAGAAGGTTCGTGCGAAGTGTTCGTCAACCGAGGCGGCAGGATTCCTGCGCCGGTGCAGTCGATGAAGAACTGATTGGATTGATGAATAAAAAGGCCGTCTGAAATTGATTTTCAGACGGCCTTTAATGCTGTTTTTTATCGGCGATGTTGCGGTTGAAAATGTGGTAGTTTTCTTTGGCAAAGCCGATGTTGTAGGGCGCGCTGATGCTGCGGATTAAAACCAAATCGCGGTTGCGCACCAATACGGTGGGATCGATAACGACATCATATTGCCCTGCAATCGAGCGGCCGGTTTCCCGATACGAGCGGCTGCTTTTGGCTTGGACAATATGCACCGCGTCGATATGCGGATTGGCGTCAAACAGGCTGCGGTTGGCCTCGGTGCAGACCACGCTGATGCGGATGTGCGGCGCGGATTTTTTGATTTCGCGAAAGGCAAACGAGCTGACGATGTAGTCGCCGATTTTGCCGTCTTGGCGCAAAAACAGAATGCCGCCGATATTCTCCGGCGCAAGCGGCTTTTCAGACGGCACCGGCGCACGGTCGAGCCACGCCTTGCCCGCACGGATGCGCAGCGTTTGCAGGCGTTTTTTGATGGCTTTGAACAGGGTTTTAGCGGTCATTTTTGGGGTCTTTTGGGTGCGGACGGCCTATTCGTTCCCTCTCCTGCGCTCGCGCGGGGGAGGGTTGG
>NZ_POXL01000011.1:0-38638 GCF_003044645.1 Neisseria subflava
TTTGTCGAAGACCCGTTATGTAGTCGAACAAAGCTTCGGTACGTTACACCGTAAATTCCGCTATGCCCGGGCAGCCTATTTCGGGCTGATTAAAGTGAGTGCGCAAAGCCATCTGAAGGCGATGTGTTTGAACCTGTTGAAAGCGGCCAACAGGCTAGGTGCGCCTGTTGCCGCCTAAAAGGCGGCCGGATGCCTGATTAATCAGGTATCCAAGGGGGATTAAGGGGGTATTTGGGTAAAATCAGGAGTAATTAGGAGCGGAAATAGACGAAAACCTGTGTTTGGGTTCTGGCTGTCAGCGAAAAGGTGAAGAGAGGTATTTTGCAAAGGTCTCGGCCTTTAATTTTAATATAGATGTTGCATAACCTTTTATGCTTATAAGGTTTCCAATACATCAGGCAATTTGGCCAAGCTGTTGAGCATGGCGACATGGGGCATGGAGGAAAGCTGTTGGGCGGTATGTGCGCCGGTGGTGACAGCGATGGCGCGGATTTTGGCATTGGCGGCCATTTCTAGGTCGTGGGTGGTGTCGCCGACGACGACGGCCTCTTCCGGCTCAACACCCAGTCGGTCGCAGAGGGCGAGTACCATATCGGGCGCGGGTTTGGACGGATATTCGCTAGCGCAGGCAGTTTCCAGCCAGAAGGCTTGGGTGCCGGTTTGCTCGATGGACCTATCCAGTCCGCTGCGGCCTTTTCCGGTCGCTACGGCAAGCCAATAGCCTTGTTGCTTCAAGCGTTGCAGGCAGGGCAGGGCTTCGGGGAACAGAGTCATGTTGTGGTTGTTGGGATTGAGGTAGTGCGCGGCATAGGTCTCAATCAGGGTTTCCTGAACGTGTTCGCTGACGTTGTGGGCAAGGCGGCGGATGATGCCGGAGAGGCTGTATCCGATGAGCGGGCGGATTTGGTCGGCTTCGGGAATGGGCAGGCCACAATCGGCAAAGCTTTGCTGGAAGGTGTGGATGATGGGGTTGGTGGTGTCGGCAAGCGTGCCATCCCAGTCGAAAATGATGAGTTTGGGTTTCATGGGTTTCCTTTCAGACGGCCTTGAATAACTTATTATTTTAAAAGTGTATTTTGATGTAGCTGAATTCACCAAAATACACGAATAGAACTATGGGTTACTTAATATTTTAACTTTTTCTTGATTGAATTCTTGTTCGGAAAGAATACCTTGATCTAATAATTTCTTTAAATTTACTAATTGATCATATTTTTTGTTGTTGCTTGAATTATCAATATCTACTTGTTTTGTCTCTGTGCAGATAAAAATAATTTCAATCCTAGGCCAATTCCCTAAGATGTGAGGAGGAGTAGATGCTCTTTCTCTAATTGCTTTCATACTTTTATTTTTTTGTTTGCAGAAAGCCTGTGCTCTTTTTTCAGCACTATGTCTCACAGCAGTTGAAGGAGTAAATCCTGATGCTCCTTGGTGGAATATGCGATATTCTTGTTCATTATTTTCATTAACATCTAAAATAGTTTCTTTGCCTTTGTAAATGATTGCTGTATCAAAACCCGAGTTTCCCTTTTCAACGATTTGGATTCCCGATGCAGTTGTACAACCAGCTAAAATTAATGCTAATAGAAGATAAAATTTAGACATGACGTTTCCTTATTTTGGGTTAAGTAAATCTATTTGATTTCAGACGGCCTTTTCCTGATTTTCCAACATTAAAACGAATTGCGCCAATTCTTGCGGCAGGGGGGCTTTCAGGATCAGTTTTTCGCCGGTCAGCGGATGGGCAAAGTGCAGCTCGGAAGCGTGCAGGAACATTCTTTTCAAACCGAGTTTCTGCAGGCGCTTGTTGGCTTGATAGTCGCCGTAGCGTTCGTCGCCGGCAATGGGGCAGTCTTGTGATTGCAGGTGGACGCGGATTTGGTGGGTGCGGCCGGTTTTCAGGGTGGCTTCGACAAAGGTCAGGTTGGACAGGCCGACTTGGTGCAAAAGGCCGTCTGAAAAACGGTTTAACACGCGGAAGATGGTGTGGGCGGATTGGCCGTCTTCGCTGACGCGCACCATTTTTTCGCCTTGTGCGCCGGTGTATTTGAACAGGGGGAGCTTGACGTGGAAGCGGTCGTTCGGCAGCTTGCCGACACCCAGCGCGAGATAGATTTTTTTCGGATGGTCATTGCGGATGGCTTCGTGCAGTTTCACCAAGGCGCTGCGTTTTTTGGCAATCATCAAGAGGCCGCTGGTGTCTTTGTCGAGGCGGTGGACGAGTTCGAGATAACGCGCTTCGGGACGGGCGCGGCGGATTTGTTCGATGACGCCGAAGCTCACGCCGCTGCCGCCGTGGACGGCAACGCCGGACGGTTTGTTGATGACTAAAAGCGCATCGTCTTCGTAAATGATGTCAAACTCGCGCGCAGGCGCGGCCTGGCTTTCAGACGGCCTTTGTTTTTCGGCGATGCGTATCGGCGGAATGCGGACGGTATCGCCTGCCTGAATACGGTTGTCGGGTTTGCAGCGTTTTTTGTTCAGCCGCACTTCGCCGGCGCGGATAATGCGGTGGATATGGCTTTTCGGGACGCCTTTGAGGATTTTTATCAGATAGTTATCAAGGCGTTGGCCTTCCTCGTGTTCGGCAACGGCAATCAGGCTGACTGAATCTTTGCGTATTGCGTGCATTTTCTCTATAATCCCAAACGTCCGTTTCGGGACCCGAACCTGCCGTCGCAGGCCGTCTGAAACGGATTTATTGTTAAAACGAGATTTTATATTAAAAACGCACTCCGCAAAGCATTTCCTTGTGTTTGTTCAAAGCCGGCAAACGCAATCCCGTAATTAAGTTTGAATTGAACCTGCCGTCCGGCCGGGCGTAAGACGCAGTACGCGCAGCACCGTCCGAAATTACCGGCGCTACGATAATAAGAAGATGTAGGCTGCCTTATTTTGTCCGAAGCATCAGCATTCGGACGGCAGCGGAACCATCAACCTTTCCGCCGCATTGTTCTTTATTTCCTTCTTTATCCGAATCCGTCCGCACATGGCTTGAGTTCAAGCATGCAACCTTGCGGATTTCAAATCAAATACTGGTTACACGGGGATTTTCCCATCTTGCCTTTGAAGAGTGCCAACCGGACAGACAGGCCGTCTGAAAAAGATATTCACAAATCAAACGGCCGCTGTTCACGAGGTGACTATGAAAAGAATGTTATTCAACGCAACGCAGGCCGAAGAGCTGCGCGTTGCCATTGTTGATGGCCAAAACCTTTTGGACTTGGACATCGAAACGCTGGGCAAAGAACAGCGTAAAGGCAATATCTACAAAGGTATCATTACCCGCATCGAGCCGTCGCTGGAAGCGTGTTTCGTCGATTACGGAACCGACCGCCACGGCTTTTTGCCGTTTAAGGAAGTATCGCGTTCATATTTCCGCGACTACGAAGGCGGCAGGGCGCGTATTCAGGACGTGCTCAAAGAGGGCATGGAAGTCATCGTCCAAGTCGAAAAAGACGAGCGAGGCAACAAAGGCGCGGCACTGACCACTTTCATCAGCCTTGCCGGCCGCTATTTGGTATTGATGCCGAACAACCCGCGCGGCGGCGGCGTATCCCGCCGTATCGAAGGCGAAGAGCGTCAAGAGTTGAAAGCCGCTATGGCCGAACTCGACATTCCAAACGGCATGAGCATCATCGCCCGCACCGCCGGCATCGGCCGCAGCGCGGAAGAGTTGGAATGGGACTTGAACTACCTCAAGCAACTGTGGCAAGCCATCGAAGAAGCAGGCAAAGCGCATCATGACCCTTACCTGCTCTTTATGGAAAGCTCGTTGCTGATTCGTGCGATTCGCGACTATTTCCGTCCCGATATCGGCGAGATTTTGGTGGACAATCAAGAAGTTTACGACCAAGTTGCCGAGTTCATGAGCTACGTCATGCCGAGCAATGTAGGCCGTCTGAAACTCTATCAAGACCACACGCCGCTATTCTCCCGTTTCCAAATCGAACACCAAATCGAAAGCGCGTTCTCACGCAGCGTCAGCCTGCCTTCCGGTGGCGCGATTGTGATCGACCACACCGAAGCTTTGGTTTCCATCGACGTCAACTCTGCGCGTGCCACACGCGGCTCTGACATTGAAGACACTGCGTTTAAAACCAATATGGAAGCCGCCGAAGAGGTCGCACGTCAAATGCGCCTGCGCGACTTGGGCGGTTTGGTCGTGATCGACTTCATCGACATGGAAAATCCGAAACACCAACGCGATGTTGAAAACGTCCTGCGCGACGCGCTCAAAAAAGACCGCGCACGCGTGCAAATGGGCAAACTTTCGCGTTTCGGCCTTTTGGAATTGAGCCGTCAACGTTTGAAACCGGCTTTGGGCGAAAGCAGCCATGTTGCGTGTCCGCGCTGTGCCGGTACCGGCGTCATCCGCGGCATCGAATCCACCGCTCTGCACGTTTTGCGCATCATTCAAGAAGAAGCAATGAAAGACAACACCGGCGAAGTGCATGCACAAGTTCCTGTCGATGTTGCCACCTTCCTGTTGAACGAAAAACGCGCCGAGCTGTTTGCGATGGAGGAGCGCTTGGATGTGAACGTCGTCCTGATTCCAAACATCCATTTGGAAAATCCGCACTACGAAATCAACCGCATCCGCATTGATGACGTAGAAGAAGACGGCGAACCGAGCTACAAACGCGTTGCCGAGCCGGAAGAAGACGAGTCTGCCAAACCTTTCGGCAGCGAAAAAGCCAAAGCTTCCCGTCCTGAGCCAGCTGTCAAAGGCGTGCGCCATACACAGCCTGCACCGACTGTCGCCCCTGAGAAAAAAGCCTCTTGGTGGGACAGCTTCAAAGCTTGGTTGAAACGCATTTTCGGCGGTGAGCCTGCACCTGCCGCAGTTGCTCAAGAGCCTGCCGAAAAACGCACTACAACCAACCGCAGCCAAAACAGTAACCGCCGTTCAAACAGCCGCCGTCAAAATCCACGCCGCAACAACAAACACGACGGCAGCAAAGTCGAAGTGCGCGAAGTGAATGCCGAAGCTGCCGACAGCAAGTTTGAAGAAAACAAATCAAGCGAAAGCCGCAACGACGAGCGTAAAGACAGCCGCCGCAACCGCAACCGTAACAACAACCGCCGCGATGATCGCAACAACGAGCGCAACCGTGTTGAGGAAACGGTTGAGGACGTAAACGTTCAAGAAGTGGCTGCACTGGCTGAGATGCCGTCTGAAAACCAAGCGGAACAAAACGGCAATAAACGCCGCCGCAATAACGGCCGTAACGAGCGCAACCGTCATCAATCTGCGGAAAACCGTGTTGAGGACGTGAACGTTCAAACCGATGGCGAACAGGCACAAGTCGAAGCGGACGACAACGCTCGCAACGAAGAGGGCGTGAAAAACAATGGCCGTCAAGGACGCGACCGCAACAACCGTCAGCGCAACAACCGCAACGACCGCCGTTCCAACAGCAAAAAACGCAATATCCCGTCTTCGGCAAAAATCGAGCAATACCTGAACATTACCGATACCGCCGACAAAGTCCTCTTTGCCGTAGCGCATGTTTTAGGTTTGAACGAAAAGGTTGAAGCTGCAAATGCGACATTGTCTTCTGAAAGCGACCAAGCCGAGCCGCTGGTGATTGTGGTATCCGAGCCTGAAGTGACCAGTGCAGAGCCATTCGTATTTGCGATTGAAAGCGAAGACGAGCCTGCCGTAGCGCAAACTGAAGGCGCTGATGCCGAACAAGCCCTGCTTGCTTCTGCAGTCAACAACGTCAAAGAAGCCATTGCTGCGGTATTGTCTCCGAATGCAACGGCTACTGTTGCACCGGTTGAAGCACCAGCCGAAACTGTTGCCACACAAACTGAAGCCGTAGCTGAAGCAGCGCCTGTCGCAATCGTTGTGCCTGAGAGCTTGGGCGATTTGATCTTCGTTGAAACCGATCCGCAAGCCGTTGCCGCTTTTGCCGCGCAGCCACAACCTGAACCGGTTGCTAAAACACGCCGTTCGGATGTGCCTAAAGTAGAAGTGGAAGACGTAGCAGTCGAAATGATTTTGGTGGAAACACGCAAAGATTAAGATTGGTTTTCCAGTTAAAAGCCCGATGTTGAACGCATCGGGCTTTTTTATTGGCAAGGAGTTGCGCTGCTCATTTGAGGGTTGCTTCATGGTTAAAAAAGCAGAATAACTTGCTGAGAAAGGGAAGGGCGTAATTCTTTCAGTGGGAAGGACTTAAAGGTCATACCAGATTAGTATGAGAAAAGGCCGTCTGAAATGGTTTCAGACGGCCTTGGTTTGTGTGTGTATGTTTGGGTATTATGATTATTTTTTGTTCAGAGAGTCACGGATTTCGCGCAACAACAGAACTTCTTCGCTAGGCTCTGCTGGTGCTTCTTCAGCAGGAGCGTCGGTTTTTTTCAAGGAGTTGATGGCTTTAACCACGCAGAAGATGGCAGCGGCAACGATCAGGAAGCTGATCACAGTGTTGATGAACAGACCGATGTTCAGGGTAACGGCACCGGCTGCTTGAGCGGCTGCCAGGTTGGCGTAACCTTCAGCAGGAGCGGCTTGTGCGCCGTCTTTCAGGGTAATGAACAGGTTGGAGAAATCAACGCCGCCGATCAGCAGACCGATAGGAGGCATGATTACATCGTCAACCAATGATTTGACGATGCCGCTGAATGCTGTACCGACAACCATACCGACTGCGAGGTCGACAACGTTGCCACGCATAATAAATTCTTTAAATTCTGAAGCGATTGACATAATTAATCTCCTGTATGTGTTTGAGTCAAAATCAGATGTAGTTCAATAAAACGGCAGGCATATTAACGCTTTATCGGTTAAGAAAAATTCAATAGTGTTAAATTTTGTATTTTATGCCAAAAATGCCCTGCTTCTATGCCTTCTGTATGAAAAACAGGCCGTCTAAATTTTTTTTGTTACTTTTTTGCACCACTTTTTATCAGCGGCTAAGTATCAGATAACATGAATGTTATCTTTAGAATCAATGCTCTATCGGAATTTCAAATTGAGATAGAATGATAATATAATAATGTTAAAAACATAATCATTGAAATCCTGTAAAGGTAATGTTTCGTATCCGTATTTGACTTTCAGACGGCCTTTTTTATCATGCAGTTATTAAAGCCATAATGTAACGGCCATAAAAAACGCACTTTCATCATGAAAGTGCGTTTGGTGTGTAAACCGTTTAGTTCTCTTCGTCATTCAGCGCGTTAATGCTGTAACCGCCGTCAACGTAGGTAATCTCGCCGGTAATGCCGGAAGCGAGGTCGGACAAGAGGAAGGCGGCAGTGTTGCCGACTTCTTCAGTGGTAACGTTGCGACCCAATGGGTTGTGGGAAGCGACGTGGCCCAAGAGTTTGCTTAAATCGGCGATGCCGGAAGCGGCCAGGGTTTTGATCGGGCCTGCAGAGATGCCGTTGCAGCGGATGCCTTCTTTGCCCAAGCAGGCGGCAGTGAAGCGGATGCCGGCTTCGAGGCTGGCTTTGGCCATGCCCATAACGTTGTAGTTAGGAATGGCACGAACGGCGCCCAAGTAGCTCAGTGCAACGATTGCGGCGTTGCGGCCCTGCATCATCGGACGGGCGGCTTTTGCCAGCGCAGGCAGGCTGTATGCGGAGATTTCGTGAGCGGTATTGAACGCTTCGCGGCTGATGCTGTCGAGGAAGTCGCCGCTCAAAGCTTCTTTAGGGGCGAAGCCGATGGAGTGGACGAGGCCGTCCAAGCCGTCCCAATGTTTGCCCAAGTCAACGAAAACTTGGTTGATTTCGTCGTCGCTGGCAACGTCGCAGCGGAACACGAGTTCGGAGCCGAGTTCGGCAGCCATTTTACGGACGCGCTCTTCCAGTTTGTCGACAACATAAGTAAATGCCAATTCCGCGCCTTGTTCGCGGCAGGCTTTGGCGATGCCGTAAGCGATGGAACGCTCGGAGATCATGCCGGTAATCAGAATTTTTTTGTCTTGCAAAAAGCCCATTTTCTTATCCTTTAGCAGTGGTATTGCGGTTGCATTAAACTGCGCATTATAGCAAAAACCGCTGTTTCGGCATAGAAAACAACGGATAACCCTTTGTCTTGCCTCAAATAGGGATAAGGTTTTCTGCCAAGGCCGTCTGAAACCTGACGGAACGGCGGCAAAACGTTATACTTTATAGTCTTAATGACCGATGTTTCAGGAGTGAACCATGCCCGAGCAAAACCGCATTCTTTGCCGAGAACTCAGCCTGTTGGCGTTTAACCGCCGTGTACTGGCTCAGGCGCAGGATACGAAAGTTCCTTTATTGGAACGTTTGCGTTTTTTGTGCATTGTTTCTTCCAATTTGGACGAATTTTTTGAAGTGCGCATGGCGTGGTTGAAACGCGAAAACAAATTGCGCCCGCATCAGCTACTCGACAACGGCAAAACCGCGGCCGAAACCATCGAAGCGGTAGCGAAAGAGGCGCAGGCCTTGATTCGCGAGCAGTACGACCTGTTTAACAAAGTATTGCAGCCTGCACTCAGCCGTGCCGGCATTCATTTCTATCGCCGCCACAAATGGACGGCCGCGCAGAAAAAATGGATCGAAAACTATTTTGACAACGAGCTGTTGCCCATTCTCACCCCCATCGGCCTTGATCCGTCACACCCGTTCCCGCGCCCGTTAAACAAATCGCTTAATTTCGCCGTCGAACTCGAAGGTACGGATGCGTTCGGCCGTCCGTCCGGGATGGCGATTGTGCAGGCTCCGCGCATTTTGCCGCGCGTCGTCCCCATGCCGTCTGAAATTTGCGGCGGCGATGCAGGCTTTGTGTTCTTGTCTTCGATTTTGCACGCCCATGTCGGCAAACTCTTTCCCGGTATGAAGGTTAAAGACTGCCATCAGTTCCGCCTCACGCGCGACAGCGATTTGACGGTCGATGAAGAAGACTTGAAAAACCTGCGTGCCGCGATTCAAAACGAATTGCACGATCGCGAATACGGCGACGGCGTGCGCTTGGAAGTGGCGGACACTTGTCCGGCGCATATTCACGACTTCCTGCTTGCCCAGTTCAAGCTGACTTCTGCCGAGCTGTATCAGGTCAAAGGGCCGGTTAATTTGGTGCGCCTCAATGCCGTCCCCGATTTGGTGGACAGGCCGGATTTGAAGTTCCCACCGCGCAATGCAGGCCGTCTGAAAGCCTTGCGTAAAAACGGCTCCGTGTTCAAACTGGTCAAACAGTCGCCGATTTTGCTGCACCACCCGTATCAGTCTTTCGATCCGGTTGTCCAAATGATACGCGAGGCCGCAGCCGATCCGGATGTGTTGGCCGTCAAAATGACCATTTATCGTACCGGCAGCAATTCCGAGCTTGTACGCGCATTGATGAAGGCCGCGCTGGCGGGTAAACAGGTTACCGTCGTGGTTGAACTGATGGCGCGTTTTGACGAAGCCAACAACGTCAACTGGGCGAAGCAGCTGGAAGAGGCGGGTGCGCACGTCGTGTACGGCGTATTCGGCTACAAAGTTCATGCCAAAATGGCTTTGGTTATCCGTCGTGAAGACGGCGTGCTCAAGCGTTATGCCCACCTAGGTACCGGCAACTACCACCAAGGCACATCGCGCATCTACACTGACTTCGGCATCATCACCGCCGACGAACAAATCACTGCCGATGTGAACATTCTGTTTATGGAAATCACAGGCTTGGGCAAGCCGGGCCGTCTGAACAAGCTCTATCAAAGCCCGTTTACCCTGCACAAAATGGTCATCGACCGCATCAAGCAGGAAACCGAACACGCCAAAGCAGGCAAACCGGCGCGGATTACCGCCAAGATGAACTCCCTCATCGAGCCGAGCGTGATTGATGCGCTGTATCAAGCCAGCGCGGCAGGCGTGCAAATCGACCTGATTGTGCGCGGTATGTGTACTTTGCGCCCGGGTGTAAAAGGCTTGTCCGAAAACATCCGCGTCCGCTCCATCATCGGCCGCCAACTCGAACACTCGCGCGTGTATTGCTTCCATAACAACGGCGCAGACGATACCTTTATCTCCAGCGCCGACTGGATGGGTCGCAACTTCTTCCGCCGCATTGAAGTCGCCACGCCGATTACCACGCCCGAACTCAAAGAACGCGTGATCCGCGAAGGTTTGGAAATGGCTTTGGAAGACAATACCCAGGCTTGGCTGATGCAGCCTGACGGCAGCTACGTCCGCACCCAGCCGCAAGACGGCGAGCCTGCGTTTGGTTTGCAGGAAGGTTTGTGGAAAATATACGGACGTTGAGTTGAATAATGTCTCAGGCCGTCTGAAATGCAGGTTTCAGACGGCCTTTTTTGATTTTGCCGTTATAATTCCGTTTCCCAATCTTTCAGACGGCCTTTTCCTATGAAATCTTACCCCGATTCCTATCTCCATTTTGAAAACCTCGAATCTCCCGAAACACAAAATTTCGCCGCCGCGGCGCATGCTGAAACGCGCGCCCGTTTTTTAGAAAACGACAAGGCGCGCGAATTGTCTGACGGTATTTTGGCGCAGTTGCAGGACACGCGGCAGATTCCGTTTTGTCAGGAACACCGCGCGCGGATGTACCATTTCCATCAGGACGCAGAATATCCGAAGGGCGTGTACCGCGTGTGTACCGCGGCGACTTACCGTTCCGGCTATCCCGAGTGGAAAATCCTGTTTTCGGTAGCGGATTTCGACGAATTGCTCGGCGACGATGTGTATTTGGGCGGCGTGTCGCACTTGGTGGAAAAGCCCAACCGCGCGTTGTTAACACTGAGCAAATCGGGCGGCGATACGGCGTACACGCTGGAAGTGGATTTGGAAGCAGGGGAATTGGTAGAAGGCGGTTTTCACTTTCCGGCAGGCAAAAACCATGTGTCGTGGCGCGATGAAAACAGCGTGTGGGTGTGTCCGGCTTGGGACGAACGCCAGTTGACCGAATCGGGCTATCCGCGCGAAGTATGGCTGGTGGAACGCGGCAAGAGTTTCGAGGAAAGCCTGCCGGTATATCAAATTGCCGAAGACGGCATGATGGTGAACGCGTGGCGTTATCTCGATCCGCAAGGTTCGCCGATTGATTTGATTGAAGCGTCAGACGGTTTTTACACCAAAACCTATTTGCAGGTGTCGGCCGAAGGTGAGGCGAAGCCGTTGAACCTACCCAATGATTGCGACGTGGTCGGCTATCTGGCCGGACATCTTTTACTGACGTTGCGCAAAGACTGGAACCGCGCGAACCAAAGCTATCCGAGTGGCGCGTTGGTGGCAGTAAAATTAAACCGCGGCGAATTGGGCGCGGCGCAGCTTTTGTTTGCGCCCGATGAAACGCAGGCATTGGAAAGCGTGGAAACGACCAAGCGTTTTGTCGTGGCGAGCCTGTTGGAAAACGTACAAGGCCGTCTGAAAGCATGGCGTTTTACCGACGGCAAATGGCAGGAAGTCGAACTGCCGCGCCTGCCTTCGGGCGCGTTGGAAATGACCGACCAACCGTGGGGCGGCGACGTGGTTTACCTTGCCGCCAGCGATTTCACCACGCCGCTGACACTGTTTGCATTGGATCTGAACGTGATGGAACTGACCGTCATGCGCCGTCAGCCGCAGCAGTTTGATTCAGACGGCATCAACGTGCAGCAGTTTTGGACGACTTCGGCCGACGGCGAGCGCATTCCTTATTTCCACGTCGGCAAAAACGCCACGCTCGACACGCCGACCTTGGTTTATGCCTACGGCGGTTTCGGCATTCCCGAATTGCCGCATTATCTGGGCAATGTCGGCAAATATTGGCTGGAAGAGGGCAATGCCTTTGTATTGGCAAACATCCGTGGCGGCGGCGAATTCGGCCCGCGCTGGCATCAGGCAGCGCAGGGAATCAGCAAACATAAAAGCGTTGATGATTTGCTTGCCGTCGTGCGCGATTTGTCCGAACGCGGCATGAGTTCGCCCAAACACATCGGTTTGCAGGGCGGCAGCAACGGTGGCCTGATTACCGCTGCCGCTTTCGTGCGCGAGCCGCAAAGTATCGGCGCGCTGGTGTGCGAAGTGCCGCTGACCGATATGATCCGTTATCCGCTGCTGTCCGCCGGTTCAAGCTGGACGGACGAATACGGCAATCCGCAAAAATACGAAGTCTGCAAACGCTGGCTGGGCGAATTGTCGCCGTATCACAATCTTTCAGACGGCATCGATTATCCGCCAGCGCTCATCACCACCAGCCTCAGCGACGACCGCGTCCATCCCGCCCACGCGCTCAAGTTCTACGCCAAACTGCGTGAAACCTCGCCGCAATCTTGGCTCTACTCGCCCGACGGCGGTGGCCATACCGGCAACGGCACCCAACGCGAATCCGCCGACGAACTTACCTGCGTGTTGCTGTTTTTGAAAGAATTTTTGGGGTAGAAGCAAGCAGCAGGACTGACCGTTTTGTAAAGTTGAGAAACAAAATACTCTTGTTTCGGCAAGCGAAAAGAAGGCCGTCTGAAAAACGAATATTAAAGTTTTTCAGACGGCCTTCTTTTCTTTTAACTTTCAACATATCCCGATAAAATGGACACTTTGTAAGTAATCATTGATGGAAGACGCAATTATGGCAACCGAACCGAAGAATTATACACGATTTAGAAAATAATTTTAAACAAAACAATATATTAAAACTCAAACAAATCTTTCCCGAAGTCTTTTGCGAAGACCAAATCGACTTTGAGAAACTCAAACTCGTCCTTAGCGCAGAAAACCTTGCCGGTGTGGGCGAACGTTATCAACTCGATGCTGTAGAAACTAGTAGCGTTGTTTACAGTATTTCCAGGAGAATACTGAAACATGAACATGCACAAAAACACCCGTCTCACCCCGTCTCTGGATTTGGATATCCTCAACGGCATCATGCGCCAAGCCGTGTTGCAGCAGCCGCAAACCTACTTGGGCGCGGACGTAGTCATCGAAACGCATATCACCCGCGACATGCTCGAGCGCGCAGAAAAAATCCGCCTCTCCAACGCCTTGAGAGGCGTGTTTGAGGCGGATTTGGTGTACTAGGAACAATCAATGATTTCTCGGAAATGGATAAAGCCTGAAGGCGATTATTCGTTAGACGGTTTATCTGTCTGAGACTTGTGCGTTTGCAATATGCGCACTACCTTACCCTCATAACGCTGGCGTAACCACGCCTGTATCCGCTCGAGATCTTTGGCAGGCAATGGCTGCTCCAATTCGAGAGAGACAACGACGATATCGTCATATGTATCTGTCTTCGGTTCTACGTTTTTTTGGCTTTCAGACTGTTCGGAAACAGGCGTTGTTTGCGCTTTATCCCAAGCCAAGCCGCGTCCGACAACGATTTTTTCCGCTTCCGGATATTGGGCTTTTAATTCCTTGAGTACCGCTGCATCGTCGATATCGGAGGCTTTGCCTGCCAGTATGGTATCGATATAGGCCTGCTGCTCTTTCAGCTCATTTTGCTGCTGAACCGGGTTGTTTCGGCTTGCCAGCAATTCTTCGATTTTGGCATCGTTCCCTCCCGCATAGACCACGTTGACCTTCGGCTCTTTCACCCCCGACGCGTTAAGGCTTTTCACCAGCAAGGCGGAAATTTTCTCGGCATTGCCCGTTCCATTGACAATCAGACCGACTTTATTTTCTCTGTGGTTCAACATCTTACGCAGCACGAAAAAACCTTCCTGTTGCTGCGCAGTGGCAATGGCGGCATTGGCTCTGGTGTTGAAGATCTCCTGACGCACCAGTCCTGATGCCATATAGCCGCTCGGAATCATCACAGCCAACACGACGGCAGTAATAATGATGCTTTGCAACCGGCGTTTGGATTCCGTTACCAACCCCCTGCGCGGCAGCTTGAGCAGCTTGGAAAACAACAAGGTCGAAAAAGCGATGAACACGCAGTTGATGGCAAAAAGATATGAAGCACCGAGAAAGTAGTGCCAGTTGCCATGTGCCAGTCCGTAGCCCGCAGTACACAGGGGCGGCATCAATGCGGTAGCAATCGCCACACCCGGTATGGCATTGCCTCCTTCTTTTCGAGTCAGCGCCACAATACCCGCACTACCGCCGAAGAAGGCAATCAACACATCCCAAAGGGTCGGTTGAGTACGCGCCAAAAGCTCGCTTTGCGCCTCTTTAAGCGGGGTTAACAGGAAATACAACGTAGCGGTAATCAAGCTGATGACGACGAATATAATAATATTGCGCACGGCTTGGCGGATCAGCGCAGTATCGCCAACCGCCAAACCATAACCCATACCGACGATCGGCCCCATCAACGGGGAAATCAACATCGCTCCGATCACTACCGCCGTGCTGTTTACATTTAGACCGATACTCGCCACAGCAATGGCAAACATCAATACCCACATATTAGTCCCGGACACCCGAGTATTGGCGCGGATGACGGCATCAATTTTATCGGGATGGGCCTGGTCATGCGCAAGATTGAACACATCTTGCAACTTGGTCATGGCACCATTGTCTTCTTTTGGCTGATTTTCTTGTTCTTCTTGGTTTTTAATGTTTTCTTGGTCTTGCATTTTCATCCTTAAATCAATCTTAACGATTGTCTCTGAATATTTAATTAACTGGAATTTCGGATACTGATAATTATGCTTTATACTGATTTCAAATATGATTAAGCAGATACCTTGCAGAAGGTTAGCATACACATGAAAACGCTGACAACGCTGATCCTGCGTAGGCCTTCACGAAACCAGCAGACACGTTTTGCCTGATTCCAAAAATTCTCAATGCCGTTAATGTGGTTCTGACGGTCTGCAAATTCCTTGGAATAGTTGATGCGGTAATGGATAAAACCGCTCACGTCCAACTTGTCGTAGCTGCTCAGGCTATCCGTGTAAACAATGCTGTCCGGCATGATTTTCTTTTTAATGACAGGGAGTAACGTTTCAGACTTGGCATTATCTACGACAATGGGATAGACCCGTCCGTTGCGTTTCAGAATACCAAAGACAACCACTTTTCCTGCTGCGCCGCGACCACGTCTGCCTTTACGCCGTCCGCTGAAATAGCTTTCGTCCAACTCGACAGGGCCCTCAAAAACCTCATCGGCAGCCAAGGCCAAATGATAGTTGATAACCGTGCGGATTTTACGGTAGAACAGTGCTGCCGAATTGGGATGGATACCCAAAATATCGGCGGCAGAACGAGCGGTAACTTCCAGTACAAAAAAACGGAGTAGTTCTTTCTGTACTTTTTTCTTTAATTTGCAGTGTGTTATCTTCATATTCCGAGGGTAACATATCTGCTAATCTAGTACAGCCCCAATCAAAATATAGTGGATTAAATTTAAATCAGGACAAGGCGACGAAGCCGCAGATAGTACAGATAGTACGGCAAGGCGAGGCAACGCCGTACTGGTTTAAAGTTAATCCACTATATCTATGCTGCCGTCCCATCAGCACTTCTTCACATCCGAAGGCAAAAATCCGTAATGCCGCTTGAACGCTTCGTTAAACCGTCCCGCGTGGCGGTAGCCGCAAAAGTGCATGGCGGATTGGACAGTGCTGCCGGATTCGATGAGGGCGAGAGCGTGTTCCAGCCGCAGGCGGCGCAGGCGTCCGGCGACGGTTTCGCCAGTTTGCGCTTTGAAATAGCGTTTGAGGTAGCATTCGTTCAATCCGACGCGGCGGGCGATTTCGGCGATGGTCAGCGGGCGGGCGAATTCGCTGTTCAAAATATCGGCGGCTTCGTCTATGCGCCGGCGGCGGTAGCCGTTGTCGTGGCGGCGGAAGGTGAAGCGCAATAATCGGGCGGAGAGTTCCAGTGCGGCGGCTTCGTCAGCGAGCAGGCCAAAGCCGTCTGATTCGAACGGGCGTTGCAGCAGGGGGCAGGCCGCCGCCGTCAGTGCCGCCGCGTTTTGCGCCAGCCGTTGCAGGGCGAATCGGCCTATCGTTTGTGGCGAAAACAGGCGTTCGTCCAGCAAGCCTTCGTCGTGCCAGCGGCGCAGTTTTTCCAGCGAAAAATCCAAATGCAGCGCGCACATACCTCCGTTGTCGGGCAGCAGGGTTTCGGATACGTCCGCCAGTTCGCCGCGTACCAACCAGATTTCGCCGGCAGACGGGCGGTATTCCCTGCCGCCCATTTGTAACCGGTTCTGCCCCGATACCATGACGAACAGGGCACAGTTGTGGCTGAAATTGTGGATTTCGGTGGGAAACGCGCCCGTTCCGCCGCCGCGCATCCGCGACAGGGTGATGCCCGAGTCGAAGCGGTTGATGCACATTTCCAGATGCAAACCGGGCTGTTTTGCCTGCGCCATGAGCGCGCTGTCGGAACAGCCGTCCAATGCCCAGCCGGATTTATCGGAGCGGACATAGGTTTGGTATTGGCGGTAGATGGCGGCGGTGTTCATGATTGGATAGGAACGAGTTGTCTAACAAATAAATTAAATAGGAATTATTGCCAATAATCAAGCGCAGGGATTGGTTGAAACGGAAAAGGTCGTCTGAAAGGGTGTTTCAGACGACCTTTCCCGTTTCGGGAATTTGTTTTGCCGTTTCGGGAATTTTGCGTTTTGCGGCGTGGTTCCTGCAGGTTGTTTGCTTAATAATGAACATTCTTATTCGTATGCAAAGGAACCGCACACCGTGAAGCCACGTTTTTATTGGGTAGCCTGCGCCGTCCTGCTGGCCGCCTGTTCGCCCGAACCTATCGCCGAAAAAACTGTATCCGCCGCATCCCAATCCGCATCCACATCTGCCGCCATGCTGACCGTGCCGACCGCACGGGGCGATGCCGTTGTGCCGAAGAATCCCGAACGCGTCGCCGTGTACGACTGGGCGGCGTTGGATACGCTGACCGAGCTGGGCGTGAATGTGGGCGCAACCACCGCGCCGGTGCGCGTGGATTATTTGCAGCCTGCATTTGACAAGGCGGCAACGGTGGGGACGCTGTTCGAACCCGATTACGAAGCCCTGCACCGCTACAATCCGCAGCTTGTCATTACCGGCGGGCCGGGCGCGGAAGCGTATGAACAGTTGGCGAAAAACGCGACCACCATAGATCTGACGGTGGACAACGGCAATATCCGTATCAGCGGCGAAAAGCAGATGGAAACCCTGGCGCGGATTTTCGGCAAGGAAGCGCGCGCGGCGGAATTGAAGGCGCAGATTGACGCGCTGTTCGCCCAAACGCGCGAAGCCGCCAAAGGCAAAGGACGCGGGCTGGTGCTGTCGGTTACGGGCAACAAGGTGTCCGCATTCGGCACGCAGTCGCGGTTGGCAAGCTGGATACACGGCGACATCGGCCTGCCGCCCGTGGATGAATCTTTACGTAGTGAAGGGCACGGACAGCCCGTTTCCTTCGAATATATCAAAGAGAAAAACCCCGACTGGATTTTCATCATCGACCGTACCGCCGCCATTGGGCAGGAAGGGCCGGTGGCTGTCGAAGTATTGGATAACGCGCTGGTACACGGCACGAACGCTTGGAAACGCAAGCAAATCATCGTCATGCCTGCCGCGAATTATATCGTTGCGGGCGGCGTGCGGCAGTTGATACAGGCGGCAGAACAATTGAAGGCGGCGTTTGAAAAGGCAGAACCCGTTTCGGCGCAGTAGTTTTATTCAAAACAAACCACAAGGAGAACCCCATGCAAAACGAAATCATCAACCTGAAACAGCACCTTGCCGCCATCAAAGAATACTGGCAGCCCGAAATCATCAATCGCCACGGGTTCCAATTCCGCTTGGTCAAACTTTTGGGCGATTACGGCTGGCATACGCACGGATACAGCGACAAAGTGCTGTTTGCCGTGGAGGGCGACATGGCGGTGGACTTCGCCGGCGGCGGCAGCATGACGATACGCGAAGGCGAGATAGCGGTCGTGCCGAAGTCGGTGTCGCACCGCCCGCGTTCGGAAAACGGCTGCTCCGTGGTGCTGATTGAGCTGCCCGATCCGTCCGAGGCCGTCTGAAAAAGCAGCCTGCACCTTCAATATGCCGAAAACGCAATCCCACCTCACACCAACACACAAAGGAAATCCCATGACACGCTTCAAATATTCCCTGCTGTTTGCCGCCCTGCTACCCGTGTACGCGCAGGCCGACGTTTCTGTTTCAGACGACCCCAAACCGCAGGAAAGTACCGAATTGCCGACCATCACCGTTACCGCTGACCGCACCGCGAGTTCCAACGACGGCTACACCGTTTCCGGCACGCACACCCCGCTCGGGCTGCCCATGACCCTGCGCGAAATCCCGCAGAGCGTCAGCGTCATCACATCGCAACAAATGCGCGACCAAAACATCAAAACGCTCGACCGCGCCCTGTTACAGGCGACCGGCACCAGCCGCCAGATTTACGGCTCCGACCGCGCGGGCTACAACTACCTGTTCGCGCGCGGCAGCCGCATCGCCAACTACCAAATCAACGGTATCCCTGTTGCCGACGCGCTGGCCGATACGGGCAATGCCAACACCGCCGCCTATGAGCGCGTGGAAGTCGTGCGCGGCGTGGCAGGGCTGCTGGACGGCACGGGCGAGCCTTCTGCCACCGTCAATCTAGTACGCAAACACCCGACCCGCAAACCATCGTTTGAAGTCCGCGCCGAGGCGGGCAACCACAAACATTTCGGGCTGGGCGCGGACGTATCGGGCAGCCTGAACACCGAAGGCACGCTGCGCGGCCGCCTGGTTTCCACCTTCGAACGCGGCGACTCGTGGCGGCAGCGCGAACGCAGTCGCGATGCCGAACTCTACGGCATTTTGGAATACGACATCGCACCGCAAACCCGCGTCCACGCAGGCATGGACTACCAGCAGGCGAAAGAAACCGCCGACGCGCCGCTCAGCTACGCCGTGTACGACAGCCAAGGTTATGCCACCGCCTTCGGCCCGAAAGACAACCCCGCCACAAATTGGTCGAACAGCCGCCACCGTGCGCTCAACCTGTTTGCCGGCATCGAACACCGCTTCAACCAAGACTGGAAACTCAAAGCCGAATACGACTACACCCGCAGCAGCTTCCGCCAGCCCTACGGCGTGGCAGGCGTGCTTTCCATCGACCATAGTACTGCCGCCACCGACCTGATTCCCGGCTATTGGCACGCCGACCCGCGCACCCACAGCGCCAGCGTGTCATTGACCGGCAAATACCGCCTGTTCGGCCGCGAACACGATTTAATCGCGGGCATCAACGGCTACAAATACGCCAGCAACAAATACGGCGAACGCAGCATCATCCCCAACGCCATCCCCAACGCCTACGAATTTTCCCGCACGGGCGCCTATCCGCAACCATCATCGTTTGCCCAAACCATTCCGCAATACGGCACTAGGCGGCAAATCGGCGGCTATCTCGCCACCCGCTTCCGCGCCGCCGACAACCTTTCGCTGATTTTGGGCGGACGATACACCCGTTACCGCACGGGCGGCAGCTACGACAGCCACACCGGCGGTACGCCCACCATCCGCGCCAACCGTTTCACCCCCTACACAGGCATCGTGTTCGACCTGACTGACAACCTGTCGCTTTATGGCTCGTACAGCAGCCTGTTCGTCCCACAATCGCAAAAAGACGAACATGGCAGCTACCTGAAACCCGTAACCGGCAACAATCTGGAAGCCGGCATCAAAGGCGAATGGTTTGAAGGTCGTCTGAACGCATCCGCCGCCGTGTACCGCTCCCGTAAAAACAACCTCGCCACCGCAGCAGGACGCGACCCGAGCGGCAACACCTACTACCGCGCCGCCAACCAAGCCAAAACCCACGGCTGGGAAATCGAAGTCGGCGGCCGCATCACGCCCGAATGGCAGATACAGGCAGGTTACGGCCAAAGCAAAACCCGCGACCAAAACGGCAGCCGCCTGAACCCCGACAGCGTGCCCGAACGCAGCTTCAAACTCTTCACCGCCTACCACTTCACCCCCGAAGCGCCCAGCGGCTGGACCATCGGCGCAGGCGTGCGCTGGCAGAGCGAAACCCACACCAACCCTGCCACGCTCCGCATCCCCAATCCCGCCGCCAAAGCCCGCGCCGCCGCCAACAGCCGCCAGAAAGCCTACGCTGTCGCCGACATCATGGCGCGTTACCGCTTCAATCCGCGCGCCGAACTGTCGCTGAACGTGGACAACCTGTTCAACAAAAACTACCGCACCCAGCCCGACCGTCACAGCTACGGCGCACTGCGGACAGTGAACGCGGCGTTTACCTATCGGTTTAAATAAGGTCGTCTGAAAACGGAGTTTCCGAAGGAAGCGGAGTTTTTACGAAGCTAAAAGCAGCCTGCACATTGGGAATGCCCCCGTGGGGGCAGCAAGCCGAGCAACACTGCCCGATTGCCGTTTCAGGTAGCCCGAAGCCGTCTGAAACTCCATTTTGTCCATAACCAAAGGAAAACCATCATGAAAAACATCAAAACCCAACTTTTCGCCGTCCTCATCGGCCTTTCCGCCGCAGCCGCGCCCGCTGCCGAAACCGCCCAAGGCACGGGCAAAGTCTTTGAAGATGAAAACTACACTGTCATCCGCGAAACCCTGCCTAAAGGCAAGGAAATCCCCCGCCACAACCACCCCGGCCACACCCTGCTGGTTACCCAAACCAAAGGCAGCTCGGTATTTTTGTTTGATGGCGGAAAAAGCCAGGAATTGAGGCTGGGCAACGTCCTGAAGGCGGACGGCAGCGAATACTTCGCCATCAAAATAACCGACGACAGCGAGTTTGTGATTGTGCTGGTAAAGGATGTAGAGAACGGTCGGAACGGAAAATGACATCCGTAAAAGCCGGGGTGGGTTGCAAAAAATACTAACCGTCTGACAACAAACAAAAACAAATTCCTGCTTGTAGGTTAAAATCAGGCTATGCTAATATGCACAACAACAGGTTTTTACTGAATAATCTGTGCTAAAATGCAGGATTAGATGGAAAACTCTATCCGAATTCGGTACAATACCGACGAATTATTTCCCTTAAACAACCTGCCGCAAGGCGAAAAGGAACGACTGACATGTCAAACATCGAACAACAAGTTAAAAAAATTGTTGCTGAACAACTGGGCGTAAACGAAGCCGAAGTGAAAAACGAATCTTCTTTCCAAGACGATTTGGGTGCTGACTCTCTGGACACCGTAGAACTGGTGATGGCTTTGGAAGAAGCTTTCGGCTGCGAAATCCCTGACGAAGACGCTGAAAAAATCACTACCGTACAATTGGCTATCGACTACATCAACGCCCACCAAGGCTAATCGGTCGCACCAAACATCCAGCCTCTGCTGCGCCATCGCAATAGAGGCTTTTACCTTATTATTAAACCCCTGAAATTTCAGACGGCATGAGTTTTGCCCGTTTCACGAAGAAAAAGAGCAAGGCTGCCGCGAAAATCCCGACAACCAACAGCGAGATTATCATGAGTCAGAGAAGAGTAGTCATCACAGGTCTTGGCCAAGTATCACCGGTCGGCAACGACGTCGCCACCGCATGGAGCAATCTGCTCGCAGGCAAAAGCGGCATCGGACGGATTACCCGCTTTGACGCATCCGACATCAACAGCCAAATCGCCGGCGAAGTGCGCGATTTCGACATCGGCCAATACATCAGCGCGAAAGAAGCGCGCCGTATGGACGTGTTCATCCACTACGGTATTGCCGCCGCCCTGCAGGCCATTAATGATTCAGGCTTGGACGATTTGGAAACCCTCGACAAAGACCGCGTCGGTGTCAATATCGGCTCCGGTATCGGCGGCCTGCCGAGCATTGAAGCGACCGGTAAAGCCGTTATCGAAGGCGGCGCGCGCAAAATCAATCCTTTCTTTATCCCAGGCTCGCTGATCAACCTGATTTCCGGCCACGTGACCATCCTCAAAGGCTACCGCGGCCCGAGCTACGGCATGGTGTCTGCCTGTACGACCGGCGCGCATTCTATCGGCGACTCTGCACGACTGATTAAATACGGCGACGCAGACGTTATGATTGCCGGTGGCGCAGAAGGTGCGATCAGCACTTTGGGCGTTGGCGGTTTTGCCGCCATGAAGGCACTTTCCACCCGCAACGACGACCCTGCCACCGCTTCCCGTCCGTGGGACAAAGGCCGTGACGGTTTCGTTATCGGCGAAGGCGCTGGCGTGCTGGTGTTGGAAGAATTGGAACACGCGAAAAAACGCGGTGCGAAAATTTACGCCGAAATCGTCGGCTTCGGTATGAGCTCCGATGCTTACCACATTACCGCGCCTAACGAAGAAGGCCCTGCATTGGCGGTTACTCGTGCGCTGAAAGATGCCGGCCTGAATCCTGAAGACGTTGATTACGTCAACGCACACGGTACCTCGACTCCTTTGGGCGATGCCAATGAAACCAAAGCCATTAAACGCGCTTTGGGCGATCATGCCCACAAAGTCATCGTTAACTCTACCAAATCCATGACCGGACACTTGCTTGGCGCGGCAGGCGGCGTGGAAGCGTTGTACAGCGTGTTGGCGGTACACGAGCAAAAATCTCCGCCGACCATCAATATCTTTGAACAAGACGTTGAAGCCGGTTGCGATTTGGACTACTGCGCCAACGAAGCACGCGATGCGAAAATCGACGTTGCCATCTCCAATTCCTTCGGCTTTGGCGGTACCAACGGCACATTGGTATTCAAACGCTTTACAGGCTGATAGAAGGTTTTAAGTAGATTGAAAAGGCCGTCTGAAACTGGATTTCAGACGGCCTTTTTTATTTTAAAATACAAATATTCTTGATAATCTGTATCATTTATATAAAAATATAGACTCCAATCAATATTGCCCGGATTTTGACGGGCAATCAACCCAATTACATTTTTATCAGGAGTCTGCAATGAAAACTATCCGTATTCTAGCATTGGCTGCTGCACTGGCCGCCATACCTGCATTTGCAGCTGATTTCGGCCATGAACAAGCATTGGCCATAGACGGCAAACCTGCTTATCTGGCAGAAACATCGGCCCGTATTTTGGCAAATGAAGATTTGACTGCGCCGCAGTTGGTTGAAGATATTGCCGATGGATTGGGTTCGAAAAAAATTCCGGGCTATAAATTGATGATTATGGGCCGTACTTATTCGGTGGCGGCGGAAACCAAACCGCCGAGAGAGGGCCAAACTCAGTGGCGGGACAATACGTTCATTCATCGTGGCGTAAAACTGTTTGTCGGTATTCCGGTTAAAAACGGCAAGATGGATTTGGCAGCTGCCCGATTGATTAATATCGGCGTGGTTGACGATAACGGTGGTGCCGCGCCTCATGATGAGGGTGAAAAAATCCGTCCGGTCGGCAAACAGCTGATGTCTCCCGATACCAAAGTGGAAAATGTGAAACTCAATATTGCCAAACTGACGTTCCCAAATATGAAATTGGGCGAAACCAGTGGCGGTGGCGTGAAATTGGAAGCATCGGCAACATTGGACGGTAAACCGATACAAACCAAAATCGACAGCACTTTCTCCCGCTTCTATTCGGCCAAACCAGCCGCTACACGGCCGTTTATGGCAGATGCACGGTTTGTGAAATAATCGCAAAGGCCGTCTGAAATCCAGTTTCAGACGGCCTTTTATTCATAAAAGCAATTTAATACCGCATCATTTTGGTATCGATTTGCTCCGCCCAAGCATCAATACCGCCTTGCAGGTTGTAGAGATTTTCAAATCCGGCGTCTTCCAAATACATTGCCGTATGCAGGCTGCGGATGCCGTGATGGCAATAGACGACGATAGGTAAATCATCGTCGGGCAGCTCGTTTTGGCGCAGGGGGATGAGGTTCATCGGGATATGAATGGCGGCGGGCAGGGTACAGATGGCGCGTTCTTCATCGGTGCGGACGTCGAGCAGATGAAATGCGCGGCCTTCGTCCTGCCATTGCTTCAATTCGGTGGGCGGGAGTTGGATGATGTCGGTCATAAAGGTGGGGATAAAAGCATGAGGCCGTCTGAATTTTCAGACGGCCTGTTGTTTAAAAATCGAAATCGCCGAACGGATTGGCCGATTTGTCTTCCAAGTGGGCCACGACGGTGTCGAACAATACTTTTTCGGAAAACTCATTGCCGTTGCGTGTCAGCAAAAGCGCGTGTTGTACCGGTTTTCGGCCGACAATGATGACCATACAGCCGCCGTCTTTCAGTTGCTCTTTCAGAATTTCAGGTACGCTGTCTACTGCGCCGCCCACATAAATCGCATCAAAAGGCGCGCCTTGCGATGCTTCGGTCAGGCCGTTGTTTTGCACATAATCGACGTTGGTAAAGCCCAATTCGTCCAAAACTTTTTTGGCGCGTTGCTGCTGCTCGGCATCGATGTCGTCGGTTACGACTTTGCCGGCCAGTTTGGACAGCAGGGCGGTTGCATAGCCTGAGCCTGTACCGATTTCTAAGACGGTTTCGTCTTTTTTCAGTTTCAAACCTTGAGCCAGGCGGGCAACGACTTTGGGTTCCAACATCTTATGGCCGTTGGCCAGCGGCAGCTCCATATCCGCATAGGCCAAGCCTTGAAAAGCCTCGCCGACGAAATGTTCGCGCCCGATCTCCTCCAAAGCATCCAAAATGTCGAAATCCAAGACATCCCACGGACGAATCTGCTGTTCAACCATATTGAAACGCGCTTTTTCAAAGTCCATATTTGTGCTCCGTTCAATTCTTAATTTTATCGAAACATACATTATAAATCCTTGTCGGAGAGTGTGCCATCTTTCAGACGGCCTCAAGGCTTGTTAATAATTGCCAAGCGCACATATATCCACTAAACTTTCACATTACACCACGCTACAACAAGCAACAACCAACACACGGAGCAATAAAGATGTATCACCAAATCGGAATGTGGGATCAAAAATGGGTTATCGGCAATTGGAAAATGAACGGCCGACTCCAAAACAACAATGCGCTTATGCACCGCTTCCGTGTCATGCCAACCGCCGAACGCGTATTAATCGGCCTGGCTGCCCCGACCGTGTATCTGTTGCAACTGCACAACGCTATGCAAATCGTTTTGAACAACCGCATCTTGACCTGTGCGCAAGACGTGAGCCGTTTCCCGAATAACGGCGCATACACAGGCGAAGTGTCCGCCGAAATGCTTGCCGACATCGGTACAGACATCGTCCTCATCGGCCACTCCGAGCGCAGCCTTTATTTCGGCGAGAAAAACGAAATCCAACGCCGCAAAATGGAAAACGTCCTCAATGTCGGCCTGATTCCATTGTTGTGCGTCGGCGAAAGCTTGGAAGAACGCGAAGCCGGTAAAGAACACGAAGTCATTGCCCACCAGCTTTCCATCCTGCAAGGTCTGAACACCCAAAACATCGCCGTTGCCTACGAGCCGGTTTGGGCGATCGGTACAGGCAAAGTCGCCACCGTCGAACAAATCGCCGACATGCACGCATTTATCTACAAAGAAATCTTGTCTTTGTGCGGAAGCGATGTTAAAATCCGCGTTCTTTACGGCGGAAGTGTGAAAGCGGATAACGCAGCCGACATCTTCGCAGTACCTCATGTAGACGGCGCATTGGTTGGTGGCGCGTCATTATCATATGACTCCTTTACCGCCATCATCAACGCAGCACAAGCCTCGTAGAAAACATATGGAAGCCTTTAAAACCCTTATCTGGATTATTAATATTATTTCCGCTCTATTCGTAATCGTGTTAGTATTGCTGCAACACGGTAAAGGTGCGGATGCCGGCGCAACATTCGGTTCCGGCAGCGGTAGCGCGCAAGGCGTATTCGGTTCTGCCGGTAATGCCAACTTCCTCAGCCGCTCGACTGCCGTTGCTGCAACATTTTTCTTTGCGACTTGCATGGCAATGGTGTATATTCACACCCACTCCAATAAGCACGGTTTAGACTTCAGCGATGTGAAGCAGACCCAACAGGCTCCTAAGCCTGCAACGCCTGCACAAAACAATACAACTCCTGTTGCTCCGAATCCTCAGCAGCAGTAAGACAATTTGATTTATGCCGACATGGTGGAATTGGTAGACACGCTATCTTGAGGGGGTAGTGGCCGTAGGCTGTGCGAGTTCAAATCTCGCTGTCGGCACCACATTAGAAAATCTAACCGCTTTTTAGCGGTTATTTTTTCGTCTTGAGAATCTGCTTTCCTTTATTTTTAGGCCGAGACAGGGAAATACAATGAAGCGTTTGGTTGTCGGCATCAGCGGTGCCAGCGGTTTTCAGTATGGCGTGAAGGCTTTGCAGCTTTTGCGTGAGCATCAGGTAGAAACGCATTTGGTGGTTTCACAAGGGGCGGAGATGACCCGCGCTTTGGAAACGGATTACACTAAAGAAGACGTTTATGCTTTGGCGGATGTCGTGCATTCTATCCGTAATGTCGGGGCAAGTATTGCCAGCGGTTCGTTTTTGACGGATGGAATGTTGATTGCGCCGTGTTCAATGAAGACTTTGGCTTCGGTTGCTCATGGATTTGCCGATAATTTGCTCAGCCGTGCGGCAGATGTAACGTTGAAAGAGCGGCGCAAGCTGGTGTTGATGGTGCGTGAAGCGCCGTTAAACTTGGCGCACATTGAAAATATGCGCCGTGTGACAGAGATGGGCGGTATCGTGTTTCCTCCCGTTCCGGCTTTATATCAGAAGCCTGAATCCATCGAAGATATGATTACACACAGCGTCTCTCACGCTTTGGACTTGTTCGGTATTATTCAAAATGATGTGCCGCGCTGGCAGGGCTGATATTTCAGACGGCCTGAAAATAAATTTAATACACTGAGAAAGAGGATAAAAATCATGCAAGCGATTCCTACCAATATTGTTAAATTTTTGAGCAATCATCATGTCGTCAGTATTGCCACTGCGGCAGAGGGCGAAGTTTGGGCGGCTTGTTGTTTTTATGTGTTTGATGAAGCCAATGCCCGCCTAATTGTGCTGACTTCTTTGAAAACAAAGCATGGCGGACTGATGAGCCGTTCTGCCAAAGTAGCCGGCACCATTGCCGGACAGCCTGACAGTATCACGAAAATCAGCGGTGTTCAGTTTGCGGCGACTGTCGCTTTGATTGAAGATGAAGCGGATTTGAAAGCGGCGCAGTCTTTATTTTACAAAGCGCATCCTGCTGCTCGAGTGATGAAAAGTGATGTCTGGGCGTTGAATTTGGATAATGTAAAATTCACTGACAATAAATTGGTATTCGCACAAAAAACGTACTGGAATCGCGAGGATTAAGAAAAGGCCGTCTGAAAGATGAAATTCAGGCGGCCTTTGATGCTTTAAGAATTAATCGTGTCCGATGTCTACGGTTTTTTCTTTGTAACGTGTGTCGGGAATCAAAACAATTTTATCGTCCACTTTGCCGATGGCTTTCACGTCTTTGCCCGGATAGTCCAGCTGGTGCAGGAAGTAGCGGATACAGTTCAAACGTGCACGTTTTTTGTCGTCGGAACGGATAATGACCCAAGGCGCGTCGCCGGTATGGGTGTGGAAGAACATGGCGTTTTTGGCTTCGGTGTAGTCGTCCCAGCGGTCGAGCGACTGGATGTCCACAGGGGACAGTTTCCAGTGTTTCAGAGGGTCGTCGCGGCGGGAGATGAAGCGGCGGAGTTGTTCTTCACGGGATACGGAGAACCAGAATTTGAACAGGTGGATGCCGCTGGCAACAAGCATGCGTTCCAATTCAGGGGTTTGACGCATGAAGAGCAGGTATTCGTTAGGTTCGCAGAAGCCCATTACGCGTTCTACGCCGGCACGGTTGTACCATGAGCGGTCGAAGAATACCATTTCGCCTGCGGTCGGCAGGTTTTGGATGTAGCGTTGGAAATACCATTGGCCGCGTTCGGTAGTAGTCGGTTTTTCCAGTGCAACAACGCGTGCGCCGCGCGGATTCAGGTGTTCCATGAAGCGTTTGATGGTACCGCCTTTACCGGCTGCGTCGCGGCCTTCAAACAGGCTGACGATACGCTGACCGGAATCTTTAACCCAGCTTTGTACTTTCAACAATTCGATTTGCAGCTTCTGTTTTTCTTTTTCGTAAACAGAGCGGCGCATACGTTGTTTGTATGGGTAGTTGGCAGGAAGCGGTGCGCTGCTGGAATCTTCGTCAGTGCCGCGTCCTTCGTGTTCCAAAACAGCCTTTTCGAATACTTGCAGCTGGTCTTGTTTCTCGCCCAGTTCAACATTTTCGAACGGTTCTAGTTGGTGGTCTGCCATAAAGTCTCCTTATCGATTAAGTTTTAAATGATATAGTGTGGTATGGTTTGATTCTACCCTTTTATACTTCGTTCGACTACATAAAATTACATTCGAGTGCTTTTTTTGAATTTGTCTGCTAACTTATGTAAAAGCAGCGTATAATCAGCCTATTTGTACAGCAATCATGCCTTATTTTGCCCTGTTTGACGATGCCGTGAGCGGCCGAGCAAAACTCTATCAAAATCATGTAGAAAGCCATCGGTTTTATCATAACGAACTGGATTCGTTAACAAGTATTTTGCAAGCCGGCTGGAAAAAGGGTTTGCATGCAGTGTTGTTTGCAGACTACGAATTTGGGTTGCCGCTGATGGATATTCCATCTGGCCGCAGTGGCAGTCTGCGTTTGCACTGGTTTGCCGATTGTTCCAAAATCGATGCCGAAAGCTGGCTGGCCAATCATTCAGATGGCCTTGAGGCAGGCATCTCCACTCCCCGATTCTCCGTATCCGAAGCCGATTATCTCGAGCATATCCGTCAAATCCACGAAGCCATCCGCCGCGGCGATACCTATCAAATCAATTACACTGCACGCCTGCACCTGCAAGCTTACGGCAATCCGATTCAGCTTTACCATCGTTTGCGTCAGCCTGTGCCGTATGCCGTTTTGTCTTGTCTGCCTGACGGGGCAGGGCAGGAGGCGTGGACTTTGTGTTTCTCTCCCGAACTTTTCCTCAAAATCGATTCAGACGGCCTGATCACAACCGAGCCGATGAAAGGCACTGCGCCGATTCTTCATGATGGACAAGATGAACGCCGCGCCGTTGAATTGCAAAACGATCCGAAAAACCGCGCCGAAAATGTGATGATTGTCGATTTGTTGCGCAACGACCTCGGCAAAATCGCGCAAACGGGCAAAGTACGCGTGCCTGAACCGTTTAAAGTTTCCCGTTTCGGCAGTGTTTGGCAGATGACCAGTGCCATCGAGGCGCAGGCGCTGCCTGATGTTTCGGTTACCGATATTCTCCGCGCAGCCTTCCCGTGCGGCAGTATTACCGGCGCACCCAAACGCATGAGTATGCAGATTATTGAGTCTCTTGAATCCGAACCGCGCGGTTTATACACAGGCAGCATCGGCTTTTTGCATCCGTGTGATACGGGTTTGGGGTTTGAAGGTGTGTTTAATGTCGTGATCCGCACCTTATCCCTGAAGCCCGTTTCAGACGGCCTTTATCAAGGTGTTTATGGTGTCGGTTCGGGGATTGTGATTGATAGCGATCCTGAAGCCGAATATCGCGAGTGCGGTTGGAAGGCGCGTTTCCTCAATGACTTGAGGCCTGATTTCGGTATTTTTGAAACCATGCGCGTGCAAGACAAACAATGCCGTTTGCTCGATTTGCATTTAGACCGTCTAAAAATTTCGGCACAAGCGCTCAACCTGCCTTGGCCTGAAAATGCGGCAGAGCAAATCCAATACTATATAGATGCGTTGCCAAGTGGATTATTTAGAGTCAAAGCCGCTTTGTTTTCAGACGGCCTTGCATTGAGCCATGCGGCTGTTTCTGAATTGGATAGGCAACAATACGTCATCCTGAGTGTGCACACATTAAGCCAACGCGATTATCTGCGCCGCTTCAAAACCACGCGCCGTGAAATTTTTGACCAAGCATGGAAAACGGCAGAAGGGCAGGGCGCATTTGACAGCCTGTTTTTTAATTCAGACGGCCTTTTGTTAGAGGGTGGAAGAAGCAATGTGTTCGTCAAATATCAAGGACAATGGCTCACGCCGTCTTTGGATTTGGATATTTTGAACGGAGTGATGCGCCAAGCGGTATTGAAGCAGCCGCAGCTATATTTAGGTGCGGATACAATCAAGGAAACCCACATCACGCGCGTGATGTTGGAAAATGCGGAAGAAATCCGGTTGAGTAACGCTTTAAGGGGCATGTTTGCGGTTTCGCTCCGTAAATAAATGGCAATAGTCAAATCATCGTGATTCAAATTGTCGTAAAGCGGCAATATCCGATAGAATACGTCATTTCAACATTGAGGCCGTCTGAAAGGGAAAACAATATGGCAAAAGCAAAAGGTGGATTGGGACGCGGTTTGGATTCGCTGATTTCCAATGCAGTGGACAGCAGCAGTAGCGACCGCCTGACAACGGTTGCCATCGCCGATATTCAGCCCGGCCGTTATCAGGCGCGCGTGCAAATGGATGACGAAGCCTTGCAGGAACTGGCTGACTCCATTAAAGCGCAAGGCATTATCCAGCCGGTTATCGTACGCGAACGTGGTCTGTCTCAATATGAATTGATTGCCGGCGAACGCCGTTGGCGCGCTTCTCAGTTGGCCGGTTTGACCGAAATTCCCGTCGTCATTAAAACCATCAGCGACGAAACCGCGTTGGCCATGGGTTTGATTGAAAACCTGCAACGTGAAAATCTCAATCCGATTGAAGAAGCACAAGGTTTGAAACGCCTTGCCGACGAATTCGGCCTGACTCATGAAACCATCGCAAAAGCCGTCGGTAAAAGCCGTAGTGCCATCTCCAACAGCCTGCGCCTGTTGAGTTTGCCTGAGCCGGTTCAGGAAATGCTTTATCAACGCCGTCTGGAAATGGGTCATGCCCGTGCGTTGTTGACCTTGCATGTGGTTGACCAATTGGAGTTGGCGCAGAAAGCCGTAAAAAACGGTTGGTCGGTGCGTGAGGTAGAACGTCGCAGCCAATTGGCGCATCAAAAAGCCAAGCCCGAAGCAGCCAAAACCATCAGCCCGGATATCCGCCGCATCAATGATGCATTGACCGAGCATTTGGGCGTTAATGCCGAAGTCAAAACCAGTAATCAGAAAAAAGGCAAAATCGTGCTGCATTTTGATACGCCGGAAACATTCGAATATTTGCTGAAGCAGTTAGGCATCAATCAAGCGTTCTAACGGCTTTATAAACAGAACGGGCCGTCTGAAAAAAGCTTTTCAGACGGCCTCAATTTTTGAAAAAGCGTAGAGCGTATAAATGTTTACAATACAAATCAAAATCTTCTGTAAAATCTATGTAACAACATGTAATTTGTGTTAAACTCCATTCCAGCAAAGATTTGTTTTATATGTGTTAATCATTTATTTATGAAAGGTTCACAAAGATTAACATATTGCTTGACGTTAACAAACTTCTTGATTATATTAGCCTGCCTTGCTTTTTGGGGTGCAAAGTACAATGAATCAGATAGTCCCATTGCAAGTAATTGTATTATTAATAATTTCAGTTGTTTGTGCGTTATTTTCCGGATTGCCCGGCTTCCTCTCTGCTTTGGCGGGAGGATTTTCGTACATTTTGCCTACCCTAGTTGCAGTTTTACTTTTAAAGTTTTCCCGACGAAATCCCGATCTGCAAAGTTCGATGTTTATCGGCGGAGAGGTTTTAAAAGTAGTGCTGTCGCTGGTATCTATGTTGGTCGTTTTTGCGATATGGCATCGATCACTGGTATTTTACCCATTTTTATTGGCGTTTCTTGGCGTCAGTCATTTGGTTTTTTTAGTATTGTTGAGAGTGAAACACTATGGCAGGTGAAACTATGACCGCTGCCGACTACATCAAGCACCACTTGCAAAGCTTGACCAGTATGTCGGATGTTACTCAGGGTCAAGGACTGAAAAACATTGCTGATTTTTCGTTCATTAACCTTGATGCAATCTTTTTTGCCGTTCTGTTGGGCGTAATCGGCAGCTTCCTTTTGTGGCGCGGTGCCAAAAAAGCGACGGCCGGTGTTCCCGGTCGTTTCCAAGCGGCTGTTGAAATTCTGTTCGAATTCGTGGATGACATGTGTAAAAGCATTATCCATAACGAACAATCGCGTAAAGCCGTTGCCCCGTTGGGTCTGACCTTGTTTGTCTGGATTCTCTTGATGAATGCCATGGATATGCTGCCGGTTGATTTGCTGCCGATGGCATGGCAAGGCATTACCGGTAATCATCATGCCCTGTTGCGCGTCGTGCCGACAGCTGACTTGAATACGACTTTGGCTCTGGCGATTGGCGTATTGCTGATCTGTATTTACTACAATGTCAAAATCAAAGGCCTTGGCGGTTGGATTCACGAGTTGTTCTGCGCACCTTTCGGTCCGTGGCTTGCTCCGGCCAACTTCCTGCTGAACTTGGTAGAGTTTTTGTCCAAAACCGTATCCCACGGTATGCGGTTGTTTGGTAATATGTATGCCGGCGAGCTGGTGTTCCTGTTGATCGCTCTGTTGGGCGGTGCATGGGCGTCAACCGGTAGTGTCGAAACTTTGGATCCGATTTTATTTGTGTTCCATCTGATTGCCGGTTTGGCTTGGGCGATTTTCCACATTTTGGTCATCACCTTGCAGGCATTTATTTTCATGGCGTTGGCGTTCGTATATATCGGACAGGCGCATGATGCACACTAATCAAGTAGTTTTTTTGTAGTTTGTTTTTTGTAGTTTAACCTTTACTATTTTAAGGAGTTTAAAAATGGGTTTGATTGCTATCGCATGTGGTTTGATCGTTGCCTTGGGCGCATTGGGTGCCTCTATCGGTATCGCAATGGTTGGTTCTAAATACTTGGAATCTTCTGCTCGCCAACCTGAGCTGATCGGTCCTCTGCAAACCAAACTGTTCTTGATCGCTGGTCTGATCGACGCGGCTTTCTTGATCGGTGTGGCTATTGCCCTGTTGTTCGCCTTCGTTAACCCGTTTGGTGGTGCGTAATCAAGACGGAGCGATCCGTTCAGATACAGGCTTGCCGTCTGTTTGATTAACCCAGATACGAAGGTTAAGTAACGTGAATATTAATGCAACCTTATTTGCGCAAATCCTAGTTTTCTTTGGCTTGGTTTGGTTTACGATGAAATTCGTATGGCCTCCGATTGCCAAAGCATTGGATGAGCGTGCCGCAAAAATCGCCGAGGGCTTGGCTGCCGCCGAGCGCGGTAAGAGCGATTTTGAGCAGGCAGAGAAAAAAGTTGCAGAACTTATGGCCGAAGGGCGTAATCAGGTAACCGAAATGGTTGCCAACGCCGAAAAACGTGCTGCAAAAATTGTAGAAGAAGCCAAAGAGCAAGCTTCTCATGAAGCAGCACGCATTGCAGCCCAAGCAAAAGCTGATGTAGAGCAAGAAGTTAACCGTGCACGCGAAGTGTTGCGCGAACAGGTCGCTTCATTGGCTGTTAAAGGTGCGGAATCTATCCTGCGTAAAGAAGTCGATGCTTCCAAACATGCAGATCTGCTCAGTGCCTTAAAACAGGAGCTGTAATCTTATGGCAGAGTTCGCAACGATTGCCAGACCTTATGCGAAAGCATTGTTTAGTCTGGCTCAGGAAAAAAACCAAATCGAGTCTTGGTTGGGCGAACTGAAAGAACTCGCAGCGGTTGTTCAGGATGAGAAAGTCATTGCTTTCATCGAGCAGCCGGAAACGGGAGCTTCCGAAAAGGCAGAAACGCTCAAAGGTCTTGTCGGTATCAAAAATGTCGAATTGGCAAATTTTATTACCGTTTTGGCCGAGCAAAAGCGTTTGCTGGTATTGCCGGAAATTTATGCCCAATATCAAGATTTGACCTTGATACACAACAATACGAAATCGGCAGTAATTTACAGCGCGTATGAGCTCAGTTCTCAGCAGCTGGCCGATGTTACCGATATCCTGACAAAACGCTTCAACAGCAAATTGGATGTGGTAACTAAAGTTGCCCCTGAATTAATCGGCGGCATCAAAGTAGAAGTGGGTGATCAGGTCTTGGATTTGTCCGTACAAGGCAAACTGAATGCTTTGTATGCGACTATGACAAATTAGGAGAGTTTTCATGCAGCTTAATCCTGCTGAAATTAGCGATTTGATTAAAGCCAAAATCGAAAATCTGTCCGTCAATACAGAAGTGCGTACCCGTGGTACCGTTGTTTCTGTTACAGACGGCATTGTGCGCATTCATGGCTTGTCAGACGCGATGCAAGGTGAGATGCTCGAATTCCCCGGTAACACTTTCGGTCTGGCCATGAACTTGGAGCGTGACTCCGTCGGTGCCGTAGTGTTGGGTGAGTACGAACACATTAAAGAAGGCGATACAGTTACCTGTACCGGCCGTATTTTGGAAGTGCCGATTGGTCGCGAACTGGTTGGCCGCGTGGTTGATGCATTGGGTCGTCCTATCGATGGTAAAGGTCCAATCAACACAACATTGACTGCTCCAATCGAGAAAATTGCACCAGGTGTGATTGCGCGTAAATCGGTTGACCAACCAATGCAAACCGGCCTGAAAGCTATTGACTCTATGGTTCCGGTTGGTCGTGGCCAACGTGAGTTGATCATTGGTGACCGTCAAACCGGTAAAACTGCCGTGGCACTGGATGCCATCGTTAACCAAAAAGGTACAGGCGTTATCTGTATCTATGTGGCTATCGGTCAAAAAGCATCTTCTATTGCCAACGTAGTACGCAAATTGGAAGAGCATGGCGCGATGGAGCATACCATCGTGGTTGCTGCAACTGCTTCTGAAGCCGCTGCACTGCAATACATCGCTCCTTACTCCGGTTGTACCATGGGTGAATTCTTCCGTGACCGTGGTGAAGATGCGTTGATCGTATACGATGACTTGTCTAAACAAGCCGTTGCATACCGTCAAATTTCTCTGCTGTTGCGCCGTCCTCCTGGCCGTGAAGCATATCCTGGCGACGTATTCTATCTGCACTCCCGTCTGTTGGAACGTGCAGCCCGCGTCAGCGAAAACGAAGTTGAAAAACTGACTAATGGCGAAGTAAAAGGCAAAACCGGTTCTCTGACTGCGTTGCCAATTATTGAAACCCAAGCCGGTGACGTATCAGCATTCGTACCAACCAACGTAATCTCGATTACAGACGGCCAAATCTTCTTGGAGACCGACTTGTTCAACGCCGGTATCCGTCCTGCAATCAATGCCGGTATTTCCGTATCGCGCGTAGGTGGTGCAGCACAAACCAAAGTCATCAAAAAACTGGGTGGCGGTATCCGTTTGGCGTTGGCACAGTACCGTGAATTGGCAGCGTTCTCGCAATTTGCTTCCGATTTGGACGAAGCAACACGCAAACAGCTGCAACACGGTGAAGTAGTTACTGAATTGATGAAACAAAAACAATTCAGCACATTGAACACTGCCGAAATGGCATTGACTTTGTGGGCGATCAACAACGGTTCTTACGCAGATGTTCCGGTATCCAAAGCCTTGGCTTTCGAAGCAGAATTCTTGAGTTTCGTACGTACGCAACATCCTGAGGTTCTGGATGCGATTAATGCATCAGGCGCAATGTCTGACGAAAGCGAAAAAGCATTGACCGAAGCCATGAAATCTTTCAAATCTTCTTACGCTTACCAAGCATAAGTATTGAGATGAAAGGAGTCTGAAATGGCAGTCGGAAAAGAGATTCTCACCAAAATCCGTAGTGTTCAAAATACCCAAAAGATCACTAAAGCGATGCAAATGGTGTCGACCTCTAAAATGCGGAAGACTCAAGACCGGATGCGCTTAGCGCGTCCGTACGCCGAAAAAGTGCGTACAGTGATGAGCCATCTTGCACAGACTAATGCCGATCATGGTATCAAATTGTTGGAGCCGCACCGCGAAGTGCGTCGTGCCGGTTTTATTTTGATTACCTCGGATAAAGGTTTGTGCGGTGGCTTGAACGCAAACGTACTGAAAAAGTTTTTGGCGCAAGTTCAAGAGTATCAGGAACAAGGCATCGAAGTCGAAGTCGTGTGCCTGGGTAGTAAAGGTTTGGCTGCATGCCAAAGCATCGGTTTGAATGTTATTGCCAGCGCAACCAATTTGGGTGATACCCCGAAAATGGAATTGCTGCTCGGCCCTCTGACCGAAATCTTCCAACGTTATGAGAAGCATGAATTAGACCGTATCCATATGGTTTACTCACGTTTTGTCAACACAATGCGCCAAGAGCCGCGTATGGAAGTTTTGCTGCCTATCGGTGAAAACGTTATTGACGACGGAACAGGTCATTCTTCATTTACTTGGGAATACCTCTACGAGCCGAGTCCTATCGCCGTATTGGAATATTTGGTTCGCCGCTATTTAGAGTCTGTGGTTTATCAGGCATTGAGCGACAACATGGCATCTGAACAAGCCGCGCGTATGGTAGCGATGAAAGCCGCAACCGACAACGCAGGCAATGCCATCAAAGAATTGCGTTTGGTGTACAACAAATCGCGTCAAGCCGCGATTACCACAGAATTGTCAGAAATTGTAGCAGGTGCAGCGGCAGTTTAATGTCGTCTGAAGCCTGAACAGGAAATTAGGATACGATAATGAGCCAAGGCAAAATCGTACAAGTTATTGGTGCGGTGGTTGACGTGGAATTTCCACGCGACGCTATCCCGCATGTTTACGATGCCCTGAAATTGGACGAGAACGGTCTGACTCTGGAAGTTCAACAGCTTCTGGGTGACGGCGTTGTCCGTACTATTGCAATGGGTAGTTCAGACGGCCTGAAACGCGGTATGTCTGTAAGCAATACTGGTGCGCCAATCACTGTGCCGGTAGGTAAAGGTACATTGGGTCGTATTGTCGACGTATTGGGTACACCTGTTGATGAAGCAGGTCCGATCGATACCGACAAGAGCCGTGCCATTCACCAAACTGCTCCGAAATTCGACGAGTTGTCTTCAACTACCGAATTGCTGGAAACCGGTATTAAAGTGATCGATTTGCTGTGTCCGTTTGCTAAGGGCGGTAAAGTAGGTCTGTTCGGTGGTGCCGGTGTGGGCAAAACCGTGAACATGATGGAATTGATCAACAACATCGCCAAAGCGCACAGCGGTCTGTCCGTGTTCGCAGGTGTGGGTGAACGTACCCGTGAAGGTAACGACTTCTACCACGAGATGAAAGATTCCAACGTATTGGATAAAGTAGCCATGGTGTATGGTCAAATGAACGAACCTCCAGGCAACCGTCTGCGCGTTGCTTTGACTGGTTTGACTATGGCCGAATACTTCCGTGACGAAAAAGACGAAAACGGTAAAGGTCGCGACGTATTGTTCTTCGTTGACAACATCTACCGTTACACTCTGGCCGGTACCGAAGTATCTGCACTGTTGGGCCGTATGCCTTCTGCAGTGGGTTACCAACCGACATTGGCTGAAGAAATGGGTCGTTTGCAAGAGCGTATTACCTCTACCCAAACCGGTTCCATTACTTCCATCCAAGCCGTATATGTACCTGCGGATGACTTGACTGACCCGTCTCCAGCGACAACTTTCGCCCACTTGGACGCGACCGTCGTATTGAGCCGTGATATTGCATCTTTAGGTATTTACCCGGCAGTTGACCCGCTTGACTCTACTTCGCGCCAATTGGATCCGATGGTATTGGGTCAAGAGCACTACGACGTAGCGCGCGGTGTACAGTCTACTCTGCAAAAATACAAAGAATTGCGCGACATTATTGCCATTCTGGGTATGGACGAATTGTCTGACGAAGACAAACTGACTGTGATGCGTGCCCGTAAAATTCAACGCTTCCTGTCTCAACCGTTCCACGTTGCCGAAGTATTTACCGGTTCTCCAGGCAAATACGTTTCATTGCGTGACACCATCGCCGGCTTTAAAGCCATCTTGAACGGCGAATACGACCATCTGCCTGAACAAGCGTTCTATATGGTAGGCGGCATCGAAGAAGCGGCTGAGAAAGCGAAAACCTTAAACTAAGGAGGCCGGCATGAGCACCATGCAAGTTGAAGTGGTTAGTAGCGAGCAAAACATCTATTCGGGCGAGGCCAGCTTTGTGGTGGTTCCGACCGTTCAAGGTGAGCTTGGTATTTATCCACGACACGAGCCGATTATGAGTTTGGTACGCCCCGGCGCATTGCGTTTGACTGTTCCGGGTGAAGCTGAAGAAGTGCTGGTTGCCGTTTCCGGCGGTGTTTTAGAAGTACAGCCTGATAAGATTACCGTATTGGCAGACGTTGCCGTCCGCAGTACAGAAATGGATCAGGCGCGTGCTGAAGCAGCTAAAAAAGCAGCCGAGGCAGGTGTTTCTGCAGCCAAAGATGATAAATCTCTGGCCGAAGCGCACAAAGCATTGGCAGCAGCCATTGCCCAGCTGAAAACTTTGGACTACCTTCGTTCGCAAAAAAACAAGTAATGTGGGTTCATCAAGAAAAAGCACAACGAAATGTTGTGCTTTTTTATTTGCCTGAAGATAAGCGACTTGATATTGAAATGTCGATAGACGAGTAGATGGTAAGTTTGAAATCGAAACGCTAGAATCAGTTTTTATGACTCAATTGTTGATGGATCATTGTCAAAGCAGTTAGTCTTGTTATTTGGCTAAGAATAGCCCACTCAATCTTTTTTAACCACAAAAAGCAGGGTGGATAATTCCTAATCTATTGCAACCGCAATAGAATTAAATTTATCAGTATTGAAAATATTAGTGTTTTTCTGAGTCACATACAAAAAAAGGCCATCTGAAAAGTTTCAGACGGCCTGAGACCTTTGCAAAATTCCCCAAAATCCCCTAAATCCCATCAAGACATTTAGGGGATTTTCCATGAGCACCTTCTTCCAGCAAACTGCACAAGCCATGATCGCCAAACACATC
>NZ_POXL01000012.1:0-18289 GCF_003044645.1 Neisseria subflava
TCCGTTGCGTTTCAGAATACCAAAGACAACCACTTTTCCTGCTGCGCCGCGACCACGTCTGCCTTTACGCCGTCCGCTGAAATAGCTTTCGTCCAACTCGACAGGGCCCTCAAAAACCTCATCGGCAACCAAGGCCAGATAATGGCTGATAACCATACGAATTTTGCGGTAGAACAGAATAGCGGAGTTGGGCTGAATGCCCAAAATATCGGCAGCGGAACGGGCGGTAACTTGGAGTACAAAAAATTCAAGTAGTTTCTTTTGAACTCTCTTGCTTAATTTACAATTGGTTATCTGCATTTTCGTAGCCTAGCATAACCGCTAATCTACGTCAGCCCCATTAGTTATTATCACTTATAACTACTGTCAATCCCTGCATTTTAGTTTCCACCGTTTTTCCTACTTTTTTTCAATCTTTCCTTAATCATGTGTGAACCTTTTCTTTTTCAGTCAATGACGTTATTTATTGGAGAAAAGTTTTCACTATCAGCCTTAACAATCGCTATTAAAATGCGCGCCGATGTTTTGTCGTCTAGCGTATGCGGCTTGGGCGACAGCGAGGCTGCATTCGAGCAGGTTGCGGTTTTCGTATTCGGACGCAGTGTGCGGTTCGGCTTGGTTTTGCTTCCAAAGCCGCAGTTGGGCGATGGCGCGGCTCAGGCCGGTATCGTTGCGGAGGATGCCGAGATGGCATTGGTTGAACGCTTGCAGGACGGGACGGCTGAAGGTGTTTTGAAGGTCGTCTGCAAAGATGCCTGCTTCGGCGGTGGGTTTTTCAGACGACCTTTTGGACGGTACGGTTTGGAACGCTTGTCCGTCCGCGATGGTTTGGGCGGCAAGTCTGGCGGTAACGACGCATTCGAGTAGGGAGTTGCTGGCGAGGCGGTTGGCTCCGTGCAAGCCGGTGCAGGCGGTTTCGCCTAAGGCGTAGAGCTGCGGCAGGGAGGTTCTGCCGCAGGGGTCGGTTTGGATGCCGCCGCAGGTATAGTGTTGCACGGGGCGGACGGGGATGGCTTGGCGCGTGATGTCCAAGCCGCATTGGGACAGGCAGTACCGATGGATGGACGGGAAATGCTGACGGACGAACTCTGCGGTTTGATGGCTGATGTCGAGTGAGACGAAGTCTTGCGTTTGTTTGGCGATTTCGGCGGTGATGGCGCGGGCAACGATGTCGCGCGGCGCAAGTTCGGCGCGGCGGTCGTAATGCGACATAAACCGTTCGCCCGATTGGTTGGTCAGAATGCCGCCTTCGCCGCGCACGGCTTCGGAAATCAGGAAGGTGCGGCCGTTTTCAGACGGCCTTGCCAAGCCTGTGGGGTGGAATTGGATAAATTCGAGGTTTTCGACTGCGCAGCCTGCGCGTATCGCCATGGCGATGGCGTCACCCGTGCATTCGGGCGGCGTGGTGGTGGCGGCGTAAATCTGCCCCAAGCCGCCGCCCGCGAGTACGGTATGGTGGGCGCGGATGCGGTGGGTTTCTCGCGTTCGGCAGTCGAGGACGGTCAGTCCGCACGCCGCACCTGATTCGGTTTGGATGTCCAACGCCATCTGCTGCTCGTAAACGCGGATGTTCGGGCGGCGGCGTATTTGGGCAATTAGGCTTTGCATGACTGCTTCGCCCGTGTAGTCGGCGACGTGGGCGATTCGGCGGCAGGTATGCCCGCCTTCGCGCGTCAGGTGCAGGTCGTTATTATTTTGGTCGAACGCCACCCCCTGCACCAGCAGCCATTCGATTGCCGGTTTGCCCTGCGATAAGATGGTACGGACGGCGGCTTCGTCGCACAAACCTGCGCCCGCTTCCAAAGTATCGGCAACGTGTTTTTCGATGTCGTCCTCTCCCGACCACGCCGCCGCAATCCCGCCTTGCGCATGACGGCTGGCGGTGTCGTCCAGCCGGTTTTTGCATAAAATGACGATGCGGAACGATTCAGGCAGCGACAGGGCGAGCGTCAGTGCCGCCAGCCCGTTTCCGGCAATCAATACGTCGCAATCGGTTTGCATGGTGTTGTCCTTGTTTGAGAGGTCGTCTGAAACGGTATAGTGGATTAAATTTAAACCAGTACGGCGTTGCCTCGCCTTAGCTCAAAGAGAACGATTCTCTAAGGTGCTGAAGCACCAAGTGAATCGGTTCCGTACTATCTGTACTGTCTGCGGCTTCGTCGCCTTGTCCTGATTTAAATTTAATCCACTATAATATGGACGGCAAATCAGGCGGGGCCCATGCCGTTGAACACATCTTTTTTCTTCAGCCCTGCCGCGAAGTCGAGCATACGCTGCAAAGGCAGTTTGGCGGCTTCGCCCAGCTTTCTGTCCAACAGGATTTCGTTGCGTCCGCTTGTCAGGGCGTATTTGATGCCGCCCAGCGAATTCATCGCCATCCACGGGCAGAACGCGCAGCTTTTGCAGCTTCCGCCGTTGCCCGCCGTCGGGGCGGCGATAAATTCTTTGTCGGGTGCCTGCTTTTGCATTTCGTGCAGGATGCCCAAATCGGTCGCCACGATGAATTTTTTTTCAGGGCGCGATACGGCGGCTTTCAGCAGCTTGCTGGTCGAGCCGACCACGTCGCCCAGTTCGATGACGCTTTGCGGCGATTCGGGATGAACCAGCACCACTGCATCGGGGTGTTCCGCCTTTAATGCCGCCAGTTCCTGCCCTTTGAATTCGTTATGGACGATGCACGAACCCTGCCACAACAGCATATCCGCACCCGTTTCGCGGCGGATGTAGTCGCCGAGATGGCGGTCGGGCCCCCAAATCAGCTTCTCGCCGCGCGATTTCAGATACGACACGATTTCTAATGCCACCGAAGACGTTACCACCCAATCGGCACGCGCTTTCACGGCAGCGGAAGTGTTGGCGTACACCACCACCGTACGGTCGGGGTGTTGGTCGCAAAACGCTGAAAACGCTTCTTCGGGACAACCCAAATCCAAAGAACATTCCGCTTCCAAATCAGGCATCAGCACTGTTTTTTCAGGGCAGAGGATTTTCGCGCTTTCTCCCATGAAGCGCACGCCCGCCACCACCAATGTGTCAGCTTCATGTTCCGCGCCGAAGCGTGCCATTTCCAGCGAATCGCCCACGCATCCGCCCGTCTCCAAAGCCAAATCCTGAATCAGCGGATCAACATAATAATGCGCCACCAAGACCGCGTTTTTCTCCTTCAGCAAAGCCTTGATTTCATCTTTCAGACGGCCTGCCGTCTCGCGGTCGGGCGTGTCGGCAACCTTTGCCCACGCCTGACGGATTTGGCAGGCGGAAGTCGGCGTTTGGATGAGGGGCATATCGTAATCGAACGAGCGGCGGGCGGCGGTTTGCATGGGGCTTCCTTATGGCTGGTTTTTCAGACGGCATAAAGGTTTGCCGTCTATGTTTGGAAATAGTTTTTATATTATGCTCAATTTGAGTATAATAAGCAAGGTCGTCTGAAAACCGCTTTGGTTTACAATAAGGTTTTCTCTTGAATGAAAGCCACGCATGGATGCCTATCCTGAAACAGCAGCCAATACGCAAAGTATCGTCGAGCTTGTTCCTGTACTGATCGCCATTACAAACAGCAGCTTGAGGGTTTTGACTGTTGCACAAGGCTCGCTGCTACCCAACGGCCTGCTTGCACCGTTTCGCCACTCCTTGCAGGCAGGGGTCAGAATGTGGGTCGCCAAGCAGACATCGCAGCCTATGGGCTATGTAGAACAACTTTATACCTTTGTCGATACACGCCGCCAAAACGAGCAAGGCATGCCTGTCTTGTACGTCAGCTATCTGGGGCTGGTGCGCGAGGCAGCCGACAGCATCCTGCACCCCGACGCAAAATGGCAGGACTGCTACTGTTATTTTCCGTGGGAAGATTTGCGTACCGATGGAGGACAGCGCGATACCATCGTCAGCCGCCTGCGCATTTGGGCAAACTCGGCGGATACGGAAGAAGTGCGACAGAAGCGGCTCAAGCGCATTCATTTGTGCTGGGGTGTAGAACCTGAAAACTGGTCGGAAGAATACGTTTTGCAACGCTATGAAATGCTGTATGAAAGCGGCCTGATAGCGGAAGCCACCGAGCTTCAGGAAAACTTCGACTTCGCGCTCACGGGGCAGCCCATGCGCCATGACCACCGTCGCGTACTGGCGACAGCCTTATCCCGCCTACGCGCCAAAATCAAATACCGTCCCGTGATTTTTGAAATGATGCCGCCCGAATTTACACTGCTGCAACTGCAAAACAGCGTCGAAGCCATCAGCGGCAGATTGTTGCATAAGCAAAACTTCCGCCGCCAGATTCAGCAGCAAAACCTCATCGAGCCGTCGGATACCGGCGTATCAGGCAGCAAAGGCCGTCCCGCACAGCTTTACCGATTCCGCGACGATGTCCTGCCTGATCAGCTGATTTCTGATATCGGACTGCCGCTGGGCAGTCGCTAACTGATTTTCAGACGGCCTCAAATTAAATTTTGTCCCATCAGGCAAATATCAATATTTTTCAACAAAGGAACCTTCATGTCGTCTGAAAACAATCTTCTTCCTCTCCCCGATACCCTGTTGCGCCCCATGGTCGAACAAGCCTTGAGCGAAGATTTAGGCAGGCGCGGCGACATTACATCCGCCGTCGTCATCGCCCCCGATAAAACCGCCAAACTTTTCCTCGTCAGCCGCAAAGATGGCGTCATCGCCGGCATGGACTTGGCGCGTCTTGCCTTTCAGACGATGGATTCGTCCGTCCGCTTCCAAGCCGAAATCCAAGACGGGCAAGCCGTCCGCGCAGGTCAGACGCTGGCCGTCGTCGAAGGCAACGCCCGCGCGCTGCTCGCCGCTGAACGCACCGCGCTCAACTACCTCACGCACTTAAGCGGCATCGCCACCGCCACCGCGCGTGCCGTTGCCGAAGTCGCCGAATACGGTACAGACATCGTGTGCAGCCGCAAAACCATCCCCCTGTTGCGCGTCCTGCAAAAATACGCCGTCAGAGCAGGTGGCGGCGTAAACCACCGCATGGGCTTGGACGACGCCATCCTCATCAAAGACAACCATCTTGCCTACTGCGGCAGTATCGCCCAAGCCGTACGGCAGGCAAAGCAGGCAGTCGGACCGTTGACCTGCGTGGAAATCGAAGTGGACACATTGGCACAACTGGACGAAGCCATCGCGGCGGGTGCGGAACGGATTTTGCTGGACAACATGGACGACGAAACCTTGAAAGAAGCGGCAAACCGCTGCCACACGCAAACCGCCCATCCCCACACCGTCTATTGCGAAGCATCGGGCGGCATCGGCTTCGACCGTCTGAAACGTGTGGCACAAACCGGCGTGGACGGCATCGCCCTCGGCTATCTGACCCACAGCAGCCATTCGTTGGATATAGGTTTGGATTTCGTGGCTTAAATTTCGAGTTTGCTATAAAGCAAAGGCCGTCTGAAATATAGACGTTTCATTTTCAAACAGCCTTTTTTATTCCAAAGCAGAAGATATAAAAATTATGCAGGTTAGCTTCAACCTTCATATAACATGAAAGAGTAGGGCATCACTAAGCCATCATGTAAAAAGCCGTCTGAAACCCAATGTTCAGACGGCTTTTTACTCCCAAAATGATTAATTGATCATTACCATTTTCCAGTTATCCCAATGCGTATTGTCCTACCCGGTGCGGGCAGATAGGAGCGGCTCATCGGGTCGAGGTAGTAGCGGTTGGTCAGGTTGCTGCCAACAAGCTCGGCAGTCAGGTTTTTGCCGATTTTGTAGCGCAGGTAAGCATCCCATACCGCAACAGGCTGCCAGCGCATATCGTTATGCTGGGGCTTCATATTGTCATTCAGATATTTATTGCGCACATCGTAGAATGGCTGCCAAGCATCGTTGCGGTTTTCATAGACGCGGCTGTGGTAATGGAGGCGCACGCCTGTTTCTAGTTTGTTGGCAAGGAAACGTCTGCCCAATTCGGCATCAATTGACCAGCGTGGTTGAAGTGCGCTTGCCAGATAGCCCGAATCGGTCAAGCCGCCGTGGTTGCAGACAGGACGGTTCATAGTCTTACCGTTTTTCACAAAATAGCTTGAATCAACCATGCCCTCTGTTGCGGATGTCCAAGGGAAATTTTCGTCGCACATTTTGTTTTTCAGGCTGCGGAATACGTTCAGGCTGCCAAAGACGCGTCCGGTATCGAAGCGGGTGGACAGCTCGACACCACTGCGGATTTGTCTGTCGAATTGTTCGAATTCGAGATTGCTGTCCCTATCGATAACGTTTTCGGTCTTGTTATGGAAGTAATTGACGCGGAAATCCGCTTTTTTCATTTTCGGTAACAGCCCCGTCAAATCATGGATGTAGCCGACTTCCCAGTTTTTGGCGTGTTCGGGCCGCCAGCCATAGCCCATGCGGTTGAATGAGCCGGCGGCGGTAGAAAAGCCATAAGTCCCTTCAAAAATGCTGGGGTAGCGCAGGGTTTCGGTATAGCGCAGATAGGCGCGGCTGTAATCAGTAAAATTGACAGTGGCAGAAAATGCGGGTACCCAACCGCTGCCTTTCTGCTTCATTGCCCTCTGTCTTTCGGCTTCGGTCATTGGCGTTGTGTAAACACTTGCACTGGCTTCGTAGTATTTAGGTACAAATTGCGGACTGTCTGGAATAGACGGGTCATATACAGGATTGGCGACTTTGGTGTGCAAATCAGGAATGCTGCCATTGGTAAGGGGATGATCCTGCATATTCAGACGGCCTTTATCGTCTTTCAACCAATAGAAATCCACCTTTTCATTAGGATTGACCCATGTTTCGCGATCAACTGTCAAAGTCGGAATAAATTGTGAATTGACTTGAAACGAAGTCAGGCTAATTTGTTCATGTTTTTTTCTTTGTTCTGAATATTCGTCCGCCATATATAAAGCATAATCAAGACTGCCATTCGCCAAAGCATCGTCAATTGCCTTGTAATCCGCGTATTCTTGCGGCGTGGCAACCCTGCCGATCGAATATTTTATCCCCCTGTTCATTTCCAGCGGGCGACCATATTTGTTCTTACCGCTTTCCAAACGTTTGCTTTTATCCTGAAGCTGAAAATTGGTATATCGCCCGCCTGCCGTCAACGTCAGCCAGCGGAAGGGTTCGTAGCGGAAATTGAAGCCCAGATTGTATTCACGCCGCTTGCCGTTTCGAGGTACACCGTATTGGTTCAATTCATAATTTGCCCTGATGGTGCTGTTTTCGAGTTCTTCCCGATATTTGTCGTATCCTCCCCGCTCCAGCTCGTCTGAAAAATCATTGCGCGACGTCAGTTTTTCATTTTGAAAATCGCCCATCAAGGTCAGCGACAGTTTGTCGCTCAATTTCATACGGTTGGAGAATTGAAAACCTGTACGGTTGTTACGGGCGTAATAGGCGTTGCCTTCAATAGTGTTGAAGCGTCCGTTGGTATTGGGCGTTTCGGGTTTGGGCGGTTTGGGGGCTTCAAAGCCTGCATCCAGCAATTCCTGCCGCTCTGCGGGGGGGTATTTCTGCCATCTGTCGTATTCGTCCCATGCTATTTGAAATTTGTTGTCCTCATAAACGGTATCGCCGGGCGAGCCGCCTGCGGTATTGGTTTTGGAATTGGTGCGCGTTGTCCAAAGCGTGGCATCGAAATCTATCCAACGGCTGCCCTCGGGCTTCCACGAATAGTCGATATTGTAGGAACGCTGTTTTACCCATGCCTGCGGCCATTCGGCAATTTTGTTGAGGACGGACGCATCCCAACTGATGGGGCCGATAATGCGCGAAGGCATGATTTCGCCGAACGTGGAATCGGTATGGCGCAGACCGAATTTGAGCGTTTGGCGGTTCGGCAGACGGAAGGTGGTTTTACCTACCCATGATTTGGTTTCGAGTGAGGTATTGCTGACTTCTCCGCCCGGATGATAAAAAAGTCCGATTTTTGAAATATCGGGTGCGCCCAGCATGTTTTCACTGCCGTAAAATTTTTCGCCCTTGGCAGCGGCTTCTTCTTGACGACGTTTTAATTCGTCTAAAGTTTCTTGTGTCCAAGGACCGATATAGCCGTAACGTTCCGCCCCTTTTTTGCCGGAAAAATAATTGCCTTTACTGCGGTAGGCATAGGCGAGCATGGCATCGAAATTGTCCTGCTTGGTGGCAGCGGCAATGCGGTAGGCTTTATCCTCCCCAAATTTATTGCGTCCGTTGAAACGCTGGTCGATTCGGTCGGTATCGTCAAAAAACGAACGCCAAATACCGCCCGTTGCTACTGCGGGAACAGGCAAGGTTCGATAATCGACTGAATGTTCATAAGCATTCTCACGCCTTTTGATGGAATTGTTGGAAGCCTCCGCCTTCACTTCAAATCCGTATTTCTGCCCTTCGGGGACAATATCGTCGGCATCGATGGTTTTCAAGGCGACGGAGCCGCCTATGCCGCTTTTCATATCGCGGCTGAACGAGGGGCCTTTTTCGATGGAAACGCTGCTGATGATGTTGGGGTCGACGTAGTTGCGGTTATTTGCGCCTGCGTAGCCGCGCCAGACGGTAATCGCCTGCTCCGTGCCGTCGATGGTAACGGGAATCCGTCCCTGCCCCTGCACGCCGCGTATATTGGGATCCAGCGCGCCGCTGTTTCGCGCGTCGCCGCTGTACACGCCGGACATACCGCTTAAAAGGTCGGATACAGTGTTGCCCTTGAAGGTTTCGACTTCGTTTTTGCCTTTGTAAAGATTGACGATTTCGCGAGCATAAACTCGGTTTTTACCGATTTCGTCTTTATTGCGTGTGCCTTTGACCGTGATGGTATCGAGAATAACTGTCGAATTATCTGCAGCATAAACGGCAGGGACGAAACCAATGGCGGCGATACAGGCGGAGAGGATGGTGACTTTGGTCGGTTGCATAGAATGTATCCATATAACTTGATTGGTAGGGCCGTTTGAATGAGACAGACCGAATAGATGCGATTACACTCTGACTAAAATAATACAAATAAGTTTGATTATTATTTATAATTTTGTGAAATTCTAACTAATTTTTAATAATATGGAAATGTTTTTTGAGTTTGAGGTAAATAGAAGGGTGAGGGATAAGAGGAACAAATAAAAACTTGTTTGAAAATTTCAGACAGGCTTGGATTCGGATTTCAAAAGCAACATTCGGGTACCGGTGGTTGGAACAGATTCGAGAATAAAACACTTGGCGTTTCGTGGCTAAATGTTTTTTCTCTGCGATGTACTTCTCGATCATTGTCGATGATGGGGTCGGCCTCCTAATCGCCGATGCGGGATTTTTGGTCGACAACGGCAGGTCTGTTTTCTATGCCGACGCGGTCGGGCACTTTGCCTCTGATCCATGAATTATTTATCCAGCTACGTCATACTATATTTTGCGTTTTTGAAGTGGTTTTTAGTGCTATCTTGTGGTATCTAAACTTGCAAAAACCGTCTGTTTGTTTTATAAATACAAATCATTTTTATTAAAATAATAAGGTTGTGTAATGAAAAAGAAAGCGATTGCCTGTGTAGTAGGGGCGGTTTTTTCCGGACAGTTATATGCGGCTCAGATGCCGGTGGTTCAGGCGGAAATAGAGCCTGTGGTGGTCACGGCCGATCGCAATGCGCAAACCTTGGATAAAGCCGCGCCGAATGTGTCGGTTATCGGACGCAAAACCTTGAATCAAGCCTCGGCACAGAATTTAGACGATATCGTGATGTATGAATCCGGCGTCAGCGTGCCGTCAGACAACAACCGCCGCGGTCATGCCGGTATCAATATCCGAGGCATAGACGGCAACCGCATTCTGATGATGGTGGACGGCGTGCGCATTCCCGAATCTTATGCAGGCGGCGGCTCCAACGGCGCGATTTCGGGACGTGATATGGTCGAAAGCGACACGCTCAAGCAGGTCGATATTGTCAAAGGCCCTTATTCCGCGCTGTATGGCAGCGACGCGCTCGGCGGCGTGGTGAATATGGTGACGCTTTCTCCGAGTGATTTCGTCGATGAAGGCAAACGCGGGCATTTCGGTTTGAAACACGGCTACCGCAGCCGCTACCGCAGCCATGGAGTTACTGCGACTGTGGCAGGTTTCCATGAAAATGCCGAAGGTCTGCTGATGCTGACGCGACGCCAAGGTCATGAAACCGAAAGCATGGGCAGCGATACCAGCTACTCAACTTCGCGCACCGCCACCAACCCTCAGAAAAACAATGCCTACAATATCTTGGCGAAAGGTAATATCGGCAACGAACGCCACCGCTTGGAAACTTTGTACGAACAGTATTACCACGCCAACGATACCGTATTGGCAAACGGCTTGGGTTCGCAATCGCGCGGGCCGGTAACCATCACAACATCTGAGAGCAATGCCCGCGACCGTATCCGCCGTCAACGTATCGAAGCAGGCTACCGCTACACTGGCGAAGGCCGTCTGAAAGAAGCCAACCTGACTGCCTATCAGCAAAAACTGCGTACGGAAGACGATGCCGTCGATGCGAGCATTACGCGTATGGGCGCGCGCCAATTAGGTAACTCGACCCGTTATTCCGACTACGGTTTCAATCAGACCATACGCGGGCTGAATGGGCGTGGCGTGTGGGAATTTGACGGCGCGGTCAAACAAACCGTCGTTGCCGGCGCAGAATACAAACACACCGAGACCGCCCGTCCGCGCGACAGCCTGACAGTGGACAATCTGACCGGCGCTGTCAGTAAAGTTTATGCAGGCAGCACCTATCCGAATAAAACTTTCCCCGACAGCAAGCGCAAAACGTTCAGCGTTTACGCACAAGACAGCCTGACCTTCGGCGACGGCATCGTCCTGACCCCGGCCTTGCGTTACGAAAAAGACAAGCTGAACACGTCGACCGATCAAGCCTATCTCAACGCCAATCCCAGCGGAACGGCGACGCGCTTCAACGATTCCGCGCTCACACCCAGCCTGCGCCTGAGTGTGCCGATGGGTGAGCAGTTCACCGGTTTCGCTACTTATTCCCAAGGCTTCCGTACGCCGCCGTTTGACAGTGCAACCATGGCGTTTGCCAATACGACCTACGGCTATGCGGTCATTCCCAATGCCAACCTCAAATCCGAACGCTCCAACAGCTTTGAATTGGGGATGAAGTTCAAAAACGAACGCACCCGTGCGCAAGTTACCGCGTTCTACAACCGTTATCGAAACTTCATCGACCGCACCGAAGTCGGCACTACCTTCATAGACGGTCGCCCGATTATCCAGTACCAATATCAAAACCTGGATAGGGTCAAAACCTACGGTGCTGAAGCTTCCGCCGCCTACAAATTCCTGCCGGGCTGGCAAGTCTCCGGCAGCATTGCTTGGATGCGCGGTGAGCAGCAGGACGGCAAACCGTTGGATTCCGCTTATCCGCTTAACGGCGTTTTGGGTTTGGATTACACGCAGGAAAAATGGGGTGTCGGTACCAAGCTGCGTTGGTCGAAAAAACACAGCCGCGTCAGCAGCGACACTGTTTTCCAAGCGCCGGGTTATGGCGTATGGGATGTCGGTGCGTGGTACAAACCGTTTAAAAACCTCGAAATCGGCGCAAACATTTACAACGTCGGCAACAAAAAATACTGGCAGCACGCCGACGTTGCCGGCATGAGCCGTACCAGTGTGATGGACTTGTACACCGAAACCGGCCGTAATTTCGCCGCAACCGTACAACTGAAGTTCTAATGTGATTCAACCGTTTTCAGACGGCCTGAGAAAGCGAGCAGGCCGTCTGAAAGCATACGACAAGGAAAAACAATGAAACTCAAACTCCTCCTGCTTTCCGCGTTTATTTCGTTGGCCTGTACTGCACACGCGCAACGCATCGTCGTATTAACTCCCGATACGGCAGACATCGTTGCCGCGCTCGGCGCATTGGACGAAATCGTCGGCCGCGATCAGACCGTTCAAAATCCGGCGTTGAAAAACAAGCCCAGTATCGGCATTCATCGCCGCCTGACGGTTGAACCGATTGTGGCCGCCAAACCCGACATCGCCATCGGTTCATGGATGGCGCAGCCTGCCGATATTTTTGCCCACCTGCAAAAAGCAGGCATTAAAGCCGTTAATGTTGCACCTGATGACAGCATAGCCGCTTATCCGCAAAGTATCCGCAACATCGGTCAGCTTATCGGCAAAAGCGCGCAGGCGGACAAGTTGGCCAGTAAATGGCAGGCGGATATGAAACAGCAGCCTTCCAGCGGCAAACGCTACCTCTTCAGCTACGACGGGCGCATCGTATCGGGCAAGAATACCGCCGCCGACGAAATCATCCGCCGTGCCGGCGGTATCAATGCCGCAGCCGCCATTGACGGCCTCAAACCGATGACGCGTGAGGCATGGATTGCGGCCAAACCCGACATCATCATTATTGCTGACCACAACACTGCCATGATAGGCAACGTCAAAACCTTTGCCGCACGTCCCGAAATCGCCGGCTCGCCTGCCGCGAAAAACGGCAAAATTTATTTGTGGAAGGCCAACGATATGTTCCGTTACGGGCTGGATACGCCGCAAGTGATTCAGCGTTTGCACGGTTTGGCGAAATAAACGCGCCTGATTTGAAAAGCCTGCCCGATTTTTGTTTTCAGACGGCCTCGATTTGTTCCTTCTTGTTGAGGAGGCAAAACGGCTGTCTTAAAAATGCCGTCTGAAACTGTCCTTCAATCCGCTTGAATCGCATGATGTCATGAAACCGCATACCCTTACCCTCTGCCTGCTGCTTACTGCCACCGCTGTTTATTTGTGCTGCGGCATCGGTTTTGGTGCGTGGGAGTCGCCGTTGGCGATGGATGAAACCGTCCGCCAAATTCGTTTACCGCGCATCTATACCGCGCTTTTGGTCGGAGCCGGTTTGTCCGCTTCGGGTGCGGCATTGCAGGCTTTATTTGAGAACCCGCTGGCCGATCCGAGTTTGATCGGGACATCGGGCGGGGCGGCCTTGGGCGTGATTGTGTTATTGGCTTTGGACGGCGGCGCGATGGGTGTGCCGGCGGCGGCTTTTCTCGGTGCATTGGGTGTGTGCCTGCTGATTTTGGCGGTGCACAAACTGCTCGGCGGCGGTACTTTGGGATTGCTGGTGTTGGGGTTTGTGTTGAGCGCGTTTTCGGGCGCGGTGGTCAGCATGATTTTGTTTTTATCTGATGATTTAGTATTGCGCAGCGCGACCACATGGCTGTCGGGCAGCCTTGCCGAAGCCGGTTTCTCATCGCCTGTCGCGGCAATTGCGGTCATGTTGCCCGGTTTTCTGATTTTGCTGTCGGCAGGCAGGCGGCTGGATGTTTTGATGACGGGGGAAGACACGGCTGCCAGTATGGGTGTATCAGTTGGGACATTGCGTGTGCAAACCGTAATCGGCGCGGCATTGATGACAGGGGCGGCGGTGTCGCTTTCGGGCATCATCGGTTTTCTCGGCATGATGATCCCCAATGTGCTGGCGCAAACCGTCGGCGGCAGTCGCCGCAAACTGATTGCGCTGTCGGCTTGGTTGGGCGCAGTGTTTTTGATGGTGGTGGACGGAGCGGCGCGCTGGCTGACATACCCTGTCGATCTGCCGGTCGGTATCGTGATTGCCTTATTGGGCGGACCATTTTTTATGTATTTGTTTATCAAGCCTTTGAAAAGCCGTTGATACCTAAACAGGCCGTCTGAAACTTTATTGCCCCATATCTTTTGCCATGCACACCTTATTTCAAATCTGTAATCTTTCCGTCCGCGTCCAAGACAAAACCCTGCTTGAAATTGATCAACTGGATATACCTTCGAGCATGACCGTCATTATCGGCCCGAATGGTGCGGGCAAATCTACTTTGTTGCGTGCCCTAATCGGGCAAACAGGGCAGGGGGGAATCACGCTTTTCGGTGAGGCTGTTACGCCGCAAATCCGCGCGGGCAGGGTGGCATGGGTCGGGCAGCATGGCCGTTACAACATGCCGATGACTGTACGTGAATACATTGCGTTGGCGTCATTCGTACAAAAAGGCCGTCTGAACCATGAATGGGCGGACGAGTTGCTCGATTATTTTGATTTGACGGCATTGGCGGATAAGCGCATCGGCAAGCTTTCAGGTGGCGAGCAACAACGCGCCAACATCATCCGCGCCCTGTTGCAAAACGCGCCGGTCTTGCTTTTGGACGAACCGTGCAACCATCTCGATATTCGCCACCAACACCGCCTGATGCAGTATTTGGTCGGGCATTCAAACCGTGCCTCATCAATAATGGTATTGCACGATTTGAACCTCGCTGCGCGTTATGCGGAACATATTATTTTGATGAATAAGGGAAAAGTCGTTGCATCAGGCAAGGTGGGTGAAGTGATGCGCCCTGATTTGCTTGAATCGGTTTACGGTTGGCAGATACGCCGTTGCGAAGATGAGGCAGGGTTTTATTTCAGAAGCTGAGCGCCAACAGACCGTCTGAAAAACGATAAAGAAAATTTATTTTATCGTTCAAAAATAAAACGAGATGGGAGGATGTTCCCAACTTGAAGAACCAAATTTTGCGCATTTCACAAGTAAAATGCCGATTTCCATCAAATAGAAATACATTTTATTATTTATAGAATACAATATTTTAAAATAATACTGATTTTTAATTACGTAAAAATATTGACAAGAAAATGATGATAGTTATTTAATATATCAATCTTATTAATAATTTTTATTAATCATTATCATGGTACAGCAGCTTGTTTGGACTCCGAAACAATCCGCGCCCAAGGCATTTCCCGAACGTCAGGCATTGATGCCCGTTTGGGGCGGTGTTCCAATGCCGCGTCCCCAGTGGCAGAACATTTGGAAGAAAAAGCTTCCCCATGCCACCGATGTGGACGCGCTTGCTTATCTGCATATTCCATTTTGCGCCAACCATTGCGTTTTTTGCGGCTTCTACCGTAATGCGTGGAAGGACAGCCAAAGCAGCGTGTACACCGACAAAATTATCGAAGAAATGGCCGCTGAAGCCGAAGTCCGTACAGGCAAGGGCAAAATCCGAGCCGTTTATTTCGGGGGCGGTACGCCGACCGCGTTGCTTACGGAAGACCTCGTCCGCCTGATTCGTGCCTGCTACCAATATCTGCCGCTTGCCGAAGACTGCGAGTTCACCATCGAAGGGCGCATGAGCCATTTCGATTTGGAAAAAGCACAGGCCTGTCTCGAAGCAGGGGCCAACCGCATTTCCATCGGCGTGCAAACCTTCAATACCGCCATCCGCCGCCGTCTCGGCCGCAAACACAGTGGCGACGAGGCGTTTGAATATTTGGCAAAATTGTGCGAACTCGATGCCGTGATTGTCGCTGATTTGATGTTTGGCCTGCCCAATCAAACCGATGAAGTTTGGCAAAACGATATTGCCCGCGCCGCCGAGTTGCCGCTGTCCGGTTTGGATACGTACGCGTTCAACCTTTATCCCATGCTGCCCATCAATCGCATGATTGAAAAAGGCGCATTTCCGACACCGCCGGGCTTTGATATTCAGGCAGACCAATATGCCTACACGGTTGAAACGCTGCTGGAAAAAGGCTGGGAACAGGTCAGCAACAGCCACTTCGCCTATCCCGGCCGCGGCGAGCGCAACCGCTACAATACCCTGATCAAATCTGATATTCCCTGTTTGGCGTTCGGCTCCGGCGCAGGCGGTAACTTCGGCGGTTTCAGCTATCAGGTGCAGGGCGATTTGGAGAGTTATCTTGCTACGCCGAAAGGCGAGAAAAACATCGCATTTATGAGCGGCCATAGTCCAAATAAAGCACTGCTCAGTAAAGTCCAACACGATATTGAAACAGGCCGTCTGAATCCATCATTGTTCGACGGCAACAAAGCAGCGCAAAAGCTGATTGCTCAATGGCAGGAAATGCAGCTTTTTAAAGAACCCGATTCAGACGGCCTGATCCGTTTGAATACCAGCGGCCGTTATTGGTCGCCCACCCTTATCCGCAAACTCATGCTCACTCTTCCGACTCAAGAAAAGGATCAAACCATGCAAAAACTTTCAGCTGAACAACAAACCATGTTGCGCCAATCATTAGAAAAAAATCCCGGCCAAGTACTGGAAATGCTGGCCGCGCAAAACCAATGCAGTTTTGAAGACGTTATCCGCTGCCTGCCTGAAGAGAACGTGCGCCAAACCGAAGGCAGCCGCATTGTCGAAATTCTCCAAGCCATCGCCGCATGGGATGAATCCGTTACCTTTATCGCCCATACCCCCGATGCCATCGTCGAAGTCAGCGGCAAACTGCCAAACGGCAAAGTCGGCCGCGGTTTCTACAACTTTGACCATCCCGAAACCGACGGCGGCGTACACGGCCACATCTACTATGAAAACTGCGCCTCCATCTACCTTTTGGAACGTCCGTTCATGGGTAAAGCCACTTGCTCGCTCAACTTTATCAACCGCAACGGCAGCGCCATGTTTAAAATTTTCGTCGGACGCGATGAAGCAGGCGAGTTGAAACAACATCAAATCGAAGCCATGCGCAAACTGTTTGATGCCGCTTAAACAGTTTCAGACAGCCTGAAAATCCGTTCCTTGTTGAATAGAGGAGCGGATTTTCTAACAACAAACATCTACCATACAAAGGACCCCAAACATGCAACTCATCTTCGGCGCCAACGGCCCGTCCGGCCGCGCCTATATCCGCACATTGACTGACTCAGCCGATACCGTCGCCGTATTGAGAAGGCCGTCTGAAGACAGCTTTTTTGCCGAACACAATATTCAAACCGTCGTCGCCGATGCGCTTGATGCCGATGCGCTCGATAAAGCGTTGGCGCAATACCGTCCCGATACCGTGATCAGTTTTGTCGGCGGCAAAAACGAAGAGGGCATCCGCAGCGATGCGCTGGGCAATATCAACATCATTGCCGCTACGAAAGCCGCCAATCCGCAAGCCCGCTTTGTACTGATTACCAGCATGGGCTGCGGTGAACAATGGGACATGATGAGCGAGCCGTTCAAACAGGCACTCGGCGAAGCCGTCCGTGCCAAAACAGAAGCTGAAATCTATCTCAAACAAAGTTGTTTGAATTGGACTATCTTGCGCCCCTGCGGCCTTGCCGATGGCGAAGATAATTCCTACACCTTGACACAAAATGTCCAAGAAATTCCACAAAAATACATGACGCGCAACGGCTTGGCCGCTGCCGTTGCTACCATTGTCGGCCAAGCGGACAGCAAGGGCGAAACGTATAGCGTTGGTGCGGCATAACCGGATTGAGTAGATTGCCCATTTTCCCTTTATTAAAGTCGGAGTAGGTAATTGCTAACAATAAAGGATTTGCTGAGAAAAGACTGGGAGATATAAATAAAAGACCGTCTGAAACATTTCAGATGGCCTTTTTGTGTAAGTAATTGTTATAACTAGGAGAAACAGATATTAATAGACTAAAATATTAGGTATATGAATTTAACATAATATAAATTAATTTCCTTTTCCCTATTCTTCTACAAATTCCGCTTATTGTTCCTATATGTTAAATGAGAATTAATGATACTCTAGAGAGTGTGCTCATAGTACTCCAATTTTTAGTATAAAATCAATGGTTTTAAGAGAAATGTGACTGCTTAATTTACCACTTTTTCCCTGAATGGTGGAATAGGGCGGGGTAAAATGACTCTTTATCCCTTATTTCAACCGTTCGGGCAGACTTTTTTCCATTCATCCCATTCGCTTTACCAGCGGCATTATCCCCGTTACCATACAGTGTTCATCGTCAGTCGGATATTACCCTTATGACCGCCCGCCAATCCTACCACCTCACCTTCGCCCGTTTCTCTCCTTCACTTTCAGTCTGCTCCTTCAGCGCATCTGAAGCGGTCAATACCGCCTACCGTGTCGAAATTACCGCCACCTCGGCCGATTCCTCGCTACCTCTCTCTTCCTACCTCAACCAGCGCGCAGCGTTTGAGATTCGTCCGCAGGAAGGCTTACTGTCGGAAGTGGCCGGGGTATTCGGGTCTGCTTCAGACGACCCGCCGGCAAAGCAATGGCAGGGCATTATCACCTCATGCGAGAAGTTGTCCGTATCCAAGGATGAAACCGTTTACCGCTTTGTTTTAGAGCCGCGTTTCGCGGCTTTAAAACATTTCCAAACTTCCCGGCTGTTCCAACACCAAACCGTTCCCGACATCGTTGCCGCCGTCTTCAAACACCACGGTTTCTCCGGTGTCGACTACCGTTTCCAAAAGAGCCGCAGCTACAGCGTACGCGAGTATGTGACCCAGTATCTCGAAAGCGACTTCGACTTTATCAACCGTCTGTGTGAAGAAGAAGGCATCTGGTATGCCTTCGAACAGCATGAACAACATGGCGACGTAGTCGTC
>NZ_POXL01000013.1:0-15899 GCF_003044645.1 Neisseria subflava
CCTCCCCAACCCTCCCCCGCGCGAGCGCAGGAGAGGGAGTTGGAAACCGGTCGTTTTCAGTTTTTCAGACGGCCTATCCGCTCCGTCATTCCTGCGCAGGCGGGAATCTTTTTTCGGCTGCGGAAATGGTGGTTTTATCCGCTGCTGCCCGTGATTCGGAGCAGATTCCCGCCTGCGCGGGAATGACGGCGGTTGGGGTTTCAGGCTGCTTTTCAGACGGCCTTTTACCGAATCGTTTTGCTGTAAATATATTGCAGCCCCTTTGTGCCCATAAAGGTTCGCCCCGTATCGGCAAATCCGCAGCTTTGGTACAGGCCGATGGCGGCGCGGTTGGCGTGGTGTACGCCGAACACGATTTCGTCGCAGTCGGGCAATATGCTGCGGATGAGCGGCGCCAATTTATCGTCAGCCAGCGCCGCGCGGGCGCAGCCTTGACCCTGATATGCGGGGTTGACCGACATCGAGCGCAGCAATACGGCGCGGGGGTTGGCGCTGTAAGTAAGGCGGTCGCTGCCTTTATCAAGGATGAAAAATCCGATGGGGCGGTTTTGGCACAAAATGGTTACGGCCAAACAGTCGGGCGCGGCGAACCGGCCGTTTTGCAGCCGCTCTTGGGGCGAAACCGAGTATTGTGCTTGCTCTCCGTGCAGACGGTAGTCCAAATCGGCGGCGTGTGCGGGGTCGTACAGCACAAGGGTAACGGTTTGGGGCATGGCGTGTTTTCCTGTTTGGCGGGCACTTGGCTTGTTTTCAGGCTGCTTTGAGGCCGTCTGAAAGCAAGGTGTCGGATACAAGTATCCGACTTGCGGCTATTGCAATAAAGGCAGTATGTTTGCAGGCTGATTATTTGAACATATTTTTAATAATGCCCATTACGCTGCGTGAAATGGCGTTGGTTACTTGGCGGTTGATTTGGCTGCCGATGGCGTCGGCAACGTTGTAGCCCAAACCTTGGCCGGATTTTTTACGTCCGCCGCTCAAACCGCCGATCAGTCCGCCGAGGATGCCGGGATCGGCATTGGCAGCTTCTTTTTCTGCGGCTTTTTGTGCTTTTTCCTGCTCTTTGGCGGCATTTGCGGCTTCTTTTTCAGCGGCAGCCTGGCTATCTACTTCGGCCAATGCTTCAAAAGCGGAGTAGTTGTCCACCATGTCTTTATAGGTTGGATACAAATCATCGTTTTGGAACAAGCGGTTGCGCTCTTCGGCGGCAAGCGGGGTCAGGGCGGATTGCGGCGGCAGGATGAGGGCGCGTTCTACCGGCTCGGGCATACCTTTTTCATCAAGGAAGGAAACGAGGGCTTCGCCGACGCCGAGTTCGGCAATCGCTTCGGCAACTTTGATGTTTGGGTTGCTGCGGAAGGTTTCGGCAGCGGCTTTGACTGCTTTTTGGTCGCGCGGTGTGAAGGCGCGCAGGGCGTGTTGCACGCGGTTACCCAGTTGGCCGAGGATGGTATCGGGTAAGTCGAGCGGGTTTTGGGTGACGAAATATACGCCCACGCCTTTGGAACGGATCAGGCGCACGACTTGTTCGATTTGTTCGACCAACGCATTGGCGGCATTGTCGAACATCAAATGCGCTTCGTCGAAGAACATCACGAATTTTGGTTTGTCCAAATCGCCGACTTCGGGCAGGGTTTCAAACAACTCCGCCAACATCCACAGCAAAAACGCGCTGTACATACGCGGCGAGCGCATCAGTTTTTCGGAGTTGAGGATGTTGATGATGCCTTTGCCGTTGTCGGTTTGCATCCAGTCTTGCAGGTTGAGGGAAGGTTCGCCGAAGAATTTTTCTGCACCTTCGTTTTCCAAAGTCAGCAGTTGGCGTTGAATCGCGCCGATACTGGCGGCTGAAACGTTGCCGTATTGTGTGCGGTATTCCGAAGCGTGGTCGGAAACGTGTTTCAACATGCTGTGCAGGTCTTTCAAGTCCAAAATGTGCCAGCCTCTGTCATCGGCAACTTTGAACACGAGGTTGAGCAGGCCTTCTTGCGTGTCGTTCAGATTCATCAGGCGGGCCAAAAGCATAGGGCCCATTTCTGAAACGGTTACGCGTACGGGAATACCGGTTTCGCCGTAAACATCCCAAAAGCGCACGGGGAAATTTTGCAGCCAATGTTCGCCCAAATCAAACTCGGCAATGCGTTCGCCTACTTTGCCGCTGTTGGCACCGGCTTGCGCGATGCCTGACAAATCGCCTTTGACATCGACCAAAAATACAGGGACGCCTTCGCTGCTGAAGGCTTCCGCCATGCGGCGCAGGGTAACGGTTTTACCCGTACCGGTTGCACCGGCGATCAAGCCGTGGCGGTTGGCCATTTTGCCTTGGATTTCGAGCGTTTTCCCGTCGGCACGCGCAATTTGAAATGTAGTCATGATTATTCCTTAGAATCCGTGATGTGAAACAATTTGTTGTCTTAAAAAACAAGCATTTTAACGTTTGCGGCGAGGGGATTCAACCAAGCAAAGTTTCAGACGGCCTTAAGTTTTGCAAAGGTTTTTTTGCAGTGATTGGACAAGGTTGAAATCTGCTATAATTCCATCCAATCCGCAACCGTCTGACAAGGCGGTTGTTTTCTTTGTTTTTTGAATATTTTTTACGAAAGCGAAAGTCGGAATGACTGCACAACAAGCCCCTTTGGGCGAAAAAACCATGGCCGTGCTGATGGCGATGTTGGTCGCGCTGATGCCGTTTTCTGTCGATGCCTATCTGCCTGCGATTCCCGAAATGGCAAAGTCGCTGGGTTCGGACATCCACCGTATTGAGCAAAGCCTGAGCTTTTTTATGTTTGGCGTGGCGTTTGGTCAGGTGGTCGGCGGTTCGATTTCGGATATTAAAGGCCGCAAACCTGTCGCCTTGGTGGGCTTGAGCATTTACTTTGCCGCCGTTATCGGTTTGACGATGGTGAATAATGTCGAGCAGCTGCTGAACTTGCGTGCCTTGCAGGCGTTTGGCGCGGGGATGACCGTGGTGATTTCCGGTGCGATGGTGCGCGATTATTATTCCGGACGCAAAGCCGCGCAGATGTTTGCCTTAATCGGCATCATTCTGATGATTGTGCCGCTGATGGCACCGATGATTGGTGCAGGCTTGCAGAATTTGGGCGGCTGGCGCATGATTTTCGGTTTTCTGGCCTGTTATTCGCTGCTGCTTTGGGGTTTGATGTGGTATTTCCTGCCTAAGCCGCACCAAAAAGGCAAAATCAGCATGGACGTGTTCGGCGTGGTGGCGGGCAGGTTTAAACGCGTTTTGAGAACGCGCGCCGCAATGGGCTATTTGTTTTTCCAAGCTTTCAGTTTCGGTTCGATGTTTGCCTTTTTGACCGAATCGTCGTTTGTGTACCAACACCTGTATCATGTTTCACCAAACCAATATGCTTGGGTATTTGCGCTTAATATCATTACCATGATGTCGTTTAACCGCGTTACCGCATGGCGTTTGAAAACCGGTACGCATCCTCAAAACATCCTCAAATGGGGCATTATCGTCCAATTTGCCGCCAATCTGCTGATGACGGTTTTGGTGTTGTCGCTGTCTCTGCCGCCTTTGTGGGCTTTGGTGCTGTGCGTGATGTTTTCAGTCGGTACGCAAGGCTTAGTCGGTGCGAACACTCAAGCCTGCTTTATGAGCTATTTCAGCGCAGAGGGCGGCAGCGCAAATGCCGTTTTAGGCGTGTTCCAATCCCTTATCGGCGCATCAGTCGGCATGGCAACGACTTGGCTGCACAATGGTTCCGCCTTGGTGATGGCCGGTATGATGTTGAGCTCGACCGTATGCGGTATCGTGCTGTTGTGGATTTGCTCGCATCAGGCTTGGGTGGAAAACGATAAAAAAGAATATGTTTAACCTTCAGGCCGTCTGAAAAACGGTTTCAGACGGCCTTAACTCTATATTAAAGAAATTAACCATGAGTACCAGCAAACAACGCCCCATCGGCGTATTCGATTCCGGCGTCGGCGGCTTGACCAACGTCCGCGCCCTGATGGAACGCCTGCCGATGGAAAACATCATCTATTTCGGCGATACCGCACGCGTCCCCTACGGCACCAAATCCCGCGCCACCATCGAAACCTTCGCCATGCAGATTGTCGATTTCCTGCTGGAAAACGATGTCAAAGCACTCGTCATCGCATGCAACACCATCGCCGCCGTTGCCGGACAAAAAATCCGTCAAAAAGCAGGCAATATGCCCGTATTGGACGTCATCTCCGCTGGTGCAGAAGCCGCTTTGCAAACCACCAAAAACAACCGAATTGGCATTATCGCGACCAACACCACCGTCAACAGTAATGCCTACGCGCGCGCCATCCATTCAAAAAACAACGACACGCTGGTGCGCACACAAGCCGCGCCCCTGCTTGTGCCATTGGTGGAAGAGGGCTGGCTCGATCACGAAGTCACCCGTCTGACCGTACGCGAATACCTGAAGCCGCTCTTGGCCGACGACATCGATACGCTGGTGTTGGGTTGTACCCACTTCCCACTGCTCAAACCGCTTATCGGCCGTGAAGCACAAAACGTCACCTTGGTCGATTCCGCCATCACCACCGCCGAAGCCACCGCCAAAGCCTTGGCGCAAGCAGGTTTGCTGAATACAGAAAACGACAACCCGGATTACCGCTTCTACGTCAGCGACATCCCACTGCGCTTCCGAACCATCGGCGAACGCTTCTTGGGTAGAAGTATGGAGCAGATTGAGATGGTTACACTGGGTTGATTAGAAATATTAAAGGCCGTCTGAAAGGTAAAAATAAGAAGGTCGTCTGAATATTAACAGACGACCTTTTTTCATATTTTGGTTTTCAATAGACGTAAAGACATTAAAAATCTTACAAACCTAGATTTATCAGCGTAGCCCATAACAACATTTTTTGATATAGCCATTTCAATAACTGTATCAGCATATCTTATTTGTTCATTAATACCATTAGATGGTTTTATTTCATCATGTGCATAAAATATAATAACTTCATGACCAATTTTAAAAAGGTTAATATCTTTTCTGTTATTTGTATAGATACTTTCATTCCATGTTCGGCCATCAGGCAATATCAGTTCGAATGAATTAACTGAGTCTTGGCTATCTTGGCCTGCTTTATAGCATCTTTTTATTACTCCTCTAATAATATTTGTTTTCATCACTTTGTTTTTTATATTTTCCCACCAGAGTTCAGATCCATATAACCCTAAATTCCCTTTTAAACCAACATGCGGCTTATTGGGGTCTAGGGTTACTTGTTGAACCAGATGCATAAAGCTTGGATCTCTTTCTATTTCAATAGAAAGATCATAGACTAATTTAAAATCCTCATTAATATCTAGTAACATATGTACTCCTAAATTTTCAAACTTTGTTCTTATTGTAATCTCAAAAACAAATAGATTTGAGAATTCAATCTATATTTTATTGTGCACAATACCAAGGCCGTCTGAAATTCAGTTTTCAGGCGGCCTTATTGTTTATTCACTCAAAATCTAACAGTCAAACTCTGCAATTACCGGCGCATGATCACTGGGGCGTTCTTGGGCGCGGGTTTCTAAGTCGACAGTGACGTCGGTGAGGGTGGCGGCGAGTTCGGAGCTGCTGAGGATGTGGTCGATGCGCAGGCCGAGTTTGCGTTGGAACATGGCGCCGCGGTAGTCGAACCAGGTGTAGAACGCGCCTTCGGGGTGGATTTTGCGCAGGCTGTCGGTCAGGCCGAGGTCGAGCAGGTTTTTAAACCATTGTCTTTCGATGGAGGAGCAATGGATTTTTTCGTGCCATTTTTCGGGGGCGTAGCAGTCAGCATCGGCCGGGGCGATGTTGAAGTCGCCGAGCAGGACGAGTTTGGGGTGTACGGCCATTTCGGCGCGGACGAATTCGGTCAATGCGGCAAACCATTGTTCTTTGTATTGGAATTTTGGGCTGTCCAGGGCTTCGCCGTTGACGCAATAGACGTTGATGACGCGCACGCCGTTGATGGTGGCGGCGATGACGCGGCGTTGCGGGTCGTCGGGAAGGGCGGGCAGGCCGCAATGTACGTCTTGCGGTTCGTGGCGGCTGATGATGGCGACGCCGTTGTAGGTTTTTTGGCCGCTCCAGACGCAGTGCCAGCCCATCATTTGCAGGGCGGAGGCCGGGAATTTGTCTTGGTCGAGTTTGAGTTCTTGTAAGGCGAGTATGTCGGCTTGGTGGTCGGCCAGCCAGTTTTGTACTTGGGGCAGGCGGACGTTGAGGGAATTGACGTTCCAAGTGGTGATTTTCATGATGTTTCCGTGTGTGCTGTTGGGTGGGAGGGCGGCGGATTGCGCCTGTGGGCATGGGCGGTATTGTATAGCGGATTGGTTTATTTTTCGATATGGGTTGAAAGTAGCAGACCGTCTGAAAGCTGATGTTTCAGACGGCCTTGATGTTGTGATGTGGAATCATTTATTTATTCGGCTTGGTCTTTGAGCGTGCGCAGGGTATTGAGGATGGTGGTGGCTTCTTCGGAGATAAGGCGGTATTCGATGATGCGGTGGTAGCGCGTGAAATCGATGATGCCTTCGGTGCGCAGGCGTGCGAGGTAGTTGGCGATGCCGGTTGGGGAGGAGTCGAGTGCCTGTGCCAGTTCGGTAATGCTGCGGTCGCCGTCAAGCAGCAGAAAAAGGATGGCCATGCGTTCGGGATTGGCAATCAGTTTGAGAATGGTAGAGAGACGCTTGATTTCCATATTATTGTTCCTTTTGTCTGTTATATGAATGCTTGATTTAGGTTAAATTTGGATGATTGTAGTTTTTATTAAGATTAACCTTATAATTCAAACTCTTACCTTGCAGTGTACACGGTTTTGTAAAATTTGAGGGTATTGTTTTGCAATTTTTTTGTTCATTTTCGATATTTTGCTTTGGTTGTGAAACTGGATTGAAAAGAGATGAAAAGGCCGTCTGAAATGTTCCGTTGCAGATGATTTTGCTGACGGATGTTTCAGACGGCCTTTGATTTGGCTTTAAGTTGTTTTTTCTTTTATGTTTGTTTGGAATCAGCCGATTGATTGTTTTTAAACAAACAAATAGGTTTTATGATTCTATGCTTAAGACCACACGCCAAGGGCTTGTCAGACGCTTGGACGTGTTGTCGAAATGCGACTACTTTTTCTTCCAGCCTGCGGTCATGGCGAAGGTAATGGGGTCGTAGTATTTCGGCAGCTTGGACGGAATGCCCACATCGTTACGGTACACGACGCGATAGCGGTCGGCGAACCAGTTTGGAACGATGGTGTATTGGTGGCGGATCAGTCGGTCAAGCGCGCGCGAGGTGGTTTGCAGCTCTTGGCGGTTGGTAAAGCTGTTGAAATGGGTCAGCAGTTTTTCGACCGCAGGATGACAGACGCCGGATAGGTTGCGGCTGCCTTCGGTTTTGGCGGCGGCGCAGCTGAAGTAGTCGTATTGCTCGTTGCCGGGACTTTCGCTGTTGCCGTAGTAGCCGGTGGTTACGTCAAAATCGAAGTCGTTCATGCGTTTTTGGTACACGGCGGAATCGGCGGTGCGCACGTTCATGGTAATACCGATTTTGGCGAGGTCGCGCTGCCATTTAGCGGTAATGCGTTCGTAGTTTTTGCTTGGGGCGAGGAATTCAAAGGTCAGCGGTTTGCCTTGTTTGTCCACTGCTTTGCCGTTTTTGTATTGATAACCACCTTTTTCAAGCAGGGCGCGTGCTTTGAGCAGGTTCGGGCGCACGCCCAGTTTGGGGTCGGTAACCGGCGGCATAGGGACGTCTTGATCCAATACGCCATCGGGCAGCTTGGTGCCCAATGATTTGAGCAATGCGGTTTCCGCGCTGTCAGGCTTGCCGGTTGCGGCCATGGTGCTGTTGGTGAAGAAGCTGTCGGTGCGGCGGTATGCGCCGTAGAAGATGCGGCTGTTGACGCTTTCGTAGTCGAAGCTTTCAATCAAGGCGCGGCGGACGTAAATATTGTCCAAGGGCTTGTGGCGCATATTGATGACGAAGCCTTGCATGCCGGCTGTGCTGTTTTGTACCCATTCGTGTTTGGACAGATTGCGTTTCTTGAGGACTTCGTCGGAGTAGGCGCGCGCCCAGTTGCGGGCGACGTTTTCTTGTACGAAGTCATATTGGCCGCCTTTCAGCCCTTCGATGCGGACAACTTCGTCTTTGACGTATTTGATACGGATGTGGTCGTAGTTGTAGCGGCCTTTGCGCACGGGCAGATTTTGCGCCCAGTAGTTTTTGTCGCGGACAAACTCGCTGATGCGGCCGTTTTCGGCTTTGGCAAAACGGTAGGGGCCGGAACCGATGGGCAGGCTGTTGGGAGCGGCGGCCAGGCCTTTGGGATAGCTTTTATGCGAGAAGACGGGCAGGCTGCCGAGAATCATGTGCAATTCTGAGTTGCGCTGTTTGAAGCGGAACACGACGGTGCGGTCGTTGGGCGTTTCCACTTTGGCCACGTCGCTCCAGTAGAAGTGGTACATGGGTGCGGCAGCTTTGTCTTTAGTCAGGATGTTAAATGAAGCGGCAACGTCTTTGGCCAAAACGGGGTCGCCGTTGTGGAATTTGGCTTTGGGGTTGATTTTGAAGGTAACGGAAAGGCCGTCCGGCGCCAGGGCGATGTCTTCGGCAATCAGCCCGTAAACGGCGTAAGGTTCGTCCATGCTTTGCTCGGTCAGGGTGTCGAGCGTCAGCATGCTGATGCCGTATTCGTGGTTGCCTTTGAGGGTAAAGGGGTTGAGCGTGTCAAAAGCACCGAGGAAAGGCGTGGTAAATGAGCCGCCTTTGGGAGCGTTGGGATTGACGTATTCGAAAGCGGTGAAGTTGGCCGGATATTTGGGTGGTTGGCCAAGGCCTACGCCGTGGGCGGCGAAGGCGGCAGATGGAATCAAACCGAGCAGAGAGAGTAGGGCTGGTGTTTTCATCTATTTTTCCTTGTAGGTCGAATGTAGTATTCAGTAGTGTGCCGATTATAGCAAAGGCCGTCTGAAACTTGATATTTTTGGTTTCAGACGGCGTCAGGTTTAAGAGGATTGTTTTTTTGTATGGGCGCCGAACTCGGCAAGCGTCATGTTCAAGGTTTCCAAGCAGGGCTGCATGATGTGGTCAACCGTTTGATTGACCTTGTCTTTATTAAGCGTTTGCGGACGGTAGACAAAGAGTTTGAACAGCTCCGCCAAGTCGATGGACTCCGCTCCCATTTTCAAGACCCAGCCTTGACGGCCGGAATAGACATAGCCGTGTCGCGCCAGTTTTTCCAAAAGCTCACCCAATTCGTCAAAGCCCATATTGATATGCCGTCTGAACTCCTGCACCGGCAATGCCTTGCCGTTTTGTTGGGCAGAATCCAGCAACAACAGGATTTTCAATACATCATCAAAGCGGCCGCGCGCATCCAGACTGCGGCGGAACGCTTCACCGCGCCAGTAGGATAGGGACGAAGTCAAAACCGCGCCGCCCAATACCAGCGTCCATAATAGGTTGAGCCACAACAGGAAAAACGGTACAGCGGCAAATGCGCCGTAAATTGATTTGTAGCCGTCAAAGTTGCCCATGTACCAAGCGAACAAAAAGCGTGCCGTTTCCAAGCAAAACGCCGTTACAGCCGCGCCGACCAAAGCATGGCTGGCAGGCACGAAACGATTGGGCACAAAGCGGTATAAACCCCACAGCAGCAGCGTAATAAATGAAACCGTAGTGATAGCCCTCAGCCATTCCGAGCCGCCCACTACTTGCACCTGACCGATTACGACCGACAAGCCCACGCCCAAAGACAAAGGCCCAAACGTCAGCAACGCCCAATACACCAAAAACTGCATCATCCAAGGCCGTTGCGAATTGACGCGCCAAATCCGGTTGAACGCATTGTCTATCGTCCGAATCAGCATCAGCGAGGTTACGACCAACATCACACTGCCGATCGCCGTCAGCTTGGTGGCCTTATCACGGAACGCATTGATGTAGTCAAACACCATATCCGCGCCCTGCGGCACAATGGTGCGGTTGATAAAAGAGACAAATTCCCCCGACCATTGGTCGAAAACGGGGAAGGCCGAAGCGATGACGACCATCACCGTCAACACGGGTACTAAAGCCAAAAGAGTCGTAAACGTCATGCTTGCCGCCACCTGCGGCACACGCTCCTCATCAAAACGGCGCACGACAAACCAAGCGAACGCCACGCCTTTACTCTTTAAAAAACCTTGCCACCATTGCGAAAACGGCATAACCTTTTCCCACTTTTAAATTGAAATTTCTTCTTTTCAGACGGCCCGAGTATTCAAAAGGCAGTCTGAAACCTGACAGCATTGTAACGGAAACCCCAAATGAACCCAAATCCTCTGAAAATCCTCGTTCTCTTTTATTCCCAAAACGGCAGCACGCGCAACCTTGCCCGTCAAATCGCGCGCGGTATCGAAAGCGTGGACGGTTGCGAAGCCGTATTGCGTACCGTTCCCAAAGTTTCCACCGTTTGCGAAGCCGTTGAAAAAGCCATTCCCGACGAAGGTGCGCCATATGCGACTGCCGACGACCTCAAAAACTGCGCCGGCCTCGCGCTCGGCAGCCCGACACGTTTCGGCAATATGGCCGCCGCGATGAAATACTTTATCGACGGAACCATTCCCCTTTGGCTCGGTGCAGAACTCGTCGGCAAGCCTGCCACCGTATTCACCAGCACATCTTCGCTGCACGGCGGCCAAGAAAGCACCTTGCTGACCATGATGCTGCCCCTGTTGCACCACGGCATGGTCATCAGCGGCATTCCATATACCGAATCCGCGCTCAGCAATACCCAAAGCGGCGGCACGCCTTACGGCGCAAGCCATGTTTCCGGCCACGACGGCAAGCCGGCATTGACTGCCGAAGAAAACGACATTGCCTTTGCACAAGGTAAACGTTTGGCAGAATTGGCACGAAAATTGGCAGACTGATTTTTTGCGATAAGAAGATTAAGGCCGTCTGAAAACCTGATGATGCGGGTTTTCAGACGGCCTTTTTAGTTAATTAGGACTAGATTAAAAATAAATATTTTGAATTAAACGAACTACTTAGAAAATAGGGGCTAGAGTATAGTTTCATCGGACTACATCTTTTTGATAGAATCTGCCACCAAATTAAAACATCAGCTAACTGGAGAAGCTATGTCACTACCCGTATTTCCCTATGGCAAATTAAGCTTTGCCGTCAGTCTGGCGCTGTGTTCGGCGTATTCTTTCGCAACCGAAGTAGAAAATACCCAGCCGCAAGAGCGTGTCGATTTACCGACAGTTACCGTCCAAGGCGTCGGAAAACAGACTACTTCCAACTACACCATTCCCGCTTCCTCTGCCGCGACAGGCATCCGCCTGACCCAGCGCGAAACGCCGCAGTCCTTGTCTGTCGTTACCGAAAAACAAATGGACGACCAAGGTTTGGATACCTTGCAGGACGTGTTGAAGCAAACACCGGGCGTGTTCCACAGCAAAATGGGCAACAACGTATCCGGCCACAGCCAATTTATTTCGCGCAGTCAGGCGATTGACAGCATTTCCGTAGACGGCGCGCCCAAATTCCTTTACGACGGTAAAGCCATCCGCCGCGGCACCAACAATCTGGACAGCACATTGTACGAACAAGTCGTCGTCGTGCGCGGCGCAAGCGGTTTGTCCAACGGCGGTATGGGCGAGCCGGGCGGTACGGTTGCTTTGGAACGCAAAAAACCGACTGCCAAGCCAGCCATCAGTGTGGAAGCCGGTGTCGGTTCGTGGAAACACTACCGCTTCGTCCTTGATGCCAATCAGCCTTTGAATGCAGACAATACCTTGCGCGGCCGCGCTATTTTGGTCAGCGACCATGGCGGCGATTACCTGCCGAGTACATCGCGCCATAATCACACTTTCTACGGTACTTTGTCTTACGATATCACGCCGCAAACCCAATGGCGCCTCGGTACGGAAATACACCGTTTCCGCAATACCGGCAGCTCGCGTTTCAGCTACCTGACCGCAGCAGGCAATCGTAAAGACGGATTCAAACCGTTTGAGTCTTCGCCACGCAGCAATTCGTCCGCACGCTGGGCATACGGCAAAGACACCAGTGCCGAAGTGTTCACTTCCCTCAGTCATGAGTTTGACAACGGCTGGAAACTGACAGGCGATTACAGCCATGTTTCGGGTAAAAACGACATCGTTTCAGGCATTGCCGGTACATTTGAAATCAATCCTGATTACTCTGCACTTTTCACTTCAGACCGCGACCGCAGCAAATACCGCGATCAGAATTTTGCGCTGGCCTTGGACGGCCATTATCCAGCGTTGGGCCGCTCGCACGAGTTTAATGTCGGTATCAGCTATCAGGACAACAAAGAAAACCTTTCTTTCTATGAAGAAGGCGAATCGACGATTCCTGATTTACGTAAATTTGACGGCAACATCGCCAAACCCGATATGCCGTATCTGCGCGATGGTTTTTCACGCATGAAAAACCTGTCGGTTTACGGCTCGACCCGTTTCAAACTGACCGACAAGCTCGCCTTTATCGGCGGTAGCCGTTTTGTGGATTGGCGTTACCGTTACAGCACCAGCCGTAACAAATTCGCACATAGCAGCCATAAACAAAACGTTTTCATTCCTTATTTGGGCGTAACCTACGACATCGGCGACAATCTGACTGCCTATGCGTCTTACACCACCATTTTCCGTCCGCAAGTGCGTTACCTGACCAAAGACGGCGCGGCGCTCAAACCGCAGCGCGGCAAAACTTACGAGACCGGTTTGAAAGCGTCATGGTTTGAAGGCCGTCTGAATGCTTCCGCTTCCGTCTTTATGAACAAACGCGACTATTTGGGCGTTGTCGCAGGCAAATTCGCGAATGGCGAGGAATACTACCGTGCAGCCGACAACACCACAACAAAAGGCGTGGAACTCTCTGTCGGCGGCCGCCTGAGTGATAAATGGCTGCTGAATGCGTCTTATGCACGTTCCAAAATCAAAGACAGCGAAGGGGTTCAACTGCATCCGTCTTATCCGGTTCATTTGTTCAAACTCTTTACCGCGTATGACGTAACCGACCGTTTGAACCTGGGTGCCAACGTCAACTGGCAAAGCCGCAGCCATACGCTGGATGAATACCCTGCAGACATCAATCCGGCTGCTGCCGCCGCATTGACCCAACGTCCGTACGCCACGCTGGATTTGACCGGTCATTACAAAATCGGCAAATCCACCCGCATCAGTTTGGACTTTAAAAACGTCTTTAACAAACGCTATCGCACCATGCCGGATATTCACGTTTACGGCACGCCGCGTAGCGTGACTGCAACGGTTAAACATACGTTTTAATTGAAAAGAAAAGTAGAGTAGGCCGTCTGAAAACCTGAGTGATCGGGTTTTTCAGACGGCCTGAATATTCTCTAACATACTGTTTTTATGTTGAACCTGACTAAAAATTGCTCGGGATCTTGAGCAAAGAAATCAAAATGACAGACGCAAAAAAGACCGGAACATATCCGGTCTTTTAAATGGTTTCACACTTACGCTTTGTAACCTTTCGCTTCGGCAAGCAGGGCCAGCAATTCTTCAGTCGTATCCCAACCGATGCAGGCATCCGTAATACTTTGACCGTAAACTTCAGGCTTGTCTTGGCGGCCTTCAACCAAGTGGCTTTCCACCATCACGCCCATGATGTTTTCTTCACCGGCTTTCAGCTGCTCCGCAACATCGCGCGCTACATCCATTTGTTTGCGGAAGTCTTTACGGCTGTTGGCATGGCTGCAGTCCACCATCAGTTTGCTGCTCACGCCGGCTTTTTGAAGCTGCGCAACCGCGTCTTTAACGTGTTCCGCGCTGTAATTAGGCTCTTTACCGCCACGCAAAATCGCATGGCAGTCAGGATTGCCGCTGGTGTGGACAATCGCGGAATGACCAGCTTTGGTTACAGACAGGAAGTGGTGCGGATGATTGGCGGCACCGATGGCGTCGATGGCGATTTTCAGATTGCCGTCCGTACCGTTTTTAAAACCGACAGGGCAGGAGAGGCCGCTGGCCAATTCGCGGTGTACCTGGCTTTCAGTCGTGCGTGCACCAATCGCGCCCCAAGAAATCAGGTCGGCATAGTATTGCGGCGTAATCATGTCCAAGAATTCAGTCGAAGCAGGCATGCCCATTTCGTTCAAAGTCAGCAACAACTGACGCGCTTGGCGCAGGCCGTAATTGATGTCAAACGTACCGTCCAAGTGCGGATCGTTAATCAGGCCTTTCCAGCCAACGGTTGTACGCGGTTTCTCAAAATACACGCGCATCACAATCAGCAACTCTTTCTCATATTTTTTGCGCAAGGGCAGCAATTTTTGCGCATATTCAACCGCCGCCTTAGTATCGTGAATCGAGCATGGGCCGATGATAACCAGCAAACGGTTGTCGCGGCCGTGAACCAAATCTGAAATCTCATGACGTGTTTTATAAACCAAATTGGCAACCTGAGGCGTAACAGGCAGCTCATACAAATGTGCAATTGGAGGGAGTAACTCTTTGACTTCTTTGATTTTAATATCGTCGGTAGGGTGATGTTGGGACATGATGGGCTCTCTTGTTTATTTCTGATACAGGTTACAGGTTTTAGCAGAATTAAACAAGGCTTAGTTTTTTGTTTTAGCAATTTTATTCTAAAATTTCTTTATTTTAATTATTTTATGGAATTTAAAATTAGTTTATTTATATAAATTAGAATTTAATTCTATTAAAAATTTCATTTATATAATAAAGGGCTTTGAGCTTTTATCAAAATACAGGCCGTCTGAAAAAGTTCAGACGGCCTGAAGTTTTACATAGACCAAAAATTGAGAAGCGTGGAGACTATCGGTATTGTTCCAGCAAGGGCGAAGAAAAAGGAGTCCAATACACGCCTTTCAGGCCGCTTTCAACCAATTTGTCATTCAACCAAGTGTTACAAGTATTGAATAAATGATAGCGTCCTTTGGCTTCGTAAAAAGCATCGTTAGATTGATGATGGATTCCTTTTAGCAAGATGGGGTGCCCATTTTTTTGTTGAAAACCGGCCAAGAGTGATTTTGTTAAATTCCTGTATTGCTCAGGCGTGACCAAAAATTTGACGACGTGGCTATTTTCTCGTGGTTCAAAAGGATAATAAGTAACATGAATCAGCATACGGTTCAGCCCGCTTAATGCACCTAAAGCATTGGAGAAAGTCAAATCTTTCCACTCAGGCGTGTATAAATAAAAATTGCGCTCCCCCCAGCCTAAACCGATATGCGTTATCTGAGGATCAGCAGTGAGCGTGTCTTTTGGATTGACGACATCCGACCAATCAAAAATATCATTCTTCAGCGGCATGACTACATCAGTATGCACGCCGTTACTGACCAAAAATAAAATAATTTCCCCTTTGGGCTGCTCTTCATTAAGCGGCAATGAAGCCATCATCCAAGCAGACAAAAAATACAATAGGGCAAAAATAGGGATAATCAGCGCTATTTTGCCGATTTTTTTGAGGATGTGAAGGAAGGAACGCATTCGTTTTCTAAAGGTGATTAAGTTTGAAGGTGTGTATTTTCCATTAAATTTGTATTTTTTTCATTAGAAATGAGTGGGCGGTATAGTTATTAAAAAAATAGTTAGATTTAGAAGTTGATTCACGCAAATTTCTTAAAAATTTAATCGTAGAGAGTTTTAAGGTTTGTTGATAAGGGGATTAAAATCAACAGGATTTATTACCTTTCAGACGGCCTTATTTCCATTTAGCTCATTCGCTTTACCATCAGCATAATCCAAGTTAATATATCAAATTCATTGTCATTCTAAAATTTTTCTGTCATGACCGCCCGCCAATCCTACCACCTTACCTTTGCCCGTTTTTCCCCTTCACTTTCAGTCCGCTCCTTTAGCGCATCCGAGGCGGTCAATACCGCTTACCGTGTCGAAATTACCGCCACCTCGACCG
>NZ_POXL01000014.1:0-9303 GCF_003044645.1 Neisseria subflava
CCCGGGTTGTCCTCGATATCTTCCACCAATACTTTTGCCTCCCTTAACGGATGTGTTGCCTGCAGCTCGTCGCTCGGGTCGGTCATTTCCGTTACCAGGGTATTGATCCAATTATTCAGTTCCAACTCAAGCATACGGCGGTCTTTGGTGGTACCGATGTTTTCACGCTGGATCAGTTTGAGGTAGTGTGCCAGGCGGGAGAGCAGGAAGACGTAAGGCAAACGGGCGTTAATGCGGCTGTTTGCGGTTGCTTCCTTGGTCTCATACAACGCAGGTTTCTGAGTCGAGTTGGCGGAGAAGAAGCAGGCGTAATCGCGGTTTTTATAGAAAGACAGCGGAACAAAGCCCAGATTGGCAAATTCGAATTCGCGGGTTTCCGGAATCAGGACTTCTGTCGGGATTTTCATTTGATTGCCGGTACCCAGGTCATACATGTGAATAGGCAAGTCTTCAATCAAGCCACCGGCCTGCGGGCCGCGAATTTGGACGCACCAACCGTTATTGATGAAGCTGCGCACCATATTAGCAGCAAAGGCGAATGATGCATTTGCCCACAAATAGCGGTTATGCTCCGTACCTTTTACCTGTTCTTCGTAATTGAAGCTGCGGACAGGCACGGTGTCGCTGCCGTATGGCAGACGGGCGAGGAAGCGGGGAAGGGTCAAGCCGATATAGCGTGCATCGTCTGTTTCGCGGAAGCTTTTCCATTTGATGTATTCGGCGCGGTCCATATAGTTGGCCAAATCTTGGATGGCAGCCACTTCCTCCATGCTTTCTTTGCCGAAGAAAGATGCGCCGACCGAGCCGATAAATGGCATATGTGCAGAAGCGGAAACACGCGAGATATTGCGCAACAAAGCCATATCTTGAGGGCTGCGGTCAAATTCGTAGTTTGAAATCACGGCGCCGATAGGTTCACCGCCCGGGGTGTCGTATTCGTTGCTGTAAGTGTGGCGGTACAGTCCGCTTTGCACGATTTCAGGCGCATCTTCAAAGTCTTGAATCAAATCTTCTTTGGAAACATCAAGAATTTCAATTTTGACATTGTGACGGAAGTCGGTTCGGTCGACCAAGAATTTCAAACCGCGCCATGCGGATTCGATTTTTTGAAATTCTTCGTTATGGAGGATTTCATCCAGTTGACGGCTGAGTTGTTCGTCGATACGGGCAATGTGGTAATCGAGCAGGCTTTTGTCCAGGCGCTCCACTTTTTGGGAAGAGTCTTGGATCATTTTCATGAAGACGCTGACGGCTGCGGCGATACGCTCGTCGGCAGAGGCTTCCGACATTTTCTCGGCACTTTGGAATTGCTCGATATCGATGACGGAGTCAACGGCGTTCAGATTGATTTTTTTACACAGATCTTCATAAACACTGTTTGTGCTTTCTTGTTCGATAACTGTAGTTTGGGCTTGGGCCTTTTGGCTTTTTTGCATATTTGAATCCTTACGGGTATTTCAGACGGCCTTTGATGTTACTTATTATTGATAGGTGCGATTTTTTCAAGACGGTCGCGCAGTTCGGCAGACAGGTTTTCGTCACGCAGAATGGTTTCCAATTCGCGACGGAAAGCAGAGTCGTCCAACAAGTTGGATTTCAAATCGCGAAGCAGGTTGCGCATAGCCAGCAAGGCACGCAATTCCGGCACATTTTGGGCAATTTGCTCCGGATGGAAGTCGCGCATGGATTTGAAATCCAAATTCACATTCATTTCGCCGCCGGCAGGAGAGAGTGTGTTTTTGACGGTCAGATTGGCTTTAGGATTGAAATCGGATAATACTGAATCAAAGTTGTTTTTGTTAATATTGACTTTTTCTTTTTCGGCAAGATCGCGTTTATCTTGGCCGTTGCTGTAATCGCCGGTTACTAAAAGCTTAAGCGGCAACTCAACCTTTTTTTGTGCGCCGCCGGTATGTAAGTCCAATTTAATATTGATACGGGAAGGCGGAACTTCGTTTTGAAAACTTTTGCTCACGATGAAATTTATCCTTTTTTGATAGATTAAATGACACTTATGTCATTTTTTCAAATAAAATGCAAGGTATGGGGTCAGGAAATATCCTGATTGGTTAGTATAAATGTTAGACAGATAGCTTGTCTATCGTATTCAAATTTACCGGAAAAAGGTTTTTCAGTGAAATTTCACAAGCCGTTATGGGAAGAGGGGGTGCTCCTATCGCCTCAACATTTTCAACAACAAGACAAATTCAATAATCATATGCATGCCCTGTTAATGAGAATGATGGGGGATTTTAGATGGGGCTGTTTTCAATGTGAATTTGACCGTCAGGCATTAGAAGTTGGAAAAATCAAATTAGATACACTTCAGGCATGCTTGCCGGATGGTACCTTAATTGATTTGCAGGCCGGCGGACGCCACGTCAATGTGCGCAATATTGAAGGCCTGCCTTTACAGCAACGAAATGTTGTATTGTTGGCACTGCCAGTCTATCAGGCACATGTTTCAAACTTGGTAGATGAGGATGAAACCAAAGATACGCCCAAGCGCTTTGTTAAGAGCTTTGAGAAGGTGGAGGATATTTTCTCTACCGAGGAAACAGAGTTTGCGGTGGAGGGATTGAATCTCACCATTCGTTTCGATTTTGAACAAAATGACGACTATATTACCTGTCCTATCGGTGCAATAGAGAAAGATGAGACGGGCGCTTTCGTTTGGGCTAAAAACTATATCCCGCCATTGTTATCCATAACAGGATCGGAAACTTTATTCTCTTGTCTTAACCGCATCACTTTGATGGTATTATCCCGTATAGAGAATTTGTCTGCCCGCCGCCGCTCTCGGAGCGAAAGTGTCGTTGATTTTTCAGTTTCCGATTCGATGCTGTTTTGGTTTCTGCATGGCTTAAATACCATTTATCCGGAATTGAAGCACCTGAATGATTCCCCGCAGAAGCATCCGGAAGAGTTTTATAAACTTTTGGTACGCCTGCTGGGTATGCTGTATACCTTTAGAGCCAACGAGTCCGTTAAAGAGATAGACTCATATGATCACTTTGATTTATTTGGAACATTCAACCGTTTGGAACAAAAAATCCGTGATTTGCTGGATGAGGTTATTCCTTCCCCTGTTATCGAATTGTCACTGGAGCATCTGAAATCGACGCATTGGCGCGCCCAGATATTTGATGACCGAATCAATGCTGATGCAGAGTTTTATCTTTCCGCCCATTCCGACTCCGTCGACTTCTTGGAATTGCAAAAACAGCTGCCTTTGGTCAGCAAAATCGGTGCGCCCGATGATGTGGAGCGGGTAATTAATACGGCAGTGGTCGGCGTACCTTTACATCACCTTCATCAGACTCCGCCGGGTCTGCCTTTTAGAATGGACAATGTGTATTTTAGGTTGGATAAACGGCATATCGCGTTTGATAGGATGATGCAGTCCCAAGTATGCAGCATTTATGTTCCGGCCTCTATTTCTGATTTACATTTAAGCCTATTTGCAGTAGTGAGTATTTAATATGAATAACCAACCCTTAATTAGAACCGTTTTGAGAGATACTGCTTTGGCGGTATCCGCATTATCTGCCGGCTTTACACCTGACCATTCCGAATCATGGTATGCTCATTGCAAAAATCTGATTCAGGATTTAAAGGCAAAATTAGCCGAGCTTGGATGGAAAGAGGCGGATATTGAAGAAGTTTCATATGCACAATGCGCCCTTTTGGATGAGGTTGCACTGCGCACGCTGAAAGGTAACGACAGGGAAGTATGGGAAAGAAACCCTATGCAGGTTTGTTTTTTCCAATCATATAATGCGGGGGATATCCTGTGTGACCGAATCGAATCTTTGTGTAAAAACCACAAGGATGCCAGTCCCTTGGTGGCGGAAACCTATCTGAGTGTGATTAATTTGGGCTTCAGGGGTCGATATGTTCTGGATGAAGATGCATTGCACACCGCACAGGAACAGTTGAAAAAAATCACACCCGCCTTTCCAAGCAATGCCGTATCGGAAGACGGTAAGTTGTTTTATATAGATCAAAAGGGAACGCCGCTAAAAAAAGCATTCAGCCTCCGTCCTGCCTGGCTGCTTGTGGGAAGCATTGTTGTAGCAGCGGTTGCATACTTTGCATTTAGATATTATCTGGATGGTTTGGTTGAACAAATACAAGCATTGTAATTTCAAGTGTTTATATAATGACTTATCGGAAAATTTCGGTTCTGGCGACCTTGGCTGTTTTTGAGCTCGTTTTACTGTATGTGTTCGCAGTATATTGGCAGACAGGTTGGATAATCAAAGGCTGTGCTTGGGCATTGTCAGTTGGGGCTGCCTTTTATTATTGGCGTTTTTATCTAAAGAAAAAACGCGAACAAATCAATACGGATTTTTGGAAGAAAATCGCAGAAGAATTGGATCCCAATGGAGATTTGGGTTGCTATATCATTCGTCTGCATGACTCTTCTGTGCCGAGAAAGTTGGTAGAGAGGGTGAATGACACCGTCTATATCAATATGTCGGGTTCGGAAAATCTGCATCCTGTTGTTTCCAATTTGCTTGAAAATACAGCCCATAAGTATGTTTCTGTGAGCCTGGAGCTGTGGCTTTCCCCTGCGGAAAATACCGATATTGCGACCACTTTGCGCACATGGTTGCGTAATATACTTTTTCTGCAGAAGAGCACGGGTTTGACTATCCCAGTGCACTGGTTGATTCAAACGCCGGTGTCTTTTTTGTTTGATAGAAAAAACAGTCATTCCGTTTTTTCTATCATTAATAAGAAAGAACACAACCGTCTGCAGATAAACGAATTCTTAAAGAACCTGAAAAACGCCCTGTCCCTTAAATTCCTGCATGACAGCAATGCCCAGTATAGCCATCAATATATTTATCTGATGGAGGCACTGAATTTTTTAGAAGAAAAATTCTTAAAAAATACAGATAGCGGATGGGAGTATGTGGACATATGCAGTTTAAGCCTTGCCGATTGCGGAAATTTTCAAAATACATCTGAATGGGCCGCTTATTTGGTAAAAAATACAGATGGTCTTATTCCGTCAGCAAAAAGCGTTCAACATGGTTCGGTAAGATACATCCTATCCGAATATCTGGATAAATATGCCGTTTATCATAGAAATCATATTTCAGATATGATTTTTAAGGTATTATTCATTGGTGTTGCCGGTTTTTTTCTGGCCGCGTCGTTTTCAACTGTCAACAACAGCCGTTTGTTGGAACAAATCGGCACGCATATAGCGGACTTCCGTATGGAAACGGATAAAGCCGAACAGAATAAAAAAATAGGGCTGTTGAAGCAGGACTTGAAATTGCTTGAAGGATACCGTGATCACGGTGTTCCTGCATATTTGGGCTTGGGACTGTATCGTGCACAGGCCTATATCCTCAAATTAAAAGCCTTAATCCCTGCCGAAGTTCCTAAAGCGCCCGAGCCTGTCAAAAAGCCGGAGCCGGTGGTTCTTACCCTGGACAGTTTGGCACTCTTTGAAACCGGACAGTTTGAATTAAAAAATAATGCCAATAAAGCATTGATTGGCGTATTGAAGGCAATCGAAGCACATCCTAATACCCGCATTTTAATTGAAGGCCATACCGATAATGTCGGAAATCCTGTTTCCAATCAGCAGTTGTCAGAAAAACGGGCCCAATCCGTCAAAGACTGGTTGGTGATTTCTTCCAATGTTCCTGAGGGCCGGTTTGAAGTCAAAGGTTTGGGCGATACCAAACCGATTGCAGACAATCAGACAGAAGACGGTAAGGCCAAGAACCGCAGGGTTGAGATTATCCTTATTCCCTCGGCAACACAGTAATTCAATGCAGCACAAGTTGCTTTAAGCCTTAAAACTTAAAGCGTTTTTAATAAAACTAAGGAGTAAAAATATGGCAATTCCTGCTTATATGTGGCTGAAAGACGATGGCGGTTCCGCTATTAAAGGTTCTGTTGACGTTCACGGCCGTGAAGACAGTGTTGAGATCGTTGAGTTCCAACACAATGTTCGCATTCCTACAGATGCCAATACCGGCAAACTGACAGGTACCCGCGTTCATGAACCTATCGTATTGTACAAAGAATACGATGCGTCTTCTCCATACTTGTACAAAGCCGTAACCACCGGTCAAACTTTAAAAGAAGTAGAAATCAAGTGGTATCAAATTGATGCATCCGGTCAAGAGAAAGAGTACTTCAATACCAAACTGGACAACGTTAAAGTTGTCGCAGTAGGTCCTGTAATGCACAACATCAAAGACCCTGCACGCGAGCGTTACAACCACTTGGAACGCGTTGAATTGCGCTACGAAAAAATCACTTGGACTTATAAAGACGGCAACATCATTCATTCCGACAGCTGGAACGAAAGCCGCGCTTAATCATCCACATAAAGTGCTGCCTGATAAAGGTAGCACTTTTTTATAACACATTTTTACATCAGGGATATCAAATGTCTGCACATGATCAAGCCTTATTATTACGTCGTCTGAATACGCATTGCCAACAGGCAATGGAAGCCGCCGCCGGTTTATGTCAAACACGGGGTCATGCCGAAATTACGGTTGACCATTTGTTTATCAAACTATTGGAATTAGGGGATGGCGATGTCGGCGCCTTATTGAGACGTTACGAAATTGATTCGGAAAACATCTGGAACCCTTTACTGGACACGATGGATAAACTGCCGCGCAATGTCCGCGGTAATCCTTCACTGTCCAAATCACTGGTCAGCCTATTGTCAGACGCATGGCTGTTGGCAAGTGACGAAGGCGCATCAGAAATCCGTTCCGCTTATCTGTATCAGGCATTGTTGAAATCCCCTTACCGTCTGATGACGCAGGATGCATGGCCGCTGTTGAGTCTGACGGAAACCCAAATAGGCCGTCTGAAAACATGGTTGGATGAAGTCTCAATCGAAGGCACCAACAATACGTTTGCCCAAACTTCTGCCGAAGAAGGCCAGGAAGGCACTCAGGCCGAATCCAAACCACAACCGGTTAAAGCAACCGGACAAAACGATGCATTGGCGCGCTTTACCGTCAACCTGACTGAAAAAGCAGCCCAAGGCGGTATCGACCCCGTATTTGGTCGCGAAACAGAAATCCGCCAAATGATGGATATTTTATCGCGCCGCCGTAAAAACAATCCGATTTTGGTCGGCGAGCCGGGTGTCGGCAAAACCGCACTGGTAGAAGGCCTGGCCCTGAAAATCGCCTCAGGCGAAGTGCCTAAAATATTAGAAAACACACAGGTATTGGTCTTGGATTTAGGCTTGCTGCAGGCAGGTGCAGGCGTTAAAGGCGAATTCGAACAACGCCTGCGTAACGTGATTGAAGCCGTTCAAAATTCCGAAGAACCCATCTTATTGTTCATTGACGAAGCGCATACCTTAATCGGCGCCGGCAACAGCGCCGGTGGCGCAGATGCCGCCAACCTCTTAAAACCGGCCTTGGCACGAGGCGAATTGCGCACCATTGCCGCCACAACCTGGAGCGAATACAAACAATATTTTGAAAAAGATGCCGCATTGGAGCGCCGTTTCCAAATGGTCAAAGTAGAAGAGCCAGATGACGAATCAGCCTTTACCATGCTGCGCGGCTTGAAACAGCGTTATGCCGCCTACCATAAAGTCCATATTCAGGATTCCGCAGTCATCGCAGCCGTGCAACTCTCCAGAAAATACATTACCGGCCGCCAACTGCCCGACAAAGCCGTAGACTTGTTGGATACAGCCGCCGCCCGCGTCCGCATGAGCTTGGATACCGTTCCCCATATCTTCGGCTTGATGGAGGCACAGGCCTCCTCGCTGCAACGGGAATTGGAAGCATTGGATGCCGACAAACAACTGGGCCGTCTGAACGCATCGCAAGAAGAAAACATCCGACAAGTCGAGCAGGAAATTGCCCAACTGAACGAACAGCGCGAAGAAATGAACCGCCGCTATCAGGAAGAAAAACAATTGGCGGACGAAATCCAATCCTTAATGGAAGCCGCCAAAAATACAGAATTAACTTCCGAAGAGCGGGAAGCCGCACAACAAAGCCTGACCGAGAAACAGCAACAGCTGGATGCCGTCGTCGCAGGCAAACCGCTGATTTTTACCAGCGTCGATGAAACCGTGATTGCCGACATTATCGCCGACTGGACAGGCGTGCCCGCAGGCAGCGTACTCAAAGACGAACTGGCCAACCTGCTACAGCTCGAAAGCCTGCTTGAGCAACGCGTAGTCGGACAAAGCGAAGCCATCCATGCGATTGCGCAAAGTTTAAGGGCCGCTAAAGCCGGCCTGAAAACCAACGACTCCCCGTTGGGCGTATTCCTGTTGAGTGGCCCATCCGGTGTCGGCAAAACAGAAACCGCCCTGGCATTGGCAGACGCACTCTTCGGCGGCGAAAAATCACTGATTACCATCAACCTGTCCGAATACCGCGAAGCACACACCGTTTCCCAACTTAAAGGCTCGCCTCCGGGTTATGTCGGCTACGGCGAAGGCGGCGTATTGACCGAAGCCGTACGTCAAAAACCATACAGCGTCGTATTGCTGGACGAAGTCGAGAAAGCCCATAAAGACATCCTCAACCTCTTCTACCAAGTCTTCGACAAAGGCATGATGCGTGACGGCGAGGGCCGGGAAATCGACTTCAAAAACACCGTTATCCTGATGACTTCGAACTTGGGCGCAAACGAACTGACCCAGTTGCTGAAACCGCAAGAGCCGGAAGAGGCAGAAGAAGCCGCAGTAGAAGAAAACCAAGAAGCAAACGGACAAGAACAGATCGCCGATACCGAAGTAGAACTTTCTGCACAAATGCCGGAAACTCCGTTTGAGCACACCGAAGTTTCAGACGGCCCTGCCGAAGCCGAAGAAGCACCCGAATACAGCTTGGAAGAACTGGCGGAAGCCATCCGTCCGATACTGACAGACCACTTCCAAGCCGCATTGTTGGCGCGTATGCAGGTCGTTCCTTACCGTCCGTTGGAAAAAGAAGCATTGGCCCAAATCGTCAGATTGAAGTTGGATAAAATTGCAGACCGGCTGTATGAAGCCCATCAAACACGTCTCAGCTACAGTGAGGACTTTGCAGCGCTACTGGCCGATTCCTGTACGACCGGCGACAGCGGTGCGCGCAACATCGACCACCTGCTGAACCGTCAGGTGATGCCGGCGATAGCCCAAAGTTTTTTACAATGGCAGCAGACGGCGGGTCATATGCCGGAGCGAGCGAGCTTGGAAGTTGGGGAAGAGGGCATAGACGTTTTGTTTGAATAAGGCAGATTAAAGGCCGTCTGAAGGGGAAGTCAACAAGGTTGATTACCTTTCAGACGGCCTTT
>NZ_POXL01000015.1:0-7096 GCF_003044645.1 Neisseria subflava
GCGAATCGAATTATACAGTACATTTAGCAAATGTCAACTAAAATTATCGAAAATTTTAACTAACTGTGTTATACTGTCTGCTTCGTTTTCTTCACCGCGTCAGCAGCGAAGAACCGAACTATACGCCCCAAAACAAAACCAGTCAACACCTTTCGCAAAATTATTTCTAGAAATTTAACCACCACCCTGTTTTAACAGGGTTTTTATTTTATAAAAAAACTCCAACAACCTTTCTACACAATCCATACATACAAAAAATACAAAACAAAGGCCGTCTGAAATGCTCTTTCAGACGGCCTTTTGAATTTGACCTTCGCTTTAATTTATATTGTTGCCGCTTGTTTTTTGGTATGATGTTTCTTTGATCCTTTATATCAGCCTCGAGTTTGCTATGTCTGTCTATACAAGTGTTTCCGACGCTCAAATGCGTGACTTCCTTCTGCAATATGATTTGGGAGATTTTGTTTCTTTGCAGGGGATTGCTCAAGGAATTACTAATAGTAATTATTTTTTGACAACTTCAACCGGTCGTTATGTCTTGACTGTTTTTGAGGTTTTAAAATCAGATGAACTGCCTTTCTTTTTAGAACTCAACCAGCATTTGAGTCTGAATGGTGTTGCCTGCGCTGCTCCGATTGCTCGCAAAGATGGCAGACTGCATTCTATTTTGGCCGGAAAACCGGCTTGTTTGGTTACTTGTTTGAATGGCTCGGATACCGGCTGGCCAACTGAGGCTCAATGCTTCCATACCGGTGCTATGCTGGCCAAAATGCATTTAGCCGGTCAAGACTTTCCTTTAAAAATGAAAAATCCTCGTTATGATGACTGGTGGCATAATGCCTGCACTCAATTGCTACCTGTTTTAGATTCTGAGGACGCCGCACTGCTTCAATCTGAAATTGCTGCTTTAGATGAAAATCTAGGAGAGCATTTGCCTTCCGGTATTATCCATGCCGATTTATTTAAGGACAACGTATTGCTTAATGGAGATGAAGTTTCCGGCTTTATCGATTTCTATTATGCGTGTAACGGCAATTTCATGTACGACCTGGCAATTGCGGTTAATGATTGGGCACGAACAGCTGATAACGAATTAGACCCTGTCCTTTATGATGCCTTTATCCATGGCTATGAAAGCGTACGTCCATTATCTAATGAAGAACGCGCGTATTTCCCTACTGCACAAAGAGCCGGATGTATTCGTTTCTGGGTATCTCGCCTGCTCGATTTCCATTTCCCTCAATCAGGAGAAATGACGTTTATTAAAGATCCAAATGTATTTAGGGATCTGCTATTGAGTCTTAATTAGAGATAGCCATAAACTATTACAATCCAATTTAGATAAGTTTAAAAGTTTTTCTCTTCCTTAAAATCCTCTAAATTCTTTCTATTCAAATTTAGAGGATTTTTCACGTGTCTTTTGCCAGATTCTCTAATAACACTCCCCTATCAAATCACTATTCATCCATAAGTTATGAAACATTTTGCTTGATACTGCTCCCATACCCTAAATTCATCTATTAATATGAAAAACTCACTCTACTTTTTTAAGTAAGCTTTTCATATTAATTGCTCTATCTCCCAACTTCTCATGAGAGCATATTACACATGGCATTCTTATTGTTCTTTCTTATAAGAACCCAACAAATCCAATTCAAGATATAAAAAATGCGGCCTAAATAGGCCGCATTTACTTTGCTTCGTCTTTTCAGACGGCCTTTTCAGGCCGTCTGAAAGTCAGATTACCATTGGTAACCAACTGCTGCGGTAGCACCGAAGTGACCACGTGAGTTGCCGGAAGCAGTACCTTTGATGATCCAGTTACCACCATCGGAGATGCTAGAGAAGCCGACAGCGTAACCGGTTTCACCGCGGTAGTGACCGCCACCGATAGCCAGCATGCTCTTACCTGGCAAGTAAGCTTGTGGCAGACCGGCAGTAGCCAGAGCTTGAGCCACACCTGCGCGGGCGTTGTTGTCAACCTTGTTCACATTGCTGTTCACATCGCCGAATTTTTGGTTCAGCTGGTCAACGTTAACCGCATCGGTACCTTTCTTACCTGGAGCAACATTTTGGATAGTAGTGTTGCCGGCATCGATACCACCTTGGTTGATGGTTACAGGACCTGCTTTCAGTTCGTTAGTAGTAACACTGTTAACGGTCAGATCACGGTTCAAGCTAACTTCCAACGCATCGCCGTCTTTCTTAACGGAGATGTTTTTAAATCCTTTCTCCGAAGTCTGACCGGTTGCTTTGTCGAATACTTGAACTTTAGTATCCCCACCTTTAATCTGAATAGTGTTATTCAGTGGTTTGGTGATTTCTTTGTTTTCCTCATCACGCAAACCGAAGGTGCCATCAGCATCTTTACCGTCTTTACCATCTTTACCGTCTTTCACAACTTTAGAAGTTTTGATGGCTTTACCATCTTTATCAAAGTTTGTGACAGTGATAGTGGTCTCACCTTTAGCATCGTCACGTGTAACTTCAGCTTCAGCTGACTTACCGTTTTTACCATCTTTCACAACTTTAGAAGTGGTATTGATGACTTGGCCATCTTTATCCAGGTTTCTAACAGTGATAGTGGTTTCACCTTTAGCATCATCACGTGTAACTTCAGCTTCAGCTGACTTACCATTGTCGCCGGTATCACCCTTAGCTGCAGCTGTACCATCTTTAACAATGGTAGTAGTGGTTTTACCTTCGCCATCAGTGATGGTTACAGTGTGAGTGCCGTTGCCGTTGTCTTTAACTTCGGCTTTGGCATTCTTACCGTCTGCACCGGTATCACCTTTGGCACCGTCTTTAACGATGGTAGTAGTGGTTTTACCTTCGCCATCAGTGATGGTTACAGTGTGAGTGCCGTTGCCGTTGTCTTTAACGTCGGCTTTAGCATTCTTACCGTCTACACCGTCTTTAATGATAGTGGTAGTGGTGTTACCGTCACCGTCAGTGATGGTTACAGTGTGGGTGCCGTTACCGTTGTCTTTAACGTCGGCTTTGGCGTTCTTACCGTCTGCACCTTTAGCACCGGTATCACCCTTAGCTGCAGCTGTACCATCTTTAACGATGGTAGTGGTGGTTTTACCTTCGCCATCGGTGATGGTTACAGTATGAGTGCCGTTGCCGTTGTCTTTAACTTCGGCTTTAGCATTCTTACCGTCCGCACCGGTGTCACCTTTCGCACCGTCTTTAACGATGGTAGTAGTGGTGTTACCTTCGCCATCGGTGATGGTTACAGTGTGAGTGCCGTTGCCGTTGTCTTTAACGTCGGCTTTAGCGTTCTTACCGTCTGCACCGTCTTTAATGATAGTAGTAGTGGTATTACCTTCGCCATCAGTGATGGTTACAGTGTGAGTGCCGTTGCCGTTGTCTTTAACGTCAGCTTTAGCATTCTTACCGTCTGCACCTTTAGCACCGGTATCACCCTTAGCTGCAGCTGTACCATCTTTAACAATGGTAGTAGTGGTATTACCTTCGCCATCAGTGATGGTTACAGTGTGAGTGCCGTTGCCGTTGTCTTTAACTTCGGCTTTGGCATTCTTACCGTCTGCACCGGTATCACCTTTGGCACCGTCTTTAACGATGGTAGTAGTGGTTTTACCTTCGCCATCAGTGATGGTTACAGTGTGAGTGCCGTTGCCGTTGTCTTTAACGTCGGCTTTAGCATTCTTACCGTCTACACCGTCTTTAATGATAGTGGTAGTGGTGTTACCGTCACCATCAGTGATGGTTACAGTGTGGGTGCCGTTACCGTTGTCTTTAACGTCGGCTTTGGCGTTCTTACCGTCTGCACCTTTAGCACCGGTATCACCTTTAGCAGCAGCTTTACCGTCTTTAACGATGGTAGTAGTGGTATTACCGTTACCGTCTTTAATGGTTACAGTATGAGTGCCGTCGCCGTTATCTTTGACTTCGGCTTCAGCATTCTTACCGGCTGCACCGGTGTCACCTTTCGCACCAGTTGCACCATCTTTAACGATGGTAGTAGTGGTATTACCTTCGCCATCAGTGATGGTTACGGTGTGAGTGCCGTTGCCGTTGTCTTTAACTTCGGCTTTGGCATTCTTACCGTCTGCACCGGTATCACCTTTAGCACCAGTTGCACCGTCTTTAACGATGGTAGTAGTGGTGTTACCGTTACCGTCTTTGATGGTTACAGTATGAGTACCGTTGCCGTTGTCTTTAACGTCGGCTTCAGCGTTCTTACCGTCTGCACCGGTATCACCTTTGGCACCAGTTGCACCGTCTTTAACGATAGTGGTAGTGGTATTACCTTCGCCATCAGTGATGGTTACAGTGTGGGTACCGTTGCCGTTGTCTTTAACTTCGGCTTTGGCGTTCTTACCGTCTGCACCGTCTTTAACGATAGTGGTAGTGGTGTTACCTTCGCCATCAGTGATGGTTACAGTGTGGGTACCGTCGCCGTTGTCTTTAACGTCGGCTTTGGCGTTCTTACCGTCTGCACCGTCTTTAACGATGGTAGTAGTGGTATTACCGTTACCGTCTTTGATGGTTACAGTATGAGTACCGTCGCCGTTGTCTTTAACGTCGGCTTTAGCATTCTTACCATCTGCACCGGTATCACCTTTGGCGCCAGTTGCACCGTCTTTAACGATGGTAGTAGTGGTGTTACCGTTACCGTCTTTGATGGTTACAGTGTGAGTACCGTCGCCGTTGTCTTTAACGTCGGCTTCAGCGTTCTTACCGTCGGCACCGGTTGCACCAGTTGCGCCGGTATCGCCTTTGGCACCAGTTGCACCGTCTTTAACGATGGTAGTAGTGGTGTTACCGTTACCGTCTTTGATGGTTACAGTATGAGTACCGTTGCCGTTGTCTTTAACGTCGGCTTCAGCGTTCTTACCGTCGGCACCGGTTGCACCAGTTGCGCCGGTATCGCCTTTGGCACCAGTTGCACCGTCTTTAACGATGGTAGTAGTGGTGTTACCGTTACCGTCTTTGATGGTTACAGTGTGGGTGCCGTTGCCGTTGTCTTTAACGTCGGCTTCAGCGTTCTTACCGTCGGCACCAGTTGCACCGTCTTTAACGATGGTAGTAGTGGTATTACCGTTACCGTCTTTGATGGTTACAGTGTGAGTACCGTCGCCGTTGTCTTTAACGTCGGCTTCAGCGTTCTTACCGTCGGCACCAGTTGCACCATCTTTAATGATGGTAGTAGTGGTGTTACCGTTACCGTCTTTGATGGTTACAGTATGAGTACCATCGCCGTTGTCTTTAACGTCGGCTTCAGCGTTCTTACCGTCGGCACCGGTATCACCTTTAGCACCAGTTGCACCGTCTTTAACGATGGTAGTAGTGGTGTTACCGTTACCGTCTTTGATGGTTACAGTATGAGTACCGTCACCGTTGTCTTTAACGTCAGCTTCAGCGTTCTTACCGTCGGCACCAGTTGCACCGTCTTTAACGATGGTAGTAGTGGTATTACCGTTACCGTCTTTGATGGTTACAGTGTGAGTACCGTCGCCGTTGTCTTTAACGTCGGCTTCAGCGTTCTTACCGTCGGCACCAGTTGCACCATCTTTAATGATGGTAGTAGTGGTGTTACCGTTACCGTCTTTGATGGTTACAGTATGAGTACCATCGCCGTTGTCTTTAACGTCGGCTTCAGCGTTCTTACCGTCGGCACCGGTATCACCTTTAGCACCAGTTGCACCGTCTTTAACGATGGTAGTAGTGGTGTTACCGTTACCGTCTTTGATGGTTACAGTATGAGTACCGTCACCGTTGTCTTTAACGTCAGCTTCAGCGTTCTTACCGTCGGCACCAGTGTCACCTTTAGCACCAGTTGCACCGTCTTTAACGATAGTAGTAGTGGTATTACCGTTACCGTCTTTGATGGTTACAGTGTGAGTACCGTTGCCGTTGTCTTTAACGTCGGCTTCAGCGTTCTTACCGTCTTTAACGATAGTGGTAGTGGTATTACCTTCGCCATCAGTGATGGTTACAGTGTGAGTACCATCGCCGTTATCTTTAACGTCGGCTTTGGCATTCTTACCGTCTACACCGTCTTTACCGTCTTTAACGATAGTCGTAGTGACTGAACCGGTCTCAAGATCAGTAATAGTGATTGTATGGGTACCGTCACCATTATCTACAACTTCACCTGTGATGCTGCCACCTTTTTCACCAGTGTCACCTTTATCGCCTTTAGCGCCGGCTGCACCAGTGTCACCTTTGTCGCCTTTAGCGCCGGCTGCACCAGTGTCACCTTTGTCGCCTTTAGCGCCAGCTGCACCAGTGTCACCTTTGTCGCCTTTAGCGCCGGCTGCACCAGTGTCACCTTTGTCGCCTTTAGCGCCAGTTGCACCGTCTTTAAGGATGGTAGTAGTGGTATTACCGTTACCGTCTTTGATGGTTACAGTGTGAGTACCGTTGCCGTTGTCTTTAACGTCGGCTTCAGCGTTCTTACCGTCTTTAACGATAGTAGTAGTGGTATTACCTTCGCCATCAGTGATGGTTACAGTGTGAGTACCATCGCCGTTGTCTTTAACGTCGGCTTTAGCATTCTTACCATCTACACCGTCTTTACCGTCTTTAACGATGGTAGTAGTGACTGTACCGGTCTCAAGATCAGTAATAGTGATTGTATGGGTACCGTCACCATTATCTACAACTTCACCTGTGATGCTGCCACCTTTTTCACCAGTGTCACCTTTTTCACCAGTGTCGCCTTTGTCGCCTTTAGCGCCGGCTGCACCAGTGTCACCTTTATCGCCTTTGTCGCCTTTAGCACCGGCTGCGCCAGTGTCACCTTTGTCGCCTTTAGCGCCGGCTGCACCAGTATCACCTTTGTCGCCTTTGTCGCCTTTAGCGCCGGCTGCACCAGTATCACCTTTGTCGCCTTTAGCGCCGGCTGCACCAGTATCACCTTTGTCGCCTTTAGCGCCGGCTGCGCCAGTGTCACCTTTGTCGCCTTTAGCGCCGGCTGCGCCAGTGTCACCTTTATCGCCTTTGTCGCCTTTAGCGCCGGCTGCACCAGTATCACCTTTGTCGCCTTTAGCGCCGGCTGCACCAGTATCACCTTTGTCGCCTTTAGCGCCGGCTACACCAGTATCACCTTTGTCGCCTTTAGCGC
>NZ_POXL01000016.1:0-5786 GCF_003044645.1 Neisseria subflava
GGCGTATAGTTCGGTTCTTCGCTGCTGACGCGGTGAAGAAAACGAAGCAGACAGTATAACACAGTTAGTTAAAATTTTCGATAATTTTAGTTGACATTTGCTAAATGTACTGTATAATTCGATTCGCTCTTTAAAAAACAGATTACCGATAAGTGTGAGTGCATTAGGCCTCACACTGTTTGAAAGACAGACAAGATGATGTTTTAGACATTGTCCTGTCGGTTTCTTTGAAGCAGACCAGAAGTTATAAGTTAGAGATTGAACATAAGAGTTTGATCCTGGCTCAGATTGAACGCTGGCGGCATGCTTTACACATGCAAGTCGGACGGCAGCACAGAGAAGCTTGCTTCTTGGGTGGCGAGTGGCGAACGGGTGAGTAATATATCGGAACGTACCGAGTAATGGGGGATAACTAATCGAAAGATTAGCTAATACCGCATATTCTCTGAGGAGGAAAGCAGGGGACCTTCGGGCCTTGCGTTATTCGAGCGGCCGATATCTGATTAGCTAGTTGGTGGGGTAAAGGCCTACCAAGGCGACGATCAGTAGCGGGTCTGAGAGGATGATCCGCCACACTGGGACTGAGACACGGCCCAGACTCCTACGGGAGGCAGCAGTGGGGAATTTTGGACAATGGGCGCAAGCCTGATCCAGCCATGCCGCGTGTCTGAAGAAGGCCTTCGGGTTGTAAAGGACTTTTGTCAGGGAAGAAAAGGCTGTTGCTAATATCGACAGCTGATGACGGTACCTGAAGAATAAGCACCGGCTAACTACGTGCCAGCAGCCGCGGTAATACGTAGGGTGCGAGCGTTAATCGGAATTACTGGGCGTAAAGCGAGCGCAGACGGTTACTTAAGCAGGATGTGAAATCCCCGGGCTCAACCTGGGAACTGCGTTCTGAACTGGGTGACTAGAGTGTGTCAGAGGGAGGTAGAATTCCACGTGTAGCAGTGAAATGCGTAGAGATGTGGAGGAATACCGATGGCGAAGGCAGCCTCCTGGGATAACACTGACGTTCATGCTCGAAAGCGTGGGTAGCAAACAGGATTAGATACCCTGGTAGTCCACGCCCTAAACGATGTCAATTAGCTGTTGGGCAACTTGATTGCTTAGTAGCGTAGCTAACGCGTGAAATTGACCGCCTGGGGAGTACGGTCGCAAGATTAAAACTCAAAGGAATTGACGGGGACCCGCACAAGCGGTGGATGATGTGGATTAATTCGATGCAACGCGAAGAACCTTACCTGGTCTTGACATGTACGGAATCCTCCAGAGACGGAGGAGTGCCTTCGGGAGCCGTAACACAGGTGCTGCATGGCTGTCGTCAGCTCGTGTCGTGAGATGTTGGGTTAAGTCCCGCAACGAGCGCAACCCTTGTCATTAGTTGCCATCATTTAGTTGGGCACTCTAATGAGACTGCCGGTGACAAGCCGGAGGAAGGTGGGGATGACGTCAAGTCCTCATGGCCCTTATGACCAGGGCTTCACACGTCATACAATGGTCGGTACAGAGGGTAGCCAAGCCGCGAGGTGGAGCCAATCTCACAAAACCGATCGTAGTCCGGATTGCACTCTGCAACTCGAGTGCATGAAGTCGGAATCGCTAGTAATCGCAGGTCAGCATACTGCGGTGAATACGTTCCCGGGTCTTGTACACACCGCCCGTCACACCATGGGAGTGGGGGATACCAGAAGTAGGTAGGGTAACCGCAAGGAGCCCGCTTACCACGGTATGCTTCATGACTGGGGTGAAGTCGTAACAAGGTAGCCGTAGGGGAACCTGCGGCTGGATCACCTCCTTTCTAGAGAAAGAAGAGGTCTGATGCATTCACACTTATCGGTAAACTGTAAAAGATGCGGAAGAGAAAAGCTTGAGTGAAGACAAGATTCGCTTAAGAAGAGAATCCGGGTTTGTAGCTCAGCTGGTTAGAGCACACGCTTGATAAGCGTGGGGTCGGAGGTTCAAGTCCTCCCAGACCCACCAAGAACGGGGGCATAGCTCAGTTGGTAGAGCACCTGCTTTGCAAGCAGGGGGTCATCGGTTCGATCCCGTTTGCCTCCACCAAGAACTTTACAAATCAAAGGAAGCCTGCTATACTTAGCAGCTTATTTTGATTTGCGAAGTGAAATATCGACGCATCGATCTTTAACAAATTGGAAAGCCGAAATCAACAAACAAAGACAATGAGTTTGTTTTGATTTTTTGTTCTTTGCAAAGGATGAAAAATTTCTCGTAAGAGAAAAGAAAACAAACACAGTATTTGGGTGATGATTGTATCGACTTAATCCTGAAACACAAAAGGCAGGATTAAGACACAACAAAGCAGTAAGCTTTATCAAAGTAGGAATTTCAAGTTTACTTCCCTAGTCAACGGGTAGGTAAACGAAGTCAAAGAGGTTCTTGAAATGATAGAGTCAAGTGAATAAGTGCATCAGGTGGATGCCTTGGCGATGATAGGCGACGAAGGACGTGTAAGCCTGCGAAAAGCGTGGGGGAGCTGGCAATAAAGCTATGATCCCGCGATGTCCGAATGGGGAAACCCACCTCTTAGGAGGTATCCTTATCTGAATACATAGGATAAGTGAAGCGAACCCGGAGAACTGAACCATCTAAGTACCCGGAGGAAAAGAAATCAACCGAGATTCCGTAAGTAGTGGCGAGCGAACGCGGAGGAGCCTGTACGTGATAACTATCGAGATAGAAGAACAAGCTGGGAAGCTTGACCATAGTGGGTGATAGTCCCGTATTCGAAATCTCAATAGTGGTACTAAGCGTACGAAAAGTAGGGCGGGACACGTGAAATCCTGTCTGAATATGGGGGGACCATCCTCCAAGGCTAAATACTCATCATCGACCGATAGTGAACCAGTACCGTGAGGGAAAGGCGAAAAGAACCCCGGAAGGGGAGTGAAATAGAACCTGAAACCTGATGCATACAAACAGTGGGAGCACCCTTGTGGTGTGACTGCGTACCTTTTGTATAATGGGTCAACGACTTACATTCAGTAGCGAGCTTAACCGAATAGGGGAGGCGTAGGGAAACCGAGTCTTAATAGGGCGAACAGTTGCTGAGTGTAGACCCGAAACCGAGTGATCTATCCATGGCCAGGTTGAAGGTGCCGTAACAGGTACTGGAGGACCGAACCCACGCATGTTGCAAAATGCGGGGATGAGCTGTGGATAGGGGTGAAAGGCTAAACAAACTCGGAGATAGCTGGTTCTCCCCGAAAACTATTTAGGTAGTGCCTCGAGCAAGACACTGATGGGGGTAAAGCACTGTTATGGCTAGGGGGTTATTGCAACTTACCAACCCATGGCAAACTAAGAATACCATCAAGTGGTTCCTCGGGAGACAGACAGCGGGTGCTAACGTCCGTTGTCAAGAGGGAAACAACCCAGACCGCCAGCTAAGGTCCCAAATGATAGATTAAGTGGTAAACGAAGTGGGAAGGCCCAGACAGCCAGGATGTTGGCTTAGAAGCAGCCATCATTTAAAGAAAGCGTAATAGCTCACTGGTCGAGTCGTCCTGCGCGGAAGATGTAACGGGGCTCAAATCTATAACCGAAGCTGCGGATGCCAGTTTACTGGCATGGTAGGGGAGCGTTCTGTAGGCCGATGAAGGTGCATTGTAAAGTGTGCTGGAGGTATCAGAAGTGCGAATGTTGACATGAGTAGCGATAAAGCGGGTGAAAAGCCCGCTCGCCGAAAGCCCAAGGTTTCCTACGCAACGTTCATCGGCGTAGGGTGAGTCGGCCCCTAAGGCGAGGCAGAAATGCGTAGTCGATGGGAAACAGGTTAATATTCCTGTACTTGATTCAAATGCGATGTGGGGACGGAGAAGGTTAGGTTAGCAAGCTGTTGGAATAGCTTGTTTAAGCCGGTAGGTGGAAGACTTAGGCAAATCCGGGTCTTCTTAACACCGAGAAGTGATGACGAGTGTCTACGGACATGAAGTAACCGATACCACGCTTCCAGGAAAAGCCACTAAGCTTCAGTTTGAATTGAACCGTACCGCAAACCGACACAGGTGGGCAGGATGAGAATTCTAAGGCGCTTGAGAGAACTCAGGAGAAGGAACTCGGCAAATTGATACCGTAACTTCGGGAGAAGGTATGCCCTCTAAGGTTAAGGACTTGCTCCGTAAGCCCTGGAGGGTCGCAGAGAATAGGTGGCTGCGACTGTTTATTAAAAACACAGCACTCTGCTAACACGAAAGTGGACGTATAGGGTGTGACGCCTGCCCGGTGCTGGAAGGTTAATTGAAGATGTGCAAGCATCGGATCGAAGCCCCAGTAAACGGCGGCCGTAACTATAACGGTCCTAAGGTAGCGAAATTCCTTGTCGGGTAAGTTCCGACCCGCACGAATGGCGTAACGATGGCCACACTGTCTCCTCCTGAGACTCAGCGAAGTTGAAGTGGTTGTGAAGATGCAATCTACCCGCTGCTAGACGGAAAGACCCCGTGAACCTTTACTGTAGCTTTGCATTGGACTTTGAAGTCACTTGTGTAGGATAGGTGGGAGGCTTTGAAGCAGAGACGCCAGTCTCTGTGGAGCCGTCCTTGAAATACCACCCTGGTGTCTTTGAGGTTCTAACCCAGACCCGTAATCCGGGTCGGGGACCGTGCATGGTAGGCAGTTTGACTGGGGCGGTCTCCTCCCAAAGAGTAACGGAGGAGTTCGAAGGTTACCTAGGTCCGGTCGGAAATCGGACTGATAGTGCAATGGCAAAAGGTAGCTTAACTGCGAGACCGACAAGTCGAGCAGGTGCGAAAGCAGGACATAGTGATCCGGTGGTTCTGTATGGAAGGGCCATCGCTCAACGGATAAAAGGTACTCCGGGGATAACAGGCTGATTCCGCCCAAGAGTTCATATCGACGGCGGAGTTTGGCACCTCGATGTCGGCTCATCACATCCTGGGGCTGTAGTCGGTCCCAAGGGTATGGCTGTTCGCCATTTAAAGTGGTACGTGAGCTGGGTTTAAAACGTCGTGAGACAGTTTGGTCCCTATCTGCAGTGGGCGTTGGAAGTTTGACGGGGGCTGCTCCTAGTACGAGAGGACCGGAGTGGACGAACCTCTGGTGTACCGGTTGTAACGCCAGTTGCATAGCCGGGTAGCTAAGTTCGGAAGAGATAAGCGCTGAAAGCATCTAAGCGCGAAACTCGCCTGAAGATGAGACTTCCCTTGTGGTTTAACCACACTAAAGAGTCGTTCGAGACCAGGACGTTGATAGGTGGGGTGTGGAAGCGCGGTAACGCGTGAAGCTAACCCATACTAATTGCTCGTGAGGCTTGACTCTATCATTTGAAGAACTTCAAAAGATAAAAGCTTACTGACTGATTCAGTCATCACCAAATAATTGATTAAGGCTTTACCAATTTGTAACAGTTTAAGTTTGGCGGCCATAGCGAGTTGGTTCCACGCCTTCCCATCCCGAACAGGACCGTGAAACGACTCAGCGCCGATGATAGTGTGGTTCTTCCATGTGAAAGTAGGTCACCGCCAAACACCCATTCCGAAGCCCCCGACTGATGTCGGGGGCTTTTTACATGCCTGTCGGTTCTGTCGGTTTGGCGATAGGGGATGGGGTAATGGGTGCAAGGATATTGATAAACCGATACCCCTTCCGATACCTATTGAGTGTTCGTGCATTCTTGGTATTTGAATTATGTATGGTTACCCTGTTGTTATTCTTGAACAAAAGTACCGAAAGTTACGGTTAACCGTTTGGAATGTTTGAAATCGAACGTTATTTGCGTTATTATGTCGTATGCATTTATATGG
>NZ_POXL01000017.1:0-4397 GCF_003044645.1 Neisseria subflava
GGGCAGCTGTACGGATGGTGAGGAGATATTTAGGGGCAATGATGCGGAGTGTAAGCCTTTTATGGGGTAGAAATCTGATCGAAAGGGAGGAGGCGGATAAAGAAAAAAGGACGTGCACAGGCACGTCCTGGGAGAGGGTAGTTTAATTGTCCAGTTAACACAACCAACCTCAGTTAGCTAAGGAAGGAGAAGAAATATTTAGTCTTATCAGATTGGCACACTATCAATTTTCAGACGGCCCTTTGTTATAATCCTCTCTTTACCTGAGCATAAAACAGGCCGTCTTATGGAAGTCATTCAATATCCCAATTCTCCGTTTAAACTTCATCAGCCATTTCCTCCTGCCGGTGACCAGCCCACTGCCATTGCTGGCTTGCTCGAAGGACTTTCAGACGGCCTTGCTTATCAAACCCTGCTCGGCGTAACCGGTTCGGGCAAAACCTACACCATGGCGAACGTCATCGCCCAAAGCGGCCGTCCCGCCATCATCATGGCGCACAATAAAACCCTTGCCGCCCAACTCTATGCCGAAATGCGCGAGTTTTTCCCCGAAAATGCGGTGGAATATTTCGTCTCCTACTACGACTATTACCAACCCGAAGCCTATGTACCCAGCCGTGATTTGTTCATAGAAAAAGACAGCGCGATCAACGAGCACATCGAGCAGATGCGCCTTTCTGCCACCAAAAACCTGATGACGCGCGACGACGTGATTATCGTTGCCACCGTGTCCGCCATTTACGGTATCGGTGACCCGACCGAGTATCAACAAATGGTGTTGTCCGTCAAAGAAGGCGACACCATTGAGCAGCGCGACATCATCGCCACGCTCGTTTCAATGCAGTACGAACGCGGCGATTTGGACTTCAAACGCGGCAGCTTCCGCGTGCGCGGCGACGTGATTGACGTGTACCCCGCCGAAAGCTCCGAAAACGCCTTGCGCATCAGCCTGTTCGATGACGAAATCGACCGCCTCGATATGTTCGACCCGCTTTCAGGCAGCCTGCACCAGCGCGTCGGCCGCTACACCGTCTTCCCGTCCAGCCACTACGTTACCCCGCGCGACACCGTATTGCGCGCCTGCGAGTCCATCAAAGAAGAGCTGCGCGAACGCATCGAATTTTTCGCTTGCGAACAACGCCCCGTCGAGCAACAACGCATCGAACAGCGCACCCGCTTCGACCTCGAAATGCTCTACGAAATGGGTTTCTGCAAAGGTATCGAAAACTACTCCCGCCACTTCTCCGGCAAAAAAGAAGGCGAACCGCCGCCCACGCTGATGGACTACCTGCCTGACAACGCCATCATGTTCATCGACGAAAGCCACGTTACCGTTACCCAAATCGGCGGCATGTATAAAGGCGACGCATCGCGTAAGCAAAACCTCGTGGATTACGGCTTCCGCCTGCCTTCCGCACGCGACAACCGCCCGCTCAAATTCCACGAATTTGAAAAAGTTATGCCACAAACAGTCTTCGTTTCCGCTACCCCCGCCAAATACGAAGAAGAACACGCCGGACAAGTAGTCGAACAAGTCGTCCGCCCCACCGGGCTGGTCGACCCCCAAATCATCATCCGCCCCGTCGCCACCCAAGTTGACGATTTAATGAGCGAAATCAACGACCGCATCCAAAAAGGCGAACGTGTGCTCGTTACCACCCTCACCAAACGCATGGCGGAGCAACTCACCGACTATTACAGCGAACTCGGCATCAAAGTACGCTACCTGCACAGCGACATCGACACCGTAGAGCGCGTTGAAATTATTAGAGATTTACGGCTCGGCCTGTTTGACGTACTCGTCGGCATCAACCTCTTACGCGAAGGCCTCGACATCCCCGAAGTCTCCCTCGTCGCCATCCTCGACGCCGACAAAGAAGGCTTTCTGCGCTCGCACCGCAGCCTGATTCAAACCATAGGCCGCGCTGCGCGCAACGTGAACGGCGTCGCCATCCTGTACGCCGACAAAATTACCGACTCCATGAAAGCTGCCATCGACGAAACCGAACGCCGCCGCGAAAAACAGATTAAATTTAACGAAGAACACGGCATCGTACCGCAACAGATTAAAAAACAGGTCAAAGACATCATTGATGGCGTGTACCACGAAGAAGACAACGGCAAAGGTCGTCTGAAAGGCAAAAACAAAGTCAAAGTCGGGGAAATCCACAACGAAGAAGACGCAATTAAAGAAATTGCCAAACTGGAAAAAGCCATGCAACAGGCGGCTAGGGATTTGCAGTTTGAAGAAGCGGCTGTGTTACGCGATAAAATTAGGAATATTAAAGAGAACTTATTGTTTGGATCGGAATAAATTTAGGAGAATCTGTCTTAGCAGATAAGTATTTTTTAGGTTGAGGATAAAATTTTCAGATTTAAATGTTGTATTTTATTTATTAAATAGCTGGTTAAGCTTTTTACTTAGAAGCTTTTGAAGCTTAGAATAATTTTGATATATTGCATATAGTTAAGTCCATGGTTAAATGGACTTGTATATAGGATGACAATTTTTTAGAAGAGCATGTATAGTTCTATATTAAACGTTAATTAATAAATGGTTAGATAGTTACATAGATAATATTAAGAATCTATGTGCTAATATTTAACCAATATGGTTATTTTTATATATAATTGATTTTTTGAGTATAAGGCTATTTAAAATGCAATGGAATATTCCTGAAGTTCCCGCAACATTAGTTCCAGAAGTCAAAAATAAGTGGGGAAAACCATGGATGTGGGCCGCTACTTTGGCATTTGCATGTTGCTGTTCATTGCTATGGATTTTATTGCTGAAAAAGTATGCAATTTATTCGTTGGTCTTTCCTGTTATATGGTTTGCAGTACTTTCTTACCGCTATATTTCTTCAGTCCATCGTTATGCCGCTATGGAGGCATGGCAGAAAGAAAAAGACAATATTCGTAGAAAGTGGACAGAGTGGGCTGGTAAGAGGGTTGCTGTAATAGACGCTTATGTAGCTCTGCCGTCTGAAATTGCACTGAATGATGTAATTGCTGAAACTAAAGGTAATGAGAGATTTGATTGTATTGCTTTTATTGATGAAGAAGATAACTTTGAACGACCATTGTGTCATGAAACAACGGTGTGGCAATTAGAAGAAAGAATGAGATCTTTGGCTGAGTTTTCAAAAAAATTGACCGTACATATCCATACTCCTGACAACGATATTTATGAAGCCTGGCAAAATAAACTAATCAATATGTCGGAAACTATTGGTATAGAAAATTTGGATCTGGCCATAATGCCTCTACAGGATATGAGTGGATTTATCGATAATTGGTTTGAGAAATCCGAACCGGAAGGTATCCATGCTGTTTTGTCAGCTTGGTTAAATCCAGATGTAGATGATTTAGAATTTACTGAAACAGTAACCTGGATAGTTTTTTCCTCTCTGCATTTGGCTAAACAGAATAATCTACCAATTCGTGCATGGGTACAACGACCTATTACGCTGGATGATGGAAAACAACCACAGTTATTGAAAAAATATGTGGATTATGGATTACATGGTGAAGCAGTTGATGCAGTATGGTTTGCTTCCTCACATGAGGAAATCCAGCAATATATGGATGGTATTAAGGCAGCAGGAGGGGACTGGCATTACGACAGAAATAGTGTTTTAAGACATAATCCTGGGCTTTTTATGGGACCTCTTGCTTCGGAAAATCAATTGCTCATGTTAGGTCTGGCTGTTGAAAATACTGAGCAGAAAAATCAGTTATTTGGTTGGAATACGGATAATGGTTTTTATATGGGGCGTTTGATTCAGGCTTATGGTAATGTTTGAGATCTACAATCTGGTTTATAGGAATTTTGACGGCAAAGGAATGTAAAAATGAAGGGTATTATTAGATTGGGTGATTCTACTACGCATGGTGGTATGGTCATTCAAGCATCTTCCCAAATGACTATTGAAGGAAAACCTGCGGCACTAGTTGGCGATTTGGTTAGTTGCCCTATAACCGGTCATGGCGACAATCCGATTATTGAAGGCAGTCAGTATATGATGTTTGAAGGTAAAGCAGTTGCTGTTGATGGTTGCAAGACTGCATGCGGATGTGCTCTGATTAGTAGTCTGCCCAGCGTTGGGAGTGATTAAAAAAATCCTCTTTCCTTTTTGGAAAGAGGATTTTTCAAGTTTGCCAAATTGCTTATTTCTTCTCTTTAGGCATTTGAGATACCAATGACAAGTTGACATCCAAGCCTTCGATTTGGAAGTGCGGGCGGGCAAACAGGCGGACTTTGAAGAAGCCCGGGTTGTCCTCGATATCTTCCACCAATACTTTTGCCTCCCTTAACGGATGTGTTGCCTGCAGCTCGTCGCTCGGGTCGGTCATTTCCGTTACCAGGGTATTGATCCAATTATTCAGTTCCAACT
>NZ_POXL01000018.1:0-1835 GCF_003044645.1 Neisseria subflava
ATGACCGCCCGCCAATCCTACCACCTTACCTTTGCCCGTTTTTCCCCTTCACTTTCAGTCCGCTCCTTTAGCGCATCCGAGGCGGTCAATACCGCTTACCGTGTCGAAATTACCGCCACCTCGACCGATTCCTCCCTGCCTCTGTCTTCCTACCTCAACCAGCGCGCAGCGTTTGAGATTCGTCCGCAGGAAGGCTTACTGTCGGAAGTGGCCGGGACATTCGGGTCTGCTTCAGACAACCCGCCGGCAAAGCAATGGCAGGGCATTATCACCTCATGCGAGAAGTTGTCCGTATCCAAGGATGAAACCGTTTACCGCTTTGTTTTAGAGCCGCGTTTCGCGGCTTTAAAACATTTCCAATCCTCCCGGCTGTTTCAACACCAAACCGTCCCCGACATCGTTGCCGCCGTCTTCAAACACCACGGTTTCTCCGGTGTCGACTACCGTTTCCAAAAGAGCCGCAACTACAGCGTACGCGAGTATGTCACCCAGTATCTCGAAAGCGACTTTGCCTTTATCAACCGTCTGTGTGAAGAAGAAGGCATCTGGTATGCCTTCGAACAGCATGAACAACATGGCGACGTAGTCGCCTTCGGCGACAGTCCCGAACACTATTTGCGCAGCCAAGGCTTACCCGTTTCCTACCGCCCCCATGCCGGATTGGAGAGTGTCGGTACCGAAGCACTCTTTAACTTAAGCATCCGTCACAACCCCATCGTCGAAGGCATACGCACGGCCGACTACAACTACCGCAGTGCCGATACCGACCTTTTTGCCGAAGCCGACAATAAACAATCCGAAGAATCTGCCGACAATACCGTCTTATTGGGCAAACAGCAGCACTGGGGCCTTCATCCTAAAACAACCGACGAAGCCCAAGTTCAGACGACCCTGTTGAACGAAACCAACCTCTGCCGTCAAACCGTCGCCAACGGTAGCGGCAACGTCGTCTCCATGACACCGATGAAGGTGTTCCAAACCGATGTTTCCTTCCCCGAAGCACCCGACGGCTGGCTGGTACTTTCCATGGAACACAGCGGCAGCAGAGATACCGCCTACAGCCATACCTTTACCGCCATCTCCGCCCAACTCGCCTACCGTCCCGAACGCATCACCCCGCGTCCGCATATCGACGGTACCTTACCGGCACGGGTCACTGCGGCAGAAAACTGCACCTACGCCTATATCGACGATATGGGCCGTTACCGCGTCAAACTCCCGTTTGACTTGGATGAATGGAGTCCGGGCGGGGAAAGCCGTCCCGTCCGACTGGCCAAACCGTATGCCGGTCCTGAATACGGCATTCACTTTCCCTTACATGAAGGCACCGAAGTGATGCTCTCCTTCGTACAGGGTAATCCCGACCGTCCGTATATCTCCGGAGTGATGCACGACAGTGCCCATACCGACCATATCCCTGCCGATTGGAACACAAGAAACGTCATCCGTACCTGGGCGAACAACAAACTGAGGATGGAAGACCTGCAAGGTCAGGAACACATCAAACTTGCCACCGACTATCAGAAATCCCAACTCAACCTTGGCCATATCGTCGACTCAAATCGTGAGAAGCGCGGAGAGAACGGCGAAGGCTTCGAACTCAGAACCGACGGTTGGGGCGCGGTAAGGGCGGGCAAGGGCATACTCGTCAGCGCACAAAACCAAGACGCCGGCGGCAAAGTGCTGGATATGGACGATGCCGTCGCCCAACTCGAACAAGCACTCTCCCTGGCCAAAAGCCTGAACAAAGCCGCCCAAACGGCCAACAACCACCACACCGATGAAGAAACCCAAAGGGGCCGTCTGAAAGACGCCCTTAAAGACCTGAAAGAGGC
>NZ_POXL01000019.1:0-1218 GCF_003044645.1 Neisseria subflava
ACTTTGCCGCCGGCGTCTTGGTTTTGTGCGCTGACGAGTATGCCCTTGCCTGCCCGTACCGCACCCCAACCGTCGGTTCTCAATTCGAAGCCTTCGCCGTTCTCTCCGCGTTTCTCACGATTTGAGTCGACGATGTGGCCGAGGTTGAGTTGGGATTTTTGGTAGTCGGTGGCAAGTTTGATGTGTTCCTGTCCCTGCAGGTCTTCCATCCTCAGTTTGTTGTTCGCCCAGGTGCGGATGACGTTTCTTGTGTTCCAGTCGGCAGGGATATGGTCGGGATGGGCGCTGTCGTGCATGACGCCGGAGATATACGGACGGTCGGGATTACCCTGGACGAAGGACAGCATCACTTCGGTGCCTTCGTGTAAGGGGAAGTGGATGCCGTATTCGGGACCGGCATACGGTTTGGCCAGTCGGACGGGACGGCTTTCCCCGCCCGGACTCCATTCGTCCAAATCAAACGGTAATTTGACGCGGTAGCGTCCCATATCGTCGATGTAGGCATAGGTGCAGTTCTCCGCCGCAGTTACCCGTGCCGGTAAGGTACCGTCGATATGCGGGCGCGGGGTGGTGCGTTCGGGACGGTAGGCGAGTTGGGCGGGGATGGCGGTAAAGGTATGGCTGTAGGCGGTATCGCGGCTGCCGCTGTGTTCCATGGAAAGTACCAGCCAGCCGTCGGGGGCTTCGGGGAAGGAGACATCGGTTTGGAACACCTTCATCGGCGTCATGGAGACGACGTTGCCGCTACCGTTGGCGACGGTTTGACGGCAGAGGTTGGCTTCGTTCAACAGGGTCGTCTGAACTTGGGCTTCGTCGGTTGTTTTAGGATGAAGGCCCCAGTGCTGCTGTTTGCCCAATAAGACGGTATTGTCGGCTGATTCTTCCGACTGTTTGTTGTCGGTTTCGGCAAAGAGGTCGGTATCGGCACTGCGGTAGTTGTAGTCGGCCGTGCGTATGCCTTCGACGATGGGGTTGTGACGGATGCTGAGGTTGAATAATGCTTCGGTACCGACGCTTTCCAGTCCGGCATGGGGACGGTAGGAAACGGGTAAGCCTTGGCTGCGCAAATAGTGTTCGGGACTGTCGCCGAAGACGACTACGTCGCCATGTTGTTCATGCTGTTCGAAGGCATACCAGATGCCTTCTTCTTCACACAGACGGTTGATAAAGTCGAAGTCGCTTTCGAGATACTGGGTCACATACTCGCGTACGCTGTAG
>NZ_POXL01000020.1:0-1033 GCF_003044645.1 Neisseria subflava
GTTTCAGACGGCCTGAGACCTTTGCAAAATTCCCCAAAATCCCCTAAATCCCATCAAGACATTTAGGGGATTTTCCATGAGCACCTTCTTCCAGCAAACTGCACAAGCCATGATCGCCAAACACATCGACCGTTTCCCGCTATTGAAGTTGGATCAGGTGATTGATTGGTAACCGATCGAACAGTACCTGAATCGTCAAAAAACCCGTTACCTCCGAGACCACCGCGGTCGTCCTACCTATCCCCTGTTGTCCATGTTCAAAGCCGTCCTGCTCGGACAATGGCACAGCCTCTCCGATCCCGAACTGGAACACAGCCTCATCACCCGCATCGATTTCAACCTGTTTTGCCGTTTTGACGAACTGAGCATCCCCGATTACAGCACCTTATGCCGCTACCGCAACTGGCTGGCGCAAGACAACACCCTGTCCGAATTGCTCAAACTGATTAACCGCCAACTGACTGAAAAAGGCCTAAAAGTAGAGAAAGCATCCGCCGCCGTCGTTGACGCCACCATTATTCAGACCGCCGGCAGCAAACAGCGTTAGGCCATAGAAGTCGATGAAGAAGGACAAGTCAGCGGCCAAAACACACCGAGTAAAGACAGCGATGCCCGTTGGATCAAGAAAAACGGCCTCTACAAACTCGGTTACAAACAACATACCCGTACCGATGCGGAAGGCTATATCGAGAAACTGCACATTACCCCTGCCAATGCCCATGAGTGCAAACACCTGTTGCCTTTGTTGGAAGGACTGCCCAAAGGTACGACCGTCTATGCCGACAAAGGCTATGACAGTGAGGAAAACCGGCAACATCTGGAAGAGTATTGGCTACAGGACGGCATTATGCGCAAAGCCCACCGCAAACATCCGCTGTCGGAAGTGCAAACCAAACGCAACCGACATTTGTCGAAGACCCGTTATGTAGTCGAACAAAGCTTCGGTACGTTACACCGTAAATTCCGCTATGCCCGGGCAGCCTATTTCGGGCTGATTAAAGTGAGTGCGCAAAGCCATCTGAAGGCGATGTGT
>NZ_POXL01000021.1:0-800 GCF_003044645.1 Neisseria subflava
GTCATATGCCGGAGCGAGCGAGCTTGGAAGTTGGGGAAGAGGGCATAGACGTTTTGTTTGAATAAGGCAGATTAAAGGCCGTCTGAAGGGGAAGTCAACAAGGTTGATTACCTTTCAGACGGCCTTTTTTCCATTTATCCCATTTGCTTTACCATCAGCATAATCCAAGTTAATATATCAAATTCATTGTCATTCTAAAATTGTCTGTCATGACCGCCCGCCAATCCTACCACCTTACCTTTGCCCGTTTTTCCCCCTCACTTTCAGTCCGCTCTTTCAGCGCATCCGAAGCGGTCAATACCGCTTACCGTGTCGAAATCACTGCCACCTCGACCGATTCCTCCCTGCCTCTGTCTTCCTACCTCAACCAGCGCGCAGCGTTTGAGATTCGTCCGCAGGAAGGCTTACTGTCGGAAGTGGCCGGGGCATTCGGGTCTGCTTCAGACAACCCGCCGGCAAAGCAATGGCAGGGCATTATCACCTCATGCGAGAAGTTGTCGGTATCCAAGGATGAAGCCGTTTACCGCTTTGTTTTAGAGCCGCGTTTCGCGGCAATGAAACATTTCCAAACTTCCCGGCTGTTTCAACACCAAACCGTCCCCGACATCGTTGCCGCCGTCTTCAAACACCACGGTTTCTCCGGTGTCGACTACCGTTTCCAAAAGAGCCGCAACTACAGCGTACGCGAGTATGTGACCCAGTATCTCGAAAGCGACTTCGACTTTATCAACCGTCTGTGTGAAGAAGAAGGCATCTGGTATGCCTTCGAACAGCATGAACAACATGGCGACGTAGTCGTC
>NZ_POXL01000022.1:0-651 GCF_003044645.1 Neisseria subflava
ATCCCATTGTCGTAGATAATGCCAAGTCTGAAACGTTACTCCCTGTCATTAAAAAGAAAATCATGCCGGACAGCATTGTTTACACGGATAGCCTGAGCAGCTACGACAAGTTGGACGTGAGCGGTTTCATCCATTACCGCATCACCCATTCCAAGGAATTTGCAGACCGTCAGAACCACATTAACGGCATTGAGAATTTTTGGAATCAGGCAAAACGCGTCTTGCGCAAATACAACGGAATTGATCGCAAATCCTTCCCGCTGTTCTTGAAAGAATGCGAATTTCGGTTTAACTTCGGCACACCGTCTCAACAGCTTAAAATTCTGCGGGATTGGTGTGGAATTTAGGGCTAATCTACGTCAGCCCCTAAAAAATTATATATCCAACAAATTTATCAAATTTCATATCAAAAATATAATCCCCTTTCCCTTTAAACCTATCAGATATAATCTCTTCCATAACAAAGCTTTCTATAGGCAGCCAAATTCCGTCTAATAATCTAGAGCAGATAAAATAAATGGATTAAAGGCCGTCTGAAAGGTAATCAACCTTGTTGACTTCCCCTTCAGACGGCCTTTAATCTGCCTTATTCAAACAAAACGTCTATGCCCTCTTCCCCAACTTCCAAGCTCGCTCGCTCCGGCATATGAC
>NZ_POXL01000023.1:0-294 GCF_003044645.1 Neisseria subflava
GCGCTAAAGGCGACAAAGGTGATACTGGTGTAGCCGGCGCTAAAGGCGACAAAGGTGATACTGGTGCAGCCGGCGCTAAAGGCGACAAAGGTGATACTGGTGCAGCCGGCGCTAAAGGCGACAAAGGTGACACTGGTGCAGCCGGCGCTAAAGGCGACAAAGGTGATACTGGTGCAGCCGGCGCTAAAGGCGACAAAGGTGATACTGGTGTAGCCGGCGCTAAAGGCGACAAAGGTGATACTGGTGCAGCCGGCGCTAAAGGCGACAAAGGTGATACTGGTGCAGCCGGCGCTA